>NZ_VLKK01000003.1:165969-376653 GCF_007830065.1 Sphingobium wenxiniae | reverse complement strand
AGCATAGCCATTCAGAAATCGCGGTCCAACTGCAACTCGAATTGAAGCTTTGTGATATTTTGGATGAGCATAGCCATTCAGAAATCGCGGTCCAACTGCAACTTCACTTGCACCGAACACGAGGAGCCCGTCAGCATAGCCATTCAGAAATCACGGATTAGCGTGGTGTACCGTTGCTGGCTGGTTCCAACTCGCTTCAACAAGATTGAAACAGCTAAAGTTCGAAAAGTGAATAATTGGTCGGGGAGAGAGGATTCGAACCTCCGGCCCCTGCCTCCCGAAGACAGTGCTCTACCAGGCTGAGCTACTCCCCGACCGTCGGCGGGATCGCTGTGCGAACCCGCTGGGCAGGCCGCAGCCTATAGAGGCGGCTTTTCGGGCTGGCAAGCGGCTGGGTACGCTTTTTTTGCCGGCTACAACAACCCCGCCGCCCGAAAGGAGAAGCGGTCGTTCCGCGCGTCGATCACATGATCCGCCAATATGATGTCGA
Source organism: Sphingobium wenxiniae (assembly GCF_007830065.1). GTDB lineage: Bacteria > Pseudomonadota > Alphaproteobacteria > Sphingomonadales > Sphingomonadaceae > Sphingobium > Sphingobium wenxiniae. Next base: position 376,163 of record NZ_VLKK01000003.1, on the reverse strand, counting down.
GCGGGCGGAGATGGCGGTAGAGCGAGCGCGTCAATGCGATGTCGGACGGGCGGGGGGTGGCCATCCTGTCCTTCCTGCGCCGCTGATGGAGCGCCAGCCAGCGGCTCTTGAATTGCAGCAGCTGCCGGACGGTGGCGCGCCAGTCCTCCGCCGGTCGCAGGCGGTGCAGCGAACGCCAATGTTCGTCCAGAATCACGATTTCGATTTCGATATCCTCCATGCCTGCACAGTGCCGCGAGCGGCCGGGCGGGAGCCATGGCAATCTTGTCCGCTCCGCTCGCCAACTATCGCCATTTCGGCGCATTTTCCTTCATGGGTGCGATTCGATTGGCGGATGCGGTCCGCTGGGTTAGAGGCGGATTATGAGATTCACCGATCCGTCAGGAAGGCCGCTGCGTTGATCGATCATGCCACCTCGCCCGCTCCGCATTATGAGCGGCAATATCTGGATTTGATGCGCCGGATCTGGACGCAGGGGGACGAACGGATCGACCGCACGGGCGTCGGTACGCGATCCATATTGGGCGCGATGATGCGCTTTTCGCTGGCGGGGGATCATGTGCCCTTGCTCACCACCAAGCGGGTCTATTGGAAGGTCGCCGCGCGGGAGATGCTCTGGTTCCTGACGGGGGACACCAATATCCGCGAACTGGTGCGGCAAGGCGTGCATATCTGGACCGACTGGCCGCTTGACGCCTATCGCAAGGCCAGCGGCGAGGTGATCGACCGCGACACCTTCGAACAGCGAATCGTCGAGGACGCCGATTTCGCCGCGCGCTGGGGCGATCTCGGTCCCGTCTATGGCGCGCAATGGGTGAACTGGCCGCTTTACGAGCCGGCCGGGGACGGCCTCTATCGCCGCGCGGAGAAGGGGCGCAACCAGATCGCCGAACTGGTCGACGCGATTCGCCGGACGCCTGGCTCGCGCCGCCTGCTCTTCACCGGCTGGAATGTCGCGGAACTGCCGCGCATGGCGCTGCCGCCCTGCCACATGACCTACCAGTTCCAGGTGGCGGACGGCCGCCTCAACGGCCTGCTGTTCCAGCGCAGTTGCGATCTGGGCCTGGGTTTTGCCTTCAATATCTTCGGCCTGTCGATGATGACCCGGATGCTGGCCCAGCAATGCGATCTGGAGCCGGGCGAGGTGGTCTGGCAGGGCGGGGACGTGCACCTCTACCTCAACCACGCCGGACTGGTGGAGGAGCAGTTGAGCCGTATCCCGTCGGGCGCGCCGAAGCTGCGGATCAATCGACGGCCTTCGAGCATTTTCGACTACAGGATAGAAGACTTCGAAGTGCTGGATTACGCGCCGCAATCGCACATCGCCGCGCCGGTGGCGGTGTGAGGGGGGCGAGGATCGACTTTATCGGGTAAGCCACCCTTGCCTTGTGCGGCGTTGAAATATAATAATTACCGTAAGTAATTTTATTGCAACGTGCAAGAGGAGGCGGGATGAGCGACCGGACAGGATCTGGCGCGGGCGAAGGCATGGCGGGGCGCAACCTGCCGACCCTTGAGCTGCATGTGCCCGAGCCGAAATTCCGGCCAGGCGACAGCGTCGATTTCTCCCATTTCGATATCCCCGCGGCGGACGCCACGCCGCGCCCGGACGAGGCGGTCCAGCCCGCCCAGATCCGCGACCTCGCCTATGGCCTGATTCGCGTGCTGGATGAGGATGGGGCGGCGGTCGGCCAGTGGAATCCCAACCTGCCGCCCGAAACGCTTTTGCGGATGCTGCGCTATATGGCGCTGACCCGCGCCTTCGACGCGCGCATGTTCCGCGCCCAGCGGCAGGGCAAGACCAGCTTCTACATGAAATCGACCGGCGAGGAGGCGGTGTCCGTCGGCGCGGCGCTGGCGCTTGCGCGCGACGACATGTGTTTCCCCAGCTATCGCCAGCAGGGCATATTGATCGCGCGCGACTGGCCCATCATCGACATGATGAACCAGATTTATTCCAATACCGGCGACCGGCTGAAAGGGCGCCAGCTTCCCATCATGTATTCGGCGCGGGAGGCCGGGTTCTTCTCGATCTCCGGCAACCTCACCACGCAATATCCGCAGGCGGTGGGCTGGGCGATGGCGAGCGCGGCCAAGGGCGACACGCGCATCGCCGCGACCTGGTGCGGCGAAGGCTCCACGGCGGAAGGCGACTTCCATTCCGCCTGCACCTTCGCCAGCGTCTATCGCGCGCCGGTTATCATGAATATCGTGAATAACCAGTGGGCTATCAGCAGCTTTTCAGGTTTTGCGGGAGCAGAGGCAACGACCTTCGCGGCGCGGGCCGTGGGCTATGGCATTGCGGGCCTGCGCGTCGACGGCAATGACGTGCTGGCGGTCTATGCCGCGACCCGCTGGGCCGCCGACCGGGCGCGATCCAATGCCGGGCCGACGCTGATCGAGCATTTCACCTATCGCGTGGAAGGGCACAGCACCTCCGACGATCCCAGCGCCTATCGCTCGGCGGAGGAAAGCAGCCTCTGGCCGCTGGGCGATCCGATCGCGCGGTTGAAACAGCATTGCATCCGCCTGGGCATCTGGGACGAGGAGCGCCATGCCGCGATGGACAAGGAGCTTGCCGAAATGGTCCGCGACGCCGCGCGGGAGGCGGAGAAGAACGGGATATTGGGCCATGGCCTCCATCATCCGATGGAGTCCCTGTTCGAGGACGTGTTCGAGGAGATGCCCTGGCACCTGAAGGAACAGCAGCAGCAGATGCTCGACGAATGGAAGGCGGCGGGACTGTGAGCGAGGGCATGACGCAGAAGGCGCGCGCCGACGCGCAGCAGATGAACATGATCCAGGCGATCAACAGCGCGCTGGACGTGATGATGGAGCGCGACGCGCAAGTGGTCGTGATGGGCGAGGATGTCGGCTATTTCGGCGGCGTCTTCCGCGCCACGGCGGGTCTTCAGCAGAAATATGGCAAGAACCGCGTGTTCGACACGCCGATCACCGAATGCGGCATCATCGGCGTGGCGGTGGGCATGGGCGCCTATGGCCTGCGCCCGGTGCCGGAAATCCAGTTCGCCGACTATATCTATCCCGCGCTGGACCAGCTCGTCTCCGAAGCCGCGCGCCTGCGCTATCGTTCGGCGGGAGAGTTCATCGCGCCGATGACGGTGCGTTCGCCCTTTGGCGGCGGCATCTTCGGCGGCCAGACGCACAGCCAGTCGCCCGAAGGCATCTTCACACATGTTTCCGGCGTCAAGACGGTGATTCCCGCGACGCCCTATGACGCCAAAGGGCTGCTGATCGCGGCCATCGAGGATAATGATCCGACGATCTTCTTCGAGCCGAAGCGCATCTATAACGGCCCGTTCGACGGGCATTACGACACGCCGGCGAAAAGCTGGGCCGGCCACCCGCAAGCGCAGGTGCCGACCGGTTATTACCGCGTGCCGCTGGGGCAGGCGCGGACGGTGCGGGCCGGGGAGGCGCTGACCATCCTCTGCTATGGCACGATGGTTCATGTGGTCGAGAACATCGTCGCGGCCATGGGGCTGGATGCGGAGATCGTCGACCTCCGCACGCTCGTTCCCCTTGATATCGACGCCGTAGAGGCGTCGGTGAAGAAGACCGGCCGCTGCCTGATCGTCCATGAAGCGACGCGGACCAGCGGCTTCGGCGCCGAGCTTTCGGCGCTGGTGCAGGAACGCTGCTTCTACCATCTCGAAGCGCCGATCGAGCGCGTCACCGGCTTTGACACGCCCTATCCGCACAGCCTGGAATGGGCCTATTTCCCCGGCCCGGTGCGGATCCGCGAGGCCATCGCCAAGATCATGAAGGACTGATCATGTCCAACCCCTTCCGTTGGTTTCGAGCGAAGTCGAGAAATGGAAGCGTGTTCACCTTGCCTCGTGTCTCGACTTCGCTCGACACGAACGGAGTTGTGTAATGGCGCTATTCACATTCAAGCTGCCGGACATCGGCGAAGGCATTTCCGAGGCGGAGATCGTCGGCTGGCACGTCAAGGTCGGCGACCGGGTGGAGGAAGACCAGCCCATCGCCGACATGATGACCGACAAGGCGACCGTGGAAATGGAAAGCCCCGTCGCGGGAACGGTTGTGCGCCTTGCGGGAGAGCCGGGCGATCAGGTCGCCATTGGCTCCGTTCTGGTGGAGATCGAGACGGAAGGAGAGGGCGAAGTCGTCCCCGCCGCCGAAGCGCCGCCGCCCTCGGAAGAAACCATCGCTGCGGAAACGCCCGGTGAGGCGATGATCGAGGCAGAACCCCCCGTTCGCCCCGAGCCGGTTGCTCCGCCTGTCCCGAAAGCGGAAGAACGGAGCTTGGACACCGGAACGCGGCAGGAGATTCCCGCACATGCCGCACCCATCCCCGCATCCCCCGCCGTCCGCGCGCGCGCCAGGGAGCTGGGCATCGACCTCGCGCAGGTGAAGCATGGCGGCGATCGCATCCGTCATGCCGATCTGGACGCCTATCTGCTTTACGGGGCGGGGCAAGGCTATCATCCGGCGGGCCGCCCGGCGAAGCGCCCGGACGAGGCGGTCAAGGTCATCGGGATGCGCCGCCGCATCGCGGAAAACATGGCCGCGTCGAAGCGCCACATCCCGCATTTCACCTATGTCGAGGAAATCGACGTCACCGAACTGGAGGCCCTGCGCGAGCAGTTGAACGCAAGCCGGGGCGACCGCCCCAAGCTCACCCTATTGCCGCTGCTGATCGCGGGCATCTGCCGCACGCTGCCGGAATTTCCGATGCTGAACGCCCGCTATGACGACGAGGCGGGCGTGGTGACTCGCTATGGCGCGGTGCATCTGGGCATGGCGACGCAGACCGATGCGGGCCTGATGGTCCCCGTCATCCGCGACGCGCAGGACCGCAATATCTGGCAACTCGCTTCGGAAATCCGTCGCCTCGCCGAAGCCGCGCGCACCGGCAAGGCGAAATCGGAGGAGCTGTCCGGCTCGACGCTCACCATCACATCGCTGGGCACGCTGGGCGGCATCGCCACCACGCCGGTCATCAACCGGCCCGAAGTCGCGATCATCGGTCCCAACCGCGTGATCGAGCGGCCCGTCTTCCGGGGCAGGGAGGTCGTGGCGGCCAAGCTCATGAACATGTCGGTAAGCTGCGACCACCGCGTCGTCGACGGGTGGGACGCGGCGAGCTTCGTCCAGGCGCTCAAGAAGCGTCTGGAAACGCCCGCGCTGCTGTTCGTGGACTGAGGGTAAAGGGAAGGGCTATCGCGCGACGGCGCGGTAGCTCAGCCGGCCGCTTTCGCCGGGCAGGGCGCTACGGGGCAGCGTCCAGCGCACATGCGTCACATCTTCCGGTCCGGCGCGGCGCACGCCGCCCAAAGGCGTCGGCAGCCAGAACTGGTCCAGCCGTCCCCAATGCGCGCCGCCATCGACCGACACGTCCATCCCGGGGTCGCTGGCGTCGACCCGTGCGCCGCGCGGCACCGCTTTGGTGATCGCGAAACCTTTTGCCGGGTTGCTTCCTTCATTGCGCCAATGGACCACGAACACAAGCTGATCGCCCGGCGCTATGCGGTCGGCGTTGGAAAGAACGCGGCGCTCGCGTCCGTTGATATCGGTCGTGACCCGCTCCACGAACATCCGGGTGTCGAGCCGCATGGCCTGTTGCGCGATTGCAACCGACGGCGCCGTCAGGGTCGCCAGCGCGCAAAGCCAGCGTGCGATCGTCATGTGTAGCCCCGTTCCTTCCTCTTCGGGCCGGAATGTGCCGCGCAGAAGCGAATATTCGGTTAAGGCGGCGTTTTCCTTCCCGCCGCCGTCCTGCGGCCCAAATCGAAATTGACGCCTCCTTTCTACGGGCGCACAGCATTTCTCCGAAGCTGGGCAAGGACGGATTGGCGATGATACCGACGGACGAGCAGGAGGTCATCAGGCGGCGCGACCGGCTGCTGGCGTCCATCGCGCTCTGCACGGGGCTGGGGTTGCTGCTGGCCTTGCCTTTCGCGCTCAGCGCGGGCGCGGAATTCTTCCTGCCGCTGACCGCCGCGCTGGTCGTCGCCATCGCGCTGGTGCCCTTTCTGGAGTGGATGGAGCGGCGGCGCGTTCCTCCGGCGCTGGCCGCGCTGATCGCCGTTATCGCTTTCCTGCTGGTGGCCAACACCGCGCTGGTGCTGATTATCGTTCCCGCGACGGACTGGTTCAGCATATTGCCGCAGCGATTGCCCCGGATTCAGTCCAACCTCGCGCCGCTGATCGATTATTATTCCCAGTTGCAGCGCTTCGTCGACGAAACCGTTCAGATGCTGGCGAGCGGCCCCGTGGCGGCGGCCCAGACCGCCGCGGTCGATGCCCCCCGCTCGCTGCTGCAATTCGCGGCGACGTCGGCGCCGTCCGCGATCATCCAGATGGTGTTCGGCCTGCTCATCATCTATTTCTTCCTCGCGGGCTGGACGAAGCTGCGGCGGCGCACGATCAACAGTCGGGACAGCTTCGACGGAGCCATGGCCGTGGCGCGCGTCATCCAGAATGTCGTGGACGCGACGTCCGCCTATGTGCTGACCATCGCGACCGTGAACCTGTGCCTGGGCGCGGCGGTCGCGCTGTCCCTGTGGCTGGTGGGAATGCCTTCGCCGCTGATGTGGGGCGGCATCGTCGCGCTGCTCAACTTCATCCCCTATTTCGGGCCGATGCTGGCGGCGGTGCTGCTGGCGTTGGGCGGATTGATGGTGTTCGACGATCCATGGTGGGCGTTGCTGCCCTCCGCCTTGCAGGTCGGCTTTCATCTGGTCGAGGCCAATATCGTGACGCCGATGATTCTGGGGCGGCGGCTGACGATGAATCCGCTGCTGATTCTGGTGTCGCTGGCCTTTTGGGGATGGGTGTGGGGAACGCCCGGCGCGTTGTTGGGCGTGCCGCTGCTCATCATCATCCAGACCGTCGTTTCGGCCGCCGGAACCCCGGATATTGCCGGTTTCCTGTTCGAGCGCGGCACGTTGGTCGTCTCTCCGCGCAAAGAAAATGGAGAGAAAGAAGAAACTCCTGTTGCGGACGGTTGACAGGCGAAGCGCGCCCGCATAGATGCCCGCCCACACCAAACGCGGGTGTAGCTCAGTTGGTTAGAGCGCCGGCCTGTCACGCCGGAGGTCGCGGGTTCGAGCCCCGTCACTCGCGCCATCTTTCACGAAGGATGGCCCGGATTTTCCCGCTTCATGGACCCGCGATCAGGGCCGACGCCGAAGCATCGGCCCCGTGCCCTTCCTTTACAGATTATCGCCCACCACCGGCGCTTTGTCCTCCGCCGCGAGCCAGCGATAGACGCCGCCGGCGATCACCGCGCCGGCAATCGGCGCGACCCAGAACAGCCAGAGCTGTTGCAGGGCTATCCCTCCGACCAGCAATGCCGGACCCGTGCTGCGCGCGGGATTGACCGACGTGTTGGTGACCGGAATGCTGATGAGGTGGATCAGCGTCAGTGCGAGCCCGATGGCGATCGGCGCGAAACCGGCGGGCGCGCGGTTGTCGGTGGACCCCAGGATCACGCTCAGGAAGCCGAAAGTCAGCACGATTTCGATGGCGAAGGCCGACGACAGCATATAGCCGCCGGGCGAATTGGCGCCATAGCCGTTCACGGCCAGGCCATTGCCCATCAGCACGAAGTCCGGCTCCCCGCTCGCGATATAGAGCAGCAGCGCGGCGGCGATCACGCCCCCCACCAGCTGCGCGACGATATAGGGCGCGATGTCCCGCGTGGGAAAGCGCCCGCCCGCCCACAGGCCGATGGTCACGGCGGGATTGAGGTGGCATCCCGATATGTGGCCGATGGAATAGGCCATGGTCAGCAATGTCAGGCCGAAAGCCAGGCTGACGCCCAGCAGACCGATGCCCACATCGGGAAAGGCCGCCGCCAGCACGGCGCTGCCGCATCCGCCGAAAACAAGCCAGAATGTACCGAAGGTTTCCGCAAACAATCTCTTGCTCATTGGCACCATCTTGTCCTCCTGTTGCGCTGCGCCACCATCATGTCGGGTGTCGTGGCGGGGTGGCTCCGCCCGTGAAGCTGGGGGAAAGAGCGCGCGGGAGAGGGGCGCCGTCGTGGGCGCTTGCGGATCGCCATGATGGGTCGATGGCCATGCCTTCGCCTCCCCCTGCGGCCGGGCGATGGCGGTCCGTCTAATGCGGCTATCCGTTACGACCCCTTAACGGTTTGGGAGATATACCGAAAAGGAAGGGCTGTCACGGTTTATCCGCGCCGCCAGCGGCCCGTCTCCATCCAGGCCAGCAGGCGCTTCAAGGGCAGGACCCATATCCAGATAAGGCCAAGGAAGACATAGACCGGCACCTGCGCGATCATCGGCAGTCGCCCGATCAGGCCGGAAAGGCTGCCCACCAGCACAGCCCAGAGCAGGATGAGCGCCAGGATGATGAACATACCCGCGGGCTTGCGCCAGCTCGGTTCATATTGCTTCACGGCTCATTCCCCTCGATCAGTTCCACTTCGGTCAGGACCATGTGCAGCGGCAGATCCCACGGATCGGCGGGGATCGCCTCCTGCTCCTGCGCTGACCATGCCAGCCCTATGCGCAGAGCGTCCGGGTGGCGCGCAAAGGCCCGGTCGTAATAGCCGCCCCCTTGACCCAGCCGGTTCATCGCCCGGTCGAATCCCAGCAGCGGCGCGATGATGGCGTCGGGCGCCATCGGCCCGTCGCCCGGTTCGGGATGGCTGGTGCCGAAGGGACCGGGCAGCAACTGCGCATGCGGATGCCAGGACAGGAACTCCATGCTCCCGATCCGGTCGATCACGCGCGGCAGGAGCACGACCTTTCCCATGTCGATCAGCTTTGCGGCCAGCCGTTGCGCGGGCGCTTCATCCTCGATCCCGATATAGAGCGCTACCGTCCGCGCATCCTCCAGCCGCTTCGCCAGCGGAGAGGGCAGCGCCTTGAACGCCAGCCGGTGCGCCAGCGGGTCCAGTCCCGCCACAAAGGCGCGCCGCCGCTGCCGCGCAAGGGCGCGCAATGTGGGTTTGCCGGGCGTGTCGCTATGCTCGTCGCTCATATGCTGGCCCTTTGCGTCAGGGCGGCGGCGAAGGGAAGGGAAAAGGGGTGACGGGACCGCCTCGGCCGTTTGCTGGAAAATCCTCTGACGCCTCAACGTCAGGTGGGGACCATGTAGATCGGGCCAGGGCCCGCCCAGGGACAGCCCCCGTGGATGTGATTATCGCCTCAGGGATGTTCGCTAAAGCTCGTACCAGGCAGTACCCGTCACCTCCTATTTAGGCGTCCGCGGCCGGGGCGGCAAGTCCATCGCTCAGCTTTTCCAGCCGGGCCGTCAGAGCTTCTATCGCCAGCACCGCCGGATCGTCTTCGCCGCCCAGCGGCAAGGCTTCCTGCCGCCCGGCGACTTCGCGCTTCATGTCGTTGAGTTCGTCGGCCAGGAACAGCGCCGCGAACAGCAATGTCCGCACCTCCGTCAGTCCCGGAGTCGATTGCTGCGCCATCCGCGCCTTGCGCTCGATCAGGCCGGCGAGATGCGCCAGATGCGTTTCCTCGCCGTCGCGGCAGCGCAGGTCATATTGCCGCCCGGCGATAGTGAGCGTGGTTTCAGCCATGCGCGCCTTCCTTGAGTTCGCCGATCAGCGCGTCCAGCGACTTGAGCGCGGCGCGCGCCGCCGCCGCATCGACGCTGGAAGAGGGGGAAGGGGAAACGGACGGCCCCAGCCTGTCCATATTCTGTTCCAGACGGTCGATTGCGCGTTCCAGCGCGTCGATCGCCTGCTTCATGCGGTCGCTTGCCATGGCCCTGCATAGCGAAACTTGCCGCCGCGAAAAAGCCGTGATTGAACGGTCCGGCGCGGCGGCGATCCCGCCCATGGTTGACGCATGGGGCTTGACGGGACAAAGGAAGCCCGATTCCGACTCGCCTGCATGATGCGGGCATCTCGCCAGACAGGAAAGACGCCCGCCCCCGATGACCGTTTCCGAAAAAACGCTCGCCAATGCCATTCGCGCCCTCTCCATGGACGCGGTTCAGGCTGCCAATAGCGGGCATCCGGGTATGCCCATGGGCATGGCCGATGTCGCCACGGTTCTCTTTTCCGATTATCTGAAGTTCGATCCGGGCCAGCCCAAATGGGCCGACCGCGACCGCTTCGTGCTGTCGGCGGGCCATGGGTCGATGCTGATCTACTCGCTGCTGCACCTGACCGGCTATGCGCGCCCGACCATCGAGGACATCCGCAATTTCCGCCAGTTGAACAGTCCTTGCGCCGGCCACCCGGAAAATTTCGAGCTGGCGGGGGTCGAGGCGACCACCGGGCCGCTCGGCTCCGGCCTCGCCACCGCCGTCGGTATGGCGATTGCGGAGCGGCACCTGAATGCCCAGTTCGGCGACGATCTGGTCGACCATCGGACATGGGTGATCGCGGGCGACGGCTGCCTGATGGAAGGCATCAACCATGAAGCCATCGGTCTGGCGGGGCATCTGAACCTTGGCCGCCTGATCGTGCTGTGGGACGATAACAAGATCACCATCGACGGCGCGGTGGACCTGTCCTCCAACGAAGACGTGCGCGCCCGCTATGCCGCAACCGGCTGGCATGTCGTGTCCTGCGACGGCCATGACACGGCCGATGTGCGCCGCGCCATCGACGAGGCGCTGGCCGATCCGCGTCCCTCGTTGATCGCCTGCTCCACCAAGATCGGTTATGGCGCGCCCAACAAGGCAGGCACGTCCGGCGTCCACGGCTCCGCGCTGGGCGAAGCGGAAGTCGCCGCCGCGCGCGAATTTCTCGGCTGGGCAGCCGAACCGTTCGTCATCCCCGAAGATGTCGCCGCCGGATGGCGCGAGATCGGCGCGAGGGGCGCACCTGTTCGCGCCGAATGGGAAGGCCGTCTCGCAAGCAACGGACAAAAGGCGGAATTCGAGCGCCGCATGGCGGGGGAACTGCCCGCCGGTTTCTCGCTCGATGCCTATATCGACAGCCTGATCGCTGCGCCGCAGAAGGTGGCGACCCGCAAGGCCAGCGAACTGGCACTGGGCGCGATCAACGACCTGCTGCCCGAAACCGTGGGCGGATCGGCCGACCTCACCGGCTCCAACAACACCAAGACCAAGTCCACCGGGCCGCTGACCCGTGACGATTATGCGGGCCGCTACATCTATTACGGCATCCGCGAATTCGGCATGGCCTGCGCGATGAACGGCATGGCGCTGCACGGTGGCGTCATCCCCTATGGCGGCACATTCCTCGTCTTCTCCGATTATATGCGCGGCGGCATCCGCCTGGCCGCGCTTCAGCAGCAGCGAGTGATCCACGTTCTGACGCATGATTCCATCGGCCTTGGCGAAGACGGCCCGACGCATCAGCCGATCGAGCATGTCATGTCGCTCCGGATGATCCCCAATCTCGACGTTTACCGCCCGGCCGACGTGGTCGAGACGGCGGAATGCTGGGAATTGGCGCTCAAGGATGCGACTGGTCCCTCCGTATTGGCGCTCACCCGCCAGAACCTGCCGCAGCTCCGCACCGAAAAGGCGGGCGAAAATCTGTCGGCCAAGGGCGCCTACCGCCTGCGCGCGGCCAAGGCGGACCGCAAGGTGGTGCTGATCGCCACCGGATCGGAAGTCGAGATCGCCGCCGCCACCGCCGATGCGCTCGAAGCGCAGGGCATCGGCGCGGATGTCGTCTCCATGCCGAGCTGGGCGCATTTCGAGGCGCAGACGCAGTCGTACAAGGACGACATTCTGCCGCAGGGCGTCTTGCACGCGTCGATTGAGGCGGGCACGACCTTCGGCTGGGAACGCTATGCCTCGCTGCGTTTCGGTATCGACAGCTTTGGCGCATCGGCTCCGGCCGAGGTGCTCTACGACCATTTCGGCCTCACCGCCGCCAAGATCGCGCCGCAGATCGCGGCCGCGCTCGCCTGAACATATCCAAGCCAACACGCAAAACGGGAGTCAATTGCAGTGGCAACGAAGGTAGCAATCAACGGTTTCGGGCGCATCGGCCGCCTTGTCGCGCGCGCCATCCTGGAGCGTAACGATCATGACCTCGAACTGGTCAGCATCAACGACCTGGGCGATGCCAAGTCCAATGCCCTGCTGTTCAAGCGCGACAGTGTCCACGGCAATTTCCCCGGCGAAGTGAGCGTCGACGGCGATGCCCTCGTCATCAACGGCAAGCGCATCGCCGTCACCGCCGAACGCGATCCGGCCAAGCTGCCCCATGCCGCGCAGGGCGTGGACATCGCCCTCGAATGCACCGGCATCTTCGCCGACAAGGCGAAGGCAAGCGCCCACCTGACCGCAGGCGCGAAGCGCGTCGTCATCTCCGCCCCCGCGACGGGCGTGGACAAGACGGTCGTTTACGGCGTCAACCATGACTCGCTGAGCGCCGACGACGTGGTGATTTCCAACGCAAGCTGCACCACCAACTGCCTCGCCCCGCTCGCCAAGGTGCTGCACGACGCCATCGGCATCGAAAGCGGCTTCATGACGACGATCCACAGCTATACCAACGACCAGAACACGCTGGACCAGATTCACAAGGACATGCGCCGCGCCCGCGCCGCCGCTTTGTCGATAATCCCGACCACCACCGGCGCCGCCCGCGCGGTGGGTGAAGTGCTGCCTGACCTCAAGGGCAAGCTGGACGGCTCCTCGGTCCGCGTGCCGACCCCGAACGTCTCGGTCGTTGACCTCAAGTTCATCGCCAGGCGCGACACGACTGTCGAGGAAGTCAACGGCCTGCTGAAGGCCGCATCGGAATCCGGCCCGCTCAAGGGTATCCTCGGCTATTCGGACGAACCGCTGGTGTCGATCGACTATAATGGCGATCCGCGCAGCTCCACCGTCGACAGCCTGGAAACGGCGGTCATCGACGGCAAGCTGGTCCGCGTGCTGAGCTGGTATGACAATGAATGGGGTTTCTCGAACCGCATGATCGACACGACCGGCGTGGTCGCGAAGTATCTTTAATATCCTTGCCGCCGCCGGTTCCCGTGACCGGCGGCGGCTTTCCTTGCAGCAGGGGAGTGCGGCGTGAAGCCCTTCAAGACGCTTGACGACATGGGCGACATCAACGGCAAGGCCGTGCTGGTGCGCGAGGATCTGAACGTGCCGATGCAGGACGGTTCGGTCAGCGACGACACCCGCCTGCGCGCCGCGATGCCGACCATTCTCGAACTGGCCGACCGGGGCGCGAAGGTGCTGATCCTCGCCCATTTCGGCCGTCCCAAGGGGCAGAAGAACCCGGAATTTTCGCTGAGCAAGATCACGCGCCCGCTTTCGCAGGTGCTGGGCCGCGAAGTGCAATTCATCCCCGATTGCGCGGGACAGGCGGCGGTCGACGGCATCGCGGTGATGCGCCCCGGCGATATCGCGATCCTGGAAAACACCCGCTTCCACCCCGGCGAGGAAAAGAACGATCCCGCGCTGGCGGACGCGATGGCCGCCATCGGCGACCTGTATGTGAACGACGCCTTCTCCGCCGCGCACCGCGCCCATGCCTCGACCGAGGGGCTGGCGCACAAACTGCCCGCTTTTGCCGGGCGCTCGATGGAGAAGGAACTGAACGCCCTCCAGGCGGCGCTCGGCCAGCCGGTGAAACCGGTCGCGGCGGTTGTCGGCGGGGCGAAGGTTTCGACCAAGCTGGATGTGCTCAACAACCTCGTCGCGAAGGTCGATCATCTCATCATCGGCGGCGGCATGGCGAATACCTTTCTCCATGCGCGCGGCGTCGATGTCGGCAAGTCGCTGTGCGAGAAGGATCTGGCGGATACCGCCGAAGCGATTTTCGAAGCCGCCGACCGTGCCGGCTGCACCATCCATCTGCCCTATGACGTGGCGGTGGCAAAGGAATTCGCGGCCAATCCGCCCTCGCTCCGCATCTGCAACGTCCATGAAGTCGCGGCGGACGAAATGATCCTCGATGTCGGTCCCGCCGCTGTCGAGGCGCTGGGCGATGTGCTCAAAAATTGCCGCACGCTGGTCTGGAACGGTCCGCTTGGCGCGTTCGAGATCGCGCCTTTCGACAAGGCGACCGTGGCGCTGGCCAGGACCGCCGCCGCGCTCACCCGGGAAGGCCAGCTTATATCCGTCGCAGGCGGAGGCGACACCGTCGCCGCGCTCAACCATGCGGGCGTTGCGGGTGACTTCACCTTCGTCTCCACGGCGGGCGGCGCCTTCCTCGAATGGATGGAAGGCAAGGAACTGCCGGGCGTCAAGGCGCTGATGGCCTGAATATTCACCGCGCGGCCGGAGGGGCGGCGCGACCAATCGAGAAGGTATGTGCAGATGCTGGATCAGGAAATGACCAACAAGATCGCGGACGGCAACGGTTTTATCGCCGCGCTCGACCAGAGCGGCGGCTCCACGCCCAAGGCGCTCAAGGGCTATGGCGTCGAGGAAGACGCCTGGACGACCGAAGAGGAGATGTTCGGCCTGATCCACGCCATGCGGAGCCGCATCATCACCTCGCCCGCCTTCACCGGCGACAAGGTGCTGGGCGCGATCCTGTTCGAGCGGACCATGGACGGACAGGCGGGCGGCAAGCCCGTGCCGCAGGCGCTGATCGAGCGCGGCGTCGTCCCCTTCATCAAGATCGACAAGGGCCTTGAGGACGAAGCGAACGGCGTCCAGCTCATGAAGCCGATGCCGGAACTGGATGCGCTCTTGAAGCGTGCCAAGGCGCTGGGCGTCTACGGCACCAAGGAACGCTCGGTCATCAATCTCGCCAACCGCGAGGGCATCGCCGCCATCGTGAAGCAGCAGTTCGAAATCGGCCAACAGGTGCTTGCCGCCGGTCTGATGCCGATCATCGAGCCGGAAGTGAACATCAAGTCGCCCGAACGGGCCGAAGCCGACCAGATATTGCTGGAGGAAATCGTCAAGAATCTCGACGCGCTGCCGGGCGATGACAAGGTGATGCTCAAGCTTTCGCTCCCCGCCAAGTCCGGCTTGTTCGATCCGCTGGTCGACCATCCCCGCGTGTTGCGCGTCGTGGCGCTGTCGGGCGGCTTCAAGCGCCCCGAAGCCTGCGTCGAACTCGCCAAAAACCGGGGCATCATCGCCAGCTTCAGTCGCGCGCTGCTGGAAGACCTGCGCCACCAGATGAGCGACGATGAATTCAACGCCTCGCTGGGCGGGGCGATCGACGAGATCTACAACGCCTCGACCGCCAAGACCCCGGTCGCGGCCTGATCCGAACATCCAGAACGCCGGGCGCGGAGCCGATCGGTTCCGTCAGCGCCCGGCGTTCTGGCCCAGCATATCCTTCAACAAGCGCGCGTCCTTGATGGCCTCCGCATTATAATCATTGTTGAAATAGGCCCAGACGGAGCGGCCCTTTCGGCCCTGCTCGGTCATCCATTCGGCCCAGCCGGTCAGTTTCCTTTCGCCATAGCGGCCATGATATTTGCCATCCGCGCCGTGAAAACGGACATAGGCGGTCGATCCCATGGCCAGGCGCGGGCTTGCCGATCCGGACATGTCGTGAACGCACAAGGCTGCGCCGTGGCGGTCCAGCAGCGTATAAACCTCCTCCACATACCAGCTTGCATGCCGAAATTCGAAGACAGGCACCGGATCGCGGGGACAGATGCGGAGGAAATTTTCCAGCCTGTCGATGTCCAGCGGAAAATGCGGCGGCAACTGGTAGAGAACCGGCCCCAGCGTGGTGGAGAAATGGCGGAACGACGCCATCATCCTTTCCAACGGTTCCTCGCAGTCCTTGAGCTTCTTCATCTGCGTGAGGTAACGGTTCGCCTTCACTGCGTAGCAAAAGCCCGGCGGCGCCTGTGCCCGCCAGCGGTCCACCAGTTCGGGGCCGGGCAGGCGATAGAAGCTGTTGTTGATTTCCACCGTATCGAAATGTTCGGCATAGAAAGCGAACCAGTGCTTCGCCGCCAGTTTCTCCGGGTAGAAACGGCCGCGCCAATCGCGATAATTCCACCCTGAACAACCGATCCGGATCATCCGGCAAGAACGCGGCGGCAGCGGAAACGGGTCCACTCTTCCCCAGCATGGGCAAAAGCGGCTAAAGGCAGGGCCATGACTGACTTCACCGAAGAAGAACTGGCCCTCGACCCCGGTTTCGCGGCCCGTTTCGAGCGCGACAAACGCCGCCCGCCCTGCCAGCTTTACCTGATCTCGCCGCCCCTGATCGACGCGCCCTTCACCGACCGCCTCGCCGCCGCGCTGGACGGAGGGGACGTCGCCGCCTTCCAGCTTCGGCTGAAAGGGATTGACGACCATGCCATTGCCCGCGCCGCCGAGCCGCTGCAAAAACTCTGCGCCGATCGCGAAGTCGCCTTCATCGTCAATGACAGCATCGCGCTCGCCAAGCGCCTTGGGGCGGACGGCGTGCATCTGGGGCAGTCCGACGGCGACCCGCGCGAAGCCCGCCAGCTCCTTGGCCCTTCGGCCCAGATCGGCGTCACCTGCCATGACAGCCGCCACCTCGCGATGGAAGCGGGGGAGGCGGGGGCGGATTATGTCGCCTTCGGCGCCTTCTACCCCACCACGACCAAGGAAACGCGTCATCGGGCGGAGCCGTCTATCCTGAGCTGGTGGGTCACGCTGTTTGAACTGCCCTGCGTCGCCATTGGGGGCATTACGGCGGCCAACGCGGCCCCGCTGGTCGCGGCGGGCGCGGATTTCCTCGCGGTCAGCGGCGCGGTCTGGAACCATGCGGAAGGACCGCGCGCGGGCGTCGCCGCCTTCGCTCCGGCGCTGGCGCGCGTAGCCTGACGCATCCTTTCAAGGCCCCCGGCGTTTCTTCTGGACAATCAGGAGAATGCCGTGCGTCCTTATGTCCTGTCCGCCCTGATCGCCCTCTGCGCGACCGCCTGCAACAGCCAGCCGTCCTCACCCGCTTCCCGCGAAAATCCGCAGCCTCAACAACCGCAGGCCGCTCGGCAGGCCGAACCCTATGCCTTCGCGATCCAGCCGGAACCGGCGGGGCAGCCTCCGCGCGCCGAGTCGGTCCTTCAGGCACAGGTCGCGCTCGACCGGGCGGGATTCTCGCCCGGCGTGATCGACGGGAAGGAAGGCATGTCGTTCACCGATGCCGTGCGCGGTTTCCAGCAGTCCCGCGATCTCCCCGAAACCGGCAAATATGACGAAGCCACGGCCAGGGCGCTGCTGGGCGGCAATCCCCAGCCCGCCACATGGCTCGTCCGCATTCCCGACGGCTTTGCAAAGGGGCCGTTCTTCGCCATTCCCAAGGATTTGAACGAACAGGCCAAGCTCCCCGCGCTGGGTTATCGCAACCTGTTGGAAAAGCTGGCCGAACGCTTCCACACCCGGCCCGAGGCGCTGGTCGCGCTCAATCCGCCCAACACGAAGATCGGTCCCGGCGCGGTCATCCGCGTGCCCGCCATCGCCAACCAGCCGGTCGCCCGCATCGAAGGCGACGATCGCGGCTGGGGTGAGACGCTCGCCAGCCTCGCGGTGGCCGCCGACCAGACGCAGGCCGATCATATCATCGTCGACAAATCCGAAGGACTGCTCAAGGTTTATGATGAAAAGGACAAGCTGATCGCGCAGTTCCCCGCCACCATGGGGTCGGGACACGATCCGTTGCCCATCGGCGACTGGACCATCAAGGGGATCAGCCGCAATCCCGATTTTCACTATAATCCCGCCCTGTTCTGGGACGCGGACAAATCGGATGGGAAGGCGCTCCTGAAACCTGGTCCTAACGGGCCGGTCGGCGTCGCGTGGATCGACCTGTCAAAGCCGCATTACGGCATTCACGGCACGCCGGAGCCGCAGAATATCGGCCGCACCGAAAGCCATGGCTGCATCCGCCTCACCAACTGGGACGCCGCCCGGCTCGCCCAGATGGTCAAGACCGGCGTGAAGGCGCATTTCCAGCCGTGAGCGCGGGATGAGGATGGGCGCGAGGGGCTGGACCGGGATTGCGCTGGCGGTCCTGCTCTGCGTGCTGTTCCTGTCGCTTTGCGTGCGGATCGTGCCCGGCGGCGCGCCTGAGGCCCCTCCACCGGAACCTTCCGCCCCCGTTTCCGATAATGCGAGCCTGCTGATTCCCGTGGAAGGCGTGGCCATCGACGCCCTGACCGACACCTTCACCCAGTCGCGCGCCCAGGGCGCTCGCCCGCACGATGCCATCGACATCATGGCGGCGCGGGGCGCGGCGGTGCTCGCCGCTGCCGATGGCCGCATCGAAAAGCTGTTCTGGAGCGGGGAGGGCGGACGGACCATTTATGAACGCTCGCCCGACGGCCGGCGCATTTATTATTACGCGCATCTGGAGGGTTATGCGCCGGGCCTGCGCGAAGGGCAGACGGTCCGGCGCGGCCAGCGCATCGCCATCGTCGGCAGCACGGGCAACGCCGATCCGTCCGCCCCGCATCTCCATTTCGCCGTGCATGTCGCGCAACCGGGCGAACCCTGGCATGGCGGGCGGCCCGTCAATCCCTATCCGCTGCTCACGGGCAGGCGCTGACCGCCGGAAGTCGCTTCCGGCCCTTGCCCTGCGGCCCGTCTGGATGTAGAGGCGCGCCCAGCCTCTCAAAGGCCGGCTCTTTTCCATCCACAGACATATAGGCAGGCTCTTCCCATGAAGATCAGCGGCGTGGACATCCGTCCCGGCAACAATATCGAATATGAAGGTGGCCTGTGGCGCGCCGTCAAGATCCAGCACACCCAGCCCGGCAAGGGCGGCGCCTATATGCAGGTGGAACTCAAGAACCTGATCGACGGGCGCAAGAACAACGTCCGTTTCCGCTCCGCCGAAACGGTCGAGCGCATCCGGCTCGACACCAAGGATTTCCAGTATCTCTATGCGGAAGGCGACATGCTCGTCTTCATGGATACCGAAACCTATGAGCAGATCAACCTGCCGCTCGACCTGGTCGGCGACGCGGCCGCCTTCCTTCAGGACGGCATGATGGTCATGCTTGAAATGTATGAGGAACGCCCCATCTCCGTGCAGCTTCCCGAAACGGTCGAAGCGACCGTGGTGGAAGCCGACGCCGTGGTGAAGGGCCAGACCGCCTCGGCCAGCTACAAGCCCGCGATCCTCGACAACGGCGTGCGCGTCATGGTGCCGCCGCACATCGTCACGGGCACGCGGATCATCGTCGACGTCTACGAACGCGAATATGTAAAGCGCGCGGACTGATTGCATAATCGCCCTTCCGCCTGCGGAAGGGACAGGGGGGTGGGTGGCGAGCGCAGGCGAGCCTTCCGCCTTTTCCTTTTCAGGGCGTCTCCAAACCCCGCACCCATATCCCTCCGTTGGTGGAGGGAGGAGAAAAGAACATGGTATCGCACTCCGGCCTTCTCACCGTCATGGAACGCGCTGTCCGCAAGGCAGGCTCCAAGCTGCGCCGCGACTTTGGCGAGGTCGAGCATCTCCAGGTCAGCCGCAAGGGGCCGGCGGACTTCGTGTCTTTGGCCGACAAACGCTGCGAGGAAACGCTGGTCGAGGAATTGCAGCGCGCGCGCCCCGACTGGGGTTTCCTGCTGGAAGAGGGCGGCATGATCGAAGGCGATCCCAACAAGCCGCGCTGGATCATCGACCCGCTCGATGGCACCACCAACTTTCTGCACGGGATTCCGCATTTCGCGATCTCGATCGCAGTGGAAGAGCCGCTTTATGGGGGCAGGAAGGAAATCACCACCGGCCTGGTCTATCAGCCGATCACCGACGAAAGCTATTGGGCCGAAAAGAACCGGGGCGCCTGGCGCCACGACCAGCGCCTGCGAGTCTCCGCCCGCCGCGACATGGGTGAATGCCTGATCGCGACCGGCATCCCGTTCATGGGTCATGGCGATTTCGCCCAATGGACCCGCATTTTCGGCGCGGTCGCGCCTTCGGTCGCGGGCATCCGTCGTTTCGGCGCGGCCTCGCTCGACCTCGCCCATGTCGCCTCCGGCCGGTATGACGGTTTCTGGGAAAGCGGACTCCAGCCGTGGGACGTGGCGGCAGGCATATTGATGGTGCGCGAAGCGGGCGGCTTCGTCACCGACTTCCGCGGCGGCGACCAGCCGATCGAGCGGCGTGAGGTTATCGCGGGCAACGATGCCGTCCACAGCAAGCTGCACAAGCTGGTCGCCGGAGCGCTGCGCTAAGGCCGATAGCGTCGAAGCACAGGGCTTCCGCGCTTTTTGCGATTCATTCTCAGGGGCCTGCCCCCTTGCTTCGCATATGCAGCAGTCCTAAAGCGCGCCCATAGTCATTTTCGCCCAGGGGATTCCGTTGGTCGATCTCGCCCAATATCTTCCGATCCTGATCTTTCTTGGGATCGCCTTGCTGCTTTCCAGCGCCTTCGTCTTTCTGCCGATGCTGGTGGGGCGCCTGACCGGCGCGCACAAGCCCGATCCGGCAAAGCTCTCGGAATATGAATGCGGCTTTCCCGCTTTCGAAGAGCCGCGCAGCCAGTTTGACGTGCGCTTCTACCTCGTCGCGATCCTGTTCATCATCTTCGATCTGGAAGCGGCGTTTCTCTTTCCCTGGGCGGTCAGTCTCGAACAGATCGGCTGGGCCGGATGGGCGACGATGATGGTGTTCATAGGCGAACTGGTGCTCGGCCTTGTCTATGCGTGGAAGAAGGGAGCACTCGATTGGGAGTAGAACTGACAGGTCCCGCCCCCGGCACCATGCCGCCGGTGGGGACTCAGCCCGACCAGGATTTCTTCAACGCGCTGAACACCGAAGTCAGCGACAAGGGCTTCCTTGTCACGTCGACCGAGGACCTGTTCACCTGGGCGCGCACCGGCTCGCTGTGGTGGATGACCTTCGGCCTTGCCTGCTGCGCGGTGGAGATGATCCACGTCAACATGCCGCGCTATGACATGGAGCGGTTCGGGGCGGCCCCGCGCGCGTCTCCGCGCCAGTCGGACGTCATGATCGTCGCGGGCACGCTCTGCAACAAGATGGCTCCGGCGTTGCGGAAGGTCTACGACCAGATGTCGGAACCGAAATATGTGATTTCCATGGGGTCGTGCGCGAATGGCGGCGGCTATTATCACTATAGCTATTCGGTCGTGCGCGGCTGCGACCGGATCGTGCCGGTGGACATCTATGTCCCCGGTTGCCCGCCGACCGCCGAAGCGCTGCTTTACGGCGTGATGCAGCTACAGCGGAAGATCCGCCGCATTGGGACTTTCGAACGTTGAGGGACTCGCGCTGATATGGGACATTCCGCTCCAAAGATCGCGGCCATCCCCGGCATTGCGGAAGAGATTGCCGGACTGCTGGGTTCGATGCTGATCGAAACCGTCGATCATGCAGGCGAACTGAGCTTCACCGTCGTTCGCGAAAAGCTGGCCGACGCGATGGAAGTGCTGCGCGGCCGCGCGCACTATCAGCAGCTCATGGAAGTGGCGGGCGTCGATTATCCCGAACGGCCGGAACGCTTCGAGGTCTGCTATCATCTGCTGTCCGTCACCCGCAATCACCGCGTCCGCGTCAAGGTTTCGACCGACGAGGATACGCCCGTCCCCAGCGTCACGCACATCTGGCCCGTCGCGGGCTGGCTGGAGCGCGAGGTGTTCGACATGTATGGGGTGATTTTTTCCGGCAATCCCGACCTGCGCCGTATCCTGACCGACTATGGGTTCAAGGGGTATCCGCAGCGCAAGGACTTTCCGCTGACCGGCTATGTCGAGCTGCGCTATTCCGAAGAGGACAAGCGCGTCGTCTATGAGCCTGTTCGCCTCGCGCAGGATTTCCGCAGCTTCGATTTCATGAGTCCCTGGGAAGGCGCGCAATATGTGCTGCCGGGCGATGAGAAGGCGCCGCAGGCGCCCGGCGCGCCGTCGCCCGCGCCTGCTCCGCCGCCGCCGCCCGCCGCCCCCAAGGGCGAGGAGAAGGGCGACAAGCCGAAGGTAACGGAAAAGTCCGGCGATAGCGGAGCCGGCGAGCCGACCGACAGCAAGGCGAACGCGAAGTCCCCTGAAGCGCCGGCCAAGCCCGCCGCCGACACCGATGAAGGCAAAGGCGCTGCCAAGCCCGAGGACAAGGCCTGATGTCCGATTATATCGAAAAACTGGATCATAAGATCAATGCCGACGATCCGACGCTCGGCGATACGGAGATTCAGAACTACACCATCAACTTCGGCCCGCAGCATCCCGCGGCGCACGGCGTGTTGCGCCTTGTCATGGAACTGGACGGCGAGATCGTGGAACGCTGCGATCCGCATGTCGGCCTGCTCCATCGCGGCACCGAAAAGCTGATCGAATATAAGACCTATTTGCAGGCGCTGCCTTATTTCGACCGGCTGGACTATTGCTCGCCGCTCGGCATGGAGCATAGCTATGTGCTGGCGATCGAGAAGCTGCTGAACCTCGAAGTGCCGCTGCGCGCCCAATATCTGCGCGTGTTCTTCGCGGAACTGACCCGCATCAGCAACCACATGTTGAACCTTGGCTCGCACGTCATGGACGTCGGCGCGATGACGCCGAACCTGTGGCTGTTCGAAATCCGCGAGGACTGCCTCAACTTCTTCGAGCGGGCGTCCGGCGCTCGGATGCATTCGGCTTATTTCCGGCCGGGCGGCGTGCATCAGGATGTGCCGCTCAAGCTGCTCACCGACATCGCCGACTGGCTCGACACGCGCCTGCCGCGCCTGTTCGAGGACGCGATCTCGCTGGTGGCGGACAACCGCATCTTCAAGCAGCGCAATGTCGACATCGCCGTTGTCAGCAAGGAAGATGCGCTGAAATGGGGTTTCTCCGGGCCGATGATCCGGGGCAGCGGCATTGCATGGGACATCCGCAAGTCGCAGCCCTATGATGTCTATGACCGGATGGAGTTCGACGTGCCGGTCGGCACCAATTACGACTGCTACGACCGCTTCATGGTCCGCGTCGAGGAAGTCCGTCAGTCCGCACGGATCATGAAACAGTGTCTCAACGACATGCCGGAAGGTCCGATCGCCAGCTTCGACCGCAAGGTCTCCCCGCCCAAGCGCGGCGAGATGAAGCAGTCGATGGAAGCGCTGATCCACCATTTCAAGCTCTATACCGAGGGATTCCATGTGCCCGCGGGCGAGGTCTATGTGGCGACCGAAAGCCCCAAGGGCGAATTCGGCGTTTATCTGGTCGCGGACGGCAGCAACAAACCCTATCGCTGCAAGATCCGCCCGACCGCCTTCTCGCATTTGCAAGCGATGGATTTCATGCTGAAGGGCCACATGCTGGCCGACACCACCGCTGTCTTGGGCGCGATGGACATCGTGTTCGGGGAGTGTGACCGGTGAGGGGTGCAATGGTTGCTCTAGCCACCGGAAGCATGGCAGCGCTTGCTGCTTGCGACTCCGTTTCTGCCCAGAACGACAGTCAAAAGGTTGTTCTGGCTGCATACAAGGCGGCGGGACGGGAAGACGCTAGTGCATTTGCAGCAATCGCTGGCGGCGCAAGCCTCACGGTTCACTATTTCAAGACCAAAAGGCCGCTGCAAATTTCGGATTTTCGTCCGAAAAATTGCAAAATGACCGGAATGTCAGGCTTACAGGGCAGCGATCATCTGGTGCATACAAATTGGTCCTGCAATTCGGTCCAAGGCTATGATTTGGCGGTTAAGACCGAGGGTAATCACATAGTTGCAGCATATATGAATGGTGGCGACGAGTAATGGCTGACGCAGTTCATATCCCCGACGAAGCCGAGACCCGCGCGCGCTGGGGCGCTTTTGCGTGGACGGCGGAGAATGCCGAACAGGCGAAGAAGGTCATCGCCCGCTATCCCGCAGGCCGTCAGCAGTCGGCGGTGATGCCGCTGCTCGATCTCGCCCAGCGGCAGGTCGGCGCGGAGACGCAGACGCAAGGCTGGCTGCCGGTGCCGGTGATGGAATATATCGCCGACCAGCTCGATATGCCGTACATGCGCGTGTATGAAGTCGCGACCTTCTACACCATGTATAATCTCGCGCCGGTGGGCCGTTATCATGTGCAGGTCTGCGGCACGACGCCCTGCATGTTGCGCGGCTCCGACGACGTGTTCTCCGCCTGCAAGAACAAGGGGCTGGTGAAAGGCGGGACCACGCCCGACGGCCTGTTCACGCTGACCGAAGTCGAGTGCCTGGGCGCTTGCGCCAATGCGCCTATGGTCCAGATCAACGACGATAATTTCGAAGACCTGACCTATGACAGCATGAGCGCGATCCTCGACGATCTCGCCGCCGGCAAGCAGCCGAAAATCGGACCGCAGATCGAGCGTCAGACGAGCTGCCCCGAAGGCGGGCCGACCAGCCTCAAGGAGATGGTCGCCGAAAATCACGACTATCGCGGCCAATGGAATGAGGGAGCGCGGGCATGAGTGATGTGATTGCGCCTCTCAGCGACAAGGATCGCATCTTCACCAACGTCTATGGCTTCCAGGATTGGGGCATAGACGCGGCGATGAAGCGCGGCGACTGGGACAATACCAAGGCGCTTTTGGAATTGGGCCAGGACAGCATCATCGAGAAGGTCAAGGCGTCGGGCCTGCGCGGCCGTGGCGGCGCGGGCTTCCCGACCGGCATGAAGTGGAGCTTCATGCCCAAGGAAAGCAAGGATGGCCGTCCCAGCTTCCTGGTCATCAACGCCGACGAATCCGAGCCGGGTAGCTGCAAGGATCGTGAGATCATCCGCCACGATCCGCACAAGCTGATCGAAGGCGCGCTGGTCGCCGGTTTCGCGATGCGCGCGCGCGCCGCCTATATCTACATTCGCGGCGAGTTCATCTATGAGGCGAAAGTGCTCTTCGCCGCTGTCGAGCAAGCCTATGAAAAGGGCTTTCTCGGCAAGAATGCCTGCGGGTCGGGCTATGATTTCGACGTCTTCGTCCATCGCGGCGCGGGCGCTTACATCTGCGGCGAGGAAACCGCGCAGATCGAGAGCCTTGAGGGCAAGAAGGGCCAGCCGCGCCTGAAGCCGCCTTTCCCGGCGGGCGCGGGTCTCTACGGCTGCCCGACCACGGTGAACAATGTCGAGAGCATTGCCGTGGCGCCGACGATCCTGCGCCGTTCGCCCGAATGGTTCGCGAGTATCGGGCGGGAAGGCAACAAGGGCACCAAGCTGTTCCAGATCAGCGGCCATGTGAACAGGCCCTGCGTCGTCGAGGAATCGATGGGCATCAGCTTCAAGGAACTGATCGACCGGCATTGCGGCGGCATTCGCGGCGGCTGGGACAATCTGCTCGCGGTGATTCCCGGCGGGTCGTCGGTCCCGCTGGTCCCCGCCAAGGAGATCATGGACGCGCCGATGGATTTCGATGGCCTCAAGGCGCTTGGCTCCGGCCTTGGCACCGCCGCCGTCATCGTCATGGACAAGTCGACCGACATAGTCCGCGCCATTTCGCGCCTGTCCTACTTCTACAAGCATGAAAGCTGCGGCCAGTGCACGCCCTGCCGCGAGGGCACCGGCTGGATGTGGCGCGTGATGGAGCGGCTGCGCACGGGCGATGCCGAACAGAGTGAAATCGACATGCTGTTCGAAGTCACCAAGCAGGTCGAAGGCCACACCATCTGCGCGCTCGGCGACGCGGCGGCCTGGCCGATTCAGGGGCTGATCCGGCATTTCCGTCCCGAGATCGAGCGGCGGATCAATGAACGCGGCGCTCCTGTGATGGAGGCGGCGGAGTGAAATTCTTTTTCCTCCCGGTTCTTGCGACCCTTGGAATGGCGGTGCCTGCGTATGCCGATAAAGCGCGGGAGGATGCCCGCGCTCGCAAGATCATGTATGATTATGCCCGATGCGTCGTCAAAATCAGGCACGATCGCGCTGCGGAGGCCATTATTGCCAATGCTGACAATTCCACGATCCTCAAAGAATATCCAGACCTCATCAACGGTGCTTGCCTTGGCAAAACCGGGGGCATGGGCACCCAAATGACATTCGGTGGTGACCTATATCGCTATGCTTTGGCCGATGCCCTTGTGAATGCGGATTATTCAAAAAAGCATGAGATCGATTTTTCTAACCGCCTGCCTCTTGCCCATATCCGTTCGGATACGCCTGCCGAATTGGACGCGAAGCTTGCCGGAGTGAAGAGCAAGCGCAAGCGAGCTGAGATACTGGAAGAAAACAAGGAGACGGCAGCCATCGGATGGGTGTCGCGTTATGGGGAATGCGTGGTTCGGGAAGATCCCATCCGTGCGCGGTTCTGGTTGTTGACACCGCCAGATAGTCCAGAAGAAACCAGTCGCATTGACGATCTGCGTCCTATATTTGCACATTGCCTCCCTGAAGGGACCATGAATTTCAACCGCGTTACAATGCGCGGAACGGTCGCCATCAATTATTTCCGGCTCGCGAATGCAACTCCACAGCAGACTGCGGAAAAGGCACAATAATGCCCAAGGTCACAGTAGACGGCGTAGAACTCGAAGTCCCGGCGGGCGCGACGGTCCTTCAGGCGTGCGAGCTGGCGGGGAAGGAAATCCCGCGTTTCTGCTATCATGAGCGCCTCAGCATCGCGGGCAATTGCCGCATGTGCCTGGTCGAGGTGAAGCCCGGACCGCCCAAGCCGCAGGCGTCGTGCGCTCTTCCGGCGGCGGACGGTCAGGAGATCCGCACCGACAGCGAGATGGTCAAGAAGGCGCGCGAGGGGGTGATGGAGTTCCTGCTCATCAACCATCCGCTCGACTGCCCGATCTGCGATCAGGGCGGCGAATGCGACTTGCAGGATCAGTCGATTGCCTATGGTCGTGGCAAGAGCCGCTTCGATGAGAATAAGCGCGCCGTCACCGAAAAATATATGGGTCCGATCGTCAAGACGGTCATGACCCGCTGCATCCAGTGCACCCGCTGCGTGCGCTTTGCCGAGGAAGTCGCGGGCGTGCCGGAAATCGGCGCCATCTATCGCGGCGAGAATATGCAGATCACCACCTATCTCGAACATGCCGCCAAGAGCGAGCTGTCGGGCAATGTGGTCGACCTGTGCCCGGTGGGCGCGCTGACGTCGAAGCCCTATGCGTTCGAGGCGCGGCCCTGGGAACTCAAGAAGACCCATGCCATCGACGTGATGGACGCGGTCGGCACCAATATCCGCCTCGACAGCCGGGGCCGTCAGGTGCTGCGCGCCGTGCCGCGCATCAATGACGACGTGAACGAGGAGTGGGCGTCGGACAAGACCCGCCACAATGTCGACGGTCTGGTCCGCAAGCGGCTGGACAAGCCCTATGTCCGCGAGAACGGCAAGCTGGTCCCGGCGACCTGGAACGAGGCTTTCGCGGCGATCGCCGCCGTCCAGCATGGCGGCAGCGTGGCGGCGCTGGCGGGCGACCTGCTCGACTGCGAAACCATGTTCGCGGGCAAGGCGCTGGTCGAGAAGCTGGGCGGCACGATGCTGGAAGGGCGTCAGACGGGCCTTGCCTATGACGTGTCGAGTCTTTCGGCGGTGAACTTCAATACGACGCTGGCGGGGATCGAGACGGCGGACGTGATCCTGCTGGTCGGCACCAATCTGCGCTGGGAAGCGCCGCTGGTGAACACGCGCATCCGCAAGGCGATCAAGAAGGGCGCGAAGGTTTTCGGCATCGGTCCGGAAGTCGATCTGACCTACAAGGTCGAGTGGCTGGGCAATGATGCGTCGCTGCTGGCAAAGCTGCCGCAAGCGGTGATCGAGGTGTTTGGCAAGGCCGCGCGTCCGGCGATGATCGTGGGTGGTGGCGTGCTCGCCAAGGACGGGGCGCATGGCGATACGCTGGCGCTGGTCGAGACGCTGGGCCTCGTGAAAGAGGGCTGGAACGGATATAACGTCCTGCACTTCGCGGCGGCGCGCATGGGCGGGCTGATGCTCGGTTATGCGGTCGATGGCGGCGTCAAGGCGGTGGCGGCTGCCAAGCCCAAGCTGCTGTTCTCGCTGGGCGCGGATGAGGTCGATTATGCGGCGTTCGAGGACAGCTTCAAAGTCTATGTCGGCCATCATGGCGACAAGGGCGCCCATGCGGCGGACGTGATCCTGCCGGGCGCGAGCTATGCCGAAAAGGCGGGCACCTATGTCAATCTGGAGGGCCGGGTGCAGCGTGGCGAAAAGGCCGTGTTCGCGCCGGGCGATGCCCGTGAAGACTGGTCGATCCTGCGGGCGCTGTCCGAAGTGCTGGGGGCGACGCTGCCCTTCGACAGCTTCGACGCGCTGCGGGCGGAGATGGCGAAGGCGGTTCCGGCTCTGGGTCAGTTGGGTCTGGCCGATTATGGCTGGGCCGCGCCGAAGCTGCCGACTGGGGCGAGCGGCGAGTTCGGTTCGCCGATCAAGGATTTCTATCTGACCAACGCCATCTGCCGCGCCAGCCCGACGATGCAGCAATGCTCGGCCGAGCTGATCCATGGTGAGACCTTCGCGGAGGCCGCGGAATGACCGCTTTCTTCCAGAATCTCGGCCTGCCTTATGATGGCGCATGGCTGCTTTCCACGGTCATCGGCATCCTGCTGATCGCCCTGCCGCTGATGCTGGCGGTGGCGATGATCATCTACGCCGACCGCAAGATCTGGGCGGCGATGGCGCTGCGCCGTGGTCCGAACGTCGTCGGTCCCTTCGGCTTGCTCCAGTCCTTCGCGGACGGCGCCAAGGTGTTCCTCCAGGAAACCATCATTCCATCGGCCGCGAACAGAACCCTGTTCATCATCGCGCCGATCATCACCTTCACAATAGCCTTGATGGCCTGGGCAGTGATCCCGTTCCAGGTGGGCGTGGTGTTGGCGAACATCAATGTCGGCCTGCTTTACATTCTCGCGGTTTCGTCCCTTGGCGTTTACGGCATCGTGCTCGCGGGCTGGGCGTCGAACTCCAAATATCCCTTTTATTCCGCGATCCGCGCCAGCGCGCAGATGATCTCCTATGAAGTTTCGATCGGCTTCATCCTGATCACCGTCGTGCTGTGGGCCGGCAGCTTCAACCTCTCGACCATCGTTGAAAGCCAGAAGGGCTATTATGGTTTTCTGAACGGCCATGGTTTCAATCCGTTGCTGTTCCCGATGGCGATCATGTTCCTGATCTCTGCCATGGCGGAAACGGCGCGTGCTCCGTTCGATCTCACCGAAGCGGAATCCGAGCTGGTCGCGGGCTATCAGACCGAATATTCGTCCATGTCCTTTGCGCTCTACTGGCTGGGCGAATATGCGAACGTGCTGTTGATGTGTGCGCTCAACGCCATCCTGTTCTGGGGCGGTTATCTGCCGCCGTTCGACTGGGCGCCGCTTTATTATGTGCCTGGCATCCTCTGGCTGTTCGCCAAGATCCTGTTCTTTTTCTTCGTCTTTTCTTGGGTGAAGGCGACGGTGCCTCGCTACCGTTATGACCAACTGATGCGGCTGGGCTGGAAGATTTTCCTGCCGACTTCGCTGTTGTTCGTCTTCCTGGTGTCGGGCTTCCTCATGCTGACGAGGTATGGGGGATGAGCGAACTTGCTACTGTTGCGGCTGTTCTAAGCTGCGCGCTGTCAACCTTCAGCGAAGCCAACCCGGTTGATCGGATGGTTGCTGTTCCCAAAGTTTCTCTGTCCGAAGCGCAGCTTGCGAGTTTGCAAACTATGCAGCCGCCAAAGGCGCCGATCTATTTTGTTGGGGAAGCAGATAATCAGAACGAATGGGTGTTCGGTCTTCGGGATGCAGCAACAGGCGCTTTGAGAGTTTTGAGAGCGGTCCCATCGGACGATCCATTGAATCCATATGCTGCACGCTTAGGCGATGTCACGCCGCAGGCTGATAACCTGTTTGCCTACGACGAAACGGCAAAAGGCAATTGCCAGCTCGCCGATGCAAAGAGCGTTGAGGAAGGACAGAGAAAGTGAGCCTCGGCTATTACATCAAATCCTTCACTCTCTGGGAGTTCGTGAAGGCGCATTGGCTGACCTTGAAATATTTCTTCAAGCCCAAGGCGACCATCAACTATCCCTATGAGAAGAACCCGATTTCGCCGCGGTTCCGGGGCGAACATGTTCTGCGCCGCTATCCCAATGGGGAAGAACGCTGCATCGCCTGCAAGCTGTGCGAGGCGATCTGCCCCGCGCAGGCGATCACCATCGAGGCGCAGCCGCGCGAGGACGGCAGCCGCCGCACGACGCGCTATGACATCGACATGACGAAGTGCATCTATTGCGGCTTCTGTCAGGAAGCCTGCCCGGTGGACGCGGTCGTGGAAGGTCCGAACTTTGAATTTGCGACGGAAACGCGCGAGGAGCTGATCTATGACAAGGCCAAGCTCCTTGAGAACGGGGACAAGTGGGAGCGGGCCATCGCCGCGAACCTTGCCGCCGACGCGCCTTACCGTTAAGCCGCAGCCGCCGAAGGGGATAATGGTCCTGTGATTCACGTCTTCGCCTTTTACCTGTTCGCCGCGCTCGTGGTGTGCAGCGGCGCGCTGACGATCCTGTCGCGCAATCCGGTTCATTCGGTGCTGTGGCTGATCCTGGCGTTCTTCAACGCGGCGGGCCTGATGGTCCTGCTGGGCGCCGAGTTCATCGCGATGCTGCTCGTCATCGTCTATGTGGGCGCGGTCGCCGTGCTGTTCCTGTTCGTCGTCATGATGCTCGACATCGATTTCGCGGAATTGCGTGCCGGTTTCGTCGATTATCTGCCCTTCGGCATGCTGATCGCGCTGGTGCTGCTGGCCGAGATCGTGCTGGGCATCGGCATCTGGAGCGCCGGTCCTATCGAACTGGCCCAGCGCGCCGCGCCGGTGAACCCGGAACTGAGCAATATCCAGGCGATCGGCGGGCTGCTCTACACCCGCTATATCTTCCTGTTCGAAGCGGCGGGCATCATCCTGCTGGTCGCGATGATCGGCGCCATCGTGCTGACCCATCGCGCCCGCGGCGGCGTGCGCGGCCAGAACATCGCGCGCCAGAACCGCCGCCGTCCGGAAGAGGCGATCCGTAACGTCAATCAGCCCGTGGGGCAGGGGGTGGAGCTGTGATCGGTCTTCAGCACTATATGGTGGTCAGCGCGATCCTGTTCGTGATGGGCGTGCTCGGCATCTTCATCAACCGCAAGAATGTCATCATCATCCTGATGGCGATCGAGTTGATCCTGCTCAGCGTGAACATCAACTTCGTGGCCTTCAGCGCCTTCCTCGGCGATCTGGTGGGGCAGGTGTTCAGCATGTTCGTGCTGACCGTCGCGGCGGGTGAGGCGGCCATCGGCCTTGCCATCCTCGTCATCTACTTCCGCGGTCGCGGCACTATCGCCGTCGATGATGTCAACCGGATGAAGGGCTGAGCCTGAACCCATGATCCAGCTTATCGTCCTTCTCCCGCTGCTGGCTGCTGCCATCGCTGGTCTTGGCAACAAGGCCCTTGGCAAGCTGCCCGCGAAGATCGTCACCACCGGCGCGCTGTTTATCAGCTGCGCGCTGAGCTGGCCGATCTTTATCAGCTTCCTGACCGGCCAGGCCGAACCCTATGTCGCGCCGGTCTTCACTTGGATACAGTCGGGCAGCTTCGATGCTCAATGGGCGCTGCGCGTCGATACGATGACGGCCGTGATGCTGGTGGTCGTCACCAGCGTATCGAGCCTCGTCCATCTCTATAGCTGGGGCTATATGGAGGAAGACCCGGACCAGCCGCGCTTCTTCGCCTATCTGTCGCTGTTCACCTTCGCGATGCTGATGCTGGTGACCGCGAACAATCTGTTGCAGATGTTCTTCGGCTGGGAAGGCGTGGGCCTGGCATCCTACCTGCTGATCGGCTTCTGGTTCCGCAAGCCCTCCGCCAATGCCGCCGCGATCAAGGCGTTCGTCGTCAACCGCGTCGGCGATCTCGGTTTCATGATGGGCATTTTCGGCACCTATCTGGTGTTCAACACCATCTCGATCCCGGAAATCCTGGAAGCCGCGCCGTCCATGGCCGGTTCGACCATCGGTTTCCTGGGACACCGTTTCGACACCATGACCGTGCTTTGCCTGCTGCTGTTCATCGGCGCGATGGGCAAGTCGGCGCAGCTTGGCCTGCACACCTGGCTGCCGGATGCGATGGAGGGGCCGACCCCGGTGTCGGCGCTGATCCACGCGGCGACCATGGTGACGGCGGGCGTGTTCATGGTGTGCCGCCTCTCGCCGATGTTCGAAACATCGCCCACGGCGCTGGGCTTCGTGACCTTCATTGGGGCTGCGACCTGTCTCTTTGCGGCGACGGTCGGCACGGTGCAGAACGACATCAAGCGCGTCATCGCCTATTCGACCTGTTCGCAGCTTGGCTACATGTTCTTCGCGGCGGGCGTCGGCGCTTATGGCGCGGCGATGTTCCATCTCTTCACCCACGCCTTCTTCAAGGCGCTGCTGTTCCTGGGCGCGGGTTCGGTCATCCATGCGATGCACCATGAGCAGGACATGCGTTACTATGGCGCTTTGCGGAAGGAGATTCCGGTCACCTTCTGGACGATGACGCTGGGAACGCTCGCCATCACGGGCGTCGGCCTGCCGCTGGCCGGGATCGGTTTCGCGGGCTTCTATTCGAAGGACGGCATCCTCGAAGCGGCCTATGCTTCGGGCGGTTCGGGCGTGGGCGCTTATCTGGTCGGCGTGTTCGCGGCGCTGCTCACCAGCTTCTATAGCTGGCGTCTGGTGTTCCTCACTTTCTTCGGCAAGCCGCGCTGGGCCGCGTCGGAGCATATCCAGCACGCGCTGCACGACGCGCACGGCCATGGATCGGAGCATGACAATGCGCCCGCGCAGGAAGATGCCGGACATGATCCGCATGGTCATGAACGGGATGCACATGCTCTGTCCACGGGCACCGGCGGCTATCATCCGCACGAAAGCCCGTGGGTCATGCTGGTGCCCTTGGTCGTGCTGGCCCTTGGTGCGGTGTTCGCGGGCTTCATCTTCCATGACCAGTTCATCGGTCCGGAAGGCGGCGTCGCGTTCTGGAAGGGCGCGCTGGCGTTCGACAGCCATCTGATGCACGCGAGCCATGAAGTGCCGACCTGGGTCAAATTCGGTCCCTTCACGGTGATGCTGGCCGGCCTGCTGATCGCCTGGCTGAGCTATATCCGGCACACGGACTGGCCGCAGCGTTTCGTCGCGCAGTTCGGCGTTCTCTACCAGTTCCTGCTCAACAAATGGTATTTCGACGAGCTGTATCATATGCTCTTCGTGAAGCCTGCCTTTGCCATCGGGCGCTTCTTCTGGAAGTTCGGCGACATCGGCTTCATCGACCGTTTCGGGCCGAACGGCCTCGCCGCGCTGGTCGTGCAGGGCAACAAAGTCACCCGTCGGCTTCAATCCGGCTATCTCTACACATACGCGCTGGTGATGCTGATCGGCCTCGCCGCGGGCGCAACCTGGGCGATGACACGATAATGGACGGCTTCCCCATCCTTTCCCTGATGATGGCAGTGCCGATGGCGGGGGCCATCGCGTGTCTGTTCGCGGGCGCCGGACAGGCGCGCTGGATCGCCCTGCTGGCGACGCTGGCCGATCTGGTGCTGGGCATCGTGCTGTGGATTAACTTCGACCAGTCGGCCAGCGCGCCGCAATGGCAGTTCCAGGAATATGCCCCGATCTTCGGGCGCTTCGCCTGGGCCTTGGGGATCGACGGCATCGCCCTGATGCTGATCGCGCTTACCGTGTTCCTGATGCCGATCTGCATCGGTGCGAGCTGGCAGGCGATCGAGAAGCGGGTCGGTGAATATATGGCCGCCTTCCTGTTCATGGAGGTGCTGATGATCGGCGTCTTCACGGCGCAGGATCTCTATCTCTTCTACATCATGTTCGAAGCGGGCCTTATTCCGATGTATCTCATCATCGGCATCTGGGGCGGCGCGGATCGTATCTACGCCTCATATAAATTCTTCCTCTATACGCTGCTCGGCTCGGTGCTGATGCTGATCGCGATGATGTGGATGGTGCACGAGGCCGGGACGACCGAAATCCCCGCGCTGATGGCCTATAATTTCGATCCGCATATCCAGATATGGCTGTGGCTGGCCTTCTTCGCGAGCTTTGCCGTCAAGATGCCGATGTGGCCGGTCCATACCTGGCTTCCCGACGCGCACGTTCAGGCCCCGACCGCCGGGTCGGTCATCCTGGCGGGCGTGCTCCTGAAGATGGGCGGTTACGGGTTCATCCGCTTCTCGCTGCCCATGTTTCCGGAGGCATCCGCGCAACTCGCGCCGCTGGTCTGGGGCCTGTCGATGGTGGCGGTGGTCTACACCAGCCTCGTCGCGCTGGTGCAGTCGGACATGAAGAAGCTGATCGCCTATTCCTCGGTCGCGCATATGGCAATCGTGACGCTGGGCCTGTTCGCCTTCAATCAGGCGGGTCTGGAAGGCTCGATGATGGTGATGCTGGGACACGGCCTCGTGTCGGGCGCATTGTTCCTTTGCGTCGGTGTGATCTATGATCGCCTGCACACGCGGGAGATCGCGCGTTATGGCGGTCTTGCGATCAACATGCCGAAATATGCGGTGCTGTTCCTGCTGTTCACGATGGCGGCGGTCGGCCTGCCGGGCACCAGCAACTTCGTGGGTGAGTTCCTGTCGCTGATGGGCGTCTATCAGGTTTCGACCTGGGCGGCTCTGGTCGGCACGTCGGGCATCATCCTTGGGGCGGCTTATATGCTCTATCTCTATCGCCGCATCTGCTATGGCGAACAGAAGAATGCCGATGCGGCGGCTATGCCCGACCTGTCGGTCAGGGAAGTCGCGCTGCTCGCGCCCATTGCCGCGGTCGTGCTGTGGATGGGGGTCTATCCGGAAAGTTTCCTCGCGCCCATGCGTCCTGCCATCCACGCGCTCGAAGCGCGCCTCGCCTCCGCCGCTCCGGCGGGGGATTCCAGGATCGCAATGGGAGCGCCCAAGCCTGCCGGGGACGGCATCCATGAACACGCTGCCGCGCATGGGGAGGCGCACCGATGATCGATATGGCTTCCCTTCTGGCGGTCCTGCCCGAGCTGATCCTGACGGTGGGCGGCTTGATCCTGCTGCTGACCGCGGCCTTTGGCGGCGAGGGCACGGCGCGCGTCGTGAACTGGCTTTCGGTGATTGCCCTTGCGCTGGCGGGCGTAGCCTTGTGCTGCTCCCTGGAGCATGGCCCCGACGCCTTCGGCGGTTTGGTGCGCGCGGACGCCTTCTCGGTTTTCGCCAAGGCGTTGATCTATGGCGCGGCGGCGGCTGCGATCCTGCTGGCCCCGCGTTTCTTTGCCGTGGGTCATGCCGTTCGCCCCGAATATCCGGTCCTCATCCTGTTCGCGGCTGTAGGCATGGGCATGATGGTGTCGGCGGGCGACATGCTGACGCTCTATGTCGGCTTGGAGATGAACAGCCTCGCTTCCTATGTGCTGGCGAGCTTCATGCGGCAGGACGAGCGGTCGTCCGAAGCGGGCCTTAAATATTTCGTGCTGGGTTCGCTGGCGAGCGGTATCCTGCTCTATGGCACGGCACTGCTCTACGGCTTTACCGGCAGCACGGCTTTCGACGGCATTTCGCTTGCCCTGGCGGACGGTGTGTCGAAGGGTGAGCTGTTCGGGCTGGTCTTCGTACTTGCGGGGCTGGCGTTCAAGATCAGCGCGGTGCCGTTCCATATGTGGACGCCAGACGTCTATGAGGGCGCGCCCACGCCGGTCACCACCTTCTTCGCAAGCGCGCCCAAGGTGGCGGCGGTTGCCCTGACGGTTCGCGTGGCTATCGAGGCGCTGGGACCGGCGGGTCTCGACTGGCAGCAGATCGTGATCTTCGTGGCGCTGGCATCGATCATCTTCGGCGCCGTGGCGGCGATCGGCCAGACCAATATCAAGCGCCTGATGGCCTATTCGTCGATCAACAATGTGGGTTTCGCCCTGATCGGCCTTGCCGCCGGAACGCCCGCAGGGGTCGCCGCGACGATGAGCTACATGGCGATCTATGTGCTGATGACGATCGGCAGTTTCGCCTGCATTCTCCAGATGCGCGATGCGCAGGGCAATCCGGTCGAGACGATCGCCAGCCTCGCGGGCCTATCCCAATCGCGCAAGGGGCTGTCGGCGGCTTTCGCGATCTTCATGTTCTCGATGGCCGGCATCCCGCCGCTCTTCGGCTTCTGGGCGAAGTTCCTGGTGTTCGATGCGGCTGTGGCCGCCAATCTCGCGGCGCTTGCAGCCATCGGCATCGCGGCGTCCGTGATCGGCGCCTATTATTATCTCAAGATCATCAAGACGATCTATTTCGATGAGCCCGCAGCCGCTTATGAGGCGCGGGGCGGCGCGGTTGAAAATGTGATCCTGACCGCCTGCGCCGTCGTGATCGTGCTGGGTTATCTGCTCAATCCCGTGCTGGACAAAGCCAGCGCGGCAGCCGCGGCGTCGCTGTTCTGACCGAAATCCGCTTCGTCGAGGAAACCGGCTCCACCAATGCCGATATGATGGCATGGGTGGAGCAGGGCGTGCCCGAAGGGGCATGGCTTCGCGCGGGCCGCCAGACCGGCGGCCGCGGTCGCATGGGCCGGTCGTGGGAAAGCCGGGAAGGCAATCTCTATTGCTCGACGGCAGTGCGGCTTCGTGCTCTTGATCCGACGCCTCACACATTGGCGCTGGTGGCGGCCAACGCGGTTCACGCGCTGATCGCTCCCCTGGCCGATGGGCAGGCGCGTATCAAATGGCCCAATGACGTGCTGGTCGATGATGCGAAGATCGCGGGAATCCTGCTTGAAAGGACGGGCGACGCAGTCATCGTCGGCATAGGGATCAACGTGAAGGATCATCCGCAGGGTCTGGACCGGCCCGTGACCAGCTTGGCCGCGCAGGGCGCTGGAGAGGCCGAGGCAGGCGACATGCTGGAAAGACTGACGGGTCTGTTCGCCCATTGGCTCGCCATCTGGCGCGCGCAGGGCCTGGACCCGGTGCGGACGCACTGGCTTCTCAATGCGCATCCGACCGGCACGCCCATGCGCGTCAATCTGCCTGACGAAAGCGTATTGGAAGGCCGTTTCGAAACCCTGGATCGCGATGGTATGCTGATCCTGCGCTTGGCGGATGGCGGCACCCGTGCCATTCATGCGGGCGACATCCTTCTCATCCGATAGCGGGAGACCGGCCATGCTTCTCGCGATTGACGCGGGCAATACCAACGTCGTTTTCGCCCTTCTCAGCCAAGGGGAAATCCGCGCGCGCTGGCGCATCGCGACCGATCCTAGGCGGACCGCGGATGAATATGCCGTCTGGCTCAACCAGCTGCTGATGCTGGAGGGCTATGCCATTGCCGATGTCGATGCCGTCATCATTGCAACGGTCGTGCCGCGCGCGCTCCATAATCTTCAGGTGCTCGCGGAAAAATATTTCGGGGTTCAACCGCTGGTCGCCGGTCATGCGCCGGTGGAAGGCGGGATAGAACTGGATGTCGAGCAACCCTCTTCGGTGGGAGCGGACCGGATTGTAAATGCCATTGCCGCGCACCATCTTTATGCAGGCGATCTGATCGTCATTGATTTCGGCACAGCGACGACGTTCGACGTGATCGATTACACGGGCGCTTACAAGGGCGGCATCATCGCGCCGGGTATCAACCTGTCCCTGGACGCGCTGGTCACGGCGGCGGCAAAGCTGCCCAAGATCGCGATCTCTCCACCCGAAAACCGTTCGGTTATCGGTCGTACGACGGAGGCGCAGATGCATATCGGCGTCTTCTGGGGCTATGTGGCGATGATGGAGGGGCTGGTCGCCCGCATCCGTGCGGAGATCGGCCGTCCGACCAAGGTGATTTCGACGGGGGGCCTTGCGGTCCTCTTTGATGAGAATAGCGATATTTTCGATGCCATCGCGCCCGACCTGACCATTCAGGGATTGGCGCTGCTGCACGAACGGAGTTTGAAAGCATAATGACACCCGCAGACGAGCTGCTCTTCCTGGCCCTTGGCGGATCGGGAGAGATCGGCATGAACGTCAATCTTTACGGTTGCCGGGGCAAATGGGTGATGGTGGACCTGGGTCTTACCTTCGCCGATCCGGCCTATCCCGGCGTGGAACTGATATTGCCCGACCTTTCCTTTATCGAGGAGCGGCGGGACGATCTGTTGGGCATCGTCCTGACGCATGGTCATGAAGACCATATCGGCGCCATCCCCTATCTGGCCGCCGATCTTGGCGTTCCGCTCTATGCCACGCCGTTCACGGCGGGTCTTATCCGGCTGAAGCTGGAGGAGGAAGGGCTGACGAACGAGGTCGAACTCAACGTCATCGATAATGAGGGGAGCTTTGCCCTCGGCCCCTTCGGTTTCCGCTATGTGCCGCTGGCCCATTCGATTCCGGAAGGGAATGCGGTGCTGATCGATACGCCCCACGGCCGCATCTTTCATACCGGCGACTGGAAACTGGACGAGCAGCCCTTGCTGGGCGTCCCGTCAACGCCGGAGGAACTGACCGCGATTGGCGATGAAGGCGTGCTGGCGCTGGTATGCGACAGCACCAATGTGTTCAATCCGAAGGCCAGCGGGTCCGAAGGCGACGTGCGCGCGGGCCTTATGACGACTATCGCGGGCGCCAAGGGCCGCGTGCTGGTCACGACCTTCGCATCCAATGCCGCGCGCCTCCAGACCCTTGGCGAAGTTGCGTTGGCGACCGGGCGCCGCCTGTGCGTGGCCGGACGTTCGCTTGACCGGATCATTTCCACCGCGCGCAACGCCGGTTATCTCAAGGATTTCCCTCCGGCGATCGATTGGGACGCCGCGATGGCATTGCCGCGCAATGAAGTGATGATCATCGCGACGGGCGGGCAGGGGGAAGCGCGCGCCGCGTTGGCCCGGATCGCCTTCGATGCCCATCCCATCAAACTGGATGAGGGCGATATGGTCGTCTTTTCCTCCAAGCAGATTCCCGGCAATGAAATCGCGATAGGCCGTATTCAGAACGCCCTGGCGGCCAGCGGTGTGCTGATGATCACGGACCGGGAGGCCGAAGTCCACGTGTCTGGCCATCCCGGACGCCCGGAACTGGAGGCGATGTACGGCTGGATTCGCCCGCAGATATTGCTGCCGGTTCATGGCGAGCGCCGGCATATGGCCGAGCAGGCTCGGCTGGGTCTGGCGTCGGGCATCCCGAATGCGGTGGTGCAATCCAATGGCGACCTGTTGCGATTGGCGCCGGGGGGACCGGAAATCATCGGTCATCAGACGAGCGGCCGGCTTGTGCTGGACGGCGACGTCATCCTGCCCGCCGATGGCGCGACGATGAATGAACGGCGCAAGATAGCGCTGCACGGCCAGATCAGCGTCGCGGTGGCGCTGGATGGGAAAGGGCGCGTGATCGGCGAACCCAGACTGCGCACGCAGGGCGTCCCGGTCGAAGAGGACAAGGCCGCGTTTCTGGAAGAAGCCGCTGCCGAAGCCGCGCAAGCCGTCGCGAAGGGGCAGCAGGACGAGGAAGTCCTGCGTGAGCGTGTGCGCCTTGCCGTGCGCCGCACCGCGACACGCTGGACCGGCAAGAAGCCGGTGGTGGACGTCCTCCTGATTCGGGCTTAATCGGGTCACTTATGAACTGGTATGCGATCTTCGCCATTTATGTGCTGTTCTGGGTCATCAGCGCCTTCATCGTCCTGCCCTTCGGCATTCGCACCCCCGACGAAACCGGGGAAGCCGTGCTGAAAGGGCAGGCGGACAGCGCGCCCAGCAATTTCCGGCCGGGCCGCGTCATGCTGCGCGCCACGATCCTGTCCGCGGTGCTGTTCGGTCTGTATTACGCCAATTATGTCGAAGGCTGGGTGAAGCTGGAGCAACTGCCCGGTTACAGCCGCAGCAATTAGCGGCTGTCCGGATTGGGCGGTATCGTGCCCCCCATGGGGGCAGTAACCCAGCCCGACATCTGATCCGAACTCCTGCCTTCGCAGGAACTCCCTATATTACTGCCGCAGCCGTTCGATGGCCTGCGCCAGCGCCACATAGAGCTTGCCCATATCGGAAGACAGGATCGCCACGCCCAGCGCATTGCCGTCCCGTGCCGACAGGATGATCCGCAGCATCGATTCGAAATCGTGGATGTAGCGGTTCACATGGTCGCGAAATTCCGCATCCTCATCATAATGGAGGGCGATTTCGCGCGACTCTCCGGCATCGAGCAGCTTCACCGCGCGCCGGGTGAAAACGCCGCGATCCCCCTTCAAATAGGATGACCAGGCCGAATCGGTCACGTCGTTGGACAATATCTTCGCGACGTCGATGGCCGTGCTGTTCAGCGATTCGATCAGGAGGGCGGAACGGCGGGCGAAATGATCCCGGTCGCGTTCTTCGGCCGCCCGTTCCGCCTGTTCGATCCGCTGTTCCACATTGCTGCTCGTGTCGGCGATGGTCAGCAATTGGCGCATGAGCCGCTCGGACGCCTGATGGGCGGCCTTGACCGCTTCCTCGGCGACCGTGGACAATTGTTCGATCCGGGCGACGACGCGGTCGCCGATGGCGCGCTCCATCGCTTCCTCGCTGGCGTCCGCCAGGGCCTGCGCCGCTTCGGGGATGGCCCGGCCCAGCGCCTGACGCGCGCGTTCGGCGGCCTGATCGGCGGTATCCTTCACCCGCAGCAGGGCTGTGACCAGCAAGGGGCCTGCGCCTTCGGTGATGCGGGTGGCGTCCTGATGCGCGCCGTCCAGCGCCAGCCGCAGCCGGTCCACCAACTCGCGATTGGATTGCAGCCCGCCCTGCGTGCTTTCCAGCCATTCCGTCAGGCGGCTACCCTGTCCGCGCAGCAATTCCTCCGCTTCCTGCGTCCGCCCAAGCAGGGCTTCCGAAATGGCCTCCAGCCGTTCCAGCTCCGGCGTGGCGCTTGTCATGAGGGCGCGGCTGCGTTCCATGCGCGCGTCGAACCGTTCCAGCGCCGCCGGATAGGTTTCATCCAGCTCCCTGACGCTGGAATCCAGCGCGACGAGCAGGGTTTCCGCGCAGGCGATCAGCTTTTCGGCTGTGACGCCGCCGCCGGCCAGCGCATTGTCGATCCGCTGCGTTTCGGCGGTCAGGTTGGACAGGGCCTCGGTCAATCTTTCCGTGCGGGTAAGGGAGGATTGCTCCATCGCGCCGAAACGCTCCTCCGCCGCCGTCAGCGTATCGCCCAACTGGACATGGAGGTTGGCCATCAATGTCCGCTGACCTTCGATCAGATCGTTTATCTGATGCAGGCGGTTTTCGACCTCGCCCATATTGTCGGCAAGGGTGGCGACTGTTTCGCCGCCAATGGCTTCGATGCTGCCGCGCGATCTGGCGACGAGCGAATCCATGGCCCTCGCCTGGTCGGACAGCCGCGTGTCGCATTCCGCCAGCAGGGCATGCACTTGGGCCTGCGTGGCCTCCAGCCGCTGCCGCAGATCGGTTTCGATGGCGCTCATGCTGTTGCTCATGGTGAGCAGCGCCGCCTGACCGGTCGCCGCGATGCCGGTCTGGGACCGGTTAAGCAGATCTTCCAGAGCCGCTTTCTGGCTATCCAGCCCATCGCCGGTCGATGCCATCACATGTTGGAGATGGCCCAATGTCTGGTCGATCTTCTCTTGCAACTGCGCCGTGGTGGACTCCATTTCCTCCGTAAAGGAGACGCGGCTGGTCTGCGCGACCGCTGCAATGCCCTGGCGGACGCTTTGCATCAACGTTTCGAGAGCCGAAGCCTGCTGTTCGATGGCATCCCTGTTTTCGTCGGTTGCGGCCCGTGCGCTTCGCATGGTCGCTTCCAGGCGGGCCGCGGCGATGTCGGCGATGCCGGTCATCTCCTCGCTGGCGGAACGGGTCGCCTCCTGCACCTGCACAAGCTGGCTCGACAGGCTCTTGGTCGCGGACAGGGTGCGTGTGCGGGCGTCGTCGGACAATTCGCCAAGCGCGTGGAGCCGCGCTTCCAGGGCGTCGATCCGTTCGGAGAGGGCGTGACCGTCATCGACGATACGGGCGGCCATGCGTCCGGCCCGCTCTTCCAGGTCCGGCATGGCTTCGATCAGCGCGTTCATGCGCGTGACGAGCGCTGCGCCCGCCTGTTCGGCGGCTTCGGCGTCGCGCACCGTATGCTGCGCGCGGCTGGCGATCAATTCGGCCGATGCCTCCATGTTGCTGCTTGCCGCCGCTCCATAGCTGTCGAGCAGCTCGGCCTGGTCCTGCATGGTCTGGCGCGCCGCCTCCAACTGGCTGGCGATGCGCCCCAGCCGTAATTCCAGCAGGTCCGCTTCCGTGCGCAGGGCCTGGGCCGTGTCGAGATAGCGCCTGCTTTCCGTCCGGGCGTTGCGCGCCAGCAGGATATAGCACACGCCCAGCAGGATGAGGGGGATGAGCAGCGTGGCGACCATGCCGGGCCAGACTGCCGGACCCGCCCGCCATTGGCCCGACGATATATCGGCCCAGATCGCGAAGGCCAGCCACGCCGCCGCCAGAAG
Source organism: Sphingobium wenxiniae (assembly GCF_007830065.1). Lineage (GTDB taxonomy): Bacteria > Pseudomonadota > Alphaproteobacteria > Sphingomonadales > Sphingomonadaceae > Sphingobium > Sphingobium wenxiniae. The sequence goes on along the minus strand of NZ_VLKK01000003.1, from coordinate 333,972 downwards.
CGAAAAGGCGATCCGCGCCCGCCCGAGCGCGCGATCGGTCCGCATGGGCGCGGCTTCATCCGCTTCCATGTCGAAAAAATCTTGTTCCAAAGACGATGCGTCTTCCGCGCGCGGCGCGTCGTTCGCTGATTTGTCGGTGTCGCGCCAGAACTCGACGATTGTGCTGCCCCCGGTCATGCCTGTCATAGTAGCATCTTTTTCCGTCACGAAAATGCCCTGTTACCAAAACTTAACGCAAGCCAGATAGCGTCTGCCCCATGTCTTATGATCCTGGCGCCCTGAATGCCGCCCTGGCGGCGGCTGTTGGTGAAGATTCGGCGTTGATCGCCGACCTGCACGTTGCATTCATGGAAAGCGCGCTCCGCCAGGTGGATCTGCTCGCGCGGGCGCGTTGCGACGCGAACTGGGAACTGGCGGCCTGGCGGCTGAAGGGGCTGGCGGCCAGTTTCGGCTTGGCAGGCCTGATGGGGCTGGCGGAGGACGCCGCGCGATCGGCCCCCGGAGATCCCCGGATTCTCAAGCAGTTGCGCGTGGCGCTGGCGAATCTCGAACGGGGTTGACGGCTTTGGGCCAAGGGGCGCTTGCGTGATCGCTCCGGCCTTGCGAAAAGGCGGCTGCACAAGAACGGGTCGGCTTTTCGCAATATGACTTTCGCGGCCATTTTGAGCGCCAGCCGGACATCGGGCGATTCGTCCGCGGGGCTGCGCGCGACTCTGCATTTCGCCGGACAGACGGTGGTGGAGTATCAGGCGCGCCAGGCGGCGCGCGCGGGGGCGGATCGTATCTTCATCCTCGTCAACGTCATCGCGCCCGCGATTTCCCAGGCGGTCGACCGTTTGAGCGCGGATGGAATAGCCGTTGCGCTGGTGCGCGACATGGTGGCGCTGGTGCGGGACATGCCGCGCGATGCGGACAGCCTGCTGGTGGCGGACGGGGCGATCATTGCCCAATCCCATTTCGACGCCATCGCCGGGGCGGAGGGCGACGCGCTGCTGGTCACCGACGACAGCCGTGCGAGCGCGCCCTTCGAACGGATCGATGCCGGACAGCGCTGGGCCGGGCTGGCCCGTGTCAGCCCCGATTTGCTGTTCGGCACGCTGGACATGATCGGCGATTGGGATCTGGCGCTTACCCTCGTACGCGGCGCGGTTCAGAAAGGTGTCCGCCGAATCACCGTTCCGCAGGACGACCTTCTCGAAGGGCGCGTCGCGCTGGTCGAAGGGCAGCAGCAGGCCGATCTGGTGGCGCAATCCGTCCTGTCGAAGGCGTCGCGGTCGGGCCGGACGCGTGGCGGGATCGAGCATTATCTGTTCGGGCCGATAGCCCGTTTTGTGGGGCCGACGCTGATGCGAAGCCAGGTGCCCGCGCTACAGGTGCGAATCGCGTCCATGATGATCGGCGCGATTGCGCTGGTCCCCATCGAACTCGACTGGCCGATCATCGGCTTTTGCCTTCTGCTGTTCGCGCTTCTCCTCTCGGAGGTCAGCGATCGGCTGGACGAACTGGCCTTGCGCTCGCCGCCTTCCGGCTGGGTCGCTTTCATCACGCCCTTCTTCGCGCTGCTTGGCCTGGCGATCGCGGGCGGCTCGATAACGGCGACATATCTGGCATTGATGCTTGCGATTCTGCTGGTTGCGGACCGATGGCATCGAACGAACGGCGCGCGCGCATGGATGATCTTCACGCCGGGAAGCGCCCTGCTGCTCCTGCTCGCCGCGCTGCTGGGAGGCGGGATGGCCTGGATGCTCGATCTGGTCATGATCTGTGCGATCTGTTCGGCCGGGGCCATCATCCTGATGCGGCGTGGCTGACACATATTTCCCGGCACGGTTTAGTGCATTTTAACGACGTGCGATTATGGTGCCGGCATGAGCGCCTATCCGACCCTTGCTGGATCGACCCTGGCGGACTGCTGGCCGATGACGCGGGTCATGGCCGGCATGTCCGCCGTGCCCGTCGGGCACGCCATCGATCTGGCGTTTCTCTTTCCTCTGGACGGGCGGGAACGCAATGATGCGCTGATCGCGGAAACGCGGCGTCATCTGGGCGGTTGCCTGACCGCCATAGAGATAGCGTTCCGCGCGGCCTTGCAGGATGAAGCGCCCATCGCCGCCGCGCTGGACGAATGGCCCGATCCGCTCTGCTGGCCGACCATTTGCGCGCAACCCACGATGCTGGGGCCGCCGCTGCTGGCGCATATGCAGATGCGGGCCGGAATCAGCCTGCTGTTGCGTCAGTCCGGCTGTCCCGAAGGCGAAAGCGCGGAAGGAGAAGTCGATTCCGTTCTGCCGGCGGACGATCCGACAATCAGGGACGCCCTTTCCGCCCTCGCGCTGGCGGAAGGCCGCTGGCTCCTGACGGGCGGAGAGGATCAGCCCTTGCGGCCGGACGTGCCGGCGGAATATTTCGCCGAACTGGTATGGACGGCTGCCGCCTGCCTCGCGGCTGTCGTCCAGCGCGCGTCGGAATCGGACGATGGCGTCATCGGTGCTTTCGAGCAGGCCGGCGAAGCCCTGCTGCGGCGTCATGACGAGGCGGCCGGCCCCATGCCCATTGCCGAAGTGGTCGTTCGGCAATTGGGCGACCGGGCCGATGCGCCGGGTCTGTTGACATTGGCCTTGTCGCAACGCCGGTTCCTGCTTTTCACCGCGCTGGCGGCCCGCCGATTGAGGATGGAGAGCACGCAGGTCGCCGACATCCTGTTGTTCGGCCCCGTGGAGCAGATCGCGGCCCTCAGCCGGTCGCTGGGCGGGTCGGATTCGGATTATGTCCACCTCCTCCTGGCGCTGCGTCCGGTGCGGCCCTCCCTTGCCGACGCGGCGATCGTCGTACAGGCGGAGCGCTATCGGTCGCTTGCGCCGATGGACGCGGATGCGACCATAAACGCGTTGCGGACGCCCGCCGCGTTCCGCGCGAAGCTCGATCATCTGCGGCGGGTGACGGCGGGGTGAACATGCCGGCGCATCCTGCCGCCATCCAGGCGTCGATTTCGGCCGATGGCCTGCTGCTCAGCGCTGACGAGCCGCTGCTGGCGCTTCAGCGGGAGACGGGCGCCAATTTGGGGGAACGGCTCGCGATCCCGCAACTGGCCGCTGTAGCGCGCCTGGCGGTACGGCTGGGCATCGTCGTGTCTCGCCCGGTGACTGCGGCAACGGAACGGTGCGATATCGACATGTGGGTGCAGGCAAGGCCGGAAGGGAAGGCCGTTCACCTGTCCGTGATCGATTGGCAGGAGCGCCCCGTTATCGCTGTCCGGAACAATGGCAGCCTTCTGGAAGCCGATCTTGCGGCCGTTGCGGACGGGTGGAGTTGGCAGGTGGACACGCAATTACGGTTCCAGATGGTGTTGGAGGGCGCCGATCCGGATGGCATCCTGCCGGCGGGGCCGCCTGCGGCGGGCAGTCCGTTCTCCAGCTATTTCCAACTGCAACCGGACGAGGATGGCGACATGGCCATCCTGCGCGGCTTCACGCAGCGGCGGGCATTTCGTAACCAGCTTGCCTGCCTGACCTCCGACCCGGCGAAGCGGTTCCATCTTTCCGGCTTCCCGCTTTTCGATCTGACCGGGCAGCTATCGGGTTTTCGGGGCAAGGCCTTCGCGCTCGATCTCGCGGTTCCCGTGCCGGAGATCGCGGCGCCCGCCGCTCTCGACCCGCTCGCTTTCGGCAAGCGGCTGGACCGTTCGCTCCGCCAGCCGCTGGGACGGATCATTGCCAATGCGGACACGATCAGCGCTCAACTGGAGGGACCGTTGCGGCCCGATTATGCCGGCTATGCGCAGGACATTGCCGTGGCGGGGCGGCATTTGATGGCTCTGGTGGACGATCTGGCCGATTTGCAGGCGATAGACCGTCCCGACTTCACGGTCGCTTCGGAAGCGGTCGATCTGGCGGACGTGGGCCGTCGCGCGGCTGGCCTGCTGGGCGTCAAGGCGCTTGACCGGCAGATCACGCTCCTGCCCCCCGAGGCGGACGAATCCGTGCCTGCCAGGGGTGAGTTCCGCCGTGTATTGCAGATTCTGGTCAATCTGATCGGCAACGCCATCCGTTATAGCCCCGAGAAGTCGGCCGTGCGGATCGAAACGGGGCGGGAAGATGGCCGGTCCCACATCGCCGTGGCGGATCAGGGTTCCGGCATCGCGCCGGAGGACCGCGAACGCGTCTTCGAGAAGTTCGAGCGCCTGGGCCGGGACGATCAGGTCGGCAGCGGGCTGGGCCTCTATATTTCGCGCAGGCTGGCGCGCGCCATGGGCGGCGATATCCACATGGAAGGCGAAGCGGGGCAGGGCGCGCGCTTCATTCTGACGCTGCCGGCTGACTAGCTGGACGGCAGGTCGCTTTGTCCGGTTTGGCTGGGATGACGGAGGTTGGATGGCCGCAAATGGCCGAAACCGGCCGTCAGGCCGTTTCGCGTTCCCTGACCGGGAGGCCCGCGATGCGGAGGAAGTTCGCTAGCATCTCATGCCCATATTCGGTGGCGATGCTTTCCGGGTGAAACTGCACCGAATGGATGGGCAGCGTCCGGTGGCGGAAACCCATGACCGAGCCGTCCTCGCTGGTTGCGTTGACGATGAGGCTGTCGGGAATATCCTCCACGATCAGCGAATGATAGCGGGTCGCGGTGAAAGGCGAAGGCAGCCCCTGGAACAAGCCGGTGCCGTCGTGGCGGACGGGCGATGTCTTGCCGTGCATCAGGCCGCCGCGCACCACCTTGCCGCCGAAATGCTGGCCGATCGCCTGATGGCCCAGGCACACGCCCAGCAGCGGCGCACCCGCATCGGCGCAGGCGGCGACGAGGTCGAGGCTGACCCCTGCTTCATTGGGCGTGCAGGGGCCGGGCGAGAGCAGGAAGGCGCGCGCGCCGGTGGACAGCGCTTGCCCGGCGGACACGGCGTCGTTGCGGACGACCTCCACCTCCGCGCCCAGTTCCATCAGATAATGGACAAGGTTCCAAGTGAAGCTGTCATAATTGTCGATGACGAGGATCATGGGACAAGGGCTTTAGCGCGGGACGGGCGCGGGGGGAAGCGGGCTGTTCCGGCAAGGAGCGGAAATGCCGCGATCCTTGATTCGTTCATGCCATGGGATGAGGCCATCAAAAGGCGAAGCTGCTTTCGCCCGTCACCCCGCCGGCGGCGTCGAAGCGGCGCTCCATGATGGTTCCCCGGCCGTCCCCGTCGATTGCGATCAGGCTGCTGCATCGCGTGCCATAGACGGGGTTGCGGATGAAAATGGGCGAGACGGCGGCTTCGTCCGGCGCATCGGATGGAATTTCCGGCGCGATGCCGGCATCAGGCAGGGTTTCGGAACGAAGGGCATCCATCAGGACGGCAGGATCGTCGGCCTGCGCCATCAGCCAGTCGAGCAGCGCGGCCTTGAGCGCCAGCGTCTTGGGCCATGGGTCGTCCAGCGTGCCGTTGGACAGGCCGTAAAGGCCGTGTGTCAGCGTTGTGCACAGCGGATGCGGGCGGTTGGTGAGGAAATGAGCTTGTTCGCGGTCGATCAGGATCAGGTTGAAGGGGTTGAAATCACCCATCGGAGCGCGATCCGGGGCGGCATAGGCGCCCTCGCCACGAAGCAGGTCCGTCACCAGCGCGCCGCGAGAGGCTTTGGCGGGATCGGGCAGGCCATAGCCCCGGCGGTTGGTGACGATGGCGCACCGTCCCTGTTCCGACACGCCCAGCCATGTGCCGCCCGATCGCAGGTCGCGCCCCGCGATCAGATGGTCCGGCTCGTCCCAGCGGGCGAGCGGCGCGGCGGCGCGCGCGTGCAGTTCGTCGCGATTGCCGATCAGCAGCAATCGCCAGCGCGGATGCGCGTGCCATGCCATCGCCATGATGCACATATCTTTGTCGTCTCCTGCATCGCTGCCTGCCGAGCGGCTTGATAAAGCGGCCGGGGCGCTCCATATAGGGCGTGCCGGGTTCGCCCGGCTATGGTGATAAATCGTGTCGTGCAATAGGCGCAGCGGACCCGGGGGCAGTACCCGGCGGCTCCACCACATATCCCGATGGCCTTTGGAAGGGCTGTACGGGGTGTCTGACGGGGCCGAACTAGGATCGACGTGTGTTGAAAAGCGATTGCCTTCACCCGGCCTGAGTACGCCGTAAAAATGTTCAAAACTCACAAGTGCCAACGATAACGAGGCTCTTGCTCTTGCTGCGTAATTGATGGCCTCACGGCCTGACATTACCCAAAAAGAACGCGGTTGAACCCACCGGGCAACAGAAGGGAATTCAGCGGCCGCCGGAGGGGCCGGGCAACAGAACCCTCCGGACTATTCCCATCTCCTGTTGTTTCGACTGTCTGGATGTTCGGTCCGAGCGGTTCATTTACATGTGCGTTCCCGATTCGAATCGGAAGTAAAAAGGCGAATCCATTCGATTACACTTTTATGACATATTGAAGAAATAATGATAACTATCTGTAATTAAATATATAAAAATGCTTTTTCAGCATCTTGCGCACTATTGCCCGGACGTCATGAAGGTGAAATAATTCCGGCTATGATGGAAAGTTTTTTTCGGGAGAATGGAGATGCTGAAGGTCGCTGCGGTAATCGGACTCGCGCTGGCCGCCACGGCGCCGGGTATCGCGCTCGCGGCGCCCGATGAGGTTGTGGTCGTGGGCGTGCCCGACGGCGGGCTGGCCGCCAATGCGCTGATGTCGGGCGATTTCCAGAAGGCCGCGAACAAGCTGAAGACTCCGATGCCCGATGGCGCGAACGATCCGGCGCGGCTCATCAATCTGGGCAATGCCTATGCCGGTATGGGCCGTATGGCCGATGCGCGCGATGCCTATAAGGCGGCGCGGTTCGCGCCGGAATCGCTGCTGGTCCTGGCGAACGGCAATGAGGAATCCTCACGCGACATCGCCCGGCGCGCACTGGGCAAGTTGCAGGCGAGCTACGCCATGCGTTGAGCGGCGGTTAAAAATCACGCCCTGTTGATGGGAGCCGTTTCCTTCGGGAATGGCTCCCATTTTCGTTCCGGCGGACGGCTGGTCATCGAACTGTCATTTCAAAGACGCCGTTTCGTCATCAAATCAAAATGCCCCTGTCATCCGACGCGCCTAGCTGCCGCCTTCGAGGGCGACAGGGGGCGTTGTCCGATTCGAAAATCCCCTGCGCTCCGCATTGCAACATAAACCGGCAGACGCCGGAGCGGAGACGACATGGCCAAGATCAACCGTATTCACACCATTCTGATGGCGAGCTGCGCCTGCGCGGCGCTGGGCGCTTGCGGCGCCGACGACATCGCCTCGCCCGGCGAAGGCACGATCGTCATTCCCTCGCCCACGCCGACACCGACCCCCACGCCGACGCCCACCCCCACGCCGACCGGCGTGACGCCCGCGTCCGATTGCCCGACGCTGACGGGTTCGGATCAGTTCACCAGGATCGGGGAAATTTCCGACAAGAGCGGGAACACCTGGCTCAACTGCTCTTTCCCCGCGCGCTTCCGCTCTTCCGTTACCGTCCCGAAGGTCGCGGGCGTGATCTATTCGCTGCCCGGCCGCGTCGATGTCGGCACGGATCAGGGCGCTTCCAGCAACAATCTGGACGTCACGCTTTCGATCGATCCGGGCGTGGTCGTCTTTGCCAATACCGGCAGCGCGTTCCTGGCCGTCAATCGCGGCAATCGCATCAATGCGGTCGGCACGGCGTCGCAGCCCATCGTCTTCACCAGCCGTGAAAATGTGTTGGGCAACGCGAACGATCAGTCGTCGGGACAGTGGGGCGGCATCGTGCTGCTGGGCCGCGCGAAGATCACCGATTGCGCCGCCGGCGGCGCTGCGCCCGGCACGGTGGCGTGCGAACGCGATACGGAAGGGACGAGCGGGGCGATCTATGGCGGCGCCAATGACGCCGACAATTCGGGCCGCATGAGCTATGTGCAGATCCGCTATTCCGGCTTCGTCCTGTCGGACGGCAAGGAATTGCAGGGCCTCACCCCCTCGGGCGTCGGCACCGGCACGCAGATCGACCATATCCAGGTGCACAACAGCTCCGACGACGGCATCGAAATCTTCGGCGGGTCGACGCACCTTAAATATCTGGTCTTCACCGGCAATGAGGACGACAATCTGGATACCGATGTCGGCTTCCGCGGCACGGCCCAGTTCATCATTTCCGCCCAGAGGGCTAACGCCAATATCGGCGACACCTTCCTCGAAACGGACTCCAACGGTTCGACGACCGCCAGCAACGCCAGCGAGGACGCGCTGCCCCGCCAGTATCTGAAGGTCGCCAACTTCACCCATATCCAGCGGTCGAACACCGGCGACGATGGCGCGTCGATGCTGCTGCGCGGCGGCGCCGATCTGGCCCTTGTCAACGGCATCATCGTCAGCCCGAACCAGAGCTGCCTGCGTATCAACGGCGCGGCGGCGGTCCGCGACGCCGACAGCGCGCTGGAGGATGCGGGCAAGCCCCGTTACCTGTCCGTTGTGATGCAGTGCAATGCGACGCCGTTCAAGGGCACCGGCACGGGTGTCACCGATGCGCTGGTCCAGTCGATCTTCACGGCTGGCGCGAACAGCAGCTTCGCATACACGCCGTCGCTGACCAGCCTGTTCATCAACGGCGCAACCGAAACCGCCGTCACCGCGATCGACCCCAAGACGATCGACGCCGCGTTCACGACCACCAACTATATCGGCGCGGTCAAGGACAGCAACGACACATGGTATGCCGGTTGGACATGTAATTCGGTGAGCGCGAGTTTCGGCACGTCCAGCGGCGCCTGCACCGCGATCCCGACCACCTGATCCATCCTGAAACCAACAGGGGCGGGGGAGCGTGCCGAGGCGCTTCCCCGCCTTATTTGCAGATATTTTCCCAAAGGGGGACAACCGCATGTCGAAGCCGCTCAATCTGGCGCGCCTGCTCCTGATTTCCTCTGCGCTGGTCGCCCCGATGGCGCTGGCCCAGACTGAAACCGACGCCGCGCCTTCCGCCGGGCCGGGAACGCCCAGCGCCCGCGAAAAAGCCGATGCCGAGGCGGGCCGGGTGGATGTTTCCATCCCCGGTTCGGACATCATCGTCACCGGCCGCCGCACCAGCAACGTGTCCCAGGCCGCGCCGCAGGTGGTGAACGTGCTGTCCGCCGCCGACATCAAGCGCACGGGCGAAGGCGACATCGCCGGATCGCTCCAGCGCGTCACCGGCCTGTCGGTCGTGTCGGGCGGCTATGTCTATGTGCGCGGCTTGGGCGACCGCTATTCGCTGGCGCTGCTCAACGGTTCGCCGTTGCCCAGCCCCGAACCGCTCAAGCGCGTGGTGCCGCTCGACATCTTTCCGACCAGCGTGATCGCCTCGACGATGGTGCAGAAGAGCTTTTCCCCCAACTTTCCCGGCGAGTTCGGCGGCGGCGTCATCAACCTGACGACCAAGGCGATCCCGAGCGAAAGCTATCTGGAAATCGGCGTCGGCAGTTCCGCCAATACCGAAACATCCGGTCAGACGGGCTATAGCTATTATGGCGCCAAATCGGACTGGACCGGCTTCGACGACGGATCGCGCGATGTGCCGCCGCTGCTACGCCAAGCGCTCAAAAGCGGCGTGCCCTTCTCCAATATGGAGCGCAGCGATCTTCAGGACATCTCCATGCAGTTCCTGAACGCCAAGACGTCCGTGTTGCAGCGGACGAACAGCCTGCCGTTCAACTTCTCCGGCTCTATCAATGGCGGCACGGCCGTCGATGTGGGCAGCGACGGGCGGCTGGGCGTCATCGCCACCATGTCCTACAGCAATAAATGGCGGACGCGCGACGCGTTGCAGCAAGCGTCCATCGACCTGACGCAGCCGGCGGGCAAGACATACCACCAGATCACCACCGACAATGAGGTGACGGTCAACGGCCTGCTGGGCGTCGGGCTGGAACTGGGCGAGCAGAAGATCCGCTGGACCAACCTCTATATCCGCGACACGCTGAAGCGCGGCGCGCTTTCGATCGGCCAGAATGACGGCGCGATCGCGGGCGCGGATTATATGCACCAGAACACCGCCTGGTATGAGCGGCAGTTGATCGACACGCAACTGGTCGGGGAGTTCAAGCTGGGCAACGGTCTCAGCCTCGACCTGCGCGGCGGCTATGCCAATTCGCAGCGCGAGGCGCCCTATGAGCGCGAGTTCGTCTATGTGCGGAGCAACCGCGACCTGACTGTTGATCCGGTAGGCGACCGCTTCATCAATGCGCTCAACCGCCAGCGCGGCGATGCGTCGATCACCTTCAGCGACCTCAATGAGGATCTGTGGTCGGCGGGCGCGGACCTGAGCTACAAGGTTTCGCCCGCGCTGACGTTGACGGCGGGCTATGCCTTCAGCGACACGAAGCGCACCTCGTCCCGCTATGAGCTGCATTTCGATGCGACCAACCTGCCGATCCCGGTGCAGCAGCAGCGGCCGGACTATCTGCTGTCGGACGCGACGATCCAGCTCTTCGACCTGACGCTGCTGGACTTTTCCGGCAATTATCCGGTCTATGAGGCGGCGATGCGGGTCCATGCGGGTTATGGGCAGGTGCGGGCGGAAATCGTGCCGGGCCTGTCGATCGATGGGGGCGTGCGCTATGAAAAGGGCAATCAGTCCGTCACCGGCGTGGATGTCTACAACACCGGCGTCGAGCCGGTGAACCGCATCCGCAAGGAATATTGGCTCCCCGCCGCGACCATCACGTTCGAGGCGTCCAAGGGTCTGCAATTCCGCCTCAGCGGCTCCAAGACCATCGCCCGGCCGCAGTTCCGCGAACTGATCGCGCAGCCTTTCGTCGACACCGACGCCAACCGTTTCTATCGCGGCAACCCCTTCCTGCAGGACAGCGAACTGTGGAACGCGGATATCCGCGCCGAATGGTATATGGGGCGTGACGAGCGGCTGACGGCGGCGGCCTTCTACAAGAAGATCGACAATCCGATCGAAACCTACACCACCATCAACGACAAATATGATGTCACGACCAGCTTCGCCAACGCGCCGGAAGCGACGCTTTACGGTTTCGAGCTGGAGGCGCAGAAATATCTGCCGCTCGACGGGTGGAGTGCGCCCTTCTTCCAGAGCCGCCGCGTCGTCCTGATCGGCAACTATACCTATACCCAGTCGAAGCTGAAGGTGGGCGCGGACGACACGACCATTCCCTATAGCTACACGACCGGACCGCTGCCCGCCGCGACGGACTATTTCGTCGACGGCGCGCCGATGACGGGGCAGTCGGATCATCTGGTGAACCTGCAACTGGGGCTGGAGGATACCGACAGGCTGTCGCAGCAGACGCTCTTGCTGACCTATGCCAGCCCGCGCGTCACCAGCCGCGGCCCCAATCTGCAACCGGACATCAAGGAAAAACCGGGCCTGACGCTGGACTTCGTGGCGCGGCAGGGCGTGAAGCTGTTCAATGCGATCAACAGCGAATTCAAGTTCGAAGCGCGCAACATCACCGGCCGGAAATATCAGGAGGTCCAGCAACTGGACGGCAACAAGGTGTTCTACAACAGATATAAGGTCGGCACGACCATCGCGGCATCGCTGACGGTGGCGTTCTGATGCGTGGACGGCGGGACGCGAAGGCCGATCGCTCCCGCCGTCATGGGCGATCCCGCATCACTTGCCCGGTTTGGTCTTCGCCTCGCGGACGATCCGCGCCCAGGGATTGAGGTCAGGCTCGGCGATCTTCGTCAGGCTGTTCCGGTCACGATGCAGGAAGGGCTCGTCGCGGCCCCGCACCTGCAATGTGGTGTCGGACACATAGCTCCATGAACCATCGTCGTGGAAGTCGACCTCGATGCGGTAGGAATCTGTGCGAAACGCCAGTTCGAGAAAGGTCGTCGAGCAGATTCCATATTCGGTCTGCCCGCGATTCGCCGTCAGGACCAGCTTTGTCGCGTTCGGCTCCGCATGGCCGGCGGCGATCGCGACTTGCCCGCGCGGGATCGCCACGGTCTGGAGAATGAGGCCGGTTGCCGGTTCCCAAAGCCAGTAGCCGACCTGATCGTGGAAGGCGATCTCCTCCTCCGGCGTGTTGATGTGGACATGATAGCGCAGGCCGTAGAAAAGTTGCGGCCCGTTGGTCTGCGGGTCGATCGGCTGCATTTCGATGCGCTCATAATAGGCCCGCTGCTCAGGCCCGTCCGCCTTGGGGTTGAGATCGACGCCCCGATGTCCCTCCCATATTCCCGCGAGCCGCCGCAGCGGCCCCAGATTGGTCAGGGTGTCGGCATCGATGGGATCGGGTTCGGTGAAAATATCGTCTGGAATGTCCACGCTGTTGCTTCCTCTCGGTTGATCGATGGCGATAACCGTCGTTCGGTGAATTGCTGTTGTTCGATTTGGCCGTTTCACGCGCCGGAGGCAAGGCGGACTCCTGTTTGGGCTTGAACGGCATCCAGCCCCATCGCTGTGCCACATTCCCCCTGACCCCTATACATTGCACCTATTTCGACAGGCAATGCCCTGTTTGAGGCATATTATCGCAGAAAACAGCCATTTTCCTCCTGCTATGGAATAAACTTAGGCCTATTAAGTCATATTTCCATTGTCGTGTTTCCCTCTCGCTGATACGATCGACGCATAGGCAAGGGGGATGGCAATGAAGGCTGGGCGCGCGCTCGCCAACGCCATGGAAGCGGACATAAAGGCCCGGTGCCTGCCGGCTGGCACGTTGATCGGTCAGGAAGCCGGTCTTTGCGCGCAATATGGGGTCGGCGTCGCTCAACTGCGTCAGGCCGCGCGGATATTGGAGGCGCGCGGAGTCGCCCGGGTGCAGCGCGGCGTCGGGGGCGGCCTTCTCGCGACGACGACATCCCTGTCCCAGGTCGCCAATTATATGGCCGCTCATCTCGAGGCGGCGGGTGTGGCGGTGGAATCCTTGCTGGCGGGGGCGGAGATCGTCGACAGCGTCATGTTCCGGCTGGCGAGCGAGCGCATGACCGCACGCGAGGCGCGCCGGTTGCTGGACTTGCTGAACGCCAGCCGCGATGTGGCCGATCCTATCGAACGCAGTCAGCGCGCCGGAGAACGCCAGCGCGCGCTCGCGGAACTGGCGGGCAATCCCTTTGTGACGCTGGCGCACATGATTGCCGTCCGCTTCATGACCAATGCCATGCCGTTCGAACTCTATCCGCAGGATGAGCGGCTGGTTCGCGCGCTGCATCAGGTAGACATGATCGTGCAGGGCGTGGTCGCCGGAGATATCCGGCGGGCGGAGCATCAATTGCGATTGTATCATCGGGACATACTCAGCCGTTTCCAGCGATGGCGGGAGACGGCCGACGTCGTCGACGCCCCCCTCGGCGCTTCGCCGCATAACCGGCCGGTCGCTCTGGCGAGACGGATGCTGCGCGAGATCAGGGAGGCCCGATCGGCGCCCGGCACTTTCCTGGGTTCGGAGGCCGACCTGATGGCGCGCTATGCGGTCAGCCGGGGAACCTGGCGGGAAGCGCTCCATGTCCTGGAGGAATATCGGGCGGTGAAAAGTCGGCGGGGGCGGGGCGGCGGCGTTTATGTCGCTGCTACCGATGCTGACGAGGCGATGCATCTGGCGCGGGAGTGGCTCCAGGCGGAACGGGCGACGCTGGAACAACTGCTGGAACTTCTGGCGCCGCTTGCCTTGCCGCATGTCGCGCTGCTCTTCGGCGTGGAGGGCAGGCCCGCGCCTTCTCTCGCCGCGATCCTTGCCGCGATCGCCGAGGTGTCGGGATGCCCCATATTGGCAATTCTGCTGCCGGAACTGGACTCTTTCCTGAGCGGCTCCGCGCTGGACCAAGCCGCTTGCGCGCATCTGTCCAGCGAATGGAATGAAGCCATGGCGCAGAGGAACGAGCCGCTGGCACATCGGCTGCTGCTCATCATGGTTCGCGATATGCGTGCAGCCGCCGCCCGTCGCGAGCCTGTCCTTCCTCATCGCACACTCAAGGAAGGAAGGACGGAACAACCATCAAGGCGCAAGGCGAAATAATAAAAATTAAAATGGAGAGGAAAGACGATGAACAGACGCCAGTTATTGGGATCGGCTACCATCATGGCTGCGAGTTTCACGCTGACCGCCGCCGCGCCTGTGCCGGGACCGGCCGATGCGCCCCGGACATATGATGCGCCGGCCGGAAAATGCACCGTCGCCGTCATTCAGGCGATGGTGGCCGCCGACACCGTGATCGAGAGCGCCGCGCCCACCGCCGCGCCTGTGCCGCATTGCCGGATCGACGGTTATGTCACCACCACCGATCCGGGGCCGAACAAGGTCCGCTTCCGCCTGCAATTGCCCGACAAGGGATTTAACGGCCGCTTCATCATGGCGGGCCTGGGCGGCGCGGCGGGCTATGTGCCGACGGATATGCAAATCCCGAACGGCAATGCCATCCTGGCCGGTTTCGCCATGGCCGGGACCGATACGGGCCATAGCGGCGAGATGCTGGACTGGAGCTTCATCCGCGACAATCCGGCCCAGAGCGTGGACTATGTCCATCGCGGCGGACATGTCTCCACGGTCGCGATGCAGAAGATCACCCGCGACTATTATGCGGTCCAGAAGCTCTATCGCTATCATTCGGGCTGTTCCGGCGGCGGCCGCATGGGGGTGCAGGCGGCCGAGCGGCATCCGGAGGATTATGACGGCATATTGATCGGCGCGCCGGGGCGCAGCACGGCCACCATGCTGATGTTCATGTGGGCGACCAAGCAGATGGCCCGCGAACCGGGCGCATGGCTTTCCCCGGCGAAACTCGGCCTGATCGAACAGAAGGTGACGGCGCAATGCGACGCGCTGGACGGGGCGAAGGATTCCATCGTTCAGCAACCGGGCAAATGCCATTTCAAGCCCGAAGTCCTGCAATGCAAGGGCGCCGACGGCCCGGACTGTCTGACCGCGCCGGAAATCCGCACCTTCAAGGCGATAGCCGAAGGGCCGAAATATCCCGACGGCACCCGGATCACCGGCGGTATGCCGATCACGAATACCGCCGCGGGCTGGATGTCGTTCCTGGGCGCGACGCCGCCGCCCTGGCCCGACAGCATCAGCCTGAAGGACATGGCCAGGACCAACGCCGCCACGATCATGGGGCATGTCATGTCGAAAGCCTATTTCGGCCCGGATTTCGATTATTTCCGTGACTTCGACTTCAACAACCAGAAGCAATTCGACGCATGGTGGGCCGCGGCCGACCGCACCGGCTTCGGCCGTCCCAGCACCGCCGATCTTTCCGGGGTGGAGCGCGCCAACACCAAGATCATCTGGTGGCATGGGGTGAGCGATGCCGGGCCGACACTGGACACGACGCTCGGTTATTTCCGCGATGCGCAAAAGTCCCTCGGTGGAAGCGCCGCGCGTCTCGACAAGGTGGCCAAGCTCTACGAAGTGCCCGGCATGCTGCATTGCGGATCGGGCACGGGTCCGGACGACGTGCCCGACCAGCTGCTCCAGACGCTGATCGCCTGGACGGAAAAAGGGGTGAGGCCCGGGCCGGTGGTGACTGGGCGCGGACCGAGCCGGGCACATCCCATCTTTGCGGACAAGAACGGCCCGACCACGTCCGGCGTGCTGATCCCGACATCGAAGGGAGCCGATCGCGATTTCCTGCTCTGCCCCGCTCCGCAGGTCGCCAGGTTCAACGGCAAGGCGGGAGGGGAAAATGATGCCGCCAACTGGAGCTGCGTAAAGTCCTGACGAACGACCGGCCGGCCCGTCGGAGCCGGCCGCCTTCCCATGACCGGCGATTCCGCGGCGCCGGCCAATCATTAAGCGGGTAACAGGAGAGGGTAAGAAAATGAGTGGTCATAAAGCCATTGTCACGGCACTTCTGTCGGCATCCGGCATTGCGCTGGCGTTTCCGGCGGCCGCGCAGGAATCGCAGGCTTCCCAACCTCCCCAGGCGGACCCGGGCAGCGGGCTGGGCGATATCGTCGTCACGGCCCGCAAGCGGGAGGAATCGCTCCAGAACGTCCCTGTCGCGATCACCGCTTTCGGCGGGGAAGCCCTGCGGGAAAAGAATATCGATACATTCTATGACGTGCCGCTGCACACGCCGGGGCTGACCGTCCGCACCGCCAGTGCGGAACGAAGCGGCGCCGATTTCTTCATTCGCGGCCAGGGATCGACCTATGGGTCCGGGCCGGGCGTGGTCAGCTATTTCTCCGACGTGCCTGCCTTCGGTTCTTTGCTGGGCAACAATATCCAATTCTACGATCTTGCCTCCGTCCAGGTTCTCAAAGGTCCGCAGGGCACCCTGTTCGGCCGCAGCACGACAGGCGGCGCCGTCCTGATCGAACCCGCCAGGCCCACGGCCGACTTCGGCGGCTTTGTGGAGGTCAAGGCCGGCAATTACGACATGCGGGAGGTGACGGGCGCACTCAACGTGCCGTTGGTGGGCGATGTGCTGATGCTGCGCGTGGCGGGCAATATCGTCCGCCGCGATGGTTTCACCATCAGCTCCACGACCGGGCAGAAACTGGATGACCGCCGGCGGGAATCCTATCGCGTCGGTCTGTTGTTCCGACCGTCCGAGAGCTTTGAAAACTACACGCTCTTCTATGGCGAACATATCAATGAGAACGCGTCCGGCTCCGTCCTGCTGGAATTCAACGACACGTCGATCGCGCAATTCGCCGCGCCGTCGAACCTTGTCATAGCAGGCTTTTGCGCCAACCCGGCCGTGGCGATTGCGGCCAACTGCGCCGGCACGGCCGCTATCCGGGCCGCGCGCCTGGATGCGCTCCACGCCGCCCTGAACGCGGAAGAAGCGCGCATCAAGGGGGGAGGCAGCATTCGCCAGACGCCGACCGCCTATCAGGATTTCCTGCGCGGTTCGTCACAGGTGTTGCAGAACACCACGACGATCAGGCCCGGCGAAGTGCCGGTGCTGGGCGATCTGATGATCAAGAACATCTTCGCGACCGGGCGGACGATCAAGGCCGCCAGCACGCGGGAGATCGGCGGGTCGCCACTGCCCCATGGCCAGCCGATCAACGGTCAGGAACTGATCGGCGGCGTGCCCACCATCACCAATCGATCGGGGACCACCAAGTTCTTCGACCATTTCACGGAAGAGGTGCAATTGGGCGGCGGGTCGCCGACGGTCGACTGGCTGGTGGGATATTTTGTGGAGGTGGACAAGAATCCGCTTTCTTTCCCGCCGATCTTCCCGGCGTTCAACAACGCCTTCTCCATTCCGCTCGATGCGCTCGCCTATCAGGGGCAGTTGGTCCTCAATCAGAAGGACATAGACCGGGGCCTCTTCGGTCAGGCGACCGTGAAGCTGGATTCGTTGATCGGCGGACTGTCCGTCACCGCCGGCTATCGCAAGTCGAAATCGACGCGCAGATCCTTCAACGCGCCGGCTGTCGTTACGCCGACCGGGGTCGTTCCCGGCGTGGTCGTGCCGGGCGTCGGCTTGAAGGAAAAGGTCAGCAGCTATAATTTCAGCGTCGACTATCGGGCGGCGTCGAACCTGCTGCTCTATGCGGCCACGCGCAAGGGTTACAAGCCGGGCGGCGTCAACCCCCCTCCGGCTGAACCGATCCCAGGCGCGCTGACCAGCTTCCGGCCGGAAATTCTGAAGGACGTCGAACTGGGCGCCAAATATGACTGGGAAAGCGGCGTCGTGAGCGGGCGCACCAATATCGCGCTCTACAAACAATGGTATAGCGACATCCAGCGCAACCAGATCCTGATCAACCCGAACCCGCCTTTCGGCACGGTGACGCAGGTGGCGAATATCGCCAGGGCGTCGATCAAGGGGCTGGAGCTGGAAAATGTGATCCAGGTCGGCCGGCGGTTGACCTTCACGCTGAACTACAGCTTCACCGACGCGAAATATACCCGCTACCCCGGCACGACGACGGACATATTGGGCAATGTCATTCCCAATGTCGAGGCGCCCTATGTCGGCACGCCCAAGCATCAGGGGACGCTGGGTATTCGCTTCCTCGCGGTCGAATCCGACAATGTGGGCAATGTGTCGATATCGGGCGACCTTTATCGCCAGAGCCGCGTGTGGCTGGACGATCAGGCGCTGCAAGATCCGGAACAGGTCGGCAAGCAGAAGGCGTGGAGCAATCTGAACCTGCGGCTCGACTGGAACAATGCCGGCGGAACCGGAATCGACGCGGGCCTGTTCGCGCGCAACGTCACCAAGAATGTCCATCTTCTGGGGGTCGGCAACCTGATCAACAATCTGGGCGTCATCACCGGCATTTACAGCGAACCGCGAACCTGGGGCATCGAATTGCGGTACAAATTCGGCAGCTAGGAAAAATGGACGATCGCCCGCCGCGCGACCCGTGGCGGGCGACAGCATGGGATGAGGATCAGATGAGCGAAACGAACAAGGGCACGGACAGGGCATCAGGCCATTTTTCCGCAGACCGCCGCACAATGCTGGGCGGGCTGGCGGCGGCGGGCATCACCCCAATCTTAGGCATCGGAATGGAAACGGCAATGGCGGCGGACAAGACGGGCAAGGACGATCTGACATGGATGCCGGCATGGCGCATCCGGGACATGGTCGCGAGCGGCAAGATCACCGCCAGTGCGGTGACCGAACATTTCATCGCGCGGATCGGGAAGATCGATCCGGTGCTGCACGCCTTTCGCGCCTTCGATCCGGAAGGCGCGCGCAGCCAGGCACGCGCGATCGACGAAGCGGTCGCGCAGGGGAAGCCCGTGGGGCCTCTCGCCGGCGTTCCCATCGCCATCAAGGATCATGTCGCGGTCAAGGGCCTGCCGGTCTTCGACGGCTCCCCGTCGAATAACAAGGCCGCCGCGCTCCAACCGGCTGCCCGCGATTCGGTGGTGGCGGAACGTCTGCGCGCCGCCGGGGCCATCATCATGGGCGTGACGATCATGCCGGGCATGGGGATCGGCGCGGGAATGCCCGATCTTGCGCGGCATCCGCGCAATCCCTGGGACCCCAAACGCGTGCCGGGTTCGTCCAGCGCAGGCAGCGCAGCGGCCGTGGCGGCCGGCATGGTGCCTGTGGCGATCGGATCGGATGGCGGCGGATCGACGCGCCTTCCCGCCGCTTTGACCGGCACCATCGGCGTTCATACGACGATCGGGCGCGTGCCCAACCTCAATCTGGACCATCCCGACCTGCCGCTGACGACGAGCCTGGGTCCCATCGCGCGTGACGTCCGGGATGCCGCCATCGTCATGCAGGCCATCGCTGGCCCGGACGGGCGCGATATGCTGTCGACCATACATCCGCCCGCGCCCGACTATCTGGCGGCGCTGAACGATGGCGCGCGCGGAATGAAGATGGCCTGGACCGACGACTATGGCTTTACCCGCTCCTTGGGATCGACCCAAACGGACGGGATCATCGATGCCGTCCGAAATGCGGCGCAGGGTGTGAGCGCGCTTGGTGCGGCCTTCACGCCCGTCGACGAGCAATGGGAAAGCTTCTGGCCGCATTATCTTGTCACGACAGCCGCCTATTCCGTGCGGCCCGGAACGCAGCGCCCTTCTACGGAGGACCTGATCCGTTCGTCGGAAGTGCGTGCGCGGAACCGGGCCAAATTCGATGCCCTGCTGACTCGCTTCGACGTGCTGATGAGTCCGACCATCCAGTTCACCGCGCCAACGGTGGAAGAATGGGATCGATCCTGGCGCGACGTGCTGAAGTTCAGTCCGGTCTATACGTCGGACACATTCATGTTCAACTGGCTGGGCTTGCCGGCCATGTCCGTTCCGTGCGGCTTCGTCGAAGGACTGCCCATCGGGCTCCAGCTTGTCGGGCCGCCCGACAGCGAACCGAAGCTCTTCCGGATTGCCCAGGCTTTCCTGACCCGCTTCCCACGCACGGAAACGCCGCCTCCTGTCGCATGATGGTGGCCGGACGGGCCGCGGCGCGGCCGATCGCATAGTCGTCACGCCCTAAACGGCCATCCCGCGATGGCCGTTTGCAAACTGCGTCTTGTCTTGAAAGATGGCCGTAATGCGCGGCGCTGATCGGGGCATGACGGCCAGGCGGCCCGCGCTTGCGGCCAACAATGGTGCGGGCGGTCGGACTCGAACCGACACTCCTTGCGGAACCGGATTTTGAGTCCGGCGCGTCTACCAATTTCACCACGCCCGCGCATGGTTGGGGAGCGCCAGATGACAAAAAGCGCGGCAGGCGTCCAGCCAAAAATCATCCGGCGGGATTTGAAGGGATAATTGCCGTTCCTCATATTGCGGGAGCGGACATGGCCCGATAGCTTGGCTTGCGTCTCGAAAACGGCTCGTTATAAAGGCCGCTTCGTGCAGACATAACACTCCAACGGAAAAGGGTGATCCTTTGACCGAACCGTCTGCCACGTTCCTGTTGTTCGGCGCCACCGGCGATCTGGCGCACCGGATGATCTTTCCCTCGCTTTATAATCTGCTGGCGGACGGGTTGCTGCCGGACGATTTCCTCGTCGTTGCATCGGGCCGCTCCGACCTGTCGGACGAAGCCTTCCGCGCGGATATAAGGGCCAGCCTGCCCAAATTCCTGCCGGCGGACCGCCACGACGCGGCCGTGGCCGACCGCCTCTGCGCCATCATCTGCTATCAGCCGGTCGAGGCGGGCAATGCGGATCAATTCGCGGCTCTCGCCAGGCGCGTGGAAGGACGGCTGGATCGCGGTCTTGCCGTCTATCTTTCGACTCCGCCCTCGCTCTTCGCGCCCACTGCGCAGGGGCTGGCGCAAGCGGGGATCATCACGCCTAAAACCCGCATCGCCATGGAAAAGCCGATCGGCAAGGATCTGGCATCCTCGAAACAGGTCAATGACGGCATCGGCGCCTTGTTCGCCGAAGATCAGATTTTCCGCGTCGACCATTATCTCGGCAAGGAAACGGTCCAGAACCTGCTTGCGCTGCGCTTCGGCAATGTGATGTTCGAGCCGCTGTGGAACGCCAGCGCCATCGACCATGTGCAGATCACCGTGGGCGAGACGGTCGGGCTGGAAGGCCGCGTCTCCTATTATGACGGCGTGGGCGCGTTGCGCGACATGGTGCAGAACCATGTGCTCCAGATCCTGTCGATCATCGCCATGGAGCCGCCCGCGCGCATGGACCCCACCTCCGTGCGTGACGAGAAGGTGAAGGCGCTGCGCTCCTTGCGTCCCATGACCGCCGAAACGGTCAAGACCCACAGCGTGCGCGGCCAATATACGCCCGGCGCGGTCGGCGGGCAGATCGTCACCGGCTATGCCGACGAATTGGGAAAGCCCTCCGACACCGAAACCTTCGTGGCACTGAAGGCCCATATCGATAACTGGCGCTGGCAGGGCGTGCCTTTTTACCTCCGCACCGGCAAGCGGATGCCCGCCCGCCAGTCGGAAATCCTGATCCAGTTCAAGCCGGTGCGTCATTCCATCTTCGGCCGCGACGGCCATGGTTCGGGGCTGGAACCCAACACGCTCATCATCCGCCTTCAGCCGGAGGAATATATCCGCCTGCTCATCATGAGCAAACGCCCCGGCCTCGAACGGCAGGTGCATCTGGATGAAGTGTCGCTGGACGTGTCGCTGACCGCCGCCTTCGCCGGGCAGCGCCGCCGCATCGCCTATGAGCGGCTGCTCCTCGATCTGCTGGCGGGCGACCAGACGCTGTTCGTCCGCCGCGACGAGGTGGAGGCGCAATGGACCTGGATCGATTCCATCATCGACGGCTGGAAAGCCGCCGGAATGAAGGTTTCGCCCTATGCATCGGGGAACTGGGGGCCGTCCTCAGCCATTGCCCTTATCGAACGCGATGGAGCAAGCTGGCATGACTGACCTCAACCCGGTGATCGCCAAAGTCACCGACCGCATCATCAGGCGCAGCGCCCCGCGCCGCCGCCAATATCTCGACCTGATCGAGCGGGGCCGCGACGCGGGCACCAACCGCGCGCAGCTTAGCTGCGGCAACCTCGCCCACGCCTTCGCGGCGAGCGGCGACGACAAGCCCGTCATCCGCACCGGCCGGGCGATGAACATGGGGATCGTCACCGCCTATAACGACATGCTCTCGGCGCATCAGCCCTATGGCCGCTATCCCGAAGCGATCAAGATCGCCGCGCGCGAGGTCGGCGCCACGGCGCAGGTCGCGGGCGGCGTCCCCGCCATGTGCGACGGCGTGACGCAGGGGCAGGCGGGCATGGACCTGTCGCTCTTCTCCCGCGACACCATCGCGCTGGGGACGGCGGTGGCGCTCAGCCACGCCATGTTCGAAGGCGCGCTGCTGCTCGGCATTTGCGACAAGATCGTGCCCGGCCTCCTCATCGGCGCGCTGCGCTTCGGCCATTTGCCGACGATCCTGGTTCCCTCCGGCCCCATGCCCTCGGGCCTCGCCAACAAGGAAAAGGTCCGCATCCGCCAGCTCTATGCCGAAGGAAAGGTCGGCAAGGAGGAACTGCTGGAAGCCGAAAGCGCCAGCTATCACGGCGCAGGCACCTGCACCTTCTACGGCACGGCGAACAGCAACCAGATGATGATGGAGGTGATGGGCCTCCACATGCCCGGCGCGGCCTTCATCAACCCCGGCACGAAGCTGCGGACCGAAATTACCCGCGCCGCCGTCCACCGCCTCGCCGGCATCGGCTGGGACGGCGAGGATTATCGCCCGCTCGGCCATTGCATCGACGAAAAGGCTATCGTGAACGCGATCATAGGCCTGATGGCGACCGGCGGCTCCACCAATCACGCCATCCATGTGCCCGCCATAGCGCGGGCGGCGGGGATCAGCGTCGACTGGACCGATTTCGCCGAACTGTCGGACGTGGTGCCGCTGCTGGCGCGTATCTATCCCAATGGCTCGGGCGATGTGAACGCGTTCGAGGCGGCGGGCGGCATGGCCTATGTCATCCGCGAACTGCTCGACAACGGCCTGCTCCACCGCGATATATTGACCGTCGCCCGGCAGGACCTCACCGACTATGGCAAGGAACCCGTGCTGGAGGATGAGGCGCTCCTGTGGCGCGACATTCCCGCCTCCCGCGACGAAGCGATGCTGCGTCCCGTCTCCAGCCCCTTCAGCCCGGACGGCGGCATGAAGCTGCTGTCCGGCAATCTCGGCCGCTGCGTCATGAAGGTGAGCGCGGTCGATCCGTCGCGCTGGACCATCGAAGCGCCCGCGGCGATCTTCCACGATCAGGACGATGTACTGCGCGCCTTCAAGGCCGGGGAACTGGAGCGCGACGTGGTGGTCGTGGTCCGCTTCCAGGGGCCGCGCGCCAACGGGATGCCCGAACTGCACAAGCTCACCCCCGCGCTCGGCGTGTTGCAGGATCGCGGCTTCAAGGTCGCATTGGTGACGGACGGCCGCATGTCCGGCGCGAGCGGCAAGGTGCCCGCCGCCATCCACCTTTCGCCCGAAGCGCTGGGCGACGGCCCCATCGCCCGACTGCGCGACGGCGATATGGTCCGCGTCTGCGCCCGGACCGGCTCTATCGAGGCGCTGGTCGACGCCGTGCAATGGGACGCCCGCACCATGCCCCAAGCCCCGCCGCCACCCTATGACACAGGCCGCGAATTGTTCGCCCTCTTCCGCCAGCACAGCGATCTGGCCGAAGCAGGCGCGTCGCCCATCCTCGCGGCGATGGAAAGTGAGCTTGGATCATGACGGACATCATCGCAGCCGACATCGGCGGCACCAACGCCCGCTTCGCCCGTGCGAAACTGGACGCACAGGGCGTGCCGACGCTTGGCGAAATCCGGAAATACAAGGTCGCCGACTTTTCCAGCCTGCAAGCCTGCTGGGCGGCCTTCGCGGCGGAGGAGGGGGGCGACCTGCCCAAAGCCGCCTCCATCGCCTTCGCCACCGCCATCGGCCGTGACGTCATCAAGCTCACCAACAGCAACTGGGTGATCCGCCCCGACACGCTGGACGAGGAACTGGGCCTCGACCAGATGCGCCTCGTCAACGATTTCGAGGCGGTCGCCCATGCCGTCACGCGCCTGCCGCCTGAAAACCTGCCGCTGCTTTTCGGTGAGGACCGGCCTTTCCCCGCCGATGGCGGCGTCACCGTGATCGGCCCCGGCACGGGTCTTGGCGTCGCGATGATCGCCTATGACGACGGCGTCCCCCATGTCATCGCGACAGAAGGCGGCCATCTGGATTTCGCCCCGCTCGACACGATGGAGGAGAAAATCCTCGCCTACCTCCGCGACAAGTTCCTCCGCGTATCCGTCGAGCGCATCGTCTCAGGCCCCGGCCTCAACAATATCTACAAGGCGATGGCCACCATCGGCCATGAACGCATCTTGCTGATGGAGGACGCCGAACTGTGGCAGGCGGCGTTGGAGGACAGCGACCCGTTCGCCCGCGCCGCCTTCGACCGTTTCTGCCTCTGCTATGGCGCGGTGGCGGGCGATCTGGCGCTGGCGCACGGCCCTCATGCGGTCGTGCTGGCGGGCGGCCTCACACAGCGGATGCGCGACCTGTTGCCGCCAAGCGGTTTCCACAGCCGTTTCACCGCCAAGGGCCGCTTCGAAAGCCTCATGAAATCCGTGCCCATCCGCCTCGCCCTGCATGACGAGATCGGGCTTTTCGGCGCCGCCGCCGCCTTTCGGGAGAAGAAGTGAATGTCGCTCAGCGTTGAACAGGTGATGGCGCTGGCCCCGGTGATCCCCGTGCTGGTGGTCGAACGTGTGGAGGACGCGCTCCCCATCGCGCAGGCGCTGGTGAAGGGCGGTCTCCCCGCGCTGGAAGTCACGTTGCGGACCCCCGCCGCGTTGGACGTCATCCGCGAAATGGCCAAGGTCGAAGGCGCCGTCGTCGGCGCGGGCACCGTCCTCAACCCACGTCAGCTCGACGCCGCGATGGAAGCAGGCGCGCGCTTCATCGTCAGCCCCGGCCTCACCGATCCGCTGGGCCGGGCAGCCATCGCCGCGAACATCCCCTTCCTCCCCGGCACGGCGACGGCAGGCGACATCATGCGCGGCATGGACATGGGCCTCACCCACTTCAAATTCTTCCCGGCGGAAACCTCCGGCGGCTTGCCCGCGCTTAAGGCGCTCGCTGCCCCCCTCCAAGAATCCCGCTTCTGCCCCACCGGCGGCATCACGGCGGAAAGCGCGCCCAGATGGCTGGCCGAACCCTTCGTCCAATGCGTCGGCGGAAGCTGGGTCGTGCCCAAAGGCCCCATCGACCCCGCAAGGATCGAGGCACTGGCGCGGGAGGCGGCGGCATTGACGGGCAATAAGTTATGCTCCGGGTAGCGGGCACCTATCCACAGTGAATGGTCTGTCCCCGTGAAGCGCAGTATATCACTGCGACCCTACGAGCTCCCGTAAGCGCATCTGCGCCGCGGTCCTTAACTCAGGCCACTCGCTGGTGGGCTTAAGCTTGAGTGGGCCTGGTGCACTGTTCATGGCTGCCGTCATCGCAGGCATGCCCGACCTGCAAATCCACCAAGGCTCAGTATTGGCCGGAAGTTTCGCTTCTTCCGCAAGGGCACCATTCACTACGGAGTTTGAGGGGCGCCTGGTTACAAACAAGAAACGGATATCGGGTGCAACGATCATGTCCCACGCGCGAAGGCCCTCAAGGGCAGCAGGATCGGCGCACCGGCTCGCATCGTAGGTCAATCGCGTTCGCGCAACGAGGTAGGTCTGGAGACTTCTGTCAGGGTCCTTTGCTGCTAGGCGACGCGCGAGTTCGTAAAGATAGGGAGTAGGCATCAAGGCCGCTTCTTTCTCCAGTCGCGCTAATATTGCCGCATCGTCGTACGGCGCATCGTGAATGGATTGGAAGTTCACATCGAAACCAAAATTGGGCGGAATATCGGGATTATTGAATGTGCCGTATCGAACTGCCTTGACCTTTGTCGGGTCAGGCGAAGGCACGAGCTGGAAGTTCGAGATTCTACCCTGATTTTTTGCTAGGGTTGCCAACTGCGCCGCGCCCGGAGTATTGACGGCAGCCGCTGCGTCGAGCCACGCAGTTCCCTTCGCCTCATCTTTGGGTACGAACTTACCAGCAAGGTAGAGCTTACCCAATGTGACCGCCGCACCGGGAAATCCATTTGCGGCAGCAGTCGCGTAGAGATTGATCGCACGGGGAACATCGCGTGGCGCTCCCTTGCCTGCAATCAATAGAGTAGCCAGAAAATCTGCGGCTGCCGGGTTGCCCCGCTGGGCTGCGATACTGAGATGCCGGATGGCCAACGCATAATTCGGCTGATACCGCTCTGCTGACCCTAGCACCGATCCGAGGAGATAGTGGATAGCCGGGCTATCTGTCACTGTTGCAGAGTGTTCCAGCAGCTTGATTGCTTCGTTGCCCTTCGCAGGCAAGGACTGAAAGGTTGACGCTGCGATAGCGAGAGACGGCGCTGCTTCCCCCTTGGCCACCCGTGCGGCGCACTCTGGATTGGTTTGTACAGTGTCGATGTTGTAATCGCGACAGGTAGGATCGAACTTCAGCGCAATTCCGTCGCCTTTGAACATAGCGGTTGGATCAGCGGGAGCGACTTGCACCGGCGGGATGATTGCTGCGGTAGCAAGAAACAGCGAGAGGAACAGCATATGGCATCCGGATAGTTGGTTCGACTGAGCCACATGCTTACGTCGATTTTTCCTTGGAAACCATCGCAAAGCGGCCGATCCGCCACCCACCCCCCGACATTTTCGACGATCGGCCCCCCAACCGCTCAATCGCTGATCCACACCTCCACCGGCACCTTGTCCTGACAAAGCGCCAGCCGGATCGGCAGTTCCTCGACAGACCCTCCCGCCAAAGCGCGGTCATAGACGGCTTTCTTCGCCGCCCCGCCGATCTGGAGGAAGATATGACGGCTATCCACAATCGCGCCGGCGCTCAGCGTCATGCGCTGGTGGGGGGCGGCAGGCGGCGTCATCGCCAGCACGCGCGCTTGCGTGGAAAGGCCCTCCGCCAGTTCCCTCGCTTGCGGGAACAGGGAGGCGGTATGTCCATCCTCCCCCATGCCCAGCAGCACGATGTCCAATGGCCAGGGCAGCGCCGCGAAAACCGCCTCGCATGCCGCCGCCCCGGCATAGGCATCCCCCGCGTCATTCTTCATCGCCACGAACCGCGCCTTGGCCGCCGCGCCGGTCAGCAGCGTCTCGCGGATCAACCTCTCATTGCTGTCCGCATGGTCCGGCGCGACCCAGCGTTCGTCCACCAGCGTCACGACCACCTTGCCCCAGTCGAGCGGCAGCCCCGACAGCGCCTCCAGCACCGGCCGGGGGGATTGCCCGCCCGACAGCGCGATGCCCGCCACGCCCCGCGCCGCGATCGCTTCGCCCAGCACCGCGCCGATCCGCCGCGCCAGATTCTCCGCCGCCGCCGCGCCATCGGCAAAGACATGCTCGATAGGCCTGCTCACGCCACTTCCTCCGGCAGGGTGCAGGCGTCGATCCACCGCGCGCCCGTCAGTTCCGCCAGCCGCGCCGGCGTCAGTTCCACCGAAGCGGTGCGCGATCCCGCCGCCGGAAACACCGTTGCGAACGCCTGCAAACTCACATCGCAATAGACGGGCAGGGGAGAGGCCAGCCCAAAGGGGCACACGCCCCCCACCGGATGCCCGGTGATCGCTTCGACCTCTTCCGCGCCCAGCATCCGGGGCTTGCCGCCCAGCGCCGCCTTCGCCTTGCCGTTGCTCAGCCGCGCATCGCCCCGCGCCACCACCAGCGCGACCTGGTCGCCCACCCGCAGCGACAGCGTCTTGGCGATCCGCGCCGGTTCCACGCCCAGCGCGGCGGCGGCTTCCACCACCGTCGCCGTGCTCACGCCCTGGTCGATGATCGGCACATCGGGCGCATGGGTCGCGAAAAAGGCCCGGACGCTCGCCTCGCTCATGCCCCGCGAATCTCACTGAGCTTGCGTTCCCACGCCAGAGCGTGCGTCACGATCTGCTCCAGATCGGCATGGCGCGGCTCCCACGGAAATTCATTCATAATCGCCCGGTTATCGGAAATCAGCGAGTCGGGATCGCCTGCCCGCCGTCCTTCCATCCGCCGCTCCACCTTCATGTTCGTCACGCGGTCCACGGCGTCCAGCACCTCCAGCACGGAAAAGCCCCGCCCATAGCCGCAGTTCAGCAGGTAATTCCGCTCCGGCTTCGCCATCAGCGCCTCCAGCGCCAGCACATGCGCGGCGGCCAGATCGGTCACATGGATATAGTCGCGCACGCCCGTCCCGTCCGGCGTATCGAAATCCGTCCCGAACACGCTGACGCCATCGCGCTTCCCCAGGGCCGCCTCCACCGCCACCTTGATAAGATGCGTCGCGCCCGCCGTCGATTGTCCGCTGCGCCCCTGCGGATCGGCCCCCGCCACGTTGAAGTAACGCAGCGCGCAGAAGTTCATGTCATGCGCCGCGCTGACGTCCCGCAGCATATATTCGGTCATCAGCTTCGACATGCCATAAGGGTTGATCGGCCGCTGCGGCGTCGTCTCCTTGACCGGGCTTTCCTCCGGGATGCCATAGGTCGCCGCCGTCGAGGAGAAGATGAAATGCGGCACGCCCACCCGCACCGCGCTTTCGATCAGGTCGCGGGTCTTGGCGCTGTTGTTATGATAATATTTCAGAGGGTTCTCGACCGACTCCGGCACCACGACTGAACCGGCGAAATGCATGATCGCCCTGACGCCATGCTCCCGCAGAGCCGCCTCCACCAGCGGCTGGTCGGCGATATCGCCCCGCACCAGCGGCACGCCATCGGGCACCGCCCAATCGAAGCCGGTGACGAGGTTGTCGATCACCACCACGCCATAGCCCGCGTCCTTGAGCGCCAGCACCGCATGGCTGCCGATATAACCGGCTCCGCCCGTCACCAAGATCGTCGGCTTTTCGCTCATAAAAAGAAGGTCTCCCCGGATGTTCCGGGAAGACCTAGCCGAGGGGGAGGGGGATTGTCAGCCTGTTTATGCCGCGGCGCGGGACGGAGCGGGGCGATAGAAGGCCGCACCGCTCGCCGCCATCTCCCGCAATTGCTTCGTCGGCGCGAACCGTTCGCCATGCGCCGCCGCCAGCCGGTCCAGCACCGCCACCACATGCGCGATGCCGACCGTATCCATGTGGCTGAACGGCCCGCCGGTCCAGGGCGCAAAGCCCCAGCCGAAGATCGCGCCGATATCGCCATCCTCCGGCGTCTCCAGCACGCCCTCCTCGAAACAGCGGGCACATTCGATCAGTTGCCGATAGAGCAGCCGCTCCTTCACGGCCTCCACATCGGGCTGATCGGCGGCCAGCGGGAACAGATCGGCCAGCCCGGGCCACAGATGCTTCTTCCCGCCTTCGGGATAGTCATACCATCCCTTCGCGCTCTTGCGCCCCAGACGGCCCAATTCCACCATCTGCGCCATCAGTTCATCGGACCGCTGCGGAACATAGGCGTCGCCCAGTTCCTTCTTCGCCGCGAGCACGATCTTGTTGCCCAGCTCGATGGACACTTCGTCGCCCACGGCCAGCGGCCCCACGGGCATCCCCAATTGCCGCCCGCCATTTTCGATCAGCGCCGGATTGACCCCTTCGGCCACCATCTCCACA
The DNA here is from genome assembly GCF_007830065.1 of Sphingobium wenxiniae. Lineage (GTDB taxonomy): Bacteria > Pseudomonadota > Alphaproteobacteria > Sphingomonadales > Sphingomonadaceae > Sphingobium > Sphingobium wenxiniae. The sequence continues at coordinate 304,527 of NZ_VLKK01000003.1, read as the reverse complement.
CCCTCCTGCACATAGGTGCCGAAGCAGCGCGAGGTATAGAAGCCGCGCGAGTCATTGACGACGATGGGCGTCTTCTTGATCTGCGCCACGAAATCCAGCGCCTTGGCGATGGCGGCGGGGCCGGTTTCGCGCCCCAGGATGATCTCCACCAGCGGCATCTTCTCGACCGGCGAGAAAAAGTGGATGCCGATGAAATTCGCCGGCTTGCTCCACGCCTTCGCCAGCTTGGTGATCGGCAGCGTCGACGTGTTGGAGCCGAAGATCGTGTCCGCGCCCAGCACTTCCTCGACTTTCTTCGTGACTTCCGCCTTGATGGCGACATCCTCGAACACCGCCTCGATCACGAAATCCGCCCCGGCCAGCGCCGCATAGTCGGTCGTCGGCGTCACGCGGGCCAGCGTCTCCGCCATCTTTTCCGGCGTCATGCCCTTGCCGAGCCGCTTGCTTAACTGCTCCTCGACATGCGCCTTGCCTTTTTCCGCATAGGCCTGATCCCGGTCGAACAGCATGACCTCCATCCCCGCCTGAGCGGCGACCGTGGCGATGCCCGCGCCCATCATGCCCGCGCCCAGCATGGCGAGCTTCCTCGTCGGCGCCTTGGGCTGGTCCTTGGGGCGGCGCGCGCCGCGTTCGGCGGCCTGCTTGTTAACGAACAGGCTGCGGATCATGTTGCTCGCCTGCGGGTCGGCGGCGACCCTGGCGAAATATTTGCTCTCGATCCGGATCGCCTGATCGATGGGCAGTATCGCGCCTTCATAGACCGCCGACAGCAAGGCGATGGGCGCGTTCATGTTGCGCTGCGTCTGCTTGACGGTCATCGGCACAGCAGCCGCCATGGTCTGCACGAAAGCGGGGTTGAAGCCGCCCGCGCCGCCGGGGAATTTGAAACCCTTCACATCCCATGGCTGCACCGATGCGGTCGGATTCGCCTTCACCCATGCCTTTGCCGTGTCCAGCGCCGTGCCCTGCGGCACCACTTCATCGACGACTTTCAGCATCGCCGCTTCGGCGGGCCGGAACAGCTTGCCTTGCAACATATACATCAGCGCCGCCTGTACCCCCATCAGGCGCGTCATGCGCTGCGACCCGCCACCGCCGGGAAACAGGCCGATCAGTATTTCGGGCAATCCCAACTGCGTTTTGGGGCTATCCCCCACCACGCGCCGATGACAGGCCATCGCCAGTTCCAGCCCGCCGCCGACGCAGGTGCCCTCAATGGCGCAGGCGACCGGCTTGCCGCAGGTTTCCAGACGGCGGAAAAGCTGGTTCAGCACGAACACCTTGTCGAATATATCGGCGGGGGAGGGGCGCTCGCCTTCCGCGCTCGCCAGCATGGACCCGAAATATTTCAGGTCCATGCCCGCCATGAAGCCGCTGTCCTTGCCCGACGCGATCACCGCGCCCCTGATCCCGTCTTCCGAAGCGATGCGCGTGATCGCCGCGTCCAGATCGGCGATGAAGTCCGGGCCGATGACGTTCATCGACTGACCGGGCACGTCGATGGTCAGCGTGGCGATGCCGTCGCCGTCAATGTCGAATGCGATGGTGCTCATATCCTGTCTCCTTCCCCATTCTCCGTTCGCCCTGATCCTGTCGAAGGGCGCTTGCGAACCGGGCTTCAACAGCCCGAACGGGGTGTTTTGAATGCCTCAAATACGCTCGATGATCGTGCCGGTGCCCATGCCCGCGCCCACGCACAGGTTGACGAGCGCGGTGCCCTTGCCCGTCCGCTCCAGTTCATCCAGCGCGGTGCCCAGCACCATCGCGCCGGTCGCGCCCAGCGGATGCCCCATGGCGATCGCGCCGCCATTGACGTTGATCAGGCCATGGTCGAGGTCCATCGCCTGCATGTAGCGCAGCACCACGGCGGCAAAGGCTTCGTTGAGTTCCCACAGGTCGATGTCGGCCTTGCTCATCCCCGCGCGCGTGAGCAGCTTGTCCGCGACGAACTCCGGCCCGGTCAGCATGATGAGCGGTTCGGACCCGATGGAGGCCGCCGCCCGGATGCGCGCGCGCGGTTTCAGCCCATATTTCTCGCCCATCGCCTTGCTGCCGACCAGCACGGCCGCCGCGCCGTCCACGATGCCGGAACTGTTGCCCGCATGGTGCACATGGTTGACCTTCTCCAACTCGGGATAGCGCAGCAGCGCCACCGCGTCGAAGCCCGGCATTTCCTCGCCCAATAGCGCGAAGCTGGGCTTGAGCGCGGCAAGCGACTGCATGGTGGCGTCGGGCCGCATATGCTCGTCATGGTCCAGCACGACGCGGCCGATAATGTCCTTCACCGGCACGATGGACCTTGCAAAGCGTCCCTCGTCCCATGCCGTTTTGGCGCGCTTCTGGCTCTCGACGGCATAGGCGTCCACATCGTCCCGCGAAAAGCCGAACTTCGTCGCGATCACGTCCGCGCCGATGCCTTGCGGCGCGAAATAGGTCTTGTAGGCGACCGCCGGGTCCATCGCCCATGCGCCGCCGTCCGACGCCATCGGCACGCGGCTCATCGCCTCGACGCCGCCCGCGACCACGAAACCCGCTTCGCCCGACACGACCTTGCCCGCCGCCATGTTCACCGCTTCCAGCCCCGAAGCGCAGAACCGGTTGATCTGCACGCCCGGCACCGTCTGGGCATAATCGGCGTTCAGCACGGCGACGCGGGCGATGTCCGCGCCCTGTTCGCCCACCGGCGATACGCAGCCCAGGATCACGTCATCGACATCGGCGGTGTCGATCCCGCTGCGATCGCGCACCGCTTCCAGCATCTGCGTCGCAAGCTGGATGGGGGTGATCTCGTGCAGCGACCCGTCGGCCTTGCCCCTTCCACGAGGCGTCCTGACGGCGTCGTAAATATAGGCTTCCATGAATCCAGTCCTCTCCGATGGCGTCGGCGCGATGCGGTTGCGTCCACAAGATGTATTTACGTTTACGTAAAGTGCAAGCGGAAGCTGCCCGAAAGCCGCGCATTCCAGCCTGCCGTAGGGGCAATAGGATAACAGAAAAACGCGATCCTTTCTCTACTTCACTCTATGGATCCGCCGGCTTGGCGATTCGCCGGTTTGACGCCCCAGCCATTTTCCGCTTCACCGTCCCGGTGTCCGAAGCCGATTCCCCCGCCGCGCCGTCGCCCCTTTCCATTCCCATCTTCCGCGCCATCTGGCTGGCCAGCCTTTCGTCGAACTTCGGCGGCCTGATCCAGTCGGTCGGGGCGGCGTGGATGATGACGTCGCTCTCCGGATCGTCGCTGATGGTGGCGCTCGTTCCCGCGGCGACGACGCTTCCCATCATGCTGCTGTCGCTTTGGGCCGGGGCGGTCGCGGACAATCTGGAACGGCGCAAGGTGATGCTGGCCTGCCAGAGCTTCATGCTGTTCGTCTCGACGATCCTCGCGCTCGCCGCATGGCAAGCCTGGCTGACGCCGTGGACCTTGCTGGGCCTGACCTTTTTCATCGGCTGCGCCACGGCGGTGAACGGCCCGGCATGGCAGGCGTCTGTCGGCGACATGGTGCCGCGTTCGGCCTTGCCCAGCGCGGTGGGCCTCAACAGCATGGGATTCAACCTGGCGCGCAGCATGGGCCCCGCGCTCGGTGGCGTTATCGTCGCCGCAGCCGGTGCGGCCGCCGCCTTTCTGACCAACGCCGTCAGCTATATTCCGCTGATCTTCGTCCTGGCCCGCTGGAAACCGGAAAGAGCGCCGCAGCTTCTCCCGCGTGAGCATCTGGGCGTCGCGATGCGGGCCGGCGTGCGCTATGTGGCGATGTCGCCCAACATAAAGCTCGTGCTCGTGCGCGCGCTGGCTTTCGGCTTTGGCGCCAGCGCCGTGTCCGCCCTCATGCCGCTTGTCGCCCGCGATGTGCTGGGCGGCGGCGCGCTCACCTTCGGTCTGCTCAGCGGCGGCTTCGGTATTGGCGCGGTAGGCGGCGCATTGAGCACGAGCTGGCTGCGGGCGCGCTATTCCGTCGAACGGATCGTGCAGATCGGAACATTCGGGCTTGCCGCCGGCACAGCCGTCATGGGGTTGAGCGACTGGCCGCTGCTTGCCATTCTGGGTTATCTGATGGCGGGGGCAGGCTGGGTGATCGCGCTCGCCACCTTCAATGTGTCGGTCCAGATGTCCGCGCCGCGCTGGGTGGTGGCGCGCGCCGTCGCCCTTTATCAAATGGTCGCGTTCGGCGGCATGGCGATCGGCGCATCGATATTCGGAACCGTCGCTGAGGAGCATGGAGTCGTCCTCGCGCTCCATGCCGCCGCCGCGGCGCAATTCGCGGTCATGCTGATCGGGCTGGTCCGTCCGCTGCCGCAGATCGGCGAAGACAATCTGGACCTCCAGAATCTCTGGCGCGAACCTGAAACGGCGGTGCCGGTGGAGGCGCGCAGCGGGCCGGTGGTGGTGACGATCGAATATCGCATTCCGCCCGGCTCGATCGTGCCGTTCTTGAGGGCCATGAGCGAACGCCGCCGGATCAGGCGGCGCGACGGCGCCCATGGTTGGTCGTTGATGCGTGATCTGGGCGATCCGGAATTGTGGATCGAACGCTATCATGTGTCCACTTGGCTCGATTATGTCCGGCATAATCAACGCCGCACCTTCGCCGATCAGGCCAATAGCGAAGCGATAGGCGCGCTCCATCGCGGTCCCAATCCGCCTGTCGTGCATCGGATGCTGGAGCGGCAGACCGGATCGCTGCCGCTGAGCCGCGCACCCGATCCGCGCGAAATGGGCGATCCGATGACGGACCCCACCCGGTCGAGCTGATCATCCTCCGTCCAGGGCGGATTGTCCGTTCATCAAGTCTTCCGGCGTATCGATGTCGCGCAGCAGGGCGCTGTGGGTTTCGATCTGGATGCCGCGGCTCAGCAGAGCGCGCGCGCCCTGATCGCCGCGCAGCGTCAGCAATTCCCCAAAATGCTTGCGGCCGATGAAGGCGGGCGGGGATGAGGAAAAGCCGTCGGTGCTGGCGACGACGGAGCGGATGTCCGCCGCCGCCAGGCAAAGGCGGTTATAATGGGTCTGCGGCACATCGGGCATGTCGGCCAGGCATATCAATATGCCGCGAACATGCCTGATCGGCATGACATGTTCGACGGCCCGCACGATGCTGCCGGAAACACCCTCTTCGGGTCGTTCGTTGATGAGAATGCTATAGCCGCGCCGTTCCAGTTTGCGATGGATGACGGGCGCCTGCCCGATGGGGCGGGCCACCGCGATCAATTCCGCGAAGGCCATGGAGGCGACCGTTTCCATCGTGTGCTGAACGACCGGTTTGCCGCGCAAATCGGCCATCAGCTTGTCGCCTTCGCCGAAGCGGGAGGATGTGCCCGCCGCCAGCAATATGGCGGCGATACGTTCAGTGCGCATGGAAGGCCGCCGGGAATGGCATTTGCTCGATCAAGCTCCTTTGGGCGCGATGTGCCATCGGAGCGGCTCTGTGTCCAGCAGCCGGAAAGGGCTGGTCATCTCGCGGAGGAGACGCCATATGCAGGCCGAAACAAGGAGCCGTCTTTATCATGATTTATGATCCCGATGCGGAAACCGTAGGAGAATCTTCGAAGGAGCCGGTGCCGGCCGAGGTGTCCGATGCGATCCGTGCGTTGATCAGATGGTCGGGCGACGATCCGGCGCGGGAAGGATTGCTCGAAACGCCCGAGCGCGTCGCCCGGGCCTGGCGGGAATATTGCCGTGGTTATGGCGACGATCCGGCCTATCATCTCTCCCGCATCTTTCATGAGGTGGGCGGCTATGACGATGTCGTGCTGCTCAAGGACATCCCCTTCCAGTCGCATTGCGAACATCATATGGCGCCCATCATCGGCCGGGCGCATATCGCCTATCTGCCCGGCGACTATGTGGTGGGCATATCGAAGCTCGCGCGTGTCCTTCATGCCTTTGCCCACCGCCTGCAAGTGCAGGAACGGCTGACGTCTCAGGTCGCCAACTGCATCTGGGAAAATTTGAAGCCCCAGGGCGTCGCCGTGGTGATCGAGGCAACCCATGGCTGCATGACCGGCCGTGGCGTGCGCACGCCCAACGTCATCATGAAAACCAGCCGTATGCTCGGCATTTTCCGCGAGGATGAAAAAAGCCGTGAGGAAGTGCTGAAGCTCATCGAATCGTGAAGGAACGCGATACATCCTATCGTCCGCTGGGACGCGCGCGGCCTGAGGGCGAAGGGGGGCCGGCGCCTCTCGCCGGGAAGAGGCTTGCGCTGGTCACGGGCGGGCATCGGCGGCTGGGCGCCCATATCGCCGTCGCCTTTGCCAGGGCCGGTTTTTCCCTCGCGATCCATGGCAGCCACGACACGCGGCTCGAGTCGCACCTGGCTCTGGCGCTGGAGGAAAACGGCACAGAATGGGAGGGCTTTGTCGTCGATTTCTCCGATCCGGAGGGTGCGGAAGAGTTGATCGCGAAGGTGGCGGAACGCTTCGGCCGGCCGCCCGACGTGCTGGTGAACAGCGCCGCCCTGTTCGGCCAGGATCGGCTGGGCGACGTCACGGCCGACGATATGATGCGGCATTATGCCGTCAATTGCGTGGCGCCCACCTTGCTGACCAAGGCGTTTGCGATGGTGCCGGCAGGCGCGGTCGATCGGTGCATCGTCAATATACTCGACCAGCGGATCGATCATCCGCATGAGGATCAACTGGCCTATACGCTGTCCAAGCTGGCGCTGGCCGGTCTGACCCGATTGAGCGCCGGCAGCCTGGCACCTCGGATCAGGGTGAACGCAGTGGCGCCCGGCCTTACCATTCCGACGCCCGACTATGACGAAGCGCAGACGGAACGGTTGAAGAACCTGATGCCTCTGGATCGATTGCCGCAGCCGGAACAGATTGCCGAAGCAGTTCTGTATCTGGCGCAGGCGACCGCCGTGACGGGCCAGACCCTCTATATCGACGCAGGCGCGCATATGCGCAGCTACGACCGGGATTTCATGCATTTGTGCCGATGAAACCTCTGACATGAGCGGAGCGGACGGAAGAAGGAAGACAGCCATGACCTATGAAACGATTCTGGTGGAACAGCGCGATGCGGTGACGCTCATCACCCTCAACCGTCCGCAGGCGCTCAACGCGCTTAATAGCCAGGTGCTGGTTGAACTGAGCGCTGCCTTCGCTGCTTTTGACGCCGATCCGTCCCGGCATTGCGCCGTCGTCACCGGCAGCGAAAAGGCTTTTGCGGCCGGCGCCGATATCAAGGAAATGGCGGATAAGCCCGCGTCGGACTTTTTCCTGGAAGACTTCTTTTCAGGCTGGCAGTCGAAAGTCGTTGCAACGCGCAAGCCATGGATCGCCGCCGTGGCCGGTTTCGCCCTAGGCGGGGGATGCGAGCTGGCCATGATGGCCGATTTCATCATCGCGGCGGACACGGCCAAATTCGGCCAACCCGAAATCAAGCTGGGCGTTGCGCCGGGCATGGGAGGATCGCAGCGGCTGACCCGCGCCGTCGGTAAGGCCAAGGCGATGGAAATGTGCCTGACCGGACGGATGATGGATGCGCAGGAGGCGGAGCGCGCGGGGCTTGTCGCGCGGATCGTTCCGGCGGCGGATTTGATCGACGACGCCCTGAAAACCGCCGCGACGATAGCCTCCATGCCTCCCATGGCGGCCATGGTGAACAAGGAAATGGTCAACATCGCCTTTGAAACCGGTCTGGCGCAGGGATTGCTGACCGAACGTCGCCTGTTCCAGATTCTGACCGCGACGGAAGACAAGAAGGAAGGCATGGCTGCCTTCGTCGAGAAGCGTCCGGGCGTGTGGAAGGGGCGTTGATTTCCGTTCGGCCCATGATGTGCGGGAAACGGGTGGATCATGGGCCGGTCGCTTTGCCTCATGGAACGGTTATTCGGCTGGTTTTGTGCCGAAACACAATCGACGCGGCCGGATCTCGCGGCTAAGAGAACTCGCAACCGAAACGGAGCGGTCGTATTTCGCCCATGCAGCATAAATCGAAGCGCAGCCGGGCTATCGCCATGCCCCAAAGCGAATTGCGCACCCGTGCATCAGAATATCTGGACTTCCTCGCCGCTTGGTTGAAAAAGCCGCGCCAGACGGCGTCCGTCGTGCCCAGCAGCCGCTATCTGGCGCGCCTCATGGTGTCGCATATCGACCCCGGCGATGGCCGCGTTCTGGAACTGGGCGGCGGCACGGGCGTGTTCACGCGCGCCATATTGGGAACCGGCCTTCCGGCGGAAAGGCTGGAGGTGGTGGAAATCAACCCGGCCTTTGCCAGAAGCCTGCGGCGGCACTTTCCCAATGTCGAGATACTGGAAACGCCCGCGCAGGTCGTTTCGACCGTCGCGGCGGGAGAGCCGGGTCAATATCAGGCGGTTATCAGCGGCCTGCCCCTGCTCGCCATGGATCGCGCCATGCATGTGGACATATTGACGGAGGCTTTCCGCATGTTGCGTCCGGGCGGGGCCTTCATCCAGTTCACCTATTCCATGCGCCCGCCGGTCAATCGAGACATTCTCGACATGCTGAACCTGGATGTCGTCCGCGTCGGCCAGACCGTCCGGAATTTTCCCCCCGCGACGGTGTTCCGCTTTTTCCGCCGGGGGGAATAAGCGCGCGGTTGCCTGACGGGACCGAGCGTCTATGCTCCGGGCAAAGCAGAAAAAAGGGCCTTGCCGCATATGGCGTCCATCATCACGATTTCCGGGCTGACGAAAAGCTATGCGTCGGGCTTTCAGGCACTCAAAGGTATCGATCTTTCCATCGAGGAGGGGGAGATTTTCGCGCTGCTGGGCCCGAATGGCGCGGGCAAGACAACCCTGATCTCGATCGTCTGCGGCAATGTGCGGCCGGGCGGCGGCTCCGTATCGGTCGCTGGCCATGACATCGTCCGCGACTATCGCGGGGCGCGATCGGCCATCGGTCTTGTGCCGCAGGAATTGTCCACTGACCAGTTCGAGCGGGTGATCGACACGGTCGCCTTTTCCCGCGGCCTGTTCGGCAAGCCGCGTAATGACGCCACTATCGAAAAGGTGTTGCGCGATCTTTCCCTGTGGGACAAGCGGCACAACAGGATCTTGGAGCTGTCGGGGGGCATGAAGCGCCGCGTCATGATCGCCAAGGCGCTCAGCCACGAACCGCGCGTCCTGTTCCTGGACGAACCCACGGCGGGCGTGGACGTCGAATTGCGGCGGGACATGTGGAAACTGATCGGCGAACTGCGCCAGACCGGCGTGACGATCATCCTCACCACCCATTATATCGAGGAGGCGGAGGAGATGGCGGATCGCGTGGGCGTCATCAACAAGGGCGAACTGGTGCTCGTCGAGGACAAGGACGCCCTGATGCGGAAACTCGGCAAGAAGACGTTGACCATCACGCTTTCGGAACCGCTTCCGGACGTTCCGGGCGAACTGGCGGAATGGGGCGTGTCCCTGGAGGCCGAAGGGAACGAGATGGAATATCTGTTCGACACGCGGGCCGAACGCACGGGCGTGTCTTCCCTGCTTCGCAAGCTGGGCGATCTTGGCATCGCCTATAAGGATCTCAACACGCAGCAAAGCAGCCTGGAGGATATTTTCGTCAGCCTGGTGCATCGGGAGCAGGCGGCATGAGCGGCCCCAACCTGCGCGCCATATGGGCGATCTACAGATTCGAACTGCACAGGTTCCGGCGCACGCTCCTGACCGGGCTTCTGGTGCCGGTGATCACCACATCCCTTTATTTCGTGGTCTTCGGCGGCGCGATCGGTTCCCGCATGACGGAAATCGACGGCATCCCCTATGCCGCTTTCATCGTGCCGGGCCTCATCATGATGTCGATGTTCACGGAAAGCATCTTCAACGCCAGTTTCGGGATTTACATGCCGAAATTCACCGGCACCATTTATGAACTGCTGTCCGCGCCGGTTTCGGCCGCGGAAACCGTGACCGCCTATGTGAGCGCGGCGGCGACGAAAGCCTTCATCGTCGGCATCATCATCTTCGCGACCGCGCATCTGTTCGTCGACCTTCCCGTCGCCCATCCTTTCGCAATGATCGCTTTCATGATCCTGATCGCGGTCAGCTTCTGCCTGTTCGGCTTCATCCTAGGCATCTGGGCGCAGAGCTTCGAGCAGTTGCAGGTCATTCCCCTATTGCTCATCATGCCGATGACCTTTCTGGGCGGCGCTTTCTACTCGATCCACATGCTGGCCGAGCCGTGGCGGACGATCACGCTGTTCAATCCGATCGTCTATCTGATCTCCGGCTTTCGCTGGACCTTCTTCGGCAAGGGGGATGTCGGCATCGGATTCAGCATCGCCTTCATCGCGGCGATGCTGGTGCTGTGCCTTGCGGTCGTGGGATGGGTGTTCCGGACGGGCTATCGGCTGAAAAAATAACGGATCAGGCCGTCGCGTTTTCCGACTGCACCGCGAACAGCGTCACGCCCTTATATTTGGCGTCCGTTTCATCATAAAGGCCGTGCATGGCCTCGAACGGCTCATCGACCACGCCGATATTGCTGAGGCCCGTGAGCTTGAAGGTGCCCAGCTTCAACTCGCGCGGAGGCCGGCCATCCCGTTCGATCGTCACGGCGTCGATGAACATTTCATCGTGACGGGTATAGAGGATGTGGGGCGCCAGCTTCACGATCATGCGATTATAGGTTGCGATCAGGCATTTCTGCTGGGCTATGGCTTGGAAGATGTCGGTCGGCGCTTGCATGGTCCGATAATTACCGATTCGCGGGACCCTCTTCAATTCTTTTGTGCGACGCGTCATTCAGGCAGGCTAAAATCATCGGTTTTCTGCCTGTGCCGTCTTCGCTGGTGCGAAGGCGCGCCGCTTCAATGCTTTCGCGGCAGAAGATGAAGCAGCCCCACGATGATCGCGCCGATCGCCATTCCCACGATCGCGGAGCCGGCCGCGCCGAGCGTCCATTCGATCGCCGGCCCGATGGCGGGTAGGGCGGCGGCGCCGCTTTGCGCCATGCGATGAATGCTATCCGGGATCAGGTCCCAATGAAATTCATGCAGGCCGTGCACGATCAGGCCCCCGCCTACCCAGAGCATCGCGGCGGTTCCGACTACGCTCAATATCTTCATGAGCACCGGCATGGCCATCACCAGCCCGCGTCCGATGGTGCGCAGGAGATAGGAAGTCCGCTGCGCCAGATGCAGCCCGATATCGTCCATCTTCACGATGAAGCCGACGACGCCATAGACGCCCGCAGTGATGAATACGGCCACGACCAACAGAACGACCGCCTGTTCCCAAAGAGGCTCGGTGGCGACCGTCCCGAGCGCGATCGCCATGATCTCCCCTGAAAGGATGAAATCGGTGCGGATGGCTCCGGAAACTTTCTGGTCCTCCAACTCCTGCGAACTGTGCGTTGCCAAGGCTTCCTGCGCGAGGTCATGGCCGCCGCCCAGCGCCTCCGCCAGTTTCTCGGTCGCTTCGAAACAAAGGAAGGCCCCGCCCAGCATGAGAAGCGGAGGCAGCAGCCAGGGCGCCAGCGCGCTCAGCGCCAAAGCCGCGGGAAGGAGGAAAAGCAGCTTGTTGCGAAGCGAGCCTTTGGCGATCTTGAATATGATCGGAAGTTCGCGGTCGGGAGTCAGCCCGATCACATAGCGAGGCGTTACCGCCGTGTCGTCGATCACGACCCCGGCGGCCTTGCTTCCCGCTTTTCCCGCCGCTGCCGCGACGTCATCCAGCGACGTTGCCGTCAGTTTCGCTATGCCCGCCACATCGTCCAGCAGCGCGATCAGACCCGAAGGCATGAATTTTCAGCTTTCCTCTGTCGGACGCCGGCGTTCGGCGTCCCCGCGTTGCGCGTCATAGAAGAGGTGGGAGGACGGGGCAATGCGGCAAAAGGGGGTTTCAGGCTATGCCCCGGAAATTGGCGGGCGGATCGCTTGCGGGAAAGGATTCGTCCGATTGTTCGTCGACCAAATCCCAATCCGCCGCATCCAAATGCTGTTCGTCCGGTCCGGCATCCCTGACGATACCCGAAGAGCCAACCGCTCCGCGATCGTCTTCGTCGCCGCGGCTGGCCTTCCATTCCCGCCAGCTTTTCCAGGCCACGGTGCCCAAGCCTGTCAAAAAGGCCAGTTTCAACAAGGATTTCATGATTTCTTCTCCCGCGATTCCCGAAGATGAATCCAGTCGGCAGGATCGCCGCCCACGGTCTTTTCCGACAGCGGGATTTCGCCTTCTTCGTCCGCTCCGGCCGGGGGTAGCGATCTTTCCTCCGCTGCCGCCATTTCCCAGCGTTGGCGCAATGCCGCCTCGATCATGGAACGCCATATGTCGCCGGAGCCTGCTTCCATCATGATGCAGTCCGGTTCCTTGAGGATCGCCAGAATGCTGGCTGCATCTTCCACGCGGTTTGCCCATCGGTCCGGATGGCCGGCGGAAAGATGGCGGGCCAGGCGTTCGATGAGGGGGCGCTGCTCCATGGCGGGGGAACGCCCGCGCCCGGTTCCTGTTCCGCCCCTTTCGCGGCGTCGGCAGGGCAGCCTGAACCGATTCGCTGTTCGGCGGGGCGGCAAGCGCCTCCAGAGAAAGCAAAAAAGCCGCCCGGTGGGGGGCGGCTTTCTTTTCCGATCCTGTGGGGAAGCTCAGGCCTGTTCGGCCGGAGTCTCTTCCGTTTCCGTGGCGATTTCGCCCGGTTCGGCGTTCGGATCGTAATCTTCCGTGAAGCCCGCCTCGTCCTTTTCGAACAGGTCGGCCATCACGTCGACGCCCTGCGACTGCAGTTCGGCTTCTTCCGGCGAGCGCGCGACATTCACTTGGATGGTGACGGCGACTTCCGGGTGCAGCGCGACCTTGACGTCGAAAACGCCCAGCGTCTTGATCGGGCGTTCCAGAACCACCATCGCCTTGGTGACGTTGGTGACGCCATCGGCATGCAGCGCTTCGACCAGATCGCGGACGGCGACCGAACCGTAGAGGTGGCCGGCGTTGGACGACTGGCGGATCAGGACGACCTGCTTGCCGTTGACGCCTTCCGCAGCCTTTTCGGCGTCGGAGCGGCGGGCGGCATTGTCAGCCTCGATCTTCGCGCGGTTGGCTTCGAAGACTTGTCTGTTGGCGTTGTTGGAACGCAGCGCCTTCTTGTTGGGCAGCAGGTAGTTACGGGCGTAACCGTCCTTCACAGTGACGACATCGCCGATCGCGCCCAGCTTCTCGATTCGTTCGAGGAGAATGATTTCCATGATTTCTACTCCCTCACTTCACGATGTAGGGCAGCAGGCCCAGATGACGGGCGCGCTTGATGGCCTGGGCCAGCTCACGCTGCTTCTTGGCGGACACCGCGGTGATGCGGCTGGGGACGATCTTGCCCCGCTCGGACACGAAGCCCTGGAGCAGGCGGACATCCTTGTAATCGATCTTCGGCGCATCCTTGGCGGCGAAGGGGCAGCTCTTGCGGCGGCGGAAAAACGGGCGTGCCATTGGTCAGATCTCCTTATTCGCCAGCCGGGGCTTCGTCGCGGTCGCGGCGCGGGCCACGATCTTCGCGAGAACCGCCTTCGCGCGGGCCACGGTCGCCACGGTCGCCGCGCGGGCCGCGATCGCCACGCTCGGAGCGTTCCTGCTTGCGCATCATGACTGACGGGCCACCTTCCAGCTCATCGACCTTGACGGTCATGTAGCGAATGACGTCTTCGTTGATCTGGGTCTGGCGTTCCAGCTCGGCCACGACACCGGCGGGGGCGTCGATGTTGAGCATCACATAGTGCGCCTTGCGGTTCTTGGCGATCTTGTATGCGAGCGAACGCAGGCCCCAGGTTTCGACCTTGGTCACCTTGCCCTGCAGATCCTCGACGATTTTGGTGGCGGTTTCCGCCAGCGCGTCCACCTGCGCCTGTGCCAGATCCTGGCGCGCAAGGAACACATGCTCGTAAAGAGCCATGGGTATTGCCTCATCTCTTGGCCGATCGCTGACGCCCGCCCCATGCGGATCGCCCCTCCGGCTGTCGTCTCAAACATTCTTCCGCGCGGGAGCGAGTCACCCCGGCCCGTGCGAAGGCGGCCCTATGGGGGAAATGCGCGGGAAAGGCAAGGAGGAGTTGGCTTGCCGCCTTCTACCGCATAGGCTCCGTACCGAAAGCGGGGAAAGGAAGGGGATATGGCGGTCGGGATCGCGGCATTGTCGCTGATATTGCTGATGCTGGCAGCCTATCGGGGGATGAGCGTCATCCTGATGGCGCCCCTGCTGGCGATGCTGGCGGTGTTCCTGACGGAGCCGTCCGCCGTTCCCGCCGTCTTTTCCGGGCTGTTCATGGAGAAGGTGGGAAGCTTCCTGAAGCTGTATTTCCCGGTGTTCCTGCTGGGCGCGCTATTTGGCAAGCTGATCGAGATTTCGGGCTTCTCCCGCGCCATCGTGACGGCCGCGATCGGTTTCGTGGGGGCGGAGCAGGCGATTCCGGCGATCATGCTGGTGACGGCGCTGCTGACCTATGGCGGCGTATCGGTCTTTGTCGCGGTGTTCGCGGTCTACCCGTTCGCGGCGGAGATGTTCCGGCGCGCCGACATCCCCAAGCGGCTGGTGCCCGCCACCATCGGGCTGGGTGCTATCACCTTTACGATGGACGCCATGCCGGGCACGCCGCAGATCCAGAACATCATCCCGACGAGCTTCTTCGGAACGACGGCCTGGGCGGCGCCCGTGCTGGGACTGATCGGATCGGCCTGCATCATGGGGATGGGGCTGGCCTATCTGGGCTGGCGGCGGCGGGCGCTGATGGCAGCGGGGGAGGGCTATGGCGCGCCCGGAACGCTGGTCAATGAGCCGGAGCCTGTCGCGGACGAAGTGCGGACGCCCGCGCTGATCGCGCTGCTGCCGCTGCTGGTGGTGGGATTCGGCAATCTGGGGCTGACCATGCTGATCCCGCGAATCTGGCCCGGAGAGGAGGTCAGCGTGCCGCTCGCCGGTCTTGCCGAGCCGGTAACGATCAAGGTGGCGCAGACGGCGGCGCTCTGGGCGGTGGAGGGCGCGCTGCTGCTGGGCATCGCGACGATCCTGCTCTTCGCCTTTCCGGCGGTGGCGAAGCGTTTTGCCGACGGGTCGAAGGCGGCGGTGGGCGGGGCGCTGCTGGCGGGGATGAACACGGCGGTCGAATATGGGTTCGGCGCGGTGATCGCC
The DNA here is from genome assembly GCF_007830065.1 of Sphingobium wenxiniae. Classification (GTDB taxonomy): domain Bacteria; phylum Pseudomonadota; class Alphaproteobacteria; order Sphingomonadales; family Sphingomonadaceae; genus Sphingobium; species Sphingobium wenxiniae. Next base: position 289,452 of record NZ_VLKK01000003.1, on the reverse strand, counting down.
GCGTTGCCAGGCTTCCTCATCGTCAAGGAAGCGCTGAAATCCGTGCCCAATCCCCTGCTCAACGAAGCGATCACGGTCACGTCGCTCGCCGGTATCACCGGATCGGCTTCGGGCGGGCTGTCCATCGCGCTCGCGGCCATGGCGGATCAGTTCATGGCGGCGGGCGATGCGGCGGGCATCCCCCGCGAAGTGCTGCACCGCGTCGCATCCATGGCATCGGGAGGCATGGACAGCCTGCCGCATAATGGCGCGATCATCACCCTGCTGGCAGTAACCGGGCTGACGCACCGCCAGGCATATAAGGACATATTCGCGCTGACGCTCATCAAGACGCTTACGGTCTTCATCGTCATCGCCGTCTATTATCTGACCGGATGGGTATAGGATGCAAAAAGCGCTCCGGGGAGGAGAAATCCCCGGAGCGCTTCCCGCCGCTCAGGCAAGGCTGTTTAGCGCAGGGCGCCTCCGATCACCGCGCCGATGATGCCGCTGGTGATCGCCACCAGCACCGCGTCATTGCCCGACCGCACCCACTGATAACCGCGCGGCGGGGTGGAGAGGCGATAGTTGCGGTAATTGTCGACGACCCGGTAATTGTTCGCATAGCGGCGGTCGAACCGCTGGCCCTTCGACCAATGGCGGTAATTGTTGCGATAATCGTTCTGGCGGACGACCGTCTTCTGCCGGACCACGGTGCGGCCGTGCGGGTTCTGCTTCACGACGCGGTGGACTTCGCGATGAGGGGCGGCCTGCGCCTGCGCGGTGACCAGCGGGCTGGCGATCATGGTGGTGGCGGCCAGGGCCATCAGGAACTTCTTCATCATCGTAATTGCTCCTTCTTCGATCTCGGGCGCCATTCCTTGGCGTCGAAGACAGAATTAGGATGCACTTGTCGCAGGGATGTGCCGGATACTCCCTTAAATGTCGGAAAGTGTATCGGCCCTATTCGTGGCGTAGCGCGTCTATGGGGTTGAGCGCGGCGGCGCGGCGGGCCGGGAAATAACCGAATACCACGCCGATGGCGGCGGAAAAGAGGAAGGCGATGAGGTTTACCTTCACGTTGAATATGAAGGGCACCTGCATCAGCGGCGCGATGGCGACGGAGGCGATCAGGGCGAGGAACAGGCCGATCAGGCCGCCCAGGCACGACAGCACGATGGCTTCGACCAGGAACTGCAAAAGCACTTCGCGCGCGACGGCGCCGATGGCCAGGCGGATGCCGATTTCCCGCGTCCGCTCCGTCACGGATACCAGCATGATGTTCATGATGCCGATGCCGCCCACCAGCAGCGAAATCGCGGCCACCGCCGCCACGATCTGCGTCAGGATAGTGGTGGTGCCGGTCAGCGTGTCGGAAATCTGCTTGGTGTCGAAGACGTTGAAATTGTCCTCCGATCCCGTCTTGACCTTGCGGCGTTCGCGCATCAGCTCTTCCAGGCTGCCCTGTACGGCGGAGGTGTCGTAGGCGTCGTCCACCGCGATCAGGATCTGGCTGATGTCGCGGTCGCCGGTGAAGCGGCGCTGCACGAACTTGATGGGCATGACGACGACGTCGTCCTGATCGCCGAATCCGCCCTGGCCGCGCGTGGCGAGCGTGCCGATCACCTGACAGGACACGCCCTTGATCCGCATCCGCTTGCCGACGGCGTCGTTGCCCTGGAACAGGTTGGTGCGGACGGTGTTGCCGATGATGCAGACGGGCTTTCCGGCCTCTTCCTCGTCCGGCAGGAACAGGCGGCCGGTGTCGGCTTTCCAGCTTTGCACCTCGAAATAGGCGGCGGTGGTGCCGTAGACGGTGGTGGACCAGTTGCTGCCTTCGTAGATCGCCGTGCCGCTGGATTGCACGAGCGGGGCCACGGCGCGGACGCCGGTGAGCTGGTTTTCGATGGCGGTCAGGTCCTGCGGCTTGAAATCGGGCGGGCGGGGGCCGCCGCCGCCACGGCCGAAACCCTGGCCGGGACGCAGTTGCAGCACATTGGCGCCGAGCGAACTGATCTGCTCGCGCACCGCCGCCGTCGCGCCGTTGCCCAGCGTCACCATGGTCACGACCGCCGCCACGCCGATGATGATGCCCAGCGTCGTCAGGAAGGATCGCAGCTTGTGCCGGTTGATCGCGCGGAAGGCGAGGATGACGGTGGTGCCTAGCATTTTGACATCCCTCGCCCCTTCAGGAGAGAAGGTTTGGAACGCGCCGTCCTCATGCCTTCACCCTTTCCTCGACCCGTTCGACCAGCCCGTCCTTGAAGTGGACGATGGTGTGGGCAAAGGCGGCCATGTCCGGCTCGTGCGTGACCATGAGGACAGTGATGCCGCTGTTGCGGTTGAGGTCGGTCAGCAGTTCCATGATTTCTATCGATCGCTCCGAATCGAGATTGCCGGTCGGTTCGTCGGCCAGCAGCACGGCGGGCTGGGTCACGATGGCGCGGGCGATGGCGACGCGCTGCTGCTGGCCGCCCGACAGTTCGGCGGGCGTATGGTCCCACCACTCCTTGAGGCCGACCTTGTCCAGCGCGGCCATGCCGGCGTCATAGCGGGTCTTCTTGTCCTCCCCCCGATAGAGCAGCGGCAGTTCCACATTTTCCAGCGCGCTGGTGCGGGCGAGCAGGTTGAAGCCCTGAAACACGAAGCCCAGATAGCGGCGGCGGAGCAGGGCGCGCTGGTCGCGGTCGAGCTGCTCCACATGGCGGCCCTTGAACAGGAACTCCCCTGCCGTCGGCACGTCGAGGCAGCCCAATATGTTCATCGTCGTCGACTTGCCGGAGCCGGACGGCCCCATGACGGCCACGAAATCGCCTTCCTCTATGTCGAGGTCGATTCCCTTCAACGCCTGGAAGGCGGTGGGGCCGCTGCCGAAGACCTTGGTGATTCCGCGCATGGAGATGATGGGGGCGGGAGAAGCCATGGCGTCAGGTTCCGCTTTCCCGCCCCGTGCCGCGCGGTTCGTCGCGTGGAGCGGAAGCGGCGGGAGAGGGGACGACGGGCGCGGTCTCGGGTGCTCTGTCGCCGGAATTGCCAAGCTTGCCGACGGTTGCGGGACTGCCGTCCGCCGCCTTGTTGCGCGGGCCTGCCTTGCGTTCGCCGGTATCCTGATCGGCCTTCTGATCTTCCGCGGGCTGTTGCTGCCCGGCGGCAAGCTGGCCGGTGATGACGCGCATGCCGGCTTTCAGGTCGCCGCCCGTGATGGCGGTGCGGGAGCCGTCGCTTGCCCCGATGGTGACTTGCACGGCCTTCGGCTCGCCATTCTCATCCTCGACATAGACGGTCTGGCTGCTGCCTTCGCCGAAGCTGACCTGCCGGGCGTTGCCCCGGCGCAGGCGGCGCGCGCCGGGCAGGATCTGGCTGGTGATGCCGCCGCCCTGGCTGGCGCCGGTGGCGGGCTTGAAACGCAGCGCGGCGTTCGGGACGAGCAGCACGTCACGCAATTCCTGCGTCACGATATCCGCCGTCGCGGTCATGCCGGGACGCAGGGTTTCGTCCCGATTGTCCACCGCGAGCACCGCCGTATAGGCGACCACCGTGCCCGTTGAGCTGGCCGTGCTGGTGGACGAGGAGGATGAGGAAGACGCGCTGGCGCTGTTCGATCCGACATTGACCCGCGTGACCTTCGCCGGGAAGGTGCGGCCGGGGAACGCGTCGACGGAGAAATTCGCGCTCTGGCCTTCCTTCACCTGTCCCACATCGGCTTCGTCCACCGACACTTCGACTTCCATCTTGGTCAGATCCTCGGCGAGGGTGAAGAGGACCGGCGCATTGAGCGAGGCCGCGACCGTCTGGCCCGGCTCGATATCGCGGGACAGGACGACGCCGGTGACGGGCGAGACGATCTGGGCGATGGACAGGTTGGTCTGCGCGGTCGAAAGCTGGGCCTGCGACACGCGGACCTGCGCCTGCGCGGAATTGAGGCCGGCGAGCGCGGACTGATAATCGGCGCGGGCGGCGTCCATCTCCGTCTTGGCGGGGACGCGGCCCCCCGACAGCCTGAAGACGTCGAGCTGGCGATCCAGCGTCGCCTTCGCCAGCGCGACCTGCGCCTGCGCCTGCGCGACACCGGCCTGCGAGGATGTGACCTGTGCCCGGTTCTGGTTGATCGTGTCGACCAGACGGCGCGTGTCGAGTTCGGCGAGCTTCTGCCCTTTGGTCACGCGGTCGTTCACGTCGACATAGACCGCCGTGATCTTGCCCGACTGTTCGGAACCGACATCGACCTGGTTGATGGGTTTCAGGTTGCCGGTGGCGGAAACCGTGACGGTCAGGTCGCCCTTGCGCACTTCCCGCGTGGCGTAATCGGGCTTGTCGTCGCCCGAAAAGCAGCGGGCCAGCAGCAGGATGACGATCAGCAGCGCGACGCCGATGCCGCCCCGGATCGCCCATTTGCGCCACGGTCTTTCCGGCTTCGCGCCGAGGAAGTCGTCGAGATCCTGATCGGTCGTCACATCATTGCTCATCGGGGCGGTTTTCCATGTTCTGCCAGCCGCCGCCCAGCGCATTGTAGAGCTGGGCGATGGCAAGGACTTCGTCGGCCTGAGCGGAGGCAAGGCTGTTGCGCGCGTTCAAAAGCGTGGATTCGCTGGTGGAGAGGGTCTGGAAGTCGATGAGGCCCGCCTGATACTGGCTGCGGGCCATGATCGCGGCATTGTTCGACGCTTCATAGGCGATGGCGAACTCGGCCTTGCGGGCGCGGGCGCTGCTGAGCGAGGCCATCGCGTTTTCCACGTCCTCCAGCGCCGTCAGCACGCTTTGCCTGTAGGCGGCGAAGGCTCCGTCGGCGGCCGCCCTTTGCGATCGGACCTGCGAGGACAGGCGGCCGCCGTCGAAGATCACCTGCGCCACATTGGCGAAGACGCCGCCGGTGACGAGGTCGAACAGATTCTTGAAGGCGTTGGAGGTGGTGCCGATATTGCCGCTGATCCCCAGCGACGGATAAAGCTGCGCCTGCGCCACGCCGATCCGCGCGGTCGCGGCGGCGAGCGTGCGTTCGGCGGCGCGGACGTCCGGGCGCTGGCGCAGCGTGTCGGCGGGGATGCCGGTGGCGATGTCCGTCGCGGCGGCGGGAATGGCGGCGGGCGTTTCGAGGGTGCGGGTCGCTTCGCCGGGCGCTTGTCCCGTCAGCACGGCGATGCGGTTGAGACTGCCCTTGAGGCTGGCTTCGAGCTGGGGAATGGACGCGTTGGTCTGGGCAAGCTGCGCCCTCGCCTGCTGCTCGTCCAGCGAGGAGACGAGGCCTGCCTGCAAGCGCCAGTTGGCGATGTTGTAATTATCCTGCTGAATCGCCTGCGTTTCGCGGGCGATCTTGAGCTGGGCCTGGGCGAGGCGGGCCTGCACGTAATTGGTGACCAGTTCGGCAATGATGGTCATCCGCACATTGGCAAGGTCATAGCCCGATGCGGCCAGATCGGCGCGTGCTGCTTCGGCCGAGCGGGACAGTTCGCCGAACAGGTCGATCTGCCAACTGGCATTGGCGCCGAGCGAATAGCTGCTGGACCAGTTGCTGGAACCCAGGCCGATGACATTGCCGTTGCTGTCTGTGCGGGTGCCGCCCGCCTGACTGCGATAATTCTTGCCCCCGCTGCCCGACGCATTCACCTGCGGCAGGAAAGCGGCGTTGGCCTGGCGGAGCGATTCCCGCGCCTGCCGAAGCCGCGCCTGCGCTTGCACGATGTCGAGGTTGCGGGCGACGGCCTGATCGATCAGATAGCTGAGCGCGGGATCGTCGAGGCGCGTCCACCAACTCGCCAGATCGCCCTCGCTGAGCGGCGCGGCCGTGCCCTGGCTATAGGCGGGAGGAAGCCCGAGAGCCGCCGTTTCGGGCGGGCGATAATCGGGACCGGCGGCGCAGGCCGACAGCGCGAGCGCCGTTCCGGTGATCCATGCAATGCGATATCGCACCTTTTCCTTGCACTCCGTCATCGTTAAAGGGGCCGCAGACAGCCGCTTGCGGGCGGTGTTGGGGTTCTTTGCGAAATAACTGCCGAAATCGTGACGATGCCTCAATGCCAATCTTGTCGTAAAGTGTAACGGTCTATGAAAATGGCGTTTTTCCGCGCCATCGGGTTCAGAGGGTTAAGCATGAGGGCATTTCTATTTCCGGGTCAGGGCAGCCAGTCGGTTGGCATGGGCAATGCGCTGGCGCAAGCAAGCCCGGCCGCGAGGGAATTGTTTCAGGAAGTTGACGACGCCCTGTCGCAGCATTTGTTCCGCATCATGGTGGACGGGCCTGAAAGCGATCTGACGCTCACCGAAAACGCCCAGCCCGCGATCATGGCCAATGCGCTGGCGACGCTGCGGGTGATGCAGCGGGAAGGCGGCTTTTCGCTGGCCGGCAAGGGGGATTATGTCGCAGGGCACAGCCTGGGCGAATATAGCGCCCTCTGCGCGGCGGAGGCGTTCGACATCGCGACCACGGCGAAGCTGCTGAAACTGCGCGGGCGGGCGATGCAGGCAGCGGTGCCCGTGGGCGAGGGCGCGATGGCGGCCCTGCTGGGCGCGGACATTGGCAAGGCGCAGGCTCTGGCCGACGCGGCGGCCGAGGGGGAAGTCTGCACCGTCGCCAATGACAATGATCCGACGCAGGTGGTGATTTCCGGCCATCGCGGCGCGATCGAGCGTGCGGTGGCCATGGTCAAGGATCACGGCATCAAGCGCGGGGTGCTGCTGCCCGTGTCCGCGCCTTTCCACTGCCCGCTGATGCAGCCCGCTGCCGAGGTGATGGAGGAGGCGCTGGCGAAGGCGGCGATCAACACGCCGCTGTTGCCGGTCTATGCCAATGTGCTGGCCGCTCCCATCGCCGAGCCAGCCGAGATCAGGGCGCGGCTGGTGGAGCAGGTGACGGGGCGCGTGCGCTGGCGCGAATCCGTGGCGGCGATGTGGGACGCGGGCGTCACGGAGTTCGTGGAACTGGGCGGCAAGGTGCTGGGACCGATGGTGAAGCGCATCGCGCCCGACGCCACCGTCCGCAGCATCGTGACCATGGACGATATCGAAGCGGCACTGGCCGAATTTTGACGAGACGGGATACAAGAACATGTTCGATCTGACAGGCATGACCGCGCTGGTGACGGGCGCTTCGGGGGGGATCGGGTCCGCCATCGCGAAATCGCTGGCGGCGCAGGGCGCGACCCTGGCGCTTTCGGGGAGCAATGAGGAGAAGCTGAAAGCCTTCGCGGCGGAGCTTGGGGGCGGTAAATCGGAAGCTGGGCACAAGACGCTCGTCTGCGACCTGTCCGACGCGGCTTCCGTCGATGCGCTGGTGCCGCAGGCGGTCGAGGCGCTGGGCGGCAAGATCGACATCCTCGTCAACAATGCGGGCATCACGCGCGACAACCTCATCCTTCGCATGAAGGACGATGAATGGGCCGATGTGATCGCGGTCAATCTGGAAGCCGCCTTCCGCCTCGCCCGCGCGGCGGCCAGGCCGATGATGAAGGCGCGCTTCGGCCGCATCGTCTCCATCACCTCGGTCGTGGGCGTCACCGGCAATCCGGGGCAGGCCAATTATGCCGCGTCCAAGGCGGGCATCATCGGCATGTCCAAATCGCTGGCGCAGGAACTGGCGAGCCGGGGCATCACCGTGAACTGCGTCGCGCCGGGCTTCATCCGCTCAGCCATGACCGATGCGCTGAACGACGCGCAGAAGGGCGCGATCCTCCAGAAGATCCCAGCGGGCGATCTGGGCGCCGGCGAAGATATCGGCGCGGCGGTCGTCTATCTGGCGAGCCGCGAGGCGGGCTATGTCACTGGCCAGACGCTGCATGTGAACGGCGGCATGGCGATGATCTGACGCTTTCAGGCCGGGAGCGAGGCGGGCATTTTGCCGCGCGTTCCCGGCAGAAGGCGAAGATGTATCGCGCGCCGGGCGATCAGCAGGCTGGCGCAGGCGATGGCGCATCCGGCAAGGACGTCGCTGAAATAATGACCGCCGTCGATGGGCGTGGCCGCAAGGGTGAGAAGGGCCAGTCCGGTTCCCGTCGCCCGTATCCAGAGCTGGGGCGCCTTCAGGAAACCCCACCCGAAGACCGTTGCCAACGCCGCGTGATAGCTGGGGAAGGTGATGATCCCTTCCATCCGGTCGAGCGACAGCACGTGCAGGGTTCCCGCGCGCAGCGCCGCAAGGTCGTTCATGTGAATCAGCGCGGCGGCGGGTTGCAGATGCGGATAGTCGGCGGGGCGCAGGCCGAAATGGGCATAGGCCGCGACGGCCGGCATGGCTCCCGACAGGAGGATGACGGCCAGCCCGGCGATCATCGCCGCCAAAATGGCGGTCCGCAGCGCCGCGAGCCTGTTGGCGAGGCCCAGCACGATGATGAGCAGCGCCATCTGGGGGATGATGGTGGCATAGGCAGATTTCAGCGGTCCCCCCAGAAAGGCGTGCCGGTCCATCCAGCGGAGATAGGCGCGCCAGTCCAGGCCCAGAGCCTGGTCCCATCCCGCGATCCGCGCGTCCCAATAGGGGCCGCCCCGTGCCGCCACCATATAGGATAATATGGCCCCGATGGCGCTGAACAGCGTCATCTGCTGGAGGCCGACGCACATCGATACGATGTTTCCGTCGGATCGGCGCTGACGATAGAAGGCGGCAGCCGCTCCCAATATCAGGATGAAAAGAGCCGGCCCGGCCACGCCCCGCAGCGGAATCTGGAATGGATCGGCGAACTGAAATCCAAGGGCGACGATCAGGGTGACGAGCAGGGCCATCCAACCGGCATCGTCATGGCCGTCATGGCCGGACGGCGCGAGCGATGGATGGGGGCGGGCGTCAACCATGGCCGGGATATCGCAGGGCTCTGCTAAAATTGCGTAAAAGCGGTCCTCTTTTCCTGCGATGATGGGCGGGATTTCACCCCATGGCAGAAAGAGGGGGCTTGGCTGTCTTGCCTCTTGCCTCTATCGGAGCTTGGCTTTAGGGCATCCCTTAACGGATATTCATACCAACCAACGATACCCAGTAAAAAGGACCACTCATGAGTGAGACCGCGGATCGCGTAAAGAAAATCGTCGTCGAGCATCTGGGCGTCGAAGCCGAAAAGGTGACCGAGGACGCAAGCTTCATCGACGATCTGGGCGCAGACAGCCTGGATATCGTCGAGCTGGTGATGGCGTTCGAGGAAGAGTTCGGCGTCGAAATCCCCGACGATGCGGCTGAGAAGATCGCCACCGTCAAGGACGCGATCGACTATATCGACAGCAAGCAGTAAGGGCGTTTCGCGGCCAGCCCGACCGGCGGGCCGCAGCGTTTGAAGGAAACGGCTCCTCCTGTCCGGTCTTCCGGGTCTTGGGGAGCCTTTTCGTATCTGGCGCCGTTTCCCATGCGTCAGCTTTCGACAATCGGTTCGCAAGCGGCTAAGGGACGGTAAGCCAATAAGGAATTTCGGAGCAACATATGCGTCGTGTCGTCGTAACCGGTCTTGGCATGGTCAGCCCGCTGGGCGGAGATGTGGAGACCAGTTGGAAGAACATTATCGCGTCGAAATCCGGCGCGGCCACGATCACGCGCTTCGACGCCGCCGACTATAAATGCCGCATAGCCTGCGAAGTGAAGCCTGCCGCCCATGAATATGGCTTCGACGCGAATCTGGAAGTCGACCACAAGATCCAGCGTCAGGTCGATCTGTTCATCGTCTTCGGCATCGCCGCCGCGAGCGAGGCGTTGAAGGATGCGGGCCTCACCGACATGACCGAGGCGGAGCGCCTGCGCGCGGGCTGCTCCATCGGGTCGGGCATCGGCGGCCTGCCGGGCATCGAGAGCGAATCGCTGGTATTGGCGAACAAGGGGCCGGGGCGTGTGTCGCCGCACTTCGTCCATGGCCGCCTCATCAACCTGATTTCCGGGCAGGTTTCGATCAAATATGGGCTGATGGGCCCCAATCATGCGGTCGTCACCGCCTGCTCGACCGGCGCGCACTCCATCGGCGACGCGGCGCGCATGATCGCGATGGACGATGCCGACGTGATGCTGGCGGGCGGCGCGGAAAGCGCGATCTGCCCCATCGGCATCGCGGGCTTCGCGCAGGCGCGGGCGCTCTCGACCGGCTTCAACGACACGCCGGAAAAGGCTTCGCGGCCCTATGACGTCAACCGCGACGGCTTCGTCATGGGCGAAGGCGCGGGCGTGGTCGTGCTGGAGGAATATGAGCGCGCGAAGAAGCGCGGCGCGAAAATCTATGCCGAAGTCCTGGGCTATGGCCTGTCGGGCGACGCCTATCACGTCACCGCGCCGCATCCCGAAGGGTCGGGCGGCTACCGCTCGATGGAAATGGCGCTCAGGAAGTCGGGCCTCAGCCTGGCCGACATCGATTATGTGAACGCGCACGGCACCTCGACTCCGCTGGGCGATGAGCTGGAACTGGGCGCGGTCAAGCGGCTGTTCGGCGATCATATCGGTTCCATGTCGATGAGTTCGACCAAGTCCGCCATCGGTCACTTGCTGGGCGGCGCAGGCGCGGTGGAGAGCATCTTCTGCATCCTCGCGATGCGCGACCAGATCGTGCCGCCGACACTGAACCTCGACGAACCGAGCGAAAGCTGCGCGGGCGTGGACCTGGTCCCGCACGTCGCCAAGGAGCGCAAGGTGCGGGCGGTGCTGAACAATAGCTTCGGCTTCGGCGGCACCAACGCGTCGCTCATCATGAAGGCGGTCTGAGGATAACGCCATGCGGCGGCTGGGCTGTGGCATAGTGCTGATCGGCCTGGCCGTCGCCGCCTTCGTGGCGTTCCGTTTCGTCTACGGCTGGACGGAGGCGGGACCGGCGGGCAAGGATATCGCGCTGGTCGTTCCCGAAGGCGCGACGCTGTCCGACGCGGCGGTGCTGTTGAAACAGGCGGGGGCCGTGCGATCAGCCGACGCCTTCCTGACGCGCGCCAAGGTTTTCGGCGGCGGCCAGCCGATCAAGGCCGGGGAATTCGTCATTCCCAAGGGCGCGAGCAATTCGGCTATTCTCTCCATCCTCCAAGGCGGCAAGACGCTGACCCGTCTCGTCACCATTCCCGAAGGGATGCCCTCGATCCTCGTCCATGAGCGGCTGATGGCGAACGAGGAACTGTCCGGCGGGATCAAGGTGCCGGAGGAAGGCAGCATCCTCCCCGACAGCTATGCCTATGACAAGGGGGAAAGCCGCGAGGCGGTGTTGAAGCGGATGCAGGCGGCGATGGATCGTATGCTGGCGAAGCTATGGGCGGAGCGCGCGCCGAACCTTGTCGTCAAGTCGCCGCGCGAGGCGATTACCCTCGCCAGCATCGTGGAGAAGGAAACGGCGATCCCCAGGGAAAGGCCGATGGTCGCGGGCGTCTACGCCAATCGCCTGCGAGCGGGGATGATGCTGCAAGCGGACCCCACCATCATCTATCCCATTACGAAGGGGAAGCCGCTGGGCCGACGCATCAGGAAATCGGAGATCGCGGCGGTCAACGACTATAATACCTATGCGATGGTCGGACTGCCCAAGGGGCCGATCGCCAATCCGGGACGGCTGTCGATCCTGGCGGTATTGCATCCGGCCGAAACCAAGGCGCTCTATTTCGTGGCGGATGGGAAGGGTGGGCATATCTTCGCCGACACCTATCAGGAACATAATGACAATGTCCGCAAATGGTTCGAAATCCGCCGCGCGCGGGGGGAGCTTTAAGGCCCGGCCGAGTATGCCGCGGCGTGGCCTGCCCTGATCGGTCAGGTTCACGCGGAGACGCGGAGTTTTTGAGAGGCAATGTCCTCCCCCTCTGGCCGACCCCTGCGCGGCCGATGAGGACGGATGCGCAGGGTCGGCCCCCTGCAACTCCGCGTCTCCGCGCCTCCGCGTGAAAAACGGATCCGTCCGCCCAATGACGCTCCGTCTCAGGCCAATCCGACTTCCTTGAGCGGCACTGACGCGTCGGCCAACTGCGCCTGATCGAGAACCGCGCCGGAAAGGACATGGGCGCGGCCCTGGACATAATCCTTCACCGCGTTGACGCAATCGAGCGCGATGAGTTTCCCGCCCTTGAGATAGAGCACGGAAAAGCTGCGTGTCGCCGGATCGCCGCGCAACAGGGCCTGGTCATGGCCGATCGACAGCCCGACCGTCTGCAATTTCAGGTTATATTGGTTGGACCAGAACCACGGCACCGCTTCATAGGCTTCTTCCTTGCCCATGATGTGGGCGACCGCCGTTTTTGCCTGATCGTTTGCGTTCTGAACGGATTCGAGGCGGATTTGCGCGCCGCGTGCAAAGGAATTGGCATGGGCGGCGCAGTCCCCCACGGCATAAATATCGGGCAGGCTGGTGCGGCAATATTCGTCCACGTCGACGCCATTGCCGCCGGCTGCCCCTGCCGCGATGAGCGGACCGGTTTCCGGCACGATGCCGATGCCGACGATGACCATGTCCGTTTCGATGCGCCCGCCATCGGCCATCAGCACGGCGGTCGCCCTGCCGTCCTTGACCTCGATGCAGTCCATCTTCGCCCCGGTCCGCAGGTCCACGCCATGCGCGCGGTGCTCGGCTTCGTAAAAGCGGGAGAGTTCTTCCCCCGCCACGCGGGCGAGCACGCGGTCGAGCGCTTCGAGCAGCACGACCTGCTTGCCGAGCTTGGTCAGGACAGCGGCGGCTTCCAATCCGATATAGCCGCCGCCGATGATGGTGACATGCTTGATCTGGTCCAGCTTCGCCATCATGGCGTCGACATCGTCGCGGCGGCGGACGGCATGGACATTGGAGGCATCCGCGCCGTTGCACGTCAACATGCGCGGGCTGCCGCCCGTCGCCCAGATCAGCTTGCCATAACCGATTTCCTCATTGCCCACGGTCACGAACCTGGCGGACGGGTCGACATGCTTCACCCGCCTGCCCAGCAGCATGTCGATCTTGCGCTCTGCCCAGAAGGCGGCGGGCCTGATAAGGATGCGGTCAAAGCTCTTGTCGCCCGCGAAATATTCCTTGGACAAGGGCGGACGTTCGTAGGGCGGGTCCTTTTCATCGCCGATCATGGCGACCGATCCCTCGAAGCCGAACTGGCGCAGCGCAATCGCCGCTTGCGCCCCGGCATGGCCGGCCCCTACGATCAGAACGTCATAATAGCTCATCCGTGCTCATCCTCAATCATTATCGAGGCGTGATTGAACGGCTTTGCTTCTGCTTTCAAGAGTGCGCGGGCAGATTTTCGCCTGACGCAGCCCCCGGCGGCGCTTTCCGCAACGGCGGAAAGGAATCACAGGCTGGCGAGCACCCCTTCATAGGCGTCCTGTTCAAGCGCCCGGCCGGCACCCATGGCCACGCATGTGAGCGGCGCGTCGGCGACCTTGACCGGCAAACCCGTCGCGTCCGCCAGCGCTTCGTCCAGACGGCCCAGCAAGGCTCCGCCGCCGGTCAGCGTGATCCCTTCGTCGATGATGTCCGCCGACAGTTCCGGCGCCGTTTGTTCCAGCGCGGCGCGGACCGCCGCCTTGATCTGTCCCACCGGCTCCGAAAGCGCCTGCGCGATTTCGACTTCGGCAATGGAGATTTCGGCGGGGCGGCCATTGACCAGATCCCGTCCCTTTACGGTGATGCGGCGGCCTTCTCCGTCGGGCAGGGTCGCCGCGCCGATCTGGCATTTGATCCGCTCGGACGTGACCTCCCCGATCATGAGGTTGTGCGCCCGGCGGACATAGGACGCGATCGCTTCATCCAGCCGGTCGCCGCCCACCCTGGCCGATCCGCTATAGGCGATCCCGTTCAGCGACAGGACGGCCACTTCGGTGGTGCCGCCGCCGATGTCCACGACCATGGCGCCGCGCGGTTCGGTGACGGGCAGGTCGGCCCCGATGGCCGCGGCCATCGGTTCCTCGATCAGTTGCACGCGCGATGCGCCTGCATTGGACGCCGCATCCCTCAGGGCGCGGCGTTCCACCATCGTCGAACCGGACGGCACACAGACCACGATCGCATGACGCCGTCCGAAACGGCCGCCTTCCAGCGCCTTGCCGATGAAATGCTTTATCATCTGCTCGGCGATATCCAGATCGGCGATGACCCCGTCGCGCAGGGGCCTTATCGCCTCGATGCCCGCCGGCGTCTTGCCCATCATCAGCTTTGCTTCATTGCCTACGACCTTGACGCGCCGAATTCCCTGCCGCGTTTCAAGCGCGATGACGGATGGCTCGTTGAGCACGATGCCCCGGTTGCGGACATAGATGACGGTGTTCACCGTGCCGAGATCGATAGCCATGTCGCAGGCGGAAGAGGAGAAGAAGGAAGGAATTTTCATCGAGGAAGAAGCTACTCGTCATGCGGGGCCGGCCGCAGCGCAGTGCATCGGACGGCCATCCGGGCAGAAGGCGGTTGCGGCAGTCAGCCGCATTCACGCGACCAGATGAAGGGACATTCCGGATGATGCAAGCCCCGGAGTCATTCGATTCCTGTTCTCCCGCAGCTATCGGCCGCGTGCGGCATCCTGTTGTTCCCGGCTGAGCACATCGATGATCTTCCCATAGGCGCGCGCCTGCTCTTCATGCTGGTTCCGCTTGCGGGGACAGGTGGCGACATGGGCGTGGTTCAGTTCTGTCGCTCTCCGGCGTTTGAGGTAGGCGGCTTTGTCCATGCCTTCATCTCCAACGGGCCGATGGCGGCAACTGCCGCGCGATATGGGAGGAAGACCGCGCGACCGTCCCCGCGATCAGCTTTCCCTTCATCAGGACGCGAAAGGCTTCGGCATCCCGCGGATCGAGCATGACCACCCGCGAGCCGCCGGAATCCAACGGCTCCACCGTCGATATCCGGTAAGCGTGCTTCCGGCAGATAGCCTCGATCATGTCGGGGGTTGCCTGCACGTGAATGGCCCGGCTCATGCCCGTCCGCCTTCCGCACCGAAAGGATAGGGATTGAACGCCATCGTTCCGTCCGTCCGTTCGGTTCGATAGGGATGGTGATGATCGCGGATTCGGCGTGCATAGCCCTGCGCAAGGCCCTGATGGGCGTGGCGCGTGGCGGAGCAGCGGGAAGCCTGGGCGCGCAGCATTTCCTCCTGTTCGCGCTTGAGCAGATGATTGAGATCTTCCATGGGGCGCTCCTCGGCCTGGCAAGCGGGAGCACGATAGTCTCTCAGTCACGGCGAATGCTTGCAGCAAAATTCGCGCAATGAAATGTCTGTACCATATGGCGCCGTCACCGTCGCGCCTAAAAGCCCCTGCATCCGAAAACTTCTATCCCGGGCTTCGTCAGCCTGATATGAAGGGTCATCGGGTTCTTGTTCCGCACGATCCGACAGAGAGACTTATGTGCTCCCGCAAAAATGGGAGCTGACGACGCAAGCGGACTTTCTCTTTTCGGCAACCTTGATTGCATTCGCTGGTTTGCTGCTTTCCCCTGGCCGATGCATTCTTGGCGCTGGCAGTTGACGGCAGCGGTTGACAGGGGAAGTAGGAAGAGCGTCGGCAGTCCGGCAAACACCATCACAGCGCGGGGAATATCGCCCCGATGAAGGCTTATGACGATTCAACCGAAGTCCCCCCAATCCCTTTCCCGAATCCAGCAGAACTGGCTTGCCGCGAACGAGCGGCGGCTGCTTGACTGGCTATGTCGTCATATGCCTCGATGGGTTACGCCCGATCGTCTGACCGCGACGGGCATGGTCGGCGCCGTCATGATCTTTGCCGGTTATGTCGGGAGCAATCTGGCCTCTTCCTGGCTGCTGCTCGCCATCGGCGGCTATGTCGTCCAGTGGTTTGGCGACTCCATGGACGGCAGCTTGGCGCGATACCGCCGCATAGAGCGGCCTTCCTATGGATATTTCATCGATCATAGCTGTGACGGTCTGGCGACGCTGTTGATCCTTGCCGGGATCGGCCTCAGTCCGTTCGTGACGATGGATGTCGCCTTGATCGCACTGGCCGGCTATCTGCTGCTGTCGATCCACGCCTATCTGTCGGCGCGCGTGCTCGGGGAGTTCAAGCTGTCCTACCTCTCGGCCGGACCGACCGAACTCAGGATCATGCTGATCGCCCTCACCATCATGATGATGGCGCTGGGCGCAGGCCCCGGCCTGTTCGGGCGCTGGTCGGGCTTCGACATCTTCGTGGGATCTGTAGGCTCGATCCTGATCCTGCTGTTCATCGGTCAGACGCTGGTGACGGGGCGCCGGCTCGCCCGGGTGGAGGGAGGAGCATAGCGGCGTTCCGCCTACGCGAACCGGCTCTCATGCATCGGAGATTTCATGACCATTTCCCTGTCCCACTTCGCCATAGAGCCGGATGGCGGACAATATCGCCTCCAATTGACGTTGGAGGACGGCATGGTCCTGAAGATCGGAGCGACATTCGATCAGCTCGACTTGCCATCGCCGAGGATGATCTGATTGACGATGGAACCGCTTTACTGGATATCGCGCGCAATGCCTATGAAGACTTCCCAAGACAGTCTTCGGCCATCGAGCAACGGACCCTCGATCTGGTCTTGTCGAACGCGCGATACGCGAAAGGTGAAATCCCCTTTCAATTTTGGGGCCATTTGATTGGTAAATTTTCGGGGGAAAAGCGGGAATGGTTCGATCTCGGTTAAGCGATCGACATCCCCAAAAATGATCTGGCTCCCCGAGTAGGATTCTATCATTGCGCTAATTCCCGTGAAAATTCGTGGATTTTGGAAGTTCCGTCTTGATTGGTGCCCCCACAGGTGCCCCCGCTTTGCTCACCCCGGTTTCGCGCGGGGCATGCGGTTTTCCATCCAGTCTTCCAGTTCGGAGCGCTTCCACGCGACACTGTGCCCCCCAAGCGAGTAGGCATCTGGAAATTCGCCAGCCTTGATTCGCCGGTAGATGGTCGCCTTGCTGAGACCCGTTGCGGAGATCACGGCGGGCAGACGCAAATACGCTTCCCGCGTGGGCGCAGAGGACATGGCGTTCACTGAAATGCTCCCTGGTCGAGATATTCCAGCTCCCACGTAGGGTGGAACGGCATGGAAAATTTCCATCCGTCGAGCTGGATGTTGAGATGGCCGCCGTTGGCGGATCGGATGGTGCCGAGTTTGTTGCGGCCGCAGCCGGTATATCGAACGCGGCCGCCGCGGCGGGCGGGAACGCGGTAGGTCTTGCGGATCCACGGGAGACTCATCTGTCCGCTCCGCGGGATGATTGCTCCGCCTTCCATTTTTCAAATGCTGGCCGATGCGCCCGGCACAGATGCTTGTCAGGTCCAGGAGAGATGGCGCAGGGATGGCAGATCGGCGCATCGCATGTGCCGCTTTTTTTCGTCGGCACTTTCCAGTCGCAGAGCAATGGCGCTGACCGGCCGCACGAGCATCGGGCGCGGCGGCCTGAGAAGCAGACGATCGCCGCGCCACCGGCCGGCAATTTGACAGTTTCACACGCCATGCGGCCCTCCGATCTGACGGATGGCGGCATCGCGGGCCGCGTTGAGACGGGCCATCTGGTCGCCGCTGCCGCCCTGATCGGGATGAGCTGCGCGCGCATGCCGGCGATAGGCGGCGTTGACTTCCTCGGCGGTCGCGTGGGGCGAGACGCCAAGCGCCTGTGTCCAATGTTCCGGTGCAGGGAGGGCCGTGAAGCCCTTGAATGTCTGCCGCACGATATGCAGGCCGCCGTGCCGGATCTCCGTGCGGCGCGCTTCCAGGATATGGAAGATCGCCTGGAGATTGTCCTCAGGCTTAGGATAACGATCGACGGCTATGCAGCGCTGCTCGCCCTCCCATGTGAACCAGGCGGCGACCCCGGTGTCCCTGGGCGGTTCCAGGTCCAGACCCCCGACGTTGGACGACAGCACGATGTTGGAAACCGGCTTGCCGCTATCGCGGCCGAACGATTCCAGAGCGCCCTTCACATTCTTGAGCGCCGCAGAAAGGCTGGTCCGAAATTGGGACGCGGCCTTACGTTCGGTGCGGGGCAGGCCATCGGGCCAATGAAGCGGATAGGCCTGCGTCATGCGTCGACCCTCCGGCGCATATGCTTGAGCTGCTCGACCCATTCTTCATCGTCGGCTGGCTTGGCGTCGGGCTTCACCTTGTGGAAACAGACGGCAAGCCAGTGCCGTGTGTCCGGCTTGCCTTCGAAATGAAGGAAAAGCCCGCCGCTGCACGGGCGGGAGACACGGAGATAATCGCCTTCTTTCGGATTGATCTCGTCCGAAAGAAATCTGCTGGTGTCGATGCAGACGGCAAGATCGCCCGGCGCCCAATCCTCGGGCGAGCGGGGCAGGCGGGCCATGATGATGGTGGCGAGCAGATCGAGCAGGGTCATTGGCGGTCCCCCTTCTCCTGAAGCATGGCGAGATAGGTCGCGAAATCGTTGGAGGCCTGCATCTGCAGGTCGACGATGCCGGCCTGCCAAATCGAGTCAGACGGTGCGGCCGGATAGAGTTTTGCCAACATGATGATCGCCTTCGCGGTCATCGATGCGCAGATTGCGAACATCAGGGACAAGGCGTCATGATGGCGTGTGGGGCCGAGCGCCTCGATCGCCATCACCTCGTCGAAGGCGCGCTTCAGTAGCGCGGCCGCTTCCGGTTCGAGCCGTTCGCCGACAGCGCGGGCGGCGTCGGGCATCGGCCGGTGCAGATGATCGGTGCTCATTGCGCCATTTCCTCCTCGATGGCGTGGGCAGGTTCGTCCTCGCCAAAGCGCAGGAGGGGGTGCACCCAATGTTTCGCGGCCTTCAGCGCGCGGGTGACGGGCGATGTGAGTTCGCCGGCCTTGAGCTTTTCCCAACTGGCGGAAGCGACGGGCGGAGCCAGCGGCCGCGCCATGGCGATCCGGTGCGCCTTGGGGAACAGGTCGACCAACTCTTCTGTCGGCTCGACCAGTCGGCGAACCTCCGCCGCGTCGTCGAGGCCGCAATAGAAGGCAAGCTGATCGTGAAGCGGCACCTGATAGCCGCCGGCGTTGAGGCTGCGTTCCAGCATCAGGCCGGCGACGATCGCGCCAACCATGCGGCGGAACTGATAGGTTTCGTTGTGGAAAGCATCGAAGGCAAGCGCCAGATCCGTTCCGGTCATGCTGGGATGCACCTTCACCTCGCCGAGCGCTGCCTGCCAGACCCGGTGCGCTTCCGTCCGCTGGACATGAGCCTCTGCCTGATCGGAGCGATCCGCATAGCCGCTGCTCAGCCGGCGTGCCCCCAGCTCGTAACCATAGCCACCGCTCAGTTCGTATCGGGCAAGCGACCAGATGACGAAGTCCTGACCCAGAATGCCTTCCAGTTCGTCGGCGTCCTGGACGATGCCGGCGCGCAGGGTCTCACGGCGGATTGCCCGCATAATCTGGACGCCCTCGCCGGTCAGGCCGTGTTCTTCCTTGATCGCGGCGTCGGCCTTCTGCCGTTCGCCGAAGCCGTAACTCGCATCGATGGCGCGGCCGCCGGTCATGGGCGTCGGCCGGAATGCCGGAGTGATTTCCGGGGTGGCGGGCCGGGCGATCGGCCCGGCAGAGACGGCGGTGGGTTTCGCGGGAGTGGCGGCGTTCTTCTGTTCGGCAGCGAGAGCCTTGCGCTTTTCCTTGCGGCTCGCCCACCAGAAGCGTGTTTCGAGCGAACCGTCCTGCTGGACGATCAACGTCCCGAAAATGTCGCCTTGCGGCAGGTGCAGCAACATGCGGTCGCCAATCTCCGCCACTTCGCTTTCCATCGGCTCATAATCTACATCGATGGCGGCGATCAGGGACGCGCGCTGCTCCTCGTCGAGATCCGGCGCGTCGAGGATCTGTTGCGCCTTCGCTTCCAGTTCGGTCATCTCGTTCTGAAGGAAGGCGAGCCGTTCGGCGTCGGCTGGCGTGAGAGGCATCGGCTCGGCCGCGATCTCCAGATCGCGCGATACGCCGCCGAATTCTGGATCGCGGGGATATTCCCGCTCGAAGCGAAGATCACGGCCGGCCTGGCGGCGCAGAAGGTCGCGGACCCGTTCCAGCTTCGCGTCGGCGAACTGCATGAGCAGGCCCTCGTCCACGATGCGGCCGCGCTCTTCCGCCTGCTCGGCGAACAGATCCAGCTCATAGCGGCCGCCGGCGTCGGCGTAGGCTTTCTCGCCGACGAAGCGCAGCATCTTCGTCAGTTCGCTATCGCCGATCTTCAGCATCCGGCGGATGACGGTCGGCGCGTCCTTGTCGCGGCGCTGGGGCAGCGACAATTGCATGAACTGTTCGAAGGTGCGGAGCTGGAGCTGATGATCCTCGGTGGCGGCGAACGCCATCGCATGGGGCGTCGCGATCTCTTCCTGTTCCAGCGCCGCGAAGATGGCAGGATGAAGGCGACCGAGACGTATCCATTGGCGGATGGTCGTGACGGGCTGGCCGTTGGTGTCCGCGATCTCCTGAAGCGAGCGGCCGCGTTCATGGGCGCGCACGACGGCCGTATAGACCTCATAGGTTCGCAGGCCGAGCCGGACGAGGTTTTCGGCAAGGCTCAGCGCCACTAGCTCCGCCTCGTCCGTGATATCGCGGACGATGACCTCGATCGGATGGTCGGCGGGAAGCCGGCCGCTGTCGATCAACATGCGGAACGCGCGATAGCGGCGTCCTCCCGCGAAGACGCCCCATTGTTTCGGCGCGCCCTTCTTTGTGGACATGGGATGGACGATGAGCGGATAGAGTTGCCCGCTATTCAGTAGCGATCCCGCCATGCCGTCGACGGATTCGGCGTCGTGGCGGTTGATGCGCGCATTATAAGGCGAGACACATAGATCGCCGATCGTCATGGTGGTAAAGGACATGGGGCTTCTCCTGGAGCTGCTCTCCCTGGCGTGGAGGTTTTCGGGGGATGCTTTCCCCGCGCCGGGTCGAAGCGAGGCATGTGACTCGCTTCGAGGCACACGCCCGGCGCGGGGCCGCTTCGCCTGCCGGGCGGGTGATTGGGGGGAGCCAGCCGGCAGACGGGCGGGAGGGGCGGACGCGCAGCGCGACCGTGCTTCGATCAGGGCGAGCTGGCGCCCTTCGTTCGGAAATTCGGCGTCGAGCGCCTGGCATTCCGGGCAGGTGCAGGGGCTGGCCCGCTTGGGCAAGGATCGGCCCACGCGGCTCATGCGGCCGCCTCGGGGACATAGACCCGATTTTTCGTGACGGGATCGACGCCGATGCAGCGCAACGGCTGGGTGGACCCGTCCGCCTTCAGCAACAGATCCGCGTGTGCGCTATGGAGCAGAACATTATGACCCCGCTGCGCCATGCCGAGAAGCCAGCCGTGAATCGGCTGCCGCTTCCACGAAGAAGGAAAGGCGCAATGCGCGAGCACGGTGCCTGCAGCGTTCAAATCTATGAGGACGCCGCAGCGATCCGGGCGGAAGGAGGAAGGCATTGCGAACTGTGGCGCCTGCTGGGTGGCGAGCCACAGACACTGAAACTCCGCGCAGACATCCGGCCGGTCGGCATAGATCGAACAGCCCGCCAGCGTGCAATGTTCGCAAGCCGTATGGGCGGGTTTCACCGACGACGGCATCGTGACCTTCATCACGGTGCAGCACAGGGTGCATGATCCGCAGGAGGGAGGGAGAGACATCATGCGGCCCGCCTTTCGCCCTGCGGCGGGACGGGCCAGTATGTTCCGGCCGGTTCAAGGCTCCATCCCTGAAAATCCGTCGTCTGGGAGCGACCGAGATCCTTGATGGCATGCCAGTCCGCCTGCTTTTTCGATGAGGCGTTGTCGATCCAGTGCGCCGCGGCGTGAAGAGCATGCCATCCGCTGTTTCCCAGCAGGATCTGGAAAGTCTGGCCGCGCGGCATAGCGGCAAGCGTGTCGGCGATATCGGTGATGATGCACATCAGTCGAGTTCCTCACTCAATTCGCGGGCGATCCGCCTGGCGCGCATTTCGACGCCAGCAAGGGCGCCCGGCACGATTTCGCCGCTGAGGATGGACGTCGGCTGCTCCCGGATGGCGTCGATCGACTCCGTGGCCTGCTCGCGCAGCGCCTGGTCGACGATATCGGCCAGACGGCGGCGGCTGGGCTTTTTGCGGGCGGGGGGCGCGGCCGGGATCGCGTCCTCGCGCGCCGGCGGCGACGTCCACCACGCAAACAGATCCTCCACGCAGGCCGGGCAGAGATCCGCCTGCATGGTATCGCCGCCGATCTGCCGGGACATCGGCTTCGCCGGATCGGCATGCGGTGCACTTGCCCAGGCGCGGCCCCAGCCTTTGTCCTGGCCTTCCTCACGCACTTCGAGACGCAGGCGGCAGCGGTCGCAGGCGATGACGGGGATGGTTTCGCGGCTCATCGCAGTGGCGCTCCAATTCGCTTGAGATAGGGGAGAGGCAGGGCGCGCCAGGCGAACGCGTCGGCAAAGGCGCCACAATGCTCGTCGCGTTTGGTCACTGCGCGACCGGCGCTGATCTGCGCCGAGATGGATGTCATCCCCAGCATGGCCGCGCGATCGGCGCCCGACAGGCCGGGCTGCGATTTCACGCACTCGCCGAAAAGCGCGTTGATGTGGCGCCAATGGTCGCAGCCCGCGCAGCAGGGGCCGTGCTGCCAATAGAAGCGGTCGAGAATCTCCTGCCGCTCATTCATCGCGGCCGTCATAGCAGCAGTCCGATCGCGGCGGCGGGGTCGAACGGCTGATCGAGGGGATCGAGCGCATCGAAGGCGGTGCAGCGGGGGCCGCTCGCCTCATCCGTCCGCCACTCAGACGGATATTCCGGATCGGTGACCCGGAAGTGCATGGTCGCGGACAGGATTTCGCAACCGCCGTCATTGCGGGCGCAGCGGTCGCACCAGCGCGACAGAAACAGGTCGTCCTCGGTTCCGTTGGACGGGCGATAGGCCAGCGCCTCAGCCACGATGCCCTCCGTTTGCGGGGTCGCGAAACCAGTCGCGCAGATCCCGCCCGGCCTCTGTCGTGGCGATGACGACATCGCGGCGATCGTCCTGCCGGCGCTGGCGTTTCAGAAGGCCCCGGCGCGCCAGCAGATGCACGGCGCGGGTGACGACCGGCTTCGATACGCCGAGCGTAGCCGCCAGATGCCGCACATGATGCGGACCTTCATCGTCGGCGACGACGCAGAGCAAGGCAAGCTGGCGCAGCGTCAGCTCGCTATAGGCGGGCGACTGGACGAAGCGGCGGGCGGCGGCGGCGAGGTCGGCCATCAGTCCCGCGCGTCCCATTGCCGATCGATCGACCGGAGATCGGCGATGAGTTCTCGCAGGCCATCCCGGCTGAGCACGATGGCGATGGCCTCATCGGTGGGCGCGAAAGGGTTGCCGCCGGCGAACGCCAGCAGGACTTTCCCGATCTCGGGCACGGGCGTCCAGGCGGCGCCTATCCCTTCACAGATGGGCGTATAAGTGAAGCAGCCCGCCCGCCAAGCATGGGGAATCCATGCGCTTCCCGTTTCGTCGAGCAGGACCGGCGTCGAAAGCGGGGGAAGTTCGCGCGCGGCTATCGGCTGCAGAATCGTGTTGGCGGCCGCGATGAAGCCTAAGCCCAGGCTCTCGGAAACCTTGCCTACTGCGGCGATATCCTGACGGGTGAGCGCGACTCCGATCACGAGGACAGCCAGTCGATGACGGTCGGCGCATAATGGGCGGCGGCGATTAATCCGTTGCCCCAAAGGGCGATAATGACGCCCTTTTTCAGGCTGTCCAGATCGCCCGGTTCCATAGCTGCCGCCCAGCGGTTGTGTTGCGGCCGATGCAGCTTGCAGCGGCAATCCTGTGGGTGCAGCTTCGTTGAGATGACTTCATGCCGCATGGGATGAGTCCTTTCCGGTGCAGGAGGTGCAGATGTCCCCGGCCGCCCAGCCGCAGGCGGCGTGGGTTTCGGGATCGATGCAGGGGTCGCGGTCGGAACAACCGCAATGAATGCAGAGGCTGGGTTCCGGCCCCGAGCATTGACCGAAGCTGCGTAGGTCGATGAGCTGCTTCAGGACATGCAGCGACAACGGGAAGGCATCGGCCAGCGTGGCAGCGACATCATAGCTGATCGAGGCGACGTCCTGCTCGATGCGTTCGATCCAGGCGCGCCGATCGATCACGCCCAGGCGCGGCGATGTGCTGACCATCGCGGCGACGTCATCGATCGACAGGCCAGCCGCCTGCCGCCGCTTCGCGATATAGGTGCCGGGAGTCATCATCCGTATCTTTCCGGGCAGCAAAAAAGCCCTCCCGGAGTCGCGCCGGGTCGGCTGGGTTCCTGTTCTTCGAAACCGGGGGTTCACCCCCGATCATCCTGTGGTTCACCCCAGGATCGGGATGGGGGCCGCCCGCGCGATCAGGGCGGCTTGCGGCCCATGCGCAAGAGCAGCTCGTCCGCCTTGTTGCGGACGTCGAGCAGTTCGCGCTGGGCCTTCGCTTCCTCGAGCGGTCCAGCGGCGGGCTGCGCGGCTTCGAGCAGGGCGGTTTCCGCCTCGCTGTTCTCGCGCATGAAGTCGATGGTGGCGCGTTGCAGTTCCTGCTTGTCGCCGAAATGATCCGCCTGCGCCGCGCCGATCAGGTCGCCATAGGCTGTGTAGATCGGCGCGCCCGTGCCGCCCGCCGCCTGATAGGCGATATCGAGCGTGATCGCGGCGGGCAGGTTGATCTTGCCGTCGCGGGTTTCGTCGCCCCAGGCACGGACATAGCTTTCCTCATAGCCGACGAGTTCGGCCATCGTCTTCCAGCCGCCGGGGATTTGCCCGGCTATCCGCGCGAGGGCGGCATCGAGGGAAAGGGGTGGGCGGCGCTTCGTCATGCGAGATTCCCGGCTGCGCTCAGGACGACGAGGGGAAGGGTCGCCGATCGCTCGATCCCGGCATACGGCCAGGTTGCAGCGGGACCAGGGCGGCCGGGACGCCCGATGAGAAAGACCGGCGCCGCGCTTTGGGGGGCGGCGCCGGCAGGATCGTGACCGGCGCGGGTCGAAGCGCCGGGGTCACGGGGACGAAAATGCGGCTGCAATTCGCCAAGACGAACGACTGCGCGGCGGATAGCGAGGAAGGATGCAGCGATCATGGGCGCACACCTTCGAGACGATCGGGAGCCGTCGAGCGAACGGGGACATCCGTGCCAGGCGCAGGCACTTCATCTTTGAGGCCAAGAGCCACGGCGATGCGATGCGATTCGCCGCGGCGGCAGGGACGATCGCCCTGAAGAACAGACTGGACGAGGCTGACCGAGAAGCCGCGTTCACGCGCCCACTCGCTGATATTCGTCCCGGATGCGACGAACCGTTCACGAATGCGCCGCGCGCGCGCCTTTTGGCTCTCGGAATGTGTGACTCCGACCCCCGACATGTGCAATGTGCCATTCTGTTGTAACTGGCGACAGATGTTTACTAGATGTGATGAACAGTCAAGAGGATATTATCGAAATTGATAATATTCCGATGCGGCTTCGGGCTGCGCGGAACGCTATGGGCTTGTCTCAAAAGGATTTTGCGGGCCTCGGAGGCGTGACGCTCAATACACAACATCGTTATGAATCTGGGACGCTGCCTTCCATTGAATACCTCCTTCGAATCGGCGATGCGGGCGCGGATTGGTATTGGATCCTCAGTGGTCAGCGGGTGAGCGATAGCATCAGCCAAGGCGAGGCGCGGTTGGTCGATCTGTTTCGATTGCTCGGGCCGACCGCACAAGGCGCGGTTTTCACTGTGCTGGAGTGCATGGTGAACAATACGCATGCGCCATCATCGTCCGTTCACGACAAGAGGCAGGATTTTACGGGGGAATAAGGGGGAATAGATGTTCTCGAATGAGTTTCTGCGGCTGAAGGTCACGCCGGAGCCGCTTGGCATTAGCCTCACGTGGGGCTGCGATGAGGATGACGACGATGACATGATCGCCGCCCACAGTGAGGAACGGGATCAAAGTTCTTCCTGGTCATGCGAGATCGCCTATGTCGACGCGAAGGGCGTCGAGAGTTGGCGGCAGATCACCTGCAGCAAGCTGGACGGGTATGGCGCGGCGACCCATGTCCACGCCTATTGCCATTCCCGCGAGCGGCCCCGGATGTTCAAGATCGGGAACATCCGCGAACTCATGGACCTGTCGACCGGCGAATTGGTCGATCCCATCAGCCATTTCGACACGCTCGCGTCAACCGGCGTGCTTCCTTTCGAGGACAAGGGATTCACTGCCTTCGTCCAGATCGCCCTGTTCATGGCAAAGTGCGACGGAGACTATCACCCGATGGAGGCCGATGCGCTGGAAGCGGCGATCACGGCTTATGTCATGCGGTTCGGCGGCGATGATGCGATGGTCGAATCCGCGATGCATCGTTCGCCCGCCATCGCTCCAGACGGAAGGGATGTGTTGCTCGCCCTGAAACGACTGAGGACTTCGCCGATTGGAAAGCGCGCCACCCGCCTCATTCTAGATCATTGCGGCTTGATCATGGATGCGGATGGCCAGCATCATAGAAAGGAAGTGACATGGGCGCTGGAACTCAGTCAGGCTCTGAAGGCGCAAGCCGACGGGGAATAGGTTGCATAGCCTAAGGTGTAGTCTGGAGGAAATGGCACGGGGGGAGTTATCCATGGCGAATTGCACGGGTTGCGGGGCGGAGACGCGCCCCGGCGATCGCTTCTGCGGGTCATGCGGCTGGAATCTTGAAAAGGGTGAAGGAGCCAAGCCGAAAGGAAATCGACTAAGGTGGATCATCGGCGGTATTCTCGCATTGATCGTGGTGGCCGCTCTGGTCGATAGACCGGATACGTCTTCGCCTTCTCCTTCGGTGTCCCTGGCGTCGCTGGATGAAAGCGCGGCCCTTCCCGAAAAGGTGCCCGGCTGGAGCTATTCGTCCGGAACCGACGAGATGAGCGGCAAGGCATGGAACGTCGCAAGCGTCACCAGCGACAATGTCGTCCAGCTTGCCCCGCCTTATAGCGGCGGATCCGATGTAAGGATGAGCGTGCGGCGGCATCCGCGTCATGGAACGGACGTGTATTTCGTGCTCAGCAGTGGGCAATTGCTTTGCCGGTCCTATGACGGCTGTTCAGCGATGGTGCGTTTCGACGACGCCGCGCCGCGCAAGATCCGGATGAATGGCGCTTCCGACCATAGTTCCGACACTGTGTTCGTTGCCAGTCCGGCCGAGTTCATCACGCGGCTGAAGAACGCGAAAAAGGTCGTCGTGTCGCTGGAGATCTATCAGGGCGGCGAGCCGAACTTCACCTTCCAGACCGAGGGTCTGAAATGGCCGCCGGAATAGCGCGGGCGTTCCGCGCGCGTTGACCGCCGCGCCAGACGTTCTTTATATGTTCTTATGCCCGATGACAGCCGACTCCGCGAATATGCCCGAAAGCATGGGCTGACTTACCGCTGGCGGACGTGGTGCAAGGAAGGACACTGGCACGCCGAGGCACGCACCTGGCGCAACGGGGAACATCATGCCTGGTTCGGCACCTCCACCTTGGAAGGGGAACAGGAAGCGCTGGACAGGGCGATCAGACTGGTCGTGTGTCCGCCAACCGGACCCAGCCATGAAGATATGCGGCAGCGCCCGCGTTCGCCCTATTAATTGGAAAAATGGTGATTTTCTCCTATATTCCGGCGGGCAGGGAGGCAGCCTGTTGGGCATGATCGACGACATACCGCGCCTGTCGCCGCAGATGGCGAGCAGGAAGCTGCAAGTGCTGGCGTTCATCCGCGCCTTTTATGCGGCGCATGGCGTCGGCCCTTCGCTGAGCGAGATGGCCGCGGCGATCGGTTCCAACCGTTCGCGGGTGCAGGACGCCATCCGCAAGCTGGCAGCGGAGGGGCGCATCCATCGCGCGCCGGGCCAGACGCGGGGCGTCCGGCCGCTCAGCGCGCAGGAGGAAGCCGTGCGCCATGTCCGCGATGCGGGTTATCTGGTGCTCGATCCCGCATCCGTGCCGCTGCTGGATATCGAAATGCCTGTTACAAAAGCGGGCCTGCCCGGCCACTCCCCGCACGGTCATAATGCGCCGTTGCAGGGAGGCGGCGGATATGGCGCGGACGGGGGCGAAGAAAGGGCAGGGCGCTAGGACGCCATCATGGGCGTCGCTCCAGCGCAGCGCCTGGGCTAGACGTCATCCGCAGCAGGCCGCGCAGGAGCGGGCCTTTCGCAAGGAGCGCGCGGAGCTGATCGCCGACTTCAGCCACAAGCGCAACGGAACGCCGGAAACCCACCATCATGCCAGCCGCGTCCAGCAGGGCGCGGTCGCGCGGCTCTATGCCAGCGGGCGGCTCGCCATCGAGGAGGTGGGCTGGGCGCAGGAGATACGGACGGTCGCCGAGCGGATCGGCGCGGACGTCGCGATCTGCACCGCGAGCCTGGAAACACGCGTCGATAGTTCGCGCCACGGCGACGCGTTCTGGGAAGCTCTGGGCGCGGTGCGGGCAGAGGTCGCCTATTCGCGCTGGCGCGCTGCGCTGGGCGGCAGGGCCGCGCTGCCGCTGGACGTCATCGTCGGCGATCTGGCGCTGACCGAGGCGGCGCGGCGCTATCGCATGTCGACGCGGCGCGCTGGCGCGGTGCTCGAAGCCAGCCTGCAATTATGGGGGGCGATGATCCGCGCCACCTGCCGCGACGTCAGCGCGGCCGATCTGGCGGCGGCGCAGGCTGGCCTATCGTGACAGGGCAGGCAGGGCAGGACAGGGCACGAGCACGATAGTCCCGCCGCGAGCGATATCGGCCCTGGCGATTCGGGTGATGCTGCGCAAGTCGCTCGGTTTTACCGGCGGCCTTCCTTCCAACCAGAGCGCAATGGCTTCGCTTGCCCGCGCGACAATGTCGTTTTCGTCGTCAGCGGCCGAAAAACAGCCGGGCAGATCCGGAAAGTGGATGCCGTAGGCGCTGTCACTATCCTTATGAAGGATGCCGTAATAGTGGTGCATGTCAGGCGGCGACGGCGAGCCGGACGCCCAGCGCCTTCATGATGCCCATGAGGCTGGACAGGGTCGGATTGCCACCCTCGCCAAGCGCTTTGTAAAGCCCTGCGCGACTGACACCCGTCCTGGCCGCGATATCGGTCATGCCGCGCGCCTTCGCAACGTCGCCAAGCGCCGCCACGACAAGCGCCGGATCACCTTCCTCCATGACCGCATCCAGATAGGCGGCAATCGCCTCTTCGCTGTCCAGATGCTCCGTCACATCCCAAACTGTGGTCGTAACCATGGCTCAAATCTCCTTCGCCATCTCGATTGCATCGCGGATATCCCGCTTCTGCGATTTCTTGTCTCCGCCTGCGAGCAGGATCACCAGAGCGTTGCCCTTCTTCACGAAGTAGACGCGGTATCCCGGCCCGAAGTCGATCCGCAGTTCGCCGATCCCATCGAAGAACTTGGCATCGCCGAAGTTACCCATCGACACGCGGCGGATGCGGGCATCGACCTTCGCCCGCGCACGCATGTCACGAAGCCCGTCGAACCAGGTGCGGAAGTGGACTGTCTGGCGGACTTCGATCATGTAAACTTTGGTAGACGACATGACGGCGCTCGTCAAGCGAATGTTCACTAAAGTGGACATATTTGCTTGCCCCGCGCAAAAATCGCAATCGTTACAAAAACGGGCCTCCCTAAACGGTCACGAAAGGGCCAGAAACGACCCCGCGACAATTGCGTCCAAGGCCCGCCGGTCCCCCATCGGCGGGCTTTTTGCGTCGATGGAGGCGTCACAGTGGCACCGAACCCGAAGCGCGCTACCCGGCCTTCGATCCCCGATCAGCTCGAAAATGCCAGCCATGAGCTGGACCTGCTGATCCGCGACGCCCGCGTGTCCCCCGACCAGCGGCATGACAGGCGTCATGCCGATCTGGAAGAGCGGGCGCAGGCCATCGCCGCCTCCATCGTCGCATCCTTTCGCGGAGAGGTAACGCGCAGCGCGCCGCCGCTCCGGATGGAAGTCCAGGGCGCAAAATCCAGTGCCTGGTTCTGACGGAGAGCGCGATGTGATCGATATCGACCGGCTACGCGCCGAAGCCAACGGTCCCGAGCAGGAGCAGGTCCGCGTGACACGACGCTATCTGGCTCAACTGGTGAAGCTGCTCGACGCGGCCGCCATCACGCGCGCCGAGGCCAGGACCGCGTTGCTCGATCTTCAGCCGTCTCGTCCCACCCGCTGATCCACTTTCGGAGCCTTTTATGAGCAGCCTTCCCCGGCGGATGCAGATCCGCGCCATGAAAGCGCGCGGCTATGTGCGCACCCGCTATCGTATCGAGTTGGGCCTTGACGGCCAGTTCCATCCCGTGCCTGTCAGGCGCGGCGGGCTGATCCTCGATCCGCTCGACAATCCCGCCGGCTATCATTGGCCGGTGCCGGGACGCGCAGCCGCATGACCGACGCTCCAGGCGATCCGTCCGCGACGCCTGCGGGGCGGCGCGAGATTGACGGCTCGATCTACTGGGCAAACGCCGATGGCGGGCTGATCCCGGACGCGGCCGTCAAGACGATCGACAAGCTGCAGGACGAGTTGGTCCGCAAGATCGTCGGCTTCGCGCTTCCGCTCTCCGCGCAGGTGGCGCGGTTCCGGCAACATAGCTTCGACGACGTGGACGAGTTCGTCGCGCTGCTCGAACAGGAATATCAGTCGCGGCGGGGCGGGGCGAAGGGCAATCTGACCTTCACCTCCTATGACGGCCTGCTGAAGCTGGTGGTGCAGGTGTCGGAGAATATCATCTTCGGCCCGGAGTTGCAGGTCGCCAAGGGCATTGTCGACGAATGCCTGCGCGAATGGTCGGCCGACAGCCGCACCGAGATCCGCGCCATCATCAATCGCGCGTTCGACGTGGACAGTCAGGGCCGGATCAACCGGAACGACCTGTTCTCGCTGCTACGGCTGGATATTACGGACCCGCGCTGGCTCAACGCCATGCAGGCGATCCGCGACAGCATCCGCGTCATCGGCTCGAAGCGCTATATCCGCCTCTACCAGCGGCAGAATGCGCAGGCGCCGTGGCAGGCGATCACGATCGACGTGTCCGCCGCGTGAGCATCCACCTCGTCGCCGGCGAACGGCTGAAGCGCGAACTGGAGCGGTCGGCCGAGCAGGCCGGTTGCACCGTCGACTGGATAGTCGAGCGCACCAGGCCATGGGATAGCGCGAGCTTCGTGGGCGGGCTGCACGAGTTGTCATTTGCGCTCGGCGGGTTGTCACGGCGCGCCTGGCTGGAAGCGCTGGACGAACATTCGGTTTACCTGCCCGGCTTCGTGCTGGTGCGGCTGGAGATCGGCGCGATCGAAGGGCGCGGCGAGGATCTGTTTGCCACGCTGGAAGCGACGACGGTGAAGGAAGCCTAGCCCATGTCCATCATCCCCGACAGGCTGAGCGTCAGTGATCCGGACTATGATCCCGATCTTGGCGCGCTGTTGGAGATCGCGCTCGATGGCGTCGTGCAGAGCGCGGTCATCGGCTATGATCTGTGCGGCTGCAAGATCGTGCGCTATGCGACCGATGAGAAAGACACGATCATCGTCCGGGAAGGCAACGCTCAGATCGAAACAGTTTCGGGCGAAGTCACCGTCACCATCAGGAACAATGCCCGGTCGCAGGCGTGATGCCGCGCCAGGCGCCACGCTTCCGTCCACCTGGATGGAAGCCTGTCGAGGCGTGGGTGACGTCCAAGGGAAAGAGCCGACAGCAGCGCGGATATGGGCGCGAGCATGATGAAATGCGCAAGCGCGTCCTCATTGAGGAGCCATATTGCCGCGCCTGCATCGCTAACGGGACAGTCCCACCGCGTCGATCCGTCGTTGCCGACCATATCCGCCCCAAGGCTGAGGGCGGTGGCAGCGAGCGCGAGAATTATCAGGGCCTTTGCTGGCCGCACAGCAAGGCGAAGACCGCGAAGGAAAGCGCGCGGGCGAGGAGGCGAAACGCATCATGACCGATGTCACCATCTCCGACCGCGATGTCATGGAGCGATGCACCTTGCGCATCGTGTTTCGGCCGCGTCGTTCCTTTCGCTTTCGCGTCCGCATCGCGGCGGCGCTTATGCGCCTCGCGGCGACGGTGCTCGGCTGCAATGTCGAGGTGTCCGTCCAGTTCGATGCGGCCGATGCGGCAGATTGAGGGTCGGCCATCGAACCGCCTCGAAGACCGCGCCGGCCGGCGCCGGGGAGGGGGTGGGGTCGAAGCTCAGGCCCGTCCGGGTCAGGACCGCTCCTGTGACCACATTTTTGCGCGGTCGAAATCAAAGGGTAAAAAGTTGAGGCCCTCGGATGGCTAGAGGCGGGCCGCGATCGGGGGCCGGCCGTAAGCGAAAGGAGCCGGCGCTGAAGCTGGTGCAGGGCACCTATAGGCAGGATCGCGATGTGGCTGTCAATGATGACGTTCCTCTCGGGCCGATGATCGCGCCGCTGCACCTGTCCGAAACGGAGCGGAATTACTTCGCGGCGCTCGCCACGATTCTGGAGGAGCAGAAGCGCGCCAGCCCGCACTATGCCGATCATGTCGGTCTGCTCGCGTTGCGCCTGGCGCAGATCGCCCGGTTCCAGGCCGTGCTGGAAATGACCGGCGACACCTTCACCAGTCAGACGGTGAAGAAGATCGACGGCAAGGAAGTCGTCTTCGAAATGGTGCGCGCTCGGCCGGAGGTGGCGATGCTGTCCGAAGCCTTGCGCCATGCGCAATCCCTGCTGGGCGAACTGATGCTCAATCCGTCGGCTGCGCTGAAGCTCGCGAGCGGTCACAAGACGCAGGCCGACAACGAATTCGGCGATTTCTGATGTGGCGGAGGTGCGCGACTATCCGGCGATAGCCCTTAAATATGCGACCGACGTTTGCGCGGGTAAGATCCCGGCCGGATTGCAGATCCGGCTTCAGTGCCGCCGATTCCTGGATGAGCTGAAGCTCAGCAAGGTTCGCGGGAGCAAATTCCCCTACGTCTTCGACGAGGCGCTCGCGGCGCGCCCGTGCCGGTTCATCGAGAAGCTGCCGCACAGCAAGGGAAAGTGGGCCAGCAAGAAGGAACGGCTGGTTCTTCAGCCGTGGCAGATCTGGATCATCTGCCTGACCTTCGGCTGGGTCCATAGGGCGGGCGAACGGAAAGGGCTGCGGCGATTCCGCCGTCTGTTCCTGGTCGTTCCGCGCAAGAACGGCAAGTCGGCCATAGCGGCGGGTCTTGGCCTGTATATGCTCTGCGCCGACGGCGAGTTCGGCGCGGAAGTCTATTCGGGCGCGACGAACGAAAAGCAGGCGTGGGAAGTCTTCAAACCCGCGCGGCTGATGGTGGAGCGCACTCCCGCGCTCAAAAAGCATTTCGGCCTGGAGGTGCCGGCGCGCGCGATCGTTCGGATCGCGGACGGATCGAAGTTCGAGACGATCATCGGAGATCCTGGCGACGGGCAAAGCCCGAGCTGCTCGATCCACGACGAATATCACGAACATGGCGACGACGGTCAGGTCGACACCATGATGACGGGCATGGGCGCGCGCGATCAGCCGCTGCAACTGCTCATCACCACAGCCGGCGACAATCTGGCCGGCCCTTGTTACGCGCTGATCCAGGAGGAGCGGAAAAAGCTCGCGGGGATCGGCCATAACGGTGGCCCGCCGCTCGACGACGAAACCCTGTTCATCGAATATACGATGGACGAGGATGACGATTGGAAGTCGGACCTTGCGCTCCGTAAGGCCAATCCGAACGCCGACGTGTCGGTATCGCTCGACTTCCTTCGTGCGCGGCAACGCGACGCGATCGCAACCCCGCGCAAGGCAGGCGTCTTCAAGACGAAGCACCTCAACCTGTGGGTTTCGGCGAAGGCGGCCTATTTCGACGTCGAGGCATGGAGAAAATGCGCGGATCCGGAGATTCCGCAAAATCCGCGCGATGCGCTGAAGCTGGCGTGGCTGCGCGGGCGGCGCGCAATCATCGGCCTCGATCTCGCGTCGAAGGTCGATATCGCCGCCGTGGAAGTATTGGTGCTGCCCAACGGTGAAAAGGCGACCGTAGACGATCCCTATATCCGGTTCGGCTTTTACTTCCTACCCGAAGATACGGTTGCGGAGGTGCCGCACTATCAGAGCTGGGACAGCCTTGGGCTGCTGGAAGTCACGCCCGGCAATATCGTCGATTACGACGAAATCGAGGCCCTGATCGTCGAGATCAGCGAGATTTTGCAGGTCGAGGCGGTTCCCTACGATCCGTTCCAGGCGACGCAGTTATCGACGCGCCTGGCGAAGGCCGGCGTCCCGGTCGTCGAATATCGGCCGACCGTGCTGAATTTCAGCGAGCCGATGAAGGAACTGGACGCGCTCACGCGCTCCCGTCGCATCATCCATGGCGGCGATCCGGTGATGGAGTGGGAAATCTCCAACGTCGTCGGCGCGCCGGACAAGAAAGACAATGTCTACCCCAACAAGCCTGAGGGGCAGCCGCATTTGAAGATCGACAACCCGGTCGCGCTGATGAGCGCGATCGGCGTCCACATGGGCGAGGAGAAGGAAGAAGTGCCTGCATCGCCTTGGGATGACCCGAATTACAGCATGGTGCCGAGTTGAGGATCGCCTTCGAGTTCCTGCGCGGCGGCGGGGAACAGCGTTCGCTCAATCCGCTGGAAAACCCGGTCGTATCGACCGGATCGCACACGGACGATCTGCTGACCTTCTTCGGCCTGCTCGGTCATGACCCGAAACTGCCGACCGTCACGATCGAGAGCGCCCTTGAGGTGCCGTCGAACTGGTGCGCCGTCAATTTCCTTTCACGCATGATGGCAAGTCTGCCGCTGCATCTGTTCAAAAAGGTAGGCGACACATCGCAGCGCGTCGATGGCGACCTGCAGATGCTGCTCAATGAAGCGCCTAACCCGGAATGGACCAGCCAGGGATGGCGGGAATATATCTGGTCGCAGGTTTTCACCGGCGGTCGCGGCACGACGTGGATCGAACGGCAGGGAAGCAAGATCCTCGCCCTTTGGCCGATGGACCCGGACCGCACCTCCGTCCGCCGCCGCAATGGCCGAAAATATTATCGTTTCGAGGCTAAGGAATATCCCGCCGCCGACGTCATCGATGTCACTTTCCTGCTGAAGCGGAACCAACTGGACGTCTACAGCCCGATCCAGAAAAACAAGCGCGCGATCGGGCTGATGCTGGCGATGAACGACTATGCCAGTTCATTCTTCGCCAGTGGCGGGACGCCGCCGCTCTCGCTGGAAGGCCCGTTGCCGCAAGGCGCTGAAGCGTTCAAACGCGCCCAGGCGGATATTCAGCGGGCCATCGACCTGGCGAAGCAGAGCGGCTCCCCATTTTTCGGAATGCCTCCCGGTCATAAGCTCAACCCGATCGGCATCGACCCGCAAAAGGGACAGACAATCGAGGCGCGGCAATTCCAGATCGGGGAATCGTCCCGGATCTGGGGTCTGCCGCCTGTTTTTCTGCATGACCTGGCGCACGGCACGTTCAACAACACCGAGCAGCAGGATCTGCAGCTCGTAAAACACGTCGTCACCCATTGGGCAGGGAAGTTCGAGCAGGAGCTGAACCTCAAGCTCTTCGGCCAGCGAAGCCGCGCCCGCCATGTCGAACATAATGTCGATGGCGTCCAGCGCGGCGACTTCAAGAGCCGGGTCGAGGGCATCGCCCGCGCGATCCAGACGGCGCAAATCACGCCGAACGAGGCCAGAAAGCTCGAAAACCGGGAGCCGATGCCGGAAGGCGACAAGCTCTACATTCAGGGCGCCACCGTGCCGCTTGGCACCCAGCCGCTCCTGAAAGCCCCCGCAGACAACGGAGATGCCAATGCCGACGCCGGCGACAAAACCGAATCCTGACGGCCGCGAAACGCGGGCCATCACGCGCGGCCTGGAGCTGCGTGCGGCCGGCGAGGGGGAAGGGCGCACCGCGACCGGCTATGCGGCGCTGTTCAATGTCGAAACCGATATCGGCGGATATTGGAAGGAGACGATCGCGCCCGGCGCCTTCACCCGGTCGCTGCGCGAGCGCGATGTCGTCGCGCTGCATAGTCATGACACCGGCCGCGTCGTCGGCCGGAAGGATGCAGGGACGCTAAGCCTGCGCGAAGACGACACCGGCCTGCAATTTTCGAACGACCTGCCGGATACGTCCGACGGCCGCGATCTGGCGGTCCAGATCGAGCGGCAGGACATACCGGGCATGTCTTTCGGCTTCCGGACGCGCAAGGAGGAGTGGGACGAGACGGTCGATCCGCCCAGACGCACGATATTGGAAGCGGATCTCTTCGAGATCACTTACACGGCCTTTCCGGCCTATCCCGACACGTCCGTCGGCCTGCGATCGCTGGAGCATGCGCGTGCGGAGCGCCGCCATATTCCCCCTGCACACCAGCTCGCCGAGCGCCGCGCCCGCCAGGCGCAGATGGAGCGCGGCATCCGATAACCATCCCGGCCCAGCCGGTCGGCAGAAGCATCCCGCTTTCCGCCATCTCGCCCGCCTCTGGCGGGCTTTTTCATGTCCAGGAGAATGACATGCCGTCTTTGACCGAACTGCAGGAGAAGCGGGGCCAGTTGGTGACCCAGGCCCGCGAAGCGCTCGACGCCATCACCGCCAACACCGACGAAAGCCGCGCGGCCGAGCTGGAGGACCGCCATGACAAGATCATGGTCGATTTCGACAAGCTCGAAAAGGATATCGCCCGCGAGGAGCGCACCGCCCGCATCGAGAAGGAGGAAGCCGAGCGCCGTGAACGCAACCGGCCGCTCAATCCCGATGGCGAAACCCGCAGCGGCGAGGGCGAAGGCGGCGGCGACGTGCAGGCCGAATATCGCGATGCCTTCTATGCCTGCATGCGCGATGGCGGCAGCGTGGAAAGCCTGGCGGCCGAACAGCGCGATCTTCTGCGCCGCGGTCATCAGGAGCTTCGCGTCCAGATCGCAGGCACGGCTTCGGCGGGTGGTTATACGGTTCCGAAGGATCTGGCGAACGAGATCGTCAAGACCATGAAGGACTGGGGGCCGATGTATGACGGCACCATCGTGCGCGACATCACCACCGGCTCGGGCAACGAATTCGACATCCCGACCAATGACGACACCGGCAATTCCGCGTCGGCCCTGTCCGAAGGTGCGGATTTGCCCGACGATAACAGCGGCGACCTGGAATTCGGGCAGAAGCGCCTCGACGCCTATGTCGATGCGACGCCGTGGGTGAAGCTGAGCTTCGAACTGCTGCAGGACAGCGTGTTCAACCTGGAAGAGTTCCTCGCTGAAGCGCTGGGCGAACGACTCGGCCGGCGTGCCAATGGCCGCCTGACGACCGGGACGGGCACGGGCCAGGCCAATGGCGTCCTGACCGCCAGCACCCTGGGCAAGACCGCCGCCAGCGCCACGGCGATCGCGGCCGACGAGCTGATCGAACTGCAGCATTCGGTGCGCGCGCCTTATAGGCGCAGCCCCAAGTGCCGGTGGATGTTCGCAGACACCACCTTGCTGGCTATCCGCAAGCTGAAGGACGGCGAGGGCAATTATCTGTGGACCATGGGCGATGTCCGCGTCGGCGCGCCTTCCATGCTGCTCGACCACCCCTATTCGATCAACGACGACGTGCCGTCGATCGCCGCCAGCGCGAAGTCCATCCTGTTCGGCGATTTCAGCCGCTATTGGGTTCGCAAGGTCGGCTCGCCGCTGATCGGCACGGTCCGCGAGCGGTTCTGGCCGAAGGTCGGCATGGCGGGTCTCATCCGCTATGACGGCGAGCTGGTCGATTCCATCGCCATCAAGCATCTGGCGCAGCCGGCGTCCTAGGCGCCAATCGGCGTCCTCATAGGGGCGGGCCTGGCTCGCCCCTTTTTCGCATCCGGAGCAAATCCATGGCCACGAACAAGCCCCCCCGCCGCGCCGTCGCGGCGAAACCAGAATCGGCAATGCCCGAAGCGGCCGAGCAGACTCCTGCGCCTGCAGAAGCGGAAATCGCGCAGGAAACGGATCAAGCCGCCGAAACCGCGTCCGAACCGGCCGAGCCTGCCGTTGCGGAAAGCTCCGCGACCGCAGCCGACATCGAGGACGCTCACCAGGACGTAGATGAACAGGAGCAGGTATCCGGCCCCGTCCGGTGGCTGCGAATGACCACGAGCCTGTCAGGCCCGCGCCTTTCGCTCAGCCGCGGCGATACCCATCCCTTCAGGGATGTTCCCGGACCGGAGGGCGAGCCTTCGGAGGCGCAGCGGCTGATCGAGGCCGGTTTCGGCGTCGAATGCGAACCGCCGAAGGCCTGATCGATGCTGAGCGCGCCGATCGTCACCACCGCGCCGACTGACGAGCCCGTCGATATCGATGAGGTGAAGCTGTTCCTGCGTGTCGATGGCGAGGCGTTGGATGCGGAGATCGCGGGCTATGTCGGCGCGGTCGTTGCCGATATCGAGCGCATGACGTCGACACGGCTCGCCTCGCAGGTGGTGGAGATCCGCGCCGATTCCTTCGCGGATCTCGCGCGCTTTAATATCGGGCCCGTAACGGACGTCGTTGCCATCACATATGAAGATGGCGACGGGGCGCAGCAGACGCTTTCCGAAGATGCGTATGAGCTTTTCGGTTCCGGCCTGGCGATGGGCATCCGCCCGGCGTCCGGTCAGAGCTGGCCGGCCGTGCGGCCCGTCGCCGGCGCGATCGCGGCGCGCCTGACGGTGGGCTATGCGGATCTGCCGCCCAGCCTGGCTCTAGCGGTCAAGATGGCCGTCCGTTCCCGGTTCGATGGAACGCCGTTCGATCTGTTCGAGGCGACGGTCAATGACAGGATCTGGCTGTGACCGGCGTCATCGCCCTGAAACTCGACACGCGGATCGAGATCTGGAGCAATACCCCCGGACCGAACGAAAAGGGGCATGTCGTCGACCGTTGGCTGAGAGTGGCCGCGCCATGGGCCGAGGTCGTCGATATCTTGCCCAGCCGGTCGGAGCGGGTGGCGGAAGCGATCGATATCGCGGCCCGGCCCTGTCGCATTCGGATGCGCTACCGCGACGATATCGACGCGTCGATGCGCGTGAAGATCGGCGGACGCATGTTGAAGATCATCGCGGGGCCAGCGGAGCTGGGCCGACGCCAGGGCACCGAGATCCTCGCCGAGGAGCTTTCCACCATGGGGGCCGGCGGATGAAGCTGAAGGGCGGCAGGGAGTTGGATGCGTTTCTTAGCGCCTATCCCGTGAAAATGCAGCGGAATGTGATGCGCGGCGCGCTGCGCGCCGGGGCGAAGGTGTTTCAGAAATCCGCGCGGCAGAAGGTCGAGAAGGAATCGGGCCAGACAGCCAAGGATATCAAGATCGAAACCGATGCAAAGGGCGGCATTCCCAAGGCCCGCGTGAAGCTGAAAGGCCCCCATGCGCATGTCGGATATTTTCTGGAAACCGGCGTCACGCCGCACCTGATCGCCCGGACGGGCGCCAGAGAGGGGCGCGTTGCCGTGCGGAAGGCCGCGCAGGGCAACGG
The DNA here is from genome assembly GCF_007830065.1 of Sphingobium wenxiniae. Taxonomy (GTDB): domain Bacteria; phylum Pseudomonadota; class Alphaproteobacteria; order Sphingomonadales; family Sphingomonadaceae; genus Sphingobium; species Sphingobium wenxiniae. The sequence goes on along the minus strand of NZ_VLKK01000003.1, from coordinate 250,237 downwards.
CACGATAGCCAACCGGCCTATGAAGATCGGCGGCGATTTCGTCTCCGGCATCATTTCACATCCCGGTATCCGCCCGCACCCATTCATGCGGCCAGCGCTGGACGAGAAGCAGGGCGAGGCGATCGCCGCAGTGGGCGAATATGTGCGCAAGCGGATGCAGATCGACATCAGCACCCTGCCGCCCCTTGAAATCGACGAGGACTAAAGATGGGCGGATGCGAAGCGGTGCGCGGTTTGTTCGCCGGCGACAATGCGCTGACGGCACTGGTTCCGGCGGAGCGGATCGTCATCGGCGATGTCCCGGCAGGTTTTCCCGTGCCCTGCATTGCCCTGTTTTCCATATCGGCGGTCGACCGCAACACGCTGAAGCACGGCGCGGTGAAGCGGGTGACGGAGCGCGTCCAGGCCACGGTGATGGCGCCTGATAGCGCCGTGCGGCAGCTCGTCCAGCGGACGGCCAAGAAAGCCGCCGATGGGAAAATGCCGACCGTCGAGGGAATTCTGCACGTCACCGTGCATAGCATCGGCGCGGGCGCCGACGGGCGCGATCCCGAAACGGGCATCCATATGGGGACGCAGGATTTCCGTGTGTCCTACAACGAGATCTGACGGGAATTTTCATCATGGGCAAACAGGCCGTGGCCATTCGCCGGTTCACGCTGGGCGACAGGTCGTATCTGCAAGGAGCGATCCTGCCGGATCTTCCCGACGGACAGTTTTCCGACCTTGAGGCGGTGGAACTGGTTCGCGCGGCGAAGCCCGAGGATCTGGCGCCGGTTTCTCTCCCTTCGACCGGCAGGAAATCCCGATCCGCCAAAGGCTGATCGAGCCTCCTTCCCCTCCATCCGTGGCAGCCCAGCCCGCCCCTCCGGCGGGCTTTTTTATTGGAAAAGGAACCGAATATGACCGTTCGCACGTCGGCGGGGACCACTCTTGCGGTCACCGCCACCGCACCCGCCACCTTCAACGCGGCTGGATATGCCGCCCTGACCTTCACCGATGTCGGCGAAGTCACCGATCTGGGCGAGTTCGGCCGCGAATATAATCTGGTGACGCATAATCCCCTGGGGACGCGCAGCACCCGCAAATTCAAGGGCAGCTTCAACGAGGGATCGATTACGCTCCAGCTCGGCCTCGACAATAACGACGCCGGCCAGGTCATCATGAAGGCTGCTTCGAAGTCCGACGCCGATTATTATTTCCGCGTCACGCTCCAGAACGGGGAAATCTATTTCTTCCCCGCGAAGGTCATGAGCTGGAAGGTCGGGGTCGGCGGCGTCGACCAGATCACGTCCGCCACCGCGACGCTGGAGATTTCGTCGGCCGACGATGGCACCGGCGTCGTCGAGAAGCTGAGCTGAGGAGGCTGATCCATGGCAACACTGACCTCCAAGATCGCGCTCAGCGTCGCGGCGAACCTCGCCGCCGCGCTGGACGTCGGCACGGGCGCTCATGAGGTGGCCTTCGGGCCGACCTATGTGCTTCAGAACGGCACCGGCGCCAATCAGGCGAATGAGCTGTGGGCGGATACCCGCACCATCGCGGCGTCCGGTAGCGAGGATCTCGATCTGAGCGGCGGCGTGTCGGATATTTTCGGCACGTCGCTCGCCTTCACAAAGATCAAGGCCCTCGTCGTCGTGGCGGCTGCCGCCAACACCAACGACGTGGTCGTCGGCGGAGCGGCCGCCAATGCGATCGCCTCGGTTTTCGGCGACGTATCCGACACGATCAGGGTGAAGCCCGGTGGCATGGTCGCGCTCGTCGCGCCCGATGCGGCCGGCTACGCACTGACGGCCGGCACCGCCGATCTGCTGAAGGTCGCCAATAGCGGCGCAGGGTCCGCCGTGTCCTTCACGATCGTCGTCATAGGCGTCGTCTGATCTCCATCCGGCCCGTGAGCCGGATATTTCCCTCCAACGCATGTCCCGCTTCGTCGGGGCCTTATGTCCCGGCCTGTTCGTGTCACGGAACGGGCGGGCCGGGGCGCCACCATTCCTGCCGTGAAAGGATAGAAACATGGCTTTCGACATCACGAAATTCGCCGCCGCCGACACTGCGGTCGTCAAGCTGGTGAACGGCGACGACGCTCCGCTGCTCGACAATGAGGGCAACCGCTTGACGGTCACCGTCTATGGTCCCGGTTCCGAGCAATATGCCGAAGCGCAGCAGCGCAAGCAGAACCGGATCGTCACCCGCCTCCGCAAGAAGGGCAAGGTGGACGCCAGCGCCGCCGAGATGGCTGCCGAGAATGCGGAATTCCTCGCCGCCTGCACCGTCAGCTTCGACGGCTGGACCTATCCGCCCGCCGGCAATGTCAGCCAGCAGGAGATGTTCCGCGCGGCCTATGCCGATCCGAAGTTGGGCTTCATTCGTGAGCAGGTCTTCGCCTTCATCGGCGAATGGGAAAATTTTACGGGGAACTCGGCGACGAGTTGAGTCTCCATGTCCGGCATCTGGCATGGCTCAACACCGTGCCCAAGCCGGAAAAGCGGTCGATCACCGATAAGACCGAACCGAAAAGCCGCCTGCGCGAGATGAAGGACGGCGGTATCGTTCCCGCGATGCCGCCGTGCGCCACCCCGTGGATCGTCGAGCAGCTCGTCGAGATCGGCCCCGTCGTCGCCGCTGGCATGGGCCGAGCGCCGATCGGCTGGGCCGATATCGCCGCATGGTCGGCGATGACCTGCGTCACGCTGCCACCCTGGCAGGCCCGCTTGCTGCGGCGCCTGTCATCCGACTGGCTCGCCGAATCCCAGGCAGCCGAAAAACCCGATGCGCCGCCGCCCTGGACGGAACCCGATCCGGACGCAGAGCGGCGCGCCGCCATTTCCGCGAAGGTCGGCAATGCGTTCCGCGCATTGCTGGGCTCGCGCGGCCGGAGACCGTCATGAAGGCAGGAACGCTTGAAATCGAGCTGATCGCCAACATGGCGCGGCTGCAAAAGGACATGGACCAGATGAAACGGTCCGTGGGATCGGCGATGCACGACGTCGAAATGTCGTCGAAAGCAGCCGAAGAGGCGATGACGGCGTTGAACGCGACCGGCGCCAGACTGGCGTCCGGTTTCGGCCTGGTGAAGGCCGCCGCCGCCGCCCTCGGCCTCACCGCGCTCGGCGGAGAAGCGATCGGCGTCAATCGGGAATTCCAGCGGCTCGACGCCTCCCTGAAGGTCGCCACCGGATCGGCTGATGCGGCCGCCGCGCAGATGGCGGTGCTGCGCAATTTCGCCGAAAAGACGCCCTACGGCCTTGAACAATCGGTGCAGGCATTTTTGCGCCTGAAGAATCTCGGCCTCGATCCCAGCACGGCGGCGCTCACCAGCTACGGCAACACGGCCGCGTCCATGAGCAAAACCCTGATGGACATGATCGAGGCGGTGGCGGACGCCGCCACCGGAGAATTCGAGCGCCTGAAGGAATTCGGCATCCGCGCATCGAAGGAGGGGAGCAAGGTCAGCTTCACCTTCCAGGGGGTCACGACGACGGTCCAGAACAGCTCGGCCGCGATCCAGAAATATCTGATGGACATCGGCAACGTGCAGTTCGCCGGCACGATGGACGAGCAGATGAAGACGCTGGAAGGCGGCTTCGCCAATCTGGAGGATGCAGTGCAAGCCGCCATGGTTGCCTTTGGGCAGGGCGGGTTCAATGACGCACTCGCGGAGGTTCTCGCCGGCCTCACCGCCACAGCGGATGGATCGCAGACGGCAGCGGCCGAGCTGGGCGAGATGGTAGGCAATCTCATCCGTATGGGCGCTGAGCTGGCAGCGATCCTGGGCGAGCCCCTTAACTTCGTGCTCGAAAATCTGGAGTTGCTCGAAGATCTTGTCGTCATGGCTGCGGCTGGCTTCGTAACCTTTCACGCTGCGCTCGCCATCGGCAGCGTCTATCGTTACATCGCGTCTCTGGTGGCGTTGGAGCGCGCATTGGGCGCAACCACGGCGGGAACCGCCATGCTCAGCGCCGCGCAGAAGTCCCTCCAGGGCGCTTCTGCGGCGGTATTCACGCCTATGAACGCCCTGATTGGCGTCGCCGGATTGGTCGCAGTCGGCCTCATGTCCGTGGCCGATGCCAATGCCGCGTCGGAAAAGCGGCTGCTCGCCAATGCTAAGGCCGCCGATGAACTCGGCATTAGCCTGTCGCAGTCCAGCCGGCAGGCGCTGGCGGCGGCGGAGGGACAGACCGGCGTGGGGATCGCTGCTGGACAGGCGGAGCCGGAAATATGGTCATTCAAGAACAGCGTCGACGGCCTAACCCAATCGCTTTGGGAACAGGCTAGAGCCGCGCGAGCTGCGAAGGTGGAACTGCTCCAGAAAAAAGTCGCTGAGGCCGAGCAGCGCCAGAACGAGGCATTCGATTCCACATGGGCTGGAAGCCGCAATCTGTCGCGGGAATCTTGGGAGGCGCTGGGCCAGTGGGATATTTCGCGGGGCGTCGGCCTGGGCTGGAGCTCGGTTAAATCCGATCTCGCCAACCTGTTTAGCGGCGGCAGGACGGGCCGCGACGGCCTGCGCGATATGAAGGATGCCGCCCGCATTGCAGGCCGGCTGCGCGAGGATCTGGATAAGGCGCTGAATACACCTCTCGGCAATGGCGACCTCTCTGGCGGCGGCATCGTCAAGGCCCTCGGTGAAACCGGCAAAAAGGCGAAGCAGGCCAAGAGTGACGTCGATGAACTCGTAAAGTCCATGCTCAATGCCCGCGCCGTCGCCCAGGGGAATGTCTGGGACTTGGCGCAGGAGGCGCAAAAGCGGCAGCAGGATGATTGGAACGATGCCGATTTCGCCAAGAATAACGGCCCGGTTCTTGGCAATTTCGATATAAAGACGATGCGCGACGCCGCCGATCTGGCCCAAGCTGCCGCTGATAATTGGAACGATTACCTGGATAATTTCTCGCGCGGCCTCGACGTCGTATCCGACCGCGTCGACGCGGCGGCGGCTTCGATGCGCGACGCCTTCGGATCGGTGGGCGGCGCGATCGGCGATATCATCACGGTCCTGGATGAATATGGAAAGCGTCAGGCGGAGATCGACGAGCAGCGCAAGATCGGTGGCCTGAGCGAAAGGGAGCTTGCCGAACTGCGCAAGCGCGAGGCCAGCAACCAGCTTTCCGGCATGGTCGCCCTGACCAGCGCGGCGAAGGGCCTCTTCAAGGAACATAGCAAAGGCTATCAGGCGATGGCGGCGGCGGAGAAGGTGCTGTCCGCGATCCAGCTTGCGCGCACGGCCGTGGACGTCGCGGGCGGCGCTGCGCGCATGTTCGCCACCCTTGGCCCGTTCGCTTTCCCGGCCGTCGCGGCGATGCTGGGCGTCATGGCGTCGCTCGGCTTCCGTTCCGGCGGAAAGTCGGGGCCGTCGTTCGACCTCAAATCCTATCAGGATGCGATGGGCACCGGATCGGTGCTGGGCGATTCCACCGCCAAGTCCGACAGCATAGCGCGCTCGCTGGACCTGCTGACGGCAAACAGCGACCGTGAGCTGGAATATTCCAATGCCATGGTGCGGTCGCTGCGGTCTATCGAGACTAATATCGGCTCCCTTTCCTCACTCCTCGCGCGCCAGCTCGGCGTGTCGGGCGGGTCGTTCGATACGTCCGGGTTGGGCCTTGGGTCATCGACGAAGATCGAAAGCGATCTGGGCTTCGGCTTCATCGTCAAGAACGCGCTCAGCCTCGCGTCGAAAATCCCCGCCATCGGCGGGCTGCTGGGCGGCATCGGTAAGGCGCTGTTCGGCACCAAGACCACGAAGACACTGCTCGATCAGGGGATCATGTTCGATCCGGCGACGGTCGCCGACATATTGGCGGGCGGAATCGACGGTCAGACCTATCAGGACATCCAGACCAAGAAAAAGAAGAAGACGTTCGGGATCACGACCAGCAACAAGACGCGCGTCGATACGGTCACCGGCGCGCTGGACGACGGCACCGAGCAGCAGGTTGCGCTGTTGATCGGCTCCATGCGTTCTGGGATCATGGCTGCCGCCGGCGCGCTGGGCATCGAGGGCGCGCAGGCCGCCATCGACGCCTTCAGGGTGGACCTGGGCAAGATCAGCCTGAAGGATCTGAAGGGCAGCGAGATCCAGGAGCAGCTTTCCGCGATCTTCTCGAAGCTGGGCGACGACATGGCGGCCGCCGCGATCCCCGGCCTTTCCGCCTTCCAGAAGGTGGGAGAGGGGCAGTTCGAGACGCTGATGCGGCTGGCGAAGGATTATCAGACCATCGACGTGCAAATGCAGTCGATAGGCCGGACCTTCGGCGCGGTCGGCGCATCGTCCGTCGAAGCGCGCGAAGCCCTGATCGATCTGTTCGGGTCGCTGGACGAGTTCGTCGACCAGACGCAATATTATCGGGACAATTTCCTCACCGAAGCCGAGCAGGTCGCGCCGGTGATGACGGCGGTGGCGGCCGAGCTGGAGCGGTTGGGCCTTTCGGGCGTTGACAGCATCGATTCCTTCAAGTCCGTGGTGAACGGCCTCGACCTCACGACCGAAGCTGGCCGCGAACTCTATGCGGCGCTGATGGCGCTGGCGCCGGGGTTCAACGCGGTCGAGAAATATCAGGCGGCGCTGGCCGACAAGCGTCAGAGCATGGAAATCACGCTGCTGGAATTGATGGGCCGCAAGACCGAGGCGCTGGCCCTGCGCCGGCGCGCCGAGCTGGCCGCGATGGACGAAAGCCTCCGACCGCTTCAGCGCGCGATCTATGCCTATCAGGATCTGGCGGCGAAGCAGCAGGAAGCCGCGCAGAAGGTGAGCGATGCTCAAAGCGCCCTGTCGGCCGCCTACAGCCGCGAGAGCGCCAATATCCAGTCGACTGCGGACAGGTTCCGCGATTTCGCCAAGGCCATTGGCGAGTTCCGCGCCAGCCTGTTCACCGATGTCCCCGGCGTCGATTCCTATGGCATCGCCCGCGCGCGTTTCGAAAAGACCGCCAGCCTTGCCCGGCTGGGCAATGAAGCGAGCCTCAGCGCGTTCACCGGCGATGCGCAATCCTATCTGGACACTGCCCGCAATCAGGCCGGGTCCGCGCTCGATTATGCGCGGGACGTCGCCCGCGTGGCGCGCGCGGCCGATCAGGCGCAGGCCGGGGCCAATGGCGTCGCATCAATGGCGGATCGCCAGCTCGCCCAACTCACCGCCAGCGTAAAGGGGCTGATCGACCTCAACGACAATGTGACTTCCGTCTCGCAGGCCATCATCGACCTGAAAAAGGCGCAGGAGGAAGCGGACGAGGCGCAGGCCGAGCTGGACAAGCTGACCAATCCGGTGCCCCAGCTTCAGGAGGTCAATGTCAATCTGACCGATATCGGCGACGTGATCGAGCGGCTCAATGACACGCAGGCCGACACGACCGAACAGATCGCCGCGCTCCGCGCCGAAATGCAGCCTGCGCTGATCTCCATCGCCAGCAATACGGGTGAAAGCGCCCGAATCGCGCGCCGCCACGACCGGGGCGATACGCAGGCCGTCACGGTGGAAACCGCATGAAGATGATCCGTCCGGTCGCGGTGACGCCGGCGACGCTCACCAGCTCAGTCCCCGAAACCGCGCCCGGCGCCTGGGCGGGCGGCACAGCCTATGGCGAGGGAGAACGCGCCAGCATCGTCACCGGATCGCGGGCGGTTGTCTATGAGAGTCTTGCGGCGGCGAATGTGGGCAATGATCCTGTGTCCTCCCCTGCCTGGTGGCGGGAGGTCGCGACCACCTGGCTCGCCTGGGCGGGCGGCACGACCTATGGTGAGGACGATCGCGCCCTCGATGCCGCGAATCGTCTCGAATATGTCAGCCTTCAGGCGGGCAACCTCAATCATCCGCTGACCGATGCGGCGTGGTGGTATCCGCTCCCGTCGAACCGCTGGGCCATGTTCGACCAGGTAAACGGCACGGCGACGCGCGCGCGCGACAGCCTGACCGTCACCATCGACCTTGCGGGCCGCATCGACAGCATCGCGCTGTTCAACGTGTCGGCCGCGACGGTGCAGATCACGGTTTCCACAGCGGCGGACGGCATTATCCATGATGAGACGATCAACATGGCGAGCGACAGCGGCATTACCGACTGGTTCGCCTATTTCTTCGAGGAGATCATCCGCCGCAGCGACCTGGTGCGGCTGAACCTGCCCTTTTATGCCAATCCTGCGGTCACGGTGACGCTCAGCGATCCCGGATCGGAAGTGTCTTGCGGGACGCTGGTGCTGGGAGCAGCCCGCGAACTGGGGGCAGCGCAGTATGGCGCGTCGATCGGGATCACGGATTTTTCCAAAAAGGAAGCGGACGATTTCGGCAATTACGTCATAATTCCCCGCGCCTTTTCCCGGCGCGGCCGCTTTACCGTCTGGACCGGAAATACACAGGTCGAGGCGCTGCTCAGTCTGATGGGCGACTATCGCGCCACGCCGGTCGTCTGGATCGGTGAGGAAAACATGGCCGTCACCGCGTTGTTCGGCTTCTACAAGGATTTCAACGTCGAGATCGCCTATCCGACGGTGAGCGTCTGCACCCTCGAAATCGAAGGACTGACCTGATGGCTTTGCCTGCAATCGACCCCCTGCCAACGCCGCCGAGCCGTTCCGATGCGCCTGCTACATTCATCACGCGCGCGGATGCCTTCGTCGCGGCGATGGCGGTGCTGGCGACGCAGATGAATGCGTTCGGCGAGGCTGTCGAGGAGGCGGCTCAGGCGACGAACTATAATGCCACGTCCAGCAGCAGCGTGGCGATCGGGACGGGCTCCAAATCCTTCACCGCGTCCACCGGGCGCTTGCTGAAGGCCGGGCAGTTCGTTTCGATCGCCAGCGCTTCAGGCCCCGGCAATGCGATGCTGGGGACTGTCATCAGCTATGATCCGGTGACCGGCGCGCTGGTGGTGAACGTCACGGCGGTGACGGGATCGGGGACGTTCGATAGCTGGATGATCGCGCTTTCGGTCAATCCGGCCGTGCTGAGCGTCATCAACGCTGCCATCGCCGCCTTGCAGGGGGATGTCGGCGTTCTGTCAGGAGAGGTCAGCGCCCTTGCGCCCTATCGCGGCATTCCGCAGACATCTCAGAACGGCAATTTCACGCTGGCGCTGACCGATCTGGGCGGCGCGGTCTATTCGGAAAACACCGGCGCGCAGACCATCACCGTTCCGCCCAATTCCAGCGCGGCTTTCCCGCTCAATACTGTTCTGACGATCATCAATGAGGGGACGAGCAACATCACGCTTTCGCAGGGTTCTGGCGTGACGCTGAGGTTGGCGGGATCGACGTCCACGGGAAACAGGACGGTGGTTCCGGGCGGCATCGCAACGCTCAAGAAGGTGAAGGCCGATCGCTGGATCGTTTCCGGGCCGGGGGTTTCCTGATGTCCGGATGCATCCATATGCTTCTGGGCGGCGGTGGCAAAAAGGTTGTGGCGCTCACGTCCGGCACGAGCTGGACCGTGCCGTCCGGCGTGACGAAGGTCGATGTGCATTGCTATGGCGCGGGTGGTAACGGCTCCAACGCATCTCCACCGGGAGGCGGCGGCGGGGGAGCCTATGCGTTCAAGGCGGGCGTCAGCGTCACGCCGGGAGGCTCCGTGTCCTGCCAGATCGGCGCGGGCGGCTCCGGCAACGCTACATGGTTTTCATCGACCGGAACCGTTCTCGCTATGGCGGCGGGCAACGGATTGTCCGGCTCTGGCGGCGCTGGCGGTTCTTCCGCGGCGAGCGTGGGAGACATCAAATATGCGGGCGGCGCTGGCGGTGGGGCATATGGTGGCGGTGGAGGAGCAGCCGGACCATTGGGGACAGGCAAAGCAGGCGCCAACTATAGCGGAGGCGGCGGGGCCGGCGGCGGACTGTCCACGGCAGCCGGCGGGGATAGCGGTGGAAATGGCCCATATGGCACGGGCGGGGGCGCTGGCGGTGGACTGTCAGGAAATGGCGGCAATGGCACCGATGGCGGTGGGGGCGGCGCTAGCGGCATTTCGGGGTCGAAGGGGGGCGATGGCGGCATGGCGATCATGCATTTCAATTCGAGCGGCGGCACTATCTATGGCCCAGGCGGCGGCGGCGGCGGCGGCGGCGGCGCCTCGGGGGGTGCCGGCGGACTTTACGGCGGCGGGGGCGGCGGCGGAACGGCGGGAGGCGGCGCGGGCGGCGCGGGCCTGATTATCCTGGAGTATTATTTATGATCTATTCGTGGAATTTCCCCGCGCTGCACGTCGCGCGCCATGCGGACGGGCTGAGCAATGTCGTCACCGATGTGGACTGGATGCTGAGCGCGAGCGACGACGAAGGCCACAGCGCCGCCATCACCGGGCGCGTGGGCATCGCCGACCCGGATGCAGGCAGTTTCACCGATTTCGACAGCCTGACCACCGAGCAGGTGCAGGGTTGGGTCGAGGACCAGCTCGGCAGCGAGGCGGGCAAGCTCAAGGCGATGCTGGATGCGCGGATCGCGGAAATGATCGATCCGCCCGTGGCGATCCTGACGCCGCCATGGGCGGCGCAGCAGACTGACAACGAACCGGCGGTCTGAGAGCCGCCTTTTTCTTAGCCGGAGCGATTAATGAACCTGACTGAAGGGCTGAAGCATGCGGCCGATGGGCTGTCCATCGGCGTGATGATCGGCACCCTCGCCAATGTGCTGCCTGCACTCGCGGCGCTCATGACCATCATCTGGACCGCGATCCGGATCTGGGAAACAGACACAGCCAAGCGGCTGACCGGCCGGAAGGACTGACATTATGAATAAGGTGAAGCTGCTCGCCGGGGCCAGCGCCGCGGCGCTGGCGATCATTGCGGCCATATTCCATGTCGAAGGCGACTATGTGAACAATCCGAACGATCCGGGCGGGCCGACCCGTCATGGCGTGACGCAGGCCGTCGCGCGCGAGCATGGCTATCAGGGCGACATGCGGGATTTTCCCAAGGAACTGGCTCAGCAGATCTATTTCGAGGATTATATCCGCAAGCCCGGCTTCGACCGGCTGATCGAGCTTTCGCCGGCCGTGGGCGAGGAAGCGGTGGACAGCGGCGTCAATGCCGGGCCCGTGCAGCCATCGAAATGGTTGCAGATCGCGCTCAACAGCCTCAACCGGCGCGGCAAGGATTATCCGGACGTCACGGTCGACGGCCGTACCGGACCGGCCACCATGGCGGCCTATGCCAGCCTTCAGCGCGTCCGGGGCAGGGCCGAAGCCTGCCGGATGATCGTCAAGCTGATGGATGCCCAGCAGGCAGGCCATTATCTTCGCCTGGCGGGCGATAATTCGACCTATGAAACTTTCATGCCCGGATGGACGATCAACCGGATCGGCAATGTGCCGCTCGGAAAATGCGCGTGAGCATCAGTCCGTCGCGCTATTGGCCTGTCATCGCCGCAGTTTCGATCCTCGCCTTGATCCTCCTTCTCGTTCGCTGCTCCGACCGATCGCAGGACAGCGCCGTGGAGCAGGCGCGCGAAGCCGGGGCGGCCCAGATCCGGGAAGAAGCGGCCGACGAAACCCTCAATCGAACCATGGAGGCCCACAATGCCGCTGAAGCCGTGCGCACTGATCCCGTTGCTCGCCGTGACGGCTGCCTGCGCCACTCCCGAACCCCGGAAAATTGTCGTTGATACGTCCTGCACGTCCTTCCGGGCGATCAGCTATGCACAGCTCCCCGCAGGCGTCGCGGATGATCTGGGGAACAAGGCGGACAGCGACCCGACAGTGAATGAAATCGATGCACACAATGCCAAGTGGGACGCGCTGTGCTCCGCGCGTTAGATCAGGCTACCTCTTCCAGCATAGCGTCGATCGTCGCGGCATGGGTTGCTTCAATCCCTTTGATGGCCGCGCCGCAAGTTCCTTCGTCCTTCAGCCTGGCAATCAGTATGGGGTCCAGTTCGCGAATTGCGGCGAGGACAGTGCGCACATGGGGCAGGAAGTCCGACCAATGTGTGTTCACCCAATCCGCGAGATAGGGATCGCCTTCGTGCCAGGATTGGCTTTCAATAAGATAGGCTTTGGCGAAGGCGCGGGCAGCGCGTTCAAGCGGAGGCAATTTGTTTCTCCCAGGCCGATATGCGGCGCCGCCTCAAAATGCGCGAGCCGGCAAACGGTTCCCTTGATGGAAAATTGGAACCGTTGGGTCAGCGAGGCTTTATGCAGCGATAATTGAGGTCGCGCCAAGGAGATATGATGACGCCTGCCGCCTGGTTCATTGCCGGAAATCTAGTGGGACTGGCTCTGGCATTTCACTATCGACACCCGTTTTTGCGCTGGTGCGCCCATCGGCTGCGGAGGTCATCTTAATGAATTTGCCGTGAACTCATTACATATGATTAATTTTTTGTTTTCCTATTAATTAAGTTAGCTATGCGACTCCAGCCGCAGCGAAATCGCTGGGCGTGGGGGGAACTGCTACTATGCCTTACAATGAGTTGGCGAGCGCCATCGCGGAAAGGATGGCGCACCATCACGCCATTCTCAGGCTTGGCGACGAAGATCGAATTGAAATGCTATTTCCGGCTCCGGGTGTGCTTGGTCGGCCGGAAACCGTAGACTCATATCAACGGGGCTATCAGGACGGGGCAATGCGTGAACTGCAAGTGCTGGTAAGAATGCTGCCAGCATTGCGGTGTGCGATCCGTCGCCAGCTGCGCAAGAACATAGAAATCAGCACCAAGGCCTAAGTTCGGCCTGCTGCCTTCGGGTCGCCCCAAGGTATTGTCGGCCAAATGACGGGGTATCGTGTGGGGTATCGACCCCTTTCTCGATGCCGCGAAAAACACGGAAATCCGCTATTTTTTTGAATCGCGTGACGGAGGGATTGTCCGTCGCGCCAATGGTCATTTGACGGCTGCCTCTTAGCAACAAACCCGTTTGTCTTCAGTCAGGGCCGCTTTCGCTAGCAGCAAGCGACCTTCCCATCCCATTGTCATAGCGAGATCTGTCATGCTCTCCAACGCCGCGGTGAAAACCGCGCGGCCGCGATCGCGCGCCTATAAGCTGTTCGACGAACGCGGGCTGTTCCTGTTCGTGACGCCGGGCGGCTTGCGGAGCTGGCGGCTCAAATACCGGATCGAGGGCCGCGAGAAGCTGCTGTGCCTGGGCCAGTGGCCCGACGTGCAACTGGTCGACGCGCGCGACCGGGCGGAGGAGGCGAGGGCGCTTGTCGCGCAGGGCGTCGATCCTTCGGGCAGCTCGCGCGCGGCGCGCCAGATCCGGACGTTCGAGGCTGTCGCGCGGGAATGGCATGGGCTGAAGCGGGAGAACTGGACGGAGCGCCACGCGGCCGACGTCATCGACAGCCTCGCGCGGGACGTCTTCCCCGAGCTGGGGGCGCTGCCGGTCGGCGCGATCAGCGCACCGGCTGTGCTTCAGGTGCTGCGCGAGGTGGAGCGGCGCGGCTCGATCGAAACCGCGCGGAGAATCCGGCAGCGGATCTCGGCGGTCTTTTCCTTCGCGATCGCGGAGGGCATTGCCACTCAGAACCCCGCCGCCGACGTGGGCGAGGCCCTGCGCCCGCCCGCGCCGTCCAGGCGGCAGCCGGCGCTGACCGATATCGACGGTGCGCGCGCGCTGCTCGCGGCCTGCGAACGGGCGGGGGGTCTGCCGATCGTGCGGCTCGCTTCGCGCTTCCTCGCCCTTACCGCCGTCCGCATGGGCGCGCTGATCGCCATGGGTTGGGACGAGATCGAGGATCTCGACGGCGACGCGCCGCTGTGGCGCATCCCGGCCGCGCATATGAAGCTGAAGAAAGCGCGCAAGGAGAACCCGGAGAATGATCATATCGTGCCGCTGTCCGCCGCGGCGGTCGCGGTGCTGAAGGACGTGCGGACGAACGGGTATGATACCCGTTCTCGCGTCTTCCCGATCCGGCCGGCGGCGATCGGCGCGCTCTATGCCCGCGCGGGCTATGCGGGGCGGCATGTGCCGCATGGCTGGCGCGCGACCTTCTCCACCATCATGAACGAGCAGTTCCGCCAGGAGCGGGCCGCGATCGACATGGCGCTGGCGCACACGCCCAAGGGCGAGAGCGAAAGCGAATATGCCTATAACCGCGCCAAGCTGCTCGATCAGCGGCGCGTCCTGTTCCAGCGCTGGGGAGAGATGCTGAGCACATAATTACATGTGTCGTCCCACATAAAATCATGAGTTTCCGCCGAACCTGACGCCCAAAGCGCCGGGAGCGGGGGTCTCCGGGCTGCCACCCGGCGAACCGACGAGAATCCTCCTCGCCACGACACGGCTGGCCGACCGGCCGCCCCGCACCCGCGCATACGGGCGGGGGTCTAGGAGCGATTTTTCATGGTTCCGTCAACTCATTTCGTTACCGTTTCAATGAAATGCGCGCATTGCCGCGCTCTGCTGTTCAAATGCGATCCCGACGCCATCGCCGGCGTCATCGAGATCAAGTGCCGCCGTTGCGGCACCTTCAACTGTCTGAGGCCCGCGAGCCCCCATTCGACCGCCAGCCGAGCGGCAGAAGGAGGCAACCATTGTGGATCTACATTCCCCCCGCGTTCATGAACGCGACCTGCGAGGCATCTCGCTCTGCGCCGGCTACGGCGGACTCGATCTCGGATTGCATATCGCCGAGCCCGGATATCGGACTGTGGCTTATGTCGAGCGGGAAGCCCATGCTGCGGCAACCCTCGTGGCCCGGATGGAAGACGCGTCCCTGGGCCAGGCCCCTATTTGGGACGATCTTAAATCCTTCGACGGCCGGCCATGGCGCGGCCGCGTTCATATCGTCTCTGCCGGTTATCCCTGCCAGCCCTTCAGCCGCGCCGGAAAACGCCGGGGGAGCGACGATCCGCGCCACCTGTGGCCCGACGTCGCCCGCGTCATCGGAGAGACCGATCCCGAATGGGTGTTCTGCGAAAATGTCGAAGGGCATATCGATCTGGGACTTGCCGACGTCGCCGACTGCCTTCGCGGCATGGGCTACACGCCAAAGGCAGGACTGTTCACGGCGCGAGAAGCAGGCGCAAGCCATCGCCGGCGAAGGATCTTCATCCTGGCCCACGCCGACCGCAACGGATGCGGGCTATTTCCCGGATCTGATGATCGGCCAGGAGCCGATGCGGACGATATCGCCCCTGGACATCGCGAAGGGGAGTTGCGGCCAGTTCGCGGTGAACAATGCGGCGCGGATCTGGACGCAGTTCTGGATCGCAATTCATGCGCTGGGGCTTCGGCCGACGGCGACGCGGCGCCCCTCTTCGCTCCCGGTCCGGGTGACCTTCCCGCATGGGCGGCAATCCTCGATCGCGATGCTCGTCTCCAACCCGCGATTTTACGAACATCTGATGGGCTGGCCGATCGGGTGGAGCGAACCCGCGCAGCCGGTAACGGGGTTTGCAGCATGGCTGCGGCGATCGCGTGGCGCACTCTCACGGCTGCCCATCGTGGCGAGCCTCCCCGAGCGCGCGGCTTCGTCCTGACGGACGCCTGATCCTTCCTCCCATTTTTCCCTTTATGCGGCGCCCGCCGCCAGGCGGGCGCCATGGAGCCTGTTTTTCCGCATGTCTTTCGATCAATCCGTTCTTTCCGCCGTTTCCCCCGTTTCTCCCGCCGCCGGTTATCTGGGCGGCAAGCGCAATCTGGCCCGCCGGATCTGCACACTCATCGAAGCCGTCGAGCATGACGGCTATGCCGAGCCGTTTGTCGGCATGGGCGGGATATTCTTCCGCCGCGCGCGCCGGCCGCGCGCCGAGTTCATCAACGATATTTCCGGTGACATCACCACATTGTTCCGCGTAGTGCGCCGCCATTATCAAGCGTTGGTCGACGAGCTGGAGTGGCTGCTCGCCAGCCGCGATGAGTTCGACCGGCTCAAGATGGTCGATCCGTCGACGCTGACCGATATCGAGCGCGCCGCGCGCTTCCTCTATCTCCAGCGGCTCGCGTTCGGCGGCAAGGTGAAGGGCCAGACTTTCGGCGTAGATCGTCATGCGCCGGCGCGGTTCAATCTGGCTATCCTCCGGTCAACCCTGGCGAAGATCCGCGACCGCCTCGCGCCGACCGTCATCGAACGGTTGCCCTATGGCGAGTTCATCCGGCGCTACGACCGGCCGGGCATGTTGTTCTACCTCGACCCCCCTTATTGGGATTGTGAGCGGGATTATGGCGCGGGGCTCTTTGCCAAGGAGGATTTCGCCGCGATCGCGGCCCAAATGAAGGGGGCCGCGGGGAAATTCATTCTCTCGATCAACGACACGCCGGAGGTGCGCGCCTGCTTTGTCGGTCTGCACATGACGGAGATTGAGACGAGCTACTCCATCGCGGCGAAGGCGACAGGCCGGACGAAGAAGGTCGGCGAGCTGATCGTCACGAATTTCGCGCCCGACCGTGCCGTTGCATGATACAGGGGCTGGGGAGGGCGATCCCAACCTCTTGCTCCCCTGGAGAGCAAGCGGGGAGGCAAAGCCTCCCCGTCCCCTGCGGTGCGTCGCAAGGGTGACGGTGCCAGGTGGGCGCTAGGTGTGTGAAATATCCCGCTAATTAAGTCTGCCGAAGGCAGTCCTTTTCCCTCTTAAATTCTGGATGCGTGATTCCGACCGCTCTCTGAACTCGCATCCCTTGTTTCCAAGGCGCTGTCGATACGCGAAAGAACTCCTTCTAATTCAGGGTTATTTTGGGGAGGGGATGGGGTCAGAGAGGACTTGTCGCCCTGGGCCGGGGAGGGAGAGGGGGAGTCCCCCTTTCGCCTGAGAAGCTGCTGCAGGCGCATCAGGGCCCGCTTCGCCAGGCGCGACGGGTCGAAATAGTAGGCGTTGGTCGCCTGTTTGACCTGGGGGCCGAAGCCCTTTTCGTTTCCGGTCTTCTCCGTGCGCCTGATCCAGCTCAGGAAACCATGGTCCTTCAGTCGAGCCAGCGCGTCGATGACGGTCTTGCGCGCGAAGCCGGTGACGTCCTGGATGGTGGCGATCGCCGGATCGAGACGGCCGGTCTTGAAGTCGATGCCTTTGTGCCAGAGCAGAGCTTCGAGGACGCGCAGCGCGTTGGCGCCGATGGGATGGCGCTTGCCCTTCTCCTTCATCTGCCGGTCATATTCCTTGGCGACCTGCAGGTATTTGTCGCGCCATCGCATGGCGCCCTTCAACGTCCCGTCGCCGATCGGGCGGAAGACCTGCGCGCGGCGGTCGTCGACGTCATAGCTGTTGCGGCGAATGGGCTGCTCGGTGCGTCGGCCGGGCTTGCGGTTGGCGACGAAACGGTCGGCGACCTGCCCAAAGGAATACGCGGTCATGCCCGCGCCTCCCGCCCGAGGGCAAATGTCAGCCCTTCAGCAGCGCGCTGGCAGGTGGCATTGCCGTCATGAGCATATCCGCCCATTCCTGCGCGAGTTCGCGGCGGCGGGGCATATAGGCGGCGCGGTTGTAAGCGGCCTCGACCCCTTCCTGTATGTGCGCCAGCATCAGGTCGATGACCTCCCGATCGCCGACGCGATTTTCGCGTCCCGCCAGTTCGTTCATCACGGTCGAGAAGGTCGCGCGCCAGCCATGCGGGACGTGCTTGCCTGCATAGCCCGCCGTCCGATAGAGCTTGCTCAAAGTGCTGTCCGTGATTGGCCGGTCGACATAACGGACGCTGGGAAAAAGGAGGGGCTTCGCGCCCGCCAGTTCCATCGCGGCCTTCGCCGTTTCCACGGCTTGCGCGCTGAGCGGAACGACAAATTCGTAGCTCGCATCCTGCTTGCGCTCGCGTGTCAGTTTCATTTTCGCGGCTGGAATGCGCCAGATCGGGCTCTTGCCGTCCAGATCCTCGAATTCCTTCGGTTCGGCCAAACGTAACACGCCCGGGCGCACCACCGTCAGCGCCAGCATGCGCGATGCCAGCTTCGTGACGACATAGGCGTCTTCCTGTGATTCGACGTCTCGCAAAACCTTCCTGGCCTGTTCGATCTTCAGCATCGCCGGACGCAAAGTCTTGCGCCGCGGCTCCAGCACGGGCTGGATCGTGGCGGCAGGATTCGCTTCGGCCCATCCCGCTCCGATCGCGAAGACGAAGACTGACGATATGTGCTGACGGACGCGATGCGCCATTTCGATCGCCCCGCGCCCTTCGATCGCGCGGATAAGCGCTAATAGCAAAGCGGGCGTAATCGCTTTGATGGGCAGCGCCCCGATCGCCGGGAAAGCGTCTGCTTCCAGTCGATCGAGAATCTGTCCCGCATAGCGCTGCGCCCGGATTTTCTCCTGTTGGGCATGCCATTGGCGCGCTATCGCTTCGAACGTGTTGCCGTTCTCGATGGCCGCAACGGCCTGTCGCTGCTTCTTGTCTACCTTGGGATTGGTGCCTTCCCGCAGGAGTTTGCGCGCTGCCTCGCGCGCCTCGCGCGCTTCGACCAAGGTCATGTCGGGGTAGGTGCCGAACGTCAGCCGATGTTCCTTGCCGCCGAAGCGATATTTCAATCGCCAAGAGCGGGTGCCAGATGGCATGACGTAGAGATAAAGGCCGTGCGCGTCGGAGAGCTTGTAAGGCTTCTCCTTCGGCTTCGCCGTTCGGCATCGGACATCTGTCAGCATGTCGTGCCCCCGATGCCCCCGGTAGTGCCCCCGAAATGGGGGCGCTCGGATGATCCCCGATGATTCCGCATGAGACTATGCTAGAGGGAAAAGGCGCAGATTTGCAAGGGTTTCGGCGCTGGCTGACACTGCCAGAAACAAAGAGTTGGCTCCCCGAGTAGGATTCGAACCTACGGCCATTCGATTAACAGTCGAATGCTCTACCGCTGAGCTATCGGGGAGCAGCCTGGTTCTCACCGGGCAGGCCGCGCCTATAGCAGCGGGATTCACGGAATGGCAAGCGCTAATCCGTGGAAAATTTTACGCTATGAACTGCTCGGCGGCGATTCGGTCGTCCAGCGTATGTTCCGGGTCGAAAAGCAGTGTCAGGGGGATCGCGCGATCGATGCCGACCTCCACCCGCGCCACGTCGCGGACCTCGCGCTGGTCGGCCACGGCGCTGACGGGACGTTTGACGGGATCGAGCACGGTGAAGAGGATCGTCGTGTTTTCCGGCAATATGGCTCCCCGCCAGCGCCGGGGACGAAATGGGCTGATCGGCGTCAGGGCGACAAGGCCGGAGCCGAGGGGAAGGATCGGGCCATGGGCCGACAGATTATATGCCGTCGATCCCGCGGGTGTCGCAACCAGCACGCCGTCGCACACCAGATCCGGCAGGACTGTGCGGCCGTTGACCTGAACTTCCAACCTGGCGGTCTGGCGGGTTTCGCGGAGTAGCGATACTTCGTTGATAGCAGGAATGGAAAAGCGTTCGCCATCCACCGTGTCCACGGTCATGCGCAGCGGCGTGACCTTGAACGGCTTGGCCGACTGCATCCGCTGATCCAGCCTTTCCAGCCGCCATTCGTTCATCAGGAAGCCCACGGTTCCCAGGTTCATGCCGAAGATCGGCAGAATGCGGCGGCTTTCGAGCATGGAATGGAGCGTCTGCAACATGAAGCCGTCGCCGCCCAGCGCAACGATCATGTTCGCCTGCTCCAACGGCACGAAGTCGTAAGCGGCCCGAAGCCTTTCTTCGGCCGCCCTGGCCGCCGGGGTCGGAGACGCGACAAGAGCGCGCCGCGCTTCGCCGTTCATCCGCCGGTGACGCTCATATGGCGGGACAGGGCGGCGGCCGGGGCGGCCGCCCCGATGCGGAAATCATGCCGCGCGGGCTTCAGGCGCAGAGCGCGACCGATCAGGGGCTGGACGGCTTCCAGCCCGCCTTCGCGCAGAGCCGCACGGAAATCGACATGATCCTCATGACCCAGGCACATGAAAATCTTGCCCTCGCAGGTCATGCGCATCCGATTGCAGTCCGCGCAGAAATTATCGGTGAGCGGCGTGATAAATCCCAGGCGCGCGCCCATGCCTTCGACCGCGTAATAGCGCGCGGGGCCGCCGGTCCGTTCCGGCAGGGCCGTCAGGCGGCGGCGCTGCCGGATATGTTCCATCACATGCGTCAGCGGTAGATAATGGTCGGTGCGATCTTCGCCGGTATCGCCCAGCGGCATGGTTTCGATAAGCGTAAGGTCGAAGCCCCGGCTATCGCACCAATGGAGCATGGGCAGGATTTCATCTTCGTTCACGCCTTTGAGCGCAACCATGTTGATCTTGACGGCAAGGCCCGCTTCTCGCGCCGCATCCAGGCCCTGCATGACCCTGGAAATCTCGCCGCCTCGCGTGATGTGCGCGAAACGCGCGGGCGAAAGGCTGTCCAGGCTGACGTTGATCCGCCGCACCCCGGCATCGTGCAATCTGGCGGCATGTTCGGCCAGCCGGGTGCCGTTGGTGGTCAAGGTAAGCTCGTCCAGGCTCCCGCCCAGATGGCGTCCGATCCGGCGGACCAGATCGGGCATGTCGCGCCGCATCAGCGGTTCGCCCCCCGTCAGCCTGATCTTCCTGACGCCGCGCGCAATGAACAGGTCCGACAGCAGGGCGATTTCTTCCAGCGTCAGCACCTGGTTCTTCGGCAGGAAGGTCATGCGCTCCGCCATGCAATAGCGGCAGCGCAGATCACAGCGATCCGTAACGGATATCCGCAGATAATCGATCCGGCGGCCAAGGCCGTCGGTCATCGACGCGCGGGAAGGGGCGACCATGGCCATGGCTTATAGCTAGGCGATGCACCGCGCAGGTGCAAGCGCCGCCGGTTGCGGGGCGGGCAAGAGGACGGTAACCGATTGCTGCTAAGGGGAGGCGGTGCGCTTCTCGAGGAGTCGCCCAAGGAGTCGAATGTGTGAGCGGAACGGCCGCGCCCGATGGGCAGCGCAGTGTTTTCATCCTCTCCCCGCGAGACCGGGATGGGCTGTGCCATGCCGTGCAGGCGGCCGGATGGCATGCCATCGGCGCGCGCCGCGCATCCGACGCGCCCCAGCGTTATTTGCGGAGCGAGGCGCAGATCGCGCTGATAGACATGCGGGACGGGGGCGAAGCCGAACGACTGCTTGCGCCGCTGGTGCCCGCCACCGTGGCGGGCGGCGGTGCGCTGATCATTCTGGTGGATGCGATCGATACCGCCTCGATTCCCGCCCTGCTGACGGCGGGAGCCACGCATTTCCTGACGGAGCCTTTCACTCAGGCCGCGTTGAACGCGACATTGTGGTCGGCGGAGCGGCTGGTGGAGCGGCTGGGCGGCGGCGCGATGCACAGCCGCCGCGCCCAGCGGATCAGGCGGGGAGACGCCCTCTATTGGGAGATGGACCGCAATCGCGGCGAAGTGCGGCTCAGCGAAAATCTTGCGCGTCAACTGGATTTGCCGGACCGGTATATGACAGCATCCGGTTTGCTGCGCCGTCTGTCGCGACCGGAGCGCCGCGCCGCGCTGGCCGCGTTGCAGAGCCTGGGACGGTCCGGCCGGTCCGCTGCGTTCGCGCATGATGTGCCGGGGCGCGACGGCGACAGGCTGGTCCACCATCTGCGTTATGCGGATGGCGTCCCCGCGGCGGATGTCGAATGGCTGCATGGCGGGAACGAGCAGGAAGGGGTCGGCCGCGACTATCTGACCGGTTTGTATTCGCGGCAGGCCGCGCTTGACTGGCTGGATGGGCGAGCGGGGCTGGCGACGACGATCCTGCTCCTTTCGATCAGCCAGTTCGACCGGATGAATGCCGCTTATGGACAAGTGGTCGGGGACGCCCTGCTGGGCCGCATAGCGCGCCGGATCGAGCGCGTGGCGGGCGATGTGGCGGAGGGCGCTACCGTGGCACGGATAGCGGGCACCGAATTTCTGGTCGGCTTGACGGGCGAAGCGGCCGAGCGTGATCGGGCGACGTTCCTTGCGCGCCAGATCATCGGGGCGATCGGCCGGCCCTTCAGCGCGGGCGATCACCTCATTCGCCTGACGGCGCGCTGCGGCATCGCCCAGTCCCGTCCGGAGGACGACGCGACATACTTGTTGAAGCGGGCGGGAACGGCCTTGGCCGACGCCAGACGCACGGACGGGGAGGGAATTCGGATCCTTTCCGCGGAAAAGCGCAGCCGTCAGGTCGATTCCGATCAGCTTGAAACGGATTTGCGCCTGGCGCTCGATCGGGGGGAGATCGGCATCGCGTTCCAGCCGCAATATTCCGTCGGGCAGGAACGGATCATCGGCGTGGAGGCGCTCGCCCGCT
The DNA here is from genome assembly GCF_007830065.1 of Sphingobium wenxiniae. Taxonomy (GTDB): domain Bacteria; phylum Pseudomonadota; class Alphaproteobacteria; order Sphingomonadales; family Sphingomonadaceae; genus Sphingobium; species Sphingobium wenxiniae. The sequence continues at coordinate 228,155 of NZ_VLKK01000003.1, read as the reverse complement.
GGAATCATTCGCAATATGGGCCGCTGGGCGCAGGGATATTGTTCACCACGGCGGAACGGTCCGACTATATGCTGCCGTTGTCCGCTCATATCCAGGCGGAAGCCCTGCGCCAAGCCGCCGCATGGCCGCGCGCCCTGTCGGACCTGCGACTGTCGCTCAACGTCACGGCCGCCGATATCGCCCAGCCCGGCTTCCTGTCGGAGTTCCTGGCGCTTGTCGACCGGGCCGGCTTCCCGCGATCGCGCCTGACCGTGGAAATCACGGAAAGCGGCCTGATAGAGGATGTGAGCGCCGCCGCCGCATTGCTGACGGCATTGCGAGGCGAGGGGTTGGCGGTGGCGATCGACGATTTCGGTACCGGCTATTCCAGCCTTGCCTATCTCAAGAACCTGCCGCTCGATTATCTGAAGATCGACAGCGGGCTGGCGCAGGATATTTCGGGCACGGCACGGGACCGGATCATCGTGCGCGGGGTCATCCACATGGCGAAATCGCTTGGGCTGAAGGTAATCGCGGAGGGGGTGGAGACCGAGCAGCAACTGGACCTGCTGGCCCATGAAGGCTGCGATTATTATCAGGGTTTCCTGCGGTCGGCGGGTGTGTCGTCCGATGAGCTGGTGGCGCTGGTCCTAAAGACTTAGGCCGAAGCGGGCGATCAGGCTCGCGCCCGCATGCGCGCTGCCCGGCCCGTCGATGTCACTGTTCGCATAGCGAAGCCCTGCGAACCAGCGGCCTTGCAGATAGTCGATGCTGACGCCATGATCCCAATAGGCGCCGTCCGGCCGCAGCCGCGCGGTTCGGACGGGATCGTCCACATCGCCCGATGAGCGTCCCACGCGGGCGGACAGGGTGAGGGGCGTGCCCGGAACGCCGACCGCCGCGGATGCCGCAAGGTACAGGTTGTCGCCGCCGATGGACGATTGCTTCGGCGCATAATTTGCCGCGAGATCGATGCTGGCCGGTCCGATCAGGAAACCCGCTCCCGCGCCCAGTTCGCCATAGCCCTGATGCGATGCGCCGGGGAACAGGTGATAGCGCCCTTCGGCGGACAGACGCCAGCCGCCGATCTGCCGCACATAGGTCGCGCCGAGATCGGCCACGGCGTCCGCTCCACCGTGCCGGTCGCTCCCCCAAAGGGAAACGGCGGCGGCATCCAGGCTGAGGCCCTCGGCGACGGGCAGGGACAGGGTGCCGCGGAACACCGGGTCGCCGTCGCTCCAGCTTATGCCCCGGCGGCGTTCGTCGCTGGCGGCCTCAACCGTGGCGGACAGACCGCTGGCATATTGGGCATGGGCCGGAGCGGCGCCTGTAGCGGCGATCGCGCAGCAGGCGAGCGCCGCCCAGCCCGTCCGATCAGTTCGAGGCAAGATTAAGAATGGCATCAAGCTCCGCCAATAGCGGCGCACGGTCCTGCTGCGCAACCGTCATGAGATGAGCGCGGATATTGTCCTGATGCTTGGCGACTTGACGCGCCGCAATGTCGCGGCCGGGGGTGCAGGCGCCCGCTTCGCTGCCGGAAAAGGCATGGTCGGTCGGGATGGCGCGCGTCAGGGACGGACTGTGGCTCAATTGGCGATCTACCACCACCGTTGCCTTCCAGTGGCAGCGGCGCATGTCGGCGCGGTTGGGCGTGTGGGCGCCGACCGTGCGCGTCTTGACGTCGGCGCGGGCGGTATAGGTTGCCTCGACCGGGGCGCCGCGATGGTCGATCTGGACGGTATGCGTCGCGACAGCTGCCGCGAGCGCGATAAGCGTTAAACTCATGTCATTCTCCTGCTGCGAAGCCGGACTGTGCCGCCCGGTCGTCACGGCAGGATTTAGGAAAAGACTGTTGCTGCTCTTTTGCCGGGCAATGACAAAGTCCTGCCCCGCGCCTGCAAGGGGTCAGCCCGCCGCCTTGGCCAGCCCCTTGGACAATTGCAGCGCGCCGTTGAGCCGCGCGCCAGGATCGGTCCATGCGCGGTTGACCACGACCTTGCTGTCGGGGCGGAGCCGCGCCACGCCATCGAGACGCTGGATATAGCTGACGAGGCCCGCCGGATTGGGGAAACGGTCCTCATGGAAGCTGACCAGCGCGCCCTTCGGTCCCACATCGATCTTGGAGATATTGGCCTTGAGGCAGTTCTGCTTGATCTCGATGATCTTGAGCAGGTTTTGCGTCGGCGCGGGCAGCTTGCCGAAACGGTCGATGAGTTCGGCGGCAAAGGACTCCAGCCCCTGCCGGTCCTCCAGCTCGTTGATACGGCGATACAGGCCCATGCGCAGGTCGAGATCGGGGACATAATCGTCCGGGATCATGATCGGCGCGTCGACGCTGATCTGGGGCGAGTAGCTGTCGCGCGGGCGTTCGAGGCCGACGCCGCCGGCCTTTGCCTCCATGATCGCGTCCTCCAGCATCGACTGGTAAAGTTCGAATCCGACTTCCCTGATGTGCCCCGACTGCTCGTCGCCCACCAAATTGCCCGCCCCGCGAATATCGAGATCGTGGGAGGCCAACTGGAACCCTGCGCCCAGTGTGTCGAGGTCGGACAGCACCTTCAGCCGCTTTTCCGCCGTTTCGGTAATGACGCGATTGGCGGGCGTGGTGAAATAGGCATAGGCCCGCGTCTTGGCCCGGCCCACGCGCCCGCGCAGTTGGTAAAGCTGGGCGAGGCCGAAGCGGTCGGCGCGGTGGATGATGAGCGTGTTGGCGCTGGGGATGTCGAGGCCGCTTTCGACGATGGTGGTCGACAGCAGCACGTCGTAACGCTTGTCGTAGAAGGCCGACATGCGTTCTTCCACCTCGCTCGCCGCCATCTGGCCGTGGGCGACGACGGGGCGGACTTCGGGCACTTCGGTCCGCAGATATTCCTCTATGTCGGCAAGGTCGGCAATGCGCGGCACGACGAAGAAGCTCTGCCCGCCGCGATAATGTTCGCGCAGCAGCGCCTCGCGAATGACCACGCCATCCCATGGCATGATATAGGTGCGGACGGCGAGGCGGTCGACCGGCGGCGTCTGAATGACGGACAGTTCGCGCAAGCCCGACATCGCCATCTGGAGCGTGCGGGGGATGGGGGTGGCGGTCAGCGTCAGGACATGCACGTCGGTCTTGAGGCTCTTGAGCCGTTCCTTGTGCGTGACGCCGAAGCGCTGTTCCTCATCCACGATGACGAGGCCGAGGCGCTTGAACTCCAGACCCTTGGCGAGCAGCGCATGGGTGCCGACCACGATGTCGACGGTGCCGTCCGCCAAACCGGCTTTCACAGCCTTTGCCTCCTTGTCGGGGACGAGGCGGGAGAGGCGGCCGATATTGACCGGGAAGCCGCGGAAACGCTCCACGAAATTCATGTGATGCTGGCGAGCGAGCAGGGTGGTGGGGCAGATGAGCACGACTTGCATCCCCGCCATGGCCGCGACGAAGGCGGCGCGCAGGGCGACCTCGGTCTTGCCGAAGCCGACATCGCCGCAGACGAGGCGGTCCATCGGTTTACCCGTGCCCAGATCCTCGACTACGTCGCTGATAGCGCGGTCCTGATCGTCCGTTTCCTGATAAGGGAATCGGTCGACGAAGGCGGGATAGCCCGCCGCATCCGGCTCCGCGACGGTGGCGGGGCGCAGGGCGCGTTCGGCGGCGGTCTTGAGGAGTTCGCCCGCAATCTCGCGGATGCGTTCCTTCATCCGCGCCTTGCGCCGCTGCCATGCCTCGCCGCCCAGGCGGTCGAGTGCAACGCCTTCGCTTTCGGAGCCGTAGCGGGAGAGGACTTCGAGATTTTCGACCGGGACGTAAAGCTTGTCGCCGCCTGCATATTCCAGCGCGACGCAATCATGCGCGGCCTTGGCGACCGGGATCTGGGTCAGCCCCTCATAGCGGCCGATGCCGTGGTCGCGGTGGACGACGAGGTCGCCGGGAGACAGGGTCGCCAGTTCCTGGAGGAAAGCGTCGGCGCTTTTCTTGCGTCTGGCGCGGCGGACGAGGCGGTCGCCCAGCATGTCCTGTTCGGTGAGGACGGCGACATCGGGCGTAGTGAAACCATGATCGAGATATAGAACGGAAAGCGTTATTGCGCCCGTGGCGGCGAGGCCGAGGGCTTCCTGCCAGTCGTCGGCGGCCGCCAGCCTTTTGACGCCGTGGTCGGCGAGGAGGCCGGACAGGCGTTCGCGCGCGCCGGGCGAATAGGAGGCGATGATCACCCTTTTCCTATCGCGCTGGAGGGCGGCGATATGTTTTCCTACAGCTTCGTAGACGTTCGCGTTCTGGGCGCGTTCGGGGGCGAAGTCGCGGGGGCCGTCGACGTTGAAGTCGATGACGGCGGCGCTTTCCGGTTCGTGGAAAGGCGTGGTGGCGTGCATCGGCCAGTCGCGGGCCAGAGCTTCCCACTCCTGCGCGTCCAGATAGAGCGCTTTCGGTTCCAGCGGGCGATAGGCTCCGGGATCGGACGATTTCGCGGCGATGCGGTTGGCGTGATAGTCGCGGATCGCCTCGAAACGGGCTTCGGCCGCGCCCGCGGCGCCATGGTCGAGGATGATGACGGTGTTGTCGCCGCTCAGATGATCGGTGAGCGGCACCAGCCGTTCCTCGAACAGGGGCAGCCAATGCTCCATGCCCGCGAGACGCCGCCCGTCGCTCACCGCCTGATAGAGCGGATCGCCGGTTGCGGTCGCCCCGAAGGTTTCGCGATAGCGGCTGCGGAAACGCTTGATCGTGTCCTCGTCCAGCAGAGCTTCGGAGGCGGGGAGGAGGGTGAAGCCATCGACGCTGCCGGTGGTGCGCTGGTCGGCGGGGTCGAACCGGCGGACCGTCTCGATCTCATCGCCGAAGAAGTCGAGGCGCAGGGGTTGGTCCTCGCCGCCGGGAAAGAGGTCCACAATGCCGCCGCGAACGGCGAACTCGCCCCGGTCGTGCACGGTGTCGGTGCGGACATAGCCATTGGCCTGCAACATGTCGGCCAGCCGCTGGATGGCGATCCGTTCCTTGGGCGCGAGCCGCGCGACAAGCTGGCGGACGCGGAAGGGCGTCAGGGTCCGTTGGGTCAGCGCGTTGAGGGTGGTGACGACGAGTTGCGGCCGCTGAGGACCGGCCTGAAGCATATGAAGCCCGGCGAGGCGGGCCGATGCGCTGCGCAGCGAGGGGCTGGCGCGATCATAGGGCAGGCAGTCCCAGGCCGGGATTTCTACGATCTCGACTTCCGGCGCGAAATAGGCGGCGGAGTCGGCGACGGCGCGCATCAGCGCGTCGTCGGGAGCGACGAACAAAGCGCGGCCCTCGCCCGAACCGAAGGCAGCGCGGGCCATGTCGGCCAGCAGCCAAGGCTGGAAACCCGCGGGGACGCCCGACAGGGTGAGGGGCGCCCTGGCCTTAAGGATTTTGGGGAGGTCGGTCATAGGGGAAATATTGTCTTTCGGCTCAATCGCGCACCGGCTTCCATTTTCAAACGATCTTCACGAAATCGAGCTTGAGGAAGCGGTCCATCATCGACCCTTTCCATTCGTCGGGCACAGGAATGGTGCCGAGCGCCCAGCCTATGATGTCGGCGTCCTGTTCCTCCATGAAGCGTTCGAACCAGTCGATTTCCTCTTCGTTCCACGTCGCATGATGGCGGTCGAAAAAGCCGCCGACAGTATAGTCCGCTTCCCGCGTGCCGCGATGCCATGCCCGGAATTGGATGCGGCGCATCCGGGGATTGTCGTTCATGATGTGTTCCTTTAACGGGCAAGCCAAATGCGCCGATCGGATGTTTGCGCCACCGTCCCGGCTGGTGTTTTGTTGGAGGCATTTTCCGAGTCGCCGGACATACCCTCCGGCTCGAAAATGCTCTAGAGCGACGTCAGATAGACATGCGACCCGATATTCTCAATCCGCTCTTTGCCGAAATATCGGCCCTGAAAGGCGTCGGACCGGCGCTGGCGAAGCCGTTGGAGCGGCTGGCGCTGGCGCGCGCGGTCGACGTGGCCTTCCATCTGCCGGTCAGTTTCATCGACCGCAGGCTGACCGACGAACTCAACATGGCCGATGCCGGACGGGTGATCGGGATCGAACTGACGCCCGTTGATTATCGCGCCAGCGGCAGCGCGCGGGCGCCTTTCCGGGTGCAGGCGGTGGACCGGCACGGCAACGGGGTTGCCCTTGTCTATTTCGGGCGGAACAGCGCATGGCCGCGCAAGCTGCTGCCGCTGAACGAGCCGCGCTTCGTATCGGGGAAGCTGGAGAGTTATGGCGATAACCTCCAGATCGTGCATCCCGACTATGTGCTGCCGCCGGAAGAAGCGGAGACTGTGCCGGCGCGGGAGGCGGTCTATGGGCTGTCCGAAGGGCTGACCAACAACCGGATGCGCGATCTGGCGGGGCAGGCGCTGGCCCGCGCGCCGGAATTGCCCGAATGGATCGAACCGAGCCTGCTGGCGCGCAAGGGATGGCCCGGCTGGCGCGAGGCGCTGACCCGCGCCCATGCCGACCCGTCCGATGCTCTGGCGCGGGAGCGGCTGGCCTATGACGAGATATTCGCCGGGCAACTGGCGCTGATGCTGGTGCGGCAATCCTCGCGCAAGCGGCGGGGCGTGCCGATTGCCGGGGATGGGCGCTTGCGGGCGATGCTGAACCTGCCCTTTGCGCCAACGGGGGCGCAGCGGCGGGCCTTTGGCGAGATTGAGGGCGATATGGCGCAGGGCGTGCCGATGCTGCGGCTGCTTCAAGGGGATGTGGGGTCGGGCAAGACGCTGGTGGCGTTGATGGCGCTGCTCAACGCCGTTGAGGCGGGCGCGCAGGGGGCTTTGCTGGCCCCGACCGAGATATTGGCGCGACAGCATTATGAGGGGCTGCGGCGGATGGTCGCGGGCCTGCCGGTGGAGATCGCCATCCTGACGGGGCGGGAGAAGGGCAAGGTGCGCGAGGCCACGCTGATGGGCCTGGCGGACGGCAGCATCGACATATTGGTCGGCACCCATGCGATTTTCCAGGAGGCGGTGCGCTATCGCAATCTGGCGCTGGCGGTGATCGACGAGCAGCATCGCTTCGGCGTGGCGCAGCGCATGATGCTGGCGGCCAAGGCGGAGCGGACGCCGCATTTGCTGGTGATGACCGCGACGCCTATCCCGCGCACGCTGACGCTCACCTATTATGGCGAAATGGACGTGTCGCGGCTGGACGAGATGCCGCCGGGACGGCAGCCGATCCAGACGCTGGTGATGTCATCGCAGCGGATCGACGAGGTGGTGGAGGCGCTTGCCCGCCATGTCGAAGGTGGAGGGCAAGCCTATTGGGTGTGCCCGCTGGTCGAGGAAAGCGAAACAAGCGATCAGGCCGCGGCCGAAGCGCGGGCGGAGGCGCTGAAGATGCGCTTTGGCGAGCGGGTCGGCCTGGTCCACGGGCGGATGAAGGGGACGGACAAGGACGCGGCGATGGACGCCTTCGCCGCCAACCGGACGCAGATATTGGTGGCGACGACGGTGATCGAGGTGGGCGTGGACGTGCCCAATGCCAGCCTTATCATCATCGAGGGGGCGGATCGTTTTGGCCTGGCCCAGTTGCACCAGTTGCGCGGGCGCGTGGGGCGCGGGGACAAGGCTTCGGTCTGCCTGCTGTTGCGGGGAGGCGCGCTTTCCGAAACGGCGCGGGCAAGGCTGGCGCTGATGCGGGAGACGAATGACGGCTTTCGGATCGCGGAAGAGGATTTGCGGCTGCGGGGCGCGGGGGAGATATTGGGCACGCGGCAGTCGGGGGAGGCGCAATTGAAGCTGGCGACGCCCGAGCATCTGTCCGCCCTGATCGATGCGGCGCGGGACGACGCGCACCTGCTGATGGAGCGGGACGGCGGGCTGGCGCAGGAGCGGGGGCAGGCGGCGCGGACCTGCCTTTACCTGTTCGAGCGCGACGCGGCGGTGGGGCTGCTGCGGAGCGGGTGACGCGCGCGATGAAAATGCTGCGGGCGCGAAACAATATGCGGCCTGCCTCGTTCGCTTTGGCATGGCCCATGACCTCAGTCTTTCTTATGTGAGCGGCGCTGTCCTTCTGTCGATCCTGCTGTCAGTGGTGGTGGCCATCCTCATCCATTGGGCGGGCTATTGGCTGCTGAGCCGCGTGGTGCGAAGGATCGGCGTTCATCCCGTCATCCTGCCCGCCTTGTTCCATCCTACGCGATGGCTGCTGATCCTGCTGGCGGTGAGCGCGGGGATGCGGACGCTGCGTCTGGGCGAACGCGTGGCCGATATCTGGTCGGTCGGGTCCAAGATGCTGTTCGTGCTGTTCGTCGGATGGGCGGTTTTCGGGCTGATGCGTGCTCTCCGAACGTTGATCGAGCAACGTAGCGACATGAATGTCGAGGATAATCTGAAGGCCCGGCGGCAGCATACCCGCCTGCGCATCCTCTATCGCATCGCCCAGGTGGTGATCGGCTTCATCGTGATTGCGCTGATGCTGATCGCGATTCCGGGCGTCCGGTCGGTCGGCGTGACGCTGATGGCGTCGGCGGGGCTGGTGGGCCTTGCGGTGGGCGCTGCGGCGCAGCCTGCGCTCAAGAACCTGATCGCGGGCGTCCAGATGGCCTTTTCCGAGCCGATCCGGCTGGATGACGTGGTGATCGTGGAAGGGGAGTGGGGCCGGATCGAGGACATCACCCTGACCTATGTGGTGGTGCGAATCTGGGACGACCGCCGCCTGGTGGTGCCGGTTTCCTACTTTCTCGAAAAGCCGTTCCAGAACTGGACGACGCGCACATCGGACCTGCTGGGCACGGTGTTCCTCTATGTCGATCCGACAGCGGATGTCGAGCGGATCAGGACAAAATTCGTGGAGGTGGTGACGCGGAACAGCCGCTGGGACAAGCGCGTCGCCATCCTGCAAGTGACGGATCATCGCGCCGATGCGCTGGAACTGCGCGGCTTGCTGAGTGCGCGCAACGCCGGGACCGCGTTCGACCTGCGCTGCGAGGTGCGGGAAGCGATGATCGGCTTCCTGCGGTCCGAAATGCCCGGCGCGCTGGTCCGGGGACGGCAGCGGCTGGAGGCGGGGGAAGGATTCGTCCCGCTCTCCGCCACGGAAGGTTAGGCGACGATAAGGCCGTGCTTCTTTGCGCCGAAGCTGACCTTGTCGCCGGGTTTCAGCGCCAGATGCGGGTCTTTCACCACTTCGCCGTTCACGCGGATCGCGCCTTCGTCCAGCTTGCGGCGGGTTTCCTTATTGGAAGCCGCGAAGCCTAGCGCCGTGTTCGCCTGAACGATGGTGAGGCCCTCTGTGCCGAGGCTGACGGTCGGAAGATTAGCGTCCGACGCGCCTTCCTCGAAGGTTTTGCGTGCGGTTTGCGCGGCGGCGGCGGCAGCCTCCGCGCCGTGGGCGAGGGCGGTCGCGGCCTCGGCCAGTATCTTCTTCGCTTCGTTGATCTCCGCGCCTTCGAGCTTTTCGAGGCGGGCGATCTCGTCCAGCGGCAGGTCGGTGAACAGACGCATGAAACGCCCCACATCGGCGTCCTGCGTGTTGCGCCAGAACTGCCAGTAATCATAGGGCGCCAGCGCATCGGCGTTGAGCCAGACGGCGCCCTTGGCGGTCTTGCCCATCTTGCCGCCGTCCGCCGTGGTGATGAGCGGGGAGGTGAGGCCATAAACCTGCGTGCCGTCGACGCGGCGGGCGAGTTCGATGCCGTTGACGATATTGCCCCACTGGTCCGATCCGCCCATTTGCAGGCGGCATTCGGCGCGGCGCGACAGCTCCAGGAAGTCGTAGGCTTGCAGGATCATATAGTTGAATTCGAGGAAGCTGAGCGACTGCTCGCGGTCCAGCCGCAGCTTCACCGAATCGAAGCTCAGCATCCGGTTGACCGAGAAATGCTGGCCGATGTCGCGCAGGAAGGGGATATATTCGAGCTTGTCGAGCCAGTCGGCATTGTCGACCATCACCGCGTCGCTGGGGCCGTCGCCGAAGGTCAAAAAGCGTTCGAACACGCGCTTGATGCTGGCGACATTTTCCTGAATCCGCTCGACCGTCAGGAGCGAACGGGCCTCATCGCGCAGGGACGGGTCGCCGATCTTGCCGGTGCCGCCGCCCATCAGCACAATGGGCTTGTGTCCGGCCTGCTGCATCCGGCGCAGCATCATGATCTGCACGAGACTGCCGACATGCAGCGATGGCGCGGTGGGATCGAAGCCGATATAGCCGGGGACGACCGATTTCGCGGCAAGGGCGTCCAGCCCCTCCGCATCGGTGAGCTGGTGGATGTAGCCGCGCGTGTCGAGCAGACGGAGAAGATCGGATGTGTAGGTCGTCATGGCCTGTCTGGTCTGGAAAAGATCGGTCTGTGGAAATCCGGGCGCGCATAACATGGGGAAGGGCGCTTGGGTAGCATGCTTGCAATCGGATTGATGTCGGGCACGTCGCGCGACGGCATCGACGCGGCGCTGATCGAGACGGACGGCGAAGGAGCGGTGCGGCCGCTGGCTTTCCACGCCATGCCCTATGGCGAGGGCTTCCGGCTGCGGCTGGCCGAGGCGTGTCAGCGGGCGATGGCGATGGACGCGCCGGGGTTCGAACCGCTGATCCGATCGGTCGAGGAGGAACTGACCGAACTGCATGTCGAGGCGGTGGCGGACCTGCTGGGGCGCAGCGGCCATGTGGTGGGGGACGTGGGCGTCATCGGCTTTCACGGGCATACGGTGGCGCATCGGCCCGAGCGGCGCTGGACGTGGCAGATCGGCGACGGGGCGGCGCTGGCAGGAGCGTTCGGCATCGATGTGGTCGCGGACCTGCGGAGCGCGGATGTGGAAGCTGGCGGGCAGGGTGCGCCGCTGCTGCCCATCTATCACCGGGCGCTGGCGCATGAACTGGCAAAGCCGGTGGCGGTGCTCAATCTGGGCGGGGTGGCCAATATCACCGCGATCGGACCGGACGGGGAACTGGTCGCTTTCGACACCGGCATGGCAAGCGGGCTGATCGACAACTGGATGCAGACCCATGGCGCGGCGGCCTATGACGCGGGTGGGGCCGTGGCGGCAAAGGGACGGGTGGATGAAGCGCGACTGGCGGAGATGCTGGCCGATCCCTGGTTTGCCGCGCCGCCGCCCAAGAGCATCGACCGGGAAGCCTTTTCCATCGCGGCGGTGCGTGGATTGGAACTGGAGGACGGCGCGGCGACCTTGACCGCCTTTTCCGCCGCCGCCGTGGCGCGGGGCGTGGAGCATCTCGGCGCGCGGCCGGAGCGCATCTATGTGGCGGGCGGCGGGCGGCATAATGCCACGCTGATGACGATGCTGGTGCAGCGGACGGGCGCGGAGGTGCGGCCCGTGGACGAGCTAGGCTGGGACGGCGACGCGCTGGAGGCGCAGGGCTTCGCCTATATGGCGGTGCGCTCGGTCAAGGGCCTGCCGATCAGCTTCCCCGGAACCACCGGAGCGCCGGAGCCGATGACAGGCGGAAGGTTGTTCCGCCCAGCTTGAAGAGGGGATTGCCCGGCATTTGCGTGGGCGTTTCCGATGATGGTTATGGGTGGATTCCCGCCACTTATCCGTCATCCCAGCGACCCGAAGGGCGGCGTAAGCAACGCTGGAATAACGGACATTAAATGACAGCAACTGGCGGTAAGCGGCTGTTAGGTGGAGGCTGTTTGCAGACAAAATAATCAGGCCCGAACCGCGTAGGCCATGCGCCGCATCCTACCGCTTGCGGGTGAGTTCCCGCATCGCTTCGTCAATGCCCTCGATCGTCAGGGGATACATGCGGTCGTTCATCAACTGGCGCATGATCTTCGTCGACTGGCTATAGTCCCAATGGTCGCGATGCGCGGGATTGAGCCAGACGGCGGCGGGATAGGTGTGGGTGATGCGCTGCATCCAGACCGCGCCCGCTTCGGGGTTCATATGTTCGACCGAACCGCCCGGATGCATGATCTCATAGGGACTCATCGCCGCGTCGCCGACGAAGATCACCTTATAGTCATGGCCATATTTGTGGAGAATGTCCCAGGTCGACGTGCGCTCCGAAAAACGGCGGTTGTTGTTCTTCCATACCGCTTCGTAGAGGCAGTTGTGGAAGTAGAAGAATTCCATGTTCTTGAATTCGCCGGTGGCAGCGGAGAAAAGCTCCTCGCACAGCTTGATATAGGGGTCCATCGACCCGCCTATGTCGAGGAACAGCAGCAGCTTCACCGCATTGTGGCGTTCGGGACGCATCCGGATGTCGAGCCAGCCCTGCCGCGCCGTGCCGCGGATGGTTTCGTCGAGGTCCAGCTCATCCGCTGCGCCTTCGCGGGCGAAACGGCGCAGGCGGCGCAGCGCCACCTTGATGTTGCGGGTGCCCAGTTCCTTGCTGTTGTCGAGATTCTGGAACTCGCGCTTTTCCCATACCTTGACGGCGCGCTTGTGGCGGCTTTCCCCGCCGATGCGGACGCCCTCCGGATTGTAGCCGCCATTGCCGAAGGGGGACGTGCCGCCGGTGCCGATCCACTTGTTGCCGCCCTGATGACGGCCCTGCTGTTCTTCGAGCCGCTTTTTCAGCGTCTCCATGATCTCGTCCCAGTCGCCCAGCGACTTGATCTTTTCCATTTCCTCCGGCGTCAGGAACTTCTCCGCGACCAGACGCAGCCATTCCTCCGGGATTTCCGCTTCGACGCCCTCGGCATTCAGCACGCCCTTGAACACCTGGGCGAAAACCTGATCGAAGCGGTCGATCAGCCCCTCGTCTTTCACATAGGTCGCGCGGGCGAGATAGTAGAAGTCTTCGGGACGGCGTTCGATGACGTCGCGGTCCAGCGCCTCCAGAAGCAGCAGATGCTCCTTGATGCTGGCGGGGATGCCGGCGGCGCGCAGCGCGTCGAGAAAATTGAGCAGCATGGCGCGCTTGTCCGACAGAGCGGGCGGCGATGCAAGCGAGATTGCAGATGGCTAAAAGCGCGCCGGAATGATCGGGATCGGCAAAGGGTCGTCAAACGGCCTCCAGCCAAGCCGCGCGATGACATCGTTGCTCTCGATCGGCTTTCGCCCACGCGCCCGATCAAGCGACCAGGTGATATGATAGGTGCTGCCGTCAGGCCGATCGGTCGTGCCGTCTATCGCCACGACCATCGCTTGCAGGCCCTCGCCGTCATCAATGCTTCCGACGATCCTGGCTGCCCGGGCAGCAGGCAGCGGATCGTCTGCCCGGGCATGTGCGTCGAGCGTGATATGATCGGCAACGGCATGGGGCCATGCGGGTGGAAAGCGTTCCAGCAGGGCCGCCCGTTCCGCTTCGTCGATTTTCCAGCCGCTCACCGGCATCGGCAGGCTCCTATCGGATCATCGGCAGCGCGGTTTGACCTCAGCCGTGCGCCCGCTTGCGCCGGGTTTCCCAGCCCTTTTTGGCGGCGGCGGAGCGCTTCTCATGGCTCTGGCTGGCGCCGCCTATGCGTCCGCCCTTGCGGGAAGAGGCGTGATTTTCCTTCTTGCCTCGGCCCGAGCCGGATTTCTTGCCGCCTCCGGACTCCTTGTTCACCGTGGCCCAGGCGCGGCGTTCGGCTTCGTCGTGGCTGACGCCACGATGTTCATAGCCTTCCTCGATATGCTCGGCCTTGCGCTTCTGCTTGTCGGTATAGCTCGATTTGTCGCCCTGGGGCATGACATCTCTCCTGTCGGCTCGTTCCCCGCGCCCTGTCAAACGAGCGAAGCCGCATTTTGCTTCTTCCTTTCGCCGCAAAATCCAAAAGGCCGGGTTGCGCAAGAGGTGTGAGCCTTTCCGGCCGGACCGGCGCCGGAACCCGCTCAGGCGACCGGATAGGGCGTGAGCGGGCTTCGATTCTGGTCGACGGCGATAGCGCGCCCGATCGGCGGGAAGGCCCGTTGGGGGCAGGCCGGGCGATCGCAGACCTTGCAGCCCGCGCCGATCGGCGTGGCGGCATCCGGGCGGGTGAGATCGATGCCGCGCGAATAGACCAGTTGGGACGCATGGCGGATGTCGCAGCCAAGCCCGACGGCGAAAGTCTTGCCCGGAACGCCATAAGCCGCATTGCCGCGCCCGACCGTGCGCGCGATCCAGAGATAGGTGCGCCCATCGGGCATCCGGGCGATCTGCGTCAGCACCTTGCCCGGCTGGGCGAAGGCCTCGTAGACGTTCCAGAGGGGGCATGAACCGCCCACGCGCGAAAAGTGGAAATCGGTTGCGGACTGGCGCTTGGAGATATTGCCGGCGCGGTCCACCCGCACGAAGAAGAAGGGAACGCCGCGCGCCTCGGGCCGTTGGAGAGTCGAAAGCCGGTGGCTGATCGTCTCGAATCCGACTCCGTAGCGCCGCCCCAGCGCCTCGATATCATAGGCGCTGGCCTTCGCGGCGGCGAGGAAATCCCCATAGGGCAGGATCAGTGCCCCAGCGAAATAATTGGCGAGGCCTATCCTTGCGAGACGCCGGGCTTCCTCGCCCGTCAGGCCGCCATTGTCCGCCAGCCTGTCGATCACATCGCCCAGTTCGAGAAAGGCGAGCTGGGTCGCCATCTGGAACGCCTGCTGCCCCGGCTTCAGATCGGCCGATATGTGGAGCGCGCGTTGTGCGGGATCGAAGCGGCGCTGGCTCGCTTCCGCGCCGGTCAGGTCGACCCGGACATCGTGCCGATGCTTCAGATATGCGATCAGCCCATTGTGCACCGAGCGGGGGCCGAGGACGGCGTCACGATAGAGGCGCTCGGCCGCTTCATCGAGAATCTCGACATGATTGTGCCGCGCATAGAAGAAGTCGCGCACCTGTTCGAACGGCATCCGCGCCGGGCCGCCGGTGATCCAGTCGTCACCCAATTGGGCCGCCAGCGCGTCACCGCGCTCCGTCGCCTCGCGATAGCGCCGGTGCAGCGACACAAGCGTCCGTCCCACGGCGGGCATGTTGGCGGCGAGTTCGCGGATCTCCGCGATTGACACGCTTTCATCCTGCCCGCCTTCCGAGAGCGCTTCGCGCAGTTCGGTGATCAGCCGCGCCTCGTCTTCTTCGGAGAAGAGCTGCACGTCGATGTCGAACACGGCGTTGAGCTTGAGCAGCACCGGCACCGTCAAGGGGCGCTGATTCTGTTCGAGCTGGTTGAGATAGCTGGCCGAAATGCCGAGCGCCTGGGCCAGCTCGACCTGTTTCAGTTTTTTCTCTTCGCGCAGGCGCCGCAGCCTCACGCCCATGAAGGCTTTCCGCATCAGCTAATCCGCCATAAAGTCATTCGCAACGATGCGAATTTTTATCCGCATCTTCTGCATAGGCAGCGAAATATAGCGGCGTAAAGCTAAATTCCGGAGTGCGGAGAAATTAACAAAATTCGCTGATTTGCTGGATTCGATCCGCAAATCTTCGCCTTTTCAGTCATTCCCGCGCTCGCGAAATGGGCGGATAGCGGGTGCATGTCATCCAATCGCTCCCCTGACGGCCTGACGATGCTGGCGCGCATGGCCGATGCGGCGGCCGCCCGCGCGGCCGTCCACATCGCCCGGCCCGTCCATCTGGCGGCCTGCGATCGCCTCGACATCCGCGATATCGGCGAGGGCGTCGCCACGCTGGAGATCTGGCCGGTCCGGCAGGACGAGCGGGCCATCACCTTGTCCGTGTTCGCAACCGTCCATCCGGCGGGCGGCGGTGCCCGCCTCGCGGCCAGCGGCCGCTTTACCTTCGCCACATCTTCCCACCAGACGAGAGAGTATCGCCCATGAATCTGCATGACGTTCGCACCTATAAATCCGCCGAGCCGCTGGCTCGTGAGGATCAGCTCGCATGGAAGCTGGCGGCCGTCGCAACCGATCCGGTGCCGGTCGACGACGACGTGATCGAGATGATTGGCAACCGCATCATCGACAATGCGGCCGTTGCCGCCGCCTCGATCGCGCGCGGGCCGATCCGGTCGGCCCGCGCGCAGGCGCTGGGGCACAAGGCGGCGCCCGGTGGCGCGAACCGCGGCGCGCCGATTTTCGGCCTGTCTCCGGATATGTCAGTGAGTCCCGAATGGGCCGCCTGGGCCAATGGCGTGGCAGTCCGCGAACTCGATTTCCATGACACCTTCCTGGCTGCGGACTATAGTCATCCGGGCGACAATATTCCGCCGATCCTGGCCGTCGCGCAGGCAAAGGGCCTGGACGGCGCGGCGCTGGTCCGGGGCCTGGCCGCCGGCTATGAGCTTCAGGTCGATCTGGTGAAGGGCATCTGCCTGCACGAGCACAAGATCGACCATATCGCCCATCTGGGGCCGAGCGCGGCCGGCGGCATCGGCGCGCTTCTGGGCCTCCCGACCGAGATTGCCTTCCAGGCGATCCAGCAGGCGCTTCATACCACGACCACCACGCGCCAGTCGCGCAAGGGCGAGATTTCCACCTGGAAAGCCTATGCCCCGGCTTTTGCCGGCAAGATGGCGATCGAGGCGGTCGACCGCGCCATGCGCGGGGAAGGGGCGCCATCCCCGGCCTATGAGGGCGAGGACGGCTTTATCGCCTGGCTGTTGTCCGGCCCCGCCCATGTCTATCAGGTGCCGCTGCCCGCACCCGGCCAGCCCAAGCGCGCCATCCTCGACACCTATACCAAGGAATATTCGGCCGAATATCAGAGCCAGGCGCTGATCGACCTCGCCAAGCGGATGGGCCCCAAGGTGGGCGACTTCGCCCAGGTCGAGAGCATTCTCATCAAGACCAGCCATCACACGCATTATGTGATCGGGACCGGCGCCAACGATCCGCAGAAGATGGACCCCAGGGCGAGCCGCGAGACGCTCGACCATTCGATCATGTATATTTTCGCGGTCGCGCTCCAGGATGGCGGCTGGCACCATGTGAAGAGCTACGCGCCCGAGCGGGCGCAACGTCCCGATACGGTCGCGCTGTGGCACAAGATCACGACGCAGGAGGACCCCGCCTGGACGGCGCGATACCATGCCCAGGGATCGGACAAGGCTTTCGGCGGCAAGGTCGTCATCAAGCTGAAGGACGGCCGCTCGATCGTCGATGAGCTGGGAGTCGCCGACGCCCATCCGGCCGGCGCGCGTCCCTTCGCCCGCGCCAACTATGTCGAGAAGTTCCGCACGCTCGCCCAGGATATCGTCGAGAAGGCCGAGCAGGACCGCTTTCTGGCCCTCGTGGAACGCCTGCCCACGCTCAGCGGCGCGGAAGTCGCCCGGCTGAACTTCGTCGTCCCCGCCGACAGACTGGGGCCGGACGCCCCGGCCGGCATCTTTTGATCGGAGAGGCATGATGGGAGCCGCTTTCAAACTCAAGAAGTCGGTGGCGCTCTCGGGCGTCACCGCGGGCAACACCGCGCTTTGCACCGTCGGCAGGACCGGTAACGATCTTCATTATCGGGGTTATGACATCCTCGACATCGCGGAGACGAGCGAGTTCGAGGAGATCGCCCACCTCCTCGTCCACGGCCATTTGCCGACGCGTCCGCAACTCGCGGCCTACAAGGCGAAGCTCAAGGGGCTGCGGGGCCTGCCCCGGTCGGTGAAGGAAGCGCTGGAGGCGATCCCCGCCGCCGCGCATCCGATGGATGTGATGCGATCGGGCGTCTCCGCGCTCGGCTGCGTGCTGCCCGAGACGCATGACCATAACCTGCCGGATGCGCGCGACATTGCCGACCGGCTCATGGCATCACTCGGCTCGATCCTGCTTTACTGGTATCATTTCGCCCATCATGGGCGGCGGATCGAGGTGGAAACCGATGACGAGAGCATCGGCGGACATTTCCTGCACCTGCTGCATGGCAAGGCGCCGTCCGGCAGTTTCGAGCGGGCGATGCACACGTCGCTGATCCTTTATGCCGAGCATGAGTTCAACGCCTCGACCTTCACCGCGCGGGTGATCGCCGGGACGGGGTCGGACATGTACAGCTGCATTGCGGGTGCGATCGGCGCGCTGCGCGGTCCCAGACACGGCGGCGCCAACGAAGTCGCCTTCGAGATCCAGAAGCGTTACGCAACGCCGGACGAGGCAGAAGCCGACATCCGCCGCCGGGTCGAGGCGAAGGAGGTGGTGATCGGTTTCGGGCATCCGGTCTATACCGTGTCCGACCCGCGCAATGTCGTCATCAAGCGCGTGGCCAGGGCCCTGGCCGACGAGGCCGGGGCCGGGCGGCAATATGCGGTGGCCGAACGGATCGAACAGGTCATGTGGGACGCCAAGTCGATGTTCCCCAATCTCGACTGGTTCAGCGCGGTATCCTACAATCTGATGGGTGTGCCGACGGCGATGTTCACGCCGCTGTTCGTGATCGCGCGGACGTCGGGCTGGGCGGCGCATGTGATAGAGCAACGTCAGGACAACAAGATCATCCGTCCGTCCGCCAATTATACCGGCCCGGAAAATCTTACATTCGTGCCGCTGGGTGAACGCAGCGAAACGATCGCGGTCCAGGGAGAAGACGCTTGCCGTACCTGATTGCAGACGACCGTCCCGATGAGAGCGCCGGCCGGCGCTTCCGCGCCCTGCTCGATCGGCCGCAGATCCTGCAACTGCCCGGCGCGCATAATGGCCAGGCCGCCCTTCAGGCGAAGGCGGCCGGGTTCGAGGGCCTTTATCTGTCCGGCGCGGCGATGACGGCATCGATGGGCCTGCCCGACCTTGGCATCATCACCGTTGACGAGGTCGCCTTCTTCATCCGGCAGATCGTCCGTTCTTCGGGCCTGCCGCTGCTGGTCGACGGCGACACGGGCTATGGCGAGGCGCTCAACGTCATGCACATGATCCGCGCGTTCGAGGAGGCGGGGGCAGGGGCGGTGCATCTCGAAGACCAGATCCTGCCCAAGAAATGCGGGCATCTGAACGGCAAGAAGCTGGCCGACGCCCATGATATGGCGGCCAAGGTGGCGGCGGCGCGCAGGGCGGCCCGCGATCTCGTCATCGTTGCGCGCACCGACGCCGCAGGAGTGGAGGGTTTCGAGGCCGCCGTCGACCGCGCGAAGCTCTATGTCGCGGCCGGGGCGGACGCGATCTTCCCCGAAGCGCTCAACACCCGTGCCATGTTCGAGGCGTTCGCGAAGGCGATGCCCGGCGTGAAGCTGCTCGCCAACATGACCGAGTTCGGAAAGACACCCTTCTTCACCGCCGGCGAGTTCGAGGCGATGGGCTATCGCATGGTGATCTGGCCGGTTTCGTCGCTGCGGGTGGCGAACAGGGCGCAGGCGAAGCTTTACGCGGCGATCCGCCGCGACGGCGGCGCACAGAATATGGTGGGTGAAATGCAGACCCGCGCCGAGCTTTACGAAACCATCGGGCTCCACGATTATGAGGCCCTCGACGCCTCGATCGTGAAGACGATCGTTCCCGATACGATCGCCGGAGCCTGACGGCCGCATCCGATGCACGCCGGATGTTTGCGGGTCATGGGGGTTGAGGAGCCTCCATGACCCGTCTTTCCCACCACTATATAAAGATTTCTTTATATTGCACTTGACGTTTGTGCGCGGTGGGTGTCTAAACAGGCTGTCGAGGTTCTCCATATCAGGCGTGATGTGGAGCTAAGACGGGAAGCCGGTGACGCTTGAAAGGGCGGAGTCCGGCGCTGCCCCCGCAACTGTGAGCGGCGAGCGGTAGTCCACCATGTGCCACTGGCGCCCGCGCGGCGCCGGGAAGGCCCGGACTAACGTGTTGACCCGTAAAGCCAGGAGACCTGCCTCGTCGTGATAGGATTCCTCGGACGGGGTGGTTCCGGCGGATCGCGCTTGAGCGGCGGTGCGTTCCTGCGCGCCCGCCCGGTTTCCCGCGCGGCCCCCCGGACGGCTCCATTCGCAACCAGAGGCGAATGATCGATGTCATTTCCCATATTGCACCAGGCCATAGGCCCGCCCGGCTGACTGCGATCGCCTGATCGCGTCGCATTCCTTCCCCCCTCTTCTCATGATTGACGGCGAGCGATCCGCTTTGCCGATGGAGACCCCTGCATGTCCGTTATCACCACCAATCTCGGCTTTCCGCGCATCGGCCCGCGCCGTGAACTCAAGACCGCGCTCGAAGCCTATTGGGCCGGCAAGTCCGATGCGCCCGCGCTGCTCGACACCGCGCGGGTGCTGCGCGCCGCGACATGGGATCGGCAGAAGGCGCTCGGCCTCGATATCGTGCCGTCCGGCGACTTCTCCCTCTATGATCAGGTGCTCGACACCAGCATCATGGTCGGGGCGATCCCCGCCATCTACCGCCCGCTGGGCGCGGCCGGCTCGCTCGACGTCTATTTCGCGATGGCGCGGGGGCATCAGCCCGGGGCGAGCGAGGAAGGCTGCGGCCACGGCCACGGCCGATCGACCGACGTGCCGGCACAGGAAATGACCAAATGGTTCGACACCAATTATCATTATATGGTGCCCGAAGTTGGCGCGACCCAGCACTTCATCCTGTCGTCCACCAAGGTCATCGATGAATATAGGGAAGCAAAGGCGCTGGGTCATGAGAGCCGCCCGGTTCTGCTTGGGCCGGTAAGCTGGCTGCTGCTGGCCAAATCGACCGACGGCCGGACCCGGCCCCTGTCGCTGCTGCCGGCCCTGCTGCCCGTCTATATCGAAGTGCTGCGCCGTTTGCAGGCGGCGGGGGCCGAATGGGTGCAGATCGACGAACCGGCGCTGGTGCTGGACCTTGACGCGGAGGCGAAGGCGGCGTTCGGCACCGCCTATGCCAGCCTTGCGCAGGAAATCCCTGGACTGCGAATCCTGATCGCCACCTATTTTGGCGCGCTGGGCGACAATCTCGACATAGCGATGGGCCTGCCGGTCGCGGGCCTGCATGTCGATCTCGTGCGCGCGCCCGAGCAGTTGGACGATGTTGCCGCGAAGGCGCCCGCCGACATGCTGCTGTCCTTAGGCGTGGTCGATGGCCGCAATATCTGGAAATCCGATCTCACGGCCATATTGGACCGGATCGAGCCGATCGCGCGCAGCCGGCGCGTCCTTGCTATCGCCCCCTCCTGCTCGCTGCTCCATACGCCCATCGATCTCGCGCTGGAAACCCGGCTCGACCCCCAGGTGAAGAACTGGATGGCCTTTGCGGTCCAGAAGATCGAGGAACTGTCGGTCCTCGCCAAGGCGCTCAACCAGGGCCGGTCGAGCGTTGCCGCCGCCCTTGCCGACAATGCGCGCGCCGTTGCCGGCCGCCGGGCCTCTCCGCTTGTGCACGATCCTCGGGTGCGTTCGCGAATGGAGGCGCTGACCGCCAACTGGACCCGCCGCGTGACGCCCTTTGCCGAGCGCATCGTCCAGCAAAGAGCCTTGCTGGGCCTGCCGCCATTGCCGACGACCACGATCGGCTCCTTTCCCCAGACCGCCGAAGTGCGCAAGGCCCGCGCCGCCCATGGAAAGGGGGAACTGGATGATGCCTCCTATACGCGGTTCCTGCGCGAGGAGACCGAGCGCGCGGTCCGCTGGCAGGAGGAAATCGGCATCGACGTGCTGGTCCATGGCGAGTTCGAGCGCAACGACATGGTGCAGTATTTCGGCGAACAGCTTGCCGGTTTCGCCTTTACCAGGGCCGGCTGGGTGCAAAGCTATGGCTCGCGTTGCGTCCGTCCGCCGATCATTTATGGCGACGTTTCCCGGCCCCGGCCGATGACGGTGGAATGGTGGGCCTATGCCCAAAGCCTGACCGACAGGCCGATGAAGGGTATGCTGACCGGGCCGGTGACGATCCTCCAATGGTCGTTCGTGCGCGACGACCAGCCCCGCAGCGACACCTGCCGGCAGATTGCGCTCGCCATCCGCGACGAAGTGGTCGACCTGGAACGCGCCGGCGCCAGGATCATCCAGATCGACGAGGCCGCCCTGCGCGAGGGTCTGCCCCTGCGCCGGGCGGATTGGCAGGCCTATCTCGATTGGGCCGTCGAAGCGTTCCGCATCTCCGCTTCGGGGGTGCAGCCGCAGACGCAGATCCACACCCATATGTGCTATTCGGAGTTCAACGACATCATCGTGGCGATCGGCGCGATGGATGCCGACGTCATCTCGATCGAGACGGCGCGGTCCAAGATGGAACTGCTCGATGCGTTTGCCGACTATCGATATCCCAACGAGATCGGACCGGGCGTATACGACATCCACTCGCCGCGCGTGCCGGCGCGCGAGGAGATGGTGGATTTGTTGATCAAGGCGGGTGAGCGGCTTTCGACAGGCCAACTCTGGGTGAACCCCGATTGCGGCCTGAAGACCCGCAAATGGGAGGATGTGAAACCCGCGCTCGTGCATATGGTCGAAGCCGCCAAATCTGCGCGCGCGTTCCTGATCTGAGAGCAAAAGGGCAGGGGCGATCGGATCGTCCCTGCCTTATTCCAGCAAACCGAATGAACGGCTGCCGCCGGGAGCGTCGGAATAAGGACAGCCGTGCCGCAACTTACCGCCGGAGCCGCCCCACCGCCTCATCCAGCGCCGAGAGAAAGCGTGACCGGTCCGCCTTCCCAAACGGAGCTGGCCCGCCAATCCCGTCGCCGACCGCCCCCGCGCGCAAATCCGCCATGATGGCCCGTACCGCAACGGCATTGCCGATGGAGGCGTTGGTAAAGGGCTTCCCCGTCGGAGCGATCACCGCCCCGCATCCGGACTTCAGGCATCGGTCGGCCAGCAATATGTCGGCGGTCACGACGATGGAGCCCGCCTCCACATGGTCCACGATCCAGTCATCCGCCGCATCGAACCCGTCGCTCACCACCACGCGCGAGATGAGCGGATGCGCCGGCACCCGGATGGGACTGTTGCTGACGACGATGACGGGCACGTTGTACCGCCAGCCGACCTTGTAGGTTTCGTCCTTTACCGGGCAGGCATCGGCATCGATGAGGATTTGGGGCATTGGGGAGATGTAGAAGGGATTGCCTGAGAAGGGGAGACCCTTCTTCCAGGGCGGTTATGGAGTTTGCACACCCAAATCCTGCGATGGCCGATTGCGGCCATTTTTGCCGTTCGCCATCCGTCATCCCAGCGAAAGCAGGGATTTCCCTTAGGCTTGATCGCGCCCTGAGAAAGAGAGATGCCAGCGTTCGATGGCATGACGGCGGGGGAATGCCCGCCAACCATCCAAACCCGATATTCAGCGCGGGTTTGCAAGTTACTTATTGAAACTGGCCAATCTCATTGCTGTTGGATTGGCATATGTCATGCCTGAGAAGGCGGAATATAATGCGGTGAAAATGGCGTCGCCGCCCAGTTCAGCAGGATTTTGCTACGAAAGCTTGTCCCGGAATTGAGCGGCGGCGTTGCTACATCCGATCCATTTTGCCGATCATGACGATCGACTCACGTTCGGTTGCTAACAGCAGCATACGCCTCTACGGCGCATCGCTCAAGCGAATTGCCTCGCCGGTCTCCTGCGTGACGGAACAGTCTGGCGCGCCGTTGTCTCTCTTTGGCGACGTCTTCCCTCGTGCTGGTTCGCTGGTTCATCTTGCAAGCGGGCGAGCGGGGTTGCCGGCAACCCCGCTGCCGGGGGCTACATCCCGGGTCACGATACTGCCCGCGCCCACGATCGCGTTATCGCCGATGGTCACGCCCGGAAGGATGATCGCACCGCCCCCGATCCAGACGTTGCGGCCGATGGAGATGGATCGTCCCCATTCCAAACCCGCCGCGCGCTCGGCAGCATCACGCGGATGATCGGCCGCCAGAATCTGAACGCCGGGTCCGATCTGCGTTGCATCCCCTATGGTCACCCGGACCACATCGAGGATCACGCAGTTGAAGTTCAGAAACACGCCGCTGCCCAGATGGATATTATATCCATAGTCGCAGTGGAATGGCGGCCGTATCGCGGACGCATCCCCGAGCGAACCCAGGCGCTGGCGCAGCAGCGCCTCTCTTTCCGGCGGCAACGAGCAGTTGAAGCGCTGCATCCAGTCCGCCGCCGATAGCTGATCCGCAACGATTTCGGGATCGTTCGCCCGATAGGGCTGGCCGGCGAGCATCCTCTGCTTTTCGGTAAGGGCATCCATGACGCGGCACTCCTTCCGGATGGAGACGCATGAATGCGCAAAGGGATGCCGCCGCGGATGGGAATCGCAAATCGGCTCATCAACATCCGCAAAAGGTCGGAACCGGCCCACCGCTTGGCAGTTCACCCGTGCGAAAGGAACTGGCCATGCCCCTGAAGCTCGACGGGTCGTGCCGTTGCGGCAGGATTCGCTTCTCCGCCGACAGCCACGCACCAGTGCCGTTTATGCGGTGCTATTGTTCGATATGCCGGAAGACCGCGGGCGGCGGCGGATACGCAATCAACCTTCACGCCGACAAGCAGACGCTCAAGGTCGAGGGCAAGACGGCCGTGTTTCACGCCGGGCTTGACGATGGCCGGGGCGGGTGCCGCGTCAGCACGGGCGAGCGGCATTTCTGCGCCGCATGCGCCAGCGCGCTGTGGGTGTTCAGCCCGGAATATCCCGAACTCTTCCATCCCTTCGCGTCGGCCATCGATAGCGAACTGCCGAAGGCCCCGTCGCTCGTCCATATGATGCTTTCGTCCAAGGCCGCCTGGGTCGAACCCGAGATCGGCCCGGACGATAAGTGTTTCGATGAGTATCCGGACATTACGCTGGAGGATTGGCATCGGGCGCGCGGTCTTTGGATCGACTAGCTTTGCGAGGGTTGGGGCGAACCAGTCCAGCGAAACATGTCGTGCGGCCGAGTACGCCAGTCCTTCAAAGATACAAGAAGCCACTTGGCAAAGTCTAACTCAGCAGCAGGACCACGAACAAGATGCGGCTCCACCGCGAAATTGCCGTTTCGGTTGTTGAAGCCATCAGGAGTTGGCCCGTCTGGGAGTTCGAGCGCCGCTTGGCCTCTGACGGCCGAAATCTGGAATTTGCTACCGCTTGCCGCAAAGGCCGGAACGGTGTCCGGTACAGCATCGGATGTTGGAAAGCCGTCATCACCGGAAGCGTTTGCGGAGAAAGAACCGCTTCTGCCCTATGGGATGATCATCGAGAGCGCCGAACAGCTCGAAGCCCAGTTTTTCGTAAAAGCCACGAGCCTGAAACTCATATGTATCGAGCCAGATGCCGACGCAATTATCAGCACGGGCAATTCTTTCCGCCCCTTGCATCAAGGCGGTGCCGTAGTTTCCCCCACGATACTCTTCGGGCACGGCCAGCAATTCTACGAACAGCCAGTCATAGACGAGCTTCCCCCAAAGTCCGCCAACATGGTCGCCCCCCTCGTCCGTTAAAAGGATGGCTACCGGTCTGATGCGGGGATCGCCTGCCTGACGGATGTTGTAGGCGCGCAAGGGCGCAATAACAGCGTCCCGATCGGTTTCGGATGGGCTTTCAGGAATAGTGAGACGAAGGGCCATCACGCGAACCTACCGCAAAATGATCCGCTTTCAACGGCTGCTATTGCCTTTACGCGCCAGCGCCGGGACCATTGGCATCTTCGTCGACCTTGTCCCGCACGGTCCTGCCGGCCAGGATCATCTCGAACGAAAATGCGGCCAGCGCTGCTACCGCGCATGTCAGCGCGCCGCCGAACAACGCGAACAGGATGACGCCGGCGGCGCCGCTCCGCAAGGCATTGAGGAAGAGCGTGAGGGCGGCGCAGCATGTCAGCCCTCCCGCCACGGCCGCCAGCAGTACCGCCAGATCGAGCGCCTTCGACCGAAGGCGCAAGCGGGCGAGCTGCATCGGCCGCCTTGCCGGCTCGCTGGACAGCTTGTCCACCTGATCGGCGATCCTGCCCAGGCGCGTCGTGAACACGTTGAGCAGAGAGGCAACGCCTGTCAGCAGAAAGATCGGTGTCAGCGCGAGCTGGACCACATGGGCGGCGATGTTGACGTCTGGCTGAGGCATGGTTTTGCCTATAACCGCATTTCCGGCCTCGTCCTATCCGAGTGCATGGCGGGCGGGAAAATGCGAACGGGTCGGCCGATGATGAGCGCTGCTTAACGCAGTGTGCAATGGCGAAGCCCCAGTCCCATGTGGTAATAGCCTCTATCTTGGTAGCGGCCGGCGGCGCCGGCCGCCACACCCAATGCTGGAGGACACTATCGATGACAACCAAAGCCTATGGCGCATTTGCGGGCGACAGGCCGCTCGAACCGATGGACATCGAGCGCCGCGCGCCCGGCCCGCACGATGTCCAGATCGAGATCGCCTATTGCGGCGTCTGCCATTCCGACCTGCATCAGGTTCGCAGCGAATGGGCGGGCACGCTCTATCCTTGCGTGCCGGGGCATGAGATCGTCGGCCATGTGGCGGCGGTGGGCGATCAGGTGACGGCGTTCACGGTCGGCGAGACTGTCGGCGTCGGCTGCATGGTCGATAGCTGTCAGCATTGTCACGCCTGCGACGCAGACCTGGAGCAATATTGCAAGGAGGGCTTCGTCGGCACCTACAACGGCCCGACCGCAGATGCGCCGGGACATACGCTGGGCGGCTATTCGCAACGGATCGTCGTCAACGACAGGTTCGTCCTCAAGATCCGCCATCCCGAAGAGCAGCTTGCCGCGGTCGCGCCTTTGCTGTGCGCCGGGATCACAACCTACTCGCCGCTGCGTCACTGGCAGGCGGGGCCGGGCAAGAAGGTCGGCATCGTCGGCATCGGCGGTCTCGGCCATGTCGGCGTGAAGCTGGCGCACGCGATGGGCGCGCATGTCGTCGCTTTCACCACGTCGGACAGCAAGCGCGACGACGCGCGCGCGCTCGGCGCCGATGAGGTCGTCAATTCGCGCAATGCGGACGAAATGGCGGCGCACGCGAACAGCTTCGACTTCATCCTGAACACGGTCGCCGCCAGCCATAATCTCGATGCCTATACGGCGCTGCTCAAGCTCGACGGGACGATGACGCTGGTGGGCGTCCCCGAGCATCCGCATCCAAGCCCCAATGTCGGCGTGCTGATCTTCGGGCGGCGTTCGATCGCCGGTTCGCTGATCGGCGGCATCGCGGAGACGCAAGAAATGCTCGATTTCTGCGCCGAGCACGGGATCACCGCCGATATCGAGATGATCCCGATCCAGCAGATCGATCAAGCCTATGACCGGATGCAGCGCAGCGACGTCAAATACCGCTTCGTGATCGACAGCGCGTCGCTGGCCAACGGAACGACAGCAGACGAACGATGAACCCGGCCTACGACTTTTCGGGGCAGGTGACCCCTCGTCACCGGCGCTAGTTCCGGCATGGGCCTTGCGACCGCGCAGGCCTTTGCTCAGGCGGGTGCCGCCGTGGTTCTCGCCGATATCAATGAGGAGGAGCTTCGCTCCGCGGCCATGGAATATGCGCCGCGCGGCAAGCCGGCCTCTGAACGCCGACCGATATAGGAGAACCGACATGAAACTGATGCGCGCCGGCTCGCAGCCATCCCAGAAGGGACCGGAAGACTATTTCACCGGCACCGTCCGAATCGACCCGCTGAACACGCCGCCGGAGCCCGCCCGCGCTTCTTGCGCCTATGTTACGTTCGAGCCGGGCGCGCGATCGGCCTGGCACACGCATCCGCTCGGCCAGACGCTGATCGTGACCGCCGGGTGCGGCTGGACCCAGTGCGAGGGCGAGCCCATCGTCGAGATCAGGGCAGGGGATGTGATCTGGTGCCCGCCGGGCCACAAGCACTGGCATGGCGCGACCGCCACCACCGCCATGACCCATATCGCCGTGACGGAAGCGCTCGACGGCAGGAACGTCGTCTGGATGGAGAAGGTGAAGGACGAGGACTATCTCGCCGGCATATTGAAAAGCGCATGAGGCGAATCCCGGTCCGCTGCAGAATGTGATCGCACCTCATAGCTTCATACCTTCGCGCGACGGACGACCGCAGCCTTGCGATGACAAGCGGCGTTTGCCCGATGACGGATGCGGCACACTGGCTCCCCGGCGCAAAATCGCTATAGATTCCAGATTCCCAACGTCCGAACGGAAGCTGCCTTTTGGAAACCATCACGATTGTCCTCATCCTGCTGTTCGCCGTGGTCGTGAGCGGCGTGCTATCGCGCCTCCTGCCGATTCCCGTGCCCAGGCCACTGGTGCAGATCGCGCTGGGCGCCATGATCGGCCTGGTGGCGAACTGGCGGGTGACGCTCGATCCCGAGATATTCTTCCTGCTGTTCCTGCCGCCGCTGCTGTTCCTCGATGGCTGGCGGATACCGCGCGAAGAACTGTTCAAGGACGGCAAGACCATTCTCGAACTGGCGTTGGGCCTGGTGATCTTCACCGTGGTGGGCATGGGGCTGTTCATCCACTGGATGGTCCCCGCCATGCCGATGCCGGTGGCCTTCGCGCTGGCGGCCGTGATTTCGCCGACGGACCCGATCGCCGTGTCGGCGATCGCCCAGCGCGTGCCCATTCCCAAGCGCATGATGCACATCCTGGAAGGCGAGTCGCTCCTGAACGATGCTTCCGGACTGGTCTGCCTGCGCTTCGCCATCGCCGCGGCGCTGACAGGCACCTTCTCGGTCCAGGAGGCCGCGCTCAATTTCCTGTGGGTGGCGTTCGGCGGCATCGCGATCGGCGCCGGGCTGACCTGGCTGGTCGGGCGGACCAAATCATGGCTCAGCCGACGGCTGGGCGAAGACAGCGGTTCCCAGATCCTGATCAGCCTGCTCATTCCGTTCGGCGCCTATCTCGCCGCGGAGCACCTCCATTGTTCGGGCATCCTCGCCGCCGTCGCGGCGGGTCTCACCATGGGATTCGTCGAAGGCGGCGGACAGGCGCTCGCCGCCACCCGCATTCGCCGGAATACCGTCTGGGACATCATTCAGTTCGCGGCGAACGGCATCATCTTCGTGCTGCTGGGCGAGCAGCTTCCAATGATCTTGGCGGGCGCCGCCGAAACGGTGCGCCTTACCGGGCATCATGAGCCGGGATGGCTGGTCATCTATGTGCTGGCGATCAATCTGGCGCTGGCGGCGCTTCGTTTTGCGTGGGTGTGGCTCTCCTTCCGGCTCACCCTGTTCCGCAGCGAGGAACGGCGCACGACGCCGAACTGGCGCATCGTCGCGGCCATGTCCTTCGCGGGCGTGCGGGGCGCGATCACGCTTGCCGGTGTGTTGACGCTTCCTCTCACGATGACGGACGGGGCGGCCTTTCCGGGGCGCGAACTTGCGATCTTCCTCGCCATGGGCGTGATCATAGTCTCGCTTATTGTCGCCAGCGTGGGATTGCCCTGGCTGTTGAACGGCCTCGAAATGCCCGCGGAGCCATCATATCAGGCCGAAGAAGACATGGCGCGGATCGAAGCGGCGCAGGCAGCCATCGCCCGGATCGAGCATGTTCAGCATGATCTGGCGGAAGGACGCGGCGATGCCGACCTCTATGTTTCGGCGGGTTGGCGCGTCATGGAAGGCTATCGCCAGCGCATCGAGAACCGGCAGGGCAATATCGAGCACAATGCCACAGGACGCCGGTCGGAACGGATCGAGCGCGATCTGCGGCTCGCGGCTGTCAAGGCCGAGCGCACCGCCATCTTCAAGATGGTTCGTGAGCGTCGGGTCGGCAGTGAAGTCGCGCGCAAGCTGATCCGCGAACTCGACCTGCTCGAAGCACGCTATGCCGGTTAGCCGTTCGGCGGTGCAGGCACCGGTAGATCGCGTCCCTCTCAATCGCCATTGCGCCGGCATTTCTCATGGGACTGCATGTCGATGGCGGATTTTGATAACGCCAATGGCAATCGGGGTTGCTTGGTAGCTATTCCTTAGGTTGAATTGGGAGAGCGCTTATGCGGCATGCGGTTTTGTTTGGAGTGGCGGCCCTTGGCCTTTCGGCTTGTTCCGATCCGAAAGCCGCCAGCGAGGGCAACTTCAAGACGGCGATCAACACGTACATCGCGCAAAACCCGCCCTGCCTTTCGATTCCCAGGAGCACCGAGCGTCCGGAGGGCGACAATCCGCCCGACTTTCCGCGCTACGTCTCGGCCGCCCCGACAACGTCCGAACCTCAGGCGCAGAACCGGCAGCGTGAACGAGCGCCGTTCGACGCCCTTGTGGAAGCCGGTCTGCTCAAGGTCGGCGAAACCGCCATCAAGGTGAGAACCGGCCTGTGGGGCAACCAATCGTCCGATCTGCCTGTGCGCGCCTATGACCTGACGCCGGAAGGACGAAAGGCCGTCTCGCAGGTTGGCGAGCGAACCGCGTTCACCAGCCCCGACCAAAGGCTCTGCTACGGCAAGCCCACGGTCGACGAAATTGTGCAATTTACCGAACCGGCCGACGCCATGGGGGTGAAGGTCTCGCGGGTCAGCTATCGCTATCACCTCGCGGAACTGCCCGAATGGGCCAAGCAGCCCGCCATGCTCGCGGCATTTCCGCAGCTCAAACGCGACACCCAATCGTCCATCGACGCCAACGCCACCATCCTGCTCACCAATGACGGCTGGATTCACGAGCGCGCCTTCAAACGCTGAGTTTGTTCCGGGGGACGGGGACGGAAGGCTCGGAAGCCGACCAGCGGTGTTCCGGGCCAGACCATTGGATCGAGCCGGTTTCATTCGAAAATCGACCGATGTGCGGTAGCCATCACGGCCTGACGGACTCATCCGAACGACTGCGCCTTCCACCTTCTGTCTGGCAGATATTTTTGAGAATATCGATAAATTCTGCAAAGATCAGCGTGTCAGTTCTCTCCGTTTTCCACGCTATGATATTGTCCGGCCGGATCAATAGGACGCCTTGTTCCGACAGGCCAGTAATAGTCTCCCACTGGCCTTCGGAATCGTCCACATCGTGGCCCATGGCGACCATTTGCAGCGGAATACCTGTTTCTGCGACGGCTTGATCGACCGCCGCTTCCCACTCGTTGGAATATGCTCCGGCGAGCAAGACAAAACCGTTTGTGCCGCTGACAAGGTCATGGCTGGAGATCTGCTCTCCACACCTGTCGAGCCAAATATGTGGAAGACGATGGCCGGGTCTGGCAAACGGACCATAATCTTGTCCTAGCGGATCGCGAGGCGACGCGGGAAGTCCGTCAAGTACGATTGCACCCCGTTCATATACAAACCCTAGCTCAACGTCTCTCGCGTAGAATTCGATGTGTTGCGTATCGAAAATCTGATTCAGCCGAGCGCGGCGCATCCGGCCATTGGCTGTATCCGCCAGCAGCGCGGAATAGGCGGCGATAACATGTCCGGAACTTTGAATTTGCGAACGATGGTTGGGGTGCGTGTCCACGATCGCCGCCTCGAGCAGCAAATGATTGAAGAAGGCATTGAGCGCCCATTCGACATTGAAGGCCCCCACAGGGCGTCGCTCCGCTTCATAGGAGTCCAGGAGCCTGTCGGCGGCACCGTATCTGGTAACCAACGCCAGTTTCCAGGCCAGATTATGGGCATCCTGGATGCCGGTATTAAGGCCAAGACCAGTCGTCGGTGGATGCCGATGCGCCGCGTCTCCCGCGACGAATACCCGTCCGCGGCGATAGGCGTTCGCAAGTACGCCCTCGACCGTCCATTCGGTCTTGCAAAGCACGGAAAGCTCCAGTTTGGGGATGCCGAGAATCTTCCGGACCATTGGAACGACATTTTCCTCGGTCCATTCCGGATCATCAGGCATTTTCGGAAAGCTGATCGACCATTCCGGGGAATGGCGGCCCCAATTGCCCGGCCCCATCGGCACGATCACGGAAACGCCAGGACGATAGGGACTGCGAAGCCAATTGAGCAGCACCCGATCATCGGGATACCAGCGCGATAGATCGGCTTGGAAATGCACGCTCACCTGGGTGATCAGGTCCGTTTCGCCTTCCAGTTCGATCCCGGCTACCGGCCCGACGGTACGGCCACGATCCGCCCCGACGATATATCTGGCGCGCACCTCATATTCGGAACCGTCGGAGTGGTCGCGGACATGGGCGGTCACGCCATCGATATCCTGCTCGTAGGAAAGCAGTTCTTGGCGAAAGCGTATCCGCTGTCCCGCGCGCTTCTCCGCATGACGGCGCAGAATCGGTTCTAGCCGGATTTGCGGGAGATTTGCTGAATCCGCCGGGCTGGCCGCACGGTAGTCGGGTTCACGCGCCGAGCCATGGCCGCCCAATCCGCCCGTTTCGAAAATGCACTTGCCGTCCAACGGGCTGTCGCCTGCGAAGCTTGTGAACCATTTTGTCCGCGAGCGGTAATATGGCGGCGTGCCGACTGCCTGAATGTCGTCAGCGACATCGTACTGGCGGAAAATCTCCATCGTCCGTGCGTTGAGATAATGGGCCTTGGGAAGATGAGAGGTGGCTTCCCGCCGCTCTATCATCAGGAAATCGACATCGAGGTCACTCAGAAAGATCGCGAGCGACAGGCCGCATCCGCCGCCGCCGACAACGAGCACGTCGGTTGTTTCCATGGTTAATTCCTCTCCTTTGTTCTTGCCGAAGCCCTTTTCAGGCGTGAGAAGGAGTTGCGCATTGATTGAGAAACTCGAATGATTGATCTAACGTCCGGTGACTGGACCGCATTGCTACGCACGCCCGACCTGCGGTTGGTCGGGGTCGAATTCGGGCGATTGCGGTTCGATCGTCCCTTTCGCCTTGCGAAGCCGGATCCAAGCCGTGCAAACTTCTATCTCGTCAGAAAGGGCGGGGCCTGGTTTCGGGCGCAGGGAGGGAAGGCGATCTTCTTGCCGACGGGCAGTGTCGTCGGCGTCGAGGGCCGGAGCCACGAATGGCTCGATTCCTCGCAACTTCATCCTGCTGAAAGAGGTGCACGCCATGGCAACGCCGATTTCGCCGGGGCTTTGCCCGTAGAGATATTTACAGGCAGCATCGACCGCAGCGTTGCGGTGCTTCAGCGACTGCCGTGGGGATCGATAGTCATACCGGCGCGGGCCGAACCCTATGCGTCTCTTATTGCCAAGGCAGTGGAAATGCTCGAGTGCTTGGACGAGGGAAGTAGCAGCGAGCGCGGAGTTGCGCGCCGGCTTGCCGAAATCATCATGCTGCAAATCGTCGGATATGCTCGCGAGCGATTGTTGAAGGCGAATCTCGCCTTCGGATCGATTCAGCACGACGAATATCTGCTGCGTGCGATGACCACGTTCCTGGCGACGCCGGGGAAAAGATGGACGGTGGCGGATTTGGCGGCTTCAGCGGGTCTTAGCCGCGCCGCATTTGCCCAGCGGTTCCGATGCGCGTTCGGCGCGCCTCCAATGGCTACGATCAATCGGTTTCGTCTGTTGCAGGCATCGGAAATCCTTGCCGACAGCAGCGCGTCCATATCGGTCATCGCCGAGCAAATCGGCTTCGGCTCGTCCGCCGCCCTGGTCCGGGCGTTCAAGAGACAATTCGGACAAACGCCGGGTTGCTGGCGCCGTTCTTGCCGGCTGGAGAATGCGCCTCTGCAGACCCGATGAAGCGACAGCGACGACGCTCCGATTGCGTTACTTGCCAGTCAGCGCCCGGCATGGGTAAGTGGAGGCAAATCGTCAGTTATCACGAGGGCAGATGTTGGACCAGCGAACCGTCCGGAACTCTAACAAGCCGACAAAGGCCGACACCGGGCGTCTGGATGCCGATGCCTGGACGGATGCAGCCCTGGCGGAATTGGGCGCGCATGGGATCGATGGCGTCCGGATTGAGGTACTGGCCAAGCGTCTGAACGTCACCAAGGGCAGCTTCTACTATCATTTCAGGGATAGAGACGCCTTGCTCGAGACGATGCTGACCCGATGGCGACGACGCGCGACGCTGGCGCTGATCGAGCGCCTCGACAGCGGCGTTGCGTCGCCGGAGGAACGGCTGCGGCAGTTGCTTCGCCTTCCGCTGAAGGGACAGACCGCGGCGCTCGCGGCCGATACGGAACTGGCCATACGCCTGTGGGGTAGGGGAGATGAACGGGCTCGCATCGCGCTGGAGGAGGTCGACGAGCTACGTCTCCAATATATTGAGAAGCTGCTTGTGCAGGCTGGTGTGACCGAGGAGATAGCGCATGCTCGCGCAATTCTCGCCTATTCCTATCAGCGGGTTGCGGGAACGCTGATATCCAGCGACGCCACCGATCTGATCCAGCAATGCGAGGATATTCTCCTCGCCTGACGGGTATTGCCAGGCGGGGTGAGAGCCGCTGCGGCGGATCACATCCGATTCCGGATGTCAGGTATGAATTGGCCGGAGCCGTATGTCTTGCGAGGAGACTTTCGTCCGGACAGTCGCAAGAGCCTTCGGTTTGTCGTTCATTACGACAATTCAGGCGGTTGCGTTCGATCGGTGCCGGGTTGCACATCCGCCGCCGGAATTTGCCATGCTACTGGCGTATCATATTGCCAAATGCATACGATGCCGTATGTTTGTCGCGCTATGCCACGTCGGAGTGACCCGAATTGCCTGATATCTGTCTTTTTCATATGCCCGGCGCCTGCTCCGGTGTCGCCATGATCGCGCTGGAGGAAGCCGGCCTCGATTATGAGGATCGTGTGATCAATATCTTTGCCGGCGAGCAACGCTCTGCGTCTTATCTTTCCGTCAACCCGAAGGGGAAGGTGCCGGCCTTGCGGTTCGATGGGTGCCTCATCACGGAAGGCGCCGGCATCCTGATCTTCATCGATGAGCAATATCCGGAGGCCAGGCTGCTGCCATCCGGCAATGCAGCGCAGAAGGCCCAGTACCGGTCCGATCTGATATGGTGTTCGAATACGCTCCATCCGCTGGCACGGTCCATCATGATGCCGGACCGCATCGCGCCGGGCGCCCCCGAAAGCGCGCGAGCCGTCGCGATAGAGCAGCTCCGCGATATCCTCGCATCCTCGTCCGGCCGTTTTCCTGAATGGTGGAATGGCAGGGACTGGTCGATCACCGATGCCTATGTGGCCTGGTGTCTGGGACTGGCCGTCCTGGGAGGCTTCGATCTGGCCTCCTTCCCGGAGGTGCAGTCCTATCTGGAAAGGGCGGGTCGCCGCGAAAGCGCGAGGCGCGCGCGCTCCCGCGAGCGGGCCGCGCTGGCCGATGCGGGTATCCAGTTGCCCCCTGGCTTCTCTCTCTGAGCCGATCGGAGATCAGCATGCCAAGGCAGCATCATTTCATTGACGTCGACGGTTGCCGTATCCACGTGGTGGATGAAGGAACAGGCCCGGCCGTCCTTCTTTGTCACGGCTTTCCGGAATATTGGCGAAGCTGGCGTAAGCAGATCCCGATACTCGTCGGGGCGGGATACAGGGTGCTTGCCTTCGATATGAGAGG
Organism: Sphingobium wenxiniae; assembly: GCF_007830065.1. Lineage (GTDB taxonomy): Bacteria > Pseudomonadota > Alphaproteobacteria > Sphingomonadales > Sphingomonadaceae > Sphingobium > Sphingobium wenxiniae. Next base: position 193,171 of record NZ_VLKK01000003.1, on the reverse strand, counting down.
CCACGGCCAATCCGATGCGCCAGGCAGCGTGGAGGACTATAGCGTCGCCCATACCGTGGGCGACGTGATCGCAACGATGGATGCGCTCGCGATCGAGCGGGCCGTGATCGTTGGTCACGATGCGGGCACCACGACGGCCTATCACGCCGCGTTGATGCGTCCGGATCGTATCCGCGGGGTTTTCGGCCTTTCGGTGCCGTATATTCCCCGAGGAGAGATGAGCTTGATCCGGGCGTTGCGGGGCGCCGTCCCTCCTGCATTCTACATGATCTATTTTCAGGAGCCTGGCATTGCCGAGGCTGATCTGGAGGCAGATCCGCGCGAAGCGCTTCGCAGGCTCTTTTTCGCAAACTCCGGCGCATACGAAGGTGCGCCCATCATGATGATGGCCGCGCCGGGCGGCGGTCTGGTCGAGACGCTGCCCGCGCCGGCGGGCGCGATGGAGTTCATGAGCGACCAGGAACTGGACGCTTATGCCGAGCAATATGGGCGGACCGGATTTCGGGGTGGCCTGAACGGCTACCGCGTGTTCGAAAGGAATTGGGAGATCACGGCGCCCTGGCGCGGCGCCCGGCTTCCGGTTCCCGCAGCCTATATCGGCGGCAATGCGGACACCGTCCTTGGATTTCCAGGCTTCCGGGCGGCCGCCGAGCAAATGGGCGACGCAACCTTCGTCGATGGCGCCGGGCACTGGATTCAGGCGGAAAGGCCCGATCTGGTGAACGAAGCGCTGTTGCGCTTTCTTGCCACCTGTCCGGTGTGAGTTCCAAACTCCTATTTAACAGTTTCCTCCGTCCGCCGATGCCTTCAGAATCGCGTCCCGCACCAGCGCCGCGGTGCGTTCGATATGATTGGTCAGCAGAGTAGCGGCGGCATCCACATCCCGGTCGAGCGCCGCCTTTGCGATACGGTCATGCTCGTCAACGACCGGGCGCGAAGGGCCGGCCTGGCGAACAGCGATCGCGCGATAGCGCTCCGCCATCTCGTAAAGCGACTGCCAGATCCTGAGCAGGGCGGGGCTTTCGCAGCCGGCAAGAACGGCCTTGTGGAACTGGGCGTGCAGCGCCATGCCTTCGGGTGCCTGGGGATCGCCGGAATAGTTGCTGATTTCGCGATGGGCCAGCTTCAAGGCCTGGGCCCACGCCTTGGATCCCCGTTCGATCGAGCGTTTGAGAGCCAGGGTTTCGATGTCGCACCGCGTGCGCGTGAGATCGTCCAGTTCCGCGATCGAGATGGGAGCGACGCGGAAGCCCTGCTGGTCCCGCGCCTCAACCAGATGTTCCGCTGTCAGCCGCGACAGGGCTTCGCGCACGGCGCTCGAGTTCGCTCCCAGCTCCTCGGCCAGTTCCGCGATCTTCAGCTTCTGGAGCGGAACGAGCTCGCCCAGGATGATCATTTGCCGCAGGCGGAGATATATCTGTCGCGATCGGCTACGAACCTTGGGAATGAGCGAGTGGCTGCTTTCAGCGACCGGGATTTCAATTGGCGGCTTTGTGGACATGCTTCTTTCCATAGGAAAAACCGACCGATGATGGAATGGCGCAGACTGGCCGCGCCATTCCGAGGCATCGTCAATCAGGCTTCGGCCACGACGGTGTTTTCTATATGGCCCAGGCCGTCGATCTCCACCTTCATCACATCGCCGACCTGGAGAAAGCGATTGCTCGCGATGCCGACGCCGGCAGGCGTTCCCGTGGCGATGACATCGCCGGGCTCAAGCGTCATGACGGTGGAGAGATAGGCGATCTGCTGCGGAATGCTGTATATCATGTCGCCGGTCGAGCTTGCCTGGCGCAACTCGCCATTGACATAGAGACGCATATCGAGCGCATGAGGATCGGCAATTTCGTCCGCTGTGGTGATCCAGGGGCCGATAGGGCCATGGGTATCGAAGCTTTTGCCCAGGGTGAAAGTGGGCGATCGCGCCTGCCAGTCTCGCACGCTCACATCGTTGCAGACCAGATAGCCGGCGACGATTCCGAGCGCATCGGCTTCGGACACATGACGGGCGCGCTTACCGACCACGAAGGCCAGTTCGGCCTCATAGTCGAGCTTGTCGGAGACCGTGGGAAGATCTACCGGGGCAAACGGGCCATTGATACAGGTCACCTGCTTGTTGAACCAAAGCTGGCTCGTGGGCACCGGGATACCGGCGGCCGCCGCTTCATCGGCATGCTTTTGATAGTTCATTCCGATCGCCAGGAATTTGCGCGGATCGTCGATCGGGGCTTCGAGACGAACGTCCGTGAGGGGAAAGGACGGAGAGAAAATTTCCTCGGCCTGCGTCTTGCGTTCGGCCCAGCTGTCAAGCAGGACGCGCATCGAGTTGCCCGGAACTTCAAGGGCCGAAAGGTCGATAACGCGATCATCCCCGACCTTTCCGAGACGCGTCGTGCCACCTTCCGTAAATCTGCATAACTTCATGCTTCTTCCTTTCTTCAATATTGCGATCAGGCTGGGATGAGCCGCGTCGGCAGCGATGCGAAACCCCGCAGCACATTGTTCATCTGGAACTTCGGCGTGCCGACCTCGATATGGCGGGCACGTTTGAGCAGCGATTTGAGAAGCGAACGCATTTCCAATTTGGCCAGATGCATGCCGGCACAGGTATGTCGCCCCTGGCCGAAGCCGAGATGCCCCGACAGGCCCGGGCGTTCGATCCAGTATCGTTCCGGATCCTCCCATCGGCGTTCGTCTCGGTTGGCCGATGCATACATCATCAACACCCGGAACCCGCTGGGAATTGCCGCTCCGTCGATAGTCTGATCGCCCTCGACGACCCGCCCAAAGGCGCGAATCGGCGAATCGAGGCGGACGGCTTCGTCGATCGCGGCGGGGATGAGGCGGGGATAATCCTTCAGCTTGTTCCATTCCCCCGGATTGCTGGCGAGCTGATAAAGCAGATGACCGGTTGCGAAGATGGTCGTGTCGAGCGCCGGAGCGACGATGTCGATGTGCAGCGTGCCTGCCTCGGCAGGTGTGATCTTGCCTTGCTCCACTGCCTGCCAGATCTGAGCCGCCCAGCCTTCTGGCCTCACGGTGTCCGGCCGGCACTCGTTCTGCACATAAGCGATCATCTCACCGATGACCTGCGCCGCGCCAGCCGCGCGCTTGTTTCCCACACCAAGCAGGTCGAAAGAGGCTGCCGCCCATTCCAGCATGCGCTGTCTTCCGTGTTCAGGAAGACCGACAAGCGAGGAAACGATCGAGAGAGGAATGAACTGAGCGAGGTCGGTCATTCCATCGAACGATCCCCGTTCGATCAGGCGCGCGATGAGATCATCGGCAGCCAATTCGATATCAGCACTCAAACGTTCGAGAGACGGCGGTGCAAGCGGCGCCCCGATGATGGATCGGAAGCGGGAATGGACCGGCTCATCGGCCGCAAGGGTGTTTGCCACGCGAAACACTTCGGGCCATTCGAACCCGGCGACGCCCTTGCCCGAAAGGAAATGGCGATGATCGAGCAGCGCCGCCTTGACTTCAGCATATCGCGGAATGGCGTAGATATCATGCGCCGGAAGATAGAGGAGGGCGCCAAGGTTTCGCATAGCCGCATAGTGCGGATAAGGATCCAGGATCGCCTCGTCGCTGTAGATGTCAGCTTCATACTGCGGAATCGTCGTCATTTCGGTTTTCCTCTCCGCCGCCGCGCCACGCCGGGAACGTCCATTCTAGAAATTCGTCCGATCGGCCCCTTTGAGCTTCAGGCGCTCGCGCGCTTCGGCGGCCGTTGCCGGATCAAGGCCGAGTTCCTTGAGAATCCGCACGATCTTCGCGACCTGCTGCGCATTGGATTGCGCCATTGTCCCGCGCTCAAGAAACAGGCTGTCTTCCAGCCCGACTCTGACATTGCCGCCAAGAAGGGCGTTCTGCGTCGCCATGGGCATCTGGTGGCGCCCGGCGGCCAGGACGGAGAATTCGAAGGCATCGCCGAACAGCCGCTGCGCGGTTCGCACCATGTGCAGCAGATTGTCGACCTCGGCGCCGATCCCGCCCAGGATTCCGAGGCAGAACTGAATGAAAAGCGGTGGATCGTAGAGCTTCTGGTCGAGAACCCAGGCGAGGTTATAAAGATGGCCGACGTCATAACATTCGAATTCGAAGCGGCATCCATGACCCTTGCCTAGCCGTTCGACGATACCCTGGATGTCCGCGAAAGTATTTTTGAAGGTTCCGTCCCTGGTCGATTCCAGGAATGGTCTTTCCCAATCATATTTGAATTCCTTGATTCGGGTCGCGGCCTGAAAAATTCCGATATTGATCGTCCCCATGTTGAGCGAGGTCATCTCGGGGCTTGCCTGTTCGGCGGCGGCGAGTCGCTGATCGAGAGTCATGCCGGGCGCTCCCCCGGTGGTGATGTTCACGACGGAGTCGGTCGCCTGCTTGATCTGCGGGAGGAAGCGCTTGAACACCTCTGGATCGGCCGTGGGTCGTCCGTCGTCCGGATCGCGCGCATGAAGGTGAAGGATCGCGGCGCCCGCTTCCGCCGCGCCCAGCGCTTCCGTCACGATCTGCTCGGGCGTGATCGGCAGATAGTCCGACATCGTGGGCGTGTGCAGCGAACCGGTCACGGCGCAGGTGATAATCACTGACTTGGACATGGGCCTCTCCAGAAAAATCCATTTTTTTGTTGACTAAACCGTTCAAAGATGACTGTCTAGTGCAAAGAACGATGCGAGCCGACTGGAGAGGGTTGGGATGACTGCAAGAGAGGCCCCAATGCGGGGGAACCGACAGAGGCAGAGAACGCGCCATGCGCTCCTCGACGCCGGCCAGCGGCTGTTCGCCACCCGCTCCGTCGATGCCGTGACGATCGATGATATCGTCGAGCAGGCGGATGTCGCAAAAGGCAGTTTTTACAACCATTTTTCCGACAAGCAGGCTCTCGCCGATGCGGTTTGGGAGCTGGTTCAAGGCGATGTCGAATTTCACATCTATCGCGCGAACCAGGATATCGCCGATCCAGCGATGCGCGCCGTCCGCGGGTTTTGCTCGGTGCTGCGCTATGCGAAGGAGCACCCTGACCGGCTTCAGTCGCTCCTGACCCTGTCGGCACGTCTGACGACGATCGCGCATCCGCTTAACGCCGGTCTTTCCTCCGACATCAGGCACGGCATCGAGCAGGCGCGCTTCAGCGATATCGACGTGGCGACCGGCGTCCTGATTGTCATTGGGCTGACCCGGGCGGCTGTCGTCAACGCGATGTCCGAGGAGTTCGAAGGATCCATCGTGGCCTTCGCCACGGATGTCTCCGCGGCCATTTTGCGAGCGCTTGGGGCGCCTCTCGACCAGGTTCACGAGATTGGAAAGGAGGCGGCGCGTTCGATCCTTGAGGAGTTGTCTGAATGAGTGTCGTGAAAGCCTATGACGTCGCGTTCGTACGGTTCGCCGTGCCGGACATGGATACGATGGAGCGGTTTCTTCTCGATTTCGGTTTTGCCGTCGCTGAAAGGCAGGACGGACGGCTGTTCATGCGCGGCTATGAAGGCACGCCCTTCGCCCATGTCTCGGAGCAGGCGTCCGAGCCGGCTTTTCTGGGTTTTGGCATCTGGCTGCGCAGCGAAGATGACCTGCGCCGCCTTGCCGCATCTGAAGGCGTGACGGTGGAGACGCTCGAGGGACCGGGCGGCGGTTTGGTCGCGCGGCTGTGCGACCCCGATGGCTTCGTGGTGGAGGCGATTGCCGGCCAACAACCCGCGCAACCTCTTCCGGCGCCGCCTTCGGAGCCGTGGAACCAGGGCGGGACCTATCCGCGTCAGGGTGTCTGGCGGCGCGTGGAAAAAGGACCGTCGCACGTGCGCAGGCTAGGCCATGTCGTGCTCGGCGTGACGAACTTCGCCCGCTCGGAAAAATGGTACAAGGAGCGGTTCGGCTTCGTCACGTCTGACGAGATCCGGCCTGCTCCGGAAACCGCCATCGGCGCATTCATGCGTTGCGATCGTGGAGAAGAACCTTGCGACCATCACACGCTCTTCCTGCTTGAGCGTCCGATCCCGCCGGGCTTCATGCATGCTGCTTTCGAGGTGCGCGACCTGGACGATCTGATGGCGGGCCACGACTTTCTCGTCGGAAAGGGCTGGGATCACCAATGGGGAATCGGGCGCCACAAGCTGGGAAGCCAAGTATTCGACTATTGGCGCGATCCCTACGGGAACGAGGTCGAGCATTGGACCGATGGCGACCAGCTGGTCACGCGGGACGGCAGCGGCGTAGCCACGCTGCCTGACCTGCTCGGCGTCCAATGGGGCATGGAGATGCCGCCGCTACCCCAGCCCGTGACGAAGCTGGAGGACGCTCGATGAGCCACTTCGATTGTGACCTGCTCGTCGTCGGACTTGGACCGGTGGGCGATGTGGTGGCCGGCCTGGCTCGGCTGCAGGGCCTCTCAGTAATAGCGATTGACAAGTCGCAGGCCATTTATCCCCTGCCACGCGCGGCGGTTTTCGACGGCGAGATCATGCGCGTCTTTCAGATGCTCGGCATCGAGGACGAGCTGGGTCCGTATACGCGGATAGGAGACCGATATCAGTTTCTTACCGCAAACCGCGAAATCCTCCTCGACTTCCCGCTGGCGCAGACTGGTCCCTATGGCTGGGCCGACTCCTATGCGTTTCACCAACCGGCGCTGGAATCGATCCTGCGTAAGCGGATCGGGGCGCTTGGCGTCGACGTCCGTCTCGGAGTCGCCGCGACGGGCCTGCGCCAAACCGACGATGGCGTTGAAGTCACGCTTGAGGGGGCGGATGGCGCGCAAACCGTCCGGGCGCGCTATGTGACAGGGTGCGACGGTGCGTCCAGTCTGATCCGGTCGACGCTAGGCGTGGGGCTTTCGGATTATGACTTCGACGAGCCGTGGCTGGTCATCGACGCGGAAATTCCGTCCAAGCATGCGCCGCCGGTCGTTGCACAGCAAATCTGCGATGCCGCACGGCCGATCACCCATCTGGCGATGGCCGGCGATCGTTTCCGCTGGGAGTTCATGATCCTTCCAGGAGAAGCGCCTGACGAAATCAGCCGCGACGACCGGATCCGGGAGTTGCTGGCGCCTTGGGGCGCGGTCGAGCACATGCGGATCGATCGCAAGGCCGTCTACCGCTTCCATGGGCTGGTTGCCGATCGTTGGCGGGTCGGGCGCGTGTTCCTTGCCGGCGATGCCGCGCACCAGACACCGCCCTTTGCCGGGCAAGGTATGTGCGCGGGCATCAGGGATGCCGTCAATCTCGCCTGGAAGATCGCAGCGGTCGTTCGGGGCGAGGCCGAAGGTCAGATTCTGGACAGTTATCAGGAGGAGCGCGAGCCGCATGCGCGGGTCGTGATCGAGACAGCCATCGCGATGGGACGCGTGGTCTGTGTGTTGGACGCCAAGGCGGCGGCGGCGCGCGATGCCGAGATGCTGGCACGAAGGGCAACTGGCGCCCAGGACGTGTCCATCGCCTATCCTGACCTTTCCGGTGCTCTCTTCTCGAATAGCGCTGCGGCCGGAAGCCTCTTCCCGCAGCCGGTCGTGAATGGGCGCCGCTTCGATATTTTGCTGGGAAATTCGCCCGCATTGATCGGTGACGATCTGCCAGGCGACGTTCCCGCACCGATCATTCGCCTGGATCTCGGCGACGATCGGCTCGCGCCTTACGCTGATGCCTTGCGGGCATGGCTCCGCGAACAGGGCGCATCGAGCGTGATGGTCCGTCCGGATCGCCATGTCTTCGGCGTTGGCGAAGCCGAGCAGCTTTTGGCCGACTGGGAACATGCTCTCAAGACGCCGGTGGCCGCCTGACTCCATCGGGAGTCCAAAAACAAGAAGTCGATAACATCATAGCCCAAGGAGGGGAGCCGATATGGCAAAATTGTCGAAACGCTATTTGTGTGGTGTCGCGTGTATATCAGTGTGCGCCGGTTCTTTGCCGGCGTTCGCGCAGTCGAGCGACCCGGCTCAAGGGGACGCCCAGGCACGCTCAACGCAGCCCGCTGCGCCGACCGCCGACGCTGGCGTCGCGGATATCGTCGTCACAGCGCAGCGCCGATCCGAGAATCTGCAGCGCACCGCCCTGGCCGTGTCGGCCGTCAGCGGAGACGCGCTCCTTCGCGCCGGTGTCGTGCAGCCGCAGGATCTGACCAAGGTCGTGCCGGCGCTGAAGCTGGCAGCCATCGGGGGGTCGGGGACGGTCGTCACCATTCGCGGTGTCGGCACTTTTCCGGGCAATCCTTATGCCGAACCTGGTGTGGCGGTGAATCTCGATGGCGTCTATCTCGCCCGATCCGGGGGCCCGAACGGCCTCTTCTACGATCTCGAGCGTGTCGAGGTGCTCAAGGGACCGCAGGGAACGCTCTATGGCCGTAACGCCACGGCGGGCGCGATCAATATTATCGCGAAAAAGCCGACAGACAGCTTCGGGGTCGAGGGTTCGATCGAGGGCGGCAATTACAACTTCTACCGCGGTGTGCTGGCAGTCAATGTCCCGCTGGGGGAAGGGGCGGCGATGCGTGCCTCCGGGACCATCTCGCGTCGCGATGGCTATTTTGATGACGGCTATTCCGATGACAAGACGGAGGGCGGACGGCTCCAGTTGAAGCTGGAACCGACCAGTAGGCTCGAAATCCTGCTGAGTGCCGACTATGCCCATACTGGCGGGAAGGGGCCCAATGGCGTGCTTTCGCCCTATCTGGATCCGAGCCATCCGTTCCGGGGCGCTTCGCGCGATGGCACGAATGAACTGTTTCAGGCGGTTTCGCTCGCTTTGACTGGCGGTACGAATCCGAATTTCATTCCGCCGATTCTCGATGACGGGCATGTCAATCAGAGGAATTGGGGTGTCAGCGCCACGATCGATTACGATCTCGGGCCTGCCAAGCTGACGATCATTCCAGCCTATCGCGATAGCAAGAACAAATACCTCATGTACAATGCCGGGTTCCCCGTCAGCTCGAATGAACGGTCCAAGGCGACGTCGGTTGAAGCCCGCCTCGCCTCCAACGGATCAGGACCTTTGACCTGGCTTCTGGGAGGCTATTTCTTCCGGGAGCATGTCGATTTCGACCTGGACGCGAACAATGGCGTTTCCGTCTCCAACACCTCGCCAGACCTCGTCACGAAGAGCTATGCGGCGTTCGGGCAACTCACCTATTCCCTTACCAGCAATTTGCGGGCCACGGGCGGCCTGCGCTTTACCCGCGAGGAAAAGTCGCAGGGAGGTTCATTTGGCTTCGTCATACCGCCGGAGGGGGCCGGAGCATGCGGGGCATTCGATAGTGCGACATCGTTCTGCACTTTTCCCCTCAATGGGGAGCTGAATGCGTCAAGACTAACCTACAAGGCGGGCCTGGAGTACGACGCGGGCCCGAACTCGCTGCTCTACGCCAACGTCTCGACGGGTTTCAAGGCGGGAGGGTTTTACGGCTCGCAAGCGCCCAACACTTTCCGGCCGGAGAAGCTGACCGCCTATACGTTTGGCGCCAAGAATAGATTTTTCGACAATAAGCTGCAGTTCAATCTCGAGGTTTTCTATTGGGATTATAAGGATCAACAGATCACCCATGTGGGACCGGTTCAGCCGATAGGGTTTACGGTCATCACCGAGAATGCCGGCAAGTCACGACTCTATGGCGCGGAGGCCGACCTCATCTGGAGTCCGTCGGCGCGGGATATGTTTCATGCCAACGTGCAGTATCTGAATACCAAATATACCGACCTTCACTATACGCAGACGACCCTTGCCGGTCCGCCGGCGACTGTCTGTCCTACGACACCTGTGGCCGGACAGCCGGAAGTCGTGGTGAATTGCAGCGGCAACCCGGTTATGTTGTCGCCCAAATGGACGGCCAATCTGTCCTATTCGCACCGGTTCCCGCTTGCCAATGGATCGGAACTGGAGGCTCAGGTCGGAACCCAGATACAGAGCGGTTACTGGACCGGGATCGAATATCTCCCTGGCGAGCGGCAAAAGGCGTCGACTGTGTCCAATGCGAGCCTGACCTATCGACCGGACGGAAGCCGGTTCACGATCAGTGCGTACATCGACAATATTGAGGATAGTACGGTGAAGGCGTTCGCATTCGTGCAGCCGGTCCTCGGAATGCCGGTTGTCATATTGAAGGCGCCGCGCACCTTTGGCGGCCGGGTGACGTTCAACTTTTGATAACTGGGAGGTGTATGGTCAGGATCGGCTATCGCGGCGCGTGACCGATCCTGATCGTTACGACACTAGAACGAAGATTGCGGTGCAAGCGACGCCGCGGGCATTTGAGGATTGATCCGGAGCGCCTCGCCAGACCGGAGGGTCGGTATCAATTCGCCCGGCGCCCGCATCGAAGGAGAGGAACGGTGATGAGGTCCATGACAGCAGTGACGCCCCGCGAGGCCCGCATCTTCTCAATTATGATCGGGACTGCGGCGCTCGCGTTGTCAGTTCCAGGGATCGTGCGTGCCAACTCACCTGTGCAAGCAACATGGACGACCCTGGGCACGAATTCGGGACCAATTCCCAGCTCGGATCGTTTCGAACCCGCCAACCTCCTTCGCGCAGGGGACCAATCCATTCTGGTTGATGCCGGCGATGGCGCATCGGTGCAGTTGGTTCGAGCTGGCGTGCCGCTCACCGCACTGCATACGATCATCATCAGCCATCTGCATTTCGACCACACCGGCGGACTGTTTGCCATCCTTGGAGAACGGCTTCAGATGCTCGCGCCGGGCGTCTTGACAATCTACGGCCCAGCCGGGACCAGGGCCACGGTCGACGGTTTGATCGCGGGCATGACCTCGTCGCCTCCGTCCGGGCCGCGCGGACAGGGGAATCCGGCCCAAACGGTCAGGGTCATCGAAGTCAGGGACGGCGATACATTCGACGTCGGTGCTGTCAGGGTTACGGCGGCCGCCAACTCGCATTATGATGCGACTCCGGGTGGGGCCGCCCATGTGTCCCTGTCTTATAGATTTGATGCACCCGGGCGATCTATCGCATACACTGGCGATACCGGACCGAGCGCCAAAGTGGAGAAACTTGCTCACCGCGCCGATCTGTTGGTCAGCGAAATTTTCGATCCGGATGTAGCACTTGCTGCGGTGAAGAAGGCTAGGCCCGAACTTGAACCTTCTGTTTTGGCAGAGGTGCGGGTTCATTTCGAGCGCGAACATTTGACAGCCGAACAGGTGGGGGAGCTTGCAGCGCGCGCAGGTGTCGGCGAGCTGGTGCTAACCCATAACCCGATCTCACCTGACAGGACTGAAGAACTGATGCGGCCCGGCATTGCAAGAGAATATCAAGGAACAATCCGTTTCGCCCGCGATCTCGATACCTTTTGAGAGTGCTGTGGAACGTGTCACCATATGAGGAGTGGATTGATGGCGCCCTATTATCTTAATTCCTGGTATTGTGCCGGATGGTCGAAAGATCTGATGGATAAGCCCTCGGGTATCACGATATGCGGGAAGACCCTGGCCATTTACCGTGATCCGGCGGGAAGCGTCGTCGCGCTGGACGGCCGGTGTCCGCATCGCTTTGCGCCGCTCGCCAAAGGTGTGGTGGTCGGCGACCGCTTGCAATGTCCCTATCATGGCTTGCTATTCGACCGAACCGGCGCCTGCGTGCATAATCCCCATGGCGATGGTATGATCCCACCCAACGCCCGCGTCGAGAGCTATCCTGTCCAAGAGCGAGCCGGTGCCCTTTGGGTGTGGCCGGGCGATCCGGAGAAGGCGGACGTCGATCTGTTGCCGAGCACCGACTGGCTGGTGAGCGATGCCTACGCGACCGCGACCGGCTATCTCCTCGTAAACGCGGACTATCAGCTGGTCACGGACAACCTGCTCGATCTCACGCATGCGCCATATCTTCATCCCGGAACCGTCGGCGGGCGGCCGGAGGACAGTATCGGCCAGGTGATGGAACATTCATTCGAAACGACGGACGGCAACGTCATTCACTCCAATTACCGGGTCCGCAACATGCCGCGCCCGACGCCACAACTCCTGCCGCTTTGGGGAGAACGTCCGGGCGACTTCTATGCCGAAATGCGCTGGCAGCCAGCATCCTCGATGGAACTCGATATCTTCATGACCGAACCGGGCGAGGACAAGAAAGCCGGCGTCCACGTCCCCACACTGCACTATCTTACTCCGACGGGAGATGGCGCGACGCATTATTTCTTTGCTATCGGTCGCAACGTCATGATCGACGACGACGAACAGACACGGCTGATGGCGCATTTCGCGCGGATCGCCTTCGAGGAAGAGGACGAACCGATGATCCGCGCTTGTCAGGACTTGATGGGGACATCGGATCTCATGAGCCTGCGGCCGGCAATTCTCAGGACGGATGTTGCGGGAGTCCAGGCACGCCGCGTGCTCGGGAAATTGATGAAGGCGGAAACCGTGGTCGCATGACGGGACCAGGCAGCAAGGCTGGGGTGAACCGGCAGGTGATGGTCGTTCGCCGCGCCAAGGGCGTGCCGACGCCGGATTGCTTCCAGATCGTCGACAGCCCGGTTCCGCAATGTCCCGCAGGCGGCGTCCTGCTTGAGACGCTTTGCGCGGCCGTCGATCCGGCCATGCGGGGCTGGTTGAGCGAGGAACGCAACTACATGACCGTTTCGGACGGCGAAGTGATGCGCGCGCACGGCGTGGGACGCGTGTTGGAAAGCCAGGACGAGCGCTGGGTCCCCGGAGATCTGGCCTATGGTTGGCTTGGTTGGCAACGCTATGCAGCCGTCGCGTCATCGGCGCTCTTATGGCCTGTTGACGAAACGGTCGCACCGGCGCCGGTGTGGCTCAGTGTCCTCGGTCTCAACGGATTGACGGCATGGATAGGACTGAATCTGCTGGGTCGTCCGGTGCGAGGCGAAACGATAGTCGTGAGCGCGGCTGCGGGCGGGGTCGGCGGGCTGGTAGGGCAACTTGCGGCACATCGCGGCCTGCGGGCCGTGGGGATTGCAGGGGGCGCTTCCAAGACGGAGCTCGCCAGGACCCGATTGGGGTTTCACGTGGCGGTCGACTACAAAGCGGCGGCGGGCGATCTGGGACGGGAACTGACGCGCCTGCTTCCCGATGGCGTTGACATCTTCTTCGACAATACCGCGGGCCCTATAGCCGACGCTGTCTTTCCGGTGCTCAACGGTGGCGCGCGCATCGTTCAATGTGGAACGGTCGCGGTGCCGGACTGGACCACGCTGCCGACAGGTCCGCGCCGCGAACGCGATATCCTCGTGAAGCGGCTGTCATGGCACGGCCTCGTGGTCTTCGATCATATGGCGCGGTTCGAGGAAGCGTTCGCCGATCTGAAGGATCTCTACCGGAGCGGTGTGCTGACGGCACGCCATGATGTTTTGCGCGGCCTGGACATGGCGCCGGGCGCGCTCGGTCGTTTGTACGACGGAACTAATAATGGACGACTGATGATCGACGTTGGCCTGTAAGGCGTGGATGTGGCTGACCTGGCCCAGGCAAGCAGAACTCGCCTTTTCCTGGTTCCGCAGAGCGTTGGCCAGTGCGCTTCAATCCGATCTGCCCATTGCCGGACCAAGCTCATTCTGGAGGCAGTCGATGACGGCACTCACCTTGGGCAGGAGGTGACGACGCTGGGGATAGACCGCCCAGATCGGTTCGTCGCTTGCACGGATATCTTCGAGCAGAGAGATGGCGACGCCCCGCTTGAGATGCGGCAGGATGTAGAAATCCGGCAATTGGCATATGCCCAGTCCGGCCATGCAGGCATCCATCACGGCATGACCGCTGTTGCAGCGGAAACGACCTTTCGGACGATGGATCATTTCCTGCCCGTTGCGTTCGAAGCGCCAGATCGAGCTTGTGCCGACAAGACGTTCATGAGCTTCAAGGTCTTCCAGCGTGACAGGCGTTCCGGCGCGCTCCAGATAGATCGGGGCGGCGCAGGTGTAGAGCGTCCGGGAGGCGACTTTGGTCGCTATCAGGCGCGGATCGGAAACGCTGCCTGTCCGGATGGCGAGATCGAAGCCTTCGCCGACCAGGTCGACGACCCGATTGGTCAAGTCGATCGTCACGCTCAATCGCGGATGTTGCATCGCAAATCCGCGGATGATCGGGGCAATGAAACGCTCACCCATCGCGGTTGAACATGTCACCCGCAGTTCGCCCTGGGGCTCGCCTTGCTCGCCGATCAGCGCAATGGCTTCGTCCGTCTCCTGCGCGATTCTTTCGCAACGCTCAAGAAAGACCTTGCCGGTGTCGGTCAGGCGAACCGTCCTGGTCGTGCGATGAAAAAGCTGTGCCTGGATGCGCTGCTCCAGCGCCATGATCGACCGACTGACATGGGTGGGAGACATGCCCATTGCCTTGGCGCCCCGCGTGAATGAACCGGCGGAGGCTACCGCGATGAATTCGTCGATCCCGTCCCATTTGGACATATTATCCCTTATCTGGCATAGTCTATTTACAAAATGACGTATTAACGCATTGGCGGAATAATACTATGCTGGACCCGGTACAGAAAGCTGAGGTCGTTCATGAAGACACGCGCCGCCGTTGCGTTCGAGGCGAAGAAGCCGCTGGAGCTCGTTGAGCTCGATCTGGAAGGCCCCAAGGCGGGCGAGGTGCTGGTCGAGATCATGGCGACGGGCATCTGCCATACCGACGCCTACACGCTCGACGGGCTCGACAGCGAAGGGATCTTCCCGTCGATTCTCGGCCACGAAGGAGCGGGGATCGTGCGTGAGGTGGGCGCGGGCGTAACGTCGGTCGCGCCGGGCGACCACGTCATCCCGCTCTACACACCCGAATGTCGCCAGTGTAAGTCCTGCCTGTCAGGCAAGACCAACCTGTGCACCGCGATTCGCGCCACGCAGGGCAAGGGCCTGATGCCTGACGGCACCACGCGGTTCAGCTATAAGGGGCAGCCGATCTTCCATTATATGGGCTGCTCGACCTTCTCCAATTTCACCGTGCTGCCGGAGATCGCGGTGGCGAAGATCCGCGAGGACGCACCTTTCCAGACCAGCTGCTACATCGGCTGCGGCGTGACCACCGGCGTTGGCGCGGTGGTGAACACTGCCAAGGTACAGGTCGGCGACAATGTCGTGGTGTTCGGTCTCGGCGGCATCGGCCTCAACGTGCTGCAGGGCGCGCGGCTGGCGGGCGCCGGCAAGATCATCGGCGTGGACATCAACCCGGATCGCGAGGAATGGGGCCGCAGGTTCGGCATGACCGATTTCCTCAACTCGCGCGGGTTGTCGCGCGAGGAGACGATCGCGAAGATTCTCGAGATGACCGATGGCGGCGCCGATTATACTTTCGATGCAACCGGCAACACCGAGGTGATGCGCACCGCGCTCGAGGCCTGCCACCGCGGCTGGGGCACCTCGATTATCATCGGCGTGGCCGAGGCGGGCAGGGAGATCGCGACCCGCCCGTTCCAGCTCGTTACCGGCCGCAACTGGCGCGGCACCGCCTTTGGCGGCGCAAAAGGCCGCACCGACGTCCCCAAGATCGTCGACTGGTACATGAATGGCAAGATCGCGATCGATCCTATGATCACCCATGTTCTGACCCTTGAGGAAATCAACAAGGGCTTCGATCTGATGCACGCTGGCGAAAGCATCCGCTCCGTCGTGGTCTACTGAGGGAAGCGCGAGGTGCAAACAGGGACCATCGATGCTGTGCGCATTCACCAGGCGGAGCGGCGGTGGCTTGTATTAACGATCCTCACCAGAACCGGAGGCTTATGACAATCTCTCTTCATCCCTCGATAAATGCTGGCGTGACGCCGGGCTCGGGCAACTTCGCCGGCGGCACGCTGGTCTGCCACTGCGCTGACCGGCCGGTGAAGGTCTCTGTGACGGGAGACGTCGCGCACAACCATGCGTGCGGTTGCACCAAATGCTGGAAGCCTGATGGGGCGACCTTTTCCGTTGTAGGTGTCGTTCCGCGCGCGAGCCTGTCGGTCAGCGAGCAGAACGACAAGCTGGCGGTCGTGGACGTGAATGCGGCTATCCAGCGCCACGCCTGCAAGGAATGCGGGGTCCGTCTCTATGGCCGGATCGAAAATGAGGGTCATCCCTTCCATGGCCTCGATTTCATCCACACGGAGCTGTTTGAGGAAGATGGCGCGGCCGCGCCTGGATTCGCTGCCTTCGTGTCCTCGATTATCGAGAGCGGCGTCGATCCTGCGGAAATGGAAGGCGTACGCGCCCGCCTGAAGGAACTTGGGCTCGAACCCTATGACTGCCTGAACCCGCCGCTGATGGATGCAATCGCCGCGCACGCTTACAAGCAGAAGCATGTGGCCTGATGACCATCGAAACTGTGTCGAGCAACAAGAGCTACGGAGGGATCCAGGGCGTCTACAGGCACAAATCGAAGGAGACAGGGATGGAGATGACCTTTTCCGTCTTTGTTCCTCCGTTTGACGATGGCGCCAGATTGCCTGTTGTGTGGTATCTGTCGGGGCTTACCTGCACGCACGTAAATGTTACCGAGAAGGGGGAGTTTCGGCGGGTCTGCGCCGAACGGGGGCTGATTTTCGTCGCGCCCGATACCTCGCCGCGCGGCGACGGGGTGCCGGACGACCCGGCGGGCGCCTATGATTTCGGCAGCGGGGCGGGGTTTTATGTCGACGCGACGCAGGAACCTTTTGCGCGGCATTACCGGATGTGGAGCTATGTCACGATGGAATTGCCCGATATTGTCGGAGCCAACTTTCCAGCGGACATGAGCCGGCAATCGATCATGGGCCATTCCATGGGCGGCCACGGCGCGCTCACCATCGGCCTGACTTTTCCAGGGCGGTTCAAGGCCATATCCGCCTTCTCACCGATCGTCGCACCGTCGCAGGTCCCCTGGGGCCGCAAGGCGCTCGCTGGTTATCTGGGTGACGATCGGGCGCTCTGGCGCCGCCATGACGCGGTCGCCTTGATCGAGGACGGTGCGCGCGCGGCCGATCTCCTCATCGACCAGGGTGATGCCGATGCGTTTCTTGCCGAGCAATTGCGCCCCGATCTTTTCGAAGCCGCGTGCAGAGCAGCGGGTCAACCGCTAACGCTGCGTCTTCGCGCGGGCTATGACCATAGCTATTATTTCATTTCGACGTTCATGGACGAGCATTTGCTATGGCACGCGGCTCGCCTGGAGGAATATTGTTGATGATCAGGATAACCGTGACCGACCGATCTGGCGAAGAGCGACAGGCCGCGACAACGGCTTTGACGAATTGCTCGCCTTGTGCGGCGGCTGCTGTTCCTGCGCGACCTGTCATGTTTTTATTGATCCCGAATTCATCGAGAGCCTTCCCGCGCCGGGCGAGGATGAGAACGATCTGCTCGATAGCAGCGACCATCGCAACGACCGTTCGCGCCTGGCCTGCCAGATCGGCCTGAATGCCGGATTGGATGGACTGCGCGTAACGATTGCTCCGGAGGACTGACGGCCGGTATCCGGCGGCGCGAGGGCAGGCGGGCGGGCGTCTCCCGTCAGCGCATCGCGATGCGGATGGCGCGGGAACGCGTGGTGGGCCGCGGCATAGCTTGCCAGCACAACATTCCTTGCCGCACGGGACGAGCGCTACCGTTTTGTGCGAGGCACCGTTCCACCTATCATCCGGCCGGAACCCGCCTTGCGATCACGCCGGAGATTGAGGCTTCCATTCTCATGTAGAATAACATACGGTGCAGTATGTTCAATGCTTGGGAATCGTTCAAATGAAGGCCGCAGACTTGGTTGACTCGTCCTTTGGGACCATTGGCCGCCGTATCTTTTGGGATCCGGCAATCTATGAACTCGAGTTGGAGCGCGTATTTGCCCGCTCCTGGCTGTTCGTGGCGCATGAAAGCCAGATCGAGGAACCCGGCGCGTTCGTTACGACCTATATGGCGCAGGATTCGGTGATTGTCGCACGGGCTGACGACGGCGCGATCAACGTCTTCCTCAACAGTTGTCCCCATCGCGGGAATCGCGTCTGCTTTGCTGATAGCGGCAAGGGTCGCGCCTTCACCTGCAATTATCATGGCTGGGCGTTCGGCCTGGATGGCGCGCTCAAGAAAATGCCGAAAATGGGTCTTTATAAATCCACGCCGGGCTTTCGAATGGAGGACTGGGGGCTGAGGCGCGCACGCGTCGCGTCTTACAAGGGTTTGGTCTTCGCGACCTTCTGCGAGGAGGCACCGTCGCTTGAGCAATGGCTGGGCGACTTCCGCTGGTATCTTGATGCTGTCCTTGACGTCGAAGACGGCGGAACGGAGTTCCTTCCAGGCGGGGCGACCCGGTCGGTGATGCGCTGCAACTGGAAATTTCCCGCAGACAACTTCGTGGGGGATATCTATCATGCTCTGTGGACCCATCTGGGCGGCGCAGAGCCGACGCTCGGCCGGCACGGCGGTGTCATCGTCGAGAATGAAGGAAGCTACCAGGTGTCCGTGAACGGGCATGGCTGGGAATTCAATGACAGTTTCTTCGGGAACGCCGCGACGATGGGCGATCGCGAGCTTCTCCGTTATATGCGCTCGAGACAGGAGGCAATCACGGCCCGTCTCGGTGATTTCCGCTCGAAAATGTGGGGATCAGTCGCCTCCGCCACGATCTTCCCGAACTTCTCCTTCCTGCCAGGGTATTTCACGTTTCGGACCTTCCAGCCCAAAGGACCGACAACGACGGAGATCCATGCCTGGACGCTCGTGCCCAAGAACATGCCGGATGATATAAAGGATCGCTTCCGGCGCGGATCGATGCGCACCTTTTCCCCGAGCGGCATCCTTGAAATGGATGACGGCGAGAACTGGGAACATTCAACCAGCGCCAATGCGGGCTGGGTCACCCGGAACCAGAAGCTGTGTTACGCCATGGCGCCGGCCGGTGAAGTCGAACGCGACGATCTTCCCGGCGAGGTTACGGCCGGGCAGCTTTCCGACGCCAATCAGCGCCTCTTCTACAAGCGCTGGGCCGAGATGATGGACGCTGAAAGCTGGGCGGATATCCCCACCGCCGGTTCTGACGCACGGTATAGCGAGGCCGCGGAATGAGCACGGCTCTTGATCGCAAGCCCGATTATTCGGCCTTCCCGCGCCTCAGCCTGGAGGAGGCGAGGGCGGCCGCGGCCGATCTGTTGGCGATGAAAGGCGCAGGAGCGCCCGTCGAAGGACAGATGCTTGGCCGGATCGAGCGCTTCTATCGTCAGGAAGCCCGAATTCTGGACGAAGAGCGTTACGAGGACTGGTATGATCTTCTCGCGGACGACCTTTTTTACTGGATGCCGCTGCGGGAAAATCGGTTCAGGCGTGACTCGCGGAGCGAGCTGGACCCGGACTCGATGGCTTTCTTCGACGAGTCCAAGGCCGACATCGCGGTGCGGATCGGACGGCTCAAATCCAACCTGGTCTGGACCGAAGATCCTCCCACGCGTCACGTCTACATCGTTTCGAATGTCGAGGCCTTCGAAACCGGGGTCGATGGTGAGTTCGAGACGCATCATGTCTTCACCCAATACCGCAATCGGTCCGAGCATGACGAGGCGACTTTGTTCGGCCGGCGTCGCGATCTGATCCGCGCCGTAGACGATGGCTTTCAGATCGTCCGCCGCCTCATCCTGCTGCCGCAATCCGTGCTGTTGACGAAAAACCTGTCGGTGTTCTTCTGATGGCGCGGCTCGATGGAAGGCGGGCAGTCGTGACCGGTGCCGGTTCGGGGATCGGTCGCGCTATCGTCCGGCGCTTCGTCTCGGAAGGGGCAAAGGTCGTTGCGGTCGTGCGCAAGGATGCCGATGTGCCTGCGCTCGAGGCCGATGGGGCGGCGGTCGTCGTGGGCGACGTCAGCCGTTATGAAACGGCGGAACGAGCGGTCGCCGAAGCTACTGCGCGTTTTGGCGGTCTCGACTGCTATATCGCCAATGCCGGGCTGTGGGATTTTCATAAGCGTCTCGAAAAGCAGACGCCGCAAGAGATCGAGGCGGCCTTCAACGAGATATTCGGCGTCAATTTTCTTGGCGCGGCCTATGGCGCCCGGGCATCGATCGCGGCGCTCCGCGAGAGCCTTGGTAGTTTGATCGTTACCGGATCCAATGCCTGTTTCCTCGCCGGCGGGGGCGGCGCATTGTACACCAGCTCGAAATTCGCACTGCGCGGCCTTGTCATGCAGCTCGCCAAGGAATTTGCGCCGGACGTCCGCGTCAACGGCGTCGCGCCCGGTGCGACCGATACCGGAATTTCGGGACCGGCCGCCTTTGGGCAACGCGAGCGCGAAATGAACGCGGATCCTTCGCGGATGGAGGTGATGGCGCAGCATATGCTGCTTGGCCGTGTCTCCCGTCCCGAGGATCACACCTCGCTCTACGTCCTTCTCGCCGCGCGCGACGAGGCGCCCTACGTCACTGGCGCCATGCTGTTGTCCGATGGCGGATTGACTATTTCCGTGTGACGTCCGGATGGGACCGGACCGAGACATCGACAGTTGCGAAATGCCCCGGCGGCCTGCGCCGATGGATTCCAGTGGCCGAGCTTTCCTCGCGCGACGACGGTGCCTGGTGCTCGGTTCGGAACCCCGCAAGCTTGGCTTCTCACTCGCATTCGCGGGCAGGCGAGGTGCGCCATCTCGCAGAGGGCGATGAGTTATCGATCAAGCAGCGCGCTCGATGATGGAGCGATCCCGCCCCCGCGCGCTCACCGAGAGGACCATATATCGTGATGGACCTCAGGAAGCGCGGCCTTCAGGTCACTTTGATCAAGGCCATCCAGGTGATGCGGAGGCGTATGCTGCCGTGCCCTGGTTCTGGTCGAACCGATGCCGACATATCGCTCAAGTCGTTGGTCGACGAGGATGGCGAAGCCTCAAAACATACGGTAGCGTATTGACATTTGCCGTTGGTCTCGCCCAGATGGCCACAAACTGTTCAAGAGGATTTCAGTGCAACAGGATCTTCAGCCAGGGCGCGGTAAAAGCGTCAAAGCCTTCGAGCTCGATACCAATTACCATGATACCGGCGGAGACGGTCCGCCGGTGCTGCTGCTGCACGGTTCGGGGCCGGGCGTCTCGGCCTGGACCAACTGGAAGCGGGTCATGCCGGCGCTCGCTACGGATTTCCGGGTCATCGCTCCCGACATGGCCGGGTTCGGCTACACCGAGCGCAATCCCGACCTGCATTATGATATCAAGCTCTGGGTGAAGCACCTTATCGGCATCCTCGATGCCCTGGGGCTCGACAAGGTGAGTCTGGTCGGGAACAGCTTCGGTGGTTCGCTGGCGCTCGCCGCCGCCGCGCGTTTCGGCGACCGGTTCGAGCGGTTGGTGCTGATGGGGACGCCGTGCGACAAGTTCGTGATGACGCCGGGTCTGCGCGCTGGCTGGTATTATACGCCCAGTCCCGAAACGATGCGCGAGACCATGGCGCATTTTCCCTACGATCCCTCGTTCATCACGGACGAGCTGGTGGAAGACCGCTATCGGGCGAGTCTCATTCCAGGAGCGCAGGAAGGGCTGCGCAAACTGCTTATCCAGCCCAATGAAGAGGGCGATACCCCGCTTTCGGGAATGCCGGAGAGCGTCGTCGCGAGCATCGGGCATCCGACCCTGGTGCTTCACGGCCGGGAGGACAGGGTCATCCCGGTCGAGATGGGACTGCGACTGGGCCGCGCAATGCCCAACGCGCAGTTCCATATGTTCGGCAAATGCGGCCACTGGGTGCAGGCGGAGCGCTTTGACGACTTCATCGCGCTCACGCGGCGTCATCTGGAGAGGCGGGCGTGAGCGCCGAGATCGAAGCGCTGGGCTATATCGGCATAGAAGTCTCCGATCCGGAGCGCTGGCGCCATTTTGCCTGCGATACATTGGGGTTGCAGGCGTTCGACAATGCGCATGGCGGTTTCGACCTGCGCATGGACAATTATGCTTCGCGCATTCGAGTCACGGAAGGCCCTCGCGACGATCTGCTCTACGCCGGATGGGAAGTGCGCGATGAAGCGGCGCTCGAAAGCTTGGCGGTGAAGCTTGAAGCCGCCGGCGTAAGCGTCAGCCGTGGCGACGCTGCACTAGCCGCGGAACGCCGGGTCGCAGCACTCGTCCGGTTTACGGACCCGGAAGGTAATGGCCACGAAGCTTTCTATGGTCCCTTGCAGAAGACGAACGAGCCGTTCGTCAGTCCCCGAGGGGTCCGCTTCAAGACCGGACGACAGGGGCTGGGCCATCTCGTCCTGAGTTGCGGCGACAAGCCCGCGATGATGACATTCTTCATCGATCTGCTCGGCTTCCGGCTATCGGATCACATCCATACGGAGGTAGTGCCGGGCCGGCCTCTGGCGATCAGCTTCCTGCGCTGCAATGGGCGGCACCATTCGCTGGCGCTTGCGCCTGTGCCGATCAAGAAGAAGATCGTGCATCTGATGTTCGAGGTGCTGTCGGTCGATGACGTCGGCAGGGCGATGCATCGCTGTCTCGCGGAAGGCGTGCATCTCTCCTTCACGCTCGGACGACATTCCAATGACGACATGTTGTCCTTTTACCCGCTGAGTCCTTCAGGCTTCGACATCGAATATGGTTGGGGCGGCCTCGAGGTTGACGACGACACCTGGCACGTCCTCACGCACGACAGCAATTCTGCCTGGGGGCACGTCTTCCAGCGTCCACCCCGGCCAGCGAAGATCGGAGACTGACATGCCCGTTTCTCACCGGGAACTCGCCGACCGGCTGCGCGCCGCTTATGACGCTGGCGCGGTCGCGCCTCTCCGCGATGGTCTTGAGCCGACGGACGCGTCCGGGGCCTATGCCGTGCAGGCAATCAACACGCAGGTATGGCAGAGCGAGGGGCGCCGCATCGTGGGGCGCAAGATCGGCCTGACCGCCCAGGCGGTGCAGACGCAGCTCGGGGTCGATCAGCCCGATTTCGGCGTGCTGTTCGCGGACATGGAGATTGCCAATGGCGGGGTTCTCCCGTTCGGCAAGGTGCTGCAGCCCAAGGCCGAAGCAGAGATCGCGCTGATTCTCGGCAACGATGTGATGGACCCAGGCGCGACCGCAGAGACGATCGCCGCGGCAACCGACCGCGCCTTTGCAGCGATCGAGATCGTCGACAGCCGGATCGCGGACTGGAAGATCAGCTTTGCCGACACGGTAGCGGACAATGGCTCATCCGCCTTCTATGTGCTGGGTGACGCGAAGCCGCTCAACGGCCTCGATCTCTACAGCTGCGGGATGGTGCTGGAGGTGAACGGCCAAGTGGCTTCGCTTGGTGCGGGGGCGGCCTGTCTTGGCCATCCGCTCAACGCCGCCGCCTGGCTCGCCCGAACATTGGCGGCCCTCGGCGAGCCGCTGCGCGCCGGCGATGTGGTTCTGACCGGCGCGCTCGGTCCCATGGTCGCGCTCAATCCCGGCGACGAGGTGAAGGCGATCGTTGGCGGGCTGGGTTCGGTCGGTTTCCGTTTCGAGGAGAAGAAATAATGGCCAAGGTGAAGGCCGCGATCATCGGTTCGGGCAATATCGGCACCGATCTCATGATCAAGATCATGCGCCACTCCGACGTGCTCGAAATGGGTGCGTTCGTCGGCATCGATCCGGAGTCCGACGGCCTGAAGCGTGCGCAGCGTCTGGGCGTGGCGACAACGCATGAAGGGGTCGAGGGCCTGCAAAGACTCGACGTCTGGCCCGAAATTGGCGTGGTGTTCGACGCGACATCGGCGGGCGCCCATCAAAAGCACAGTGCGATTGTGACCGGTGCCGGCAAGGTGATGATCGACCTTACACCAGCCGCGATCGGGCCTTATGTAATACCGGTCGTAAATGGCGACGCGCACCTCGATGCGCCGAACGTCAACATGGTGACCTGCGGTGGTCAAGCGACGATCCCGATCGTCGCGGCTGTGAGCCAGGTCGCGACCGTCCATTATGCCGAGATTGTCGCGTCGATTGCGTCCAAGTCGGCGGGACCAGGCACGCGGGCCAATATCGACGAGTTCACCGAGACGACCAGCCGTGGCATCGAGGAGGTCGGAGGTGCCGCCAAGGGCAAGGCGATCATCATCCTCAACCCCGCCGAACCGCCAATGCTGATGCGCGACACCGTGTTCACACTGTCGTCGGGCGCGAGCGAGGCGGAGATCGAGGCATCGATCGAGGCGATGGTGGCGAAGGTAAACGCTTATGTTCCCGGTTATCGCCTCAAGCAGAAGGTGCAGTTCGAACGCTTCGGTTCGAACAACCCGGTGAAGATACCCGGACTCGGCAGCTTCGAGGGAATCAAGACCAGCATATTCCTCGAGGTTGAAGGCGCCGCGCACTATCTTCCGGCTTATGCCGGCAATCTCGATATCATGACATCGGCGGGTCTCAGGACAGCCGAAAAGATCGCCGCGCGGCGGTTGCAGCAGGAGACCGCGTGATGGCGTTCGATCCCACCCAGACCAAGCTTTACATTCAGGACGTGACGCTGCGCGACGGAATGCACGCGATCCGTCACCAATATGGCATCGAGCATGTGCAGAAGATCGCCCGCGCGCTGGACGAGGCCAGAGTCGATGCGATCGAGGTCGCCCATGGCGACGGACTGAACGGCTCGTCTTTCAACTATGGCTTCGGCCGGCACACCGACTGGGAATGGATCGAGGCGGTGGCCGATGTGGTCGAGCATTCGGTGCTGACGACCCTGCTCCTCCCCGGCATCGGCACGATTGAGGAACTGAGGCACGCCTATAAGCTGGGCGTGCGTTCGGTGCGGATCGCGACGCATTGCACCGAGGCGGATATCTCCAAGCAGCATATCGCCGCGGCGCGCGACCTTGGCATGGACACGATCGGCTTCCTGATGATGAGCCACATGGCCGAGCCTGAGGCGCTCGCGCAGCAAGCGAAGCTCATGGAGAGCTATGGCGCGACCTGCGTATATGTCACCGATAGCGGGGGCGCGATGGATATGGACGATTATCGGGCGCGCTGCGAGGCATATGACCGCGTGCTCAAGCCCGAGACGCAGCGCGGCATCCACGCGCATCATAATCTCTCGCTGGGCGTGGCCAATTCGATCGTGGGCGTGCAGGCCGGCGCAATCCGTGTCGACGCGAGCCTTGCCGGTATGGGAGCCGGCGCGGGCAACGCGCCGCTTGAGGTGTTCATCGCCGCGGCCGAACGAAAGGGATGGAACCACGGCACGGACCTCTACAAACTGATGGATGCGGCCGAGGAACTGGTACGCCCGCTCCAGGACCGTCCCGTGCGCGTCGACCGCGAGACGCTCAGCCTAGGTTATGCGGGTGTTTACTCCTCATTCCTGCGCCATGCCGAGAAGGCATCGGCCGACTATGGAATCGATACCCGGGAGATTCTCGTCGAACTCGGACGTCGCCATATGGTCGGCGGTCAGGAGGATATGATCGTGGATGTCGCCCTCGACCTGGCGCAAGCTCATAATGGCTGACCGCCAGCTAGTCGATGAGCTTTACGGGCGGTTCAAAATTCCCGTTATCGTCGCCCCGATGTTCCTGATCTCGAGTCCAGAACTCGTGATCGCCGCAGCCAGGGCCGGCATCATGGGCGCCATTCCGGCGCCTAATGCCCGCACGATCGAAGAACTCGCGCTCTGGCTGCCGCGAATTGCGTCGGAAACCGCCGCCATGGGCGGCGATGGCATGTGGGCGATCAACATGGCGGATTTCGCCTACATGGGCACGCGATTCATTTCGACGCCCGAGAGCATGGTTTCTGATGATAACCGGTCAATGCTCGTTCGCGCCCGGATGGAGGATATCGTCACGACCGCCGCGGTAACGGGCGTGCCATCCAACTGGATACGCGAGAGCCTTGATGCTGCCGGCTTCACGCCCGAGATGATCGAGGTGAAGAAGAAGATCGATTTTTCGAACCTTCACGGAGACACCAAAGCGTGGAAGACCATATGGGGAGCGGGGCATGGCGTCGGTTCGACGCGTAGAATCCAGTGCGTCGCCGATATAGTTGACGAACTGGCCGAGGAAGCATGTATTTTGGCAGCCAAACCATTGCCATTCATGTCTATAAGTCAAATATAGCAAGGGAAAATGAGCTGCAACGAACTGCGTGCGAGACCGGCACAGTCCGGCCCGTATGCCCTATGTAGCCGCCGGCGGATACCGCCGGAATCGCGTTCTGCAATTTGCATATTTGTCTCTTTTCATGATAAATTTCTCTCTATAAAACTGACCTCGGGGGGAGGCGTTTTATGATTGGGGTTCTGGCCGTCATGACGTTGGCTGGTGACGTTGCCCCTAAATCTAAACAGGAACGAGTACCCACGGACGTGCCTATGCGGCTATCGGCCGCGCAAGTATTCACGTTGGCGGATGCCGCGCGCGCCGGTGGCGATTTCGCGGCAGCCGAGACGGCCTATCGCGCGCTCCAGTCCGACCCTGATCTTGAGATTCGAACAGAGGCGCGTTTCCGTCTCGGGATGATGCTGGCTGACGATCTGCGCCGTTATAGCGACGCGGCAATCGAGTTTCGTCACATCCTTGACGACCAACCCAAAGCAGCACGGGTACGGCTGGAACTGGCGCGCGTACTGGCCCTGATGGGCCATCTTGGTAGCGCGGAACGCGAGTTTCGCGCAGCCGAGGCCGCTGGCCTGCCTCCTGAAGTCGAGCGCATGGTCCGCTTCTTCGCCAATGCTCTGAACGCGCGAAAAACCTTCGGCGGGTCGGTCGAAGTGGCGCTCGCGCCGGATAGCAATATCAACCGTGCAACGCGCTCGGACACGCTCGGCACAGTGATTGGGGACTTCACACTCGACAAAAACGCCAAAGCGAAGTCCGGGATTGGACTTGAACTGCGTGGTCAGGCCTACTGGCGCAACAGGCTGGAGCATGACGCCGACTTGCTGGTGCGCGGATGAGTTGGCGGCAGCTTTTATGGCGACACCAGTTTCAACGACATCTCCGCGAGCCTGCAAGTGGGACCGCAATACACATCGGGCAAAGACCGCATCACGTTGTCCACAGGCCCCGTCTGGCGCTGGTATGGCCAGCAGCCCTATAGTGTCGGCCTGAGCGGCACGGCGAACTGGCAACATCCCACGGGCAAAAGAAGCCAGATGTCTCTGGAAGGCAGCGCTGCGCACGTCACCAACAAACGTAACAGCCTGCAAACGGCAGACACCTTCACGGTAAGCGCCAGCCTCGATCGCGCCTTCAGCGCGCGTTTTGTAAGCGAGGTCTGACGGCCGCCTTGCGCATTCAGGGTCCGACGGGTTGATTGCCGCTCTTTGAGCGGGGTGGCCGGTGTCGGACGGGATCGAGG
>NZ_VLKK01000003.1:140835-165959 GCF_007830065.1 Sphingobium wenxiniae | reverse complement strand
GGATGCCGACCTGTTCCGCGCCCTCGTTCTCCGGCTGAAGCCTGCGCCGACGTAGCCCATGCGGCAGCGCCGCAGAACTCCGAGCCCAGCCCTTCAACCCGAAAAGCCCATCAATCCGAATGCGGTGAAACAAACGCCAGCGATGCCGGTCGTCCGCGCAATACAGCCAGCCGCAGCAAATGCCCAGAGCGGACCCGAAACCGAGCGTCGTGAATAAGAGAGGTTAAGTTGACCAAAGAATGCTGTGTCGTTGCGCCTGGCTTCGGTCACATCAAAGACCGCGAAACGCCTCGCGTCCTTCCCGGCTGGCACTATCCAATCCTCATTGGACGCAAGCATGAGGTGCACAAGGTTGGTAAGCGCGCATTTTGGCGCACGTCTTTGTGAGCCGCGGGGCGTTGCCGTCGGCGGGAACCAGATGGGCTTTGATTGACGCGGGATACCCGGGTCAGCTGGTGTTTGCTGCCCGCGCGTCGTTTCGTGCAACGAAGTTGAACGGCAGCAGATCCTCGATGTCGGTTTCTGGTCCGCGTTGAGGTAGCTCTGTGAGCAGGTGGGTCAGCCAGGCATGAGGGTCGATGCCGCATGCCCTGCATGTCAGCACGAGGCTGTAGATGACGGCGCTTGCCCTAGCACCGGCAACGGTATCGCTGAACAGCCAGTTCTTTCTTCCGGTGACAAAGATTCGGATGTCGCGTTCCAGCAAGTTGTTATCGATCGGCGCACGGCCGTCGCTGGCATAGCGGATCAGATATTCCCATTGGTTGCGGGTGTAGGCGATCGCCTTGCCGGTCAAGCTTTCGGGCAGGACCTGACTGGCCTGCTTGTCCAGCCACCCCTTGAACGCGCTCAACACCGGCACGCTGTGTTCCTGGCGCAGCCGCAGGGTGTAATCGCTGCGCGTTTCACCATCGGGCGGCGATTGGCCTGCCAGCCTCTCGACCTCATACAGGGCCTCAAAGAACTTGAGTGCCTCCACCGATGGACCACTGGCCTTCTTCCTCGCCTTGAGCGCATCGTTAAATTTCCGCCGTGCGTGAGCCATGCATCCTAAATGGGCGGCGCCCTTGAGCGTACGCCAGGCATCATAGCCATCGCTCATCAGCTGGCCGGTGTAACCAGCCAGAAAGGCCTGCGGATATTTCTGGCCGCGACCGGGCTGATAATCGAACAGCACGATCGGTTCCTTGGCTCCCTCGGCGCTGCGATAGCCCCACATGTACGATTGGGCCTGTGCCTTGCGGTCTTTCTCTTTGAGAACCTGGACCCGCGTCTCGTCGCCGTGGATCACGTCCTGGCCCCTGAGCTTTTCCTTCAGGACGTCATATATGCGCTCAAAGTGTTTTTCGCTCGTGCGGATCACCCAGTGACCCATCGTACCGCGACTGACACTCACATTGGCGCGCGCCAGCGCCTCGGTCAGTCGGTACAGCGGCGTGCCGTCAACATATTTGCTGGCAAGAACCAGAGCGAGTGTCGCAGCCGTGGCGACACTGCCCGGCAGGGGTTGGGCCGGCATCGGCGCGGTGACGACCGGCGTATTGATCCCGGTCCTCTCGCAGTGCCGGCAGGCATATTTGAACCGGACGTTCCGCAGCACCGTGGCCTTGGTCTCGATGTGCAGTTGCTCGGTAACATTCTCGCCCATCCGGTGCATCGGCTTGTTGCAGCACGGACAGGATTTCTGGCCTTCGGGAAGGTCATATTCGACGCGCTGACGAGGCAGATCCGCCGACAGCGGCTTACGGCCGCGCTTGTGGGGTTCGGGCCTCTCGCCTTCGGGCAGTCCCGTGTCCGGTACAACCCATGGCTCGGCGTCATCATCCGGCACCTCTTCTTCCGCAGCAGCCTGTTCGGCTTCGTTGAAGATGCGGTCCCTGATCTTCTCGCTGCGCGGGGCGTAACGATGCGCCCGCTCCAGGCGCAACTCCTCCTCAAGCGTGACAACCCGTTGCGCAAGCCTGTCATTCTGGGCCTTGAGCGCCGCGATCTCGGCCGCGTGGGCCAAGATCAATGCTTCCAGTTCCTTCGTTGACGGTGCGCGATTCATCCCGATCTTGAATCGGACTCGGCAAGGCACGTCAAGGGGGTCAGCCCATGCTGCGATAGTGCCGTTCGGGATGGCGTTGTACCGCCGCAAGGTCGATGCCGTCCAGCAGCCAGTGCAGCTGTTCCGTTGTCAGCGTCACTACCGCCTGCTGGCCGCGTGGCCAATAAAAACGATCTGCCTCGAGCCGCTTCAAAACCATCAAAAAACCCGAGCGATCATAAAGTAAAAGCTTCACCCGATTGCGGCGGCGATTGCAAAATGCATAGACCGCCCGCGCCATCGGATTGAGCTCCATCGATTGTTCGACGATGATGGCAAGGCTGTTGATGCCGGCCCGGAAGTCGATCGGCTCCCGGTGCAGATAGACGGATAGATCAGGCGACAGGCGGAACATCGCAACGCCCCAATGCACCGATCATGACCGCGAACAACTGCGGGTCGCATCCCTCGAGCGTCAGCGTCACCCCGTTGGGCATCGACGCCTGCAGTCGCGCCGAGGACAACCGCTCGACAGAATGGGGCGCGATCCCGCCAGCGGGCGACACCATCGGCACCGGCGGGGTTTCCACGCGGACAAATGCCACAGTATCCGGCAACTTTGCCGCAACCGGCTGTCCTCTCATATCCCGCCGCCGCCGCTTCTCGACCCATTTGCGCAACAGGTTTGCGTTCACCCCATGCTGCAACGCCAGGCCGGCCACCGACACGCCCGGTCGAAGACAGGACTCAACCAATCGATCCTTGCCCGCGGGATCGTAGCGCCGCCGGCCGTTGCTCATTACTCTTATTGTCTCAAGACCACAGGGGCCAATCGGTATCGTCACGGGTGTCCACCTCCATGTTGGTGGACACCTCATCCCAGCAGCATACTCCAATGCCTAGGTGCGCAGAAATTCGCGCTTACCAAGGTTGCGGCCCTGGATCACATCCTTGCCCTTTGGCTCGAACGCGATGACCGGCTCGGTGACCAACTGCTTCAGCGTCCCCTCCGCCTCCTTGTTGCCCGGCCACAGCGCCTCATCCGCAAAAACGAACACGGCCGTGCGGAGGTGGGCATTGAAGTTGCCCGCAAGCTGCTTCGGCGAGGATACCGTGATCCCGTGGCGCCCGGCAATTCGCATCAGCGCCCGGCCGAGAGTGCCCTTGCCAGTCCCCTCGTTTCCGCGGAACGCTATGGCAACCTCTGGACGGATGCCGGGCTTCTGCACCATGAATGCCATCCACCGCACGACGAAGTCCGCGTGGTCGGGGTTGCCAGCGCACAGCACCTCTTCGATAAGCTCTCTGCGCATCAGCGACCAATCCCCAATCTTGGGATCTATCGCCCATCCCTGCCAGAGGTTCAGCTTGCGGGTCTCGCGATTGTCGGGGTCGAGAACGATGCCGGGATACTTGCGCATCCTGGGGTGAGCCAGCCATGCGTCGGCTACGCTGACCCGTCGCTTTTGGTCCGGAAGCGTTATCAACTCATTCTCGTGGTAGAAGCGGAACGCCGACCGACTGAGCCGCGTCATGATCGTCCGCGGCGGAATGTATAGGTCATCCACATCCGTCATGTAGATGCTGAAGTCTCCATTCTCCAGCACCGCGCAGAACTTCTCGTTCATACTGTCGACAAAGGAGACTTCGCTATTGCCCCCAGCTTCCGCAATGACCCGGTCCATCGTCTGATCGTCGAGCGCGTCCGAAAAGTCGTCTTCGGCGCTCGGACGCGGAATCAGGTCGCCCCTACCTGCATCATGGAGCGCCTTGTAAAGCGTACCGATCTTGACGCCACCTTCGCAATTCACATTCAGACTGTCCCAACGACGACCAATCCCATAGCCCTGATCCGAGTAGGAGGGGGCCGAAGTAGACCAAGCGATGAATTCATCACGACCCGCGCCCGCCGTTGCGTGATGGCAGGCCATCATCAGCTCCAGCCACTTGCCCTGATCGCGATAGTCTTCGGCATTGAGTCCCGTCAGCATCTCGGCAAGCTGCTCGGCGTCAATCTCACAACCTTCGGCCGCCGAACTCCTCTCTGGCCGCCGAACCAGATTCATCAGCGCCTCTGGCGCGTCTGGCACGCCGTCGGCCACCATGGGTCCGAGATCGTCCCACAGATATGGCCTCCGTGTGTCTGGGTGGATTGACCCAGGCGCGACCACCTGCCGACCATGCGTTTTGAACTCAATGCCGGGGTAGGCATCGACGCTCTCCTTCACGGGGAGATCGTCTGGTCTATGCATATAGACGTGCAGGCCCCCCGACCCTGTCACCACGGTCGGCCAGTCGGCGAAGCTAATTCCCAAGTCTTCCTGAAGCTGGCGCAGCGGGTTGGTACCCGGAGGAAAGTTCCGCGGATCGACGTCCACGACGAGATCGCACGCCCGCAGGCGCACTCCTATGTTGCGCCCCTCCGACATTGCCTGCACGGCCTCGTCGGAGTCGAGCGGCTGTCGGCTGCGCCAGCCCTTGCCAGTCGGAGCCTTGCCGATCTTCCGCCCCTTGGCGTCGAGGGCGTTCCAGGCATTCAGCGGAATGAGTTCGAACCCGGTGCCCTGGAAGGCGTCGAGCTGCTCCGGCTTGAACGAGGGCGCCGTGGGATGCGTGGTAGCGCCATTGTCGTTTCCGAAGCGCCCCATTCCAAGCTCTTCATCATTCTGAACGCCCCCGGAGCCGCTCCCGGGGGCGTTTTCGTTTCCAGACAGACTCATCGGGCCACCTCCCCGCGCACAAAGGCGTCGAGATCGTCCATGTGGTAGCGGACGAGCTTCTGCTGGATGATGTGGTAGTTCGGCCCCTCACCACGCGACCGCCAGGTCTTCATAGTGCCGGGAGTGCAGCTGAGATAGGCTGCGGCGGACTCGCTATCCAGCCAAGGACTGGACGTATTGGTACCGAGAGCGCGGCGAACGGCCCCCGTCACGATGTCTTCGATTATCTCGCGCGTCATGCGCAGACTCCTTAATTGCCCGGTGCGTTGCTGCACCGGGACAGGGGTTGCTTGCATGACCGAACTGTCTGCGTGGCTGTCGCCTGCACGATCAGTTGAGGAGGCGGTTCAGTCGTCGCCAGTGAAGGCCACCCGCTAAGGGATCGGCTCGTCCTCTGTTTCACATCGAATTTCTGTGACCATGAATAACCCAGATCACCTTACGATCGGATCAACACTTCGACCCCCAGGTGAAAATTTTTTCGGGCGGAGCGAACGCCCCGCCCGAAACGCCGCCGGTCAACGGCAGACAAGGTCTTCCAGCGCCTGCGCGTGCTGCCGCAGATGCTCGACAAGGTGCTCGGCATGGACATATCCGCCTGAGGCGCCGGGCAGCTTCTGGCCGAGCAGAAGGGCGGACTCAGCATAAGGAACCCCACCCGCAATGAACAGGGTGCGGGCATGGTGACGATACTCGTGCGGGCTCGGCAGACCATCCTCGCGCGGCTCCTCGATGTGGCCCGATGCGCTCGTTGCTGAAGGCCACAGCCATTCGCTGCCGAGCGGCGCGTCGGCTTCCATCCTCGCCCGCAATCGCTCTGTGAGCCTAATCCCCATCGGGAACAGCATCTGGCCGCCCGTCTTCATGTGGCGAAACTTCAGGATGGAACGTTCAAGGTCAACGTCATCACGGCGCACCTGGAGCAAGGACGACCTGCGTGCGCCCGTCAGCATCATCGCGATGTGCAGGTCGCGGCGGATCGGCGCGAGTCCCTCAACATCCTTCCACCATCCATCGAGGTCCAGTGCAGCGACCTGGCGGCGCTTCGTGGAAGGCACCCGCAACGCCGCAACCGGATTTCCGCTGATGGTTTCGTCCAGCCTCATCGCGGTATTGATGGCCGCGCGGAGGGTCCGCATGACGCTTGCCGCGGTCGTCTCTCCGTGCTTCCGCTTCAGGCTGTCGAACAGGTCACGCACCTCCTGCCGAGAAATGTCGGTCACGGCCCGGTTTCGGAACTTCGAGAGGTACTGGTCGAGGTGGTATAAATAGCCCTCTCTGGTTCGCGGGCTGAATGTCTTTTCCGACAGGTGGGCGTCCAGCGCCTGCTTCAGGGTGATGCCGCTCTCCGCAGGCCCGGCCGTCGGATCGACGCCAGACTGTATCTGGCTCATCAGCGACTTGGCGCGGTTGCGGGCCTCACGCAGCCCGATGCGATCGCACCGGTCGATCTTCACGCGTACAGTCCGAACATGGCGTCCGTTGCGGCGCACGTCGCCCT
Source organism: Sphingobium wenxiniae (assembly GCF_007830065.1). Classification (GTDB taxonomy): domain Bacteria; phylum Pseudomonadota; class Alphaproteobacteria; order Sphingomonadales; family Sphingomonadaceae; genus Sphingobium; species Sphingobium wenxiniae. The sequence goes on along the minus strand of NZ_VLKK01000003.1, from coordinate 159,709 downwards.
GCACGGCATAGGTTCTGGTAGAGGCATGGCAGATCACCATCAGCCCCTTCACCTGCTCGTCGCGGTGGATGCCAGATCCAAGGGGAAGATCACGGATGCGGGCTTCCGTCATATTCAATACGGCCATTTAGGTCTCCGAAAAGTACCGGCCTGAGCACCGAAATCACGCTCTCTTTGAGCGGCTCAGGTTTACCTAAATGTCGTGAAAACACTGTCCCGCGGACCATGATTGGCGCTGATTTCCTTAGATTTTCCTCTGATTCCTGAACTTTTAATCAGTAGGTCGCTGGTTCGAACCCAGCAGGGCTCACCATAAAACTTAGATAATTCAATTGGTTAGTAGAAATCCATCAAAAGGCGGTTTTCTTCATTTAGGGTTTTGCGCTACGGATTCGCAGTGATGCGGGGTTGCTCCGCCTCGACGTGGCGGCAGCCTCATCGGCCAACAGGCGTTCGGCGATGGCCCGTTCCTCCGAGACCGCGACGATCATCGCGAAGCCCCAGGCCTTGCAAACACCGTCGCCTGGTCCTTGGCCATAAAACGCTTCGCAAGCGGCCGCTCGACATAAACCATCGCCCTGACGAGGCGGTGCAGCGGCTCGCGGAGCCGATTCATCCACAAAGCGATATTTGCGCTCTTCATGGCGGTAAGCGATTCAAATCTTTGCGTCTCAGGTACGACAGGCTATGAAATACAGCCTTCGGACGACTCCTGCGGGTAAAACCAGTTGTCGAGATTTTGTGGAGCATTTCCGCTGGAGGTAGCCTAAGCTTGTGTGCATCGCAAAACAGGGTCGGCGGCGGGACGCGTGACGAAGCCCACAATCGGCGCGCGGAGAACCGTCGCGGACCAGGTGTCGATCGAACCGCAAAGGATGATCGTCGAAGAGAAAATCGACCCAGGTCAGCCCTTCCCCTCCCAATGCGAGATCGCGGCCAGGTTGGGCGCGAGCCGGGCCTCGGGCCGCGAAGCGATCTCGGCGCTGTCGGCGGCCGGACTGGTGCAGGTCGAGAATGGCCGGGGCGTGTTCGTTCGCGCGCACAACGAACAATCCAGTTCGGAAAGTCCCGAGAACTAGGCCTTCCTCGGGACGTTGGCATTGCGCGATGCCTATCAGATCCGTTCGCTGATCGAGCCGTTCGCCGTGCGTGTCGCGACGCCGATGGTGCACGCGATCATCTCGAACGGCTGAGGCAAAATCTCGCACGGTCTGCGAACATGGCCACGGTCGAGGGATGGTCGAAATCGCATAATTGGTGAACCGAAAAGTAAGGAGGCTATCATGAACGGCACATCCGGGACGCTGAACGCATCCGATCTTCGCGGCGCCATCGCACCGTTACGCGGCAAATGGGGATGGATCGTCGCCCTGGGCGTCGTCTACCTCGTCACGGGAATCATCGCCCTGGGCAGCGTGGTGATGGCGACCGTGGCAAGCGTTTTCGTCGTCGGGGTCATGATGCTGATCGCCGGCGTCGCCGAAGTCGTCAACGCATTCCAGATCAAGTCATGGGGCAAGTTCCTGCTCTGGGCGCTGCTCGGCATGCTCTACATCGTCGCGGGCTTCGCCACATTCCAGAATCCGCTGCTGGCGGCATCCGTGTTCACCCTCATTCTCGGCGCGGCGCTCATCGTCTCGGGCATCATGCGGATCACCCTCGCACTGAGCATGAAATCGCAAACACCCTGGGGCTGGGTGCTGCTCTCCGGCTGCATTACGCTGCTCCTCGGCGTGCTGATCCTGGCGCAGTGGCCTGTCTCGAGCCTGTTCATCCTCGGCACGCTGCTCGCCATCGATCTCATCTTCGCCGGCGCGGGATGGATCGGACTCGGCCTGAGCCTGCGGCGGGCGCACTAGGTCCAGAACAAAAGTAGCAAGGAACAAGCCATGTCATCGAACGGGCGTATGCCTGCGGATGAACTCAAATCTTTACTCGGCCGAATTCCATGCTGACTTCCTGCGGCCCCTGTGGAGCTAGGCCGAATTGACGGCAGGAGCATCGTTCTCAGCGCCCATTTCTAACTCAATGCGATATCGAACGGCTGAAAGATCGATCTTTAAGGAGGTTGTCCGAGGAAGCTCCGGCAGGATGCAAATTCGCGCCGGGACATGATTGGCAGGTAAAAGAGTGCGAACATGTTCGATCAACATGGGCTCAGTTACCGATAAGGCATTGTCGCGCAACATTACCGCCGCCGCAGGGACTTCCCCAAGCCTTCGATCCGCGAGCCCGACCACGCACGCGTCCAGTACAGCCGGATGGACCAGCAGCGCTTCGGCAACCTTCTCCGGCAATATCTTAAATCCGCCACGCAGGATTGCACCATCCCCGCGACCATGATGCCATACAAATCCATCTACATCGATTTCCACGATATCCGTGGTGCGTATCCAATCGGGGCGGATAGCCGGGATCAGCGCTTCGAGATATCCCGCCTTACCCGGCGTCAGCACCGTGTGCGTCTGGACATCCACGACACGAAGCTCGACGCCGGGCAAAGCTTTCCCCACCGCTCCGCGCTTGGCTTGCCGATATTCGCGGTCGAGATCGATCGTCCAGCTAATTACCGTGCCGCAGAATTCGGTAGCGCCATAGGCCCATATCGTTCGTATCCCATAGCGCTCTTCGAACTCATCCTGAAGTTCGGGCGGAAACGGCGAGCCACCGCCATACCAGTAGCGCACACTGCTAAGGTCTTCAGGTGCCACATTTGCGTCCATTAGCATTCGCGGAATCGTCGGCGGCCCCGAAAGCAGCGTCGGACGCAACCGTCGCGCGGCATCGACGAACTCCGGCACATTGAATTTCTCGAGCAGTGCCGAATATCGTGCCACCAAGGGCTGGGCAACAACGCCGCACATTCCGCCAATACCCGTGAACGGCAGGGTCACGATGTCCGCGGATAAGGTCTCGCTGCCGCGTCCATAAGTGATACTCTCGACCGCCCGGATCAGCATGCGATATGGAAATAGAATACGCTTAGGTGTCCCTGTCGTCCCGCTGGACAGAATTTCGATGCCCGGTTCAGGCACGATCCGACGATAGTCGGCCGATATTGTCTCGACAGGTTCTCCGACCAGCTCGACCGCAGACTCGGCGCCCAGGTCGAGCGCGATCGCAACCGTATTGTTACGGCGGGCGGCTGCGGCCACTGGCTCACTCCAGTCCTCTTGGTCGGCGACCACAACCGCGAAACGGGATGCATCGAGATCAGCGGCGATGGCTTGAGCCGATTGCATTGAATAGATGGTCGTAATCGGCCGCCGCATGGCGACCAGGCCTTGGACGACCGCAGCATGAATTGGGCGGTTGCGCAGGATGATGCCGATCGCGGCGTCTTCTGGCACGCCCGCCGCCTCGATCATCGCGATCAGCGCATCGCCGTAGGTGGCGAGTTCGCCAGCCGTAAACACGCGCCCCTTGAACTCCATCACCGGCCGTTCCGGCGTCGCGTGGATAGCCGCACGCAAACATTCGCTGAAATCTGTCATGTTGGGTTCTTCTCCGAGAGCACATATTCGTCCGCCTGCCGAATCGCTTCGCGCGCAAGCGGGAGATCTATTAACAGCAGCACTATCGCCAGCGTGCCGAAGATTGCAAAGGTGAACGCGATGGACAGGCCGACCTTGCCCGGGTCGAGGAAAACGAACTGCGTGAAGGCCGCGATCACGCTTGGTCCGAGTGCTTGGCCGATCAGATTATGAACGAAAAGGTAGAGCGCGGATACCTGGCCACGAAATTCGTTCGGCGTAGTCAGCTGGACATGCGCCGTCATTGCCTGCGAAAATGGCAGCACGAAATGGATTGTGGCATAGGCAAACAGGCTGATGACGAGGTTGTGCGTCAGGCCGAATCCGATCACCGCCATTACAGTCATCACAATGGCACCGACGAGAATCGGCCGCATATGTGCGTCTCCGCGTCCGCGTGCGAGCAAGCGGTCAGACATCCATCCGCTGAACACGAAGCCTGCGATGCCCGTGGTTGCCCCAATGGAGCCGACCAATATTCCGACGTCGCGAATTGCTAGTCCATGCGTCCGGAGAAGATAGGTTGGGAACCACGCTGCCGTACCATAGGCAAGCAGCGTGCACATGCCGACGCTCAGAAAAGTGAATGAAAGATATGCCCGTCGCTTGGATAAATAGCTGCGCAGCATGCGCAGATTGGGACGGTCTACGTTCCGGTGCCGCCGCTTGGGTTCGGGAGTCAGGAAAATCAGTGGGGCGATGAATATACCGGGTAGGCCGGTGATCAGGAAGACAAATTGCCACGACCTCACTTCGCCCAGCAGCGGCACATTGTGGGTTCCACCGCTTACCGCATAGGAGACCGCAACCGCCCCGAGCGCGTAGGCGAAAGCCGAGCCGATCGAAGAACCCGCCGCGAAAATGTTGATCGCCAACGACAATCGATTGCGCGGGAACAGATCGCTCAACATCGAATATGCCGATGGCGAGAGCGAAGCTTCCCCTGCACCGACACCGAACCGCGCGACCGCCAACTGGCCGAAGCTGCGCGCAAGCCCTGCGGCAGCGGCGGATATCGACCAGAATGTCATGCCCAGCCAGATGATCTTACGACGCGAGGACCGGTCCACCAGCCATCCCATCGGCAGTCCGAACAACACGAAGAAGAAGGCGAAGCTCAGCCCCTGCAACAGGCTGATCTGGAAATCGTTGATGGCAAGGTCCGTCTTGATCGGTTCGACCATCAGCGCAAGGATATTACGGTCGATGAACGACACCACGTACATCAGCAGCAGGATTGCCAGCGTCAGCCAAGCCTTGCCGGGCACACGTTCGGTTGCGGCCGCCTTATTCATTCACTGCTCCAGTTCAGGTCGACCTTGCGGTGCGCGATTAGCCAACGTCCGTCGGGCCGCCGTCGGAAACGATCATCATAGCTGCCCACCTGCTCGTTCACGCCGCAGCGGACAAGAAGGAAGTATGAAAAGGCGGTCGCATCGTCGGACGCCACGACGATGATCCGGCTGGTCGATAGGAAATGACGGGCCGGTCGCGCCAGGCGGATGTCCTCCAGTCGCACCGCCTGCCGCTCGCGGTAAAAAGCGAGGATCGCTTCCTTGCCCTGAAACATGCGTGTTCCGATATCGAGCACGCCATCGTCCGCGAACGTGGCGGCGATCCGATCCGCCAACCCCGCATCGCCGCTCAAATTATAGGTGGCGAGCGTGTCCATAATGGACAACCGCGCCACGATTTCGTCCTGGTCCATGTTCGTCCCCGTATCAATGAACCGCTTGTGTCGCTCCGCCGTCCACATGCAAGTTGATTCCGTTGAGAAAATCAGCGCTTGGGCTGGCCAGCATGCAAACCGCATAGGCGATGTCCTGCGGCATCCCCCAGCGGTGGACCGTCTGCCGCAGCGAATTCGCCAACACCCATTGTTCGGCAGCTTTCAGGTCGTCTCCGAACCCGCGATCGCGCGCGGTCGCCGCCAACCATTTGTCGGCGGCGCCCGTTTGGATCAGTCCGGGGGAAACGCTGTTCACGGTTACTCCGCTACCCGCAAGCGCCTTGGAGAGACCCAGCGACAGATTCACCAGTCCGTTCTTCGCCGCCGAATATTCGCCGACGCCACCTGATGGATGCGTCGCAACGACGCTTGCGACGTTGATGATCCGCCCCCAGCGCCGGGTGCGCATCGGCCCGGCCAGCCGATGAATGAGCTCGACTGCAAAGGTGACGTTGCGGGCATAGGTCTCAGTCCACAATGCTGGCGGAATGGCGAACCAGTCCACCGACATGCCCGATCGAACGCGCCCACCGACATTGTTGACCAGAATATCGACCGCGCCTAGCTGGCCGAGCGCCGCGTCGGCGATCCTCGCCGGCGCACCGTCGGCATCGACGTCAGCAACGACCATCGTGGCCGATCCGCCATTCGCCACGACATCTTCGACGATTGCCGTGCAGCGTGCAGCGTCGCGGCCATGGATGCATACCCGCACGCCTTCGGCAGCCAGTGTACGCGCGATCGCCAACCCGATACCGGCGCTGCTGCCGGTCACCAGCGCCTGTTTTCCGCTCAGTCCCAGATCCATAGCGTGTGCGCCTAGAACCGGAAGGTCGCTTCGAGGCCATAGGTTCTCGGCAGTGCCGTGAACGCGCCCGACACGCCGATCTGTGGCGCCAGGTCAACGCCGCCATAGTAATATTGCTCATCGAGCAGGTTACGGCCGAACAAGGCGAGGGATGCACCGCTGCCCATGACGTTGCGCCATTCGAGCCGCGCATTGACAAGCGTGTAACCCGGAATGATCGATGTCGGCGAGATGATGCCGGTGGTTGCGTCGACATTCGTATCCGACAGGTTCGTGTGAGTCTGATGATAGATGTCGGCGCGCGCGACCACGTCGCCCGCATCGCCCGCGAGCGGCAGCGTCCAGGTCACGTCGGCGTTGAGCGAATAGCGGGGGATGCCCGCGACTTCGGAGTTGCTCAGGTCGCCACCGGTGCGCGGATCAATAAATTTGTTATATTTGAAATCGACGTGCGAGAATGCGAAGCTGAAATCCAGATTGCGCACGGGCGTGACGCTCAATTCCATTTCGACACCGTTGATCTTTGCCGATGCGGCGTTGATGATCGTGGTAGCAAAAGCCCCGTTGACAAAGAAGCCAACGTTGCGCTGAATGTCGGTGTAATCCTGCGTATAGGCCGCAATGTTGAAGCGACCGCGTACATCGCCCAGCCGCCACTCAGTCTTCACGCCAAGCTCGAAATCCTCGACCACCTCGGGCCGGAACGGCGCCAGTTCTGCAAGCGTGTTGCCGCCGAAATTATAGCCGCCGGTACGATAACCACGGCGATGGGCAAGATAGATCAGTACGTCCGGGTTGATTTTCCAATCGACGCTCAGCGTGTAGGTGAGCTTGTCGAAATCGGTACTGAGATCGGTCTGGCATGGATTGAGCGGCATACCGTTTGCATCACGCAGCCTGCACACGCCATTGGTCGTGCTCTTGGTCCGCAGGAATCGTTCGTCGTAGGTCTGGCGGGCGCCCGCGGTGACCGAGACGCCGGGCAAGAATGGCAATCTGTAGTTCACCTGCCCGAAGAACGAATAAGACCGGTTGACGATCGGATCGCCGATGTTCGGGCGTGGACTGCCGAGCGAGAGCGACGACATCGAATTGAAACCCTTTTCGCGGAAATAAAATCCGCCAAAGATATAGTTGAGATCGCCGCCGAATGCCTCACCCAGGAATTGCGCCTCGTCGCTGATCTGGCGCGACCGCGACAACTCGTCCGAGCGGAACGCCTCGATCGGCAGGCCGTCATAATCGAAATTCACGTAGGAGTAGACGTAGCGATAGCCGAAGATGTTCTTGAACGTGATGCCGCCAAGATCGACCTGGGTGACGTTGGACAGACCAAAGGTCTTGATATCAGTGAAGTTGACGAGGTTCGACGTCGTGCTGTGAAACGGCAGCGCGTTCTGCGCGGCGAAGATCGCGGGCAATTGCGGATACAAGTTCGCTGCGGGGGTTCCCAGCTTGATACCGATTGCCCGGTAGCCGACGCCATTCTCGTCGGCTTCGAATCCATTCAGTACGAGCCGATTGCTAAACCAGTCGGCAGGCTCCCATTTCAGCGACGCGCGCCAGCTGTTCTTGTGATCGTCATCAAGCAGTTGCCCAGTCGTGTAGTTTCGCGTGTACCCTTCGCGACGGGTCAGCGATCCGGCGAGGCGCAGTTGCAGCGTGTCCGAAATCGGAATGTTGATCGCGCCTTCCAGCCGGCGCATCTCGTAGTTGCCGATGGCGGCGGTGACATAGCCCCCGAACGCGTTGGTCGGTTCGGCCGGCGTTATGATGAGCGCGCCGCCAGTAGTGTTGCGGCCGAACAGCGTACCCTGCGGCCCTTTCAACACCTGCACCGATTGCAGATCGAACAGGGCGGAGTTGAGTCCTTGCGGGCGATTCTGCACCACGTCGGCGAAATAGACCGCCACCGCCGGATCCTTGGTGATATAGGCGTCGAACTGGCGTTGGCCGCGGATGGCGGGGGCCAGCGTGTTCGGGCCCGATGCGGTGGGTTGGATCGTCAGGCCGGGCACCTTCTGCTGGATGTCCTGCACGCGCGTGACGTTGGCGGCAGCCAGGCTGTCGGCCGACAGCGCGGTGATAGCAATCGGGACGTCCTGCAACTTTTCTTCGCGACGCCGCGCCGTGACGATGATTTCCCGGCCGCTGTCGGTGGTTTGCTCAACATCCTGTACGGGATCGGCCACTGATTGAGCATCCTGTGCCGACACAACCTGGCCCCAGAGGATTGTAGCAGCAAAAGCTGCACTCGCCAGTAACCGGTTTCGATACACGCCGATTGACAGTGTCCTCATTTTTCCTCTCCCTTTTTTATTCTTGTGTGTGATTGGGCGCGCGGCATCGGCGCCGACCCGAACGGTCCGACGTGCCCGAATCCCTTAGTTTTTCGTCAAGTTCGCTAGTGCGCGAGCAATTCCCGCCAGCCAGTGCCCGCGCCCGACACCATGTCTATCGGGCGAACAACCGCCAGCTCAGGATCTCGTGGGGCTATGCCCTGCTCATCTCGCTCGAACATAGCGAGTTCATTTAGCAAGCGCCTTCTCGCACGGACCACGGCGACGTCACTCGCGCACAATTGTTCGCGCGTCCGATCGACAATCCGGCCCATGCTCGCCTGCACCACGACGTCCTCCTGCAACAGGCAATCGAGGAAACCGGTGAAGTGCCCGTCCGCCATTGCTGCGCGGTCCTGCCCCCATGCATTCTCGCGATCGCCTTTGAAGCTCGCATAGTGATCAAGGTCGCGCTCATCGGTCCGCAACCCGCGCTCGTTCAATGGTTCGTGAAGCGCATCTTCTTTCCAAAAACCCCAGAACAGCATGTGGTTTTGATTATCCATCGGTACTGAAATGAACATGCTGCCCTCCCGGTCGCTCATGCTTCCCGGGACCAGCGAGATGAACGGCATGACATATTCGGTCACGCGAACATATTGTTGGTCTTCATTCAATCTGCGCAGGGCAGCCGCGCGCAGACCATATGGAGTCTCGGCCACTTCGTAGCGCGGCGGCACGTTGAGGGTATGCCCGATCGTCTCGTTGCGCTTGCTGTCACGCACTTTGGCTATCCAGCTCTGATGCAACGTGCCGACATGGACCGAATCAAGCGTTCCTTCGACCCCCTGGAGCCAGTTGCATGCGGACAGCGTCCGGCTGATCCACACCTGCTCGGGGGCGAGATCGAGGAACGGCAATGGCGGGCGCGGCGGCGGCGCGCCATCGCCCAACCAGACCCATAGCAATCCGCCCCCTTCGAACGTCGGATAGTGATTCAGCTTGACCTTTTGGGCGAACGAAGCTGATCGCTCACCCTCGGAAGGCACCTCGACCGCTCGCCCGGACACATCGAATTTCCAGCTGTGGAAGATGCAGCGCAGCGCGCAGTCCTCGTTTCGCGCAAGCGTCAGCGAGACCCCGCGATGCGGGCAGGCCTCGTCGAACATTCCCACGCGGCCATCGGTCGCCCGGAACGCGACGTAGTTCTTTCCCAAAAGCCGCACGAGTTTCGGCGCGCCGTCTGCGACCAGGCTATCGACGCGCGCGCATGGAATCCAGAAGCGCTCACGCATGTAGCGCCCCATCAGTGCCTCGCCCTCGACTTCGGTCAGCAATTTATTCTGTTCTTCGGTGAGCATCCAAGCCTCCTCTCCGGACTGAACCGGCGTTGATTCAGGTGTTTGAAACCTTTTCCCAGTCGATGTCCTTGTCGGTCGAACTCGAATCATGCGCATCCATCAGGAACTGGCTGGTCCATCCTCCGTCGACGGCAAGAGTCTGCCCGGTCACGAAGCTGGCCAGGTCGGAAGAAAGGAACAGCACGGCCTTCGCGATTTCGTCGACGCTGCCCATGCGCGCCATCGGTACGCGACGCTCAATCGCCGCGATGCGCTCTTCGGTCGCCTTCACACGCTGTGTTTCGATGGTGCCGGGCGCGACTGCATTGACGCGGATTCGCGGGGCTAACTCAGCTCCCATCGATCGCACCAGATGCGCGACACCCGCTTTCGCCGCGCCATAACTGGCATGGCGCGGAGCCGAGGTTAGCCCACTGACCGAACAGATCGCCGTGATCGCGCCGCCGCCATTGCGCACCATCGTACGGGCGACCGATTTCGCGGTCAGAAACACCGATTTCAGGTTAATCGACTGCTCGCGATCCCATTGCTCGCTGGTGATGTCCAGCACGGGACCGAAGCCCGCCATGCCGACCACAGTCACCATAACGCCAATCGGGCCCAACCCGCTTTCGGTTTCAGCGACGGCGCGATCGACCTGCTGCTCATCCGTCACATTGGCGGCAAGCGCGATTGCGCGGCGACCGAGTGCGCTGATCTTCGCGGCCACCGCTTCGGCGAGGGCGATGTCGAGATCGACGACCGCCACGTCGCATCCAGCACGAGCGAGCCGCAAAGCGGTTGCCTCGCCCATGCCGGAGCCCCCACCCCAGACGATTGCAACCTTGTCGATCAATCCGAACATATCCTCCACCGCAATTCTCTCCTCAAAGCTCTGGCTGGCCTAATGGGGCTAGATCGTCCGGAGTGGCTTTGGCAAGCTTGCACCAGAAGCATCACATGGCGGGCCTACGGCTTAACTCTGCAAACATGGCGTTTCTCCGCAAATACGGAGAAACGCCATGTTCGCTTGACTGGGCCAATCCTTCGATGGACTATGCCAGCGAGAGGAATTTGTTGGTGGAACAAGAGCGCTTGCTCGCAACCGATCCGGCTTATGGACATATAGAATGGCCCGGCGTTCGACGTAATTTGTCCCGCACGGCCACGCGCGCGCTCGACGTGCTCGACTTCATGGCCTCTCATAGCCGTGCCTTGCGCGCGATCGAGATCGCCAACGGCCTGAATTTAAGCCCGTCGAGCCTGAACCAACTCCTGAAAAGCATGGCCGATTCAGGCTATATCGTGTTCGACCCACGGTTGAAGGTATATTATCCGTCGCCGCGGCTTTCCCGTCTCGCGTCGTGGCTCGACGGCATTTATTACGGCCAGGACGTTCTTCAGCGCGAGCTGGAAAGGCTCTTCCGGGCGTCAGGCGCGCTGGTCATGATCTCGACCAGGACCGGTTCATTCGTCCAGATCGTGCAATCGCTCGCGCCGGCCGGATGGAGTCATCCCGTCGAAAGCGGCACCAAACTGCTGCTGGTGGAAAGCACGCTGGGCAAGGCGCTGTTGGTCACCGCGACCGAACTTGAGGTCCTTGAACTTTGTCGCGAAATCGGACTGGACGCGGGGCGGCGCACCGCCTTGCTCAGTGAATTGCAGCAAATCCGCGCCACCGGCTATCTCCTGGGGAGTTTTACCGAAGCCAATGCAGTAGCCACCATTGCGATGCCAATGCCGGCGCCACATTGCGGTCTGCCGCTAGTGGTGAGCCTGTCCAACCGCTCCGCTGCCGTGCAGGAACGAAAGAATCTCTATCGCACACTTCTCCATGATTTCGTTCGGGTCCTTGAGGCTGAGCGGGCATGATCGCAAGGGGAAGGTCGCGGCGTTCTGGAGTTCCGCCGCCATGTCGGTGGCGCTCGCGGGGCAGCAGCGCGGATCAGCCCAATTGCCGAGAATGATGCGACCCTTAAGCCGGCGCTTCCCCTCGACAAGGATGACGCGGCTCCGCGCCCATGGATCGGAACCTGGGCTCAGCCCAGCACGTATGCGGTGCAATCCGGCGATCATTGGCCATCATGTCTTCGGCTGACGGATAGATCGGAGCCTGACATCGTTCTCCTGGAACACCCTCGTGCAAAAGGAGCATTTCATGGCTCAGACCGACATCGCCACAGACGAAACCAATCGTCTGATCGCCTCCAATAAGGTCGAAGGAACCACCGTCTATAACGCCCAGGGCGAAAAGCTCGGCTCCATCTACAACTTCATGGTCGATAAGCGCTCAGGCAAGGTCGAGTATGCCGTCCTTCAATTCGGCGGCCTGTTCGGACTTGGCAGCGATTATTATCCGCTCCCATGGGACGTCCTCACATATGAGACCGAACAGGGCGGCTATGTCGTCAACCTCGACAAGACCGTGCTCGAAAAGGCGCCTCGCTATGCGAGCGACGCCGAACCGGCGTTCGATCGCGACTATGGCCGCGAAGTCTATGGATATTATGGCGTCAATTATCCGTTCTGATCGCGCGTGGCCGGAGTAACGCCCCGGCCACAAGCCTTCATATGCGCCGATCGCCCGATCCACAATCAGACGTTGGCCAAGATCGCTTGACGACCGTCCCGCGCTCCGCTCTTCTTGAGGGCGGCGCGGTATTCGATGGGTTGATCGGCAGCACGGCGAAACGGCTGTCGGGACGCTGGAAGGCGACCTTCTCATCGTCCCCGCATGGTATCTGACAAGTAGACCGGATTCCCATCTGAGACTCACCGGCACTCCCTCCCTGCTCATCGCTTTACCCGCTTGATGCACGTCGCATGGTCGCGACGGCAGGCGGCCGTGCATAGGGTGCAATTTTTGCCTGAACACCTGCCGTCACGAGGCAAACAAACATGCACAAAGCCTTGCCTCGGGGGCCATATTCCAACCATAAAGGCTGAAACTGCTCATGAGGCCGCCGCGCGCCCATTAAGGACATTTTACGCTGCATGACCGATGCGAGATTAGCATTCTTCATTCTCGCGCTCCCCTTCCTGGGTAGTCTGGTCGCTGCATTCCTGCCGGCCCGCGCGCGAAACTGGGCCTCTGCCCTTGCCGGTTTGGTGGCGCTGATCGCATTGGTATTGCTGATCAGCTTTTATTCCGTCGTGTCGAGCGGAAACACCGTTCTTCATGCCGTGCCCTGGCTGCCATCGCTTGGTCTGGACCTTACCTTGCGGATCGACGGCTTCTCGTGGCTCTTCGCTCTCCTGATCCTCGGGATCGGCGCGCTCGTCGTGCTTTACGCGCGTTATTACATGTCGCCCGAAGATCCGGTCCCGCGCTTCTTTTCGTTCCTCCTGGCGTTTATGGGATCGATGCTGGGCATCGTATTGTCGGGTAATCTCCTCCAAATCGTCTTTTTCTGGGAGATGACCAGTCTCTTTTCCTTCCTGCTGATCGGCTACTGGCACCACAATCAGAGCGCGCGCGACGGCGCGCGCATGGCGCTGATCATGACCGCGACAGGCGGCGTATGCCTGCTGGTCGGCTTCCTGCTGCTCGGTCGGATAGTCGGCAGCTACGACGTGGACACAGTCCTGTCGAAGGGTGAGCTGATCCGCGACCATGATCTCTATCTGCCAACCCTGATCCTGATCCTGATCGGCGCCTTCACCAAAAGCGCGCAGTTCCCCTTCCACTTCTGGCTACCCCACGCCATGTCAGCGCCCACGCCAGTGTCCGCCTATCTCCATTCGGCGACGATGGTAAAAGCCGGTATCTACGTGCTGATCCTGCTTTGGCCGGTCCTTGCCGGAACCGAAAGCTGGTATCTGATCGTCGCGACTACCGGTCTCGCCACCCTGCTGCTGGGGGCGTGGGCGGCGATCTTCCAGCACGATCTGAAAGGCCTTCTGGCTTACTCGACGATCAGTCATCTGGGGCTTATCACCCTGCTGTTGGGATTGGGCAGCCCACTGGCGGCGGTGGCCGCGATCTTTCACACCGTGAACCATGCGACCTTCAAGGCCTCGCTGTTCATGGCCGCGGGCATCATCGATCACGAGACCGGGACCCGCGATCTTCGCAAGCTGAGCGGACTTGCCCATTTCATGCCGATCACGGCAACGCTGGCGATGGTCGCCGCCGCGGCGATGGCCGGCGTTCCGCTGCTCAATGGCTTCTTATCGAAGGAGATGTTCCTCGCCGAAGCGTTGGAGGCACATAGCGGCACGCTACTCGACCGCGGGCTGCCTGTGTTCGCGACGCTGGCGAGCATGTTCAGCGTGTTCTATTCGCTGCGCTTCATTCATCAGACTTTCTTCGGACCGCCGCCGACGGGCCTGCCCCATACTCCTCGCGAGGCGCCGCACTGGATGCGCTTGCCGATTGAGATCCTCGTTCTCCTCTGCGTCCTGGTCGGCACCATCCCGGCGCTCACCATCGGCCCCTTGCTCGACATGGCCGTGCGATCCGTGCTTGGCGACAGGACTCCCGCCTACAGCCTCGCGGTCTGGCACGGCTTCACCCTGCCCCTGCTGATGAGCACCATCGCGCTTGTGGGCGGCGTAATCCTGTACCGGCTTTTTGGCGGTCGTCTCAATGCGGTGGCCCACTCGCCCATTATCGGCCGGTTGAAGGGCAGGCGGACGTTCGAGGCGGTGCTGGCCGCACTCATCGATGGAGCGCGCGCCGCCTATCGGCTCGTGAGCACGACCCGGCAGCAGGTTCAGCTGCGCCTCCTGATCGTCACTGCGCTCGCCGCCGGGAGCCTGCCCTTTCTCTCGCTCGGCTACAGCCTTGGCGCGCTTGACCAGACCCTTCTCGACCCGGTCTTCGCCGTGCTGTGGCTGCTCGGCGCCGCCGCGGCGATCGGTGCGGCCACGCAGGCGAAGTTCCACCGCCTTGCCGCGCTCGCCATGGTGGGCGTTGCCGGTCTTGCGACCTGCATCAGCTTCGTCTGGCTGTCGGCCCCCGATCTTGGCCTCACACAATTGCTCGTGGAAATCGTTACCCTCGTCCTGCTGCTGCTTGGACTTCGCTGGCTGCCGCAGCGTCTGCCGGATATCTGGCGCGACGGGCATATTCCTTTCCAGGTCGGCTTTCGGCGCGGCGGCGACCTGTTGCTGGCTGTTCTGGGCGGCGCCGGCGCGGCGGCAATCGCTTATGCGGTCATGACCCGTCCCCCACCGAACGGCATCTCACGTTTTTTCATGGAGCAAGCCTATCGCGGCGGCGGCGGCACCAATGTCGTGAATGTCATTCTCGTCGATTTCCGCGGTTTCGATACGCTAGGCGAGATCACCGTGCTGTCGATCGTCGCATTGACAGTGTTCACGCTGCTCAGGCGCTTCCGCCCGGCCGCCGAGAGCATAGAGATACCCGACCAGCAGAAAGTGCAGAATGCCTTTGATGACGACCGCGAGGGCAACGCCTTCGGCGACACCGCCAGACATTACCTGCTCATCCCGCGGATTATCATGGAATGGCTGTTTCCCGTGATCCTGACGTGCGCGCTCTATCTTCTCGTGCGCGGCCACGATCTTCCCGGGGGTGGTTTCGCCGGCGGTATTACCGCCTCGATCGCGATCATCCTGCTTTATATGGCGGGCGGCACCCGTTCAGTGGAGGCGCGGCTCCATATCCAGCCGGTCCGCTGGATCAGCGCCGGGCTGCTTTGCGCCGCCGCGACCGGGGCTGCTGCCTGGTTCTTCGGCTATCCTTTTCTCTCGAGCCATTTCCGCTATCTGGATCTGCCGATTATCGGCCAGGTGCCCATAGCCAGCGCCCTGCTGTTCGACATCGGGGTCTTCGCCGTGGTGGTGGGCACGACCGTTCTCATTCTGATCGCCCTCGCCCACCAGTCGATCCGCACGCCAGCGACACGACGATTGGCAAAGAGCGATCCGGCGGACGGAGACGGCCAGGAGAGGATCGACTGATGGAGGCCGTGCTCTCGCTCGCCATCGGCATTCTAACGACGTCCGGCCTCTGGTTGCTGTTCCGCCCCCGTACCTTCCAGGTCGTCCTGGGTCTTTCGCTCCTGTCCTACGCCGTCAATCTGTTCATTGTCGCGGCGGGACGGATGCGCACCGACGCACCGCCGATCATAGGCAAGGAGGCCGTCGATCCCGCCCTCTACGCCGACCCTGTCCCCCAGGCCCTCGTTCTGACCGCCATCGTCATCTCCTTCGCGACCACGGCGCTCCTCCTGGTCGTGCTGCTCGCCTCGCGCGGTCTCACCGGCACCGACCACGTCGACGGCGAGGAGGAGGATCAATGAACGGCTGGATGCAGCATTTGATCGTTGCGCCGATAGTCCTGCCAATGATCGTCAGCGCCCTGATGCTGTCCTTCAATGAGCGGCGCCGATCGCTGAAACGGGTGCTCAGCCTGGCAACTACGGCCGCCCTGATCGTCATTGCCGTGCTGCTCCTGTGGCAGGCTGACGGGCGCTTCGACATGGGTGCCGCCGATCCTTCCCGGACCTATCCGCTTGGCAACTGGCCGGCCCCTTTCGGTATCGTGCTCGTTGCGGATCGACTTGCAGCACTGATGCTCCTCGTCACCAGCGTGCTCGGCTTCACTGCGCTGTTCTATGCGTTGGCGCGCTGGGACCGCTCGGGACCCCGGTTCCACGTATTGTTCCTGCTGCTGCTCGCGGGCGTCAACGGTGCATTTCTGACGGGTGACATCTTCAACCTTTTCGTCTTCTTCGAAGTGCTGCTGGCGGCTTCCTATGGCCTGATCCTCCATGGTTCCGGGGCGGAGAGAACCAAGGCCAGCCTACATTATATCACCATCAACATTGCGACCTCATTGCTGTTCCTGATCGGCGTGGCGTTGATCTATGCGGTGACCGGCACGCTCAACATGGCCGACCTTGCGACGCGCATCCCGACAGTTCCAGCCGGTGATCTGATGCTCCTGGAAGCAGGCGCCGCGATTCTGGGTGTCGCCTTTCTGGTAAAGTCCGGTATTTGGCCATTGAGCTTCTGGCTGCCCCGCACTTATGCGGCCGCGGCGCCTCCGGTCGCGGCGATATTCGCCATCATGACCAAAGTCGGCATATACATCGTCCTGCGCCTGTCTTCGCTGCTTTTCGGCGATGCCGCCGGCGGTGCGGCAGGGTTCGCCGACGAATGGCTTATCTGGGCAGGCTTCGCGACGATGCTGTTCGGAACGCTGGGTATCCTTGCGACCCGCACGCTCACACGCGTCGCAGGCCATTATGTGCTGGTCTCGTCGGGAACGCTGCTCGCGGCGATCGGTATCGGCGGTCAGGCGCTCACGGCAGCGCTGCTTTTCTATCTCGTCAGTTCGACGCTGGCTGTCGGCGCACTCTACCTGATCATCGAACCGGTCGAACGCAACACGGATGAGGAGGATATCATCGCCGGCATCGCCGAGCCTGTGTTCGATGATGAATATACCGGTGCGGTGGTCGGGGAGGAAAGCGAAATCGGTGTCGTCATTCCCGGTACGATTGCGATTCTTGGCGGTGGGTTCATCTTCTGCACACTGCTCCTGGCCGGACTCCCGCCGCTGTCAGGCTTCATCGCCAAGTTGGCCATCATCGACGCTCTGTTCAATGATGCCGTCATCTCGCCGACCGCCTGGATCCTGATTGCCCTCATCATCCTCTCCGGTCTTGCCACGCTCATCTCGCTCACGCGCGCGGGCATCGACCTCTTGTGGACTCCCGCCGAGGATTCGCCAGCCCGGCTGAGCGTGATCGAAGTCGCGCCGATCGGCGTCCTGCTTGCCGCCTGCCTTGCGCTGATGATAGGCGCCGGACCCCTGTTCCGCTACATGGAAGCGACGGCCGCCGCCCTCGCCGATCGATCGGGCTATATCGATATCGTCCGTCGCGCTCCCAGCGCCGGAGAGACCGTGCCATGAAGCGCATTGTCCCCTTTCCGCTGCTTGCCGTCGCGCTTTTCGGTATGTGGGTATTGTTGACGGGCTTCTCGCCTGGTCATGTGCTGCTGGGCACCGTGATAGCGGTCCTGCTCTCACGCGTCATGCTGCCGCTTGCGCCTGAACAACCCCGCATCCGCTTCGGCACCGCCATGTTGAAGCTGCCCGTCACCGTGTTCGCGGACATCGTACGATCGAATATCGCGGTCGCCAGGATCATCCTCTTTCGACCACCCGAGCGAAAATCGGGATTCGTGCGGCTCCCGATCGAGCTCGACAGTCCCTACGCGCTCGCCATGCTTGCGATCATCATCACCGCCACGCCGGGCACCTTGTGGCTGCAGCACGACGCACATAACAAGATCATACTCATCCATGTGTTGGATCTGGTCGACGAGGCGGAGTGGATTGATCTTATCAAGAACCGTTATGAGAAGCTGTTGATGGAAATCTTCGAATGAGCATGCTTATCCTGGCGCTCGCCATCACCATGGCTCAGATCATCCTGGGCCTCGCCATGGGTTGCGCCGCCTTTCGGGTGTTGCGAGGCCCCCGCGCGCAGGACCGGGTGCTGGGACTGGACGCGCTCTACTTGGCGGGGATGCTCTTGCTCCTGACCTACGGGATACAGACTGGTCGCACGCTGTTCTTCGAAGCCGCTCTCGTCATCGCGCTGCTGGGCTTCGCGGGAACGGTGGCTCTCGCCAAGTTTCTCATGCGCGGAGAGGTGATCGAATGATCCAGGCGCCCGATCTTCCGCTCTGGGCCACTCTCATCGTCGGCGTCTTCGTGCTGCTGGGCGCGCTGATCACCCTTATCGGAACCATTGGTCTGATCAGGCTGGGCAGCTTCTACGAACGTGTCCATCCCCCGACATTGGGTCCGACGCTGGGCACGCTTTGCATCCTGGTCGCGTCGATAACCTGCTTTTCAGTGCTTCAATCCCGGCCCGTCGTGCACGAGATACTGATCGCTATATTCGTGACACTGACGACGCCAGTCACGCTCATGCTTCTTGCGCGCGCAGCGCTGTATCGGGATCGCCGGGCAGGAACAGGCGACGTTCCGAAGGATTAGGGTCGGTCCGTTTTTGATCGGCGCGAGGGGCCTTGCCTGCATGGCTCAGGCTTTCCGAAACACCGCATCACGATCGGCAGAACAGCCTCCCGGATCGCAGAGTCGCGGTAAGCGAGGTCTGACGGCCGCCTTGCGCATTCAGGGTCCGACGGGTTGATTGCCGCTCTTTGAGCGGGGTGGCCGGTGTCGGACGGGATCGAGG
>NZ_VLKK01000003.1:0-140825 GCF_007830065.1 Sphingobium wenxiniae | reverse complement strand
TCGATCGCGCTATAGCTGCGCTCAGTACGCATTCGTTGAGGGTCGGGCTGACACAGGATCTATTTGCCAGCGGGGCCGATGCAGGCCCTGTTGCCCAGGCGCTGCGCTGGACATCGACATCGACCGCGCTGCGCTATGGACGCAAGCTCGCCCCTGCCTCGAATGCCGCAGCGGCTATGCTGGGGAAGGTGAGAAGGTGACAAGTGAAGCCGAACGGAAATGTAGCCGTGGCCACTGCAGGTAATTTTGTCGGTCCTTGGGGCGCTTCAAAATCGGCTCGTTGCAGTCAATTCCGTCCGCTCACAAGCGCAGTGGCCGACCCGGGATCTGGAGCCCGCAGCCCCAGGAAAATACGTCGATCTCGTCGATCTCGGCGGACTGTAGTTGGAGCGCCCGCGTATAGCCGGACCAGGCCGCTCGCCTGGCCCATGCTGAAGCCACCGAACTCACGGAAATCCGGACATCGAGGCGAGCAATCGCTGCAGAACACGAGGCCATGGCTGCGACCATTTTCGGGGTATAATCGGGGCCGAAACGGGCAGGGGAGGGCACGAGGTTCACACCTAATAGTGAACCGAAATAAACTCTGAGTAAACTATGCTCATACGTCTAGTGTTGATAATGGATCGTTATCGACACCCTATACAATAGAAAGCCGCCGCGCTAAGCCTCGTCGCCATGACCCATCCCGTCCTCCGCCGCGCGGTTTTTGAAGATGTCGACGAGATCCGCGCGCTGGTCCTCGCGGCCTATGCCCGCTGGGAGGGCGTGACGCCGCGCCCGCCGCAGCCGGTGCGCGCCGACTATGGCCGCGCGTTTCGCGCGCATCGCTTCGATCTGCTGGTTGAGAACGGCGCCTTGGTTGGTCTCGTTGAAACCGTGGCCGAGGGCGATGAACTGCTGATCGTCAATGTCGCGGTCCATCCCGACCGGCAGGGGGAGGGGCATGGGGTGCGGCTGCTGCGGCATGCCGAGGCCCTCGCGCGCGCGGACAAGCTGAAGGGGACGCGGCTCTACACCAACCGGTTGATGGCCACGAACATCGCGCTCTACGAGCGTTTGGGCTATGTTCGCGAGAAGGAAACCGAAAGCGAACCCGGCATGGTCGCGGTGCATATGGTGCGGAGCCTCGCGCCGTGACGGCGGGCCGTGCCCTTATCGCGGTCGAGCCGGCCGATCTCGCCGGCGAGGTGCGGGCGCTGGTCGGGGCGTCGGCGGTGATGGACGAGGCGCTGCTCGACGCGGCGATCAGGGGCTGGTCGCACAACACCCGGCGCGCCTTCCGTTCGGACCTCATTCTCTGGGGAACATGGTGCCGGCGCCGCCGCATGGTGCCGGCGCGCGCGGGGCCGGGGGACGTCGCCGCGTGGATCCGCGCGCTGTCGGGCGCCGATCCGTCGGAGGAGACCGTGCGCGCGATGGCGACGATCGAGCGCTATGTCGTCAATGTGGGCTGGGCCTACCGGATAGCCGGGCTCGATGATCCGACCGCGCCGCCGCTGGTCAGGCTTGAGAAGAAGGCGGCGCGCAAGGCGCTCGGCGTGCGCCAGCGCCAGGCCCGCGCGATCCGGTTCAAGGGCGACGTCTCCGATTTCGACAGCCCCGCCAGCGGCGTCTGTCTGGCGCATCTGCTGAAGGCCTGTCGCCGCGACCTGCTGGGCCTGCGTGACGCGGCGCTGCTCCGCGTCGCCTATGACAGCGCGGGCCGGCGTTCGGAGCTGGTGGCGATCCGCGCCGAGCATATCGAGCGTGACGCGGAAGGGGCTGGGACGCTGTTCATTCCGTCATCCAAGACCGACCAGGCGGGGGAGGGGGCTTATGCCTATCTTGCGCCCGCGACCATGGTCGCAATCGCCCGCTGGCGCGATGCGGGACATATCGATCGGGGAGCGCTGTTCCGGCGCGTCGAGACGCATTTTGACGGCTCGGTCGCGGGTGTCGGCCGGGACGCGCTCCATCCCAACTCCATCACGCTGATCTACCGGCGGCTGATCCGCGCCGCACATGCGAAAAAGCTGCTCGGGCCGATGAGCGAGGCTGAACTCGAGCGTTGGGTGAAGGCGGTATCGTCGCATTCGATCCGGGTCGGGGTGGCGCAGGACAATTTTGCGGCCGATGAAAGCCTGCCGGCGATCATGCAGGCCTATCGGTGGCGCGATCCCCGGACGGTGCTGCGCTACGGCAAGAAGCTCGCGGCGAAAAGCGGCGCGGGCGCGCGCATGGCGGCGCGATTTGCCGACAGTTCGTGAAAGTGCGTTCGATATTCTGTGTTTGGTCTGAATTTGGGACCAAATAGCCTGAGCATATGAACTGCAAATCGCTTTGCAGATCCTGCGAAAATGCAAAGAAAACCGGGAAATTTTGACACGTTCGAGCAGCTATCGGGCGCGCAGTTGGGCTCGTCCGAAACGGGCGCCTGTCGATGGGGCGGATGTGAGCCGCCACCACCTCGGCACGTCCGCCGCCGTTGATGAGCTTCAATCCGGAGACCTTACAGCGCGTCTTAGGCTCGTAACACGATCCGCAGGAACACGCGATCGCGCACAACGTGCGATACGACCACAGCAACTCTTTCCCGCGCCTCATCGGAAATGAAGGAGGCTCGCGTTTCGCGAACAACCGGATCGACGACGGCGAAATCCGTGCGCGGCAGAAGCTGATTTTCATCGGCCAGACCGGCTGCGACAACCCCCGAACGGCTGCCTGAGGCCGCCTGGAAATATGCCCGGCCTGGTTGAGGATGCCCTGTTCAAGCGGGCCACTCTTGTCGGCAAACGGCATCGGCGTCGCGAAATTCAGGTAGCCGCCAGGCTCGATCAGGGCGAGAAACATTCCTGGCGTCGATGGGGCAGGAGTGACGCGCTCGACCTTGGCGCCCGCATAATAGCCGTTTGTGCGGCGAATTGAGCTTTGTGATATCTTGCCAAATTTTGCCAAAACGCTAAATCATAGCTTATGTCGACGATGAACATCTCGCTTCCGGCTGCGCTCAAGGCGTTTGTCGACCAACAGGTCAACATGCGTGGTTACGGCACGAGCAGCGAGTATGTGCGGGAGTTGATCCGCAAGGATCAGGACATTCAGCGCCTTCGCGAAATGCTCCTTGACGGCGCCAGTTCTACCCCCACCGCGCCGGTCGATGCCGGATATTTCCAAGGCCTTCGTGACCGTGTGACGCAACGCGCGGGGTCGTGACTGCAAAACCGGTCATACCGCGCGCCAAAGCGCGGGAGGATGTCTCCCTTGCGGTCGAGTATTACGCAGACGAAGCCGGTGCAGATGTGGCTTTCAGCTTCATTGATGCACTTGAACAGGCCTATAGCTTCATCGGGGAAATGCTGGCGGCAGGGTCTCCGCGGTGGTCTCATGCGCTGAGCTTACCCAGTTTGAGGACCATAGGGCTGAATGGATTCCCGTGGCTTGTTTTCTACCTTGAATTCGAGACCCATGTGGATGTCTGGCGCGTGCTTCATGCCAAGCGGGACATGCCAGTTTGGTTGGCTGATGTAGATGATTAACCGCCGACATAGCTTCCGTTCGCGGCACTCAAGACGCTTCCTGATAACTGCCCTCTGTTCATCTCGCGGCTGCGTTGGCGCGAGCAACCGGCTTTGGGACATTCTTGCCGTTCCGAGGCAACGCACTCAACGTCAGGTCCCGCCAGGAACCGACATCCAGCGCTGTGCCGCCCGGCTATCACTGAACGACCAGAGGAGGGCCGGGAATAGACCGCTGCAATTCGCCCCTTCGAGACGCAGGTGGACCGCCACGAATTCTCTGCGATTCAAAGTTCCCTGGAGGTCGGCAGCACTGACGTCGTGACTGTTCCTATTGTCAGGCTGCTTGTCTGAAATCTGAGTCGAGTTAAGAGTCGGGAGCGGATAAGAATGATCGAACGATAGAGAGAGAAATGCGCCCTAGCCTATCAGCAGAAAAGTCCGATCGCTTGAAGAAGTTTCGGAGAAACGTGATGCGCTGGCGTATCCGTTTCGCGAACGCGATACTTCTCCCCGAATTGTCCCCGAAGGATGCTTATGAGCTTCGGCATCAGGTCATAGACGAAGGGGCGTTAACTCAAGGCTATGTGCTGATGTGCGCGCTATCGGCAGGGATTGCGACCTTAGGGCTTCTGCAATCTTCTACCGCTGTTGTTATCGGTGCAATGCTCATTTCGCCGCTGATGAGCCCGATTGCGGCACTGGGGTTCGGCTTTGCGTCAATCGATGGCCAGCGTATTCGTGATGCAGCGAAAGTTGTCCTTGTCGGTGCGCTCATTGGCGTCGCTACGGGCATGCTGCTAACTCTCATCAGCCCAATACGTACGGCTACACCCGAGATTCTCGCACGCACCGAACCTACGCTGCTCGATCTGGCCGTGGCGCTCCTGTCAGGAATTGCCGGTGGTTATGCAACAGTTCTGGGTAAGGGCGGCACCGCGATCGGCGTTGCAATTGCCACAGCCTTGATGCCACCACTTGCAACGGTCGGCTATGGCCTTGGGGTCATGAACCCTGCCTACGCGCTTGGTGCATTTCTGCTTTTCTTGACCAACCTCTCAGCGATTGCATTTGCCTTTGCACTCATTGCTCGACTGAGCGGTTCTGCTCGTCCAATAACCAACGTTGAATGGAAGCCGCGCTACATCATCGCAGGTTTAGCGGCCTTTTTTGTTCTGGCGACACCATTAGCATTTACTCTTATGCGGGTGAGTGAGGAAACATCGCTACGCAGCGCCGCGCGCAGTGCAATTGCAGATGCGATCGGCTCGAACACCCTCAGCATCGCACAACTCGATATCGATTGGCCTTTGTTCGGCTCACCACAGGTTCATGCCGTGGTCGTGACGCCGCGGTTCAAAGAAGGCGCGGAAGACATTGTACGCAATCTTTTGTCCCACCAGGATCGTGAAGCGACGATCCTCCTCCAGCAAATCGTTGCGGCCGATACGCCATCCCAAACACGCACAATGATTGATGCGGCACTGGAACGGGCAGCAGCAGGAATCGCAGCAGATGCGCCGCCGGTCGATCGTATCCGCGCGAGCATTGCTATCCCGACGCGGGGAATCTGGACCAATCAAGCTGATCGGGTCGTGAATGTTGAACCGATGGCAGCGCCTGACTGGACCCTGACTGACTATCGGCATGCGGAGCGTGTGGCGAATACCAGTTCAGAGGGTTGGCAGATCCGGGTCATACCTCCCGTCACGGCGCGCTTGCTGGTCGGGCATGGTGAAGCACCGATTGCCAAGGACACTGTTCCAACGGATGTGGCAATTTGGGCGATCCAACGCTGGGGGATGAAGCAAGTTGGTCTGGCCATGCCGCCGGAGCAAGCCGCCGATGCATTGATCTCTGCGTTTGAAAATGCTGGCATCAGCACCCGCCCGCTGTTGGTTGAGACAGTCGACGCCGGAACCGCAATCATTGAGATTGTAGGACCTCCTCCGACCACTACTCAACCTTGAAGTAGGAACCATGCAAGTTCAGAGGTTCTGCCTGGCTAGCCTCAGCGGGTGATACGTAAGCGAGGTCTGACGGCCGCCTTGCGCATTCAGGGTCCGACGGGTTGATTGCCGCTCTTTGAGCGGGGTGGCCGGTGTCGGACGGGATCGAGGATTCAGCAAGCGGTGCAGCGACTACTCATATGAGTGGTCGTATGAGTAGTCGGATTGAGGTCGTTAGCCGAGTGTCGGGCCGTCGCCGTTGGACGGTGGAGCAGAAGCTGGCCGCGCTGCGGGATGCATTTGGTCCAGAAGGTTGCGTGCGCACGGCCTGTGAACGCCATGAGGTTGGCAGCGGCTCGATCTACACATGGCGGCGACAGGCGATGTCCGGCGAGCTGACCGGGGTGCGCAAGCCGATCGAGCCTGCATTTGCAGAGGTGCAGATCAGCGAGCAGCTGGCCTTGCCCGCCCCAACGATTGCGGCGCGCAGCAACAGCGTGATCGGGATCGAGTTGCCATCGGGCATCAAAGTGAGTGTGGACGCCACGGTCGATGCCGATGCGCTGTCGCGGGTGATCGGCGTTCTGGCGCGATGATCCCGCTGCCGCCATCGACGCGGATATTCCTGGCCTGCGGCGCGACGGACATGCGCAAGGGCTTCGACGGCTTGGCGGTGATGACGCAGCAGGTTCTGGAGGAGAGCCCGCATTCCGGTGCGCTGTTCGCCTTCCGGGGCAAGCGGGGCGATCTGGTCAAGCTGCTCTGGTATGATGGCCAGGGCATGTGCCTGTTTTCCAAGCGGATGGACCGTGGCCGGTTCGTGTGGCCCTCGACCAAGACGGGGTCGGTGGTGATGACGGCGGCGCAGCTTTCGATGCTATTGGAAGGCATCGACTGGCGGCGCCCAGAGCGTACATTTATCCCGTCACTGGCAGGATAAAATGCCCGGATTATGGCGCTTTTTCTGGCATGAAGACGGCCGATCCGCTATACGATCGCGGTGTCGGATGCAGGCTTTTCCACCCCTGATAAAGATGCTCGGATCGCCGAGCTTGAAGCCGCATTGGCGGCTGCCCGCGCCGATATTTCCGCACGTGACATCCTGATTGATACGCTGCGCGTGCAGATTGCACGCCTCAAGCGGATGCAGTTCGGCAAGTCGTCGGAGAAGCTGGACACCCAGATCGCGCAGCTTGAGCTGGCGCTGGAAGAGCTCGAAGGCGAGGCCATCGTCGCCGCCGTGCGGCGGGCCGATCCAGTCCAGGCAGATCGGCCATCACCGGTTCGGGCACTGCCCGCCCATCTGCCGCGTGAGGAGCAGCGGATCGAGCCCGAGCAGGGCAGTTGCACCTGCCCGGACTGCGGCGGCGCGCTGCGGCCGTTGGGGCAGGATAGCGATGAGATGCTCGATGCCGTGCCGGTGCAGTGGCGCGTCGTTCGGACCATCCGCCCCAAGTATAGCTGCCGATCCTGCGAGAAGATCGTGCAGGCACCCGCGCCGGTAAAGGCGATAGCGCGGGGCAAGGCGACCTTCGGCACGCTGGCCCATGTCGTCGTCTCCAAGTTCGACCATCATCTGCCGCTTCTGTGATCGGGCTGTTTTCGTCAACGACATAATCCACGAGCAGGGCCATGCTTCTGTCCGTGATCGGCGAGGCCGTCACATGATGCGAACTAAGGAGGCGGATGGCACTATCTCTACCCCGTGCTCGAGGCGACTCCGGCAGATGCGTGCTCAATCAACCTTCGTCCCTGCTCGGGACCTCGTCACCGACTACCAGCTCCGTGGCAGGCGGTATCTCTAATTAGGCGAAGACCTCCTCCTTGTCGGCGGCCCAGGCAAATGGCGATTGTGTCCGCCACATGCTGTGGAGGATGACGGCGAGCTTGCGCGCCACAGCGACGCGGGCCTTCTTCATTCCACTTCGCCGCGCGACCCGCAGGCCCCAATTCTTCAGCGCTGACCATCTCACGACGCGGCCGAGCAACGTCGTTGCCGCCTCGTATAATGCTGTTCTCACTGAGCCGTCGCCAGCCTTGGTCACGTGGCCGCGCCTGTCGATCTGCCCGGACTGATATCGGGTCGGCGTCAAACCCAGCCACGGACCTACATCTTTGGACCGCTTGAAGCGGTTAGGGTCATCGATCGCATTCCGGTATGTCAGTGCCACGATGGCACCGACGCCCGGCGCGGTCATAAGCGTCTGTACAATAGGGTCGGCGCGTGCAGTCTCCAGCAGCTTGCGATCCAGCGTGCGCAGTTCCTGGAGCAGGACGTCGCGCACTTTGAGCAGAGCTTCAACCAACATCTCCAGCGCTGGGATGCCGCTGGCCAAATCGCGTGCTCGCGTCGGCCATGTCTTCCGGGACACCACGCCCATCTTCAGCCCGAAATTCCGTAGGTTCGCTCGCATCGAGTTCTCTATGCCCGTGACTTTATCGACAAGAAACTGCCGGGCATTGAGCAGCGCCCGGGTTTCTTGGGCGCTCGGCGCCTTCACGTGCACGGACTTGAACCATCCGAGTCGGATCAGCTGCGCGAGACCACGTGCATCGTTGCGGTCGGTTTTGACCCGCATCGCGCCGAACGCCGCATGTACATGCCGAGCTTCCATGACCGAGACCTTGAAGCCTTGCCGCACCAGGCCCGCGTGAAGCCATTGCGACAACGACCCGGTCTCCAAGCCAACGTGCTCGACCTTGCGGCCTTGGTGGCGGATAAAACGGCCTATTGCTTCGGGTTCACTGGCAGCCGTGCCTTCCTTGATCACGACACCGCGCTCGTCAATGACGCAGATGCTTGAGCTTTCCAGCGAAACGTCGACTCCAACGAAGAATTGCATTGCTTCTCTCCTGGTTGACCAATTCCAACATAACTCATCGGCAGATCCAGGCCTCAGCCCGATCACCGCATCTCTACCGCCAAGCCGAGATAATGGCAGCGCAGGGTATCGAGATCGACCGCTCGACGCTGGCAGGCTGGGTCGGGCAAGCATCCGTGCTGCTCGACCCGATCATCAGTCGTATCCGCGAGGTCGGCCTGACCGCCGCAAAGATCCATACCGACGATACGCCGGTGCCCATGCTTGATCCGGGTCGGGGTAAGACGGCGACTGGCAGGCTCTGGGCTTACGCCGTCGACGATCGCGGCTGCGGCGCCACGACCCCGCCGCTGGTCTGGTACGAGTTCACCGCCGATCGGACCGGCGCACATCCCCAACGGCAGCTGGCCAGTTTCACCGGCTATCTTCAGGCGGACGGCTATGCCGGATACGACAAGCTCTACGACACCAACCGCGTCACCGAGGTCGCCTGCTGGGCGCATTTCCGCCGCAAGATATTCGACATCCACGCGACCAAGCCGACACCGCTCACCACTGATCTGCTGGAACGCATCGGGCAACTCTATGAGATCGAAGCAGAGGTTCGCGGCCATCAGCCCGATATCCGACGACAAAGCCGACAGAACCGCACCAAGCCGCTGATCGACGAACTGCGCGAGGCGCTCGACGATGCCCTGCGCCTTCTTTCGCCCAAGTCGGAGATGGCCAAGGCGATCGCTTATGGCCGCAAGCGCTGGATCGCGCTGACGCGCTTCCTCGACGATGGCCGCCTGGAGATTGATAATAACATAGCCGAGCGCGCCATGCGCTGCGTGGCAACGACCGATTCATACTACACCTCCTCTTCAAATGTCCGGAAACAGGGACTTTTGGTTTTCCATTTTGATGCGACACGGGCCTCTGTGACGCGGGAACTGGGTCACTTCGTCCTTTTCCAGGTCCGTGGCTCGGATTTGGTGCGGCGCATCGGGTACAACTTGCTCGGTAGGGAGCACGCCCTCCTTGATCAGTCGACGGACCCGATGGGCAGTAACCCCAAGCTTTTTGGCGGCTTCGGTCAGCGTGAGCCACTCTCCATTCTTTTCGGCGGATCGGTAGCCGTGGATTTTGTGGACAGTGCGCAGCGAGCCGACACGGCGCGCTGTCCAGGTCTTGCCTTGTCCGGTTTGCATTCCCATCCGGTTGAGAGTGGCGGCAATGTCTGCATCGGACCACCGGGTGGCCATGGAGCGGATGATGGCAAGGGCGGCTTCGGGCGTACTCTGGCCATGTTCGCCTGCTTTGGGTTTGCGAATGCGCAGCTGAGAATGTTGGCCACCTTTCCAGTGGATCGTCAAAATGACTTCACGTTGCTCTTCATCGACATCAGCGATGATATCGGTCACGAGCGTGCGGAGGAGCTGCTGACGACAACGCATGTCGACGTTAGGCGAGCGCCAAGCGGTCTCCAGGTCGGTGGCAATGCCAGCAAAATCGGGCGCCGGCGCGGCCAGATCGATTTGTCGCGCTTGGGCCAAACCCGCTTCATAGGCTTCAACACGCCTGAGCGCTGCTTCCCAGCTATTCTCAAGTTGGGCAGCGATCAGGCGGTTATCAGGGTCGCAGGCAGCATAGCGACGTTCAGCGAGAGATGCCTCGTATCGGGCTTGCTGCAAGTCCAGCTCCACCATGCGGTGCCGTTCTTCCAGATTATCCCGATGCGCCCGATCAGCTTCCATTGCGGCCTCGATCGCCATCGGCGTCACGGCTCTCAATATCTCTTTGCCTATGGCAGGGTCGATGCGAGATGCGCCAAAAGTCATGCATCGTGGCTTGGCCAGCATCTGGTTGATACGTTCGCAGCGGTAATAGGGATGACCCGGAGGCCGGCCCGAATAGACAACGCCCAACCGTCTTCCACATCGGCCGCAGGTGAGCAGGCCCGCGAGCAACGCGCGGCCACCACGACCCGACTTGATGCCGCCCTTCTGTCCGAACGCGTTGACGGCGATATGGCTCTGGTTCCTCTCAAACTCACTCCAATCGATATAGCCTTCGTGATGATCCTGGAGCAGCACTTCCCACGTTCCAAAGGGCTTGCTGTGGCCGTAACTTTTGCGTGCCCTGCCATCGACAATCTCGGTTCGCTTCTCGCTTTTACCATAGACATAGACCCCAGCGTAGAAGGGGTTCTTCAGGATCGAAATAACGCTTCGATAGCGAACCGGCACCCAGTCGAAGGACACCGTTTTGCGGCCGTCAGAAGGGCGGGGAAAATGGAAATTGTCAGCTGTCAGCGAAATCAGCACCTGGCGGGCGCTGCCAAGCTCGCGGAAACGCGAAAAGATGAGGCGGATCGCCTCCTGTACCCGGATATCGGGATCCAGCCCCAGGCCGTATTCGCGGTGCCAGATATAGCCGATCGGAACACTGAGGCGCAGTTCTCCCCGCCTTGCCTTGGCGCGCGCCGCGTCAAGCATGCGTGTTCGCAAAATGCCAAGCTCAAACTCGCTGATGCTGCCCTTCATGCCCAACAACAATCGATCGTTTGGTCGACAGGGATCGTATACCCCGTCGAGATCGATCACGCGCGCTTCAACCAGGCCACACAGCTCCAAAAGGTGGTGCCAGTCCCGGCCATTACGGGAAAGGCGCGATGCGTCCAAGCAAAGCACCGCGCCAACCTTGCCCGTGCACAGGCCGCTGACCAGTCGTTCGAAACCGGGGCGGTCGACAGTGCCGCTGGCGGTCCGACCAAGGTCATCGTCGATCACCTCGACATCGTGAAATCCCCAGCGTCGCGCAACATCGACAAGCTCATATTGTCGGCGCTGGCTCTCCAGGTTGTTCTGGACCTGACCCGGGGTCGACTGTCGGACATACACCACAGCTTTGCGCTTGAGCACCGTGACTGGAAGGAGATCATTGCCCGTCATCGCTGGCCTCCTTCGCCGCGACGCCGGCTGCGGCCATCAAGAGGGTCGCCAGCCTGGCAACAACGGCGCTTCGCTGCGCCTCGCTCAGGCCTCGCATCTGCGGCGTATCGAGCGGCATGCTCAGCTGCTGGGTCAGCATCGGTAGCGACGAGGGTCGTGGTAGTGCCTTCATGGCGCGCCTCCTGGATGGCCGTGAGTCCATCCGTCGAAGTCTGCCTGAAACCGCGATCGGTAAGCAGTCCATGAAGCTCTACAAGCCCAATCACCGCAACGCGCGGTTCGCCCATCTCCATGTCGGCGCACAACGCCCTGTCCAGCATCCACTCTGCGACCTGGATGATCTCACCCGGCCTGATCTCTACCCGGATGATCGCGCCATTGGCCCGGTCCTCGCGGCCTTCATGCCGAAAACGACCGCCGTAATATGGATGCCAGCGATAATGAAACTCTACCATCTGCCCGACATGGGCAGAATGACCCTGCGATGGCCCTAGGCCGCAAAAACTGGTTGTTCGCAGGCTCAAAAGCAGGCGGCGATCGGGCCGCTGCCATCTACTCCGTCATCGAGACCGCCAAGCTCAACGGCCTCGAACCACAGGCCTATATCGCCGACGTCATGGCCAGAATTGCGGGCGAATGGCCTGCTGCCCGCTGGGATGAACTCATGCCGTGGAACTGGCAGCCAGATAATCAGGTAATCGCCGAAGCCGCCTGAACCGCGGTCCTCAGGCCACGCTTACGAGTCGCGCGGCCTGACGTCCGATATTCCGGCCGACAGTTCTTCAATTGCGAGACGTGCCCCGCCGCAAATCCCTATCTCCGCCCTCCCCATCTAATCCGTAAATGGCGGGCCGACATCAATCCCGGATAGCAACTGGTGTCCGATCCGGGCACAAGGTCGAATTGCGGGATGCGCCGGAACCATTCTTCAAGCAGGATGCGCAATTCCCGCCGCGCGAGCGCCGCGCCCAGACAAATGTGGACGCCACCGACAAAGGTGAAGTGACGGCGATGTCATCGATCATCCCGGTCACCACGGCCCGGATGTTGCCCTGCATCTTGTTGAGGCGCGCGGGCGAAAAGAATGGGGTGAGGAACAGGCGGTACTTACGATGTTCCGGCGGGTCGATGGCGAACGGGATGGAGCGGAAGGTTTCACCGTTCCGCGCCGGATTTCATAGTGAACAATGGTGGGCCCGGCAGGACTCGAACCCGCAACCTAGCCGTTATGAGCGGCCAGCTCTAACCATTGAGCTACAGGCCCCACCCGATGCGGGCGATAAGGGGCATCAGGCCGCTTTGCAAGCCCGTCCATTTTGGGACACGCTTTGGACAAACTCCGCCAGATGGGCTGGACGAACCCCGCGTCGCGCCAGATGATCGAGGACGATGTCCCACCATCTGTAAAAGCCGTCCATATCTTCCGCATCCCGGACATACGGCGTGTGGCCGGGTTCCAGCGTGGGAGAATGAAAGCTGAAATTCAGCACCGGCACCCCTTCGTCGAGCAGGGCATCGATCGCCGTGACAGCCGCGGCGGAAGGCACGCCTTCCGGCGTCAATGGAACCCGGCTCAACAACCCTCCCCGTGCCAGCGCGCCGGCGAGGGGCGCCACGGCTTGCGACGCCCTGTATAGACGTTCGCCTCCACTTCTCAGCAAACCGACAAAGGCAGTCGACAACGGCAATTCGATCAATGTCCTGCCCGGACCGGCCCAATAGGGATGCTGCGGCAATCCACGGAAGTCAGGGCCATGCTGGGCACTGTAATCGAATCGGCTCCGGACGGAGCTATCGACGATGAAGCCGATCTCTTCCAGCAGGCGGGCACTATTAGGCCCCAGACCGTAACGCCCCGCCCGGTATGCGATCGGCCTTTGTCCGAAACGGTCAGCGATTCTCTGGGATAGCGCTTCCAGTTTCGCCTGCTCTACCGCCGCGGGCAGGAAGCCGGCATAGCTGTTTGCTTCCGATACCACTTCCACATGGGGCGGATTTACCCAGGGATGCAAATGCGCGCCGATATCGGCTACCTTATCATGGACCCACTGCCCCATCATCGCGGCAGCGCGATCATTGTCGAGCACTGGATAATCCGTGACATAGATCGGCCTGATCCCGGCCGCCGCAAAATAAGCCTGTCCGCGCGCCAACCCGCCCAACGCCGAAACACTGTGCCCGGTTCGGCTGAAAGGCGCCGTCCAGTCGAATTCCTCTTCGGTATCGACGAACAGCATGAAACGCGTGCCGAAATCCGGATCGAGCGAAATCATGTCTTCCGGCCGGGGCGGAAGCAGCAGATTGCCATCGTGGGAAGCCATGGTCATGCCTGCCGGTCTATCGCGCAATGGTTGCGATAGGGTTTCGCGGCCCTACCCCCGCCCCGCCTGATCTTCCGCTTCGGCCAGCGCGGGCACCGACAAAAGAAATCGGTCGGCATCGATTTCCAACGTAGCGCCGCAGCCTGCTGCAAGACTGCGTATCAATCGGAGCGAGAAGCCAAGCCCAAGCAATGGACCGTCCGCCCAGTCCCCCCCCGCCGTATAACCGGGGTCCAACAATTCCTTCTCCTCCATCCCCTTGAGCGAGGATGGCCGGTCAAGGGCCAACAGCACCTGGCCCGCTCCTCCATCGGGTTGGAACCAGCAGGTTCCTTTCAAACCCTCTTCCGGAGGAGCGACCGAAATCAAAGTCCGCAGCAGATGCTGCACCATTCGTTCGCCCTGAACCGGATCGATCCGTACGGAAGGAAGATCAGCCGACATCCGAATGTTCACCCGGGAACCCGATTCATGCGATTGGTCGCAAAAACGCGCAACGACCTGCGTTATCAACAGCGCCGGATCGATGACATGGGACGTGACGGGCGCATCGCTTCGATGGGCTTTCGCGGCCAGATCCAGTTCATCGAACGCGGCGAGCAGACGGCGTGCATCGACAGCGATCTTGCCGGCCATTTCCCGATAGTTCGCGCCCGCCGCGCCGAACAGCTCCTGTTCGATGATTTCGGCAAAGCCAAGGATCGCGTTGAGCGGCGTCCTGAGTTCGTGAACCAGCTGATGCAGGGAATCGGCCGGGAATCCCGCAATCGAAGCCGACGCCGCATCCGACGGGATCGCCACCTCATGAATATAGGGACGGCGCGCCTGCCCGCGATAGCCCTGGAATCGCCCCGATCTAGGATCGAAGAAAGGCATAGCCGACAATCGCCACTCACCGGAGAGGAGGCCGCCGGCAATTTGATATCGGCCATGGCGAAATCCACTCCGCCGCGCGAAAGCGCCCGCCACATGCCCGTCGGGCCCGCTGCCGCCATCCAGCGCTATTTCATTGAGGGAAAGGCCAATGAGGGCGGCGCGCGGCTTTTGATCCACCCAGACAATGGTGCCATAGGCATCCGTTTCAAAGGCGAAGGCGCGTGTCGCCGCCATTTCGGAGCCATCGTGCTGCAAGGTTTCCGAAGGGACGGATTGCCGTTTCGTCTTCGTGAAGCGCTGAATCCGGTCCACCAGATTGCGGATCTGGCTTTTTCCTTCCGGAACGGCCGCGCCCTCCTCCATATTTCCGCCGACCGCCATTTCGGGTGTCAGCAGCATCGCCTGGCCCGGAAATGCGTCAGCGCGCTCCGTCGTGAGCACCAGATCGGCAGGGCCAAAGGATTCCAGCGCTCGCCGGGTTTCCGGCCCAATGTCACGCCGTCCACGAAGTACGCCGCGCGCGGTCGGGGTAAGGCGCGGCATCAATGAAGCCCAGCCGCGGTCGGCCAATCTGGCACGGGCGATGGCGGCGGCTGCAATCGAAGGCCGGTCGCCGGCGAAAAACTCCACCAGCGTCGGCGAGGACAGCCGCGGTCCCAGTTCCACGACCGTCGCGATCCGCTGGGCTTCGGATAGCTGGGGCCGCAGATCGATCAAACGTCCCAGCAGCGCGTCCCGATCATCCAACGGCATCGGGCGTTCCATCCGGTCATGTTGGGCCAGAAGGTCCACGCATTGGCGCCAAAGAGTTACCGCCCCCGGACCGCTTCTGCTTTCAGCGGACAGCACCGTCTGCATGAGATCGTTGAAGCGCACCCCAAATCCTTGTCTGCACGGTCGGCGTCACGTTCCGCGACCATATGTTCGTCCTATGGATAAGCCTTCCCCACGCCAAACGAAAGGGGGTGCGGCGCTTTCCCGGACCGTCGTAGCATTGTGGGACAATTGCATTGTTCTGAAACATTATTATGATAGCGCGCAACAACCACGTAAGGAAATAATCAGGATAATGGCGAGCCCGAATATCGACGACATCGATCTGCAAATTCTGGGAGAGTTGCAGAAGGATGGCAGGATGACCAATGTGGAACTCGCCCGGAAGGTGGGACTGACGGCGCCGCCGTGCCTGCGGCGCGTGCGCGCGCTGGAAGAGGCCGGGGCGATCACATCCTATCATGCGGTGGTGGCCCCCGCGATGCTGGGCTACATGATTACGGTTTTCGCCATGGTAAGCCTTCGCAGTCAGGCGGAGGCGGATCTGAAAGCCTTCGAAGATCATATCGCCACCCTGCCCGAGGTGCGCGAATGTCATATGCTGAACGGCGAAATCGACTTCATCCTGAAAGTCGTGGCAAAGGACCTTCAGAGCTTTCAGCAATTCCTGACATCGAAACTGACGCCCGCGCCTAATGTGGTGAGCGTAAAAACCTCGCTCACCATCCGAACCGCCAAAAATCTGCCGGGTGTTCCCCTTCCCGTTTGAACTTACAATGGTTGTTTTCGAGCAAGGAGCGACATTCCCCCAAATCCGCCGTTCCCGATACCCAAAGAATTACAGCGCGACCTGTCCCACCCTAGCTGTTGGTGTGGGGCATGGACGGCGCGCCCTGCGCCGTCTTCTGGCTTTGCTCCTCGATCCAGATCGACCAGAATCCCGCTACATCGCCCCAATTGCCCTTCACATTGGCAAGGGCCGCCTTGCCGCCGACAAGGTCGCCTGACCGGGCCAGCGAAATGCCCAATCGCGCATTGGCCTGATCATCGTTGATTCCGCCCTTCGTCAGCGCCAGCCGATAGAGTTCAGCCGCCTTGGGATATTGCGCGAGCGAGAAATAGGTATCGGCAGCGGCAAGGGCCTGTGCGCCATTTTGCTCCGATGCCGCCTTCTTCGCGGCGGCAGGGAGCGCCGCCATTTCCTTCGTCGCTTTCGGCGTCGCGGCCTTCAGCAATTGCGCGGTGGCGGCCTGGGCCGGCATCAGCTTGCCTGCCGACCGCCCTGCCTCGATAATCGTCTTGGTTTCGGCATGATAGCCCGTCTTGTCGGCCAGTTGAGCATAGGATTGATAGTCCCGTTCGCTTGCCATGGCCCCGCTGGCCGCCTGCAAGCGATACAAGTCCAACTGGATTTGCGGATCAAGCGCCGCCGCAGGCAGATAATTGCTCAGCGCGGAACGCCAGTCGCGCGTGGTGCGATAGAGACTCAGCCTTTCGCGATAGAGCGCGCCCATGTCCGCCCAGCTTCCCGCCTGATAGGCCAGGGAAATGGCGCGATCGAACCAGGGAGCAGGTATCTTTTCTCCCGCCGCCCGCTTGCGGGCCATCGCGTCCTGCACGAACGGCCAGGCTTCTTTCGGCTTGTTCTTGCGCAGATAGATGTCCGCCCTCAACAGGCTGGCATCGATATTGTCATAGCCAAGGGTGCGCGCATAATCGAGCTGCGCGACGGCATCGTCATAATTGCCGACGGTATAGGAAAGATAGCCAGCGACATAGCGCAATCGCGGGGCATCCTTTTTGGGGACGGAATTCGTCTTGAACATATCCGTCAGCGCGAGCCGCTCGGCCTGTATATTCTGACGTTTGACGGCCAGCTCAAATCGCAGCCCCGCCGCGGCATATGCCTCAAAATCCGTGGCGGGATTCAAGGCGGCAATCCGAGCGCTGGCCGTGGCCGTATCCCCTGTCTTCAACGCCGCCTGAGCAGCTTGCACATTGGCGCGGAAGTCGTCCGACATCTGGATTGCCGGACCGCCTGGCTTCTTCTTGGCCATGGCAGGCGCCGCCAGCACGGCCACGCCCATCGCAGCGGCCAACATATATCCCAATTTCGAATTTTTCCGCATGGCCGATCGGCCTCCCCCAAAAAAAACAGTCAGCCTTGCAACGGGCGGGGGCTGAATAATAAGCCTCCGCCCGCTTTGAATTCAGGCGCCTTTACTTGCCAGATAGGACAGCCACAGTCCTGCGATCGATTTGCGCGCGCCGCCCTGCACGGCCTGGAAGGCCGCCTTGGCCGAAGCCGTGTCGCCCGCCAGCGTCTTGGCGATGCCCAGACGCGTGTTGACCTCGTCCGCGTCGACGCCGCCCTTCTGCTTGGCGAGTTCGAACATGGCCGCCGCCTTGGCATAGTCGCCATAGCCCAGATAGGCGTCCGCAGTCGCCGCCGCGATCTTGCCGTTGGCCGCCTTGCGCGCATCGGCTTCAGCCGCGCCCAGCGAACTCTTGTCCCCGGCGATCCTCGAAACCGCTCCCTGATACAGGTCGCCGCCTTGCGACGCGTTCAGCACGCCCTTGGCGCGGCCCGCGTCGATGGCGGACTTCACTTCGCCGTAAATGCCGGTCTTCGACGCCATTTCCGCATATTCGGTGAAGTCGCCCGCGACGACCAGTCCGCCGGACGCCGCCATCAGGCGCAGCACGTCCAGATTTTCGCGGTTGGTGATGCTGGGATTCGCCTGCTGGAACAGACGGACCAGCGTGCGGAGATTTTCCCCGTTCGGCGCGGCTTCATAAGCCTGCCTGGCCCAATCCGTGACTTCGGGAAGCTTCGCCGCAGCCGCGCGGCTGACGCCGATCTGATACCATTGCGCGGGCGGCTGCTGCCCGGCTGCCTTGCTCGCGTCGATCGCCGCCTTGAGCGCGGCCAGCCCCTGCTGGTTGAGGCCGCGGGCCGGCTCGGCCGACGGATTGGCCGTGCCGGCCTTGCCGAAATAGGCCTGCGCCAGCGTCACATTCGCCGCTTCGGGCTTATAGCCCGCCTGCGCGGCTGCCTGCGCGCGCTGGATCGCCAGATCGTAATTCTTGGCCTCCAGCGCCTGCTCGCCCGCCACGGCATTGAACTGGCCGACCTGATCCGCCGGGGTCTTGCCGCTGTCGAGCATCTGGGTGAGGGCTTCGCTCTGCAAGGCCGCGTCCTTCGCGGCGATGGAGGTGTTCAGCTTGAGCGCGCCGATCTGATATTTGTCGTCGTTCGACTTGGCCTTACTGTCCGCATCGGCCAGCGCGGCCTTGGCGGCGGCGAAATCCTGCTTGCCCGTGGCTTCCTGCGCGGTCTGGAGAGCCTTGATGACGTCAGGCGACACGTTGAGCTTGGGCGCGCTCGCCTTCTTGTCCTTCGCCAAGGCGGGAACCGAAACGGCGCCGCCGGTCAACACCAGGGCGAGCGCAAGCGCCACCGGGGTTACAAAACGCATGATCCTCATCTCCTTTTCGCCTGAAGGGGGCCAGGCGACCTTCCATGTTGTGCGTCGATTAGGGGTCAACGCGTGAACGCGCATTGAACAAGCCTATATCGGCGGATTTTGCAACCGTCATGCGTCGGGCTTCGTTCCATATTTCAATAATCGCCGAAAATTCCGCGCCATGCGGATTGCGCGTGAATCCGTCCAAGGGGTGACAGATTCGTTTCGCTCCGCTAGTGCAGACGCGACTACATCCACCCGCAAAAAAGAGAGTCGCCTTGACCGACGAGACAATCCTCGCCGACCCTTCGGATATCAGCCCAGTCAGCATCGTCGACGAGATGAAGGCGAGCTATCTCGACTATGCCATGTCGGTCATCGTCGCCCGCGCCCTGCCGGATGTCCGCGACGGCCTGAAGCCGGTGCATCGCCGCATCCTCTTTTCGGCGCATGAGAGCGGATTCTACCATAACAAGCCCTATCGCAAATCGGCCCGCATCGTCGGTGACGTGATCGGTAAATATCACCCGCACGGCGATAGCGCGATCTACGATGCATTGGCGCGCATGACGCAGGACTGGTCGATGCGCGTGCCGCTGATCGACGGTCAGGGGAACTTCGGCTCCATGGACCCCGATCCGCCGGCGGCCATGCGTTACACCGAAGCGCGCCTCGCCAAGGTGACGACCGCGCTGCTCGATGATCTCGACAAGGACACCGTCGATTTCCAGCCGAACTACGACGCCTCCGAAAGCGAGCCGCAGGTCCTGCCCGCCCGCTTCCCCAACCTGCTGGTCAACGGTGCGGGCGGCATCGCGGTCGGCATGGCGACCAACATCCCGCCGCACAACCTGGGCGAAGTGATCCGCGCCTGCCTCGCCTATATCGACAATCCCGGCATCACGGTGGACGAACTGATCCAGATCGTCCCCGGTCCCGATTTCCCGACCGCGCCGCTGATCCTGGGCCAGTCGGGCGCGCGCTCGGCCTATCATACGGGGCGCGGGTCGATCATGATGCGCTCGCGTCACGAGATCGAGGAAGGGCGCGGCGACCGCCGCTCCATCGTCCTCACCGCCATCCCCTATCAGGTGGGCAAGAACGGCCTGGTCGAAAAGATCGCCGAAGCCGCCAAGGACAAGCGGATCGAGGGCATCAGCGACATTCGCGACGAATCGACCCGCGAAGGCGTGCGCATCGTCATGGACCTGAAGCGCGACGCCACGCCCGAAGTCGTGCTCAACCAGCTCTGGCGGAACACGCCCGCCCAGTCGAGCTTCCCGGCGAACATGCTCGCCATTCGCGGCGGCCGCCCGGAAATCCTGAACCTGCGCGACATCATCGAAGCGTTCGTCCGCTTCCGTGAAGAGGTCATCACCCGCCGTACCAAGTACGAACTCAACAAGGCCCGCGACCGCGCGCATATCTTGCTGGGCCTCGTCATCGCGGTCACGAACCTCGATGAAGTGGTCCGCATCATCCGCGGTTCCGCCAGCCCCGCCGAAGCGCGCGAATCCCTGCTGTCCCGCGAATGGGCGGTGGAGCAGATCGCGCCCTATCTGCGCCTCGTCGAAGCCATCGAAACCGAAGCGACCGGCGACACATACCGCCTGTCCGACATCCAGGTCCGCGCCATCCTGGACCTGCGGCTTCACCGTCTGACGGCGCTTGGCCGCGACGAGATCGGCAACGAGCTGGCGGAACTGGCCGCCGCCATCACCGAATATCTCGAAATCCTGGGCAATCGTGTGAAGCTCTATGGCGTGATGCGCGAAGAGTTCGAAGCCATCGAACGCGATTTCGCCACGCCGCGCATCTCGGAAATCACCGCCGCCGCCGACGGCATCGAGGACGAAGACCTGATCGAGCGCGAGGACATGGTCGTCACCGTGACCATGCAGGGCTATATCAAGCGCACCCCGCTCGACACTTTCCGGGCGCAGGCGCGCGGCGGCAAGGGCCGGTCCGGCATGGCGACCAAGGATGAGGACGCCGTCACCGAACTGTTCGTGACGTCGACGCATACGCCGGTCCTGTTCTTCTCCACCATCGGCAAGGTCTATCGCCTCAAGGTCTGGCGCCTGCCCGAAGGCGGGCCGGCGACCCGTGGGCGCCCGATGGTGAACCTCCTGCCCCTTGGTCCCGGCGAGACGATCTCCACCGTCCTCCCGCTGCCCGAGGATGAGGCGGAATGGAGCAAGCTCCACGTCATGTTCGCGACGGCCAGGGGATCGGTCCGCCGCAACAGCATGGACGCCTTCACCAACATCCCATCGAACGGCAAGATCGCCATGAAATTCGAAGGCGAGGATACCGACGACCGCCTGATCGGCGTCGCCCTGCTGGACGAAAGCGACGACGTGCTGCTCGCGACCCGTCAGGGCAAGGCGATCCGCTTCCCCGGCGACGACGTGCGCGAATTCCAGAGCCGCAACTCCACCGGCGTGCGGGGCATCCGCCTTGGCGAAGGGGATGAGGTCATGTCGCTATCCATCCTCCATCGCGCCGGGATCACGGATCAGGAGGAGCGCGACGATTATCTCCGCTTCGCCCCGTGGAAGGCGGAGAAGGAAGGCGCGCGCCAGATGACCGCCGAACGCTTCGAGGAATTGCAGGCGCGGGAACAGTTCATCCTGACGGTCTGCGCCAATGGCTATGGCAAGCTGTCGTCGGCCTATGAATATCGCCGGACGGGCCGCGGCGGCCAGGGGATCACCAATATCGACAATATCGGCCGCAATGGGCCGGTCGTCGCCAGCTTCCCCGCGACGCGGCAGGATCAACTCATGCTTGTCACCGATCAGGCGAAGCTGATCCGCATGGGCCTCGACTCCTTGCGCGTCATCGGCCGCAACTCGGCGGGCGTGCGCCTCTTCAACGTGGCGGATGACGAACATGTCGTCAGCGCCGCGCGGATCGAGGAGAGCGAGGAGGATGGCGCCCTTGCAAGCGACGGCGAGGCGCAGGAAGCCACCGAGGCGTGAGCGAGCTTTTCGCTTACAAGATCCTGACCCGGCCGCAATTCGACCAGCTCAAGGCCGAGGGCGTCTTCCATGGCGCGCCCGTCGACCTTGAGGATGGTTATATCCACCTGTCCACCCGCGAGCAGGCGGCCGAAACGGCGGCCAGGCATTTCGCGGGGCAGGACCATCTGGTCATGGTGATGATCGACCTCGCACCCTTCGACGACGCGTTGAAATGGGAGCCGTCGCGCGGCGGCGCGCTGTTCCCGCACCTCTATGCGCCCCTGCCGATGAGCGCGATCGCGGGGAAGGTGATCCTGCGGCTGGACGATCAGGGGCGGCATCAGTTCCCGGCGGGGTTTTAGCCCCGGCGGTTATGGGTGGGAAGCGGAGCGTCGGCTTCCCCACGTCCGCAAGCGGCCGATGCCTATCCCGCCCTCTTCATCCGCACGACTTTCCCGCGTTTCATCCAATATTCATAGCCGCCCCAGCATATCCGGCTGGACAGCGCGCCAACGATCTGCACCGCCAGATGCGCCCATGTCACCGCAAAGGGCGCGACGGCATCCCAGACGAGCGAACGGCGGGCCTTGCGGGCCTGCTCCGGCTCGACCGTCCCGGCGATGATCCGCCTGCGGACAAGCGCCCGGCTCCACGCCGCGCCATAGCCGATGGCGACCGCGCCCCAGCCGCCCCAACCGATCGCCCACAGCCACCCCAGCGCCTGAACCGCAACGACCAGCGCAGCGGCCTGCCACATGCCGGGGCTGTTGGTGACGACATGCCGATATTGGCGCGTCGCGAACCGCAAAGCCGCCTCGCCGCTTCCCTGCAACGGACTGCCCACCAGCAGATCGCGCACCGGGCGGAGGCGCAATTTCGCGCGCCAGCCCGCAAGACCGATGCTCATGTCGTCGGACAACCGGCCCGCCAGCACCCGGTCCAGTTCCAGCCGATCCGCCACGGCCCGCGTCATGGCCATCGCCCCGCCCCAGGGCATGGTCGAACCGGCCGCACGGGGCAATGTCGCCAATTGCATCTCCACCGCGCCCACCAGCGCCAGCGCGGGCTTCGCGTCCGGCAGCAGCAGGCGATAGCCGGTCACGATATCCGCCTTGTCCCGCACCAACGGAAACAGCAGCCGTCCCAGCAACCGCGAAGGCGGCTCGATATCCGCGTCGATGAAAACCAGATAGCGGTCGTCCGGACCCAACGCGCGGAGCGCGGCCCGAAGCTTGTGCACCTTCTGCCCTTCATCCTGCGCGACCCCTGCGCGCACGATCTCCACATTGGGGAAATCCAGCGACTCCGCCGCGGGGCAAGCCCCCGACGTCGCCACGATCAACCGAAAAGGCACGCTTTGCGCCGCCAGCCGCCCCATCAGGTCCGGCCCGCCGTCCCAATCGTCCCTGACGCAAAGCAGCACCGCCACGCCACCGGGGGCTTCCTCCTGCCCGTCCATGGGCAAATGCCGCAGATAATTGACGACGCCCAGCACCGTCGCCCCCTGCAACAACAGCCAAAGCCCCAAGGCCCAACTCATCGCGCTTCCCGCCCTTTACCGCTTCGACGGCTGCTGTATTGAGCAAAGGACGATGCTCTCCAACCCTTTTCTCTTCATCCTGTTGCGTTTGCTGCCCGCCGCCATGGCGTCATGGATCGGCGGCTGGCTGTCGGCCTCCGTCGCGCGCAGGGGCATGAAGCTGCGCGACCGGCGCGCCCGGACCAACCTTGCGCTGTTGCGTCCCGATCTCAGCGACGCCGCGCGGGAGGAAATCCTGACGCGCCGCTGGTTCAACCTTGGCCGCACCATGGCGGAACTCACCAATGTCGACCGGCTGGTCAACCCCCGCCGGGTCGCCATCCAGGACGAAGCCGCCTATCGGGAGGCGCTGGATTCCCCGCGCCCGATGATCTTCCTGACGGTCCATATCGGCAATTGGGATCTGCTGGCCGCGCATCTCAAGGCATCCTGCGACCGCGCCCCGCTGGGCGTCTATGACCCGCCCGCCGATCCGGTGCAGGCGAAAATGCTCCAGCGCGCCCGCCAAAGCTATATGGGGGAGGCCATCACCGGCGGCGGGGCGGCCCGCGCCATCGTGCGGCACCTGTCGGACAGCGACCGCGCGATGCTCTACATGCTGATCGACGAACGGCGCGACATGCAGGTCGCCTTCCCGCGCCTTGGCCGGGACGTCGGGGCATCCGGCAATCTCTCCATTGCCCTGCGCCTTGCCCGCCGCAGCAATGCGCGGTTCCTGCCCTTCTATCTTGCACGGGAGAAGGGCGTGCAGTTCCGCCTGCACTGGCACCCCCCGCTCGATCCGGCCGAAATGGATGACGCGGCCCTGCTCGACAGCATCGACGGCTTCCTGGGGCAGGCGTGCATCGACCATGCCGACCAATGGCTCGCCCTGCATGACATGGACCTGACCCAACCTGTCGCGCGGGCCATGTGACTTGCGCGTGCATCGGGTCTAAAGCCGCTCCCATGTCCCGACTCGCAATCAAGATCTGCGGCCTTTCAACGCCTGACACGGTGGGCGCCGCCGTGCGGGCGGGCGCATCGCACCTGGGCTTCGTCCACTTCCCGAAAAGCCCCCGCCATGTCGAGGCGGAGCAGATTCGCGCGCTCGCGGCTCTCGTGCCACCGCATGTCGGGCGCGTGGCCGTGGTGGCCGACCCAGCGGACGAAACCATCGCGGCGCTGGTCGCCACCAACGCCCTCACCGCGCTGCAACTCCACGGCAAGGAAACGCCCGAACGCGCCGCCGCCGTCCGTGCGCGCTTCGGCATTCCAGTCTGGAAGGCCATTTCGGTGAAGACCGGCGCGGATATCGACGCCGCCGAAGCCTATGCGGGCGCGGTAGACCTCCTCCTTTTCGACGCGAAGACGCCCGAAGGCGCCGCCCTGCCCGGCGGCATGGGCCTTCGCTTCGACTGGACGCTGTTGCGCGGCGCGTCCATCGGCGCGCCATGGGGGCTTTCGGGCGGCCTCTCCATCGGCAATGTCGCGCAGGCCGTCGCCATCACCCGCGCGCCTCTGGTCGACATTTCTTCCGGCGTGGAAAGCGCGCCGGGCATCAAGGATGTGGACAAGATCGTCGCCTTCTGCAAAGCGGCTGAGCTATCATGACCATTCAGAACTCCCTCCGCTCCCAGCCCGACGCGAGCGGCCATTTCGGATCGTTCGGCGGCCGTTATGTCGCCGAAACGCTGATGCCGCTGATCCTTGAACTGGAAAAGGTCTACAAGGACGCGCGACAGGACCCGGCGTTCGAGGCGGAATTTGCCGACCTCCTCAAACATTATGTCGGCCGCCCCAGCCCGCTTTACTTTGCCGAACGCCTGACCGAGGCGCTGCGCGCGCAAGCCCCGCAGGGCAAGGGCGCGAAAATCTACCTGAAACGCGAGGAACTCAATCACACCGGCGCGCACAAGATCAACAACTGCGTCGGCCAGGTGCTGCTCGCCCGCCGCATGGGCAAGCCCCGCGTGATCGCGGAAACCGGCGCGGGCCAGCATGGCGTGGCGACCGCGACCGTGGCGGCGCGCTTCGGCCTCCAATGCACCATCTTCATGGGCGCGAAGGACGTGGCGAGGCAGCAGCCCAATGTGTTCCGCATGAAGCTGCTGGGCGCGGAGGTGATCCCGGTGATGTCCGGCGCGCAGACGCTCAAGGACGCGATGAACGAAGCGCTGCGCCACTGGGTCGCGAACGTCCACGACACCTTCTACATCATCGGCACGGCGGCGG
The DNA here is from genome assembly GCF_007830065.1 of Sphingobium wenxiniae. GTDB lineage: Bacteria > Pseudomonadota > Alphaproteobacteria > Sphingomonadales > Sphingomonadaceae > Sphingobium > Sphingobium wenxiniae. The sequence goes on along the minus strand of NZ_VLKK01000003.1, from coordinate 115,463 downwards.
GACCGCACCCCTATCCCGAGCTGGTCCGCGATTTCCAGTCGGTGATCGGCAAGGAAACCCGCGAGCAGATCATGGAAGCCGAAGGCCGCCTGCCCGACATGCTGATCGCGCCGGTGGGCGGCGGTTCCAACGCCATCGGCCTGTTCCATCCCTTCCTCGATGACGCGGACGTCGCCATGATCGGCGTCGAGGCGGCGGGCGAAGGGCTGGACGGCAAGCACGCCGCGAGCCTGACGGGCGGCTCCTCCGGCGTGCTGCACGGCAACCGCACCTATCTGCTCCAGGACGAGGACGGGCAGATCACCGAGGCGCACAGCATCTCGGCGGGACTCGACTATCCCGGCATCGGGCCAGAACATAGCTGGCTCCATGAAATCGGCCGGGTCAAATATATGCCCGTCACCGATGGCGAAGCGCTTTCCGCTTTCCAGCGCCTCTCCGCGCTCGAAGGCATCATCCCGGCGCTCGAATCCGCCCACGCCATCGCCGCTACCGAGCAGGTCGCGCCGACGCTGGACACGAACAAGCTGCTCGTCGTCAATCTCTCCGGCCGGGGGGACAAGGACATCTTCACCGTGGCGCAGGCATTGGGGGTCGAGATATGAGCGCCGACCGCATGTCCGCCCGCTTCGCCGCCTGCAAGGCGCAGGGCCGCGCGGCGCTTGTCACGTTCGTCACGGCGGGCGATCCGACAGCCGCCGATACAGGAGCCATCCTCGACGCGCTGGTCGCGGGCGGCGCGGATGTGATCGAGCTGGGAATGCCGTTCACCGATCCGATGGCGGACGGCCCCGCGATCGAACTCGCCAATCTCCGCAGCCTGGGTTCAGGCACGAAGACGAAGGATATCTTCGCCATCGCCACCGCTTTCCGCGCGCGCCATCCCGACGTGCCGGTGGTCCTGATGGGCTATGCCAACCCGATGCTGGTGCGCGGGCCGGACTGGTTCGCGGATCAGTGCAAGGCATCGGGCGTGGACGGCGTGATCTGCGTCGACGTGCCGCCGGAGGAAGATGCGGAGATCGGCCCCGCCCTGCGCGCGGCGGGCGTCCACCTCATCCGGCTCGCGACGCCGACCACCGACGCGGCGCGCCTGCCCGCCGTCCTCGACGGCGCCAGCGGCTTTCTTTATTATGTCTCCGTCGCGGGCGTGACAGGCAAGCAGCAAGCCGCGCAAGCCGCCGTCGAGCAGGCCGTCGCCCGCCTCAAGGCCGCCACCGACCTACCCGTTTCGGTGGGCTTCGGCGTGCGGACGCCGGAGCAGGCGGCTGCCATCGGCCGCGTTGCGGACGGCGTGGTCGTCGGATCGGCCATCGTCGACATCATCGGGTCGCATGGCGACGCCGCCGCACCCTTCGTCCAGGAATTCGTCGCCGCCCTGCGCGGTGCGCTCACCGCCAAGTCACGGGAGACAGCCGCATGAGCTGGATCAACCGCGTTCGCAACGCCATCCCCTTTATCGCGAAGAAGGAAACCACCGCCGAAACGCTGTGGCACAAATGCCCTTCCTGCGCTGAAATGGTGTTCATCAAGGAGTGGGAGGAAAACCTCTCCGTCTGCCCGCGCTGCGACCATCATGGCCGCATCGGCCCGTCCGAACGGTTCGAGCAGATACTGGACGCGGGCTTCATTCTGCTGCCCACGCCGCCGGTGCAGGAAGACCCGCTCAAGTTCCGCGATTCCAAACGCTATCCCGACCGTATCAAGGCCGCCCGTCATTCGACCGGCGATCAGGAAGCGCTCATCAACGCGCGCGGCGCCATCGAGGATATTCCGGTGGTGATGGGCGTCCAGAACTTCGCCTTCATGGGCGGTTCCATGGGCATGGGCGTGGGCGCGGCCTTCATCCAGGGCATCAACGAAGCCATCGGCCACAAATGCCCCTATGTGATCTTCACGGCGGCGGGCGGCGCGCGGATGCAGGAGGGCATCTTGTCCCTCATGCAAATGCCGCGCTCCACCGTCGCCATCCGGAAGCTGCACGCGGCGGGCCTGCCCTATATCGTCGTGCTGACCGATCCGACGACCGGCGGCGTCACCGCCAGCTACGCGATGCTGGGCGATATCCAGATCTCCGAGCCGAACGCCCTGATCGGCTTCGCGGGCCAGCGCGTCATCGAAAGCACCATCCGTGAAAAGCTGCCTGAAGGATTCCAGCGCGCCGAATATCTGCTGGATCACGGGATGCTCGACATGGTCGTGCACCGCCGCGACCTGCGCGAGACGCTGGCGCGGGTCATCACCTATCTGACGCCGCGCGCCGCCGCCTGAGCTTCGACCGCACGAACAGGGAACGCGCCATGGCCGATCACGCCGTTTCCGATGATCCGCAGGTCCAGGCCCAGTTGGACCGGCTGACCACCCTGTCGCCCGGCGCGGACATATTGGGCCTCGACCGGATCACCCGCCTGCTCCACCGCCTCGGCGATCCTCATCGGGCGCTGCCGCCGGTCTTTCATGTGGCGGGCACCAATGGCAAGGGATCGACTTGCGCCTTCCTCCGCGCCGCGATGGAGGCAGACGGCAGGAGCGTGCATGTCTTCACCTCCCCGCACCTCGTCCGCTTCAACGAGCGGATTCGCATCGCGGGCCAGTTGATCGACGACCCCATGCTGGCCCGCTATCTGGAGCGCGTGCTGAACGTGGCCGAAGGGATCGGCGCGAGTTTCTTCGAAGTGACCACCGCCGCCGCCCTCCTCGCCTTCGCGGAGCATCCCGCCGACGCCGCCATCATCGAAGTGGGCCTTGGCGGCCGACTCGACGCAACCAATGTGATCGCCGATCCGGTTGCCTGCGGCATCGCCCAGCTCGGCATCGATCACCAGGCGTTCCTGGGCGACAGCCTTCGGGAAATCGCGGCGGAAAAGGCGGCTATCGCGAAATCCTCCGCGCCTCTCGTCACCCAGCGCTACCCCGAATCGCTTTTCCCCGTGATGATCGACGCAGCCATGCGCGCGCGCACGACCTGGTTCGCCATGGGCACGGACTGGGATGCCGCGCCCTATCGCGACCGCCTCCATTATCGCGATGACAAAGGGCGGATAGACACGCCCCTTCCCCGCCTGTCCGGCGCGCATCAGGTGGAAAATGCCGCGCTCGCCTTCGCCATGCTGCGCCATCAGCAGGCCGTGCCTGTCAGCGAAGCCGCGTTGAAGGCCGCTCCGCTCTGGGCGCATTGGCCCGCACGGCTGCAACGCCTGGATCGCGGCCCCCTGGTGGCTCCGCTGCCCGACGACGCGACGGTGTGGCTGGACGGCGGCCATAATGCGGGCGCGGGCGAGGCCATCAGCGCTTTCTTCACGCCTGATCGTCTGGAGGGGCGGCGGCTTCACCTCATCATCGGAATGCTCGCCAACAAGGATCTGGACGCCTATCTCGCTCCCTTCGCAGGGCAGGTGGCGCACATCCATGCCCTGCCGGTCAAGGGGCATGAGCATCATCCGCCCGAACGCTTTGCCGCCGTGGCGGCGCGCTGGGGCATAGACTGCACCGCCCACGATACGCCGGACGAAGCCATCGCCGCTATCGCGTCCTCGCGCGAAGCCGGCTCCAAGCTGCTGATAGCAGGCTCGCTCTATCTCGCTGGAGAAATTTTACGGGCGAATGGGCAATTTCCTGACTGATTAGTATTGCGATTCATTCTCAATAGCGTAACATGCACCTCGCTATCAGAGAAAGGCGCACAACATGGCATATGGAGAGTCCCCGTCCGTCGACCTGTCCCGGCCCCTTCCGGGAGGCTATGGCAACCGCCTGTTTCTCTTCATATTGCGCCGCATGGCGAGCGCGGGGGTCAATGACGCCCACGCCGCCAATGCCATGCTGGGCGCTTTCGGGCGCAGCTATCGCCGGCCGCTGATCCTGATGCGGGCGATGATGCTGGAACTGGCGCGGGCGTCGAGCCGCAAGATCATGGTCGCACCCTGCTGCTGCGCCCGCATGACCGCCGACGAGGCGCTGACGATGGAGGCCATCGGCAATGCCCTGCGCGCGCCCCATGAAGCCTATGAGCAGCTCTCTTCCCTGCTGGGCAGCGATGACGCCCTTGGCGCGCTCACCTGCCTTCAGGCCGTTGCGCAGGCTCATGCGGATCTCGGCCGCCCGCTCGACCTCTACGCCGTGCGCTGACCGCCTTCGTCGCTCGCCGCGCTGCCGACGCTCGTTTCGACGAGCCCGGCGCGCATCATCAGCCAGAACAGCACGATGCCCGGCAGCGCCGCCACGGTCGTCAGCAGATAGAAGTCGACATAGCCGAACCGCTCGATCATCGCGCCAGCGGTGGTCCCGGTCAGGAAGCGCCCGACGATGCTCGCCGCCGCCGAAATCATCGCATATTGCGCCGCTGTGAAGCGCAGGTCGCACAACGCCGAGAAATAGGCGACGACCGCCACGCCGCCGATGCCGCTCGCGAAATTCTCGAAGCCGATCGCGCCCGCCATGCCGATATTGCTCTTGCCCGCCGCCGCCAGCGCCGCGAAACTGAAATTGGAAACGGCCATCAGGATGAGGCTGATGAGCACCGACCGCTTCAACCCCAACCGTGCATAGAGGACGCCGCCCACGAAAATCCCCGCCAGCAGCGCCCAGAACCCGACGCCCACATCATAGATCGCAATCTCGTCATTGCTGTAGCCCAGATCGTTGAACAGGAGGCGAAAGGTCAGGTTCGCCAGCGTATCCCCGATCTTGTGCACCAGGATGAACAGCAGCACGAGCAGCGCGCCCTTGCGCTGGAAGAAATCCACGAACGGTCCGATAATCGCCTGCACCAGTTCGCCGCTGCTCTTGCGGCCCGCAATCTCCTTATGCCGTTCCGGCTCGCCCACGATCAGCGCCGCCAGCATCGCGGGCAGCGCGAAGAGCGCGCAGACGATATAGGCGGTCGTCCAGTCCCAATGCTGCGCGACCACCAATCCCACCGCGCCCGCCGCCGCCGCGCCGATGCGCCAGCCATATTGCGACATGCCCGCGCCGATGCCGAGCTGTTCGGGCGTCAATATCTCGATGCGATAACCGTCGATGATGATGTCGAAGGTCGCGCCCGCGATCCCCAGCAGGATCGCCGCCCGCACCGTCGCCATGAGGTCCGCGCCCGGATCGACCAGCGCCAGATTGACGACCGCCGCCATCACCAGCACACCCGCCAGCAGCATCCATGACACCCGCTGGCCTAGCCGGTGCAACAGAGGCAGCTTCACGCCCTCGATCACCCAGGCCCACAGCCATTTGAGGTTATAGGCCAGCAGGACGAGGCTGAACGCCGTCACGCTTTTCTTGTCGATTCCATCCTGCGCCAGCCGCGATGCCAGATTGGCGCCAATCATGGCGAAGGGGAACCCCGATGAGATGCCAAGGAAAAGAGCGGCCAACGGCGCCTTTTCGGCATAGGGCTTCACGGCGTCCAGCCAGCTTCCGGTGCCCTGCGCTATGTCCGTCATTCGTCCCCCGATCTTGCGCGTGTCGGGGCACCATATGGACAAAAATATGGGAAACAAGCCGCTTGGCGTCAGACCGCTTCGGCAAACAGCCTCAACCCCAACGGCAATCGCGTCGCCCCGCGTCCGCGCAGCACCCGGTCGATCGTGCGGATGGAGGCCACCAGCGCACGCGGATCGTGAGGCTTGGCAAGGCAGCCGACGGCCAGATGGCGCACATGGGCGGGGCAGGCGCCCGTCACGAAAAGGACCGGCACTCCCCTTTCATGCGCGCGGCGGGCAACATCGATCCCGGTCTTTTCCCCATGCAGGGTCACGTCCGCGATAACGAGGTCGACATCCTCCCCATCCATCACCCGGACCGCATGGTCATAATCATCGACGGTCGCCGCGATCCGATAACCCGCCTGACGCAACGCATGTTCATTGTCGAAGGCGACCAGCGGCTCGTCCTCGACCACCAGCACCGTGCGGATCGCGCGTCCCCGGCCCGCCGCCGTCTTTTCCTCTTTGACCAGCCCGAAAAACATTTGCCGACCTGCCCCGTTTGCGCCATGTGCCAACCAACGCCGCGCCCATGCGCTTGGTTTCCGTCCCGCGGGCCATCCAGCCTCGCGCAAGCGCCCGCTCGGCACCGTTCGTCACATTGCCGGCACTCTCCCGATATGGGGAGAGCCAGTTGCCGCGAAAAGGAATTGAGCCGTGGAACCGCCAAAAAAATCAGGACCGCGCCACCGGCCGCGCTCCGGCGCTCAAAAGCCCGGCGACGGTCGCGCGCGCACCGGCCCGCGTTCGCCCCGTCCTGCTCCCGGCAAACCCAGGGCAGCGGCTCCCCACGCCGCCAATCCGCACCCGGCCCGCGCTGCCGCCAGCGCCGGCGGCAAGGCGGAACCGCAGCGCATCGCCAAGCTGCTCGCCCGCGCCGGCGTGGCGTCCCGCCGCGAAATCGAGCGGATGATCGCGGAAGGCCGCATCGCGCTGAACGGCGAGGCCGTCGCCACGCCCGCGACCCTGCTCGCCTCGCTGCATGGCGTGACGGTCGACGGCGTGCCGGTGAATCAGCCTGCGCCCACGCGCCTCTTCCTGTTCCACAAGCCGTCGGGTTTCCTGACCACGGAGCGCGATCCGAAGGGACGCCCCACCATCTACGACAAGCTGCCAGCCGACCTGCCGCGCGTCATGCCGATCGGGCGGCTCGACATGACGACCGAAGGGCTGCTGCTCCTCACCACCGATGGCGAATTCAAGCGTCAGATGGAACTGCCCGCCACGGGCGTCCCCCGCACCTATCGCGCCCGCGCCTTCGGCGAAGTCAGCCAGAACCAGTTGGAAGACCTGTTCGAGGGGATAGAGATAGACGGCATCCGCTACGGCCAGATCGAAGCCAATCTGGAGCGCCGAACCGGCCGCAACCAATGGATCGAAATGACCCTGACGGAGGGCAAGAACCGCGAGGTCCGCCGGGTGCTGGAGCATCTGGGCCTTCAGGTGAATCGCCTGATCCGCACCAGCTATGGCCCTTTCCATCTGGGCGAGCTGGCCTCCGGAGCGGTGGAGGAGGTGCGGCAGCACGACCTCATCCTCTTCCGCAAAAGCTTGAAGGGGACGAAGGGCTGAATCAGCCTGGCCGGCACGGCGGAAGAGGCCTGCGCAACGTCCGCCGCCCGATCTTTCATACAACACCAGCAACACGGAAACTGGAATCATGAGAATCATCGCAGGACAGTGGCGCGGACGCCCCCTTGCCGCTCCGAAGGGCGACGCTACGCGCCCTACGGCGGACCGTACCCGCGAAACCCTCTTTTCGATGCTCTTGAGCCGTCTCGGATCGTTCGAGGGGCTGGCGGTCGGCGATTTCTTCGCCGGATCCGGCGCGCTCGGATTCGAGGCGCTCTCGCGCGGCGCGGCAAGCTGCCTTTTCGTGGAGCAGGATCGCGCCGCCATCGACTCGATCCGCGCCAATGGCGACCGGCTGGGCGTCCGCCCCGACATCCGCCAGAGCAGCGTCCTTTCGCTCGGTCTGGCGAGCACGCCGCTGGACCTGATCTTCATGGACCCGCCCTATGGCACGGGTGCGGGCGTGGTGGCGCTGGACAAGCTTCACCGTCTGGGGTGGACCGGCCCCGCCACGTGGATCAGCATCGAAACGGACCGGCGCGAGGATGTGGAAGTCAAGGGCTTCACGGTGGAAACCACGCGCGACATAGGGAAAGCGCGCCTCACCCTGCTTCGGATCGAAGGATAGCCGTCCTCGCGAACGACAACAATGGATCGAGCCGGGCAGGCGGCGATCATCGCCTCCCACCTGGCCCGGATAGTCCGATCACCGCGGCTTGCGCGCCTTCTTCACCTTTCTCGCATCACCCGGATTGATGCAGCTATCCTGCACGGTCCTGCTGCAAACCGGATAATCCTTCGCATCGGTTGGAGGCGGCGTCATATTGCCGCCCGTCGTCACGGGATTGGCGGATGAACCGACGGGCGCGCTGGGGTCATTGGGAACCCCGGCGGGCGCGGGCTGCATGTCCTCACCGGGCGGCACGGAACCCGTGGGCTGACCCGCATTGGGATCGGCCGGAGGCGGAGGAGGAGCCGCCGTCATGGGCGTGTCCTGCGCGATCGCTCCGCCGGTCATCGCGGCGGCGACGGACATCATGGCGGCGGCTGCCAGCATCATCGGTTTCATCAGGATCATCCTTCCTTGTTCTCATGTCGCCCCGTTCTGCTATTCGGGCGGATCAAGAACCGGAATCATGACGCTGACGTTCCGGCCATGGCGACGAAGCGTTGCTCAGGCGCCATCAAATGCGGCCTGCCCTCAACCCGCAGGGAAGCGATCGAATTTGAGGAGGTCATGCGCGCTTTCCATCCAGGGGGCGGCTTCCGCATATTGGATGTGCGCCATGGGCGGAAACAGCGACTGATCGTCCAGCGTGCCGGTCTGGATATCGATCATGTCGGGGAAGATCGCCGGATTGGTATAGAACAGCCCCGTTCCGCACCGGCCGCAAAAATGCCGCGTCGCATCTTCCGAAGATTGATAGCGCACCGGCTGGCCGCTGATCGTCACCTCCGCCTGGGCGAACAATGCCCATCCCACCATCGGCGCGCCCGCGCTCCGGCGGCAGTCGGCGCAGTGGCAGAGCGCGCTGTGCACCGGCGCTCCCCGCGCTTCGTAGCGGATGTCGCCGCACTGGCATCGTCCCGTGGCCATGGGCCTTTCTCCTTGCATGATTCTCTTTTTGTTCTCATAATTCGCCAGTCACCGCAAGGGCCGTCCCTTGCTCCTTCATCCCACGCACCCTAGTTGTTCACTCCATGACGCCAGCCGCTCCCTCGCCCACCGATCCCCCCTATCTACAGGGGCTGAATGCGCCGCAGCGCGAAGCGGTTCTGACGACCGAAGGGCCGGTGCTCGTCCTCGCCGGCGCGGGTACGGGCAAGACCGCGGCGCTGACCGCGCGCCTTGCCCACCTCATCGCCACGCGGCGCGCATGGCCATCCGAAATCCTCGCCGTCACCTTCACCAACAAGGCGGCTCGCGAGATGCGCGAGCGCGTGGGCCGGATGATCGGGCCGGCGGTAGAGGGTATGCCCTGGCTCGGCACCTTCCATGCCATCGCGGCGAAGATGCTCCGCCGCCATGCGGAGCTTGTGGGCCTGCAATCCAATTTCACGATCCTCGATACCGACGACCAGTTGCGCCTGATGAAGCAGCTTATCCAGGCGGAGGGCATCGACGAGAAGCGCTGGCCTGCCCGCCAGCTCGGCGGCCTGATCGACCAGTGGAAGAACAAGGGCCTGACGCCCGAAGAGGTCGGCGCGGGCGAAAGCGAAGCCTATGCCCATGGCAAGGGGCAAAAGCTCTACGCAGCCTATCAGGCCCGTCTGCGGGACGTCAACGCCTGCGATTTCGGCGATCTGCTGCTGCATGTGCTGACGATCCTGAAACGCCATCGCGACGTGCTGGAGCAGTATCAGCAGCGTTTCCGCTATATCATGGTGGACGAATATCAGGACACCAACAGCAGCCAGTATCTCTGGCTCCGCCTGCTGGCCCAGCAGCGCAAGAATATCTGCTGCGTGGGTGACGACGACCAGTCGATCTATTCATGGCGTGGCGCGGAAGTCGCCAATATCCTGCGTTTCGAGAAGGATTTCCCCGGCGCGAAGATCGTCCGGCTGGAACAGAATTACCGTTCGACGCCGCACATATTGGGCGCGGCGTCGGGCGTGATCGCGGAAAACGGCAACCGCCTCGGCAAGACGCTCTGGACCGACATCGACGTGGGGGAGAAAGTCCGGGTTATCGGTGTCTGGGACGGCCCGGAAGAAGCCCGCCGCGTCGGGGACGAGATCGAAGCGGTGGAACGCAACGGCGGCTCGCTGGACGACGTCGCCATCCTCGTCCGCGCCCAGCACCAGACCCGCGAATTTGAAGACCGCTTCATCCAGATCGGCCTGCCCTATCGGATCGTGGGCGGCTTCCGCTTCTATGAGCGGGCTGAAATCCGGGATGCGCTGGCCTATCTGCGCCTCGTCAACCAGCCTGCCGACGATCTTGCCTTCGAACGGATCGTCAACGTCCCCAAGCGCGGGCTGGGCGATAAGGCCGTGGAGAAGCTTCACCGCCTCGCACGGGCCGAAGCCATCCCCCTTGCGCTCGCCGCCGCCCGCATCCTCGACACGGACGAGATGACGCCGCAGGCCCGCCGGTCACTGGGGGCGTTCATCGGCGATCTCGCCCGCTGGCGCGACCGGGCGGCGCAGCTTCCCCATGCGGAACTCGCCCGCCAGATCCTCGACGAAAGCGGCTATACCGCGATGCTCCAGGCTGAACGCACGGCCGAAAGCGCGGGACGGCTTGAAAACCTCAACGAACTCACGCGCGCCATGGAGGAATATGAGACGCTGGGCGCGTTCCTTGAGCATGTGTCGCTGGTCATGGACAATGAGGCGCAGGCGGAAGAACGCAAGGTCACGATCATGACCATGCACGCCGCCAAGGGGCTGGAGTTCGACACGGTCTTCCTTGCGGGCTGGGAAGAGGGGCTGTTCCCTTCGCAGCGCGCGCTCGACGAAGGGGGACTCAACGCGCTGGAGGAGGAACGCCGCCTCGCCTATGTCGCAATCACGCGCGCGCGCAGGCGGTGCGTCATCTTCCACGCCGCGAACCGCCGCATCTACGGCCAGTGGACCAGTTCCATCCCTTCCCGTTTCGTCGGCGAATTGCCGGGCGAGCATGTAGAGGAGGAAAGCAGCATGGCGGGCGGCGCGTCGCTCTGGCGCGCCAACTGGTCGGAGCGGGCCGATCCCTTCGCCGATGTGCAGCGCGGGACCGGCCGTGGTCCGGGCTGGCAGCGCGCCCAGCAAAGCGGACAATTCACGCGTGAGCCGGTGCGAATCGTGGAGGCCCGCGCTTCAGCCGTTTCGCTGGGCAACAAGGGACGGGACGACATGGCGGTGGGACTGCGGGTCTTCCACCAGAAATTCGGCTATGGGACAGTGGCGGAGATCGAGGGCAACAAGCTGGAAATCGACTTCGAAACCGCGGGACGCAAGCGGGTGATGGACAGCTTCGTCAACCCGGCCTGACCTTACAGGAATGCGCCGGGAAGGATGCGTTACCCTGGCGAGGCCCGCCAAATAGAAGTCCTGAGGCTTAACTTCGCATATTTTTGCAGGATGGGACATGGTCGTGGCCGGCAATTCCCACTCCTCTCTCCAAATATGAGAGCCGGCGCTTCACGGGCCCCTCAATAAGCTCCGCACGGATAGGCAAGACGGCATGGCCACCACGATTTGATGAACCGATGTAAGGGGAAGCCTGGTGGAGCCTAGCGGGATCGAACCGCTGACCTCCTGCATGCCATGCAGGCGCTCTCCCAGCTGAGCTAAGGCCCCATCCGATGCAGCCCAAGGATCGAACGCTTGGGGTCAACCGGCTGACTTTGAAATAGTAAGATGGTGGAGCCTAGCGGGATCGAACCGCTGACCTCCTGCATGCCATGCAGGCGCTCTCCCAGCTGAGCTAAGGCCCCGTTCCCATCTTCGAAACGCCGCCTGGGAAGCAGCGTCTTGGGAGCGCTGCCTCTAGAGGGCAGCGGTCCCATTGGCAAGTGCAAAAATCACTTAGTTGTCGTCGTCGCCACTGTCCTTGGCGGCGTCGACGCCAAGGTCGTCATCGCCGCCCAGATCGACATCATTGTCCGGCGAATCGCCGTCGTCATCGACGTCCAGATCCAGATCCAGATCGTCATCGGCCGTTTCCAACTCGCCATCGGCGGTTTCGATGACTTTCTTGGGCGCTTCCTCATAAGGCAGCGGCTGCTTCGACTTGAGCACCGGCTCGGGTTCCCAGGCGTTGCCGCAGTTGATACAGGTGACCGGGTCGTCCTTGCCCAGGTCATAGAAGCGCGTGGCGCATTTCGGGCAGGTACGCTTCGTGCCCCATTCAGCCTTGACCATGTCCGGCCTTGTCCTTCTTCGAAAGTGCTCAAATAGAAATCACGCGGCGCGACAACGTCGCCCGCGAAGCGTCGGGCGCCTTGCCATAGCGGAACCGCGCTGTCAAAAGCCGGGCGCATTTTTTTCCTTATCCTTGTAACGGATTGCATGTGACCGCTTCCTTAGACCAGCCCGCCCCCATGACCTTCACCGCCGCGCCTCCGCTGGCCGGCTCCGTCACCGTGCCGGGAGACAAGAGCATTTCGCATCGCTCCCTCATGCTGTCGGCCCTCGCCGTCGGCGAAAGCCGGATCGAGGGGCTGCTGGAGGGCGAGGACGTGCTGGCCACCGCCGCCGCGATGCGCGCCATGGGCGCCGACATCCAGCGCGCCGATAGCGGCATCTGGCACGTCCATGGCGTCGGCGTGGGCGGATTGCTCCAGCCGCAGTCCGCGCTCGACATGGGCAACAGCGGCACGTCCACCCGTCTGCTCATGGGCCTGATCGCCGGCCATGCCATCACCGCGACCTTCACCGGCGACGCCTCGCTCAGCAAGCGGCCGATGGGCCGAGTCACCGAGCCGCTTTCCCGCATGGGCGCGCGCTTCACGGCCAGCCCCGGCGACCGCCTGCCCCTGACCATGCGCGGCCTGTGCCCCGCCGTGCCGCTTGACTATCGCCTTCCCGTCGCATCGGCGCAGGTCAAATCGGCCATCCTGCTGGCGGGGCTCAACGCGCCGGGCATCACGCGCATCGTGGAACCCATTCCTACCCGGGATCATAGCGAGCGTATGCTCAAGGGCTTCGGCGCGGAACTGAACGTGGAGATCGAGGGCGACGGCACGCGCATCATCACCCTGCGCGGCGAAGCGGAACTGCGGCCGCAGTCCATCATCGTGCCCGGCGATCCCTCCTCCGCCGCCTTTCCCATGGTGGCGGCCCTGCTGGTGCCCGGTTCGCGCATCTTCATCGCCAATGTCGGCCTCAACGCGACTCGCGCGGGGCTGATCGACCTGCTGCGCGACATGGGCGGCGATATCGTCGTGGAGAATGCGCGCGAAGTCGGCGGCGAACCGGTCGGCGACCTGATCGTCAGCGCCTCCAGCCTCAAGGGCATCGAACCGGACCCGGCGCTCGCGCCATCGATGATCGACGAATATCCGGTAGCGTTCATCGCGGCGGCGCTGGCGGAGGGGCGCAGCGTCTTCCGCGGCCTGGAAGAGTTGCGCGTCAAGGAATCGGACCGCATCGCCACCATGGCCGCCGGTCTGCGCGCCATCGGCGTCTCCGTCGAAGAACTGGAAGACGGCATCATCATCGAAGGAAGCGGCGGCACGCCGCTTATGGGAGGCGGCCCCATCGCCACCCGGCTGGACCACCGCATCGCCATGAGTTTCGCCATCGCCGGCCTCGTATCGGCGAAAGGCGTCACCATCGACGATATGCGGCCGGTGGCGACGAGCTTTCCCGGTTTCACCGCCCTGCTCCACTCCCTGGGAGCGATGGCATGACCATTATCGCCGTCGACGGCCCCGCCGCTTCGGGCAAGGGCACGATCGCCAGGGCGCTTGCCCGCCACTATGGATTGCCCTGCCTTGATACCGGGCTGCTCTATCGGGCGGTCGGGCTTTCCGTTCTGAAGGCGGGCGGCGATCCCGATCACGAGGCCGACGCGCTGGCGGCCTGTGATTTCGACGCCCCCCTTCTCGACGATCCGGCCCTGCGCAGCGAAGCGGTGGGATCGCTCGCCTCGCGCGTTTCCGTTCATCCAGGCGTTCGGCAGGCGCTGGTCCAGCGCCAGCGCGATTTCGCCACGCAGCCGGGCGGCGCGATATTGGACGGGCGGGATATCGGCACGGTCATCGCGCCCGACGCGGACGCCAAGATCTTCGTGACCGCCAGCGTCCATGTGCGGGCCCGCCGCCGCTATGACGACGCCCTGGCCCATGGCGGCCACCCTGATATGGACAGCCTGATCGCCGACATCCAGGCGCGCGACACGCGGGACATGAGCCGCGATCACGCCCCGCTCCGCATGGCGGACGGAGCGGACTTGCTAGATACGAGCGATTTGACTATAGAAGCAGCCATCCGGCAGGCCATCGCGCTTGTGGATGCTCAGCTTGAAGGTCGCCGGTAAGGTCTGACCCGTCAAGGCGTGCGGTGCTTCCGCGCGCCCTTTTCGCTTTTCTCGCCTGTGCGTCCGCACGCCATGTCCCGCGGATGCCTGTGGCGCGTTCGGCGGCATGGGCAGTTTGGCCAAAGACCATCGGACACAACCGATTGGCCAGCAATGATGAGTGAAGGACCGACTTAATGGCCTCTACGGCATTCCCCTCGCGCGACGATTTCGCCGCGCTTCTCAATGATTCCCTCGGTGGCGAGGATGGCGGCTTCGAAGGCCGCGTCGTCAAAGGCACCGTTACCGGCATCGAAAACGACCTCGCCGTCATCGACGTCGGCCTCAAGAGCGAAGGCCGCGTGCCGCTGCGCGAATTCGCCGCGCCGGGCCAGAAGGCTGACCTCAAGGTCGGCGACGAAGTCGAAGTCTATGTCGACCGCGTCGAAAACGCCCATGGCGAAGCGATGCTGTCGCGCGACCGCGCCCGCCGCGAAGCCGCCTGGGACAAGCTCGAAGCAGAATTCACCGAAAGCGCCCGCGTCGAAGGCGTCATCTTCGGCCGCGTCAAGGGCGGCTTCACCGTCGACCTCGACGGCGCCGTGGCCTTTCTGCCCGGTTCGCAGGTCGATATCCGCCCCGTGCGCGACGTCACGCCGCTGATGGACATTCCCCAGCCCTTCCAGATCCTCAAAATGGATCGCCGTCGCGGCAACATCGTCGTGTCGCGCCGCGCCATCCTCGAAGAAACCCGCGCCGAACAGCGCAGCGGTCTCATCCAGACGCTGGCCGAGGGCCAGATCATCGAAGGCGTGGTCAAGAACATCACCGATTACGGCGCGTTCGTTGACCTCGGCGGCATTGACGGCCTGCTGCACGTCACCGACCTCAGCTACAAGCGGATCAACCATCCGAGCGAAATGATCAACATCGGCGATACCGTCCGCGTGCAAATCATCCGCATCAACCGCGACACGCAGCGCATCAGCCTCGGCATGAAGCAGCTCGAAAGCGATCCGTGGGAAGGCGCCGCCGCCAAGTACCCGGTCGGCGCGAAGCTGTCGGGCCGCGTCACCAACATCACCGAATATGGTGCGTTCGTGGAGCTGGAGCCGGGCATCGAAGGCCTGGTCCACGTCTCCGAAATGTCCTGGACCAAGAAGAACGTCCACCCCGGCAAGATCGTTTCGACCAGCCAGGAAGTGGAGGTCATCGTCCTCGAAGTCGATCCGGAAAAGCGCCGCATCTCGCTTGGTCTCAAGCAGGCCCAGTCGAATCCCTGGGACAGCTTTGCCGAGAAGCACCCGGTTGGCTCGACCGTCGAAGGCGAAGTCAAGAACGCAACCGAATTCGGCCTGTTCATCGGCCTCGACGGCGATGTGGACGGCATGGTCCACATGTCCGACATCGCCTGGGGCATTTCGGGCGAAGACGCGCTGGCGCTGCACCGCAAGGGCGAGATGGTTCAGGCCGTCGTTCTCGACATCGACATCGAGAAGGAACGCATCAGCCTGGGCATGAAGCAGCTTGAGCGTGGCGGTCCGGCCGCTGGGGGCACCGCCGCCGCTGCCGCCGGCCTGTCGAAGAACTCGATCGTCACCGTGACGGTTCTGGAAGTGCGCGACGGCGGCCTGGAAGTCCAGGCTGGCGAAGATGGCGCCGCTGGCTTCATCAAGCGCAGCGATCTGGGTCGCGACCGCGACGAACAGCGTCCGGAACGCTTCCAGATCGGCCAGAAGTTCGACGCCATGGTAACCGGTTTCGACCGCGCCAAGAAGCCGACCTTCTCGGTCAAGGCGATGCAGATCGCCGAAGAGAAGCAGGCGGTGGCGCAGTACGGTTCGTCCGACAGCGGCGCGTCGTTGGGCGACATCCTGGGCGAAGCGCTCAAGGCGAAGAGCGAAGGCTAAGCCTTACTCTTTTGAGATATTGAAGAAAAAATGCTCATCGGATATTTAGTCCGATGAGCATTTTTTATATCGTTTTTCGGGCGAAACGAATAACGTAGTCGTTAATATCTTTGCCGATTCCCTATTAAATGGGGCGAAACCAAAAGGATGAGGGAGGGTCAGATGATCCGTTCTGAACTGATCCAGAAGTTAGCCGAAGAAAATCCGGAGCTTGGACTTCAGGATGTTGAGAGGATCGTCGATCTTTTTTTCAAGGAGATCGTGGATCAGCTATCGTCGGGCGGAAGAGTCGAATTGCGCGGCTTTGGCGCCTTCACGACGCGCGAAAGAGAGGCGCGAACCGGCCGGAATCCGCGCACGGGTGAGCCGGTGCCCGTCTCCGCCAAGCGTGTTCCCTATTTCAAACCCGGCAAGGAAATGCGGGAACGTCTCAACAAAGCATCCGCCTGAAGGCGTCGCTTGACGTCCCGTCCTGGACGCTTCAGGGAAGCAGCGCGCGGACGTGGCGAAATCGGTAGACGCAGCGGACTTAAAATCCGCTTTCCCCTGGAAGTGCGGGTTCGAGTCCCGCCGTCCGCACCAACTGGTGCTCTGGCCCTGCTTCAATGCGCGAGCAAAAGCGGGATACGCGTTTCCCGCAACATTCGCCGTGTGACCCCGCCGAAAACCAGTTCGCGCAAACGGCTATGGCCAAAAGCGCCCATGACGACCCAATCCGCCGCCAGCGAACTTATCGCATCAAGCAGAACCGCCTCCACCGCGTCCCCCCCGCGCGGCCAGCTGTGCATCTGAACGGAAACATCGTGCCGGGAAAGATATTCCGGCGCCTCGGTCGAGGGAAATGCCCGCTTGTCGGCTTCCTCAACCGTCACCACATGCACTTCCCGCGCCAGCCGCAACAGGGGGATCGCCGCCTTGATGGCGGATGCGGCTTCCTGGGACCCATCCCAGGCAACGACGGCCCGTCCTGAAATTGCGAAGGATTTCGCGGATTGCGGCATGGCGAGTACGGGCGTCCGGCCGCCCAGCGCCAGGTCGGGAACAATCGGGAGAGGGTCCTGGAAATCCTTGCGCGCGCCTTCCGGCAAAGTCGCAACGATGACATCGGACAGTCTGGCCGCCCTCAACAGCGCGCTAACGGTTTCGCCGTCCACGTGCCGCCACTCCCAGCTTACCCCTTCCCGCTTCAACCGATCCTCGATCTGTATGCGCAGCCGGTCGTCGATCTGCCGCAACTCCTCGGTGATGGCTGGAGCGAAAGCGGCGCCGCCATATATATCCGCTGCCATAAGGCTCGGGGCCGATCGAACCTGCACGCATTGAATATGCGCTTCGCAGCTACGGGCCAGATCGCACGCCGCCTGAAGGCGGCTTTCCGCCCCCAGATCGTCATGAATATGCAGCAGAGCCGATTTCATCCTTCGTCTCCCGGCTAAATCCTCTTTCCTCCCTTTTAGCAGAATGACGGCGCTTTTTCACCATCAGGAAAGGCCGCTCCAGCTATCAGAGGGAAGCGGCGTGGGGTATCGCCATGCCCTCCTGACAGGCTCGGGCGAAATATCCGCTCAATTCGGCATGTTTTGCGGGCATGAGGTCGATGCGGAGATGCATTTCGATCTCCGCATCGCCCACGCGCCTGCGATAAAGGCGCAAGGACGCGTTGGAATACATCTGCTTTATCAGCGTGAACAGGCGCTCCTCCCGTAAACCGGAAACATCGGACGCGTCCGCCACGGTATAAGGCACGCCGTGCGACGCATGGATGTAGATGTCCGTCAAAATACTGAGTTGCGGGTCAGGGAGCGATTGTGCGGTGAGGCGGGCCGAAACGGCCAAGGCTCCGAAATAGGCCGCACGGGCAAACTCGCCCCGCAGAGCCTGCGGCGGTCCCTTTTCCAACGGCTCCCTGCCCCAACGGAAATGCACGCAATTACTCGGTTCGGCGCTTTTTCCCGTTTCAAGCGGTTTCGCGAATCTCGGCTGATTCATGATCCAGTCTCATCTGATTGGTTGATGGGCCAGCAGAATCTCCCATCAAATTTCAAACCTCCCCTTAGGCAGGTTCTTACCGCGCCATGCGGAATTCACGCATTTCGGATAGCCGGGAAAAATCTGAAAAACGACGCACAATATATTGGAAACGGGTAATTTTGGTCTGAACCTAAATCGATGGCTTTCCGCCACGCCTTACCATCTGCGCAAAATTCGCAAATTATGCCGAACCGGCATATCGACGCTCCAGATCAAGCAGGAAGGTCTTGGCGCCCAATCCGCCCGCAAAGCCGGTCAAGGACCCGTTCTTGCCCAGCACACGATGGCAGGGCACGATCATGGAAATGGGATTCCGGCCGTTCGCCGCGCCCACCGCACGTTGCGCCTTGGGCTTGCCGATCCGGTGGGCAAGCTCTTCATAGCTCCACCTTTCCCCATAACCGATGTCCAGCAATGCCTGCCAGACCGCCCGTTGAAAAGGCGTTCCCGCTAAATCCAGCGGCAATTGAAAGCCGCGCCGTTCTCCCGCGAAATACTGGCCAAGCTGCGTTTGCGTCCGCACCAGCAAAGGATGGCTGGCCGATTCCCTCGACAGGGCCACAGGGACGCGCCGGGGATCGTCATCCTCCCACAGAACAGCTTTCAGCCCCCGCTCGCTCGCCACCAGCGTGAGCAGGCCTACGGGAGTCGCAATGACCTTATGCGCCAGCATGGCCGAAATCAGAATCGCGCATCGTGGGAAGTCCTATTGCAGACCTCCTCCCATTGCCCGGTACAATTCGATCATATTGGCTGTCCGCGCCAAGCGGGTGGCCAAAAGGCTCTGTTCCGCCGCATAAAGCGCGCGCTGGGCGTCGAGAGTGGCCAGAAATCCGTCGATTCCCGCTCGGAAGCGGGCCTCCGACAATGTATAGGCGACGCGGGCGGAATCCCTCAGGGAAGTCTGGGCGTTCAACTGCTCCGTCATCGTGCCCCGGCGCGCCAAGGCGTCGGCCACTTCGCGGAAACCTGTCTGCACGCTCTTCTCATATGTAGCGAGCATCGCGTCGTAAGTAGCGCGCGCATAACGCAAATTGCCCTGATTCCGACCGAAATCGAAGATAGGCACACTGGCCGACGGCGCGACCGACCAATAATCGCTGCCGGATTTGAACAGGTTTGAAAGACCCAGGCTCATCGTGCCGAACGCTGCCGTAAGGGAAATCGTCGGGAAAAAAGCCGCCCTCGCCGCTCCGATATTCGCATTGGCCCCGCGCAGCTGATGCTCCGCCGCCGCAATGTCAGGCCGTCTCAGCAGGAGCGAGGATGGCAGATCGTCCGGCAGGTTGCCCAGCACCACATCGCCTTGCGGCATGGCTTCGGGCAGATCATCAACCCCGATCGTCGTCCCCGCCAGAAGGTTCAGGGCATTTTGATCCTGCGCCACCAGCGTCGTCGCCTGCGCTATATCGGCGCGTGCCTGATCGTAGCTGGTCTGCGCCTGCCGGACTTCCAGTTCCGATGCAATGCCCTTTGCGAAGCGGGATTTGGTCAACTCAAACGTCTTGCCGAATACCCCTTCCAGATCGCGGGCGATTCGCAACCTTTCCTGATCGGCGGCCATGATCATCCATGCCGACGCCACTTCCGCGATCAAGGCCGTCTGGGCGGCATTGCGATTTTCGATGGACGCGAAATATTGCTCCTGCGCGGCCTTGGTGAGGTTCCTCACCCGTCCGAACAGGTCGATTTCCCAAGCCGATATTCCGACCGAAGCGGAATAGATGTCGGTGCGGCCGGACCCGCCCGCTCCTGCCCCCTGTTGCTGGACGAATGGCGTGTCCTGATAGGTTGCGCTGCCGTTAAGGCCGACCGTGGGCAATATATCGGCACGCCGCACTTTGAACTGCGCCCGCGCCTGTTCCACATTGGCCAGCGCTATGCGGAGGTCGCGATTGTTCGCCAGCGTCGTGCCGATGACCCGGACGAGACGCGGATCGACGAAGAAGTCCCTCCACGCCGTATCGGCCGGAACCATCGTTTCTTGCGAACCGGCGGCGGGATAGGCCGCTCCGTCGGGGCTGGCGACTGGAACCGGCAGTTCGGGACGCACATATTTGGGCGCCATGTCGCAAGCCGACAGCGTGACCGCCAGACTCATCGAAAACAGCGCTTTTCCCTTGAGACCGTTCATCTTTCTATCAGCTTTCCTGCGGCCGCAACGCGGCATCGTCCTGAGAATGTCCCGACGGATCATGATGCTGGCGGAACAGCCGCTTCACGACGGTGAAGAAGACCGGCACGAAGAAGATCGCCAACACGGTAGCGGACAGCATCCCGCCGACGACAGCCAGACCGATCGCATTCTGACCGCCCGCGCCGGCGCCCGTGGACACCGCCAGCGGCAGGACGCCGAAGATGAAGGCAAAGCTGGTCATCAGAATGGGACGCAGACGCAGCTTGCCCGCCTCCAGCGCGGCCTGCGCCGGCGCAAGGCCCTGCCGCATCTTTTCCTCGGCGAACTCCACGATCAGAATGGCGTTCTTCGCCGACACGCCGATGGTCGTGATAAGGCCGACCTGAAGGTAGATGCCATTTTCCAGCCCGGCCAACGCCGCCATGAGCACGGCCCCGATCACGCCCAGGGGAACGACCATCATCACCGCCAGAGGAACCGACCAGCTTTCATACAACGCGGCAAGACAGAGGAACACGATCAGCATCGACAGCGCGTAGAGCGCCGGCGCCTGTCCGCCCGAAGTCTTTTCCTCGTAGGAAATGCCGTTCCATTCATAGCTGACGCCCGCCGGCAGCTTCATGGCATGTTCTTCCATCGCCTTCATCGCCTCGCCGCTGCTGACGCCGGGCGCGGGCGCGCCCATGATCTGCATGGAAGGAACGCCATTGAAGCGCTCCAGCCGGGCCGGGCCATGTGTCCATTCCGTCGTGCTGAAGGCCGAGAGCGGCGCCATGGTTCCGCTGCTTCCGCGAACGTGCAGGGCGCCGATGGAGTCCGGACTCGTGCGGAAGGGCGCATCGGCCTGAAGATAGACGCGCTTCACGCGGTTGCGGTCTATGAAGTCGTTGACGTAGGAACTGCCCAGCGCGGTGCTGATCGTGTCGTTGACGTCAGCCTGCGCCATGCCGAGCGCGCCGGCCGCGGCCTGATCGACATTCAGCTTCAACTGGGCCGTATCTTCCAGTCCATTGGGTCTGACCTGCGCCAGGCGCTGGTCGGCCATGGCCATGCCGAGCAGTTGGTTACGCGCTTCCAGCAGCTTTTCGTGGCCTATGCCGCCCACGTCCTTCAACTGGAAGTCGAAGCCCGACGCATTGCCCAATTCCTGAACCGCGGGCGGAACGAAGGCGATGGCCGTGCCCGCCGAAATCTTGCGGAAGGCGGCGTTTGCACGCTGTGCGACGGCATCGACGCTATGGTCCTTGCCTTTGCGTTCGGACCAGTCGCGTAATTTTACGAAGGCAACGCCCACATTCTGCCCCTGCCCCACGAAGCCGAAGCCGGCGAGGGTGAAGATCGACTGCACATCGTGCTTTTCATCCTTCAGATAATAGTCGCGCACCTTCGCCAGGGTGCGTTCCGTCTCCTCCATGGTGGCTCCAGCCGGCAGCGCGACCTGATTGACCATCCGGCCCTGATCCTCGCCGGGCAGGAAGCCCGTGGGCAGACGCAGGAACAGGACGCCCATGCCGACGATGATGGCGGCATAGACCAGCATGGTCCGGCCCCAGCGCCGCTCCACTTTCTCGACACCCCGGCCATAGCGAACGACGCTGCGGTCGAATGTTCTGTTGAACCAGCCGAAAAAGCCCTTCTGCGCGCCATGGCCTTCGCGTTGGGGCCGCAGGATGGTGGCGCACAAGGCCGGAGTTAAAATCAGCGCGACGAGAACCGACAGCACCATCGACGAAACGATGGTGATGGAAAACTGCCGGAAAATGACACCGGTCGACCCGCCGAAAAATGCCATGGGCAGGAACACCGCCGACAACACCAGCCCGATGCCGACCAATGCCCCGCTGATCTCATCCATGGACCGCTTGGCGGCTTCTTTGGGACTAAGCCCCTCCTCCTGGATGATGCGTTCGACATTCTCGACCACGACGATGGCGTCGTCGACCAGCAGCCCGATGGCCAGAACCATGCCGAACAGCGTCAGGGTGTTGATGGTGAAACCGGCGGCATACAATACCGCCAGCGACCCCAGCAGCACGACCGGAACGGCGATGGTCGGAATAAGAGTGGCCCGCCAGTTCTGGAGAAAGATGAACATGACGACGAAGACGAGCATGATCGCTTCGACCAGGGTGTGGATGACCTGTTCGACCGACAGCTTGACGAATGTCGAATTGTCTATCGGGAAGTCATATTTCACCCAGATCGGGAAATTCCTCGAAAGCTCCTTGACCTGCGCCTTGACGGCTTCCACCGTATCCAGCGCATTCGCGCCCGGAGCGAGCTTGATGCCGAATCCCGCCGCCGGATGACCGTTGAACTTCGCTCCGAAGCTGTAATTTTCCGCGCCCAGTTCGACGCGCGCGACGTCAGAAAGATAGACGACCGATCCATCGCTGTTGCTGCGCAGCCGGATTTGCCGGAATTCCTCCGGCGTGCGAAGCCGGGATTGCGCCGTAACCGTGGCGTTGAGCGCCTGCCCCGCCGGCGAGGGCGCGCCCCCGATCTGCCCGGCGGAAATTTGCGCATTCTGCGCCCTGATGGCGTTTTTCACGTCGCCGGTGGTGATCCCCAGATTTGCCATCTTGTAGGGATCGAGCCAGATCCGCATGGCATATTGGGCGCCCAGCAACTGCGTATCCCCCACGCCCTCGACGCGGCTCAACGGATCCTGAAGCGTCGACGCGATGAAATCGCCCGCGTCCATCTGGTCATGGATGCCGTCGTCGGCATAGATGGCCATGACCATCAGAAAGGTCGAGCTGGACTTCGTGACCCGCAGACCTTGCTGCTGCACTTCCTGAGGCAGCAGAGGCGTGGCCTGCGCCAGTTTATTCTGGACCTGGACCTGCGCGATATCGGCGTCGCTTCCCTGCTCGAAGGTCAGCGTAATGGCGAGATTGCCCGCCGAATCGCTCGTCGACGAGAAATAGCGCAGATTGTCGATGCCCTTGAGCTGCTGTTCGATGATCTGCGTCGTCGTGCTTTCCAGCGTTTCTGCGTTGGCGCCGGGATAGATGGCGCTGATGGAAACGGTCGGCGGCGCGATTTCAGGAAACTGCGCCACCGCCAGTCGCTGGATGGACAGCAATCCGGCCAGCATGATGACGATGGCGATGACCCATGCAAAGATGGGCCTGTCGATGAAATAGCGTGCCATGACTTATCGCGCTCCGCCTGCGGGCCGCGTTACCTGTTGGGGCGCGCCGGGACGAACATCCGCGCCGGGGCGCAGGTTCAGCAGCCCTTCCACGATCAGGCGATCGCCTGCCTTCAGGCCGCTGGTCACGATCCATTTGTCCCCTACGGCGCGGTCGAGCTGGACTTCGCGCATCTCCACCTTGTTCCCGGCGTTGACGATCAGGGCCGTGGCGCGGCCCCGCGCATCGCGCGATATGCCCTGCTGAGGAGCCAGGATCGCGTCGCGCCGCTGGCCTTCGACAAGCCTGGCGCGGACATACATTCCCGGCAGCAGCAGGCCGTCCGGATTGGCGAAGGTCGCCCGCAAGGTGACGGCGCCCGAACTCGGATCGACGGTAACTTCGGAAAACTGCATCCTTCCCTCGATCGGATAGACGCTGCCGTTGGGGAGCAGGAGCTGCACGCGCGCGCCGTCCGCTTCGCTCACGCCGCCGCGCTTCAATGCCTGCTTGAGGTTGATGATGTCGGCGGCGGATTGCGTCACGTCGACATAGACCATGTCTGTCCGCTGAATCGTCGCGAGCGGGTCCGCCTGCGCCGTCTGCACGAGCGCGCCGGGAGTAAACAGGGAACGGCCGATCCGGCCGGAAATCGGCGCCTTGATGCGGGTGAAATCCTGGTTCACCTGCGCCGCCTGAACGGCCGCCCGCTGCGCGGAGACATCGGCGCGCGCCTGCTGCGCGGCGGCCATGGCGTTGTCCGCCTCCTGCCGGCTCACGGCATTGATGCCGACCAGTTCCCGGTAACGCTGCGCTTGCAGGCTGGTGGCGCTGATCGACGCCTGCGCCCGTGCCAGATTGCCCTGCGCTTGCGCGAGCGCGGCGCGATAGGGCGCATCGTCGATCTCATAGAGGACCTGCCCCGCCTTTACATAGCCGCCTTCCGTAAAGAGGCGGCGGCGGATCACGCCGCTGATCTGAGGCCGCACTTCGGCCGTTTCCATGGCGGCGATCCGCCCCGGCAGTTCCGCCGTCAAAGGGGCGGTTTCGGCCTTCAACGTCACGACGCCGACGGCAGGCGGCGGTGGAGCGGGCGGCGCTTCCTTGCCACAACCAGTCAGGGCCAGAGCCGACGCGCAGGCCAGCAGTCCGATGATTGTCCCCTTTTGCATCGATCGTCTATCCATTCCGATGGAGTTTGTTGGATTCCGGAATGAACATTCATTCCGCTTGCCGGTCAGGTAAGAAACTGCCATTATCAATTCAAGGGGTTAAAGAGGGGCTGGAAATAAAAATGGTTGCAGTGCAACAGGAACGGAGCGGGCGGGAGCATATCCTGAATACGGCCCGCGACCTGTTCACCACTCACGGTTTTCATCAAACCTCGATGGCCGAACTCGCAGCCGCAGCAAAAATTTCGGTCGGACAGATCTATCGGCTTTTCAAGGGCAAGGAAGACATCATAGAAGCCCTGATAGGCGCGGATATGAAAGACCGCATCGGGAAGATAGAGGAACTCCGTCTCCGCCTCGAAGCAGGGCGGATCAACATCGAACAGACGTTCGAGCATCTCGTTCTGCTGAGTCTTCGCGACAAGGATGAAGCGCTGTCCTTCGACATTCTCGCAGAGGCGTTGCGCAATCGGCCCGTGGGCGAAACCGTAAGCGCCATGTTCCAGCGTTTCCGCCATTTCCTCCGGGATTTCGCGTGCGTGGCCAATCCCGCCCTGTCGGGCGAAGCGCTTGACGGAGCGGAAGAAGTCATTCTCGCCTGTATTTTCGGGCTGGGGCACCGAAGCCTGTCCCTGCCCAATTTGTCCGACGAATGCACGGCGCGCCATGCCGCGCAGATGATCGTCGCCGCATTGAAGGGCGTTAGCTGACGGCCCCTCCTCCTCCTGTGCCGTGATCCGGCGCCTGCCTTTCATTGTGCGGCAACGCCGTCCGGCAGGACCACGGCCGACCAGCTTTTCGCCGGCACCAGATATTTTGCGGCCAGCTTCTGAATGTCGCCCGGCGTGACGCTCAGCATATCCCTGGCCATCGTCTGCATCGCCTGGACATAACGCGGATCATGGGTGGCGCCTTCCATCTGGTTCATCCAGAAAGCATTGCCCGTCCCCGCCCGCATCAACAATTGCTGCATGGGAGCAACCGCCCGCTGCAATTCGTCCTGCGTCACTGCCGTTGCGGCGAGATCGGCCGCCGTTTCCTTCACCACATCGTAGAAATACTTGACCCGGTCGGGCCGCACCTGGCTCGACACCAGGATATATCCGCCGCTTTCCTGGGAAAAGGGCCAGTTGTTCTGGACGTTGGGCGAATAGGCCGAACCCTCCGTGGACCGCAATTTGTCGAACAGGCGGTCGTTGAATATCTGCGTCAATATCTCAAGCTGCCGCGCCTCCCTGGTCAGGGCAAAGCCGCCCGAGGTCGGCCAGGCCATGACGGCGGCCGCCTGTTCCTTGTCGCCTTCATGGCGCAGCACCACGGGTTTTTCGACATGGGCGGGGAAGCGCATCACCCGGTTCCTGGCCGGTGCCGGCGTATCGGGGCGGGCAGACAGCGCGCCGAAGGTCGCGCCCACGGCCTTGATCGCGTCCTCCGCATCCACCTGGCCGAACAATTGCACCTCGATCGGCCCAGAAGCCAGGATCGGCTCCCATGTCGCGCGAAAGTTTTGGGGCGACAGCTTCTCGATTTCCTCGCGGGACGGCGTGCGGAAGCGCACATCCTTGTCATGCAGCAGCCAGTTGAGATCGCGGCCCAGCACGGAATCGGGGGAACGCGACATCGCATCATAGGCAACCATCGCGCCGGTCTTGACGCGCGCTATCGGGGCGGGGTCCCAGCCGGGAGCCGCCAATTTGGCCGCGAAGAGCCGGAGTTGGTCCTTGTAGTCGGCGGGACGGGTGACGGCCTGAAACTCGAAGGCGTCGTCGTCGATGGAAAACTGCATCCCCATCCGGCGGCCGTTGGTCAGATCGTCCAGTTCCCGCTGGCCCAGCTTGCCGATCCCGCTCGCCACCAGCGCATAGTCCGCCGCCCAGCTCGGCACTGGTCTGGTGGGAGAAAAGGCCTGCTGGCCATGGCCGAAGCGGACGTTGATCCGCACCTTTTCGGTTTCGGCGTCATTGGCGAACAGGGTCAGCTTGACACCGTTGGAATAGGTGATGCTCTCCATCCCCTTGAGGCCGATGGGCGCGCGCGACACGACCGTGCCGGGGGGACCGAGCGGCGGCAGGTCGTCCATCGTCACCGCCTTGTCGGCCAGCCGCGCATTGGCGGCGGCCTGCACGGGAGCCGCCACCGCCGAAGCAAGCCGCGCGTCCAGCCCCGGCTGCGCCTTGCCGGTGATCAGCAGCGCGCGGAACACGCCTGCGGAGAACAGCCGGCGGGTGGAATCGAGGATCTTCTGCGGCGTCATGGCGGGCTTGCCCGACCGGAAGATGTCGAGCGCGGCCTGCGGGCTGACCGTGGTTTCGCGGATGTCGACCGCGCTCACCAGATCGGTCGCCTGTTTCGCGCCCGCCTCCGTATCGGCATTTTCAACCTGGATCGCGAGCGCCGTGTCCATCTGGGCATAGTCGCGGTCGATTTCCTGCTGGCTGGGCGGCGTGGTCTTCGCGTCCTCGATAATGGCGCGAACGTCCTGCAATGCCTTTTCCCAATTCTCGCCAGACGGCAGGATGGTGACGAAGGTGCCGTCGGCGGAGCGGCTGATATCCTGCTGCTCGGCGCTCGCCTGGAGGAAGCTGCCGCCGCCGCGCGCCGCCGCTTCCAGACGGCGGCTGACGATCTGGAGCGCCAGCATGTCGGTCAGCTTGTCCTGATTGTAAAGGATCGTGTCGGCACGCGGTTTCCATGGCCGCAGCCATGCCATCGTGACGCCCAGCGGAACGCCCGGCTCCACGGCGACGGCGGTGGCCGGGGCCTTGGGGTCGGGCGCGCCGAAATCGGGGAGCGCAGCCCCCTTCCCCGCCACGGTCCAGGCGCCGAAATTATCCTTGATGAGCTGTTCGGCGAGCGCGGGATCGATGTCTCCCGCCAGCGCGACCACGGCATTCTCCGGGCGATACCAGCGCTGGTGGAACGCTTCCATCTTCGCGGCGGTCACGGCGTTCAGGGTCGCGACGGTGCCGATGGGGCTATGGTCGGCAAGCGGCTGGCCCGCGAAGAAATGTTTCCGGCTGGCTTCGGAAATCCGCATCTGCGGCCCGTCGCTTTCGCGGCGCTCGGCGAGGACCACGGCGCGCTCGGCATTGACGGCGCTCTCGACGATATTGGGATCGGCCATCATGCCGGCGAGTATCTTGAGGCTTTCGCCCAGACTGGCCTGCGTCGCTTGCGGCAGGTCGAGCGCATAGGTGGTGCCGGTGGGCGTGGTCTGGGCATTGCTGTCGCTGCCGAAGGTAACGCCCAGACGCTGCCAGATGCGTTTGGATTCGCCGTCGGGAACATGGCGCGATCCCCGGAAGGTCAGATGCTCCATGAAGTGCGCATAGCCAAGCTCGTCGGCATTCTCCATCAGCGATCCGGCGTCGATGCGCAGGCGGATGGACACTTGCCCCGGCGGCACGCCGTTGCGGCGGATGGCGTAGCGCAGGCCGTTGGACAGCGTGCCGAAATGCCACGCCGTGTCGATCGGCACGTCGCTGTTCTCATACAGCCAGGGGCGCGTTTCGGCCTTGGTGGAACCCGCGATAGGAGTGGAAGGCGTTTCCGTCCTTGCCGCCAGCGGCGCGGGCGCACCTGCGAGCAAGAGAGCGAGGACGGACAGCGAGGCGGCGGAACGCCGGAAAGGAAAAGTCATAGGCACGGGAGCCTAACGACATTTTCCTGAATGACCACTGACAAAGCGCCGTTCCGAACGGGACGCGCGGCGCAGGACCGGGCATTGATTCACGCGAAGGCGCGAAGGCGCGGAGGATATAGGCGCCGCGAGGCGCCTTCGGGATTTGATCTCCGCGCCTCGCATGATCCAAAAGTGCCGCACGCTCCCGCCTTCGCGGCAGGGAGAAGGTTTAGCGCTGGCCCGTCCGCTGCACCGCGCCCTTATGCGCGCCCACGCCGCTGCGACGGCGGCGGAAAGGCTTCTTCTTGGCGGGCGCTGCTTCGCCGTCCGGGCGATGGGCGCGGTCGGGCGTGCCGCGCTGCTGCTGGTCCTGATAGCGGCGCTGGCCGTCGGCACGCCTGGCCTGCTGCTCGGAAGTCTGCGGCTTGCCCTTGCGCGGGGGCGCTGCCTTGGGGAGGTTGCGGACCGCTTCCATGAAATTATCGGGCAGCGGCACGATCTCCAGCTTGACCTTTGCGGTCCGCTCGATGGCCTTGAGATAGGGCCGCTCGTCATCCGCCACGAAGCTGATTGCAATGCCTTCCGCCCCGGCGCGGGCCGTGCGGCCGATACGGTGGACATATTGCTCGGGCACATTGGGCAGCTCGAAATTGATGACGTGGGACACGCCCGACACGTCGATGCCGCGCGCGGCGATGTCGGTCGCGACCAGCAGCTTCACATGGCCGTGACGGAAAGCCTGGAGCGCGGTGGTGCGCTGGGCCTGGCTCTTGTTGCCATGGATGGCGACGGCCTGGATGCCCGCCCCTTCCAGGAAACGCACGACGCGGTCCGCGCCATGTTTGGTGCGGGTGAAGATAAGGGCGCGGTCGATCGGCTCATTCTTGACGGTCAGGGTCAAAAGCGCCTGCTTTTCCGCCTGATTGACGAAGGTCGCCTGCTGGCGCACGCGCTCGGCCGTGGTGGATTGGGGCGCGACGCTGACCTTCACCGGATCGTTCAGGAACTGCGCGGCGAGCGCCTCGATCTCCTTGGGCATGGTGGCGGAGAAGAAGAGGTTCTGCCGCTCCTTGGGCAGCAGCTTCGCGATGCGGCGCAACGGATGGATGAAGCCCATGTCCATCATCTGATCGGCTTCGTCGAGGACGAAGATTTCCGTATCCTTGATGGTGAAGGCGCGCTGCTCCATCAGGTCGAGCAGGCGGCCCGGCGTGGCGACGACGATATCGACGCCGCGGCTCAGCGCCTTGATCTGGCGGTTGATGGGTACGCCGCCGAAGACGACTTCGACCGAGAGTTTCAAGAAACGCCCATAGTCGCGGAAGCTCTGCGCGATCTGCGCGGCGAGTTCCCGCGTGGGCGACAGCACCAGCATCCGGCACCCGTTGAGCGGCGTCTGCTTGGGATTGCGGGCGAAATGGTCGAGGCTGGGCAGCGCGAAGGCCGCCGTCTTGCCGGTGCCGGTCTGGGCGATGCCGCACAGGTCGTGCCCCTCCAGCAGGACGGGGATCGCCTTTTGCTGGATCGGCGTGGGAACGGCATATTGCTTGGCGGAAAGGGCCTTCAGAAGCGGTTCGGCAAGGCCAAGTTCGGTGAACTGCATTTAAAATGACTTCCATTGCAAAGCCCGCGCCTTCGCAAGATGCGGGCGCGGGGCGGGTGACGAAACGACCCGCGTGACAAGGGAAGCCTCAAAAACGAAAACACAGGAACTGCTCCGGCTAGTCCCCGCAGGGACGTTCACGCCGCCAGAGAACGGAGCCATCGGCTCCTCAGCCGCATGGCATATGATGCAAATATAAGGAAAAAGCAAGCAGCCGCGCGAATCCGGCGGCTGCTTGCACTGTCAAAGCGGGACTTCGGCGTGCTTTTCCTGCATCCCCCTGCGCGCGTCGCCGCCGAACAGCTTGTGGAAGAGGCCGCTTGCGGCACTGTCCGCGCACCAGATTTCCGCCGTATCGAGGTCGAAACGCAGCATCAGCAGGTCGGGATCGTCGCGTCCGCCCGGATACCATGCGGCGACATCCTGCGACCAATAGCGCTCGACGATCGCCGGATCGCTTTCCAGCGCCAGGGTTCCGTCGATGCAGGCGAAAAGATCATGGCCCTTCGCAACGAACTGGGCCATGGCGGGTCCGCCGGTAGCCAGCCGGTTGCCCTTGCTGGAATAGAACCAGAAACAATGGTTGGCGTTCGCGTCCAGTTGCGCCGTCATCGGCATGGCGTGGTCCTGCGTTCCTTGCAGGGAAACCATCAGAAAAGGACTGTGCGACAACTCCTTCCAGAAACGGTCCCGAATTTCGGTCTCGGTGCTCATGCGCCCTTCTCCTCTTTCATGGGGTCTATCGATCAATGTCCGCCATGCGGGGAAGTTCCGCCGGCGCTTGATCTTCGGCCTTTCCGACGCCACATAGCGCACATGTTGATTGAGACTGAAAACACGCCCAACCCGGCGACCGTCAAATTCCTTCCCGGCCGCCCCGTCATGGGCAGCGGCACGCGCGACTTCGCCAGCCCGGAGGAAGCCGAAGCATCCCCGCTGGCCGAAGCCCTGTTCGGGCTGGGCGATGTGACGGGCGTCTTTTTCGGGAGCGACTTCATTTCCGTGACCATCGCGCCGGGCGCGGAATGGAGCGACGTGAAGCCTGAAATATTATCGATCCTGCTCGATCATTTTTCAGCGAACATGCCGCTGTTCACGCCGGGCAGCGCAGGGGACATCACGGTCCCCGCCGATGAGGAGGACTTCGCCGACGATCCCGAAGATGGGGAAATCGTCGCGCAGATCCGCGAACTCATCGATACGCGGGTCCGTCCGGCGGTCGCCAATGACGGCGGCGATATCGTCTATCGCGGGTTCGACAAGGGCACGGTTTACCTGCGGATGCATGGCGCCTGTTCGGGTTGCCCGTCCTCCACCGCCACGCTCAAGAACGGCATCGAGCAGCTTTTGAAGCATTATGTGCCCGAAGTGACGGAAGTCCGCGCCGTCTGAGGCATTGCGCCCGCCCGCATATCGCGGCATTGGGCGAATCCTCGACGCTCAAGGGAGTTTTGCTTGCGACTGCTCGTCATCGACACCGCGACACAGGCGCTGTCCGTCGCGCTGCTGGATGACGGGAAGCCCGTCGGGCGCTTCCACGACATTGTCGGGCGCGGCCATGCCGAAGCGTTGCTGCCGGTGATCGCCGCCCTGCCCGGCGGAGGCCGCGCCGATGCCATCGCGGTGGACAGCGGCCCCGGCAGTTTCACCGGCGTCCGCATAGGGATCGCGGCGGCCAGGGCGCTGGCGCTGGCCTGGCGCATTCCCGTCCACGGCTATAGCGCGCTGGCGCTGGTCGCGGCGAAGGCTGCGCGGCAGCATGAGGATGGTCCGCTGGTCGTCACCATCACGGGCGGGCACGGCGAACTGTTCTGGCAGAGCTTTGCTCCAGACGGTCTGACGCCCCTGACCCAGCCCGCCTCCATGCCGATTGCCGCGCTCGCCGAACACACCGGCGCTTCCATCTTCTATGGTCCCGGCGCGGACGCCCTGGTCACGGCAAAGGGCATGGGCACGGCTGTCGCCCTTTATCCCGACGCGGCCGATTATCCCCTGATCGCATCGCTGCCGCCTCTCCCGCCTACGCCGGTCTATGGGCGCGACGCCGATGCGCGCCCGATGGCGGGGAGCGTCGCGCCATGATGCCCGACATCGTCCTCGACACCTATGACGAGGGCGAGCGCAACGCGCTGGCGGACGCCATGGACGTCATGGTCCGCGCTTTCGACCCCGTCTATGGCGAGGCGTGGACGCTGCCGCAGATATCGGGCGTGATGCTGATGCCGGGAACCTGGCTCACCATCGCGCGGCTGGACGCCACGCCGCTGGGCTTCGCGCTCGTCCGGTCGGTGCTCGACGAGTGCGAATTGCTGCTGCTGGCCGTCGATCCCGCATGGAGGGGCCGCGGCATCGGCGACGCGCTGCTCTCCAGCAGTCTTTCCACCGCCCGCCGTAGGGGAATCACGTCCATGAATCTGGAAGTGCGCGCCACCAACAGCGCAATCAAACTTTACGAAAAATTCGGATTCGAGTATGTACATCGGCGCCCTGGTTATTATCGCGGTAATGATGGACAACTTCACGATGCTTTGAGTTTGCGGCGGGACATGACGATATGACCGGCCCCCTTGCCAGATTAGACGGAAAAGTATAGCGGACACTGGCCGCTCATCCATAAGCTTTCGCAGGGCGGGTCGCATCTAGTTGAAGCTTTGCAGGAAAAGAAAATGGAAAACGAATCCGCCCAGAACGAACTGCTGATTACTTTGACCTCGGACATCGTCGCGGCGCATGTTTCCAATAACAGCGTGGCCGTTTCGGACGTCGCGACACTTATTCAGAATGTGCATACGGCCCTGACCAATCTGTCTGCTCCCGCGCCCGCGCCGGAAGTAAAGCCGGAACCCGCCGTTTCCGTGCGTTCTTCCATCAAGCCGGATTATATCGTCTGTCTGGAGGACGGTAAGAAGCTCAAGATGCTCAAGCGTCACCTGATGACCCACTATCAGATGACGCCGGAAGATTATCGCGCCAAATGGGGTCTGCCCGCCGACTATCCGATGGTCGCGCCCAATTATGCCGAACAGCGCCGCACGCTGGCGAAGAAGATCGGCCTGGGCACCAAGCGCCGCCGCGCGCGCGGCAAGTAATCGGTTCGCCCGACGAGAAACGGAGGGGGCGCGGACCCGCCCCCTTTTACCTGACGGCAAAAGGCGTTAGGTTCTCCGACCTATATTGTCCCATTCAGCCGGCGAACAAAAATGAACCGCAAGATCGACGTAGAAGCCCTGTGCCATGAAAAGGGCCTTCGCATCACCGAGCAGCGCCGGGTAATCGCTCAGGTCCTGAGCGATGCGGAGGACCATCCCGATGTCGAGGAACTGCATCGGCGCGCCGCCGCGATCGACGCCGGCATCTCCATCGCCACGGTCTACCGCACCGTTCGCCTGTTCGAGGAAGCGGGCATCCTGGACCGGCACGATTTCGGCGACGGCCGCGCGCGCTATGAAGCGGCGCCCGAATCCCATCACGATCATCTAATCGACGTGGAGACGGGCAATGTGATCGAATTCGTCGATCCTGAACTGGAACAGCTCCAGAAGCAGATCGCCGAAAAGCTGGGCTTCCGCCTGGTCGATCATCGGATGGAACTGTACGGCGTGGCGATCGACCGCAAGAGCTGATCGCTTGGGCCGGATACGCCGTTTCCTGCGTCTGGTCGCGCTGGCGGCCAGCCTCCTCCTCTGCCTTCCGCTTCATCTGCTGTGGCGCGCCTTCGGGCGTTCGTCGCCATGGCCGCGCCGCTTCCTGGCGCTGGCGGCGCGGTCCGTGGGCGCGCGGGTCAAGGTCGCGGGAAAACCGGTGGCGAGCGACCTGTTCCTGATCGCCAATCATGTGAGCTGGGTCGACATATTGGCGCTGGGCGGCGCGACCGGCACCGCCTTCGTCTCGCATGACGGCGTGGCGCGCTGGCCGGTGATCGGCTGGCTGGCGGCGCAGAACAACACGCTGTTCGTCTCACGCGAAAGGCGCGGCGCGCTGGCGGCACAGATAGAGGCTTTGCGGGACGCGATGGCGGGACATCAGCCGCTGGCGATCTTCCCCGAAGGCACGACCGGCGACGGGCGCGCCCTCCTGCCCTTCAAGCCCGCCTTGCTGGCCGTATTGCTCCCGCCGCCGCGCAATGTGCTGATCCAGCCGGTGCATATCGACTATGGCCTCGCGGCTCCCGATATCGCGTGGCACGGTAACGAACCGGCGGGGAGCAACATGAAACGGCTGCTGGAGCGCAGGGGACGGCTGGATGTGACGCTGCGTTTCCTGGAGCCTTTCGACCCCACGCGCTGCGGCGACCGCAAGGTCATTGCCGCCATCGCGCGCGAACATATCGTGGCGAGCATCGCAATGCACCTGCCGCCTTCCGCTCCGCACGATGGCACTGTATAGCTGGACCGCATGAATCGTAACGACACGCCCCCAAAGCCAGACAAAGCCCCGGCCACCTTCCACGTCAAATCCTTCGGCTGCCAGATGAACGTCTATGATGGCGAGCGCATGGCCGAGATGCTGGGCGAGCGCGGCATGACCCCCGCAGCCGAGGGCACGGACGCGGATCTCGTTATCCTCAACACCTGCCACATCCGCGAAAAGGCGGTGGACAAGGTCTACTCCGATATCGGCCGCCTGCGCCGGGAGGACGGCACGCGGCCGATGATCGCGGTCGCGGGCTGCGTCGCGCAGGCCGAGGGCAGAGAGATCAGCCGCCGCGCCAGAAGCGTCGACATCGTCGTCGGCCCGCAAGCCTATCACCGCCTGCCCGACCTGATCGACAAGGCTGGTCGCGGTGAGGAAGCGGTCGACACCGACATGCCGCTCGCGTCCAAATTCGGCGCCCTGCCCGCTCGGACCAAGCAGGCGCGGCCCACGGCTTTCCTCACCATCATGGAAGGCTGCGACAAATTCTGCACCTATTGCGTGGTGCCCTATACGCGCGGCGCTGAGATCAGCCGGTCGTGGGATGCGATCCTTGACGAGGCGAAGGCGCTGGTCGAGGGCGGCGTGCGCGAAATCACGCTGCTGGGCCAGAACGTCAATGCCTGGACCGGAGAGGACGGCAAGGGCCGGATGCAGGGCATGGACGGCCTTGTCCGCGAACTGGCGAAGGTCAACGACCTTAAACGCATTCGCTACACCACCAGCCATCCCAACGACATGAGCGACGGCCTGATCGCCGCCCATGGCGAGGTGGAAAAGCTGATGCCCTTCCTCCATTTGCCGGTGCAGTCGGGCAATGACCGCATCCTGAAAGCCATGAACCGCAGCCACAGCGCGGACAGTTATTTGCGGATCATCGAGCGGGTGCGGGAAGCGCGGCCCGACATCGCCCTGTCGGGCGACTTCATCGTCGGCTTCCCCGGCGAGACGGACGCGGAGTTCGAAGATACTCTGAAGATCGTCGAGCAAGTGCGTTACGCGCAATGCTATTCCTTCAAATACAGCCCCCGCCCCGGCACGCCCGCCGCCGACATGGACGGCCAGATTCCGGCCGAGGTGATGGACGAGCGGCTGGCGCGGCTTCAGGCGCTCATCAACCAGCATCAAGTGGCGTTCAACACCGCCGCCATAGGCCGCCGCACGGACATATTGCTGGAGCGCAAAGGCCGTCATCCCGGCCAGCTCATCGGTAAGACGCCGTGGCTCCAGTCGGTCCATGTCACCGCGCCGGACCTTGCCATCGGCGACATGGTGGAAGTCGATATCGTCAGCGCCGGCCCCAACAGTCTGGCCGGTGAACCCAGCAGGAGGAAAGCCGCTTGAACCAAAGCCTCGTCAATCCCGCACCGGCGGGAAACCATCTCCCCCGACCATGGCGATGCGCCCTGACACAGAGATGGAAGACGAGCGAGGGAGGCTGCTGACATGAGTAAGAAACCGCATCAACGGGCCGAAGCGGGCGAACGCGCGCGGCTCGAAGTCACCTTCGAGCGCCCGCACCTTCTGGGCGCGCTGTTCGGGCAATATGACCAGAACCTCGTGGCCATTGAAAACCGGCTGGGCGTCTATATCGCCGCGCGCGGCAACAAGCTCCAGATCGAGGGCGACGCCGAAGCCGCCGCCCGCGCCCGCGACGTGCTGACCGGCCTCTACAACCGCATCGCCGCGGGGCAGGAGATCGACGGCGGCGCGGTGGAGGCCGTCATCGCCATGTCCGCCGAACCGACGCTGGACGGCATCATCCGCCATGACGTCGCCGAACCGCCCAAGGTTATGATCCGCACGCGCAAGAAGACCATCGTGCCGCGCTCCGCCACGCAGGTCACTTATATGGAGGCGCTGACGCGCAACGACATCATCTTCGCGCTGGGACCGGCAGGCACGGGCAAGACCTACCTAGCGGTCGCGCAGGCGGTGAGCCAGCTTATCTCCGGCTCGGTCGACCGCCTCATCCTCTCCCGCCCCGCCGTGGAAGCGGGCGAGCGGCTGGGCTTCCTGCCCGGCGACATGAAGGAGAAGGTCGATCCCTATCTGCGGCCCATCTACGACGCGCTTTACGACACGCTGCCCGCCGAACAGGTGGAACGGCGGATCGCGAGCGGGGAGATCGAGATCGCGCCGCTCGCCTTCATGCGCGGGAGGACGCTCTCCAACGCGTTCATCGTGCTGGACGAGGCGCAGAACACCACCGTCGCGCAGATGAAGATGTTCCTCACCCGCTTCGGCGAGAACAGCCGCATGGTGATCTGCGGCGACCCGCGACAGGTCGACCTGCCGCAGCCGGGCATTTCGGGCTTGGCCGATGCCGTGTCGCGTTTGCAGGGCGTGGAGGGCATCGCGATCGTGCCCTTCAATGTCGGCGATGTCGTGCGCCATCCAGTCGTCGGCCGGATTGTTCAGGCTTATGAGGGCCCTGATGCTTGATATTGCCATATTGCTGGAAGACGGCTGGCCAGGCATCGACTGGGAAGAGCTGGCGGAACGGGCCGTGACCGCCGCCATCGCGCACAGCCCCTACGCCGCCTTCGTGAACAGCGCGGCCACCTATGAGATCGCGGTCAAGCTGACGTCCGACGAGGAAGTGCATCAGTTGAACCGCGCCTATCGGGACAAGGACAAGCCGACCAACGTCCTCTCCTTCCCCATGGTGCAACGCGACCTGTTGGAGGGCACCGCGAATACCGACGATGGCGAGGTGCTGCTGGGCGATATCGTGCTGGCCGAAGGCGTCTGCGCCCGTGAAGCGCAGGGCAAGGGCATCTCCATCGCCGATCACGCCGCGCATTTGATCGTGCATGGGACTTTTCATTTGCTGGGATATGACCATATGGTCGATGCCGAAGCCGAGGCGATGGAGGCGCTGGAAATCCGCGCGCTTGCCAATCTTGGCCTGCCTGATCCCTATGGGGATCGCGAAACAGGGGACTAGGGACGATTATGGCTGAGGGCAGCCCGAAGGACGGCAATGGCAACGGCTCCAAGGAACCGGACAGTAGTAGCCATGAGGGCGGTTTATGGAGCGGCCTGAAGGCGCTGCTCTTTGGCGAGGATGAGGGGCATAGCCTCCGGCGCGAGCTGGAGGAAGCGCTCGACGAATATGACGAGGATGAGGAGCAGGGCGCGCCCTCCCCCTCCAAAGGCGACCTGTCGGCGATCGAACGGCAGATGGTCCGCAATCTCCTGCATTTTTCCGAACATACGGTCGATGACGTCGCCGTCCCCCGCGCGGACATCATCGCCATCGAGGAAAAGGCGAGCTTCGCGGACCTTGCCGCACTGTTCGCGGAAGCCGGGCACAGCCGCATCCCAGTCTATCGGGAAACACTCGACACCATCGTCGGGATGATCCACATCCGCGACGCCTTCGCCATAATGGCGGGCAAGTCGCCGGTGCCGGACACGCTGGAGCCGCTGATCCGGCAACCGCTCTATGTGCCTGAAAGCATGGGGGCGCTGGACCTGCTCGCCGAAATGCGGGCGAAGCGGACGCATCTGGCCATCGTGCTGGACGAATATTCGGGCACCGAAGGGCTGCTGACCTTCGAGGATCTGGTCGAGGAAATCGTCGGCGAGGTCGAGGATGAGCATGACGAGGAGCCCGAAGCGATGCTGGTGCCGCTGGAAGGCGGCCTGTGGGAAGCGGACGCTCGCGCCGAACTGGACGACGTGGCCGAGGAAATCGACGAGAAGCTGGGCGACGTCGAGGAAGATGTCGACACGCTGGGCGGCCTTGCCTTCGTGCTGGCGGGCCATGTGCCGGAACCGGGCGAAATCATGGAGCATCAGCAAAGCGGCTGGAGGCTGGAAGTGCTGGCCAGCGACGGCCGCCGCGTGACGCGTCTGCGGCTGCATCCGCCGGAAGAACGGGTGGAGCTGGGGGAGGTGTAGAGGCTTCGG
This sequence comes from Sphingobium wenxiniae, assembly GCF_007830065.1. GTDB lineage: Bacteria > Pseudomonadota > Alphaproteobacteria > Sphingomonadales > Sphingomonadaceae > Sphingobium > Sphingobium wenxiniae. Next base: position 77,519 of record NZ_VLKK01000003.1, on the reverse strand, counting down.
ATTGCCGCGAAGGACGTTCCTGCCGCTGCCGCCATATCCGGTCGTCATGCTGAACTTGTTCAGCATGACGATAAAACAAATAACCGCAAATGGCCGCAATCGGCCATCGCAGCATTTGGGTGTGCAAACGCGATAATCGCCATTTCCAAATATTAAGATTTCCGCCCTACCATTCGCCCGGATGACCGCACTGGCGGTGTTTGGGGAGCGGGGTGATGCGGCAGGAGCGGATGTCTTGGGCGGCGACGCGGGCGGATATGCTGGTGGCGCCGGCATGGTCGACGCTGGAAAAGCTGCTGCTGGCCGTTATCTGCGCCGCGACGCTGTTTTTCGCGCTGGTGACGCCGCCTTTCCAGGCTCCCGATGAAAATCAGCATTATATGAAGGCGCTGTTGCTGTCCGAGGGGCGGACGCTGGCGGAGCAGCGCGGCGAGAGGATCGGCGCTGAGCTTCCCCGCGCGGCGCTGGACCTTCATGCCGTGGATTTCCCCAGCGATGTGCCGCCCGCGCCGCGCCGTTTCGAGCGGGGAACGCTCACCCATGCCTGGGCGGCCGATGCCGCGCGGCCGGGCAGATATTTTGCCGATTTCCCCAATGTCGCCAATTATGCGCCGACGCTTTATGCGCCGGGCGCGCTCGGGCTGGTCGCGGGCGATGCGCTGGGGCTGCCGCGGCTGGGCGCTTTCTATGCCGGGCGGTTCGTGAATGCGCTGGCGGCGTTGGCGATGCTGATTGCCGCGCTCCGCCTGTTGCCTTTCGGCCGGATTGCCCTGCTCGCGACGGCCCTGCTGCCGACATTCTGCTATCAGAATGGATCGCTGTCGCCGGATGCCGTCATCAACGGCCTCGGCTTTCTGGGCCTGGCGCTGGCGCTGCGGGTGGGATTCATGGGCAGCGCGCCGCTGCGTTCGGCGGGCCTGTTTGCCATCGCGCCGCTGCTGGCGCTGGCCAAGGGCGTCTATCTGCCGCTGATGATGGCGGGGCTGCGCTGGCCGCAGGGGCGGCGGGACCGCCGCGCCTTGCTGCTGATCGCCGCGATAGCGGCGGGCGGCGCGGCCTTCATGCTGTGGATGAAGATGTCGGGCGGCAGCCAGGCGCTCTATCACATCGTTTCGCGCAAGACCGGCGAGGCGGTCACGACCGCGCCGCTGGCCGATCAACTGGCGGTGATCCTGCATGATCCACTTGCCTATGTCCGCATCCTCTGTTCCAGCGTGGTCGAGCGTGCACCGGTCTATGCACTCCAGATCGTCGGGCGTTTCGGGTGGAATGCCATCCTGCTGCCGCTTGCAGCCTATGCGTTGGGCGCGGTCATGCTTGGCGCGGCGGTGTTGAGCGGGTCGGGCGCGCGCTTCGGTTTCGGGCAGAGGCTATGGTGGCTGGCTGTCGCGGCGGGGGTCGCGCTGCTGGTCGAAACCGCCATGTATCTGACGGGCACGGCGCTCGGCGCGGATTATATCCAGGGGACGCAGGGGCGCTATTTCCTGCCGGTTCTGCCGCTGGTGCTGCTCGCCCTCATGCCCGGCGATCCGGTGCGGGGCGCGCGCGCGGTCTTTGCCGGGGCGGCGATGATCCTATTGGCGGTCGCGGCGCTGTGCGTGGTGGACAGCTTCTGGGTCCATGGCTTCGTCACCACCGACGGAATGCCTCCGCATCAAAGTCTGGTGCGGGCGCTCCTCCTGCCCTCCCCCCGCTGGTAGCCAGACGCGGCACAGGGCCAGCCAGCCCAATCCTTCGATCCATCCCGCGATCACGTCGCTGGGCCAATGCACGCCCAGCCATACGCGGCTGGCGCCGATCAGCGCAATGACCACGGACGCCGCAACATAAGCGGGCCACCGTCCCGCCAGAATCGCAAGCGCGCCAAAGAACATCATGTTTCCCGCCGCATGGCCGCTGGGAAAGCTGTAACTGTGCACAATATCCAGATGCGGCAACAGATCGGGACGCGGCGCGGAAAAAATCTGCTTCAACAAAAGGTTAAGCAGCGTTCCTCCCGCCGCCATCGAAGCAAGCCATGCCGCCCCGCGCCGCCGCCCACGCCAGATCAGCACGGCAAGCGCGATGCCCAGCAACAACAGCCGCCCGCCCGTGCCTCCCATCGCCGAAGCGAATTGCATGAAGGCGGTGAAATGCTGTCCGGCCGCGCTGTCTCGCAGGCGGCCGGCTTCCGTCATCACCCCCTCATTCAGCCCAGCGAGCGCGCCTTGCCGATGAAGCAGCGCGATGAGGACAATACAAAGAAGCGCCAGAGCCAAGGCCCCCGCGCCCCTTTTCCATGCCCGCCCCTCAGATATGGAGCGCGCGTCCATAAGCCGCCAGCACGCTTTCATGCATGGCTTCGGAAATGGTCGGGTGCGGGAACACCGTTTCCATCAGTTCCGCCTCGGTCGTCTCCATCGTCTTGCCGATGGTATAGCCCTGGATCATCTCGGTCACTTCCGCGCCGATCATGTGCGCGCCCAGCAATTCGCCGGTCCTGGCGTCGAACACGGTTTTCACGAACCCTTCCGCTTCGCCCAGCGCAATCGCCTTGCCGTTGCCGATGAAGGGGAAATTGCCGACCTTGACCTCATAACCCGCTTCCTTCGCCTTGGCTTCGGTAAGGCCGACGGAGGCGATCTGCGGATGGCAATAGGTGCAGCCGGGAATGTTGCGGACGTCCATGGCATGGGGATGCACATCCTTGTTGCCCAGCGCCTGCGCGATCGCCTCGGCAACGATGACACCTTCATGGCTCGCCTTGTGCGCCAGCCATGGCGGCGCGGTGACGTCGCCGATGGCCCAGATGCCGTCGACATTGGTGCGGCCGAAAGCGTCCGTCTTGATGTGGTAACGCTGATCCGGCTCCACGCCGACATCTTCCAGACCCAGATTCTCGACATTGGGGACAATGCCGATGGCGACGATCACATGGCTATATTCGGCCGTGATGTCCTTGCCCGCCTTGTCTTTAATGGTCGCGTTCACGCCCTTGTCGCCGGTCTCGATCTTCTCGATCTTCGCGCCGGTCAGGATTTTCATGCCCTGCTTGATCAGCGCCTTTTCGAGGAAGGCGGACACATCCGCATCCTCCACCGGCACGATCCGGTCCATCATCTCGACCACGGTGACGTCCGCGCCCATGTCGTTGTAGAAGCTCGCGAACTCGATGCCGATCGCGCCTGAACCGACGACCAGCAGCTTGCCCGGCATTTCCGGCGGTGTCATGGCGTGGCGGTAGGTCCACACGCGCTTGCCGTCCGCCTTGAGCCGCGGCAGGTCGCGCGCGCGCGCGCCCGTGGCGACGATGATGTGCTTTGCGCCAAGTTCCTCGCTCTTGCCGTCCTTCGTGACGGACAGCTTGCCTTTGCCGGTCAGCTTGCCGTCGCCCATATGCACGGCGATCTTGTTCTTCTTCATCAGGTGCGTGACGCCCTGATTGAGCTGTTTCGCGACGCCGCGCGAGCGTTTCACCACGGCGTCCAGATCCGCGCTGATCTTCTCGGCGGCAAGACCGTAATCCTTGGCGTGCTGCATATAGTGGAAGATTTCGGCGGAGCGCAGCAGCGCCTTGGTCGGGATGCAGCCCCAATTGAGGCAGATGCCGCCCAGATTCTCGCGCTCGACGATCGCCGTTTTCAGCCCCAGTTGGGCGCAGCGGATCGCGGCCACATAGCCGCCGGGACCGGAACCCAGAACGATCACATCGTAATTCTCAGCCATAGATCACACTCGTTTCTTGATCGGGTTGTTTCATTCAGCCGGGATCGGCGGGACAAGGCGGGGCTTCCGGTCTTCGCCGATGGCGACGAAGGTGAAGGTCGCCCGCGTCACGCGATAGGATCGGTCGTCATGCCGCGTCCGCCGCCATGCCTCCACGTCGATCCGCATCGACGTATGGCCCACGCCCGCCAGCTTGGCATAGACGGAGACTTCATCCCCCACGACGACGGGGCGCAGGAAGGTCATGCCCTCCACGGCGATGGTGACGGCGCGCCCTTTGGAATGGCGGGCCGCGACCGATCCGGCGGCGGAGTCCATGAGGCTCATCAGCCAGCCGCCGAAAATATCCCCATAGGGATTGGTGTCGGCGGGCATGGCGATGACGCGGACGGCGGGACTGCCGGCAGGGGGCTGTTCTTCCGCCTGCGGCATCAGGCCAGCATTCCCAGCGGATTTTCCACCAATTGCTTGAACGCCTGCATCAGGCGCGCGCCGTCGGCGCCATCGATGGCGCGGTGATCGAAGCTGCCCGTCGCGGACATGACGGTCGCGATCTGGAGGCTGTCGTCGACGACATAGGGCCGCTTCTCGCCCGCGCCGATGGCCATGATCATGCCCTGCGGCGGGTTGATGACGGCTTCGAACTGCTTGATGCCGAACATGCCCATGTTCGACAGCGACGCGGTGCCGCCCTGATATTCCTCCGGCTTGAGCTTCCCTTCCTTGGCGCGCCCGGCCAGGTCCTTCATCGCGGTGGAGATGGCGGCGACGCCCCGGCTGTCCGCCTGCGTCACGATCGGGGTGATGAGGCCGCCCGGAATCGACACCGCGACGGAAATGTCGGCGCGCTGGAACTTCAGCATCTGGTCGCCGGCGAACTGCACATTGCATTCGGGCACCTGGATCAAGGCGACCCCCAATGCCTTGATAAGCAGATCGTTGACCGACAGCTTGACCCCGCGCGGCGCCAATCCGTCGTTGAGTTCCCCGCGCAGTTTCAAGAGCTTGTCGAGCTGAATGTCGACGGTCAGGTAAATGTGCGGCACCTGCTGCTTGGATTCGGTCAGGCGGCGCGCGATGGTCTTGCGCATGTTCGACAGCTTGACCACATCGTGCGGGATGCCGAAGTCCTGCACGGCGGCAGGCGCGGCCGCAGTGGCGGGCGCGCGCGCCGCGGAGGGAGCGGGTGCGGAGGGAGCGGCGGCAGGCGCGGCCACGCCGGGTTTCGCGCCTTCCAGATCGGCCTTCACGATGCGGCCATTGGGACCGGAGCCGGCGACGCTGGCCAGATCGACACCCTTTTCCTGCGCCAGGCGGCGGGCCAGCGGGCTGGCCTTGACCCGGTCGCCGTCCTGCTTCGCGGGGGCCGGAGCAGCCGCCTGCGCGGGCGCAGCGGCGGGCGCTTCCTCAGCCTTGGGCGCAGGGGCGGCCTTCGCTTTGGGCGCGGGCGCGGCGTCCGGCTGGCCGCCGTCCTTCGCGGCTTGGGCCACATCTTCTCCCTCTTCGGCCAGAATGGCGATGACGGCGCCGACTTTCACGCCTTCGGTCCCTTCGGCGACCAATATCTTTGCGATGGTGCCTTCATCGACGGCTTCGAACTCCATCGTCGCCTTGTCCGTTTCGATCTCCGCCAGAAGGTCGCCCGATGACACGGCGTCGCCTTCCTTCACCAGCCACTTCGCCAGTGTCCCCTCCTCCATGGTCGGGGACAGGGCAGGCATCTGGATCGTCTTGCTCATGCGGTGGGGCCTTTTTCTTGTCGCATATTCGGTCAGCTCAAAGCCTTCACAGGTCGTTTCGGCCCTTTAAGGGAAGCGGTCAAGGGCGCGCCTTGCGCCCGGTGCGATTATGCAGCACATTTCACCCAGTTGGTTCGCCGGGCCGACGCAGAGGGGTTTTGGGGCAGTCGGCGGCATTTGAGGGGCATGGATTGTGCGGACATATCTGGTTGTCGTGGACGAATCGCCCGAAGCGGAAACGGCGTTGCGCTTCGCCGCGCGCCGGGCGGCGAAGACCAATGGATCGGTCCGCATCCTCGCCCTCGTCCCGCCTTCGGAATTCGTGCAATGGGGCGGCGTGCAGGCCACGATGGAGGACGAAGCGCTTCAACGCGCCGAAGCGCTGGTGACGAGCGCGGCGGGCACGTTGACCGACGAATCCGGCATCCGCCCCACCATCACCGTCAAGCAGGGCGATCCCGTCGCCGTCGTCCGCGCGACGCTGGACGAAATGGACGATGTCGCCGCTTTGGTGCTGGGCGCGGCGGCGAGCGGCAATCCGGGCAAGCTCGTGTCGCACTTCGCGGGCGCGGACGCGGGCAAGCTGCCCTGTCCCATCATGGTCATCCCCGGCGGGCTGGACGCGGAGGCGATCGACCGGCTGAGCTGATCCTCAGCGCTTCTTGTGCCTGCCCCGCGCGCTGCCGATATGGCGGATATTGGCGGGGCGGCCGCGCTTGATGCCCCCCGGCCGCGCGCGATCCTTCCTGAAACTCGGCCGCTGCGGCGGCGCATCGGGCAGTGCGAAGCGCAGCGCGCCGTTGATCGGGTCAGCCTCCGCCAGCCGCAATTGCAGACGCTGGCCCACGGTATAACGCTCGCCGCTTTCCACGCCTTCGAGCGCGCGCGCCGCTTCGTCATAATAGAAACGCTCGTCGCCCAGCGTCGATACCGGCACCAGCCCGTCGCCGCCCAGCCCTTCGACCGTGGCGAAGAAGCCGAAATTCTGGACGCCGGTGATCCGCGCCTCGACCAGTTCGCCGACATGGGCCGCCAGGAAGGCCGCGACATAGCGGTCGACGGTTTCCCGCTCCGCCTCCATCGCGCGGCGTTCATGCTGGCTGATCATCTCGCCCACGCGGCCCATATTCTCATAATCCTCGCCGCTGAGCGCGGTCCGGTCGGGCAGCGCGCCGCCCTTGGGCGCGGGCAGTTCCAGCCCATGGGCGCCCACCAGCGCCCGGTGCACCAGCAGGTCGGCATAGCGGCGGATCGGCGAGGTAAAATGCGCGTAGCTGCCCAGCGCCAGCCCGAAATGCCCCATATTCTGCGGGCTGTAATAGGCCTGCGTCTGGCTGCGCAGGATCTGCTCCATGATCTGCGGCTTTTCCTCCGCCTCCCCGACACGCTCGATCAGGCGGTTGAAGGTGGACGGCTTGATGACCTGCCCCAGCGCGAAATCGATGTCGAAGGTCGCGAGATAATCCTTGAGCGCCACCAGCTTGTCGCGGCTGGGCGGTTCATGGTCGCGATACATGACCGGCGCCTTCTTGGCCTCAAGCGCCTTGGCGGCGGCGACATTGGCGGCGATCATATAGTCTTCGATCAGCATATGCGCGTCGAGCCGTTCGCGCACGGCGACGCTGGTGATCTTGCCCCATTCGTCCAGCACCACGCGCCGTTCGGGCAGGTCCAGCGCCAGCGGATCGCGCTTCTCCCGCGCCTTGCGGAGCAGCGCCCAGCACGCCCAAAGCGGCCTCAGCGCCGGTTCCAGCAGGTCGTGCTCCTTCGTCCCGTCAATCGCCGCCTGCGCGTCCTCATAGGCGAGCACCGCCGCCACGCGGATCACCGCGCGGGAAAAGCGCCATGACGTCACCTTGCCCTTTGCATCGACGACGAGGTGGCAGGCCATGGCCGCCCTGTCCTCCCCCGCGCGAAGCGAGCACATGTCCGAGGAAAGCTGGTGCGGCAGCATCGGCACGACGAGGTCGGGGAAATAGACGCTGTTGCCGCGCTTGCGCGCTTCCCGGTCGAGCGCGCTGCCGGGGCGGACATAATAGCTGACGTCCGCGATGGCGACGATGGCGCGATAGCCGCCCGGATTGGCGGGATCGTCATCCGGCGCGGCCCATACGGCATCGTCATGGTCGCGCGCGTCCGCCGGGTCGATGGCGACGATGGGCAGGTGGCGCAGGTCTTCGCGCTTGTCCTCATGCAGCGGCAGCTTCGAGGCCGTGACCGCCTCCTCCTCCGCCTGTTCGGGAAAGACATGGGGGATGCCATGCTTGTGAATGGCGATCAGGCTGAAGCTGCGGGGCGCGAAGGGATCGCCCAATATGTCCGTGACCCGCGCGGTGATGCGGGGCGGGCGTCCGACCGGCTCGGCCAGCACCAGATCGCCGGGCTTGGCCGTGCCCGCGTCGGAAATGGGTGTATCCCGGCGGATGCGCTTGTCGACGGGGCGCAGCCACAGCTTGCCGACGCCATTTTGTTCTTTCGGCCCTTCCTCCACCACGCCCAGCAGTTCCTCGCTGGCCTTGGCGAGCTTCTTCATCGGGTGCGCGACCCAACCGCGCCCGGCTTCCTCGGTGCGCGCCAATATCCGGTCGCCGATGGTGAGCGCGCCGCGCTTCCCTCGCTCCACCACGCGCAGGCGCGGCGCGGGCTGGCCCTCCGCCTCCCAGCGTTCGGGCGTGGCGATCAGGGTCGTGTCGTCCACATCGACGATCCGCAGCACCGTCACCTTGGGCACGCCGCCCATCTTGTGAAAGGCGCGCGCGGGGCCGATGTCGATCAGCCCTTCGTCGGCCATGTCTTTGAGCAATGCCTTGAGCGCGATCTTCTCCTGCCCCTTGAGGCCGAACGCCTTGGCAATTTCGCGTTTGCCCGCAGGCTGGTCGGAGGAGGTGATGAATTCCATCACCTGATCGCGGGTCGGGAATCCGGCGGGGCGCACCTTGTCGCGCGGAGGCGCGGATTTCTTCTGCTTCTGGGTAGATGCCATGGCCCTGCTATAGGGAGCGCCCGGCCCCCGCGCCAGTGCGACGGGGAATAAAGACGGACAGCGCCAGGCTATTTGAAGATGGTGCCGGATGAGGGGATCGAACCCCCGACCTTCGGTTTACAAAACCGCTGCACTACCGCTGTGCTAATCCGGCCTCGCTGTCCGGGGACGCCCATACTATCAGATGACGCCGAACGTCCAGCCCTCAGTCGCGGCGATTTGCATATCGAGCGGCGTGGGCCGCCAAAGCGCGCTTCTTCCCGCCGCGCCGCGCATCCATGCGGCGGTAAGAAGCGCGTCCGCGCCATGATCGTCCGGCGCCGGCCCGGCATAGGGCGCGCAGCCCAGCACCGACAGGGCGTCGTTCAGCGCCGCCATGTCGCGCATCTTGGTCCGCCCTTTGGGCCGTCCGGCGGCGCGGGCGGCGATGCTGGTATATATCTCGACCACCAGCGAGCCTTGGCCCGGAAGCGGATCGAAAGGCCATATCGGCACATGCGGCCGGACCCGGTGCAGCAGGCGCATTCCCGCAAAGCTCGCCTTCGCCACCTGCGCCGCGCCGATGGCGTCATAGACGGTGGAGGGCTTGCCGCCGCCGCCCGCATTGTAATGCGCTTCGCAGACGCGGTTGTGCATGAAGTCGGCCTTCACCCCATCCGCCTTGCCGAAATAGAAATGGCGGCGATGCGTGCTTTCCAGCAGGCTGGCCGCGCCCAGGTCGATATCCTCGCAAATCCGGTCGACATAGGCCCAGAAGTCCGGTCCGCTTTCCGGCGTCGCTTCTCCCGGCAGATAGCCGCCCCGCGCCACGAAGGGCGGCGCGAAGCTGAAATCGAAGCCGAACAGCGTTGGCTTGTCCTTCGCGGCCTCGATCACCCAGTCCGCGACATCAATCCGCGACCAGACGCCGCCGGGGGCTTCCACCATGGCAGGGGCGCCGCCCCCTTCGCAGGCCGCGACCGCGATCCCCTTATGCCGCGCGCCCTTGGCGCCCGACCAGTCAATCGCGACGAACCGTTCAAAACGGGGCGTCACGCCTCTCCCTGCTCCCGCCGCAGCTTGTTCCAATAGGCGATGCGTTCGGCCACCCGCGCCTCGAAGCCGCGCTCGGTCGGCTCGTAGAAGGTCTGCGGCCCGATTTCCTCCGGCCAGTAATTCGCGCCGGAAAAGCCGTCGGCCGCGTCATGGTCATATTCATATCCCTTGCCGTAGCCGACCTGCTTCATCAGTTTGGTCGGCGCATTGAGGATATTCTGCGGCGGCATCAACGATCCGGTGTCCCGCGCCGATTTCCACGCGGATTTCATCGCCTTATAGGCCGCGTTGGATTTGGGCGCGGTGGCGCAATAGAGACACGCTTGCACGATGGCGAGTTCGCCTTCGGGACTGCCCAGGAAGTCATAGGCATCCTTCGCCGCAAGGCACTGCACCAGCGCCTGCGGATCGGCGAGGCCGATATCCTCGCTCGCAAAACGCACCAGCCGCCGCAGCACATAGAGCGGCTCCTCCCCCGCCGTCAGCATCCGGGCGAGATAGTAAAGCGCCGCCTGCGGATCGGACCCGCGCAAGGATTTATGCAGCGCGGAGATGAGGTTGTAATGCCCCTCCCGATCCTTGTCATAGACGGCGACGCGCCGGTGGAGCAGCGCCGACAGCCCCGCCGGATCGAGCGCCTCGGGCAAATCGATGGAATAAAGCGTCTCCACCTGATTGAGCAGGAAGCGCCCGTCCCCATCCGCGCTGGCGATCAACGCCTCCCGTGCGGCGGCGTCCAGCGGCAAAGGGCGCTCCATCAGCGCTTCGGCCCGGTCCAGCAGCAATTCCAGCGCCGCCGCGTCCAGCCGCCGCAGGATCAGCACCTGCGCGCGGGAAAGAAGCGCGGCATTCAGCTCGAAACTCGGATTCTCGGTCGTCGCGCCGACCAGCGTGACCGTGCCGTCCTCGACAAAGGGCAGGAAGCTGTCCTGCTGCGCCCGGTTGAAACGGTGGATCTCGTCCACGAACAGCAATGTCCGCTGCCCCATCCGAGCATGATCCTTCGCGGCGGCAAAGACCTTCTTGAGGTCCGCGACGCCGGAAAACACCGCTGAAATCGGCTCGAACCGCATGCCCACCGCATCTGCGAGCAGGCGGGAAATGGTGGTCTTGCCCGTCCCCGGCGGTCCCCACAGGATGATGGAGGACAGCCGCCCCGCCGCCACCATCCGCCCGATCGCGCCGTCCGGGCCGGTCAGGTGATCCTGCCCCACCACGTCGGTCAACGTGCGCGGGCGCAGTCGGTCGGCCAGCGGGCCGCCCTCGGCCTCCGCCGAAACGTCATCCTGTGCGAAAAGATCTGCCATCGCTCCCGATATAGGGATGCTTTGCCGTTCAGGGAACCGGGCTGGCCTTCATCATCGCGCCGTGCGCGCGCTGACGGATGATCCGCAGATAAGTGTCGACCAGCGCCTGATTGACCTGATCCCAGCCATAACGCTCCGCTTCCGCCATCGCCGCCCGTCCGGCCTGCGCGCGCGCGGCGCCGTCCGTGCAATAGCCCTGCAAGGCGTCGGCGAAGGCCCCGATGGCACCCGGCCGGATCAGCCGCCCCGTCACGCCGTCCGTGACCAGGCTTTCGCTGCCCGTCGCGCGCGCCGCGACGGTGGGCAGCCCGCAGGCCATCGCCTCCAGCGTCACATTGCCGAAGGTTTCCGTGACGGACGGGTTGAACAGCATGTCCATGCTGGCGACCGCGCGGCCCAGGTCGGGGCCTTTCTGGAATCCGGTGAAGATCGCCCGCGGCAGGCGGTTCTCGAACCACTCCCGCGCCGGGCCTTCGCCCACCACCAGCACCTTATGCCGTACCTGCCGCGTGACGAGCTGGTCGATGGCGTCGGAAAAGACGTCCAGCCCCTTTTCCATCACCAGCCGCCCGACGAAACCGATGACGGGCATGTCATCCTCGATCCCGACCGCGCGCCGCCAGGCGATGTCACGGCGGCCCGGATGGAAGATTTCCCGGTCGATGCCCCGCGTCCAGATGCCGACATCATAGCTCATCCGCTGTTCGCGCAGCAGTTGCGCCATGGATTCGGACGGCGCGACGATGGCGTCGCACCGGCGATAGAAACGGCGCAGCATCGATTCGATCACCGGCTCCAGAAAGGCCAGTCCGTAATAGCGGGGGTAAGTCTCAAATCGGGTATGGACGGAGGCGACGGCGGGCAATCCCCGCTGCCGTGCCCAGCTCACCGCGCGATGGCCGAGCGGGTCGGGGCTGGACACATGGACCAGATTGGGCGCGAAAGCCGCCAGATCGCGTCTCATCGCGCCCGACATGCGATAGGGAATCCGATATTCCGTGCGCCCCGGAACGGGGATGGAGGGCGCGCTCACCAGATCGCCGGTCGGTTCGAAGGCGGGCGTGTCGATCGTCGCGGAATAGACGCGGACCGCCGCCCCCTGCCGCAGCAGATAGCCCACGAAACGATTGAGCGCCTGATTCGCGCCGTCTCGCACATAGTTGTAATTGCCGCTGAAAAGCGCCACGCGCAGCCCGGTTGCATCCATCCCGGCCCCTTAACCCAGCCGGACCCAAAACCCAAGGGAACCGGTCCCGTCTTCGGACATTTTCCCGACGCCGGCGCAAAGGATGATGGAAATGCCGATGCCCCGTCGGGAAAGGATGGTCCTTCATGCTCGACAGCCTTCGCAAGGGAATGCGCGTCAGATGGAACCGCGGTCAGGGCGTCGCCCGAGGGCGGATCTCGGAATGTTTCGATCATGAGGTCGAACGGACGATCGAGGGCGTTCGGGTGCGCCGCAACGGCTCGCGGCACGATCCGGCCTGCCTCGTCATCACGGACACGGGCGCGCAGGTGCTCAAGCTGCGGTCGGAACTGAGCGCCGGTTGATTGCGCTCCGGCAAACCGTCATCAGCTTGCCAAGACCCCGCCCGCGCCTCTATTGCATCGCGCCTGAACGGCAAGCACTGGACCCTGAATGGACATGGCCGACGGCCTTTCCGCGATCTTCCTCCAGAACCGCCCTGCCCTGCTGCGTTTCCTGCGCGGGCGCGGCGCGGGCGAGGATGCGGAGGATATGTTGCAGGATATGTGGATGAAGCTGGAGGCGAAGGATCTGGGTCCGGTCGCCGATCCGCTGCCCTATCTCTACCGCATGGCCAATAATCTCATGCTGGACCGCTACCGCTCCGCCATCCGCCGCGAAAGGCGCGAGCAGGGCTGGGCGGAGAGCGCGGGCGGCGTGATGGCCGATCCCGCCGGCGACATCGCCGTCGACGAACGGATGATCCTGACGCAACGGCTGGAGGAAGCGCGCGCCGTGCTGCGCGGCCTTGGCCCGCGCGCCGAACTGGTATTCCGCCGTTTCCGCATCGAAGGCGTGGGCCAGCGCCAGATCGCGCAGGAACTGGGCGTCAGCCTCACCACCGTGGAGAAGGATTTGCAGAAGGCCTATCGCGCCATGCTGGCCCTCAAGCAGAGGCTGGATACGGAATGAGCGCGGCGGCGGCGTCACAGCCTGCAAGGGGTGAACAATGAACAGGGCCGATGCCATGATCCAGGAGGATGCGCTCATGTGGATGATCCGCACGCGCGATCCGGAATTTGCCGATTGGGAAGGCTTCACCGCATGGCTGGAGGTCGATCCGGCCCATGCGGCCGCCTATGATGCGCTGATGGCGCAGGACGCGGCGCTGGGGGAGATGATCCCCGCCGACCCCGTGCACATGCCTGCCCCCGCCAACGATGCCGGCCCTCCGCGCGAGCGCCGCTGGCGGCCGATGCGCTGGATCGGCGGCGGCGCGGCGGCGGCGGCGCTGGTGGGGGCGGTATCGCTCGGCGTCATGAACCGCAGCGATATCTACACCGTCACGACCGCGCCCGGCCAGACCCGCACCGTCGCGCTGGACGACGGCACGCGGATCGACGTGAACGGCGGCACGACCCTTCGGCTGGATCGGAAGGACCTGCGCTTCGCCGCGCTGGACAAGGGCGAAGCGGCCTTCACCGTGCGGCATGACGAAGCCGATCCTTTCCGCGTGAACGTGGGCGACGCTGTGTTCGAGGATGCGGGCACCGTCTTCAACATCGTGCGCAGCGGCACGTCCACGCGCATCGGCGTGTCGGAAGGCAAGGTGATCTACAACCCCTCCGCGCAGGCCATCGCCCTTCCCGCAGGCCGCGCGCTGACCGAGGATGCGGCCGGCATCCACGTCATGAACATCGCGCCTGAGGCCGTGGCGAGCTGGCGCGGCGGCCGGCTGGTCTATGCCAATGCCAGGATCGGCGACATAGGCGAGGATATCGCCCGCTCCATCGGCATCCGCCTTTCCGCCACGCCCGGCGCGGCGGCGATGCGCTTCACCGGCACCATCGCGCTGGATCGCGATCCGGTCCGCTTCTTCGCCGGAGCCGCGCCGCTGATGGGCCTTACCGCCGTCCGCCAAGGGGATGGATGGCTGCTGAAAGAAGGGGATGGTCCGCAAAGCTGACGTCCTTTTCGTCACCGCCCTCGCCATAGCGGCCGCAACGCCCGCGCGGGCGGCGGACAGACAGACCATAGACCTCGCTCCCGGCAGGCTGGGCGAGGCGGCGATAACGCTCGGCCGTCAAACGGGCGCCAGCATCGGCATGTCGGACCAGTCGCTCGCGGGCATCGCCACGCCCGCCGTGCGCGGCCGCATGTCGGCGGAGGCCGCGCTCAAGCGCCTGCTCAAGGGCAGCGACGCCTCCATCCAGCGGATCGACGAGCGGACGTTCCGCATCGTGCGCGCGTCCCCTCCCGCGCGCCCGGCGCCCCGCCATCCCACCGGCGCCGCATCAGTTCCGCCGCCCCCTCCGCCAGCGGAAATCGTCGTCACCGCCTCCAAGCGCGACCTGCCGCTGCCGCGCTATGCGGGCATGGTGGATCTGGTGGACGCTTCCCTGTTCGACGGCGGCGAAGCGGCGGGCGGAACGGCGGCGCTCCTCTCCCGCGTGGCGAGCCTCAGTTCCACCCATGCCGGGGCGGGCCGCAACAAGCTGTTCATCCGCGCCATGGCGGATTCGGGCGTGGCTGGCCCGACCCAGGCGACGACGGGGCAATATCTGGGCGACATGCGCCTCAACTACGCCGCGCCCGACCCGGACCTGCGCCTTTACGACATGCGCGGGGTGGAGGTGCTGGAAGGGCCGCAGGGCACGCTTTACGGCGCGGGATCGCTGGGCGGCATCGTCCGCATGATCCCCAACGCGCCCAATCTGGGCGAGGCCGGCGGCCAGATGTCGACCGGCCTTTCCGCCACGCAGCATGGCGATCCGGGCGGCGACCTGTCCGCCGTGCTCAACCTGCCCATATTGCCCGAGAAGATCGCGCTGCGCGTCGTCGGCTATGGCGTGCAGGAAGGCGGCTATATCGACGACCGGGCGCGGGACCGGCGGGACGTCAACCGCACCCGCATCTACGGTACGCGCGCGGCGCTGCGCGTTGTCCCGGACGAAGACTGGACCATCGACGTCAGCGGCCTTTACCAGCGGATCGACGGCAGGGACGCCCAATATGCGACCCGCGGCGCGGGGCGGCTGACTCGCGATTCCAGCGTCGCCCAGCCCTATCATTCCGACTATCTGCTGCTGAACGCGCGGGTCGAGCGGCAATGGGGCGACCTGCGCTTCGTGTCGTCCACCGGCTATGTCCGCGACATCCTGTCCGAAAGCTATGACGCGACCCAGCCCGGCGGACCGCCCGCCCTGTTCCGTCAGAGGAACAAGGTGGAGATATTTTCGACCGAAAACCGCCTGGTGCGCGATCTCGACAATGGGCTGGGCTGGATATTGGGCGCGTCCTATCTGGAAAGCACGTCCGACATCCATCGCTCGCTGACCTCCTACGGCATCATGGAATCGCAGCATCAGATCATTCCCGGCGTCCCCATGCTGGGCCGGGGCATGGCCGCGACGACGACCGGCGTGCGCAACCGGATCAAGGAAGCCACGATCTTCGCTGAAGCCTCCTTCGAGCCGGTCGAGGGGCTGATCGCCACGCTGGGCGGGCGGCTGACCAACAGCCGCCTGTCGGGCGAGGCGAACGATCCGATCTCCACGCTCGCCGCCGCCGACATCGCCTATGCCGAAGCGCAGGCCGACCGCAGCGAAACCATCTTCCTGCCCTCCGCCTCGCTGCTGACCGACGCGATCCCCGGCGTCACGCTTTATGCCCGGTTCCAGCAGGGGTTTCGTCCCGGCGGCCTGGCCATGGACGATCAGCGGATCGAGCGTTTCCGCAATGACCGCGTCTCCACGCTGGAGGCGGGATTCCGCAAGGGCGTGCCGGGCCGCGATCCCGTCGCGATTTCCGCCAACCTCGCCTATACCGACTGGCGCGACATACAGGCGGACGTGACCGACCGGATCGGGCTGCCGACCACGGCCAATGTCGGCAACGGGCGCATCTATACGATAGAGGGGCGCATCGTGCTCCGTCCCATGCCGAAGATCACGCTCGACGCCAGCATGATCTACAATGACAGCCGCCTCGATCAGCCGGCGCAGTTCCTGCGGATGCTCTCCTATGACGGGCGCAGGCTTTCGCTGCCCAATGTCGCCGATCTCAGCGGGCGGCTGGCGGTCGACTATCGCACGCCGGTGAACGGCCTCCTGTCGCTCCATCTGTCTGCCTCGGCGCGCTACGTCGGCAAGTCGCGGCTGGGCGTCGGCCCGATCCTGGGCCGCGAGCAGGGCGATTATGTCGACACCGCCCTGTCGGCCAGCCTGACGCGCGGGCCGGCCGAACTGTCGCTGTCCCTCGCCAACCTGCTGGACAGCAACGGCAACCGCTTCTCGCTGGGCACGCCGTTCGACCTGCGGACGGATTATTACACGCCGCTGCGCCCGCGCACCGTCAGGATCGGCCTCGACTTCGCCTTCTGAACGACAGGTGAATTTTTCGGCACGGGAACGCCCGGACGGCAACGTCACTCCCGCATAGGCGCGCAGAAAACAGCGCCCACGCAGAGGAGACATCATGCGACATCTTTTGGCCTGCACGGCCATCACGCCGGTTCTGGCGGCGCTGGCCGCTACCCATGCTTCGGCCGAAACCAAGATCGATTCCAGCACCACCGCCCCGGTCAAGACGTCGACCGCCGCCAACGGCGCGGCGGACGACGTCAACGTCACGGCGAAAGGCTCGATCACGCTCACCGGCGGCGCGGCCATCACGCTGGACAGCAGCAACAAGATCACCAACGCAGGCAAGCTGACGATCAACGACGCCAACAACGTGACCGGCATAGCGGTGACGCCCGGCACCACGGGCGCGATCACCGACAGCGGCACGATAACGCTGACCGAAGACTATACGGCCAAGGATGACGACGATGACGGCGACCTGGACGGCCCCTTCGCCAAGGGATCGAACAAGAAGGGCATCTGGGTCCAGCCGGGCGCGGCCCATACCGGCGCCATCGACCATAGCGGCACCATCTCCATCGAAGGCAACCAGTCGGCGGGCATTCGCGTCGACGCGCCGCTGACGGGCAATCTTTCAACCAGCGGCACCATCAATGTGGTGGGCGACAACGGCTATGGCGTGATCGCCAATGACGTGACCGGCAATGTCACGTTGCGCGGAACGACGTCGGTGCAGGGCGCAAGCAGCGTGGGCGCGGCGCTGCTGGGCGATGTCGACGGCGCGGTCAAGATCCAGGGCACGATCGCCAGCACCGGCTATCGCTCCACCACTCGTCCGACCGACACGAGCAAGCTGGACGCGGACGATCTGCTCCAGGGCGGGTCGGCGGTCCGCATCGCGGGCAACGTGACGGGCGGCATCATCTTCGACATTCCCCCCACCCGCACCGACGAGGATGACGAGGACGACACCGACATCGACAATGACGGCCTGACCGACAGCAGCGAAGGCAGCGCCTCCATCGTCACCTACGGTTCCGCCGCCGCCGTCCAGGTTGGCGCGGCGGACCGCGACACCAGCATCGGCGCGGTCGCGACCGAAAGCTCCGGCTACGGCCTGATCGTCAAGGGCGGGATCGGAGCCAACGGCGTCTATGACGGGGTGGACGCGAACGGTCTTGTCATCGGCGGTCTCGGCGGCGGCGTCACCGTCACGAAGGGCGCGCTGATCGCCGGGACCATCTCGGCGGTCTCCTATGACAGCAACGCCACCGCACTGCGCCTTGGGTCGGGCGCGCGCGCCGACCGGCTGGAAATCTCCGGCAATGTCGGCGCCACCGGCTCCAGCAAGGACGGGACCGCCGCCCGCGCCATCGTGATCGACGCGGGCGCGCATAGCGGCGCCATCGCGGTCAGCGGCACGGTGCAGGCCACGGCGGGCAGCAGCGAGAAAGGCGCGGCCGTCGCCATTCTCGATTCCTCCGGCACCGTCTCCACGCTCACCAACACGGGCAAGATCAGCGCGAGCGGCGGCAAGGCGGGATCGAACGTCGCCATCGACCTCAGCGCCAACGGCTCCGGCGTGACATTGGGGCAATCGCTCGCGTCGGCGGATGCCGCCGCGCCGTCCATCGTCGGCGATGTCCGGCTGGGATCGGGCAATGACGTCATGACCGTCTCGGCGGGCACGATCGCAGGCGACATCGGCATGGGCGCGGGCGATGACAGTCTCGCTTTGTCGGGCAGCGCCAGCCACAGCGGCAACATCGCTTTCGGCGCGGGGACGGGCGCGCTCAGCCTTGCCGACACGTCAAAGGTGACAGGCGATATCGACTTCGCGGGTCAGGGCAGCGGCATGACGCTGTCCGACACGGCGATCTTCACCGGAAAGCTGCTGAACAGCGGCCAGACAGCGTTGGTGCTGAACGGCGGCACGCTCAATGCCACCAACGCCGGATCGGTGGCGCTGGGCTCGCTTCAGGCGGGGTCCGGCTCCGTCCTCGGCGTGACCATCGACGGCGCGAACGGCACGCACACCACTTATGACGTGGCGGGCGCGGCCAGCTTCGCGGACGGCTCGCAGGTCAAGGCGACCATGACCAACGTCAAGGGCGCGGCGGGCGATTATGTCATCGTCCGCGCCGGATCGCTCAGCGGTTCGCCCTCGCTGTCCGGCACGACACTGCTTCCCTATATGTTCAAGGGCAGCGTAACCGCCGACAACGGCACGGGCGAAGTCACCCTGAGCGTCGCGGCGAAAAGCGTGGCGGAACTGGGCCTGTCAGGCTCTCAGGCGCGCGCCTATCAGGCGGTCTTCAACGCGCTCGACAATGACAGCGCGGTCGCCAATGCCTATCTGGCCGTGGCGGACGGCGAAGCGCTCAAGGCCAATCTGCAACAGATGCTGCCGGATCATGCGGGCGGCACGTTCGAAGCGGTCACGTCCGGTTCCCGCGCCACCGCGCGCGTCCTGTCCGATCCGGGCGGCATCTACCGCGCCAAGGACGGGCGGCTGGGCTTCTGGCTGCAACAGGTGGCGTTCGGCAGTTCCAAGAGCGTGGGCAGCACCGCATCCTACGACATCAACGGCTGGGGCGCGAATGCCGGCGTCGAATATCTGACCGGCATCGGCGCATTCGGCGGTTCCTTCGCCTATATCCATGGGAGCGATTCCAAGGGCGGCAGCAATCTGGCCGTCGATTCCGACCAGTTCGAACTGGCGGCGCACTGGCGCGGCGATTTCGGCCCGGTCCAGGCGTTCGCTCGCGCCTCGGCCGCGCATATCGACTTCAACGGCACGCGCCGTTTCGCCAGCGGCACGGTATCGCGCTCGGCCGAAGGCGACTGGTCGGGCAAGCTCTATTCCGCCATGGCGGGCATTTCCTGGGAAAAGCGCATGGGCCGCCTGTCGCTGCGTCCGGCGGCGGGGATCGACTATTACCGCCTCAAGGAAAAGGGCTATTCCGAAAGCGGCGGCGGCGATGCGTTCAACCTCACCGTGCTGGGCCGCACCAGCGATGAACTGACCGCCAACGGCACGATCACCGCAGGCTATGATTTCGGCAGCCTCGACCCGCAGGATGGCTGGGTCCGCTTCGAACTGGAGGGCGGGCGCCGCCAGATCATCGGCGGATCGCTGGGCGATACCGTCGCCTATTTCAAGGGCGGCGAGCAGTTCACGCTGATCCCGGACGACCGCACAAACGGCTGGACCGGACGCGCGCGGCTGGTCGGCGGCAATGACAGCTTCCGCGTCGGCGGAGAGTTCAGCGCCGAAGAACAGCAAAATCACGTCGCCATCGCCTTTCGCGCGACGGTAAACTTCATCCTGTGACGTCTTGGGAATGGATCGGCGGGCCAGACCCCACAGACCCTCCCGGTTCGCCGATCATGCCATGCCCCCGCCCCCGGGGACATGGCCTTGAAACGGAAAGGGCGCCGTCCCCCATGGCGGCGCCCTTTCTTTATTTAGGGATTATGCAGCTTGGCACGGCCCGTGCGTTGGACGGCGGCTTTGCGTGGTTTGCGGACGTTGCACCGTCTCTCTTCACTGAACGGCAGAAAATGGCCCAAAACAGCCATCGTGCACCGTGGACCGCTCCGTCAGGCCAGCGCCTTCTTCAGCAATTCGTTCACCACTTGCGGGTTGGCCTTGCCCTGCATCGCCTTCATGGTCTGTCCCACGAAGAAACCGAACAGCGCTTCCTTGCCGCCCCTATATTGCTCGACCTTGTCGGCATTGCCGGCCAGCACCTTGGCCACCGCCGCCTCGATCGCGCCTGTATCGGACGTCTGCCTGAGGCCCTTTTCCTCGACGATCTGCGCGGGCTTGCCGCCGCTTTCCAGCATGATCTCGAACACCTGCTTGGCGATGGTGCCTGAAATCGTGCCGTCCGCGACCAGTGCAAGCAGTTCCGCGCCGTCCTCCGGCGTCACCGGGCTGTCCTCCAGCGTCCGGCCCAGCCGGTTGAGCGCCCCATAAAGCTCCGACAGCAGCCAGTTGGCCGAAGCCTTGGCGACTTCGCCCTCGCTCTTCTTCTGGACCCGCGCGCCTTCGGCCAGCAGCGCCTCGAACCAGCGCGCCGTGTCCGCCTCGGCCGTCAGCACGGCGGCATTATAGGCGGAAAGGCCCAGATCCTTCTCATACCGCTTGCGCTTGGCGTCCGGCAGTTCGGGCAGCGACTGGCGGCATTCCTCCAGAAACGCGTCGTCCAGTTCCAGCGGCAACAGGTCGGGATCGGGGAAATAGCGATAATCATGCGCGTCTTCCTTCGACCGCATGGAGCGCGTTTCGCCCTTGTCGGGATCGAACAGGCGGGTTTCCTGCACGATCTTGCCGCCCGCTTCCAGCACATCGACCTGACGGCTGGCCTCATATTCGATCGCCTGCATGACGAAACGGACCGAATTGACGTTCTTCGTCTCGGTCCGGGTGCCCAATTCCCCGCCGGGCTTGCGAACCGACACGTTCACGTCGGCGCGCATCGACCCTTGATCCATATTGCCGTCGCACGATCCAACATAGCGCAGAATCGTCCTCAGCTTCGACAGATAAGCCCCTGCTTCGGCAGGAGAACGCATGTCGGGCCGCGACACGATCTCCATCAGCGCCACGCCCGACCGGTTGAGGTCGACATAGGAGCGCGTCGGATGCTGGTCATGCATCAGCTTGCCCGCGTCCTGCTCGACATGGATGCGCTCGACCCCGATCACCTTGGTTTGCGCGTCAGGGTTCTTCTCGTCGAGATTGATCTCGATCTCGCCCTCGCCCACGATGGGGTGATACAACTGGCTGATCTGATAGCCCTGCGGCAGGTCCGCGTAGAAATAATTCTTGCGGTCGAAGCGCGACCATTTGTTGATCTGCGCATTGATCGCCATGCCGGTGCGCACCGCCTGCCGGATGCATTCGCGATTGGGCACGGGCAACATGCCGGGCATCGCCGCGTCGACGAGGCTCACCTGCGTGTTCGGCTCCGCGCCGAAAGCCGTCGCGGCCCCTGAAAAGAGCTTCGCCTTGCTCGTCACCTGCGCGTGGACTTCCAGGCCGATCACGACCTCCCACTCGCCGGTTGCGCCCTGGATGCGATATGCTGTCTGGGTCATCTCTCTACACCGTCATCCCAGCGAAAGCTGGGATCTCTCTTTTCTAATGTGGCGACAAAGGCAGTGGGATGCCAGCTTTCGCCGGCATGGCGTGCCGCCTACCACCACTTCTCCGGCCGCGCCGCAAAGCCCGCGCGTTCCTCGATGGCGAGGCCCGCGTTGAGCACGCTTTGCTCGTCCAGCGCCCTGCCGATGATCTGGAGGCCCAGCGGCAACCCCTGCGCGTCCAGCCCGCCCGGCACCGCCATCGCGGGCAGTCCGGCAAGCGACGCGGGCACCGTGAACACGTCGTTCAGATACATGGCCAGCGGATCGGCCTGCTTCTCGCCCAGCGCGAAGGAGGCGCTCGGCGCTGTCGGCGTCAGCAGCAGGTCGCACTTTTCGAAAGCCAGTTCGAAATCGCGCGCGATCAGCGCCCGGACCTTCTGCGCCTGCGTATAATAAGCGTCGTAGAAGCCCGCCGACAGCACATAGGTGCCGATCATGATCCGGCGCTTGACCTCCGGCCCGAACCCGGCGGCACGGGTCGCGGCATACATGTCCTGCAAGCCCGCCCCATCGGGCAAGTCGCGCTGCCCATAACGCACCCCGTCATAGCGCGCGAGGTTCGAAGAAGCCTCCGCCGGCGCGATGATATAATAGGTCGGCAGCGCATATTGCGTATGCGGCAGCGACACCTCGACCACCTCCGCGCCCGCATCCTTCAGCCATTCGATGCCCCGGTCCCACAGCGCCGCGATCTCCGCATTCAGGCCGTCGGGGCGATATTCCTTGGGAATCCCGACCTTCCTGCCGCGCAGGTCGCTCGAAAGTCCGGCCTCCCACCGGGGCACTTCCAGATCGAGCGACGTCGAATCCTTGGGATCGAAACCCGCCATGCTTTCCAGCAGGATCGCATTGTCCCGCACCGTCCGCGCCATCGGCCCCGCCTGATCCAGCGAGGACGCGAACGCCACGATGCCCCAGCGCGAGCAGCGGCCATAGGTCGGCTTGATCCCCGAAATCCCGGTGAAGGCCGCGGGCTGACGGATCGATCCGCCCGTATCGGTCCCCGTCGCCGCCGGGCACAGCCGCGCCGCGATCGCGGCCGAAGACCCGCCCGAAGACCCGCCCGGAGCCAGCGCGGCATTATCCCCGCCCTTGCGCTTCCAGGGAGAGATCACATTGCCGAAATAGCTCGTCTCGTTGGACGACCCCATGGCGAACTGGTCGAGGTTCAGCTTCCCCAGCATCCCCGCGCCCGCATCCCACAGCTTCTTCGACACGGTGGATTCATAGGTCGGCGTAAAGCCTTCCAGCATGTGCGACGCGGCGGTGGTCTGCACGCCCTCGGTGCAGAACAAATCCTTCATGCCGATGGGCACGCCCGCCAGCGGCTTCAAAGCCTCGCCCGCCGCCTTCGCCCTGTCGGCGGCATCGGCGGCTTCCAGAGCCTTTTCCGGCGTCTCGACGATAAAGGCATTGAGCGCCTTCGCCGCCGCCACATTGGCGTTGAACGCCTCGGCCACTTCGCGCGCCGAAAAAGCGCCGCCACGAAAGCCGTCGCGGATTTCCGCGACCGTCAGATCGGTCAAAGCGTTCTTATCTGTGGAATTCGGCATTATTCGATCACCTTGGGCACCGCGAAAAAGCCATGTTCGGCCTGCGGCGCGTTCGCCAGCACCTTGTCGCGCACGTCGCCATCCGTGACGGCATCCTCGCGCAGGCGCTGATGGTTGGGGATGACGGCGGTCATCGGCTGAACGCCGGTCACGTCCACCTCGCCCAGTTGCTCCACCCATCCCAGGATGTTGTTGAGTTCGGGCACCATGGCCTGCGCTTCGGCATCGCTCACCGAAATGCGCGAAAGGCTGGCGATCTTCTTGACGGTCTGAAGGTCTATGGACATGGCTCGCCGCTAGCATCCGCACCTGCCCGCTTCAAGCCGTTTCGCGACTTGCCAGCGCCCCGCCCTTGCGCCAGACAGGCCGCCACGCCCAAGAACGGAGAGCAGGGATTGGCCCGCAAGTTCCTCTATATCGTCGCGGCCCTGATCGTGCTGGTGATCGCGGCCCTGCTGGCCTACCGCCTGTGGGGGATGGAGATGATCCGGGCGGTCATGGTCCCGCGCGAAGCCTTCGCCCCGCTCCAGCCTTTGCCCGCCAACACCTATGACGATCCAAAGATGTGGATCGCCCGCCCCGACATCGCTCGGGACAATCCGGCCCTCTGGACCCCCGCGGGCGTCAAGGACGCGCCGGCCGCGCAAAAAACGGCGGTCTTCTTCATCCACCCCACCTCCTACATCACCGCGCTGGGCGACGCGCATTGGAACATGCGGCTGGACGACAGGGATTCGCTGAGCACCGCCCGCCGCTTCGTGAAGGAGCAGGCCAGCGCCTTCAATGCGGCCGGCACCATCTGGGCGCCGCGCTACCGTCAGGCCAATTACGGCGCCTTCCTGACCGGCAAGCCGGAGGGGCAGAAGGCCATCGGCGCCGCCTATCGCGACGTCTCGCAAGCCTTCGCCGCCTTCCTCAAAGCCAACCCGGACGGTCCCGTCATTCTCGCCGCGCATAGCCAGGGGTCGCTGCATCTCATGCGCCTGATGCGCGATCAGGTCGCGGGCAAACCGCTCGCGAAGCGCATCGTCGCCGCCTATGCGGTGGGCTGGCCCCTTTCGGTCGAAGCCGACCTGCCCGCCATGGGCCTTCCCGCCTGCGCGAAGCGGGATCAGGCGCGCTGCGTCCTCAGTTGGCAAAGCTATGCCGAACCGGCCGATCCGTCCGCCATCGTCACCCTGTTCGACGCGCATAAGGGCCTCACCGGAAAGCCGCGCAAGGGCACGCACATGCTCTGCACCAATCCGCTGACCGGCACGCAAAACGGCTCCGCGCCCGCCAGCGCCAATCGCGGCACGCTCCAGAGCAGGGAGGACGACAAGCCCGCCCTGCTCGTCGCCGCCGCCGTCCCCGCCCGCTGCGCCGCCAACGGCTTCCTGCTGATCGGGGAGCCGGTGGACATGGGGCCGTTCACCCTGCCCGGCAACAATTACCACGTCTATGACTACAACCTGTTCTGGGCCGATGTGCGCGAAGACGCCCGCGCCCGGTTGGCGGCGTTCCTGAAATGAGCGCCCCCATCCTCACCGCCGACCGCGCCGTCTTTCGCGAAGCCTTGCCCCATGGCGGCCGCCTGATCGGCATGGATGTGGGCAGCAAGACCATCGGCCTCGCACTGTGCGACGCGGGCTGGTCCATCGCCAGCCCCGCCCATACCGTCACGCGCGGAAAGTTCAGCAAGGACAAGATCGCGCTCGCCGCCTTCATGGACCAGCAGCAGGTGAAGGGCGTGGTCATCGGCCTCCCCCTCAACCTCGACGGCAGCGAAAGCCCACGCTGTCAGGCGAGCCGCGCCTTCGCCCGCAACATAGCGGACCTGGGCCGCCCGATCCTCCTCTGGGACGAACGCTGGTCGACGCAGGCGGTGACGCGCACATTGCTGGAAGCCGACGCCAGCCGCGCCCGCCGCGACGAACTGGTCGACAAGCTGGCGGCGAGCTACATCCTGCAAGGCGCGATAGACGGGCTGATGGTGGGATTCTAAAGTCCGCGCTGGGGGCGGTCATGGGTGGATGACCGCAAATGGCCGGAAATGGTCATTGCCCCTGGAACACAAACCTCACCCCATTAACCACCCTCACCCTCAAACGCCGCGATGATCGGGCAAGGCCCCTCCTCGCTGGCCCCGCATTCCCGCGCCAGCCGCCGCAGCGACATCCGCGCCGCTTCAAGCTCCGCGATCTTCGCATCCAATGCCGCCAGCCGCTCCGCCGCCAGTTCCCGCGCCCTCGCCCGGTCCCGCCCCGCATCCAGCTTCAGCAATTCCCCGATCTGCTCCAGCGTGAAGCCCGCCGCCTGCGCCCCGCGAATGAATTTCAGCCGCCGCACGTCCTGCGCGCCGTATCGCCGCACGCCGCCATCCCGCTCCGGCGTCCCCAGCAAACCACGCCTTTGATAGAAGCGCACCGTCTCCACGCCGACGCCGCCTTTCTTCGCCAAACCGGAAATCGTCGCCATGCCCTTGACTCCGTACCATGGTACGGAACCTATATGGGAAGCATCCGTATTACGCGCAAGAAAAGGATGCTCATGACCAGCGCCCCGCAAAAGAAGGCCGTCCTCTATCGGATGGTGATGCCCAAACATATCTGCCCCTATGGCATCAAGGCGCGCTGGCTGCTGCGGCGCAAGGGCTATGCGGTCGAGGATCACTGGCTCACCACCCGTGAGGAAACCGACGCCTTCAAGGCGCAGCATGACGTCAAGACGACGCCGCAAATCTTCATCGACGGCCAGAGGATCGGCGGCCATGACGACCTGCGCCGCTATTTCGGCCTGCCGGTCCGCGATCCGGGCGCGACCAGCTATGTGCCCGTGCTCGCGGTCTTCGCGGTCGCGGCCCTGATCGCGCTGTCGGTCAACTGGCTGACCCTCGCCCCGCTCGTCGGCATCCTCGCGGTCGAGCGTTTCATCGCGGTCGCCATGATGCTGCTCGCCATGCTGAAATTGCAGGATGTGGACCGCTTCGCCACCATGTTCCTGGGATATGACCTGCTCGCCCGCCGCTTCCCGCCTTACGGCCGGGCCTATCCCTTCCTTGAGCTGGGCGCGGGCACGCTGATGCTCACCCATTCGCTCAATTGGCTCTCGATCCCCGTCGCCCTTGCCATCGGCGGCATCGGCGCGGTGTCGGTGTTCAAGGCGGTCTATATCGACAGGCGCGAACTCAAATGCGCCTGCGTGGGCGGCAACAGCAACGTGCCGCTGGGCTTCGTATCGCTCACCGAGAATGTGATGATGGTCGCGATGGCGCTCTGGATGGCGCTGGGAGCCTAGTCGAGCGCACAGTTGTGCCTTCAACGGCAGGACGGTAGGGCAGGAGCCGGATCGGTCAGGGGGAGCACATCGTTTGACGGCTGGGATGGTTAGAAGGGGACCGATTTCCGCGTTCCGGGATTTCCTGCATAGCGAGGCGACGGGCGGCATCCTGCTGATGATCGCGGCGGCTCTCGCCATGGCGGTCGCCAACAGCCCGCTTGGCGAAAGCTATTTCGGCGCGCTGGGAGCCCATGTGGGTCCGCTCTCGCTGCTGCACTGGATCAATGACGGCCTGATGGCCCTGTTCTTCCTGCTCGTCGGGCTGGAGATAAAGCGCGAACTCGTCGACGGTCATCTGTCGAGCTGGTCCGATCGCGCGCTGCCGGCCGTCGCGGCCGTGGGCGGCATGGCGGTGCCGGCGCTCATCTATCTGCTCGTCACCGCGTCGACGCCGGGACTGGCGCGCGGCTGGGCCATTCCCTCGGCGACCGACATCGCCTTCGCCATCGGGGTGATGGCATTGCTGGGCAAGCGGGTTCCGGCCTCGCTCAAACTGTTCCTGACCACCGTGGCGATCGTCGACGACATGGGCGCGGTCGCGATCATCGCGCTCGCCTATACCAGCCAGATCAGCGGCCTGGCGCTGCTGGCCGCCGGGATTGTCATGGGCGCCATGTTCATTCTCAACCGTGCGGGCGTCAAGGCGCTCCGGCCCTATCTGGCGCTTGCCGTCCTGCTCTGGCTGGCGGTGCTGCTGTCGGGCGTCCATGCCACGATCGCCGGCGTGCTCGCCGCGTCGCTCATCCCGATCACCGCCACGCCCGGCGCGCCCGACAGCAGGGAATCGCCGCTGCACCGGCTGGAACATGCGCTTCATCCCTGGGTCGCCTATGCGATCGTGCCGTTGTTCGGGTTCGCCAATGCCGGGGTGTCCTTTGCCGGCATCGGCCTGCCGCAACTTCTGGCGCCGCTGCCGCTGGGCGTCGCATCCGGGCTTTTCTTCGGCAAGCAGATCGGCGTCCTGTGCGCCATATGGTTGTGCGACCGCCTGGGATTGAGCGCAAGGCCGGGCGGCGCCACATGGACCCAGATCTACGCCACCGCGCTGCTGTGCGGAATCGGGTTCACGATGAGCCTCTTTATCGGCGGCCTCGCCTTTTCCGATCCGATGCTGATCGACGAAGTCAAGATCGGCGTTCTGGGCGGCTCGATCCTTTCGGCGCTGACGGGATATATCGTTCTGCGATTTGCGCGAAGCCCGTCGCCGCTCAATCGGAAAAAGGAAGCCGGTCGTCCCTCGCCAGCCGCTCCAGGTCCTCGGCCCGATTGACGTTCGCGATGTTCAGCCCGATCCCGACGGGGCGCGCGCCGATGCTCTCCGCCCATCCCCGGACGGAACGGCCGCCGGTCCGCAGCAGACGCGCCTCCAGTTCGTCCGCCAGCGCGCTGGGCCAAAGCCCGATCACCGGGCAGCCTTCCGCATAGGCCGCCCGCTTTTCTCCGCACAGTTCTTCCAGCAATGCGCGCGGCACGTCGGGCGTGTCGCAGGGCAGCGACAGCACATGCCCCAGGCCCCGCTCCGCCGCGGCCGCCATCGCTCCCGCGATTCCGCCCAGCGGCCCCAGCCCGGCGCGGGGCCGGTCCTCGACGCCCGCATAAGCGGGATGCGCCCGCCCGGCCACCACCACATCGTCGGCAAAACCGTCAAGCCTGCCCACCGACCAGTCGAGCAGCGTCCGCCCGCGATACAGCGCCTGCGCCTTGTCCGTTCCGAACCGGCTGGAAAGCCCGCCCGCCAGCACCACGCCCAATATGCCCTTCATCCGCCCGGCGCCAGCATCGCGTCCCGCCGCGCGACCACGCGCAGGTCAAGCCCCGCCTCCCGCGCCCGGCGCAGCGCCAGAGCCGTAGGCGCGGAAATCGTCACCAGCAGCGGACAGCCGCTGAGCGCCGCCTTTTCCACCAGTTCATAAGAGCAGCGCGACGACAGCAGCACAAAGCCGCCATCCCAGTCCGTCCCCGCCCCCAATGCCGCCCTGCGCATCGCGCCGATCAGCTTGTCGAAGGCATTGTGCCGCCCGACATCCTCCCGCACCAGCCGGATCGCGCCATCGCTTCCGACCCATGCGGCGGCATGGACCGCCCCCGTCCGCGCATTGAGCGGCTGATGCGCCTGCAATGCCTCCAGCGCGCGGAAGATCGCGGCCTCGTCGGCCCCGCTCCGCGCCGTGACGGGCGGCAGCGGCCGCATCGCCTGTTCGATATTCTCGATCCCGCAAAGGCCGCAGGAGGAGTCCGTCGCGCGGTGCCGCACCCGGTCCAGCAGAGCATCGGTCCGCTCCGGCGGCAATGTGGCGCGGGCGACGATGCCCTCCTCCGCCGCATGGACATCGACCGCGAAAACCGGATCGCCCGCTTCGATCAATCGCTCCGACAGGGCAAAGCCCAGCACCAGATCGGCGATATCCGCCGGCGTCGCCATCAGTACGGCATAGCCGATCCCGTTGAACTCCAGCGCGACCGGCACTTCCTCCGCCAGGTCGCGCATGACGGACGCCTCCTCGCCCTCCGGGGTCAGCCGCCGGAACGCCTGGTTGGCGACCGCGCCCTGCCCCGGTGTCACCTGCAATGCACGGCGATCCGGCCGACGGCGGCGGCGGCGATCGGCGACAGCGCATCGGGCCGCTCGGCGGCGAGCGCCACGATCTGCCGCCGCATCATCGGGTCCCAGAAACTGCGGATATGGTCCTCGACCATCGCCGCCGCCTCATCCTGCCCCATGACCGCGACGTTGCGCGCGATCTGGTTGGCCATGTAGATCAGGCGGTCGGCGGTCGACATCACCGCATTTTCGTCATTCATGGGGCGATCCTATTCAGCGGCCTCAAGCGGCACGATGCGGCGGCTGAGGCGGCTATGCTCGGCATAGCCTTCCTGCCAGTGGGACGGCCCGTTGGAAAGCGCCACCTGCACCGCCGTCACCTTATATTCCGGGCAATTGGTCGCCCAGTCCGAATAGTCGGTGGTGATGACATTGGCCTGTGTATCGGGATGGTGG
The DNA here is from genome assembly GCF_007830065.1 of Sphingobium wenxiniae. Taxonomy (GTDB): domain Bacteria; phylum Pseudomonadota; class Alphaproteobacteria; order Sphingomonadales; family Sphingomonadaceae; genus Sphingobium; species Sphingobium wenxiniae. Next base: position 48,177 of record NZ_VLKK01000003.1, on the reverse strand, counting down.
AATGTCGTATAGACGACCCCCGGCGCGACCCGCTCGGTGATGAGCGCGCGCAGCGCCGTCTCCCCGGCCCGGCTCCTCAGCGCCACCCAGTCGCCATCCTTGATGCCCCGGTTCTCCGCATCGGCCGGGTGGATTTCCAGCCGGTCCTCCGGGTGCCATGCGGTATTGGCCGTCCGCCGCGTCTGCGCGCCCACATTGTAATGGCTGAGGATTCGCCCGGTCGTCAGCAGCAGCGGGAAACGCGGCCCCGTCTTCTCGTCCGTCGGCACATAATCGGTGACGACGAACTTGCCCTTGCCCCGCACGAAACCGTCGATATGCATGGTCGGCGTGCCATGGGGCGCGGCTTCGTTGGCGGGCCATTGCAGCGACCCTTCCGCCTCCAGCCGCGCATAATGCACGCCCGCGAACGTCGGGGTCAATTCGGCAATTTCATCCATGATTTCAGAAGGATGGGTGTAGGACCAGTCCAGCCCCACAGCCTGCGCCACCAACTGCACGATCTCCCAATCGGCATAGCCGTTCAGGGGCGCCATCACCTTGCGCACCATCTGGATGCGCCGTTCCGCGTTGGTGAACGTCCCGTCCTTTTCCAGGAAGGTCGAACCGGGCAGGAAAATATGCGCGTAATTCGCCGTCTCGTTCAGAAAGAGGTCCTGCACCACGACACATTCCATCGCCGCCAGCCCCGCCGCGACATGATGGGTATTGGGATCGGACTGCAAGATATCCTCGCCCTGGATGAACAGTCCCTTGAACGATCCTTCGGTCGCGGCATCCAGCATGTTGGGAATCCGCAGCCCCGGCTCCGCGTCCAGCGTCACGCCCCATTTCCGCTCGAACAGCCCGCGCACCGCATCGTCCGACACATGGCGATAACCGGAAAACTCATGCGGGAAGCTGCCCATGTCGCAGGAACCCTGCACATTATTCTGCCCGCGCAGCGGATTGACGCCCACGCCTTCCCGCCCGACATTGCCGGTCGCCATGGCAAGGTTCGCGATCGCCATCACGGTCGAACTGCCCTGGCTATGCTCGGTCACGCCGAGGCCATAATAGATCGCCCCGTTCCCGCCCGTGGCATAAAGCCGCGCCGCCGCGCGCGCATCCTGCGCCTTCACCCCGGTCAGCGGCTCGACCGCTTCGGGCGAACGGCTGGGCTGGGACACGAACGCGGCCCAATCCTCGAACTCGTCCCAGTCGCACCGTTCCCGGATGAACGCTTCGTCATAAAGCTTCTCGGTCACGATCACATGCGCCAGCGCCGTCATCATCGCGACATTGGTGCCCGGACGCAGCGGCAGATGATGCGCCGCCTCGATATGGGGCGATTTCACCAGGTCGATGCGGCGCGGATCGATCACGATCAGCTTCGCGCCCTGCCGCAGACGCTGCTTCATGCGGCTGCCGAAGACCGGATGCCCGTCGGTCGGATTGGCGCCGATCACCAGAATGACGTCCGACTTCATCACGCTGTCGAAATCCTGCGTGCCCGCCGATGTGCCGAAGGTCGTCTTGAGGCCGTAGCCCGTGGGCGAATGGCAAACCCGCGCGCAGGTATCGACATTGTTGTTGCCGAAGCCCTGCCGGATCAGCTTCTGGACGAGGAACGTCTCTTCGTTGGTGCAACGGCTGGAGGTGATGCCGCCCACCGACCGCGCCCCATATTGCGCCTGGATCCGGCGGAACTCGCTCGCCGTATAGGCAATCGCCTCGTCCCAGCTTACTTCGCGCCAAGGCTCGGTGACGCTGGAGCGGATCATGGGCTTCAAGATACGATCCTGATGCTGGGCATAGCCCCAGGCGAAACGCCCCTTGACGCAGCTATGGCCGCGATTGGCCTTGCCTTCCTTCCACGGCACCATGCGGACCAGCTCCTCGCCCCGCATTTCCGCGCGGAAGGTGCAGCCGACGCCGCAATAGGCGCAGGTCGTCACCACGGCGCGATCCGGCGTGCCGATCTCCACCACCTTCTTCTCCGTCAGCGTCGCGGTCGGGCAAGCCTGAACGCAGGCCCCGCAGGACACGCATTCCGACGACAGGAAATCCTGCCCCTGGCTCGGCGACACCTTGGAATCGAACCCGCGTCCCTCGATGGTCAGCGCGAAGGTGCCCTGCACCTCGTCGCAGGCCCGCACGCAGCGCGAACAGACGATGCACTTGCTGGGATCGAAATCGAAATAGGGGTTCGACTGGTCCTTCGCCTGCCCCATATTGGTCGCGCCGTCATAGCCGTAACGCACCTCGCGCAGGCCGACCGCGCCCGCCTGCTCCTGCAACTCGCAATCGCCGTTGGCCGGGCAGGTCAGGCAATCGAGCGGATGGTCGGAGATATACAGCTCCATCACCCCGCGCCGAAGCTGCTTCAGCCGCTCCGTCTGGGTGCGGACGATCATCCCGTCCGCGACGGGCGTGGTGCAGGACGCGGGATAACCGGCCCGGCCTTCGACCTCCACCAGGCACAGGCGGCAGGAACCGAAGCTCTCCACATTGTCTGTCGCGCAGAGCTTGGGGATGGAGCAGCCCGTCAGCGACGCCGCGCGCATGATCGACGTGCCTTCGGGCATCGTCACCTGTGCGCCATCGATGGTGAGCGTGACGCTCTTGCCCGTGGCGATGGCGGGCGGCGTGCCGTGATCGGTTTCGCGGGTGAATGTCATGATGCTTATTCCGCTGCCTGTTCGATGGGCGCCGGTGCGCCGAAATCTTCGGGAAAATGATCCAGCGCGCTCAGCACCGGATAGGGGGTGAACCCGCCCAGCGCGCAGAGCGACCCGAATTTCATCGTGTCGCACAGATCGCGCAGCAGGGCCGTCTGCGCCTCGATCCCCGTATCGATACGCGACGGCGCGCGCGAATGGAGCGCCTCGCCCAGATAGCCGCCCGCCGCGCCTTCCGCCGCGACGGGGGCCGCATCGCGCGCCGCGATGATGCGATCCATCACCTCCACCCCGCGCGTCGATCCGATCCGGCAGGGCGTGCACTTGCCGCAGCTTTCCACCGCGCAGAACTCCATTGCAAAGCGCGCCATCTGCGCCATGTCGGCGGTGTCGTCGAACACGGTGATGCCCGCATGGCCGATCAGCCCGCCCGCCTGCGCGAAGGCTTCATAGTCGAAGGGCAGATGGAACATGGACGGCGGGAAATAAGCGCCCAGCGGCCCGCCCACCTGCACGGCGCGCACCGGGCGGCCGCTTTCCGTGCCGCCGCCTATGTCGTTCACGAGTTCGCCCAGGGTGATGCCGAAGCCGACTTCATACAGGCCGCCATGCTTCACATTGCCCGCAAGCTGCACCGGCATCGTCCCGCGCGAACGGCCGAAACCCACATCGGCATAGGCTTGCGCGCCCTCCGCGAGGATGAACGGCACCGCCGCCAGCGACAGCACATTGTTGATGACGGTCGGCTTGCCGAACAGCCCCTTGAGCGCCGGCAGCGGCGGCTTGGCGCGCACCTGACCGCGTTTCCCCTCGATACTGTCGAGCAGCGCCGTCTCCTCGCCGCAGACATAGGCGCCCGCGCCCGCCCGCACTTCGATGACGAACGGCGCGATCCGGCCAGCCGCCCGGTCGATGGCCGCGCGCATGGTGTCGATGGCGAAGGGATATTCGCTGCGGATATAGATATAGCCGCGCGATGCCCCCACGGCATGCGCGGCAATCGCCATGCCTTCGATCAGGCAATAGGGGTCGCCCTCCATCAACATGCGGTCGGCGAAGGTGCCGCTGTCGCCTTCGTCCGCGTTGCAGACGATGAACCTGGGACCGTCGGGCGCGTCCAGCACCGTCTGCCACTTGATCCCGGTGGGAAAGCCCGCGCCGCCGCGCCCCCGCAGGCCGCTGGCCTTGACGATATCGACCACCTGCTGCGGCGCGGCGGCCCGCGCGGCATCCAGTCCGCGCCAGCCGCCATGCGCCGCATAATCCTCAAGGCTGAGCGGATCGGTGATGCCGCACCGGGCAAAGGTGAACCGCTGCTGGCTCGCGAAGAAGGGCAGCGCCCCCACATCGCCCAGCCGATGGGGATGCGTCCCGTCGAGGATCTTGCCCACATCGGCCGCGCCGACCGGCCCATAGCCGATGCGGCCTTCCGGCATTTCCACCTCGACCAGCGGCTCGATGGAAAACAGCCCGCGCGATCCGGTACGAACGACGTCGCATCCCGCCTGGGCCAAGGTCCGCGCGATCTCGTCCGCGCCCAGGGCGACGGACGCCATGTCCCGGCTGACATAGACGCGTTTCATGCGGCGATCTCCCGCGCGATGGCGTCCAGCCTGCCCACATCGACCCGCGCCACCGGCCTGCCGTCCACCAGCGCATTGGGGCCGACGGCGCACAGGCCCAGACAGTAAACCGCCTCCAGCGTCACCTGCCCGTCGCGGCGCGTTCCGCCCATGGCGACGCCCAGCCGCTCCGCCGCCGCCGCCTCGATCGCGGCCCCGCCGCGCGCCTGACAGCTTTCCGCGCGGCAGATCTTCACCACATGGCGTCCAGCCGGAACACGGCGGAAGTCGTGATAGAAGGTGACGACGCCGTGCACGTCCGCCCGGCTCAAGTTGAACGCGGCCGCAATCGGCGCGACCAGCGCGTCGTCGACAAAGCCCATTTCTTCCTGCAACATATGCAGCAGCGGCAGCAGCTGGTCACGCGCCGCGCCATGGCGCCGCGTCCATTGGGCTATCAATGCGTCTGCCGCTTCCAGGCGGATCAACGTCGCGTCCTCTCGGGGGTTTTCCAAAGAATGCAATGGTGCTCCTTTCGAGCGGAATCGTCAAATCGAAGCCGCCCCTCCCTGATAGATCATCCCCGTCAAGCAGGCTGAAAGCCGAAGGGCAGGCACGGTTTCCGCGCTCCCTTAGAGCGATTTTCAGCCGGATGCCACACGCACGATATATATCGATCCGGCGTTTCAGTCCGGGCTACCCTGGATCAGCACCGTGCGGAGGCATTCGCACACGATTTCGTCCCGCTGGTTGAGCAGGCGGTGCGTGAAGGTGACGATGCCGGCGCCGGGCCGCGATTGGCTGGGCTTGAGCGCCGTCACCTCCGTCTCCGCGCGCAAAGTGTCGCCGATGAACACGGGCCTGGGCATGACCAGCTTGTCATAGCCCAGATTGGCGATCAGCGTCCCCAGCGTCGTGTCGCCGACCGACAACCCGACCATCAGGGCGAAGGTGAAGGTGCCGTTGACGAGGATCTGCCCGAACTCCGACGCTTTCGCCGCCTCCGCATCCAGATGCAGCGGCTGCGGATTATGCGTCATCGTTGAAAAGAGGAGATTGTCCGTTTCCGTCACGGTGCGGCGGATGTCATGGGCGATCCGGTCCCCGATCCGCCACTGATCGAAAAAGCGCCCCGCCATCATTCCTCTCCCTTGTCGATCCGCGCGAGCAAGGCGCCCTCGCTGACCTGGCCGCCTTCCGCCGCATGGAGTTCCGCCACCACCCCGTCGAAGGGCGCGGCAAGCCCATGTTCCATCTTCATGGCTTCCAGCGTCAGCAGCCTCTGACCCTTGGCCACCCTGCCGCCCTGCGCGACGGCGACCGAAATGATCCGCCCCGGCATGGGCGAGAGCACCAGCCCATCGGACGCGCCTCCGGCCGCCATGCCGTCCACGCGCCATTGCGACAGCCGCCAGACCTGCCCGCCCTCCGCGATCAACACCGCGTCATCGGCCTTGCCGCCCCGGCCCGGATCGAACGAGACGCTCACCGCCTCGCCGTCCAGCAGGAAAGACGCCTCCCGCCGCGCAGGCGCGTTCAACCGGAACCCGCCAGGCCCGCCGCCGAAGCTTAACGCCGCCGCCGCATCCTCCAGCGCCGCTTCGGAAGGCCGCTCCGGCGGCATCAGCCTGTCCCCTTCCCGCCCGATCAGCCCCGTATCGACATCCGCCGCGACGAAGGCCGGATGCTCCAGCACCTTCACCAGAAATCCCGCATTGGTCCTGAGCGGCCAGATGACGCTATCGCTCAGGCACGCCGCCAGCCGCTCTCGCGCCGCGTCCCGGTCGGGACCATAGGCGATGACCTTGGCGATCATCGGATCATAGAAGGGCGATATCTCCGCCCCTTGCTCCACACCCGTATCGATCCGGCATCCCCCGCCCAGATCGAACGCCTCCAGCGATCCGATGGACGGCAGAAAGCCGTTGGCCGGGTCTTCGGCATAGAGCCGCGCCTCCATCGCCCAGCCATCGATCGACAATTCCCGCTGCGTGCGGGGCAACGGCTCGCCCGACGCCACGCGCAACTGCCATTCGACCAGATCCTGTCCCGTGATCGCCTCGGTGACAGGGTGTTCGACCTGAAGCCGTGTGTTCATCTCCATGAACCAGATGCGGTCGGCCCGCAGCCCTTCCGAACCGTCCGCGATGAACTCGATCGTTCCCGCGCCGACATAGTCCACCGCCCTGGCCGCCCGGACCGCCGCATCGCAGATCGCCTCCCGCGTGGCGTCATCCATGCCTGGCGCGGGCGCTTCCTCGATCACCTTCTGGTGCCGCCGCTGGAGCGAGCAGTCCCGCTCGAACAGATGGACGACATTGCCGTGCCGGTCGCCGAAAACCTGCACCTCGATATGGCGCGGGTTCGTCACCCATTTTTCCAGCAGCACCTGATCGTTGCCGAAGGACGAAGCCGCTTCCCGCCGGCACGACAGCAGCGCCTCGGCGAAATCCCCCGGCCCATCGACCTTCCGCATCCCCTTGCCGCCGCCGCCCGCGACCGCCTTGATCAGCACGGGATAGCCGATGGCGTCCGCCTCCGCCGCCAGCCGCGTCCCGCTCTGGTCCTGCCCCAGATAGCCCGGCGTCACCGGCACGCCCGCCTCGCTCATCAGGGACTTGGCGGCGTCCTTCAATCCCATGGCCGTGATGCTCGCCGGATCAGGACCGACCCAGATCAGCCCGGCGTCGATCACCGCCTGCGCGAAGTCCGCATTTTCCGATAGGAAACCATAGCCCGGATGGATCGCCTCCGCCCCCGTCTCCCGCGCGGCGGCGATGATCCGGTCGCCCAGCAGATAGGATTCACGGACAGGCGACGGCCCGATATGCACGGCCGCGTCCGCTTGGCGCACATGCAACGCCCCGGCATCGGCGTCCGAATAAACCGCCACGGTGCGGATACCCAGGCGCCGCGCGGTGCGGACGATGCGGCAGGCGATCTCGCCCCGATTGGCGATAAGGAGGGAACGGATCATCGGCATCACATCCTGAACAGGCCGAATTGGGCACGGTCGGGGATCGGCGCGTTCAACGTCGCCGCAAAGGCCAGCCCCAGCACGTCGCGGGTCTGCGCCGGATCGATGACGCCATCGTCCCACAATCGCGCCGTGGCGTGATAGGGATTGCCTTCCTCCTCATATTTCCGCCGGATCGGCGCCTTGAAGGCTTCGGCTTCCTCCGCCGTCCATGCGGCGGCGTCGCGGTGCACCGCCGCCAGCACCGACGCGGCCTGTTCCCCGCCCATCACGGAAATGCGGCTGTTGGGCCAGGTGAAGAGGAAGCGCGGCCCATAAGCCCGTCCGCACATCCCGTAATTGCCCGCGCCGAAACTGCCGCCGATCAGCACCGTGATCTTGGGAACCTGCGCCGTCGCCACCGCCGTCACCAGCTTCGCGCCGTGCTTGGCGATCCCTTCCGCCTCATATTTCCCCCCGACCATGAAGCCGGAGATGTTCTGGAGGAACAGCAGCGGAATACGCCGCTGGCAGGCCAGTTCGATGAAATGCGCGCCCTTCTGCGCGCTTTCGCTGAACAGCACGCCGTTATTGGCGAGGATCGCCGCCGGCATCCCCCAGATATGGGCAAAGCCGCAGACCAGCGTGGAACCGTAGAGCGCCTTGAACTCGTGAAATTCGCTGCCGTCCACCAACCGCGCGATCACCTCGCGCACGTCATAGGGCGCGCGCACATCCTCCGGGATGATGCCGTAAAGATCTTCGGCCGCGAATTTCGGCGGCCGCGCCTCGCGAACATGGATGTCGGCTGCGCGATCCGGCTGGAGCGTCGAAACGATGTCCCGCACGATGCTGAGCGCATGATCGTCATTTTCCGCGACATGATCCACCACGCCGGACTTGCGGCCATGCAGATCGCCGCCGCCCAGATCCTCCGCGCTGATGACCTCGCCCGTCGCCGCCTGCACCAGCGGCGGACCGGCCAGGAAGATCGTCCCCTGATTGCGGACGATCACCGTCTCGTCCGACATGGCCGGGACATAGGCGCCGCCCGCCGTGCAGCTCCCCATCACGCAGGCGATCTGCGGAATGCCCTGCGCCGACATGGTCGCCTGATGGAAGAAGATGCGGCCGAAATGCTCCTTGTCCGGGAACACGTCCGCCTGATTGGGCAGGTTCGCGCCGCCGCTGTCGACCAGATAGATGCAAGGCAGCCGGTTCTCCAGCGCGATCTCCTGCGCCCGCAAATGCTTCTTGACGGTCAGCGGATAATAGGTTCCGCCCTTCACCGTCGCATCGTTGCAGACGATCATCACCTGACGGCCCGACACCCGGCCGATGCCCGTAATCAGGCCCGCGCCCGGCACTTCGCCCTGATACAGATCATGGGCCGCAAGCTGCCCGATCTCCAGAAAGGGCGATCCCGCGTCCAGCAGCCGCTCCACCCGCTCGCGCGGCAGCAGCTTGCCCCGCGCCACATGCTTCTCCCGCGCCCTGGCGGAGCCGCCCCGCGCCGCCTCGGCCACTTTAGTCCGCAATTCCTCCGCCAGGGCGCGATTGATGGCCGCATTGGCGCGGAAAGCGTCGCCGTCCGTTGACAGCTTCCCATCCAGAGCCGGCGCGCTCATGCCCCGATCAATTCCCGGCCGATCAACATGCGGCGAATTTCGTTCGTCCCCGCGCCGATGTCCAGCAATTTGGCGTCGCGCATATAGCGTTCGACCGGCCAGTCCTTCGTATAGCCCGCGCCGCCCAGCGCCTGCACCGCTTCCAGCGCGGTCTTCATCGCATTCTCGCTCGCCAGCAGGATCGCCCCCGCCGCGTCGAAGCGGGTCGTTCTGCCCGCGTCGCAGGCTTTCGCGACCGCGTAGACATAGGCCCGCGCGCTATTGAGCGCCACATACATGTCGGCGACCTTCGCCTGCATCAACTGGAACGCGCCGATGGGCTGTCCGAACTGCCTGCGTTCCCGCACATAGGGCAGCACGACGTCCAGACAGGCTTGCATGATGCCGAGCTGTATCCCCGCCAGCACCGTGCGCTCGTAATCGAGGCCCGACATCAGCACGCCGACCCCGCCGTCGAGCGGCCCCATGACATTCTCTTCCGGCACCTCGCAATCGTCGAAGACCAGCTCGCCGGTCGGACTGCCGCGCATCCCCATCTTGTCGATCTTCTGACCGATGGAGAAGCCCTTGAAGCCCTTTTCGATGATGAAGGCCGTGATCCCGCGCGATCCTTCGCCCGTCTTTGCGTAGACGATCAGCGTGTCGGCCTCCGCCGCGTTGGTGATCCAGAATTTCGTGCCGTTGAGCACATAGCGGTCCCCCCGCTTTTCGGCGCGCAGCTTCATGGACACGACGTCCGATCCCGCTCCCGCCTCCGACATGGCGAGGCTGCCGACATGCTCGCCCGAAATCAGCCGGGGCAGATATGCCGCCTTCTGCGCCGCATTGCCCCAGCGGCGCAACTGATTGACGCAAAGATTGGAATGCGCCCCATAGGACAGCCCTATGGAGGCCGAGGCCCGCGCGACTTCCTCCTGCGCGACGACATGCTCCAGATAGCCAAGGCCCAGGCCGCCCCATTCCTCCTCGACGGTGATCCCGTGCAGGCCAAGCGCCCCCATTTCGGGCCAGAGATCGCGCGGAAACCAGTCCTTCGCGTCGATCTCCGCCGCAAGGGGCGCGATCCGGTCGGCCGCGAACCGCGCCGCGCTCTCCCGGATCATGTCGGCGGTTTCGCCCAGGCCGAAGTCGAAATCAGTCATCGCGTCTCTCCTCGCCTCCACCCTAGCGCGCGGCCCATCCATCGGAAAATTGAAATTTCGGTAACAATGCTATTAACAGAATCTATAATCGTCCTTCGGAGGAATATCTTGCTGGATCGCTATCTCCTTCGCTATTTCCTCGCCGTCGTCGATCAGGGCAACTTCTCCCGCGCCGCCGCCCATTGCCACGTGTCCCAGCCCACCCTGTCGGTCGGCATCGCCAAGATGGAGCGGACGCTCGGCCTTCCCCTTTTCGTCCGGTCCAACCAACGGATCGAACTCACCGACGCGGGCGCGCGCTTTCTCCCCCATGCCCGCCGCATCGAACGGGAATTCAACCTCGCGCTTCAGGCCATGGACAAGGCGGTCGATCTGCCTCCCCTGCGACTGGGCGTTCTGGACAGCATATCCGGCGCGCTCATCGCATCGGCCATCGCGTCGACCGCGCCGCGAAAGGATTGGCGGTTCGAACTGGTTTTCGGCAGCGAACGCGAACTGACGGGCCATCTGGCGAAGGGCAGGATCGATCTGGCCCTGTCGCTCGTCGGGCGAGGCGGCGACCGCTTTGCGGAGAGGCCGATCGTCACGGAAGGCTACGCGCTCGCCATTCCCGCCGGTCATCCGCTGGCGGACAGGCAGGAGATCACGGCGGAAGAGCTTGCCAACGACGTCATGATCGTACGCCGCAATTGCGAGGCGCTGTCCGACATCAGTCGTCATTTCACCGAACGCGGCGTACGGCCTCATTTCGCCCTCCGCTCGACGAATGACGAGCGCGTGATGCAGATGGTCGCCGCAGCCTTGGGCGTCACCGTCATGCCGGAAAGCTATCGCCACATGGACGTCTTGCGCCCCCGTCTTAGCGGCTTTGCGCTTCAGCGAACGATCGGGTGGGCGGCGGTTCCAGATAGCGAGCATCTCCTGACCGCGCCCATTCCCCTTATGAAAGCGGTGACGGACGCGCTGCGGAATCTTAGATCGAATCTCAAATGGGGATCGCAGCGACTTTGCTTCAAAGAAAAATGCGGCGGGCAAGGTTTCGCTTTTCCCGAACACAGGCTATTCTGCTTCGACGGGCACGATGAAATTTGCGCCAGGATGAAAGATGGTTGAACTTTTTCCACCTCCGTTCGATGAAAGCCCGGATGCCCCGGTCGCTCTTCGACGCCCTCGGCAGGATGGGACCGTGAAGGCCGACGCGTCCGCGGATCAGGAAAAGCAGCCCGTTTCCATAGCGACAAGGCTGGACAATTTCGCCTCCCGCCTGTCGCGTTGGGCGGGACCGGCGACATTTTTCGCCGCTCTTGCGCTGATCGGCTGGCTTATCGCGCACTGATAGCGCCTTCGAAGCAAAAAATCGAACGCCGACAAGGGAATAACCGAGCGCAGCTGCGAAAAACCCGGTCCGAATCGGCTTTTCCGTCTTCAACGGATCGTCGGAAAACCGGGTCCGCATGTCCCACAGCCGATTGTCAGAGCCATGTATTTATGTCCTGCTGCCGCGCAACATAAGTCAAATGGCTTTAGGTTAATATAGGTGCGGATGTCCGACAGCCTGATCCGCCGCAATACATGCGGTTGGTAGTTGACCGATGCCTTGACAAAAAAAGGGTTGCCGATGTCTAAGATCGATCTGGCGATCGAGGGAGTTCCCGGTCGTCAGCCTGCCGCCGCCGCTGTTCAGCAAAACACACGGCTGTGGCTTTGCCTGCTTCTGCTGCTTGCAGATATGGCAGCGCTGGCCGCAGGGTTTGCCCTGGGAATGCAGACAGCCTCCATCCCTGTCTGGTCGACGGGTCTGTGGCAACCCTTGTGCGGCGGCATCGTCGTCTATGGTTTCGTCGCCTTCCACAGCCAGGCTTACAACCCGCGATGCCTGACTCACGGCACGGCATCATGCCGCAGCGTAGCGATGGCGTTTGCCGGAACCCTTCTCATTTTCCTGCTCGTCCTCTTTTCGCTCAAGGCCACGGGCAACTTGTCCCGGTTGGGCATCGCGGCGGGACTGGTGTGCAGCGGCACTTTGCTGATAGCCCAGCGGGTCCTCATCACGCGGACTGTCCGGCGAAATTTCGGCAATGATCTTTTCACCCAGCTTTTGATCATCGACGAAGGCTTCATCCCGGAAAATGTGAACGGCATGGTGATCCTGGACGCTCCCACCATCGGCCTCAAGGCAGATCTGGACGATCCCTATATGTTGCACCGGCTGGGCATGGTGCTGCGGGACTTCGATCGGGTCGTGATCTCCTGTCCTGCCGAACGCAAGGCGGACTGGGCGCAAATGCTCAAGGGCGCGAATATCCTGGGCGAAATCGTGGTGCCCGAACTCGCGCCCATGGCGCCGCTCGCGGTACAGAACTGCCGCGGCGTCACGACGCTGGTTGTCGCTCGAGGACCGCTGAACCTTGCCAACCGGGCGAAGAAGAGGCTTCTGGACATCGCGCTCACCGTGCCGGTCCTGATCGCCCTCATGCCCCTGATGATCGCCATAGCCGTCGCCATCAAGCTGGATTCGCCGGGACCGGTCTTCTTCCGGCAGGAGCGGATCGGCCGGGGCAACCGTCTGTTCCATATTCTCAAGTTCCGCAGCATGAAGGTCGAGCAGTGCGATGCGGCGGGCGCGGCTTCTACGCGGCGCGACGACGATCGCATCACGCGGGTCGGGCGTTTCATCCGCAGGACCAGCATCGACGAACTGCCGCAGCTCATCAACGTGCTGCTAGGCGAGATGAGCCTCGTCGGGCCGCGTCCCCATGCGCTTGGCTCGACGGCGGAACAGCAGCTTTTCTGGCAGGTCGACCGGCAATATTGGCACCGGCACGCATTGAAGCCCGGCATCACCGGCCTCGCGCAGGTGCGCGGTTTCCGGGGGGCGACGGAAACGCGGCGCGACATATTGAACCGGGTGGAGGCGGACCTGGAATATCTGCACGGCTGGAGCCTGATGCGGGACATCGCGATCCTGATCGGCACCGCGAACGTGCTGATCCATCGCAACGCCTATTGAGCGGGAGGCGGGAGTCATTCTCCCGCCGGTTTGCGGCGAACCGAGCGCCGGGATCAACCATTTGTGAACCAAGAGAGCCGATAAGCCTGCGCGGGACAAGCGCGAGGATCAGGCGGTGAGTGACGAAGCGGTTCAGATCAAAATAGCCAATGAGTTATCGAAGAGTTCGGGTTTTAACTATCGGCCGATGGGAAAGGCTTTGGCGGCGCCGGCCTTTGCCGACAGGGCGGAGCAGTCGATCCAGCTCTTGTCGCGATGGGCGGGAATCGCGGCTTTCGTGGGCGCTTTGGCGGCCATTTCCTATTTCCTGTTCCGGGGCTGACGACGCCTCTTTCCTTGCTGTCAGATGAACGGCGCGCAGCCCCGCCGAAGGGGCCGCACGGGCCATGAAGCGAGCCGTTGCTTTGCTGCGACCAGCCGCATCGCAGCCCCTATATTTCCCCTGAAATCGGACTAGCATGACCTTCGTTGCTGCAATGCAATAAGGGTCATAGCATTTGAAAATAACCAACCGCCTGCATTTGCAGGAGCGCCCCTGTGCGCCCGCAATAAATGAAACCAACTGGCAGCGCGCCGCCATCGCGGTGGCGCTGGGCAGCGTCATGATGGCGGGCGCACCGCTGTCGGCGCGTGCCCAGGGAAACGACAACGGCAATAGCGAGAAACCGGACAAGCTGGGACTTCAGATCGAAACCAGCCTTGACCTGCTGTATGACGACAATGTCTTCAGGGTCGACGACCGGGTCGAAAAGCCGACCGACGACATCATCGTCACGCCGTCCGTCCAACTGACCTATGCCCATCCCGTCGGCCGCCATGACGTGCTGGTGCGCGCCAAGGCCGGTTACGACTGGTTCGTGTCGCACAATGAGCGAAGCAAGCTGCGCCTGGACGGCGAGGCAAGGGCGAATATCCGTTTCGGCGCGACCTGCGTGCTGACGCCCAGCGCCGCCTACCGCCAGCAGCGCGCCGATTATGGCGACATCAACCAGAATACGGAAAATCTGCAACGCTTCACGACGCTAGGGGCGGATCTGTCATGCGAACGGCCCGGCCTGTTCCCGGTCGCGGGCTATGAACATGCCATGACGCGCAACGCCGACCGGTTCGATTATGCCGACCAGACCAGCGACAGCTTCTATGCAGGCGTGGGCTATAACAAACCCAGCCTGGGCACGATCACGGCCACTTATGAACATACGTCCAGCGACCGCGACAATCTGGGCATCACCAACCGCATCGACGCCTATGCGCTGCGGTTCCAGCGGTCGGTGTCGCCGCTGACCCAGATCGACGCGCAGGTCGCCTGGCTGGACGTGAAGGGCGGGTCCGATGTCGTGGGCGATTATGATGGCCTGGGATGGGACGTGAAGCTGACCAGCGCCTTCGTTCCCCGCCTGAAACTGGCGGTTTCGACCAAGCGCGACATCGTGAACGACAGCCTGATCGCCAGTGGCTTCGCGATCCGGTCGAACTACCGGGTCGAAGGCTATTATGCGCTGAGCGAACTGACCTCCATCGGCCTTTATGCCGATTGGGAAAGACGCAAGTTCCGCCAGGATGCGGCGTTGCGCCCGTTCAACATCACCGCCGACAAAAATCGCCGTTTCGGCGCGACGGTCAAGCGCAAGCTGACCGACAGGGCCGATCTGGCGCTCGACGCGCAGCATTACAGGCGGCGCACCGACACAAGTTCGTCAAACTATAGCGGCACGCAAGTGACGTTATCCGCCCTTCTGCGATTCTAGCCATGAATATGGGAGCGATAGCTGTGAAAACAGGAACACTCCTCCGGTCTCTTACCATCCTGCTGACGGCGGCGGCACCCGCCGTGGCGACGGCCCAGACCGGACCGGCCGCGCCTGCCCAGGCGGTGGCCCCTTCCCCCTCGCCCGCCAATGCCGGATACCGGCTGGGCGCGGACGATGAGGTGAAGATCTCGATCTTCGGCCAGCCCGACCTGTCGACCACCAGCCGGATCAAGGCGGACGGATCGTTGACGCTCGCCCTGATCGGCCCGGTCGCGGCGCAGGGCAAGACGACATCGGAACTGGGACAGGCCATAGCATCGGCCTATGCCAGCGGCGGTTTCCTCACCAATCCGTCGGTAAGCGTGGAGGTCAGCCAATATGTGAGCCGCTTCGTCACTGTGCTGGGCAATGTGCCGCAGGCGGGTAACTATCCGCTCGACCGCAATTATTCGGTCGCGTCCATGCTGGCGAAGGCGGGCGGTTCGACCACATCGGGGGCGAACGCGGTCATCCTGACCCCGGCGGACGGCAGCGGGCCGGTCCGCATATCGCTGGCCGACATGAGCGCGGGCGCGGGCCGCACGCTGCAACCGGGCGATATCCTGTTCGTGCCGCCGGCCGAGAAGGTCTATGTCTATGGCCAGGTGCAGCAGCCGGGCGCCTTCTCCTACGCGCCGGGCCAGACATTCCGGCAGGCGCTGGCGCTGGCCGGAGGGCCGACGCTGGCCGGTTCGACCAAGCGCATCAAGGTCAAGCGCGACGGCAAGGAGGTCGAGGCCAATCTCGACGACCCGGTGAAACCCGAAGACGTCCTCATCATCAGGGAGAAGCTGTTTTGACGGCGATCGACCATGATTTCACGCAGCCGCAGCGTTCCCAGGGCGGGGCGCTGGACTGGTTGAAAGCCTTGCCGCGCAAGCTGGCCGGGGTGGACAAAGGCGGTCAGCGGGTCATCCCCGCGTCCCCGCCAATCTCCGCCGCCCCCTTGCTGCTGGAGGAACTGGCTCCGCCCGGCTTCGGCCGGTCTTCCGGGAACGGGCCGGAGGCGGACGGGCCGCGCCCGCTTTCCATGGGCGCGATGGCGCAACCCATCAAGCCGATCAGCCTGCGACGGGATTCCATCTATGCCGCCTTCAACACGGCCATGCCGGTGACGGACCGCCACGGCCTGACCGGGCGCAATGCGGAGCTGGAAAAGCTGGTCGAAGCCATCGTCGTCCAGCGCAAGCACGCCGTCATCTTCGGCACGCGGGGATCGGGCAAGACCTCGCTCGCGCGCGTATTCGGCGATCTGGCGGACGAAGCGGGCTGCGTCGCGCTTTACGGGTCGGCGAATGGGGAAACGGATTTCGAGGCGCTGTTCCGATCCTTCCTGCCCGAATTGCCGATGAGCGCGGCGGGCAAGGAAAAGGCGAAGGCGCTGCTGTCCGGCCCGTTCGACGTGCCGCGCCTCGCCAGCGTGCTGGTGGAGGATGTGCGGCAACGCTCCATCCTCATCATCGACGAATATGACCGGGTGCATTCCGAAACCGCGCGGCAGGATGTGGCCGCGCTGATGAAGCTGCTGACCGACCTTCATTCGCCGGTGCAACTGGTGCTGGTCGGCATTGCGGGCGACATTGACGGCCTGATCGCGGCGCACCCTTCGCTGCGGCGGCATATCGCGCCGCAGCGGGTCAGCCCCATTCCCACCCCCGACCTGGCCCGGCTGCTGCTGAGCTGTTCGGAGCGGGCGAGCCTGACCATGGACCTTGAGGCGCTGGACATGCTGGCGAACGCGGCGATGGGGTCGCCCTATCATGCGCGGTTGTTCGGGATGCAGGCGGCGTTGATCCCCGAAGCGGCGGGGCGCACCCGCATCACCCCCGCCGATGTGGAAGCGGGCCTGGCCGTCGCGCTGGAGGACTGGGCGGAAATGAGCGCGGTGGCGCACGCCCATCTGGCTCGCGCACTGCGCGACGCGCCGCATAACCGCCGCATGATCGCGCTGGCGGGCGTGGTGGCTTCGCAAATCTATGCGATCTCGCAGGAGCGGCTGGTGGAGGCCGGGGCGGAACTGTTCGGGGCTTCCGACCGGCTGCATGGCGAAGCGGCCGATGCGCTGGCGCGGCTGGCCCCGGCGCTGGTGCCGACATCGGCCGGGGAATTGTGGATGTTCGAAGACACGCTGGCGCCGCAATTCCTGCTGCTGATGGCGAAGCGGCCCGGGAACGGCGCGGCCGCACCCAGCCGCACCGAAGAGATGCGCGCCATGCTGAAAGGAGTGGATGGGCTATGATCCTCAATCCGATCGATCTGCTGAGCGCGCTCAGGGCGCGCTGGCGTTCGGCCGCTCTGGTGGGCGGCATATTATTCCTGATGATCGCCATCGCGGCGTTCCTTCAGCCGCGCCAATATATGGGCACGTCATCGCTGATGCTCGACCTGTCGCAGACCGATCCGACCGAGGACGGCAATAATCAGGTGCGGGTCGACACCGAAAGCATCGTGGGCACGCAGACCGACATCATCCGCAGCGCGAAGGTCGTCAATGCCGTCGCGAAGGAAGCCGGCTTCGTCGATGCGCTGCCCGCCGAGTTGCCTGCCGCCCAGCGGATACAGGCTGCGGCGGCGCGGGTGCGCGCGGGCCTCATCATCACCACGGGGCGGCAGAGCAATGTGATGCAGCTCCAGTTCCTCGACCCCGATCCCGAAGTCGCGGCGAAGGTCGCGAACCTTGCCGCGAAAATCTACATGCGCGAGCAGGTGGAATTGCGGGCGTCCCCCGCGCGCGGATCGGCGAAATGGTTCAACGAACAGACCGCCGATGTGCGACGCCGCTATGAACTGGCGCAAAAGCGGCTGTCCGATTTCCAGCGCGCGCACGACATCATCGGCATCAACCGCATGGACCTTGAGGCCGAGAAGCTCAAGAACATGTCCTATCAGTTGACGCAGGCGCAGGCGGAAGCCGCCGCCGCGCGGTCCAAGACGGGCGCGGGGTCGGTGTCCGACATCGAAGGGTCGCTGATCGTCCAGAACCTTCAGGAACAGGTCGCGACGCAGGCCGGGCAGGTGTCCGAACTCGCCAAGACGCTTGGCCCCAATCACCCCGGCATGGTGGCCGCGAATGCGCGGCTGCGGGAATTGCAGTCCAAGCTGGCGTCGGCGCGCGGCAGCCAGTCGGCGGCGGTCAACGCCAACAGCGTGGCGGCCGGGCGGCGCGAAGGGACGCTGCGCTCCAGCATGTCCGAGCAGGAGGATCGCATGATCCGCATGTCCGACGTGCAGGATCAACTGATGGTGCTCCAGCGTGACGTGGACGCGGCGCGGCAGACCTATGACACGGTGCGCCAGCGGTTCAACGAGGCGGAGCTGAAGAGCCAGATCTCACAGCCCAACGCCAGCCTGCTGGACGAAGCGACCGTGCCGCTGCTGCCGGCCAAGCCCAATATCCTGCTGTGGCTGGTGGGCGGCATCGCACTGGGGCTGGTCGGCGGGGTCGCCTTCGTGATCCTGGGCGAGATCGTGACGCCGCGCGTGCGTTCCGCTTCGGGCGTGGCGCGGGCGACGGACGTCGATGTCATCACCGAACTGCGCCCCGTTCCGGCGCGGACGCACTGGTTCCACAAGCAGCAGGAGGCGGCATGAGACTGCGTTCCACGGCAAATGTTCATCCGGGCCTGACGACGCCCAGCGCTTCGGCCGCCCTCAAGCCGCGCGCCCGCGACGCGCAGGACCCGGCGCGGCTGGCGGTGCAGCACGGCCTGCTGACCGATGCGGAAGCCGCGAGGGTGGACGCCCATGCCCGGGCGTCGGACCTGAGCTTTGCGGAAGCGGCGGTCGACCTCAAGCTGTTCGACGCGGACATGGCGGGACTGCTAGGCGCGATGGGCGGCGGATTTCCGCTGCTGCTGACGGGGGACGAGCGGATCGACCCGCTGGTCGTCACGGCGTTCGACCCGGCCGATCCCTATGCGGCGAAGGTGCGGGCGATCCGCGCCAAGATGCGCGCCACGGCGGGCAGCAGCGACGCGGGCGCGCCGCGCATGGCGATCCTGTCGATCGACACGGGCGATGAAGCGGCGATCCTGGCGGCCAATCTGGCGGTCGTGATGGCGCAGATGGACGGCCCGACCATGGCGGTCGATGTGGACATGGCCCACCCCTCGCTCGACCGGCTGTTCCGCATCGCCAACAAGGCGGGGCTGGCGGAGCAGCTGATGGGCAGCGCCACGCTGCTGCCCGCCGCGCAAACGGCGATCGAAAGGCTGTGGCTGATGACGGCGGGCCGGCCTTCGGGCAGCGCGGCGGGCCTGCTGACGCGCGGGCCGCTGGCCGAAACGGCGGACGGTTGGGGTTTGGGCGAGATGGGGATGCTGTTCTACCTTGCCGAGCGGCGGGGCGATCAGACGCCCTTCGGTTCGATCCTCGCGGGCTTCGACGCGGTGACGCTGGCGGTACGGCGGGGCGACACGGCCATTGCCGACATGCGGCGCATCATCGACGATCTGGACCGCCACAAGGTGCCCATCGCCGGGACCGTGATTGCATGAGCGCGCAGCAGGCCCTCCCCCGCCCGCAACCCGCGCGGCCCGGAAGCAGCGAGCATGGCGGCGGCGCACCCATCGCCCGCGTGGGCGGCGTGCCGGTGTCGACGCTGTCGCTCCAGGCGCTGATCCGCAAGATGCTGGAGGACGCGCCGCTCCGCCGGTCGCTGAACGAACGCGCCGCGCTGATATTCGACTGCAACGGGCAGGGACTGTCCATGAACGCAAGCGATCCGGCCTTTCGCGCCGATCTGGCGCAGGCGGACCTGATCCATGCGGACGGGCAGATCATCGTCGCGGCGTCCCGCTGGCTGGGCGGGCCGGTCATCGCAAACCGTTCCAGCACGACCGACATGTTCATGGACAGCCTGAAGGACGCGGCGGCGGCAGGCGTCAGCTATTATCTGCTGGGCGGCGAAGAGACGGTGAACGCCCAATGCGCGCGCCGGATCGTCGAGATCGCGCCGGGGCTGAACGTCGCAGGCCGCCGGAATGGCTTTTGGACGCGTGACGAAGAGGATGCGGTGATCGACGCGATCAACGCCGCCGCGCCCGATGTGCTGTGGGTCGGCACCGGCAAACCACGCGAGCAGGCATTTTGCGTGCGTAACCGCGACCGGATCAAAGCCGGGTGGATCGTCACCTGCGGCGGGCTGTTCAATTATGTGACGGGCGATTATCCGCGCGCGCCGATGTGGATGCAGGAGGCGGGGCTGGAATGGCTGCACCGCATGGCGACACGGCCACGGCAGCTTGCATGGCGCTACCTCACCACCAATCCCCATGCGCTCTGGCTGATCTGGAAGCATCGCCATGGCTGAAGCGCAGGCGGCGGAAAGCCCCCCGGCGGCAGGCCGTATCCAGAAGATCGGCGGCATTTTCGGGCGCTTCGGCCTTGCCAGCCTCTCGTCGGCCGTAGTGTCGGTCAGCCATTTGCTGGTCCAGCTTTTCTCGATCCATCATCTGGGCGCCAGCGGCATCGGCGTGCTGGCGTTCCTGCTGGTCATCATCCAGTTCGGATACAGCCTGTCCAACGCGCTGGTGTCCACGCCCTATACCATCGCCGTCAATCAGGAGGAGGAAGTCGCGGCAGGCGCGCATGACTTCTTCTTTCCGGTCAACCTGCTGCTGTGCCTGAGCCAGGGGCTGACCTGCGCGGTCATCGCCTGGATCATGGCGTCCCCCGCCGCCGCATTGGTGTTCGGGATTGCGGGCACGCTGTCGCTGGTGCGCTGGTTCGGGCGGTCCAACGCCTATGCCCATCATGCGCCGATGCGGGCGGCGCGGTCGGATTTCGCCTATGCCGCGACGATCCTGATCGGCCTGCTGGTCGCGTCGCGCACGGGCGCCGACCTGGCCGGGATCGGCGCGATCATCCTGCTCGCCGGGCTGGTGGGGATGCTGTGTTTCGGCACGGCCTATCTGCGCCGCCATGTCGCGATGAAGCCTGCGCGCGCGCTGCGCCAATATCGCACGGTCTGGAAGGAACAATCCGCATGGACGCTGGTGGGCGTTCTGTCGACGGAAGCCACGTCCAACGCGCATAGCTATGCGGTGACGTTGCTGGCGGGACCGGCGGCCTTCGCCCCGATTGCCGTGGGGATGCTGTTCTTCCGCCCGGTCAATGTATGCATCACCGCCCTTACCCAATTGGAGCGCCCCCGCATGACCCGCGCCATCGCCAGAGGCGACGGCCGGGCGGCGATCCAGTCGGAACGCATCTTCATGGGCGCGCTGGTGATGCTATGGCTGGCGACCTGCGTGCTGGCGGCGATCGTGCTCTATGGCTTTCCGGGGCTGATCCTGAAGCCGACGCTGGACCATAGCCTTGTCGTCACCGCCGTGATGCTGTGCGCGCTGCTGTCGCTGGTCCAGTGCCTCCAGACGCCGATGAGCGTGCTGACGCAGGCGCGCAAGGCGTTCCGTCCGCTCGCCGCGCAGAGCATGAGAAGCTGCGTCGTCGGCCTTGTCGCCGTGACCGCGCTGACGCTGACGGTCGCGCCGGTCCTGTCCATCGCGGGCGTGGTGCTGTCCCAGCTCGTCATGATGCTTGGCATTGGGCGGCTGGACCATCACTGGCGGCGCCAGCAAAGGGCGGAGGGCTAAAGCCATGGCATCGCTTGCATGGCAGCGCAGCGCCCCGCTGGAGGTCAAGGCGTCCCAACCGCGGGAATCCCAGCGCCTGATCCTCACCGCGCAGATTTTCTACTTCGTTTTCCTGATGATGGTCTTTATCGGCCAGCGCCCCTTCGCGGAGCGCACGCAGGAGGAACTGGTGGAGCTGGCGGCGAACAATGACGGCGGCGACCTGTTCAAGCAGGCGCTGTTCATCGGTTTCGCCCTGCTGCTGACGGGCGTGCAGATCATCCGCAAGCATCCGCCGCGATACAAGTTCAGCTATTGGCCGGTGGTCATCATGCTGGCCTGGTTCTGCGTCACATGCACATGGGGCGTCGACCCGTTCGTGTCGTTCAAGCGCGTGATGCAGCAGATCATCGTGATCTACATCACCTTCTGCACCCTTTCCATGATCGGGCCGGAGCGGTTGATGCAATCCTTGCGGTCGGCGCTGATCCTGTCGCTCATCATCTGCTGGATGTCGCTGCCGATCATCCCGGCGGCGGTGCATCCGCCCAGCGAGAACGACCGGGCGCTGGTCGGCGCGTGGCGCGGTTTCTTCTTTCACAAGAATATCGCGGGCGCGGTGATGGCGCTGTGCTTCATGGTGACGGTCAATGCGTGGATCGACACGAAGAAGTGGATTTATGCGCTGTGGTCCCTGATGGCCTTCGTCTTTGTGGTGGGGACCAAGAGCAAGACGTCGCTGGCCCTGTCCTTCGCCATTCTGATGGTCTGCGCCATTTATCGCGCGCTGAGCGATTCCACGCAGAAGCGGGCGGTCCTGCTGCTGATGCTGGCGCTCGGAATGGTGGGAGTGCTGTGGCTCTACGTCGCCTATCAGCCGGTGGTGGAGCGGATCTTCGCCGATCCCACATCCTTCACCGGGCGGGTTTCGATCTGGCATGTGCCGCTCGCCTATCTGGAGGATCATCCGTTCCTGGGCGCGGGTTTCGGGGGCTTCTGGCAGGTGGGCGATCTTTCGCCATCGCGCGATTACATCAATCAGGTGTTCCAGCTCCGCACGGCCCATTCGCATAACGGCTATCTGGAAATATGGGTGACGACGGGACCGCTGGGCCTCGTCATGCTGCTCCTGTCCTTCGTCGCCCTGCCCGCCTGGTGGTTCCTGACCGGCACGACGCGGGAGAACCAGAAGCTGATGGTGCCCGCCTTCGCGATCTGGGTGTTCGTGCTGTATCAGAACCTGCTGGAAACATCCTTTTTCGACAAGGACCGGCAGGTCTGGGTGATCTTCCTTGCAGCAATCGCGACCGCCCACGCGACCTACAAGGCGCGGCCCCGGCGCGTGTGGAACCGCCGTTTCCTCCAATCCCCCCAACCGCAGGAGCCTGCCCATGGCTAAGGTCATCATATGCATCGCCACCTGCAACCGGCCACAGGGCCTGATGCGGACGCTGGAGTCCATCGCGGCGCTCGACACGCGGCATGAGGTGGAGGTCGTGGTCGGAGACAATGATACCGAGCGGCAGGAAGGGCTGGTCGCGCTCGACCGCATCGCGAAGGCCGGCTATCGCTGGCCGATCATGGGGATGCCCGTCAGGCAGCGGGGCATCCCGCATGTCCGCAACGCGCTCACCGAAGCGGCTTTGGCGCGCGAGGGCGTCACCCATGTCGCGATGCTGGACGATGACGAGGCGGCCTCCTCCCGCTGGATCGACGCGCTGGTCGAGGCGGCGGAGAAGTGGCGGGCCGATGTCGTGGGCGGCGCGGTGCTGCGCGAGATGGACAGGGAGGTCGATGGCTGGGCGGCGCGCCACCCCCTGCTCCAGCCCAAGAGCCGGGGCGCGTCGGGGCCGGTCGACCTGATCGACAGCACGGCCAATGTGCTGATCGCCGCGCGGGCGCTTCGGGCCATGGGGCCACGACCGTTCGATGAGCGGATGGCCCTGACCGGCGGGTCGGACAAGCAGCTTTTCACCGCGATGAAGCGCGCGGGCCACCGCTTCGCCTGGTCGGAGGAGGCGGTCGTCACGGAGCTGATCCCGGCGAGCCGCGTCACCGCCAAATGGCTGCTGATGCGCGGCTATCGCGTGGGCATGACCGACATGATCGTGCTGCGGACACAGCGCGGCCCGCTGCGCGCCGTCGCCAGCGAAGCGCCGCGCATCGTCGGGGGCTTCATCGTCGGCGGGCTGGGCGCGGTCGCGACGCTGGACCGTGGCAAGCGGGTCGAGCGGCTGGGCAAGCTTTATCGCGCCGCCGGCAAGATCGCGGGCCTGACGGGCATCCATTATGAGGAATATCGGAAAGTGCACGGCGCATGACCACGCCCTTTTTCTCTGTTGTCATTCCCCTCTACAATCGCGCCGCGCAGGTGGGCGAGACGATCCGTTCGGTGCTGTCGCAGGACTGGACGGATTATGAGATCGTCGTGGTCGACGACGGATCGCGCGACGATCCCCAGCCGGTGATCGAAGCGATAGGCGATCCCCGCATCCGCTACATCCGGCAGGACAATGCGGGCGGCGGCGCGGCGCGCAATGCCGGGATCATGGCGGCGGAAGGACGGTATATCGCCTTCCTCGATTCCGACGACCTGTTCCTGCCGGGCAAGCTTTCCACCATGGCCAAGGCCCTGGACGGGGACGATGGCCTCACCGTGCTGTATTCGCGGATGAAGGTGGACCGGGGCGTCGACCGCTACTGGATCAGGCCCGACCGGGGCATCCGCGAGGATGAGGATGTGGGCGAATATCTGTTCTGCGCCAACCAGTTCATGCAGACATCGACCATGGTGGTGTCCACCCCGCTGGCGCAGGACGTGCTGTTCGACCCGGCGCTCAAGAAAGGGCAGGACCTGGATTTCTGCGTGCGGTTGCAGGGCGCGGGCGCGCGGTTCCGCATGATCGAGCAGCCGCTCACCATCTGGCTCGACGCGACGGAGGCCGGGCGGACATCCTATGTGAAGGGCTATGAAACGTCGCTCGACTGGCTGGAGCGGTGCGGCCATATGCTGACCGGGCGGGCACGGCGCGGCTATCGCGCGACGGTGCTGGCCTATCACATGGCCCCGATCCGCCCCGTCATGGCGATCCGCGACCTGATCGTAGGCTTCGTCGCGGGCGGGGTGCCGCCGAAGATCATCGCGCGGCAGATATTGCGGTCCTACCTTCCCAAGCCGCTGTACCGGTCGCTCGTCAACGGCTTCGTCCTGCGCTTCGGCAAGGCCGAGCCGCTTCGCCATGGCGCCAAGTCGTGATGAGTACATGGCATTCCCCCGCGGCATTGAAGGAGGCTGCCGCACGTCCGATCTTTTCGGTCGTGATCCCGACCTATCAGCGGGCCGATGCGATTATCGGCGCGGTCATGTCGGCGCTGGAACAGACCGTCATGATGATCGAGGTCATCGTCGTGGTGGACGGATCGACCGACGACACGCAGGCGGCGCTGGCCGCCGTGAGCGATCCGCGCCTGCGCGTCATCGTGCAGGACAATCAGGGCGCGGCGGCGGCGCGCAACCGGGGGATAGACGAGGCACGCGGCCGCTATATCGCCTTTCTCGACTGCGACGACCGCTTTCTGCCCTATCATCTGGCCGATCTGCTGCCGCTGGTGCAGCAGGACGACAATGTCGTGGCCTATGGTCAGGTGCTGGCCGACCGGGGCGGCGGGCGCAATTTCCTGAAGCCGCCGCGCGCCATCGCCGATGGCGAGACGATCGACGGCTATCTGATGTGCGATCGGGGCTTCATCCAGACGAGCAGCATGGCGCTGAGCCGCCCACTCGCCGAA
This sequence comes from Sphingobium wenxiniae, assembly GCF_007830065.1. Classification (GTDB taxonomy): domain Bacteria; phylum Pseudomonadota; class Alphaproteobacteria; order Sphingomonadales; family Sphingomonadaceae; genus Sphingobium; species Sphingobium wenxiniae. The sequence continues at coordinate 23,065 of NZ_VLKK01000003.1, read as the reverse complement.
AAGGTGCGCTATCGCGAGGATGTGCGCTTTGGCGACGATACCGATTTCGCGGTGCGGCTGTCGCTGGCGGGCGCGCGTTTCGTGATGACGGAGCGGCCCGGCACGATCTGGGCCGACAGCAAGACCGACCAGCGCCTGTCCCATGTGCGCGGCAATGTGGGCAGCCTGACATGGCTGCGCGACCTGCGGCCCCATATCTCGCCCCGCGCCTTTGCCGCCTATATGGGCTGGCACGCCGCGAAAAGCATATGGCCGACCAGCCGGGCGCGGGCGATGCGCTATTATCTGGAAGCGGTGTGCCGGGGCGCTTTCGGCCCGCGCCTCGCCGCCACGGTATTCATGCAGATCGTGCTGCCCGATCCGGTCTATCGCAGGTTGACGGACCGCTGGATCGACCTGTCCCACATGGTCGTGGGAAGGCCCAAGATATGAGACGGCGGGATTTCGTCATGGGCGCGCTGGCGCTGGGGGCCTTGCCTTCCGCCCCCGCGCGCGCGGCGATCCCGCCCTCCCCCGGCCTTGCCGCGCTGGCGCGTCGGACGGGGCGCTATTTCGGCTGCGCGGTCAAATCCCGGCAATTGCGCGAAGACCCCGACTTCACCGCCGCCGTCGCCCGCGAATGCGACATCGTGGTGCAGGAATATGAGCTGAAGCGCGGCACGACCGAGCGCAAGCAGGGCCGCTATGATTTCAGCGGCACGGATGCGATCATGGCCTTTGCCCGCAAGCATGACATTGCCGGGCGCGGGCATCCGCTGGTCTGGTATGCGGCCAATCCCGACTGGCTGGAACCTGCGCTGCACGCGGCGAAACCGGGGCAGCGCGAAAAGCTGATGACGGACTATATCCGCACCGCGATGCGCCGCTATGCCGGTTGGATCACCGAATGGGACGTGGTGAATGAAGCGATAGAGCCCAATGACGGCCGACCGGACGGGATGCGGGCGGACAGCATGTGGCTTCGCACCATGGGCGAAGGCTATATCGACACGGCATTCCACACGGCGCGGGAGGTTGATCCCAAGGCGTCGCTGTTCCTGACCGATTTCGGGTTGGAGCACGATTCGCCCCGCTGCGAACGGCGGCGCACGGCTTTCCTCAAACTGCTCGACCGGCTGATGGCGCGGGGCGTGCCGGTGGACGCGGTGGGCATACAGGGGCACCTCAAACCCTATAAGGAAGGGTTCAGCCAGAAGGTCTTTGCCGATTTCCTCGACAAGATCACCGGCTATGGCCTCGACATATCCGTCACCGAGTTCGACCTGGCCGACCGGGGCGGGCCGCCCGATCCCGACAAGCGCGACCGGGAGCTGGCGGCGGTTGCCAAGGCTTTCCTCGACGTGGCGCTGGACAATCCGGCGACGCGGGGCGTGGTATGCTGGGGGCTTTCGGACCGCTATTCCTGGCTCTCCAACTATCCCGACTATAAGTGGCCGGACGGACAATTGTCGCGCGGCCTGCCTCTGGACGCGGCGGGCAAGCGCAAGCCGTTGTGGAGCGCCATCGCCGACGCCTTCAACACCGCGCCGCCCATGCGGGAGCGCGGGGCGTGAGGGTCGCCTCCCTCACCGGGCTGCGCGGAATCGCGGCGGTGGCGGTGCTGCTCTATCATGTTCCGCAGCAGGCGGCTTTCGCGGGCTTTGCGATGCCGCTTTTTGCGCGCGCCTATCTGGCGGTGGACCTGTTCTTCATCCTGTCGGGCTTCGTCATATCGGTCGGCTATTATGAGAAGGTAGGGCGGCATTGGAGCCTGCCCGCTTATGGCGACTTCCTCGTCAACCGGGCGGCGCGGGTGTGGCCGCTGCATCTGGTGGTGACTGTGGTGTGCATCGCCCGCATCCTGATCAACATATCGGGTAGCCAGAGCATTCCCCTTACTCCCGTCAATATCCTCAGCAACCTGCTGATGGTGCAAAGCTGGGGTTGGGGGACGGAGCCGATTGCCGGGAATAGCTGGTCGGTGAGCACGGAGGTTGCGGCCTATCTGCTCTATCCGCTGATCGCGGCGGTGGCCTTTTCGCGATGGGTGTGGGTGCAGGGGCTGGCGGTGGTGGCGCTGCTGTGGCTGGTGTCGCGCTCCGGCCTGGGGGCGAGCGGTCCCATGGACGTGCTGGCGTCGGACAGCGTGTTGACGCTGCTGCGCTGCCTTGGCGGCTTTGCTCTGGGGGTGATCGCCTATCGCTGCGCGCGGATGCGCTGGGCGCGGGCGGCGTTCGACAGGCCGGGAGCGTTTGCGCTGGTCTGCGCGGCGATTGCCGTGGCGTTGTCGCTGCCGGGGAAGCAAGACCTGCTGGTGGTCTGCCTGATGCCCGCGTTGGTGCTGTGCTGCTATTATGACGGGGCGGCGGCGCGGGCGCTGCTGGCCAATCGGTTGAGTTTTCACCTCGGCCTTATCAGCTATTCCATTTATTTGTGGCATCCGCTCGTGCGCGACATCGGGGCGCGGGCGTTGACGGTGGCCCAGCGGCATGGCGTGACGGGCGTGGACGCGCTGTTCCTGATCGGCACCGTCGCGGCGACATGGCTGCTTTGCTGGGCGAGCTATCATCTGATCGAGGTGCGCGGGCATCGGGCGATCAAATGGCTCTATGACGGCCGTCGCGCCCGCGCCAAGGCCATCGGAGCCGCCGCCTGGTGAACCCAAGCGCGCCGATCTGGATCGCCGTCCCCACCTTTCGCCGCCCGGACCGGCTTCGCCACCTGCTTGAGCGCATGGGCGATGTGGTGCGGCGGGGCGATGTGGTGGCGGTGGTCGCGGAGAATGACGCGCGCGAGCAAGAGGGCGCGGCGGTGGCGCGGGCGCTGGAGGCGGCGGGCTATCCCCTGCCCCTGCATGTCCTGATCGTGGAGCAGCCGGGACTTTGCGCGGTGCGGAACGCCATCACGGGAACGGCGATGGCCGATCCGGCGATGCGGCTGCTGGCGATGATCGACGATGACGAATGGCCGCAACCCGGCTGGCTCGACGCGCTGATCGCCTGTCAGGCGGAAACGGGCGCGGAGGCCGTGGGCGGGCCGGTCGATCCGCATTTCAGCGCGCCGCCGCCCCGCTGGGTGAGCGAGACGCTGGTTTTCCGGCCGGAGGAGCGTCCCAAGGGAGTCACGGACATGCTGTGGGCGAGCAACAACCTGCTTCTTACGCGCAGGGCGCTGGAGCGGGTCGCGCCGCCCTGGTTCGACATGCGCTTCAACCGCAGCGGGGGGGAGGATCTGGATTTTCTGATGCGGTTGCGCGCGGCGGGCGGGACGTTCGGCTGGGCGCCGCATGCGCGGGTCAGCGAATGGGTGCCGCCCGAGCGCACGCGCCTGTCATGGGTATTGCGGCGCATGTGGCGCATCGGCTGCACGGAAACGCTGGCAAGGCGCAAGCAAAGGCCGGGGCTGGCAGGCGGGCTTGCGCTGCTTGCGCGGTCGCTCGCGTTGCTGGGCCTTCGGACGGCCGGGCTGGCGGGGATGCTGATGCCCGGCGCGCGGCGGGTCGATATAGCGGGCCAATGGGTGAAGTGCTGGGGCCGCCTGCACGCCTTGGCGGGCGGCTCCCAGACACTTTATGGCGCGGACTGAGCCTTATTCCGCCGCTTCCACCAGCGGCTCGGCGAGCGGTGGCGCGCCCCGGCCCACGCTGGCATAGACGAAGCCTGCCGCTTCCGCATCGTCCGGGCGATAGATGTTCCGCAGGTCGATAAGGCCATCGCCCGCCATCACGCCGCGCAGCCGCTTGAGATCGAGCGCGCGCAGGGCGTCCCATTCGGTCACGAGGACCACGGCGGCGGCGCCTTCCGCCGCGATATAGGGATTGGCCGCGAACTCGACATCCTTCATCATGGCGCTAGCCGCTTCCATGCCTTCGGGATCGTAGGCGCGGATCTGCGCGCCCGCGTCCTGCAATGCCTGAATGATCGAAAGCGAGGGCGCATCGCGCATGTCGTCGGTATTGGGCTTGAAGGTCAGGCCCAGCACCGCGACCGTCTTGCCCCGCACGGAGCCGTTGCAGATCGCGATCACCTTGCGCGCCATCGCCCGCTTGCGGCTTTCGTTGATGGCGACGGTGGTTTCGATGAGGCGGACGGGCGCGCCCGCATCCTCCGCCGTCTTGACCAGCGCCAGCGTGTCCTTGGGGAAGCAGGAGCCGCCATAGCCCGGCCCGGCGTGGAGAAACTTGCCCCCGATCCGGTTGTCGAGGCCGATGCCGCGCGCCACCTGCTGCACGTCCGCGCCCACCTGCTCGCACAGTTCGGCAATCTCGTTGATGTAGGTGATCTTCATCGCCAGGAAGGCGTTGGCGGCATATTTGATCAGCTCGCTGGTGCGGCGGCCGGTGAAGAGCATCGGCGACTGGTTGAGGTAGAGCGGGCGATAGACCTCCTCCATCACCGGGCGGGCGCGTTCGTCCTCTATCCCGACGACGATGCGGTCGGGGCGCTTGAAGTCCTGAATGGCCGCGCCTTCGCGCAGAAATTCGGGGTTGGAGGCGACGGCGAACTCAGCCTGCGGATTCGTTTCGCGGATGATGCGCTCCACCTCGTCGCCCGTGCCGACCGGGACGGTGGACTTGGTGACGATGACGGTGAAGCCGTTCAGGGACGCCGCGATCTCCCGCGATGCGTCATAGACATAGGTGAGGTCGGCATGGCCGTCGCCTCGGCGCGCGGGCGTACCGACGGCGATGAAGACGACATCGGCCTGCGCGACCGAACCCGTCAGATCGGTGGTGAAGGTCAGGCGGCCCGCATCGACATTGCGCGCGATCAGTTCCTTGAGTCCCGGCTCATAGATCGGGACGCCGCCCTCGCGCAGCATCGCGATCTTGCGCTCATCCTTGTCCACGCAGATGATTTCGTGGCCGAAATCCGCCAGACATGCCCCCGACACCAAACCCACATAGCCAGACCCGGTCATCACGATCCGCATGGCAGTTCCTCCTTCACCAGAATATTGTCCGCGCATTCCCGCACCGTCGATGCGTTTCCACAAGGCGCAAGAAGCCGCCCCCGAAATCATCGAGATTCACTCTCCGCATTTCAGACGGTCAGTGACCGGCCTCGACGGGATGCAGTCAAGCCCAGCCGTTGATGCGACGCAACATAACGCGAGCCGCAGCCCACGCGCAACGCAGCCCGCCGCTGCCGCGCCACATATCGACGCGCCGGGGCGGCATTTTACCGCGCAGCCGGATTTTATGGATCAGATTCCGCCTGCTATGACAGGCCAGCCGCCTGCTTCCAGCGCAAGGCCAAGGTCCGCGATGCAGCGGTCCAGCACGGCCTGATCGGTCGATCGGACCACGAAATTCGCGCCCGTGCGCCCGTCGCGAAAGAAAGGATAGCTGCCGATCTGGCATCCTTCATGGCCGCGCTCAGCTTCGGCCAGCAGGTCCGCGATCTCGCTTTCCGCGACCCAGCAGCCCACCGTGGCGGACAGCAGCGGCAAGCCGCCCTCCAGCTTGCCGGTCAGGCTCTCGAGCATTCCGGCGGTGATGTGCGGCACACCCGCCATGATGAAGATATTGCCGTGCCGGATGCCCGGTGCGCCCGACATGCGATTTTCAATGAGACAGGCCCCGACCGGAACCCGCGCCATCCGCAACCGCGCATCGGTGAGACCGCCGCGAGTCTCATAATAGCCTTCCAGCATCGTCCGCGCCTGCGCGTTGATCTCCACCTCCACGCCCAGTGCGCCCGCGATGGCGTCCACGGTGATATCGTCATGGGTCGGCCCAATGCCGCCGGTCGTGAACAGATAGTCGTTGCGCGCCCTCAGCGTGTTCACCGCCTCGGCAATGGCCGCCGCGTCGTCCGCCACGACCCGCACTTCGGTAAGGCGGATGCCCTGCACGTTCAGCCAGGTGGCGATCTGCGCGACATTCCTGTCCTGCGTGCGGCCAGAGAGGATTTCGTCGCCGATGACGACCAGGGCTGCGGTCCAGATGCGTTGGGGATCGGCCATGACCAAGCCCATAGCCTGCGCCGCGCGCGCTGCATAGAGCCCAGTATTCCACCGGTAGCTCCCGCCCCCCTCGCATTATCGCGCGCGGCGGCCTATAATGCGGGCATGACCGATTATATGACGATGACGGCGGACGCGCCGATCTCCCGCTCCGCCGCGATCAAGCTATATGACGCGGCGGGTTTCGAAGGCATGAGAAAGGCCGGACGGCTGGCGGCCGAGATTCTCGATGCGCTGGCGCCGCATGTCGTGCCCGGCGTCACGACCGGAGAGCTGGACGACATCGTCCGCCGCATGACGCTGGACGGCGGCGGCGTGCCCGCGACACTCGGTTATCGCGGCTATACGCATAGCTGCTGCATATCGCTCAACAATGTGATCTGCCACGGCATCCCCGGCGATCAAAAGCTGCGCGAGGGCGACATCCTCAATATCGACGTGACGCCGCTGGTCGACGGCTGGCATGGCGACAGCAGCCGCATGTATATTGCCGGGGAAGCGCCCATCAAGGCGCGGCGGCTGGTCGAAGTGACCTATGAATGCCTGATGCTGGGCATCGAGCAGGCGAAACCCGGCAATCACCTGGGCGATATCGGCCATGCGATCCAGCGTCACGCGGAAAAGCACCGCTATGGCGTGGTGCGCGATTTCTGCGGCCATGGCCTTGGCCGCGTGTTCCACGACAGCCCGGAAGTCGTGCATATCGGCCGCCCCGGCACTGGCCCGGAACTCAAGCCCGGCATGTTCTTCACCATCGAGCCGATGATCAACATCGGCAAGCCCGGCGTCAGGATGCTCGACGACGGCTGGACCGCCGTCACGCGCGACCGCACCCTTTCCGCCCAATTCGAGCATAGCATCGGCATCACCGAAACCGGCTGCGAAATCTTCACGAAAAGCCCCGCGGGTCTGGACGCGCCGCCCTATGCCTAAAATTTAAGCATTGCTGCGGAAATTTGCCCGGAATCCGGGCAATATGGACAAAGATTGCTGCATCACCGAAAGCGTATTCCGGTGATTCGCCATTTGGCACGGGAATTGATTACCGAGAGGGGCGGCGCTTGCCTGAAGGGGGGGCATGATGATCGTCACTTGGAGTTTGGGCGCAGGGCTTTTCCCTTCGCTGAATGCATCTGCTGTGGGATTTTTTTAAGATGAAAAAGATCGAAGCGATCATCAAGCCGTTCAAGCTGGACGAGGTGAAGGAAGCGCTGCACGAAGTGGGCGTGTCCGGCATCACCGTGACGGAGGCGAAGGGCTTCGGCCGCCAGAAGGGTCACACCGAACTCTATCGCGGCGCTGAATATGTCGTCGACTTTCTGCCCAAGGTGAAGCTGGAAGTCGTGGTGGACGACACATTGGCCGACCGGGTGGTGGAAGCGATCTCTTCCGCCGCGCAGACCGGCCGCATCGGCGACGGCAAGATCTTCGTCTCCTCGATCGAGGGCGCGGTCCGCATCCGCACCGGCGAACGCGACAGCGACGCGATCTGATTTGTCAGGACGTTCCCGCCGGCGGTTCAGGGGGCCGGCGGACATAAGCATCAACCGGCCCCTTCGGGGGGGTAATCATGAAAGAAGGGCAAGTTCACATGGCCAACACGCCTAAAGACATCCTCAAGATGATCGAGGAAAAGGAGATCGAATGGGTCGATCTGCGCTTCACCGATCCCAAGGGCAAGTGGCAGCACCTGACCATGGTGTCGACCGTGCTGGGCGAGGACGAGCTGAACGAAGGCCTGATGTTCGACGGCTCGTCGATCGAAGGGTGGAAGGCGATCAACGAGTCGGACATGATCCTCAAGCCCGATCTGGACGCCGTTTATGTCGATCCGTTCAGCGCGACCCCGATGCTGATCCTGTTCTGCGACATCGTCGAGCCGGACACCGGCGAACTCTATGCCCGCGACCCGCGTAGCACCGCCAAGCGCGCCGAAGCGTTCGTCAAGTCGGCCGGTTTCGGCGACACCGTCTATGTCGGCCCGGAAGCCGAATTCTTCATGTTCGACGATGTCCGCTTCAATTCGGACTATAACGAGTCCTTCTACAAGATCGACGATATCGAACTGCCGACCAACACCGGCCGCGAATATGAGGGCGGCAACCTTGCCCACCGTCCGCGCGCCAAGGGCGGCTACTTCCCTGTCGCGCCAGTCGATCCGGCCACCGACATCCGCGCCGAGATGGTCACCACCATGCTCGAAATGGGCCTGCCCTGTGACAAGCATCACCATGAAGTCGCCGCCGCGCAGCACGAACTCGGCCTGACCTTCGGTACGCTGGTCCAAACCGCCGACCGTATGCAGATCTATAAGTATGTGGTTCAGATGGTCGCCCAGGCCTATGGCAAGACCGCGACCTTCATGCCCAAGCCGATCGCACAGGACAATGGTTCGGGGATGCACACCCACATGTCGATCTGGGACGGCGGCAAGCCGCTGTTCGCAGGCGAAGGCTATGCCGGTCTGTCCGACATGTGCCTCTACTTCATCGGCGGCGTCATCAAGCACGCCAAGGCGCTCAATGCCTTCACCAACCCGACCACCAACAGCTACAAGCGCCTGGTGCCGGGTTTCGAAGCGCCGGTCCTGCTCGCCTATTCGGCGCGCAACCGTTCGGCCTCCTGCCGTATCCCCTACGGCGCGGGCGCCAAAGCGAAGCGCGTGGAATTCCGCTTTCCCGATGCGATGGCGAACCCCTATCTGTGCTACGCCGCGCTGCTGATGGCGGGCCTCGACGGCATCGAGAACAAGATTCATCCGGGTTCCGCGATGGACAAGAACCTCTACGACCTGCCGCCCGAAGAACTGAGCCAGGTGCCGACCGTTTGCGCTTCGCTGCGTGAGGCTCTCAACTCGCTGGCCGCCGACCACGACTTCCTGCTAAAGGGCGACGTGTTCACCAAGGATCAGATCGAAGCCTATCTGGAACTCAAATGGCCCGAAGTCTACCGCTGGGAAATGGCTCCCTCGCCGGTCGAATTCGACATGTATTACAGCCTCTGATCGCTGGAATATCGCAAACAGAAAGCCCGGCTGCGAAAGCGGCCGGGCTTTTTGCGGGCTTTACGCAACCAACGCTTCAACCAGCGCCTTGACCTTCTTCTGCCGCCATTGGGGCAGCGGCGCGATCAGCCAGTAGGAGAGCGGCGAAGCATCCGCGTCACCCACTTGCCGCACACGTCCAGCGGCAAGATCCGCCTCCGCCAGCAGCAGCGGCACGACCGCCCGCCCGAAACCGTTCGCCGCCGCCTCAATCGCGAGGCCACCGTCCGCGACCCGGATCGACGCAGGCTTGTCGCCATGGGGGCAGCCGGGCCATTCGATCCGCCCATCCGGTCCGCCATCGGCCGCTTCCACCGTCACGAAAGTCGCTTCGCCCAGCCGGATGCCCTCATGCTCGCCCGGCCCATCCGCCAGACGCAGCGCAAGGTCCAGATTGGCCTCGGTGAAATCCAGCGCCTCATCCGCCGCCACCAACGCGAATTTAAGGTCGGGCTGGCTCGCGGCATAGGCCGCCAGCCGCTTTTGCAGCCATTTGGCGGTGATGTCGCGCGGCGCGGCGATCGTCAGCGAGGAACTGGACTGCCCCGCCTGCATCGCCCGCACGGCCTCCTCAAACTCCAGGAACCCGGCACGCAGCGCGTCCAGCCCTGCCTCCGTCTCCTGCGTCAGTTCCAGCCCCTTGGGCGTGCGGCGGAACAGCACGACGCCCAGCATATCCTCCAGCGCGCGGATTTGTTGCCCGACCGCCGCCGGCGTCACCGCCAGTTCATCGGCGGCCCGAGTGAAGGACAAATGCCGCGCCGCCGCATCCAGCACGCGCAGGCCGTTGAGCGGCAAATGCGTCCGCTTCATTCGGCCACCGCGGGCGCGATCAGCGCGAAATGGGGGATCGCCGCGTCGAACGTGTGCCCGTCCGCTCCGATCATGTGATAATGCCCCTTCATCGACCCTGTCGGCGTGCCCAACGGACAGCCCGACACATAATCATAGCTGCGGCCCGGCTGCACCACCGGCTGTTCGCCCACCACGCCGTCGCCATCGACCCGGTGCTGTCCGCCGCGTCCATCCGTGATGACCCAATGCCGCGTCAGGAGCTGGATCGGCTGATCCCCGCCATTTTCGATGCGGATATGATAGGCCCAGAACCAGCGCCCCCGATCCGGCTCCGACTGTTCGGGCAGGAAGGTCACGGCCACATGGACCGTGATGTCGCGCGTCGTGGCGTGAAAGGGGAAAAGTGCGTTCACGGTTTCACGAATGCGCTCTAATCCCCCGCCGCGTCAACGCCCTATCGCGCGCAAGGCCTGATCGAAATCGGCGATCACGTCGTCGGGGTCTTCCAGGCCCACATTCAGGCGCAGCATATCCTCGGTAATGCCGACTTCCAGCCGCGCTTCCTCGGCCATGCCGAAATGGGTGGTGGAGGCCGGATGCGTCATCAGCGATCGCGAATCGCCGATATTGTTGCTGATGTCGACCAGTTCCAGCGCGTTGAGCAGCCCATGCGCTTCCTTCCGACCGCCGCCGGTATAGAGCGAGAAGATCGGCCCCGCCAATTCCATCTGCCGCATCGCCAGTTCATGCTGCGGATGGCTCTCCAGCCCCGGATAGAGTATCTTGGGCAGGCGCCCCTCCAGGAAACGCGCGACCTTCAGCGCATTCTCGCTCTGCCTGCGGATGCGCAGGTCCAGCGTCTCCAGCCCCTTGAGCACTACCCACGCATTGAACGCGGAGAGCGTCGGCCCGGTGTTGCGGTGGAAGGGCAGCAACGTGTTGAGGATGAAATCCTCCGTGCCGCAGATCGCGCCCGCCAGCACCCGGCCCTGCCCGTCCATCATCTTGGTCGCGCTATAGGCCACCACGTCCGCCCCGAACTCCAAAGGCCGCTGGAGCGCGGGCGTTGCAAAGGCATTGTCCACCACCGTGACGATGCCATGGGCCTTTGCGATGTCACAAATCCCTTTCAGATCAGCAACATCCATGGTGGGGTTCGCAGGCGTTTCAAAGAAGAACAGCTTGGTATTGGGCCGGATCGCCTTTTCCCACGCCGCATTGTCGCGGGCGTCCACCGTGGTCGTTTGAATTCCGAACTTGGGCAGCAACGTATCGACCAGCCAGCGGCACGATCCGAACAGCGCCTTGCCGCCCACCACATGGTCCCCGGCGGAAAGCTGGCACAGCAGCGCCGCCGTCATCGCCGCCATGCCCGAAGCGGTGGCGCGGCACGCCTCCGCCCCTTCGATCAGGGCGATGCGCTTTTCCAGCATTTCGACGGTCGGGTTCTGGAGCCGCGAATAGGTCATGCCCTGCTGCTCGCCCGCGAAGCGCGCCGCTGCGTCCTCGGCCCGGTCGTAGCAATAACCGCTCGTCAGGAACAAGGCTTCGGACGTTTCGCCATATTCCGTGCGCGCGCTGCCGCCGCGCACCGCCAGCGTCGCGGGCTTCCAGTTCTTCGTGATGTTCGGGTCCTGCCCGCTCTTGCGCTTCATCGCTCTATCCTCAAGCCAGCGCCGCGAGAACCGCGTCGCCCATCTCCACCGTGCTCATCGTTCCGCCCAGATCGGGGCTGCGCGCCCCGCCGGCCAGAGCCTTCGCCACTGCCGCCTCGATCCGGTCGGCCTCGGCATTCAGCCCCAGCGAATAGCGCAGCATCATCGCGGCGGACAGGACCGTCGCCAGCGGATTGGCCTTGCCCTGCCCGGCAATGTCCGGCGCGGAGCCGTGGATCGGCTCATACAGCCCCTGCCCGCTGCCGTTCAGCGTCGCGGAAGCCAGCATCCCGATGGACCCCACGCACATGCTCGCCTGATCCGAAAGAATGTCGCCAAACAGATTGCCGGTCACGATCACGTCGAACTGACCCGGATCGCGCACTAGCTGCATTGCGGCATTGTCGACATACATGTGGCTGAGCGCCACGTCGGGATAGTCCGCCGAAACCTCGATCACCACGTCGCGCCAGAGCTGGCTCGTCTCCAGCACATTGGCCTTGTCCACCGAGCACAGCTTGCCCCGCCGCGCCCGCGCCGCCTGGAACCCGCTATGGGCGATCCGGCGCACCTCGGCCTCATTATAGGACATGATGTCATAGCCTTCGCGCAGCCCGTCGGCCGTCTTGCGAAAGCCCTTTTCCCCGAAATAGACGTCGCCATTCGTCTCCCGCACGATCAGCAGGTCGATGGCGCCCGCCACTTCGGGTTTCAACGCGGATTCACCCGCCAGCTCAGGAAAGACCTTCGCCGGACGCAGGTTGGAAAACAGCCCCAATTCCTTGCGAAGTCCAAGGATCGCCTGCTCCGGCCGCAAATGCCGCTCCAGCGAGTCGCAGCTCGGATCGCCCACCGCGCCGAACAGGATCGCATCCGCCCGCTTCGCCAGCTCCAGCGTCTCCGGCGGCAGCGGATGCCCGGCGGCCTTGTACGCAGCCCCGCCGACCAGCCCTTCCTCATAGGTCATGCCCTCGATCGCCAGCGCATCCAGCACGCGCTTTGCCTGCGCGACGATTTCCGGGCCGATACCGTCTCCGGGGAACAGGGCGATCAACATGGGCACAACTCCTGAACTTTTTGTCGCCGCCGCCATATGAAGCCGCCGCCGGTTACGCAACCGCCCTTTTGAGCCTGTCGACCAGCCTTTCCCGCGCGGCCAGCACATCGGCGCGCCGCTCCGTCAGCACCGACCGCTCCAGGAAAAAGCCGGTCAGTCGCAGCCCGTCCAATATCTCCGCCCACTCCCCGCTGCCCCCTTCGATCAGGAAAGGCGGCAAGGGCAGCAGCCTGTCCTCATAACCTACAGCCCCCGCTCGACTGACCGCAGCGGCACTGCGTGGACTGATGAAGGCCAGATCCTCCGGCCCACCCGTCGCCGCGCAGCGCGTCAGGTCCAAACCGAATCCCAACTCCGCCAGCATCAGCAATTCATAGCGAATGAGCGCCACCGCCCATCCCCGCGCCGCCGGAGCCGCCTCCACCGCGCCCAATACGCCGTCCAGCGCCTGATAGAGCGCCGGATAAGGCGTCCCCTCCGGCAGGGCGGTCGCCGTCAGCGCACAGGCCCAGTCAATCGCAGCCGCCGACAGAGCCTCCGCCAGCAAGGGCGCACGGCTATGCTCCATCTCCACCGTCAGCCCTGCAAGCTGATCCTCCGTCCGCGCCCGGAATTCCGCCTTCACGGCATTGCCTGGCAGCAGCACGGGCCGGATCGCCCGCGACCGCCCGCCTCGCACATAGCCCGCCAGCAGCCCATGTTCAGGGGTCAACAGCCGGGCAATCGCCCCATGCTCCCCATGGGACCGCAAGGCGCATACAATGGCGGGAGTGACAAGGGCGGGCACTTGCCTCCCTTACGCCCTCACGCGCGCCTTATCCATATAGCGCTGCGGCCCCACCGAAGGTTCAGGGAACGAGCATAAGAAAAGGCCCGCCGGAACACTCCCGGCGGGCCTTTTCGTTCAGTCGCAGCGAGGCGGTCAGGCGGCGTCTTCGGCGCGCTTTTCCTTGTCGCTGAAGACGCGGATCGGTTCCTTGCTGCCCGCAACCACATCCTTGTCGACAACCACTTCGCCCACGCCTTCCATGGAGGGCAGGTCGAACATGGTGTCGAGCAGGATCGATTCGAGGATCGACCGCAAGCCGCGCGCGCCGGTCTTCCGCTCAATCGCCTTCTTCGCGATGGCGGTCAGCGCATCTTCGGTGAAGCTGAGTTCCACATTCTCCATGTCGAACAGCTTCTGATATTGCTTCACCAGCGCATTCTTGGGCTCAACCAGAATCTTGACCAGCGCGGTCACGTCGAGATCCTCGAGCGTCGCGATGACAGGCAGACGGCCGACAAATTCTGGGATCAGGCCGAATTTCAGCAGATCTTCCGGCTCACTCTGGCGCAGCAGTTCTCCGGTCTTGCGTTCCTCCGGCGCGGCGACATGGGCGCCGAAACCGATGGACTTGGCTTCCAGACGGTCGCCGATGATCTTTTCGAGGCCCGCAAAAGCGCCGCCGCAGATGAAGAGGATGTTGGTCGTGTCGACCTGCAAAAACTCCTGCTGCGGATGCTTGCGGCCGCCCTGAGGCGGAACGCTGGCGGTAGTGCCTTCCATAAGCTTCAAAAGCGCCTGCTGCACGCCTTCGCCCGACACGTCGCGGGTGATGGAAGGATTTTCCGCCTTGCGGCTGATCTTGTCGATCTCATCGATATAGACGATGCCGCGCTGCGCCTTTTCCACATTATAGTCGGACGCCTGGAGCAGCTTGAGGATGATGTTTTCCACATCCTCGCCCACATAGCCCGCTTCGGTGAGAGTCGTCGCGTCGGCCATGGTGAAGGGCACGTCGAAGGTCTTGGCCAGCGTCTGCGCCAGCAGCGTCTTGCCGCAGCCGGTGGGGCCGACGAGCAGGATGTTGGACTTGGCCAGTTCCACCTCGCCCGGCCTGGAGCCGTGGTTGAGGCGCTTGTAATGGTTGTGGACCGCCACCGACAGGACGCGCTTGGCGCGGTTCTGGCCGATCACATAGTCGTCGAGCACATCGCAGATTTCCTGCGGGGTCGGCACGCCGCCATCCTTCCGCCCGACAAGACCGCCCTTGGTCTCCTCGCGGATGATGTCGTTGCACAGTTCCACGCATTCATCGCAGATGAACACGGTCGGCCCCGCGATCAGCTTACGCACCTCATGCTGCGACTTGCCGCAGAAGGAGCAGTAAAGCGTGCTTTTAGAATCGGAGCCCGTAAGCTTTGTCATTCGTCATTCTCTCTTCCCTGCCGCCCACGAAAAGCCGCTTTTGGCGAGGGATATTGGTCCAAGGATCATCCTAAACCGCGGCACGCCGGTTTCACAAGGGGTGAAAATGGGTACGCCGCGGTAAAGACAAAGCATCAACCCTCGGAAGTTTCCGCGATGGCCGGACGGCGATCGAACACTTCGTCGACCAGACCGAATGCTTTTGCTTCTTCCGCTTCGAGGAAGGTGTCGCGATCCATCGCCCGTTCGATTTCCTCCAGCGGACGGCCGGTATATTCCGCATAAAGGCCGTTAAGCCGTTGACGGATGCGCAGGATTTCCTTGGCCTGAATCTCGATATCGCTGGCCATGCCCTGCGCGCCGCCCGACGGCTGATGGATCATGATGCGCGCATTGGAAAGCGCGATGCGCTTGCCCGGTTCGCCCGCCGCGAGCAGAAAGCTGCCCATGGAGGCGGCCTGGCCGATGCAGACGGTGCCGACCTGCGGGCGGATATATTTCATCGTGTCGTGGATCGCCATGCCGGACGTCACCACGCCGCCGGGCGAGTTGATGTACATCCAGATGTCCTTCTTCGGATTTTCCGATTCGAGGAACAGGAGCTGGGCCACGATGAGCGAGGCCATATGGTCTTCCACCTGGCCGGTGACGAAGATGATCCGTTCGCGCAGCAGCCGCGAGAAGATGTCGAAGCTGCGCTCGCCCCGGTTGGACTGTTCGATGACGATGGGGACCAGCGCGGCCATGGGATCGGACATGATATCGGTCATTTTGCTCTTTCAGTCAGGTGCTTTTGCCCGATCCCTACATCGGCACAAAAGCGGAATGGTTCAAGGGGGCGCGTGCGCGCTTCGCCCCGTTCAGTCGCGGCGCGCGTAATCGGAGGGCGCGCGGAAGGCCAGATAGGCGAGCCGCCGCACCTCCCTGCGCCCGCGCACCACCGTGTCGAGGATAAGGCCGCACATGGCCGACAGCGTGGCGAGGATCATGAGGCCGGTGACGAGAATAGCCGTAGGAAAGCGAGGCACGAGACCCGTCTGCATATAGGTGACGATGAGGGGTTCCGCCAGGATCAGGCCCGCAAGCGCCAGCAACGCGGCGATCACGCCGAAAAAAAGAATCGGCCGCTCTATGCGATAGAGGGTGATGATGGTCCGCAGGATGCGCCAGCCGTCACGCCAGGTGGAGAGCTTGCTTTCCGAACCTTCCGGGCGGGCGCCGTAAGCGGTCACGATTTCCGACACCGGCATGGCGAGTTCGAGGGCATGGACGGAGATTTCCGTCTCGATCTCGAATCCGGCGGACAGGACGGGGAAGCTCTTCACGAAGCGGCGGGAAAAGATGCGGTAGCCCGACAGGATATCCGTGAAACTGCGGCCGAAAAGCTGTTTGAGCAGACTGGTGAGCGCCCAGTTGCCGAAGCGGTGGCCACGACGATAGGCTTCCTCCACCTCGCTCTTGCGGGAGCCGACCACCATGTCGAGATTGTCGGCGAGCATGGCGGCGACCATCCGGGGGGCGGCAGCGGCTTCATAGGTGGCGTCGCCATCGGCCATGACATAAATGTCGGCGTCGATATCGGCGAACATGCGGCGCACGACATGGCCCTTGCCCTGCTGCGCCACGCGGCGGACGATGGCCCCTGCCCCGGCCGCCAGTTCGCGGCTGCCGTCCGTGCTGTTGTTGTCGAACACATAGATATCGGCATTGGGGAGCGCACGGCGGAAATCCTCCACCGTCCGCACGATGGCTCCCGCTTCATTATAGCAGGGCAGGATGACCGCGATGCGCGGCGTGGCGATCCCCTGCCCGCTGTTCACTGCCGGAAATTCCTTCATCTGATCCTCGATACCCTGCCCCGTTCATGGCCAGCCATGCACGAACAAGATTAAGATTTGCTCTGCCACGGCGCAGCATAAATGAAAAGCGCCCGCGCTTCCCATGGAAGCCGGGCGCTTGTCAGGTCAGGCATCAGCGGCCTTATTCAGCCTTGGCGGCTGCTTTCTTCGGCGCGGCCTTCTTGGTGGGGGCCTTCTTTTCAGCGACGGGAGCGGGTTCGGCTTCCGCAGCAGCCTTCTTGGCGGGCGCCTTCTTCGGCTTGGCGGGCTTTTCCCCGGCAGCAGGCGCTTCCTCGGCCTTTTCAGCAGCGGCCTTCTTGGGCGCGGCCTTCTTGGGCTTTTCGGCGTGATCGTGGTCATGGCCGCAATCCGGTCCGTGGACATGCGGTTTCAGATCGCTGTCGTCGGCCTCGATCGCGGCTTCCAGTTCCTCGCGGCTGACCGTGCGGTCGGTGACTTCGGCCTTTTCAAAGAGGAAGTCGACCACCTTGTCCTCATAGAGGGGCGCGCGAAGCTGTGCGGCAGCCATCGGGTCCTGACGGACATATTGCACGAAACGCTCGCGGTCCTGCGGACCATATTGCTGCGCGGCCTGCATGACGAGGCGGTTCATTTCCTGATCGGATACGACAACGCCATTGGCCTGGCCGATTTCGGAGAGGAGCAAGCCCAGACGGACGCGGCGCACGGCGATGGCGCGGTAATCGTCCTTTTCCGCTTCCATTTCCTTCAGGGCCGCTTCGGGATCTTCCTCATGGCTCGCTTCATGCTGGAGCTGCGCCCATATCTGGTTGAATTCGGCTTCCACCATGCTGGGCGGCACGTCGAAATCATGGGCAGCGGCAAGCTGATCGAGGAGCTTGCGCTTCATATAGGTGCGGGTCAGGCCATTATGTTCCTGCTCGATCTGGCCCTTCAAAAGCTCCTTGAGCTTGTCCAGACCTTCCAGACCCAGCGACTTGGCGAAATCGTCGTCCAGCTTGGGCTTGTCGCCGTTCAGGATCGCCTTGACGGTGATGTCGAAGGTCGCGGCCTTGCCCGCCAGATGCTCCGCGCCATAATCTTCGGGGAAGGTGATTTCGATGGTCTTCTCATCGCCCTTCTTGACGCCGGAAAGCTGCTCTTCGAAGCCGGGGATGAACTGGCCGGAACCGATCTTGAGCTTGATGTCTTCGGCCGCACCCCCTTCAAAAGGCTCGCCGTCGATCTTGCCCAGGAAATCGATGGTCAGCGTGTCGCCGTCCTTCGCCTTGTGGCTGGCCGGATATTCTTCCAGAGCGCCCTGCTGGGTCGCGATGCGGCCGGCGGCTTCATCGACCTGCGCGTCGCTGACTTCGGCGGTCAGGCGTTCCAGCTTGATCCCGTCGGTGCTGGGCGCCGCGATTTCGGGCAGCACTTCCAGTTCGACCTTCACTTCGGCGTCCTTGCCGAATTCGAACGTCTCATCCAGTTCGACGGACGGCTGCATCGCGGGACGCAGCTTGTTGTCGGCGATCAGCTTCTGGATGCTGTCCTGAATCGAGCTGTTGAGCGCATCGCGCTGCAACGATTCCCCGTGCATCTTGCGGACCAGATTGGCCGGCACCTTGCCGGGGCGGAAACCGGGCATCCGCACCTGCGGCGCGATCGCCTGCACTTCCTTATCGACGCGGGCGTCGATGTCCTTCGACGTGATGGTCACGGTGTAGGCGCGCTTCAGGCCTTCGTTCAACGTCTCGACAGTCTGCATCTTTTCTCTCAAACGCTTTCTAAGCTGAATATCGTTGGCGCCTGCGATGTGAAGGGCCTGGCGCACTGGTGCGGGCGAAGGGACTCGAACCCCCACATCTTGCGATACCAGAACCTAAATCTGGCGCGTCTACCAGTTTCGCCACGCCCGCATCGGTCGCCGGTCGGCGCGGCATAGAGAAAAGCGCGTCCAAGGGCAAGCGCCAAGGGTAGAGGGCAATCGAGAAAAGGCGGGAACCCTGTTCGGCCCCGGTGCGTAAACCTGAAACAAACCTTTTTTCCTGGAGAAACAAACGTGGCAACGCAACCAGACGGGGTTCCGCCCCCCGACACCATCGAACCGCAATCGCCGCCCGAAGCGCCGCCGCCGATTGCCCCTGACGAAACACCTGCCGGCCAGCCAGACGAAGTCCAGCCGCAGCAGCCCGATTTCGACCAGCCCGACAATGCGCCTGCCGAAGTGCCGCCGGATTAGGTGAGCAACTCGCGGACCAATGCGGGCACCAACAGGCTGGCCGGTCCCATGCGGCTTTCGTCAAAATAGACGCTGCCCGCGGAAGGCTCCAGATTGAGTTCCAGCGTATGCGCGCCGACATGCCGTGCGGTCTGGACGAAACCCGCAGCCGGATAAACCGCGCCCGACGTCCCGACCGACACGAAAAGGTCGGCGCGGCGAAGCGCTTCGTCGATGGCATCCATTTCATAGGGCATTTCCCCGAAGAACACGATGTCAGGGCGAAGCCGGGGCTTGCCGCAGCCGGCGCACGTGCTTTCCGGGGGCAAGGGCGCGCTCCAGGGGACGGCCTTTCCACAGGCCGCGCACAGGGCCGAGCGCAGTTCGCCATGCATGTGGATCAGGCGCTTTGCCCCTGCCCGCTCATGCAGGTCATCGACATTCTGCGTGACCAATAAGAGGTCGCCCGGCCATTCCACGTCGAGCGCGGCCAGCGCTTCATGCGCGGGGTTCGGCTCCACCGCGTCGAGCCTGGCGCGGCGCTCGTCATAGAAGCGGTGGACAAGAGCCGGATTGCGGGCCAGCGCCTCAGGCGTGCAGACATCCTCGACCCGGTGCCCTTCCCACAGCCCGTCGGGGCCGCGAAAGGTGGCAAGACCGCTTTCGGCGGAAATGCCCGCTCCGGTGAGAATCACGATGTTGCGAATATCCCTGTCCATCGGGCGGATTTAGCGGATGCGCGGGGGATGACAAAGCCTGCCCGCTCTGGCATCGGCGGATCATAATCCACATTCGGAAACTGACATGACCAGCATAGGCATTTTCGGCGCGGCAGGCCGCATGGGACGCGCCATCGCTCAGGCGGCGGCGGAAGCGGGCATCGCCATATCGGGCGGGACGGATCGGGACGGCAGCGGGGAGCTTGCGCCTGGCATCACCATCGGGTCCGATCCGGTCGCGCTGGCCCAGATCAGCGACGTGTTGATCGACTTTTCGGTGCCAGCGGCTCTTTCGGCGCATCTCGATGCCTGTCTCGCGGCGGGCAAGCCTATCCTGATCGGCACGACGGGGTTGGAGAGCGAGCATCATGCGCTGATCGATAAGGCCGCGCAGGCCATTGCGGTGCTCCAGACCGGCAATACCTCGCTGGGCGTCAACCTGCTCGCGGCGCTGGTGGAGCAGGCGGCGGCACGGCTGGGGGACGATTGGGACATCGAAATCGTGGAGATGCACCACCGGCACAAGGTCGATGCGCCGTCCGGCACGGCCCTGCTCCTGGGCGAAGCTGCGGCGCGGGGACGCGCCATCGCGCTGGCCGAGCATAGCGAGCGGGGACGCGACGGCATCACCGGCGCGCGGGCCAAGGGCGCGATCGGCTTTGCGGCGCTGCGGGGCGGATCGGTTGCGGGCGATCATCAGGTGATCTTCGCGACGGAAGGCGAGCGGATCGAGATCGGCCATCGCGCGGAAAACCGCGTCATCTTCGCGCGCGGGGCGGTGAAGGGCGCGCAATGGCTGAGCGCGCAACCGGCCGGGCGATACGACATGAAGGCCGTGTTGGGCCTCTAGGCGGATGAACAAGACGCAGATATTCGAATTTTTCAGCCGCCTGGCGGAGGCCAATCCAGCTCCACGAACGGAGCTGGAATATGGCAATGACTATCAGTTGCTCATCGCGGTGGTGCTCTCCGCGCAGGCGACGGACGTGGGGGTCAACAAGGCGACCCGCGCCCTCTTCCGCGAGGTCGAGACACCCACGCAGATGGTGGCGCTGGGCGAGGAAGGGCTGAAACGGCATATCAAGACGATCGGCCTCTATAATGCCAAGGCGAAGAACGTCATTGCCCTGTCGGAAATACTCGTCCGCGATTTCGACGGAGAGGTGCCGCGGGAGCGCGACGTCCTGACCACCCTGCCCGGCGTCGGGCGCAAGACCGCCAATGTGGTGATGAACACCGCCTTCGGGGAAGAAACGTTCGCGGTCGACACCCATATCTTCCGCGTCGGCAACCGCACGGGCCTGGCGCCCGGCAAGACGCCGCTTGCCGTGGAGCAAAAGCTGGAAAGGCGGGTGCCAGGACCGTTCCGGCGGGACGCGCATCACTGGCTGATCCTGCATGGCCGCTATGTGTGCAAGGCGCGCAAGCCCGAATGCTGGCGCTGCATCGTCGCCGACCTGTGCCGCTACAAGCCCAAGACTCCCCCGCCCGCCAGCGCCGGCTGACGATTTCGTTATCATGCGGTTCAGTTGAATTATGGCAGGGTCGACGGATCGCCACGCTCCATATCGTCGTTATGAGGCGACAAAGGAGAATGAACATGCCTGCTCACAATAACTATCGCCGCCACGCATTACTGGCATTGGGCGCCGTCCTGATCGGCTCGGCCATTCCCGCTATCGCCAAGACGAAGCCG
Source organism: Sphingobium wenxiniae (assembly GCF_007830065.1). GTDB lineage: Bacteria > Pseudomonadota > Alphaproteobacteria > Sphingomonadales > Sphingomonadaceae > Sphingobium > Sphingobium wenxiniae. Next base: position 1,943 of record NZ_VLKK01000003.1, on the reverse strand, counting down.
GACAATCTTGTCCCGGTCGGCGATCCGGTCGATTGCGTCCAGATCGTTGCCATCCAGTCCACCAATGTGCGGGACGATCGGACGATCGATTTCGTGATGAACGGGAGGAAAGTCTATCGAAACACCCTACCCAACAGCTGCCCCAGCCTGGGTTATGAAAAGAGATTTTCCTATGCGACCAGCCTGTCCCAGCTTTGCTCCGTGGATATCATAACCGTACTGCAAAGCAGCGGTCCGGACCTTCAGCGCGGCGCGAGTTGCGGCCTCGGCAAATTCCAGCCGATGCAGAAGACTTCGAAATAAGATTGTTCGATATCCCATTTTGGTGCTGGTGCACGCCGCCTCCCTTTGCTAAGCGGCCTGCACCACGCACTCGTAGCTCAGCTGGATAGAGCGCCGCCCTCCGAAGGCTGCACTCCTCCGTCAAGGCAAGGGTTTTATATAATAGTTTCCATTGCTTGCAAAGATCGAAGAAAGGCCCGATTAACAAACTCACCAAAAACTCACCACCGTCGCCAGACTGCGGATTGACGTTTTTCGGTACTTTTCATAGGGCTTATAGCCTCACGCATCCGTAGCTCAGCTGGATAGAGTACTGCCCTCCGAAGGCAGGGGTCACAGGTTCGAATCCTGTCGGATGCGCCAAAATATCCAATAAAATCAAACGGTTCAGATAGTTTATCGCCCTCTCATCGAGCAGCGATTCTGGAGAAAACTCACCAGAGAATCCCCAAATTCGGGGCAATCGCTTGGAATTCCTTCAGAAATCAGGCGCCCGATTCTCACCGACTCTTTGCGAATGGTCGTAAACTGTGGTGGACGGCGTTTTTCCCGGCTCTTCGCCCTAATCGGTGACGGTATCGGGGACCGCGTGCAATTGGCGGCAACGTCTGCCCCCTGACATCCAGCCTGCGAGCCGGGGACGCCGTGGTCGCCAACGGCTTCTCGATCGACACGTTTCTTACCTTCCGGCAAGCGCTCGGGCTGTACGGCACTGCCCGCAAGGGCCGAGATGGTCATTTCGGACGCCAGAGCAGCAGCCGGGGATATGGCCAGGGTAATTACGGTGGCGTAGCAGGGCGGTAACCCGCCGCCGATGAAAGCACCGTCGCTGCCCGCCGGCCGCTATTTCCGGATGCTCATGATCGACTATTTCGAGGGCCTCAACAGTGAGCGCGGATCGTCCAGCACTGCTTGGATTCGCTGTCGTTGCGAGAATTCTTTGCGGCTGACGAACCGTAACCAGGTTACCCCCATCATAGTTATAGTTGAATGTCGAAGAACCGTGCCGCCGCTTGCCGACACAACAGCCCCCTCCTCAATGGCGGCAACCACCCGATCCCGGATATCGCGAGTAAGACTTCGACCCATCCATATTGGCTTCCTCCCCAGCGGAGAGGAAGAACTAGAAAATCAGCTCCATGGGCAATCCCCGCCGATTCGCGTTGTGCGGAAACCACTAATCCGCAGCTACTTTCGTTAATACGCTCGCGATGTCACGCGTAACGACGTCCATGCCCTGCATCCCATCGATCTCAATGAGCTCTCCTCTCCGGCGATAATAGTCCAATAGCGGCGCGGTCTTGCGCCGGTACTCGTCGAGACGTCTGACGAAGGTGTGAACCGCCCCGGGTTTGCCGGAGGCTCCAACTTCTGAGTAAGTGGAGTCGATATGAGCAAGACGACGAACAAGTTTGCACCCGAGGTTCGCGCACGGGCGGTGCGGATGGTGCAGGATCACGAAGCCGAGCATTCATCACGCTGGGCGGCCATCGTGTCGATCTCAGAGAAGATCGGCTGCGTCCCGCAGACGCTATTTGAGTGGGTAAAGAAGGCGGAGGTGGACAGCGGCAAGCGTGCTGGCGTGCCGACCGAGATGGCTGACCGCCTCAAAGCCCTGGAACGCGAGAACCGGGAGTTACGTCAGGCCAACGAGATCCTGC
>NZ_VLKK01000002.1 GCF_007830065.1 Sphingobium wenxiniae | reverse complement strand
GGATCACCCGCGCTGGATCGCGCGGATCGGCAATACAAGCCGCCAGGCGCTGGCAAATCCCCATCGCGCGCTCGGCCTGTGCAAGCAGTAGAACACCGCCATCCGAGGTAAGCCGGCCACCGTCGAACGCAGCTGTGATTTTCTTGCGGCCGACTGCTGGGAATCCAAATGAGCTTGCGATATCATCGTTCATGGCGGGTGTGGCCCGTGGCATTTTCTGCCCTGCGGCAGGTTCGGCTTAGACACCCAGTTCCTAATTCAGATCAGAGGCTTACGCCACTCCCGCCAACCCTTCAGGACACTTTTGGTGAATAAGGCGGGCTAAATCAGCGATTCGAGCAGCCCGATCAACGGCAGGTCGGCGGGCGGCATGTCCAGCGCATACATCTGCGCCGGGCGCACCCATTGGAGCGCCGTGGCGTGGCGCGCTTCGGGCACGCCCTGCCATTTGCGGCATACATAGAGCAGCAGCAGCAGATGGCGCTCCCCCAGCGGCGCGCTCGCGAAGGTCGCGGGGGCGAGGCAGCTTGCGTGGGCGTTGATGCCCAGTTCCTCTTCCAGTTCGCGCACCAGCGCCGCTTCGGGCGTTTCCTGCGGCTCCACCTTGCCGCCGGGAAACTCCCACAGGTTGGGCAGGGACGTGTGGGGCGGCCGCTGTTGCAGGAGCACGCGGCCGTCCGCATCGACCAGCGCGGCGGCCACAACCAGAAGGGGAGAAATCTGCATCATATCGGTCCAGCGAAAGGGCTTTGTTAACCGCGCCTCCTTTACACAGCCAGCCGGGACTGTCTGCAACGGACTGGAATGTAAATGCGGGGGCTTATCGACAGTATCGTCCGATGCGGCCTCGCGCGGTGCCAGCGCGGCGCGACGGCAATTGAATATGGCCTGATCCTCACGCTTATTTTTCTGGCGATTATTTCGGCGGTTGGTCAACTGGCGAATGAAAATATCGAGATGTGGGACCATGTGGCGGAAGAAGTTAATTCCCACTAACCATCAATGTTTGACAAAATGGACCCGTCATTAAGTTTTTCTCAACTGAAACTGCCTAAATCGGATTTTGCTTATCTTCCGGTCAAAGAAGAGAAGCCGGGTAGTTGAACGATTTCTCTGGGAATGGAGACAAGACATGCAGTTTATTCGCAAGATGCTGAAGAATGAAGAAGGCGCGACCGCCATTGAATATGGCCTGATCGCCGCTCTGATCGCCGTCGCCGCCATCACTGCGATGACCAATCTGGGCAGCAGCATTAAAAACACCTTCGCGACAGCGGGCGCATCGCTTGATGGCGCTTCCACCAAAGAACAGACAGCAGGCACTGGCACGGACCATACCAGCACGGGTGGCTAATAAGCCGCTATTCATAGCTTAATAGATAAAGGCAGGGGGAGCAATTCCCCTGCCTTTTCTTATGCGCCAACGCCGTCAAACAATAATCTTCACTCGCTGCCCCGGCCGCAACACCGATTGCGCCGTCAGCGCGTTGATCGTCAGGAATCGTTCCAGCGGAGAGTCGGAATAGGCCATCCGCTTCGCCAGCGACTGCACGGTGTCGCCCGCCTTTACGGTGACGACCTCCACCCGGCGCGGCCGGATCGCGGCGGCGTCCTGCGCGGACAGGCGCTGCACCGACTGCACCATGGACGCGAACGGCCCCACGCCCTGCCCCGCGCCGGTCAGCAGCAGGAAATGATAGGCTTTACCGCCCCCGAAATCATAAGCGAACACCGTGGCGTCGACTTGCCCCGACTGGGTATTGGCCCGCACCGTGCGCCATGCCGCGGGCAGGCCGTTGACGGTGGTGCGGCTGACATCACCCTCCGGCGCCTTCCCGCCGCCCAGCCTGGCTAGAACCGAGTCGATATAGGCGGCCAGATTGCCCGAATAAGGCGCGGCGCTGAATTGCGCCTGCCCGCCCGATCCCGCGACCGTCACCGCAGTCGCGCCGTTTTCCATGCCGAAACCGGACGGTGCGGTGAAAGCGAGGCGCATGTCGGGGTGGCGGAAACGGCTGCCTTCGATCACGCCCTGTTTGGGATCGTCGCCATAGAGCACGCCATCCACCGCGTTCAGGAAGGCGTCGCGATTGCGGACGGTGCTCGTCGAGCCGCTGCGCTGCGCCTCGCGCGCGGCCCGGCCGACGCGGGATGCCGGGTCGGGGTGCGTGCTCGCCCATTCCGGCATGGCCCCCGCATTGCCCATCACGCGGCTGTCGAGGCTGCTTTGCGCGGCCAGCGAAGCCAGCATATCGGACAGCGCGCGCGGGTCATAGCCGCCTGACGCCAGATAGCGGATGCCCAGATCGTCCGCTTCATATTCCTGCGAGCGTGAGAATTTGAGGGTCAGCAACTGGCTGCCCGTCCCGATCCCCTTTTGCAGCAGGCCGCCGATCGCGGAATCACCCAGCAGCGCGCCGGTCAGCACCTGAAGCAGGGCGCCGCCCACGGCGTTGCGCTGCGCGGTCTTTTGCCGCCGCTGGCCGTGCTGGGCGGCGACATGGCCGATTTCATGGCCCAGCACGCCCGCCAGTTCCGCCTCGTCGTTCATCAGGGCCATGAGTTGGCGCGTCACATAGACATAGCCGCCGGGAATCGCGAAGGCGTTGTTCACCGGCGAATTGAGCAGGGTGACGGTGAAGTCGCCTTGCGCGTTGGAAAGACCCGACTGGACGGCGATGCGGCGGCCCACGCCCTCCACATATTTCGCCTGCGGTCCGGCATAGGCGCCGCCGAATTCCTCCAGCAGTTGCGGATGCTGCTTCGCGCCCGCTTCCTTTTCCTGCGGGTTGATCGAAGATACGGTGCGGATGGCGCGCTGCTGCCCGATCACGGACGGCGCGGCGGCCATGGCGCCCGCCAGCGCCAGCGTTCCCGTTGCGGCACAGGTCCAAAAATATCGTTTCTTCACGGCTGACAGTCCCTTTCCACTGCCCATGATGGCGGAAGGATAAGGGGCTGTCACCTGTTCGTGGAAGCGATTCATGCGAGGCGGGCTTGGGTGGATTTCAGGCACCCGTCCGTCATGCCAGGTTGATAAATAGCCTAAATCGGGAAGCGTCAGGCGCCGATGGCCAGGAACTTGTCCGCCCGATCCGTCCGCAATGCGTCGGCGCTCATGCCGGAGAGCGCATCCAGTTCCTCGCCGATCGCCGCGGCGAGGTTGGCGGTCGCGACGGCGGGCTGGCGATGCGCGCCGCCCAGCGGTTCGGGCACGATGCGGTCTATGACTTCCAGCGCCCGCAGATGCTGCGCCGTCACTTGCATGGCCGTGGCCGCTTCGCTCGCCTTGTCGGCGGTGCGCCACAGGATCGAGGCGCAGCCTTCGGGCGAGATCACCGAATAGATCGCATGTTCGAACATCAGCACGCGGTTCGCCGCCGCCAGCGCCACCGCGCCGCCCGATCCGCCTTCGCCCACGACAGCAGCCACCATCGGCACGCCAAGAGCCAGGCATTGTTCGGTCGAACGGGCGATGGCTTCCGCCTGCCCGCGCTCCTCCGCCTGCACGCCGGGGAACGCGCCGGACGTATCGACCAGCGTGACGACCGGCAGGCCGAAGCGGTCCGCAAGCTGCATCAGGCGGATCGCCTTGCGATAGCCTTCGGGTTTGGCCATGCCGAAATTGTGGCGGACGCGGCTGGCGGTGTCGTCGCCCTTTTCATGGCCGATCACCATGACGCGCCGCTCACCCAGCGTGGCAAGGCCGCCCAATATCGCCTGATCGTCGGCAAAGGCGCGATCCCCGGCCAGCGGCATGAAATCGTCGAACATGCCCGCGACATAATCCTTGAAATGCGGGCGTTCGGGGTGGCGGGCCACCTGCGTCTTCTGCCACGGCGTCAGCTTGGCATAGGTGTCCGCCAGCATCTTGCCGGCGCGCTGCTCCAGCTTGTCGATTTCGCCGTCGATGTCGATGTCGCCCGCATCGGCAGTGGCGCGCAGTTCGATGATGCGGGCCTCAAGCTCCGCGATCGGCTTTTCAAATTCCAGAAAGCTTACCATGGGCAGAGGCGTTAAGGCGCAGAGGCTCCGCCGTCAACGCGCCGATGGGGCATGGCGGCCAAAGGATGGCGGCTGTTGACCAGTTCGACCAGCCGGCGGCTGTCGACATGGGTGTAGATCTGCGTCGTGGCGATGTCGGCATGGCCCAGCATGGATTGCAGCGCGCGCAGGTCTGCCCCCCCCTCCAGCAGATGCGTGGCGAAGGCATGGCGCAGCACATGGGGGCTGACCCGTTGCGGCGCGATCCCGGCGGCGGCGGCGAGCGCCTTGATGAGCTGATAGAGACGGATGCGGCTCAGATGGCTCTTGCCGGAGGGGAACAGCCACGGGCTGTCGGCAGGCACATGGGCCAGCCATGCCGCCACCGCCGCCCGCGCCCGGTCGGAAATGGGGACGAGCCGCTCCCGCCCGCCTTTCCCCTTGAGGATCAGGAAGGGCCTGTCCGCGGCCAGCGCCCGGCGGGGCAGCGATACCAGTTCGGTGGCGCGCAGGCCGGAGCCGTAGAGCAGTTCGATCAGCGCGGCCAGGCGCAGGTCGAGCGGCGAAGGAGAAGAGGCTCCGGCGCGTTCCTCGATCCGGTGGAAGAGCCTTTCGACATCCTGCACGGACAGGATCTTCGGCAGCGGACGGCGCGTGACCGGACGGGGGAGGCTGGCGGATGGATTGTCGCTCCGCAGCCCCTCTTCCTCCAGAAAGGCGTAGAAGGCGCGCAGGGCGGACGCTTTGCGCGCCACGGTGGACGCGGCCAGTTGCGCCCAAGCCTCCGGCAGCGCGGCCAGCCTTTCCTTGCCAGCCGCCGCAAGCCCGCCGACAAGAGCGCCCGCGCCCTCCAGATCGGTGCGATAGGCCAGCAGCGTGTTGCGCGACGCCCCCCGCTCCGCCGCCATCATTTCCAGGAAGCGGTCGATCAGGACGGCGTCGTCGTTCATGAGTCAGGCGCGGGCATGAGTCAGGCGCGGGTCAGCGCTTCCGCCGCGATCATCCGCGCTTCGGGGTCCAGCCCGACGCGATGCAGCGCCGCGACGATGTGGAACAGATGCGCGGGCGGCAGGCGGCTCCATTCCCCCGCCTGCATCCCGACAGCCGCCAGCAGGGCGACGGTCGCCTTCTCTCCGCGCTGCGCCGCCGCGCCGATGGCGCGCGCCCAGCGGCTGTTGGCCGCGAGGGTGAAGCCATTGTCCTGCGCCAGCGCGGCCGCATCGCCCTGCGGCAGGCGCGACAATCCGGCCAGCGCCGCGATCAGCAGGCGGCCGCGTTCCGGCCCGGCTTCCCCGATGAAGTCCGACACCCGGCTGCGGCCGATATCGACGACCGCGCTCGGCGCGCCGACGGACAGCAAGGCCCAGAGATCGGACCCGCCTTCTCCATTCAGCTTTCCAGCCGCGCCCGCCCAGCGCGCCGCATTGCGATCATAGCCCGCCGTCAGCATGGCCGCGACCAGATTGGCCGCGTCGCGGGCCTCCACCTGCGCAAGGGGCAAGGCCGCCGCCGCCCGCGCCGTGGCGATCAGGCCGACATAATCGGGCCGGGCATTGTCCTGCCAGGCCATGTGCATCCCTTGCAGCCGCGCGGCGATGCTGGGTCCGCCATAAGCGGCGCGCAGCGCGTCGACCCTGTCGCCAAGGGCGGCCGGGACGTCGCCGTCCCCGCCAAGCTGGCTATAGAAACCGACAAGCGCCTTGCTCGAAAACACGCCCAGCCGCGCGGCGATATCCGCGCCCGGCTGGCGGCGGACGGCGGACAAGGCGGGCGCGCGCGCCTCCCACGCCCGGACATGCTGTCCCGCCGTCCCATAGAGCGCATCGGGAATCTCGACATTCAGCGCGGTCGCAAGGCCAAAGCGCCACGCCGTCAGCCTGTCGACCCCATCCCATTCGATCTTCACCGACCGGCGGGCATTGAAGCCGGTGCCCACGACCTTCTCCGCCAGCCGGTAGTCGATCCCGCGCGCGACGCCGCGCCGCCTCGTCTGATTGAGCGCGCCGCTGGCCGAACCCTGATCCCCCGAAAGCGCCGCGCAGATCGCGCGCGTCATGTCCCAGCCCGGTTCCTTGCTGACCTTCAGCGCGCCGGCGGACAGCGGACACAGCCCCGCCGGGTCCGCCGTCGCCAGATAGGTCTGCATCGCCACCGCATAGAGGCGCGGGGTGAAGCGGTCCGGATCGACGCTCTGCACCAGCAGCCGCGCGCTGTCGGCCTCGCCCATGCGCAGCAGCAGCCAGGCGCGCTCCGCCACCCAGTCCGCGCCGTCGATGCCGCGCGGCGTATCGGTCGCGCTCAGCAAAGCGCGGCGCAGCAGGATGCTTCCCCAGCGCGACACGATGGGCGCGCGCGTTTCCTTCATCAATATGGCAAGGAATTGCCCCGATTCCGATCCGAACGCACCCGGCTCCATCCCCAGGGTCCGGGGCGTCAGCGGGCCGACCCGGTCCAGCGACCGGCGGGCGCTGTCCGGCAGATCATATTTCGCCTTCTGGGCGGCCAGTTCCTCCTCGCTGCGTTCTTGCGCCGCGCTGTTGTTCGCTCCCTCCTCCGGCAAGGTCAGCGAAAGCGCGGGCGGGGGCGTCGGCGCGGCGGGCGTCGCGGGCGACGGCGTTCTTCCAGGCTGCGATGGAGTTGGAGCGGGAGCAGGCGCGGCCGGCGCGTCGCCGAAACCGGGGGGCAGAAGGGATTCAGGCGCGTCCTGCGCCACAACGGGCACGGCCAGCGCCAGGGCAAGCGTGCCCAGCGTCCACTTCGCATTCCCCCGGCGGCGCGGCATCTGCCTTATTTGCCCAGCTTTTCGGCGGGAACGACCTTTTCCACGCGCTGCTGCGGCCGTTCCCCGCCGCGCGACCAGAGGAAGGCAATCAGCGCAACCAGCACGATCACCAGCACGATGGGAATGACTGGCAACCGCGTGCGGCGACGCGAGCTGCCTTCGAAACTGCTGTGGGAACGATTATTCTTCATGTGTCCTTCTGCGGCCTGTTGCCGTTTCGAGAAAGCAAAGTTGCGATTTGCCTGGCTGACGGCTGGCTGTATAGCCCCGGTCGCCATGCAGCGAAACAGCAAATCCACGGCAGCCGCCCTGAAGCGCGGGCCGATCGTCCTGGTCGGCATGATGGGCGTCGGCAAATCCACCGTCGGGCGCCGCCTTGCCGCGCGCCTCGGCCTCGCCTTCGTCGATGCCGATGAAGAGATCGAAAAAGCCGCCGGCATGACGGTGAGCGAGATTTTCGAGCGCTTCGGCGAAGCGCATTTCCGCGACGGCGAGCGGCGCGTGATCGCCCGCCTGATGGACGGCGCGCCCAAGGTCATCGCGACCGGCGGCGGCGCCTTCATGCAGGCCGACACGCGCGCCGTGATCCTGGAGCAGGCGACCGCCGTGTGGCTGGACGCGGACATCGACATATTGGTCGACCGTGTGTCCCGCCGCGAAGGGCGCCCGTTGCTCAAGAACAAGGACCCGCGCGTGGTGCTGACCGAGCTGGCGGCTGTCCGCAATCCGGTCTACGCGCTCGCGCCCATTCATGTGAAAAGCATCGCCGCGCCGCACGAAGTCGCGGTCGAGCGGATTTTGGAGCAGCTTCCGGCATGGCAATAGTGCGAGTCGCGCTGGACGCGCGCAGTTACGATATCGTGATCGAACAGGGCGCGCTGGACCGCGCGGGCAGCCATCTGGCGGGCTATGCGCGCAAGGGGCGGCTGGTTGTCGTGACGGACGCCCATGTCGCGGCCGCGCAACTTCCCCGGCTGGACACCAGCCTGCGCGCCGCCAATGTGGCGGTGGAACCCATCATCCTTCCCCCCGGCGAACAGACGAAAAGCTGGCGGCACCTGGAAAGCCTGCTGGACGATCTGCTGGCGCTGGAGATCGAGCGGGGCGATCATATCGTGGCGCTGGGCGGCGGCGTGATCGGCGATCTGGTCGGTTTTGCCGCCTCGATCCTGAAACGCGGGTGCCATTTCATTCAGGTGCCGACAACCCTTCTGGCGCAGGTCGACAGTTCGGTCGGCGGCAAGACCGCGATCAACGCCAAGGCTGGCAAGAACCTGATCGGCAGCTTCTATCAGCCCGGCCTCGTCCTGATCGACCCGTCCACGCTCGACAGCCTGCCCCAGCGCGAAACCCGCGCAGGCTATGCCGAAGTCTTGAAATATGGCTTGATCGACGACCCTGATTTCTTTGCCTGGTGCGAACGGGAAGGCGAACGCCTGCTGGCGGGCGATCCGCAGGCCCGCGAATATGCCATCGAACGCAGCGTGCGCGCCAAGGCCGCCATCGTCGCCGATGACGAGCGGGAAATGTCGGGCCGGCGCGCCCTGCTCAACCTGGGCCATACGTTCGGCCACGCGCTGGAGGCGGACACGGGTTTTTCCGACAGGCTGCTCCACGGCGAAGGCGTGGCGGCGGGCATGGCGCTGGCCTTCCGCTACTCGGCCCGCCTCGGCCTGTGCCCACCCGCCGATGCGGAGCGCGTGACGGCGCACATCAAGGCGGTGGGCCTGCCCCAAGACCTCGCCAGCGCACATGTGCGGGCGGACGGCGCGGCGCTGGTCGCGCATATGCTGCATGACAAGAAGATGGCGGCGGGCACCCTGCCCTTCCTTCTGGCGCGGGGGATCGGTCAGACGTTCCTGTCGAAGGATGTAGCGCTGGACGACGTGGCGGCGTTTCTCGAAGAGGACCGCGCCACCGCCGGAGCGTGAGGATAGGCTTGCCATCCATTATGTTGGTTTTGGCGGCAAACGGCCATTTGCGGTCATCCACCCATCACTGCCATTCGACATGCGAGTGTGCGAACCGCATGCCGTCAAAACAAAAAGGGCGCCGTCGCGGGCGCCCTTCCCTTCATCCTTGCGGAGGATATTATTTCTTCAGCGTCAGACCGCCGAAACGCTTGTTGAAGCGCGCCACCTGGCCGCCCTGGTCGAGCTGGCGCTGGCCGCCGATCCATGCCGGGTGCGACTTGGGATCGATGTCGAGCGCCATCGTGTCGCCTTCCTTGCCCCAGGTGGAGCGGGTGCGGAAGGTCGAACCGTCGGTCATCTGGACGGTGATGAAGTGATAATCGGGATGCGTATCGGCTTTCATGATCTGCTCCGTTCATGACCGGTTTCCGACCGGCCGGGGATGCCAAAAACTTGCGAAGGCGCGCGGTTACATGCCTTTCCGCCCGAAAGCAAGGGGAAAGGCCGCCCTTTCCCCTGCCCGGTCAGTCCTTCGGCGGGTCCGATATCATGGCGACGAAATTGGCTTCCGCCACCAGCTTGCCCTCGATCATCGCCTTGCCCGCGAACTTGCAGATCGCACCGCGCGACTGGGTGATCTCGACATGCAAGTCAAGCAGGCAGCCCGGCTCGACCGGAGAGCGGAATTTCGCCCCGTCGATGCTCATGAAATAGACCAGCTTGCCGGAATTGGCGAGTTGCATGGTTTCGACGGCAAGCACGCCCGCCGCCTGCGCCATGGCCTCCACGATCAGCACGCCCGGCATGATCGGCCGCGTGGGGAAATGGCCCTGAAAGAACGGCTCGTTCGCGGAAACCGCCTTCACCGCGTGGATCGCGCTGCCCGGCACGAGCGAAACCACGCGGTCGACGAGCAGCATCGGATAACGGTGCGGGAGCGCCGCCATGACTCCACGGACATCCATGGAGCCAGGGGAGGCGGCGGCCGCTTCAATCTGATCCGTCATGCCCGATCAGCGCGAGGTCGGCTGCTGCGAGGGATTGGCGGGCGCGGCGGCGGGTGCCTGACCCTGCTGCTCCTGACCGCCCGGACGCCAGCCGGCCGGCGGCGTGATACCGACGGAGGGAACCAGCGCATTAAGCTCAGTCACCACATTCTGCGTGATATCGACACCGGGCTGATAGGACACGGTGGCGTCGGGACCGAGCACCAGGTCGACCTTTGCCTTGGTCATCGCGGTCTTGAGCGCGTCGGACAGCTTCGCCGTGATCTGCTCTTCGACATAGGCGTTCGCAAGGCCGATGGGCTGGCCCAGTCGCTGCAATTCGGCCTGGCCGTCCTGCTGGGCTTTCTGGGCCGCTTCATACTGGGCCTGGATGGCCGGCGTCGGCTTGCCGCCCGCCGCCTTCATCGCGGCGTCGAGTGCCGTGCTCTTGGCGCGCAGGTCGGCGTCGATGGCGTTCTTGCGCGCGGTGAAGCTGTCGATCTGCGCCTTGTAAGTGGTCTGGATCTGGCTGCGGGCCGTGGTGTAGGCGTTGCTGGTCGCGACGGCGCGCTGGATGTCGACCACGGCGATGCCCTGTTTCGACTGGGCGACGGCCGGCGCGGACGCAAGCGCGATGACGGAAACCGGCGCGAAAGCGATCGCGGCCGCCTTGAAGATCATGTTCATCAGAATTGAGTCCCTACGTTAAAGGTGATCAGTTTGGTGTCGTCGCCCGGTTCCTTGAGCAGCGCCTTGGCGATGTCGATGCGGAACGGCCCGAAAGGCGAGTTCCAGTTGACGCCGAAGCCGACCGACACGCGGGGCTTGAGCGTGTCTCCGAGATATTCTTCCACGAAGCCCGTGCCACTTATATGGCTGTAGCCGGAAGGACAGGTTGGCGCAGCGGCTGTCCCGCCTGCCTTTTCCGACGTTGCCGTCGTCGAGCCACTAGGAGGGCTGCAATACCCCCCAAATCCCGCAGCACCATTTACCAGAGCGGGATTCTTCAACCCCGCGACGGCACCAGCGTCGACGAAAACGGAAGGCCGCAGGCCCATTTCCCGTGCGCCGGAACCCAGCGGAATTTCGACTTCCGCGCGCGCCATATAGTAGATTCGGCCACCCAGCGCGTCATCAGTCCGATTGTTGTTAGCGGTGGACGGCGTGGCGGTAATGACTCCCCCGTCCGTTGTGCTCTCATAATATCTGCGAATAACGCGCGGGCCGATGCCGCGAATGTCGAAGCCGCGTATCTGCGGTTCGCCCAGAAAAAAACGGTCCGTGAGACGCACCGGATCGACAAGAGCGCCGGTGGAATCACGGCGGTCACCTTCCAGGCTGTGGATATAGCCACCCTCGCCCGAAATCGAGAAGATGAAACCACCTCCCAGCGGCCAATATTTCGATCCGTTGAGGCGGGTGCGGACATATTTGACGCTGCCGCCTAACCCCGCGAAATCCTGACTGAGGACGACATTATGCCCCCGCGTCGGACGGATGCGATTGTCACGCGTGTCGTAGATCAGCGAATAGCCGACCGAGGATGTCGTGCGCTTGCCGATCGCATCGCACAGATAACGGCCCGCCAGCAGCGGGTCGCACTCGATGCTTCCGTCGCCGTCCGTGTCCGAATAATAGGTATCCTTGTTCAGCGTCACGTCGTCGAAGTTCAGGCTGTAGCGCAGGGCCAGCGACATATATTCGGTGATCGGCACGCCCGCGCGGATCTGAAAGCCGGTGGTGGTCTGTTCATAGGTCGTATCGCGGTCGTTATTGTTGAGATAACGGAAACTGTTGAGGTCGCGGCGGTAGATGTCGCCGCCCAGCGCGATGTTCTTGTCCATGAAATAGGGTTCGGTGAAACCGACTTCGACGGACTTGGAATAGTTCGACCAGTTGACGCTGGTGCGCAGTTCCTGCCCCTTGCCGCGGAAGTTTCGCTGCGTGATCGACGCGGACAGGATGAAGCGTTCGAGCGAAGAGAAACCGGCCGACAGCGACAGTTCGCCGGTTGATTTTTCCTGCACATTGGTTTCAAGCACGATGCGGTCGGGCGCGGACCCCGGCTTCTGTTCCACATCCAGCTTTTCCTGGAAGAAGCCGAGCGAGTTGATGCGATCCTTGGACCGCTTGACGAGGAAGCTGTTGAAGGCGTCGCCTTCCGCCAGACGGAATTCGCGGCGGACGACCTTGTCCTGCGTCAGCGTATTGCCGTTGATGTCCACCCGCTCGACATAGACGCGCGGCGCGTTGGCGATGCGGAAATTGATCCCCATCGTCAGCGTGTCCTTGTCGCGGTTGAAGTCGGGCTGGACATCCGCGAAAGCATAGCCGAACAGGCCCGCCGTCTCGCTCAGCGTGTCGACCGTGTCCTCGACCTGCTTGGCGTTGTACCACTGCCCCTTCTTCATCGGCAGCATCCTGGTCAGCGAATCGCCCGACAGGTCGCGAATGTCGCTTTCGACCTTCACGTCGCCGAACTTGTAGCGGTCGCCTTCCTCCACCACATAGGTGATGATGAAGTCCTGCTTGTCGGGCGTCAGTTCCGCCACTGCCGATGTCACGCGGAAATCGGCGTAGCCTTCGGTCAGATAGAACTGGCGCAGCTTCTGCTGGTCATAGGCGAGGCGGTCGGGGTCGTAGCTGGTGCCGGAGGAGAAGATGCGGAACCAGCGCGACTGCTTCGTCACCATCTGGCTGCGCAGTTCGCCGTCGCCGAACTTCTCGTTGCCGATGATGTTGATCTGGCGGACCTTGGACTTGGGTCCTTCGGAAATCTCGAAGACGATGTCGACGCGGTTCTGGTCGAGCTGCACCATCTTGGGTTCGACCGTCGCGGCGAAGCGGCCCTGGCGGCGATAGAGTTCGATGATGCGGGCGACGTCCGCGCGCACCTTCGACCGGGTGTAGATCTGGCGCGGGGCGAGCCGGATTTCCGGCCGGATCTTTTCTTCCTTCAGGCGCTTGTTGCCTTCCAGGACAATGCGGTTGATGACCGGATTTTCCTTCACCTCGATGGTGAGCGCGCCATTGTCGTTGCGGATCTGAACGTCGGCGAACAGTTCCGTTTCATAAAGGTCGCGCAGCGCCTGATCGAGCGACTCCTGCGTGAAGGGTTCCCCCAGACGCAGCTTGGTGTAGGAGAGCACCGTGTCCGGCTCCAGCCGCTGCTGCCCGGCGACGGTCAGGCCGCGGATGGTTCCGGCGGGCGTCGCGGGCGGAGCGGGGGCGGCGGCCCGCGCAGGCGCGGCTGCCTGCCCATAAGCCGGCACGGCGGACAGGCCCGCGATCATCGTTGTCGCCAGCAAGGCCGCAACGACCGGACGCTGCCTGCTGCTGCTCATCATCGCTGTCACCCGCTCCACCCTCAAAATAAAGTTTGTTACCGTCCATACAAAAGACGATACGAAATCGCGTCTCCCTGCCCGATGCGGCTCAGCCGATCAAGTCGGACAGACGCTCCCAGAGCCCGAAAGAAGACAAATCGTTGAAAGTCACCAGCATCATCACGGTCAACAGCAGCGCCAGACCGGACCGATAGGCCCATTCCTGCACCTGCGGGCTGACCGGCCGCCGCTGTATCGCCTCCAACCCGTAAAACAGCAGATGACCGCCATCCAGCATTGGGATTGGCAACAGGTTGATGAACCCCAAATTAATCGAGATGAGCGCCATGAAGAAGACGAAGCTCTCCACGCCCAGCGTCGCGGCCTGACCCGACACCTCCGCGATCTTGAGCGGCCCGCCCAGTTCCTTGACCGATCGGCCGCCGCCGACGATCTGGCCCAGCGTTTCCACCATGGTCCGCACGATATCGCCCGTGCGGTCAACGGCGACCACAGGCGCGCGCCACAGGCTCACAGGCTCGATCACCGGCTCGCCCGGCGCGATGCCCAGCCGCCCGATGCGGAAACTGTTGCCGAAGCCGTCCTTCTCCTCGACGCTGCCGATCTCGCCCTGTTGCGTGAGCCGCGCGCCGTCGCGCTCCAGCACGATCGCCACCGGTTCGCCGGGACGTATCTGGGCATAGAGGCGGATATCGTCGAAGGTCGCCATTTCCCGACCGTTGAGCGAGACGATGCGGTCCCCGGCCACGATCCCCGCCGCCGCGGCGGCGCTGCCGGGCTGGACATGCCCGGCTATGGCGGGGGTGCGGCTTTCGCCGTGGATCAGGGCGAAGGCGGCGAGAATCAGGATCGCGAACAGGAAATTGATCGCCGGGCCTGCCGCGACGATCGCCGCGCGCTGCCACAGCGGCTTGGCGGGGAAGCTTTCCGCCCGTTCGCGCGCGGAAAGCTCCAGCCATCCCGGATCGGTCTGGCTCGCGGCGTTCATGTCGCCCTTGAATTTCACATAGCCGCCCAACGGGAAGGCGGCGATGCGCCAGCGCGTTCCCCGACGGTCCACCCATGCGGCCAGTTCCGGACCGAAGCCGATGGAAAAGGCGTCGGCCTTCACCCCGCACCAGCGGCCGACCAGATAATGCCCCATCTCATGCACGAAGACGAGGGGCCCGATAACCGCGACGAAAGCGAGAACGGTCAAAAGGAAACCGGGATTCTGGATCAAACCGTCAATCTTTCCATCACCTGCCTTGCCATGGCGCGCGCTTCGGCATCGGCAGCCAGCACATCGTCGATCCGACGAGGCGCAGCCGTGCTATAGCGGTTCACTACATCTTCCACAATTGCGGCGATATCAAGGAAGCCTATGGCCCCTTCGAGAAAGGCGGCGACGGCGACCTCATTGGCGGCGTTCAATATGGCGGGGACAGCGCCGTCCGCCCGCGCCGCCTGCCGCGCGAGGCGCAGGGCGGGAAAGCGGTCCTCATCGGGCGCCTCGAAATCGAGCCGGCCGATCCGCGCCAGATCGAGCGGCTGGCACGGCGTGGCGATCCGCCGCGGCCAGGCCAGCGCATGGGCAATCGGAATCCGCATGTCGGGCGACCCAAGCTGCGCCAGCGTGGAGCGGTCGCGATATTCCACCATCGAATGAATGACCGACTGGGGATGGACCAATATCTCGATCCGGTCGGCGCCGATGGGGAAGAGGTGCGCGGCCTCGATCAATTCCAGGCCCTTGTTCATCATCGTCGCGCTGTCGACGCTGATCTTCGCGCCCATGGACCAGTTGGGATGCGCCACGGCCTGCGCGGGGGTGATGGCGCGCATCTCCTCACGGGTGAAGGTGCGGAACGGCCCGCCGCTGGCCGTCAGGGTGATGCGGGCGACGTCCTCCAGCCTGCTTCCCGCGAGGCACTGAAAGATCGCATTATGCTCGCTGTCCACGGGCAGCAGCGTCGCGCCCGACGCGGCGGCGGCGTCCATCATCAACATGCCCGCCGACACCAGGGATTCCTTGTTCGCCAGCGCCACCGTGCCGCCCGCCTGGAGCGCCGCCATGGTCGGGCGCAAGCCCGCGCAGCCGACGATCGCCGCCATGCTCCAGTCCGCCCCGGCCTGGGCTGCGTCGACAAGGGCGCTTTCCCCCGCCATCGCCGCCACCCCTGAACCGCTGAGGGCATCCTTGAGGGGACCGTAAAGCTCTTCCCGCGCGATCACGGCCATGGCCGCGCCGCACGCCCTTGCGAGGCGGGCCAGCCCCTCCACGTCGCTATGGGCAGTCAGCGCCACGACGTCATAATCCTGGCAGTCGCGCTGGATCAGGTCCAGCGTCGACAGGCCGACCGATCCGGTCGCGCCGAAGACGGAAACCTTGCGCATCATGCCGCACCCAGCAGCAGGAAAAACGCGGCGGCAAGCGGCGCGGCGGCAACCACGCCGTCCAGCCTGTCCATGACCCCACCGTGACCGGGCAGCAGATTGCCGCTGTCCTTGACGCCCGCGCGGCGCTTCATCCCGCTTTCCAGCAGATCGCCAAGCTGCGCCGCCACGGCCAGCAGGCCGCTGGCGGCGGCAAGCTGGATCGGCAGGCCCGCGAAACGATGCAGCAAAAATCCGGTCAGCAGCGCCGCCAGCACGCCGCCGGCCAGCCCCGCCCATGTCTTCGATGGGCTGACGCGCGGGGCGAGCTTCGGCCCGCCGATGGAACGGCCCGCGAAATAGGCCCCGATGTCCGTCGCCCACACTAGCGAAAGCGCCCAGAAGGCCAGCAGCAGTCCCTGTCCGTCCGGCGCCTGCCCGCGCAGCAGCAGCAGTGCCATGACCGGCACGCAGACATATAATATGCCGAGCGCCAGAGCGAACGAGCGCGCCGTCAGCAGCACGAAGAAGAACGCGGTGGCCATCAGGACGAAAGCGACCCACGACACGCCTGCCGCCAGGGGGCACAAAATGGCGAGCGGCACGGAAACGGCGAACATCGCCATCTTCCGATGCTGTTCGGACGCCCCGACCAAAAGGCCCCATTCCCCCTGCATCAGCACGCCCGCCACGACCAGCAGCAGCCAGAAGGGGAAGCCGCCCATCCACAGCGCACCGAGCGCCACGATTATCAGAGCCAATCCGACGACCGTCCGCGTTCGCAATTCGTTCGTCATGAACTCACAATCCGCCAAAGCGCCGGACGCGCAACCGAAAGGCGTCCAGCGCCTGCGCGAGCATCTTTTCGTCGAAATCCGGCCATAGCGCGTCGGTAAAATACAGCTCCGCATAGGCGGCTTGCCACAGCATGAAGTTGCTGAGCCGCTGTTCGCCAGACGTGCGGATCAGCAGGTCGAGCGGGGGCAGGTCGCTGGTGTACAGCGCGCTGTCGATATCCTCTATGCCGATCCGGTCCGGCGCGATCTCCCCGTCCGCCGCCTTTTTCGCAAGCATACGGGCGACACGGACCAGCTCGTCCTGCGCGCCGTAATTAAGCGCGATGGCGACGATCGGCCCGGCGTTCGCAGCCGTGCGCGCGACCGCGCCGTCGATCAGCGCGACGAGCGAAGGGTCGAGCGCCCGGTAATTGCCGATGACCCGCAGCCGCACGCCATTGGCATGGAACTCGTCCAGATCGGACTGGATGAAATGCCGCAGCAGCGCCATCAGGTCGGCCACTTCGTTCGCCGGGCGCTTCCAGTTTTCCGAGGAGAAAGCATAGAGCGTCAGGCACTCCAGCCCCAGCGATTGCGCCGCGCGCGCAACGCGGCGCACCGCCTGCACCCCGGCCCGATGTCCCGCGATTCGGGGCAATAGCCGCTTCTTCGCCCAACGGCCATTGCCGTCCATGATGATGGCGACATGGCGCGCACCATGGGCAGGTCCGGATGGGCGGATATCGGGCTGGGCCTGGCTTGCCATCAGAAGAGGATGCTCGTGCAGGTCACGCAGGACAAGCCCCGGCTCAACGGCCGAGGATTTCCTTCTCCTTGGCCGCCGCGGTCGCATCGATGTCCGCGATGATGCTGTCGGTCAGCTTCTGGACTTCGGTTTCCTTGCGTTTGCGCTCGTCCTCGCTGATTTCGCCCTTCTTCTCGTCGGCCTTCAGGCTGTCCATGCCGTCGCGGCGGACGTTGCGGACGGCGACGCGCGCGCCTTCGGCATATTTGCTGGCGAGCTTGGCCAGTTCCTTGCGGCGGTCCTCGGTCAGATCCGGGATCGGCAGGCGCAGCGTCTGGCCGTCGACGATGGGGTTGAGGCCAAGGCCCGCAGACCGGATCGCCTTGTCCACCGGGCCGACATTGCTCTTGTCCCACACCTGCACCGACAACATGCGCGGTTCGGGCGCGGAGACGGTCGCCACCTGGTTCAAAGGCATATGCGCGCCATAAACCTCGACCGTCACCGGATCGAGCAACTGCACATTGGCGCGGCCGGTGCGAAGACCCGCCAGATCCCCTTTCAGCGATTCGACGGCGCCCGCCATGCGGCGCTCAAGGTCCGCTTTGTCATATTGAGCCATGGGTTTTCAGCGCTCCTGGTTTTGCACGATCGTCGCGACGCCGTCACCCGCCAGCACCTTGGCCAGGTTTCCGGTTTCGCGGATGTTGAAGACGACGATGGGAATATTGTTTTCACGGCAAAGCGCAATGGCGCTCGCGTCCATGACCTTGAGATTGTCGTTCAGCACCTTGTCGAAGCTGATCGCCTCATAGCGAGCCGCGTCCGGCACCTTCTTGGGATCGGCATTGTAGATGCCGTCGACGCTGGTGCCCTTGAACAGCGCGTTGCAATTCATTTCCGCCGCGCGCAGCGCCGCCGTGGTGTCGGTAGTGAAGAAGGGGCTGCCGGTGCCCGCCGCGAAGATGACGATCCGGCCCTTTTCCATGTGCCGCACCGCCTTGCGCCGGATATAGGGTTCGCACACCGACGCCATCGGGATCGCCGACTGGACGCGCGTGTCGTAACCGATCTTTTCCAGCGCGTTCTGCACCGCCAGCGCGTTCATGACGGTGGCGAGCATCCCCATATAGTCGGCGCTCGCCCGGTCGAAGCCTTTCGCCGCGCCCGCAAGCCCGCGGAAGATGTTGCCGCCGCCGACCACCACGCAAAGCTCGAACCCCGCATCCTTTGCGGCGGCGATTTCGCCCGCCACACGATCCACCGTTTCGGGATCGATGCCGAACTGGCCCTGCCCCATCAGCACCTCGCCCGACAGTTTGAGGAGGATGCGCTTGAAGGCCGGGCGTGTCATGCGGGGCAATATTCCATTTATAAACGGGCAAGGAAATGGCGCGCACCTTAGGCAGTGCGCGCCATTCTGTGAAGTCCCTAGCGTCCGCTTCGGACTTGTCGAGAAACGCGGCCTCCCGACAACGCCCGAACGGAACGTTCTGTCAGATCAGCCCCGGAAATCAGGCGACGCCGGCAGCGGCGGCGACTTCGGCCGCGAAGTCGCTCGTTTCCTTCTCGATGCCTTCGCCAAGCTGGAAGCGGACATAGTTCTTCAAGCTGATCGACGCGCCCGCATCCTTCGCCGCCTTGGCGACGACGTCGGCAACGGGGGTCTTGTTGTCCATCACGAAGAGCTGCGACAGGAGAGCGTTCTCCTTGGCGAACTTCGCGACCGCGCCGTCGACCATCTTCGCGACGATCTCGGCGGGCTTGCCCGATTCGGCGGCCTTTTCGGCGGCGATCGAACGCTCGCGCTCAAGCTGGGCCGGATCGATGTCCGCAGCCGACAGCGCCAGCGGGAAAGCGGCGGCGATGTGCATCGCGATCTGCTTGCCCAACGGCTCCAGCACGTCGGCGGGCGCATCGCCTTCCAGCGCGACCAGCACGCCGATCTTGCCCAGGCCCGGCGCGGCGGCGTTGTGGACATAGGAAACGACGACGCCCTGGTTCACTTCAAGCTGGGCGACGCGGCGCAGGGTCTGGTTCTCACCGATGGTGGCGATGTTCGACACCAGCTTTTCGGCCACGGTGCCGCCGGCGGGATGCGCCTGCGCGCCCAGGGCTTCGGCATCGGCCGCGCCGCTCTTGAGCGCGATTTCGGCGACGGTGCGGACGAAATCCTGGAACTGGTCGTTCTTGGCGACGAAGTCTGTTTCGCTGTTCACTTCGACGGCAACGCCCTTGGCGCCCGCGACGGCGACGCCCACCAGACCTTCAGCGGCGGTGCGGCTCGACTTCTTCTGCGCGGCAGCGAGGCCCTTGGCACGCAGCCAGTCGACGGCGGCTTCCATGTCGCCATTGGCTTCGGCGAGCGCCTTCTTGCAATCCATCATGCCCGCGCCCGAACGGTCGCGCAGTTCCTTGACGGCGGCGGCGGTAATCTCGGCCATGTTTCGGCTCCTAAGTTCTATGGGGTTCAAATAAGCGCAGGGCGCGTTCCGGTGGAGCGCGCCCTGGCCTGTCTACATTGCAGTTCGAAGACCGCGTGTCAGGCTTGCGCGACGACCTCTTCGGCCTCGGGCTCGTCCAGAGCGCCCAGGTCGACGCCGGCGGCCTGCTGCGCGCCACGGTTGCCCTTGGTCGCTGCCGTGGCGATGGCGTCGCAGTAAAGGCGGATCGCGCGGCTGGCGTCGTCATTCGCCGGAACCGGGAAGGCGATGCCGTCGGGCGAGACGTTCGAATCGAGGATCGCGACGACCGGGATGCCCAGCGTGTTGGCTTCCTTGATCGCCAGCTCTTCCTTGTTGGCGTCGATCACGAACATCACGTCGGGGATGCCGCCCATATCGCGGATGCCGCCGAGCGACAGCTCCAGCTTCTCGCGCTCGCGGGTCATCTGAAGGACTTCCTTCTTGGTGAGGCCGTGGGTGTCGCCCGACAGCTTCTCTTCCAAGGTCTTCAGACGCTTGATCGACTGGCTGATCGTCTTCCAGTTGGTGAGCATCCCGCCCAGCCAGCGATGGTTGACGAAATGCTGGCCCGACTTGCGCGCGGCTTCGGCGATGGGGTCCTGCGCCTGGCGCTTGGTGCCGACGAACAGAACCTTGCCGCCCGCGGCGACCGTGCCCGACACGAAGTCCAGGGCGCGCGCGAAGAGCGGCACGGTCTGCGACAGGTCGAGGATGTGGATGCCGTTGCGCTCGCCGAAGATATACGGCTTCATGCGCGGATTCCAGCGGTGGGTCTGGTGGCCGAAATGCGCGCCGGCCTCGATCAACTGATTCATGGAGACGACAGGAGTCGCCATAACTTCTTCTCCTTCCGGTTGATGCCTCTGGGAATCAGGAACCGAAGGAAGCCTGCGGCACCGGATATGTGCGATTCCCATGTGGAATAGGGCGGGCCTTTAGCGGCGCGCGCGCGGCGATGCAAGAGGGCTTGACGCTCCGGCGAGAATAGAACATATAGAGAACATTCGGAACAAAAGGCCATTTCGGGCCGTTTGCGCCATCATACTGGGTCAAGCCGTGCGAATGGCAAGATAGAAAGCGAACGTCATGTTCACCCTCGTCGCAGCAGTTGTTTTCTTCGCTTCCTTCCTGTTGGCGGCCGCCACGATCATCGGAATGTTCGCGCTTTACCGCGACAAGATGGTCGCCGCGCTGCTGTTCGAGCCGATCCCGCAGGAAAGGCCGGTCTATCGCCTGCGAATCAGCCGCCGCCGTGCATCGGCCGGGGAGCGGCCAGGCGCGCGAACCTCTCCCGTTCACGCCATGGCGGCATGAATCTGGGCGAATGTCAGGAAACAGCATTTAATTGCTGATGCCTGATCCGGGCATAGGACAACATGCCAAACGGAATGGTCGCGATATAGCCAGCGCACAGGACCAGCAGCGTTAGCCACGGATCGCTGATCAGCAACGCCGCGAGCAGGCCGGCAAGGGCGATGGCCTCCAGCCTGATCCGTTTCCGCAAGCGCAGCGCCGACCAGCTATAGGTCGCGACGCTGGAGATCATCAGGAACGCGGTAAAGGCGGCCCAGGGCGCGACCACATACCATTCACGGAAAATCGGCTCCCCCGTCACCAGCCACAGATACATCGGCATGAAGGCAATGCCTGCCCCCGCAGGCGCCGGAACGCCGGTGAGAAAGCCCGCCGATTTATGCGGCTGCTCATCCGCGTCGATATTGGCGTTGAAGCGCGCGAGGCGCAGGGCGCAGGACAGTGCATGGGCGAGCGCGAAGATCCAGCCGAATTTCGGCATGGCCTGCAACGACCAGAGATACAGGATCAGCGCCGGCGCGACCCCGAAGGCGATCGAATCGGACAGCGAATCCAGTTCCGCGCCGAATCGGCTCTCCCCGCGCAGCAGCCGCGCGATCCGTCCGTCCAGCCCATCGAGCACGCCCGCGAACAGGATGGAGAGCACCGCCCTCTCCCACTCGCCCGAAATGCCGTAGCGCACGCCGGTCAGGCCGAAGCACAGCGCCATCGCCGTGACGGCGTTGGGCGCGACCATCCGCAGGGTGATCCCCCGGCGCAAGCCGCGCGGGATGGTGCGCCGCCGCCTCACCGACGCCCCCTCATTGCTGAATGCCCTTGATGACGCGCATGTCGCCGATCTGGCCCAGGATCGTTTCGCCCGCGACCGTCCTCTGGCCCAGCACCACGCGCGGCGCGGTCCCGGCGGGCAGGTAGACGTCGACCCGGCTGCCGAAGCGGATAAGGCCGATGCGCTGCCCCGCCGCGACCATGTCGCCCGGCTTCACGAAGGGCACGATCCGCCGCGCCACCAGCCCCGCGATCTGGGTGAAGCCGATGCGCACGCCGTCATGCCGCTCGACCAGGATGTGCTGACGTTCATTATCCTCGCTCGCCTTGTCGAGATCGGCGTTCACGAACTTGCCGGAGATGTAGACGACAGCCTTCACCGTCCCGCCGATGGGCGTGCGGTTGATATGCACGTCGAACACGCTCATGAAGATCGACACGCGGATCATCGGCCGGTCGCCAAGGCCGTCCGCCCCCGCCATCTCGCGCGGCGGCGGCACGCGCTGGATCAGCGTGACGAGGCCGTCGGCGGGCGCGACGATCGCATTTTCATCCTGCGGCACGGCGCGGACGGGATCGCGGAAGAAGGCCAGCACCCACATGGTCACGATGACCATCAGCCAGCCCGCGATTTCCCAGCCCAGCAGGAACAGAACCCCGGTGATCGCGGCGGCAATCAGACCGAATTTGACGCCTTCGGGATGCACCGAGGGAAAGCGCCATTTCACATTGCCGCCCAGCGCGACGGTCAGTTCGTCATTTTCCATGGGATCGTCTTTAGGGAGAGTGTGGTGCAGTGACAACGTCCGATGGCGCGCGGGCGGTCCGACGCTCAAATGATCTCGCCCCGCAAAGGCGACTGGGCGGTTGAACATTGCCGCCGCTTTCCCTAGGGCAAGTCCCAAATTCCACCCGAAGCGAAGAAAGCGAAGCAGGCGCATGGCGAAGATCAAGGTCAAGAACCCGGTCGTTGAGATCGACGGTGACGAAATGACGCGGATCATCTGGGAGTGGATTCGCGAGCGCCTGATCCTTCCCTATCTCGACATCGACCTTAAATATTACGATCTTTCCGTTCAGAAGCGTGACGAGACAAACGACCAGATCACCATCGATTCCGCGAATGCGATCAAAGAATATGGCGTCGGCGTGAAGTGCGCCACCATCACCCCCGACGAAGCGCGCGTGGAGGAATTCAACCTCAAGCAGATGTGGAAGTCGCCCAACGGCACGATCCGCAACATCCTGGGCGGCGTCGTCTTCCGCGAACCCATCGTGATCCGCAACGTGCCCCGTCTGGTTCCGGGCTGGACCGACCCGATCGTCGTGGGCCGTCACGCCTTCGGCGACCAGTATCGCGCCACCGACTTCCGCGTTCCCGGCCCCGGCAAGCTCACCATGAAATGGGTCGGCACGGACGGCAAGGAACTGGAATATGAGGTGTTCGACTTCCCCTCTTCGGGCGTCGCCATGGGCATGTACAATCTCGACGAATCGATCCGCGATTTCGCCAAGGCCAGCATGAACTATGCGCTCGACCGTGGATGGCCGCTCTATCTGTCGACCAAGAACACCATCCTCAAGGCCTATGACGGCCGCTTCAAGGACCTGTTCCAGGAAGTGTTCGACGCCGAATTTGCCGACAGGTTCAAGGCCGCCGGCATCGTCTACGAACACCGCCTGATCGACGACATGGTCGCTTCCGCCCTCAAGTGGAGCGGCAAGTTCGTCTGGGCCTGCAAGAATTATGACGGCGACGTGCAGTCCGACACGGTGGCGCAGGGCTTCGGCTCGCTCGGCCTCATGACCTCCGTGCTGATGTCGCCCGACGGCAAGACCATCGAGGCGGAAGCGGCGCATGGCACCGTCACCCGCCACTATCGCCAGCACCAGCAGGGCAAGGCGACCTCCACCAACCCGATCGCCTCGATCTTCGCCTGGACGCAGGGCCTGTCCTTCCGCGGCAAGTTCGACGACACGCCGGACGTCACCAGGTTCGCCGAGACGCTGGAGAAGGTCTGCATCCAGACCGTCGAAAGCGGCGCGATGACCAAGGATCTGGCGCTGCTGATCGGCCCGGATCAGGCGTGGATGACGACGGAGCAGTTCTTCGAGCAGATCCGCGTCAACCTGGAAACCGAAATGGGCAAGTGGAACTGATCGCCTTCTCAGGCTTTCAATACGGAAACGGAACGAGGGCGGCGCTGGGTATCAGCGCCGCCTTTTCCATGACCGTCAGCCCAAGGGAACGACATAATGACGAAGACAGCCCGCCAGCGCCTGCTTGAGGTTCGCGCCGCCGTTCCGTCCGACGTGCGCGGCATCCAGCGGCTGATCGCCCGCGTCTATCCGGGGATGCCCAATTATTCGCTGGCCACCATAAGGGGGCAGATCAACAACTTCCCGAACGGCTGCTTCGTCGCGCTCTACGACAACAAGGTCGTGGGCTATTGCGCGACCATGCGGGTCAGCAAGGCGATGGCTTTCGCCGCCCATGACTGGGAGGAGATCACCGCCAACGGCTTCGGCACGCGGCACAGCGCGGCGGGCGAATGGCTCTATGGCTATGAGATGGCGGTCGACCCCAAGCTGCGGGGCCTGCGCATCGGCCAGCGCCTCTATGACGAGCGCAAGGAGCTGGCGGAGGAGCTGGACCTGCACGGCATCGTCATTGCCGGGCGGATGCCCGGCTATGCCCGCGCGCGGCGGCGAGTGGAGGGACCCGCGGATTATCTGGACAAGGTCGTCACCGGCAAGCTGCGCGATCAGGTGCTCAGCTTCCAGCTCAAGAACCAGTTCGAACCGCTGGGCGTGCTGGAAAACTACCTCCCCGAGGACAAGCAGTCGGTGGGTCATGCCGCGCATCTGGTCTGGCGCAACCCCTATGTCGATCCGGACGAAGCGCCCGAAATGCGGGTGCCGCGCGGGGTGGAAAGCGTCCGCCTCGCCACCTGCCAGCTACAAGCACGCGCGGTGAAGGATTTCGAAGAGTTCATCCGCAACATCGAATATTTCGTGGACGTGGCGGCGGATTACCGGTCGGACTTCATCGTCTTTCCCGAACTGCTGAGCCTCCCCCTCCTCTCCTATGAGACGAAGAAGCTGTCGCCCATCGAGGCCATCGACAAGCTGACCGGCTATACCCCGCGCCTGACCAAGGAACTGGAGCGGATGGCGCTGGAATACAACATCAATATCATCGGCGGCTCCCACCCGACCCGCGCCGAGGACGGCGACATCCAGAACATCGCCTATGTCGCGCTGCGCGACGGGTCGCTCCACCGGCAGGAGAAGATCCACCCGACGCCCAACGAAGCCTTCTGGTGGAACATCAAGGGCGGGGATTCGCTCGACGTGATCCAGACCGACTGCGGCCCTATCGGCGTGCTCATCTGCTACGACAGCGAATTTCCCGAACTGGCGCGGCGGCTGGTGGATCAGGGCGCGCGGATCATCTTCGTCCCCTTCTGCACCGACAGCCGCCTGGGCTATATGCGGGTGCGCTATTGCTGTCAGGCGCGGGCGATCGAGAACCAGTGCTATGTCGTCATGTCGGGCAATGTCGGCAATCTGCCCAATGTCGACAATATGGACATCCAATATGCCCAGAGCGCGATCCTAACGCCCTGCGACCTGCCCTTCGCGCGCGACGGGATCGCGGCGGAATCGACGGAAAATGTCGAGACGCTGACGATGGCGGACGTGAACCTCGCGGACCTGAGCTGGGCGCGGGCGGAGGGCACGGTCAGGAACCTGCGCGACCGGCGGTTCGATCTCTATCATATCGACTGGGACAGCGACCCCGACCACGCCCATGCGCCCAGCGGCGGGCCGGTCCCGGCGGGCGGGCACAATGCGCCGGGCGGAGGCTGAGGAACCCGTTCTTGAGCAGGCGGTTGACGTTTCATGCCGTCGACCGTCATCCGCCGCTTCGATTATGACGCCAGCGCCCATGCGCTCGACATCCAATTCGTCAGCGGCCGCCGCTACCGCTATTTCGACGTGCCGGAAGAAATCGTCGAACGGATGCGAGTTGCGCCATCAAAGGGCCGTTTTTTCAACGCCCGCGTGCGCGACCGTTACGACTTTACCGAACTGCACTGATCCTCATTCGACCGTCACGGATTTTGCAAGGTTCCTTGGCTGATCGACGTCCGTGCCCTTGGCCACGGCGACATGATAGGCGAGCAACTGCACCGGCACGGCGTAGACCATCGGCGCGATCAGCGGATGGACCTTGGGCATGGTGATGGTCGCGATGCAGCCCTCCCCCGCCGCAGCCACGCCGTCATAGTCGGAGATCAGCACCACCTTGCCGCCGCGCGCCTGCACTTCCTGCATGTTGCTGACGGTCTTTTCAAAGAGCGGCCCGCTGGGGGCGAGGACGATCACCGGCACGGACTCGTCGATGAGGGCGATGGGACCATGCTTCATCTCTCCGGCGGCATAGCCTTCGGCATGGATGTAACTGATCTCCTTGAGCTTCAATGCCCCTTCCAGCGCCAGCGGATAGTCCGGCCCGCGTCCCAGATAGAGCACGTCCCGCGCCCCGGCGATCAGATGCGCCATCGCCTCGATCGATTCGTCATAGGCCAGCGCGGCGTTCAATGCGGCGGGCGCTTCGGCGAGATGGCGGACCAGTTCCTTCTCCGCCTTTTCGTCCAGCCGTCCCTTGGCGCGGGCGAGATTGGCGGCGAAGGCGGCCAGCACCGCAAGCTGACAGGTGAACGCCTTGGTCGAAGCGACGCCGATCTCCGGCCCGGCATGGGTGGGAAGCAGCAGGTCCGCCTCCCGCGCCATGGAGCTGGTGGGGACGTTGACGACGGCGGCGATCTTCTGCCCCTCGGCCCGGGCGTGGCGCAGGGCGGCGAGCGTGTCGGCGGTTTCGCCCGACTGGCTGATGACGATCATCAGCCCCCCATCCTCCATCACCGGCGCGCGGTAGCGGAACTCGCTCGCCACGTCGATGTCGGCGGGGACGCGGGCGAACTGCTCGAACCAGTATTTCGCGACCATGCCCGCATAGAAGCTGGTGCCGCAAGCGACGATGGTGACGCGGCGGATCGCGCTCAGGTCGAAATCGGGGACCGGCAGCGACACCTGATCCTCCATGCGGCGCAGGTAGGAGCGCAGCGTTTGCGCCACGACCACCGGCTGCTCGTAAATCTCCTTGAGCATGTAATGGCGGTGATTGCCCTTGGAGATCAGCTCGCCGGTGACGCCGGAAATGGTGACGGGACGCTCGACGGGATTGTTGTCCTTGTCGAAGATTTCCGCGCCGTCGCGGGTGACGACGACCCAGTCGCCCTCTTCCAGATAGGCGATGCGCTGGGTCAGCGGCGCGAGCGCGAGGGCATCGGAACCCAGATAGGTTTCCCCCTCGCCATAGCCGACCACCAGCGGCGATCCGAGGCGCGCCCCGATCAGCATGTCGGGATGGCTGCGGAATAGGATGGCCAGCGCAAAGGCGCCATGCAGGCGGGGAAGGACCTGTTCGACGGCCTCGCGAGGGGACGCACCCTGCTCGACCAGTTCGCTGACCAGATGGGCGACGACCTCCGTGTCGGTCTGGCTGTCGAAGACGCGGCCCCGCGCGATCAGTTCCTCGCGCAGCGGCTTGAAATTCTCGATGATGCCATTGTGGACGAGAGCGACTTCGCGCGTGGCATGGGGATGGGCGTTGCTGGTGGTCGGCGCGCCATGGGTGGCCCAGCGGGTGTGGGCGATGCCGATGGTGCCGGGGAGCGGCGCATCCTCCAGCGCCTTCACCAGATTGACGAGCTTTCCCTCGGCGCGGCGGCGGTCGATCAGGCCGTCATGGACGGTGGCGACGCCCGCGCTGTCATAGCCGCGATATTCCAGGCGCTGGAGGCCGTCCACCAGCCGCTGCGCCACGTCGTCCCTGCCGATGATCCCGATAATACCGCACATGGATGTGAAAGCCCCGTGAAGAGAAAGATGCGCCTGTCATCCGCCTATAGCGGGGTCATTTCCACAAGGCATTAACGAAGGCGGAAGATGGCGAAGATTTCACGCCACAGAACGAAGGTCCCACCCTCCCCCCTCCCGCCAGCGGAAGGGGGAGTGAAGGCGTCGCCTATTGCGCCGTCCAGCCGCCGTCGATGCTCATATTGGCGCCGGTGATGTTGGCGGCGGCGTCGCCGCACAGGAACAGCGCCATGGCGGCGACCTGATCCACGGTCACGAATTGCTTGGTCGGCTGGCCCGCGAGGAGGACGTCGTTCATCACCTGCTCGCGGGTCATGCCCCGCGCCTTCATCGTGTCGGGAATCTGGTTTTCCACCAGCGGCGTCCAGACATAGCCGGGCGAAATGCAGTTGGCGGTGATGCCGAAGGTCGCCGTTTCCAGCGCCACCGTCTTGGTGAAGCCCGCAAGGCCGTGCTTGGCGGTCACATAGGCGCTCTTGAAGGGCGAGGCAGTCAGCGAATGGGCGGACGCGGTCTGGATGATGCGGCCCCATTTCCGCGACTTCATATAAGGAATGGCAAGCCGCGTAGTATGGAAAGCCGCATTGAGGTTCAGCGCGATGATGAGGTCCCATTTGTGGAGCGGAAATTCCTCCACCGGGGCGACATGCTGCATCCCGGCATTGTTGATGAGGATGTCGACGCCGCCAAAGGCGTCCGCCGCTTCCTTCATCATCGCTTCGATCTGGTCGACCTTGGTGAGGTCATGGCCGGAATAGAGCGCCCTGGCGCCTGACAGTTCCTCCAGCCCCTGCCGCTCCTTTTCTATCGCATCCGCGTCGCCGAAGCCGTTGATGACGACATTCGCGCCCTCCCCCGCCAGCGCCTTGGCATAGGCAAGGCCGATGCCGGACGTGGAGCCGGTGATAAGCGCGGTCTTGCCGGACAGGGATTTGCTCATGCCTTTTTCTCCTTGAGATGATCGGGGGCGTCGAGGTCGAAGGTCGCGCTCTTGCCGTCCAGGATGTTGCGGGCGATCAGGTCGCCCTTGTGCATCACTTCCTCCACGGCTTCCCGGCCCTGACTCCAGTGGTCGAGCATGGTGGAGCGCGAAAACTCGAAGTCGCGCGCGCCGCTTTCCCAATTGCGGCTGCGGTAGATCAGGTGGACGATGTTGACCGATCCGCAATCCATCATGCTGCGCAGGCGCTGCGCGTCGGGATCGTCCTGCAATTCGGGCGGCAGCTTGTCGAGCAGCGCGCGAATCGCGCCATGTTCGCGGCGCAGGCGCAGATATTGATCCGTCACCTGCCGGGTGCGGCTGGAATATTGGATGTCCTTGGTGCGGGAATAGACGTCGGTGATCTGCCGGGGCCTCGGCCCGGCGGCGGGGAACAGGTCCACCTGGAACACCAGCATGTCGTCGGTCTGGTGATCGAGCACATGGGCAAGCGGCGTGTTGGACACGATACCGCCGTCCCAATACCAGCGCCCATCGATCTCCACCGGCGGCAGGCCGGGCGGCAGGGCGCCCGACGCCATGATATGCCGCGCGTCGATGCGGGTCGAATTGCCGCCGGGGCCGCGCGTGTCCCAATAGGCGAAATTGCCGCTTTCCACGTCCACAGCCCCGACCGACAGCCGCACCGGCCCGTCGTTCAGAAGATCCCAGTCGACGCAGGCGTCCAGCATGTCCTTGAGCGGCGCGCTGTCATAGAAGCTGATCGCGCCCGGCGTTCCTTCGGGCATCAGCGGCGTAGGCCACAGGCGCGGGCGGAACATGCCCGGCACGCCGAAGGTCGCGACCGTGCCCGCCGCCATCAGATGCGCGAATTCGCGGATATGGTCGATTTCCGGCAGGACGACATTGGGTATTCCGCCCGACACGGTCAGCCAGAATTTCTTGAGGCGGCTCAAGCGCCGGTGCGGCGGATTGCCCGCGATGATGGCGGCGTTGACCGCGCCGATGGAGATGCCCGCAACCCACGTCACGTCGATTCCCAGCGCATCCAGCCGCTCATAGACCCCCGCCTGGAAGGAGCCGAGTGCGCCGCCGCCCTGCAGCAGCAGCGCGACCTGCCGGGGAAGCGGCAGGGGCGCAGCGCGCCGCCGGGGCCGGGAGGGAGCGGATTCTGTTTCGATATCTGCCATATCGCAGTGCAATATAGTCTTTGCGGGCGGCATTCCAACTTAATCTCCGATACGCCATGCTTTCATGACAGTTCCCAGCCCTCCCCGAATCGCGTAGGCAATGGGCGAGCAAGCGCACAGGAACGAGGACGCGATGCGGCTGGACGACGAACAGGAAAGCTCCAATTTCGAGGTGCAAAGCGGCCGTGGAGGCGGCTTTGGCGGGGGAGGATTGGGCGGCGGCCTTGGCATGTTGCTGCCGCTGATCGGCAGCCGTTTCGGCTGCGGCGGGATCGTGGTGGTGCTCATCATCCTCGCGGTGATGGGGGTCAATCCGCTGAGCATGATAGGCGGCGGCGGCGCGCCCCAGCAGCAGAGCGCGCCCGCCAGCCGCGATCCCGGGCAGTTGTCCGATATCCAGCACTGGTCGCTGAAGGTGCTGGGATCGACCGAGCGGGTGTGGGGACAGGTCTTCAAGGAGTCGGGGCAGAATTATCAGCCGACCATCCTCTCCTTCTACAGCCAGAGCGGCACGTCGGGATGCGGCGCGGCGCAGAGCGCCATGGGGCCGTTTTACTGCCCCAACGATCAGAAGGTCTATCTGGACACGGATTTCTTCACCGAATTGCAGCAACGCTTCGGCGCTCCGGGCGATTTCGCGCAAGCCTATGTCATCGCGCATGAAGTCGGCCACCATGTGCAGGATCTGGAAGGCACTCTGGGTCAGGTGAACAAGCAGCAGCGCGCCGTCAGCGAGGCGCAGGGCAATGCGTTGCAGGTGCGCGTCGAATTGCAGGCGGATTGCTATGCGGGCGTATGGGCCAAGCGCACAGGCCTTATGGAAGCGGGCGATCTGGAGGAAGGGATGAAGGCGGCGCAGGCGATCGGCGACGACACCCTCCAGAAGGCGGCGGGACGGCGGCCGGTGCCCGAAAGCTTCACCCACGGCAGCAGCCAGGAGCGGATGGAATGGCTGCGGCGCGGCCTCGACAGCGGCGATCCGGCCCAGTGCGACACATTTGGGCGGAGCGGGTAGCGGTCCGTCACCTTTTCGAACGCCGAAACGCCTGCCTTAAAGGCCGGATACCCAAGGATTCCGCCACATTGACAAATATGGCCCGTCCCGCCAAGCCGGTCAGTGCTTGTCCAGCTTGGCCAGCAGCGCGAGCATGTCGTCGGGCAAGGCGTCACTTGCTAGACGATAGGCGTTCCGCAACGCCCTGCTCACTCCCTCTCCCGGCGAGGGCAGGGCGATGGTCACGATCCCGGTCCCCCTGCCGGGGCCTTGCGCTGGTCGGCCATCTGCTTTGCGATGCATATCCATGCCCTAGAGAACGGCCAAAAGGCGCAAAAGTTTCTGGATTTCGTCGCAAGCGGACGCGATAGGCTGTGCCGATGGGAGACGGAATGGTGGAAGAGTGGGCGGACGTGGAGACGCGGATACGGGCGCATTCGCCCTTTCTGGCGCGGCTGATGGATCGCTTTCCGGCGGTGACGGAGGTACTGGCAAGCGGCGATCTCGACGCGGCCATGACGGCTGCGCGGGCGGTGGCGGAGGGCGACGACAATGTCGCGCGCGCGCTGCGGCGGCGGCGCGGGGCGCTGGCGCTGGTGACGGCGGCGGCGGACCTTGCGGGCGCATGGGGCCTCGACCGCGTGACGCGCACCCTGTCCGACTTCGCCGACGAGGCGCTGGAGCAAGCGCTGCGCACGGCCATGGCGGAACGCTATCCCGACGCGGAGCCGCGCGGTTTTGTGGTGCTGGCGCTGGGCAAGCATGGCAGCCGGGAACTCAATTATTCGTCCGACATCGACCCCATCCTGCTTTATGACCCCGCCACCCTGCCCCATGGCGAGCGGGAGGATGTGGCGGACGCCGCCGTCCGCATCGGGCGGCGGATGAGCGAATTGCTGAGCGCGCGGGACGGGGACGGCTATGTCTTCCGCGTGGACCTGCGGCTGCGCCCCTCCCCCGAAGCCACGCCCATCGCGCTCCCTATAGAGGCAGCCATCGGCTATTATGAATCGACGGCCCTGGGATGGGAGCAGGCCGCCTTCATCCGCGCGCGCCCTGCCGCGGGGGACATCGCGCTGGGCGACTATTTCATGCAGGCGATCCGGCCCTTCGTCTGGCGGCGGAATCTCGATTTCGGGGCTATCGACGCGATCACCGACATATCGCGCCGCATCCGCGACCATTATGCGCAGGGACAGGCTTTCGGGCCGGGCTATGACCTCAAGCGCGGGCGCGGCGGCATCCGCGAGGTGGAGTTCTTCGCACAGGTGCATCAACTCATCCATGGCGGGCGTAATCCGGCGCTGCGGCCGGGCAACACGCGCGAGGCGCTGGCGGCGCTGGCGCAGGCGGGCGTGTTCGAGCCGGAGGTTTCGGCCCGGCTGGACGAAGCCTATGTCCTCTTCCGCACCATCGAGCATCGCTTGCAAATGGTGGAGGACCGGCAGACCCACGAACTGCCCAAGCAGGCCGAAGCGCTGGATAATGTGGCGCGGCTGCACGGGCTGTCGGACGGCGGCGCGCTGCTGGATCTGCTACGGCCCGATGTGGAATGGGTCGGGCGCAATTATGACCGGCTGACCCCGGAGCAGGAGGATGCCGGCCTTTCCCATGACGAGGGCAAGCTGAAGGCACAGCTTGGCGAGATGGGCTTTGCCGATGCGGAAACGCCCTTCGCCCGCGTGGCCCGATGGCGCAGCGGCAATGTGCGCGCGCTCCGCAGCGCCCCGGCGCGCGAGGCGTTGGAGGAACTGCTGCCCGGCCTGATGCGCGCGCTGGGGCAAGCGCCGGACCCGGACCGGGCGCTCAACCGGCTGGATGACATGATCGGGCGGCTGCCGAGCGCGATCAATTTCTTCAAGCTGCTGGCCGCGCGGCCCGGCCTTGTCGAATTGCTGGCGGAGATATTGAGCCATGCGCCGACGCTGGCCGATGCATTGGGGCGGCGGGCGGAATTGCTCGACGGGCTGATCGACACATCCGCCTTCGACCCGCCGCCTTGCGTGGAGGCGCTGGCGGAGCAGTTCGCGCATCTCGAACGGGGCGAGGATTACCAGACGCTGCTGGACCGGGTGCGGCAGAAGGTGGGCGACCGGCGCTTTGCGCTGGGCGCGCAGATCATCCGGGGCAGCGACCCGCTGGAGGTCGGGCGCGGCTATGCCCGCGTCGCGGAGGCCGCCATCGAGGCGCTGGGGCGGGCCACCATCAAGGAGTTCGAGGCGCAGCATGGCAAGGTGCCGGGCGGCGAACTGGTCATATTGGCGCTTGGCCGGATGGGCGGCGGCGTGCTGACGCACGCATCGGACCTCGACCTCGTCTATCTCTTCACCGGCGACTTCATGGCGGAATCGGATGGGCGCAAACCGCTGGGCGCGACGCAATATTACAACCGGCTGGGACAGCGGATCACCAATGCGCTGTCCGTCGCGACCGCCGCCGGGCCGCTCTATGAAGTCGATACGCGGCTTCGGCCTTCGGGCGCGCAGGGGCTGCTCGCCGTCAGCCTCGACAGCTTCGCCAGATATCAGCGGGAGGATGCGTGGGATTGGGAGCATCTGGCGCTCACCCGCGCACGGCCTGTCTTTGGCTCCGCGCAGGCCCGCGAAGCGTTGAACGCCATCCTCACCGAAACGCTGGAGCGGCCACGCGATTTCGACGATCTGGCGCGTCATGCGGTGAAGATGCGGGCCGACATCGCGAAGCACAAACCGCCGGTCGGCGAGATGGACGTGAAGCTGGTGCCGGGCGGCCTTGTGGACCTCGAATTCCTGATCCACATCTCGCAATTCCATTACGGCACGGCGTTCGATCCCGATCTGGGCAAAGCGCTGGCCGAACTGGTCGAGGCAGGCCGTCTTCCCCGCGATCTGGTCGACGCACATGACCTCATCACCCGCTATCTGGTGGTATCGCGGCTCGTCTCGCCCAAATCGACCGAACCGCGCGAAGCCAGCCGGGCGCTGGTGGCGCGGGCCTGCGGCAAGGAAAGCTGGGACGCGCTGCTGGACAGCTACACCCATGCGCGGCAAAGCGTGCGCGCGGCATGGCAAGCGCTTGCCGCGCCATTCGAGGAGAACCGATGATGCTGGAACAAGGCGACAGCGCGCCCGACGTGGCGCTGAAGGACGCGGACGGCGCGGATTTCACGCTGGACCGCTATCGGGGCAAGCCGGCGGTCGTCTATTTCTATCCCAAGGCGGACACGCCCGGCTGCACCAATGAGGCGAAGGATTTCACGGAACTGGGCGCGGATTTCGCGAAGCTGGGCGTGCCGGTGGTCGGCATTTCCAAGGACAAGCCTGCGAAACTCAAGAAATTCGCGGACAAATACGGCCTCACCGTCACGCTCGCCTCGGACGAACCGGGCGCGGCCTGCGAAGCCTTTGGCACATGGGTCGAAAAGTCGCTTTATGGCCGCAAATATATGGGGATCGAACGGTCCACCTTCCTGATCGGCGCGGACGGCAGGATCGCACGCGTCTGGCCCAAGGTGAAGGTGAAGGGCCATGCCGCCGATGTGCTGGAGGCGGCGAAGGCGCTTTGACCCTGCCTGCCGCCATCGACAGCGTGGGGGCGGCCTGCGCCCATGTGCTGCTGACCCCCCATCCGCGCGGCAAGCTGATGGCAGCGCGGGCGGCGGCGCGCGCGTGGCGGCTGGGAACGCTGGCGCATCGGTTCGATGCCGCGATGCCGGATCGGCCCGCGCGCCCGGACGCGCCGGAACTGCTGCCGCCCAACCGGATGCCGCGCCGGGGGAAGATCGGGTCGGAGCGGGCCCGGATCGCGATGCTCCATGCGCTCGCTCATATCGAGTTTGTCGCCATCGACCTTGCCTTCGACCTGATCGGGCGGTTCGGTGGGCGATTCCCGGCGGCTTTCACCGGCGACTGGATGCAGGTGGGCGCAGAGGAGGCGATGCACTTCGCCCTGCTCGACCGGCGGCTGCGTCAGATGGGGAGTTTCTATGGCGCGCTGCCCGCTCATGACGGCCTCTGGCAGGCGGCGATAGAGACAGCGGGCGACGCGCTCGCCCGGCTCGCCATCGTGCCGATGGTGCTGGAGGCGCGCGCGCTCGACATCACGCCCGCCACCATCGAGCGGTTCGAAGGCGCGGGCGACGTAACGTCCGCGCGCATGTTGGGCCGAATCATGACAGATGAGATTCGCCATGTCGCCGCAGGGACGAAATGGTTTTGCGCCGCGACGGAACGAATGGGGGGCGGACCCCGCCAATCATTACCAAATCCTTGTGAAAAGGCATTTTCGTGGTCCGATTAAACCGCCGTTCAACGACTCGGCGCGGCGACAAGCCGGTTTAACGCGCGATTTTTATGACGCGCTTGCAACATGAGCCGGTATTTGCACTGTGCACTCAGTCGCGGGGTGATTGAGTTCGCTTGAAGTCAAACGGAGAGGGCCGAGAGGCAATAAGCCTCCGGGAAAAGTCGGGGTCGGCATGTCAATTCGTTCGATAAATGATCGTGGTGCGCGTTTGTTCCATTCTGCCGTGAAAGCAGTGAAATTCATGGGCGGCGTGGGCATCGCGGGCGCATTGTGTGCGGCGGCTCCGGCCCATGCTTCGGACGACGACGATCCCTATGGCGACGCATCCGAAATCAACATGAGCGCCCTTGGGCCGTCGGATGTCGGTTTCTCCAACCTTTTCTCCAGCCTCCAGCGCATGGATGGCAACGCCAAGTCGACCGCTTATATCCCTTCCGGCCGTCCCGTTCAGAAACTGTCGCTGACATCCAATTTCGGCGTGCGTTCCGATCCGTTCAACGGCGGCGCGCGAATGCACAAGGGCGTGGATATCCCCGGTCCCGTCGGCACCCCGATCTACGCCACCGCCGACGGCATCGTGAACCGTTCCGGCTGGGCCAGCGGCTATGGCAACCTCGTCCAGATTTCGCACGGTCACGGCATGGAAACGCGCTATGGCCATATGTCGAAGGTGCTGGTGGCCGCGAACAGCTATGTGCGGCGCGGCCAGGTCATCGGCCTGATGGGTTCGACCGGCCGTTCGACCGGCAGCCACCTCCATTATGAGGTCCGCGTCGACGGACAGGCCATCAACCCGATCCCCTTCGTCGCCGGTCCCGACTATCTGATCGCGATGAACACCCGGCCGCCGGTCGCCATGGGCGGCCCCACCAAGGCCGAGGAAAGAGCGGCGGACTGATCAGGGTTCCTGCGGCTGGTTTCGGCCATAACAGACCTTCAACCTCCGTCATGCCAGCGAAAGCTGGGATCTCGTTAGGTTTGGTTGTGCCCTAGGAAGAGAGATGGGAGATGACCGCTCCCCACCCCCATAACCGCCTCGCCTAAGCCGGCCGATACCCCTTGCGCCATTTGGTCAGGAGGTGCCGCGCCAGCATCAACGGGGGCATCCGCAGCCAGTGGGAGCGGAGATAGAAGGCGAATCGCAGCCCCTTGCGCGTCTCCCTTCCCCAGCCGTCGCGAGCCAAAAGGCGGGCAATGACGATGCGGTCCCACAATGTCAGCCGCGTCCGCCCCTCGCCGTAAAGCGCATCAGCCAGACGCCTTGCCTGCCGCACATGGGGCAAGAGACCATGCCGCTCTGCGCGCGTCTCCAATGCCGCCGGGTCAGCCTCCCCCAGCAGGCAATATATGTCCCACAGGTTCCGCAAGCCGCCCGCCAGATCGCCGTCAGCCAGCATGTGCGCCACCGCATGGCAGACCCGGTCCTCCGACGACAGGATGTATAAGCCATCGGATACGGGAACGGCGTCGGCGATCATGGCCTCGGCATCGGGCGTCTGCCTCGCCGTCAAGGGCAGGACGGTGTGATGCACGTCGATCATCCGGTCCCGATCCCGATGGATCAACGGGGGCAACTCATGCATCCACTGCCGGTAATAGGCGTCGTCATAGGGATCGGACTTCACCCACTCCCATCCCGCCGCGATCAGATGCTTCTCCACCGCATCCATGGAATCGCGCGGCACGAGAATATCGAGATCGCCGATGAAGCGCCCCGCCCCCGCTTTCAGCCCCGCCGCGGCATAGGCCGTGCCCTTGAGCAGCACGACCCGCAAGCCCAGCGGAGCTAGCGCCGCCGCCGCGCGATCCGCTTCCCAAAGAGCCTGCCGCGCCTCCCGCTCCGCATCCAGCCGCGCGTCTGCCAGAACGGCGCGCACCTCGCCAGGCACCGCCCCGTCGCCGATCCGCAAGGCCAGCGTGCCGATCAACCGTTCCGCCCGCGCCATGGCGATGAGCACGTTCCATTGCTCCGGCGAGAAGGCGGCGGCGCTCTCCGGCCTCCGCAAGGCGCGCACGAGCGGCAGGGCGCTCATGCCCTCTCCTCCCACAGCCGCTCGACCATGGCGATGGCCTCGTCGCCGGATGGGAAGTCCATCGCCATAGCGGGCACTTCGTCCACGAACCGGCCCAGCG
Source organism: Sphingobium wenxiniae (assembly GCF_007830065.1). GTDB lineage: Bacteria > Pseudomonadota > Alphaproteobacteria > Sphingomonadales > Sphingomonadaceae > Sphingobium > Sphingobium wenxiniae. The sequence goes on along the minus strand of NZ_VLKK01000002.1, from coordinate 352,012 downwards.
CGGCAAAGGCCGCTTCCCCCAGTGCCACATAATTGGTCGACGCCTGCGTCAGGCGCATGAATGTCTCGCCCTGTCCCATCGGCCGGATCGCGGAGGCATGACCGAAGCGCGGGAACAGCAGCAGCGCGGGCGGCGCGCCTTCATCCATCCGCGCCACCGCATCGGCGCGGGGACGCATGTGCCGAATATCGCCCTTGGCCGTGCCTTCAAGCAGCGGTCCCATGCGCGCGGCGGGCACGTCCGCCGCGATCACGTCTATCGCCCGGTTCTTGAGCGAGACGAGGCGAGGAAAGGGCAGCACGGCTCCCGCCGCCAGATCGATCAGCGCGAACTCGTCCCCCATCAGCCGCCAGCCGCGTTCGCCCAATTGCGCGGCGAGGGTGGATTTCCCCGACCCCGACTCGCCGCTCATGAGGAGGACGCGCCCGTCTTTCTCCACGCTCGATGCGTGCAGCAGCAGGTGCCGCCGCCAGCCCAGCGCCATTTGCAGGTTCATTCCCATTTCCGCCGCCAGCAGGCTATGGGCAAGGCTCATCGGCGCGGCGTCCGCAAGGCCATGGTCCCCGGTGATGAAGATGGACGGCCGCAGCCAGCGGCGCAGCAGGCCGGCAGGCTCCAGCCGGACGGTGAAATCGGCCAGGCCGCCCGAAGGCGCGGGATAGTCCGCATAGAGGCGCCTCAACTCCCCTATCGGTCCCGACCATGCCGATCCGATACGGAACGTCGCCGGACCGATGCGAAGGGTGACGCGATGCTTCATGCGACGGCGCGGATCAGGCCCAGCGCGGCCATATCGGCCAGATGCGCCGCGATCTTCGGCAAGGCGGTCTCCTGCGGGCCAAGATCAAATCGCCGGGAGAGGCGCTGGAGCAGATCGCCCACGGAAACCGGGCTGTCATCCTCCATCGCCTCCAGGATTTCCGGCACGGGACTGATGACTATGTGGGTCTGGCCCGAGGGGCGATGATAGAGCAGCCCTATGTCGCCAAGCGTTCGAGACAGGATGTTCCCTTCCCTCTCCCGACAATAGCGTTGATCGACTGTCACGGCTCTGCCCCCGATGATTGCCGCCCCGCCATAGCGCAAAGGGGTAAGCAGGTGCCTAACGCATCAGGGGCGGATGAGCGAGCTTTCCCTGAACCGGTGCGGCCTGTTTCCGGCCAGGCTGCGGCAAGCGCCGGCATATCCGTCCAGCGCATCGGCCAGACGATAGGGCGCGGTGGCGGATGCAAGTTGCGGGAGCGGCGCGGGATGGCCCAATGCCCATTCGACGGCCCGCGCGAAAGCGGCGTCATCGCCGACGGGCACAGGATCATGCTGCCCCGCGGCCTGGAGGAGGGGACGGATGTTGGGCGTGCTGTCGGTCGCCACCACGCCGGCGCCGCAGCCCAGCGCTTCGATGACGGTCCCCGCCAACCCCTCCCAGCGGGACGGCTGGAGCAGCAGGTCGGCCTGTCCCATCAGTGCGGCGACATGCTGCGGATCGGCGATGAAACCCGGAAAGGCGACCCTGTCGCTTATGCCCAGCGCTCCGCAAAGCTGGATCAGTTCATCGCGCAACGGACCATCGCCCGCGATTTGCAAGCGCCAGTCCAGGTGCGGCAGGCGAGCCACCGCACGTAACGCCGTCGCATGATCCTTCTGCACGGCAAGACGGCCAACCATCAGCAGGCGGCAAGGATCGCCCGGCTGGCGAGGCTTTCGCGCCGCGAACGCAGCGTCCATCGCGGGCGTCACGCTGGGACGCGGCAACAGGCGGACATCGGTCGCTGCCAACGGCCCCGCCGCGGTCAGCAGGCGGCGGTCCGCCTCGCCCATCACGATAGTCATCGCGCTGGCGCGCGCTATGGCGCGGAAGCGGCGCAGGCGGAAATGAGCGGCCAGCCTCTTTTGACCGGGACGGATCAAGGGATTGGAAATGCGTCCCACCGCGCGCGTGCCGGTTCCCAGCGCCGCCAGGGCCACCAGCATGTTGCTCTGATTCCCGGCGGAATAGAGGACATCGGGGCCATGCCGCCGTACCATGACCGCCAAACCGGGAAATTGCGCGATCATGGCCAAGCGCCGCTCCAGAGGCGGCGAAGGCACGCGGCGCACCGTGACGGCGGGGTCGATCAGCCTCGCGACCGGCCCTTCCGTTCGCGCCATCCACAATTCGGCCCGCACGCCGCGCTGAACGAGATGATTGGCGAACAGAATCGCGACCCGATCCAACCCGCCGTCGCTAGGCTCATAGAGATAGATCGCGATGAAAAGGGACGCCGCCATCGGCGGATGGGCATGAAACATGAAAGCCTCTCAACGATGCGCCGCAATATGGCGACGTCAACGCGCGGAAGCTCCATCCGCTCCCTTTCAATCAGCGCGGCATCTGGAGCGAGGCGTAGCAGGTAAAACCGCTGGTGCCCGATTGCAGGCGGCGGATATAGTTCAGATAAGCCTGATTCTGCTCATAGCCGGCGCCGGGCAGCGGCCGTCCCCGCAACGCCTGCTTCACCTGTTCCCCGGTATAGCTGCGCCCGGCCGCCGGAAAGGCACCGGGCGTTCCGGCAGGCACGACCTGCCCGTTGGGCGCGATATAATTGCCCGCCCGCGCCTGATCCGGCACGGGAATGGTGCAATTGAGCACGGAGGCCGCCGTGTTGGCGAGCGCCGGACGAATCGACACGATGGCGGACGCCGCGACCGCGCCGCCCATCAGCAACTGCCGCCGGGACGACACCGGCTCGTGCGCGGCGTCTTCCCGCTCCTGCGGGAGGCGCTGCTGGGGATCGTCCTGTCCGGTCATGGGCTCGCTCATTTCGTCATGATCCGCTATCGCGCTTGCCAAAGCGTAAATTCTACGCGCTATGCCCTTAGCCATCGCAGCAAATGCGGGAAGAATCCAGCGCGGTAACCATGAATCGACTGAGCATATCGCAGATCACGGCTTCCATCGCCATGCTGTTGCTCGGCACGGGCGGCGCGCTTTTGCTGGGCGCATCGCCGCTGGCCATCGCGCTGCCTGTGCTGGCGGGCTTGCTCGTCCTGCTGATCTGCACCCGGGGCGGCGAACATGACGTCTCCGAACAAAGCGCGGAGCGCGTGCCGCAATCGCCCAGGCTGATCAACCATCCCGGCTTTGCCGACCTGCTGGAGGGCATAGCCGATCCGCTTCTGCTGATCGGGAAAGGGCGCATATTGCGCGCCAATCGCGCCGCGCGGCTGCTGCTGGGCGCGCATATCGAGGGAGAGGACGCCCGCATCGCCATCCGCCATCCCGCAGCCGCCGAAAGGCTGACGGACATGGCGGCGATGACCGAAGCGGACATGGTGGAGCTGGTGGGCCTCGGCACGCGGGAACAGCGCTGGCAGATGCGGATCGCGCCTTTTGGCGCAGCGGAGGATATGGGACGGCTGGTCCATCTGGTCGATCATAGCGGCGCCCATGCGGCGGAGCGGATGCGGGTCGATTTCGTCGCCAATGCCAGCCACGAATTGCGGACTCCGCTGGCCGGGATATTGGGCTTCATCGAAACGCTGGCCGACCCGGAACTGGGCAAGGACACCGAAACACGCCAGCGTTTCCTGAAGATCATGGACGGCGAGGCGCGGCGGATGCAGCGCCTGATCGACGACCTTATCTCCCTGTCGCGGATCGAAGCCGACAAATATCGCGCGCCCGACAGCGCGGTCGATCTCTCTGGCCTGGTGGCGGAAGTCGCGGGCGTGTTCCGCACCAGCCATGGCGAGCGCGGGGCGGAGGTGGAAATCAGTATCGACGCCGGTCTGCCGCCCGTCCGGGGCGATCGCGCGCAGCTTTCCCAGTTACTGCACAATCTGATCGGCAATTCCGCCAAATATGGCCGGCCCGGCACGCCGATCCGCGTGACCCTGACGGAAGGACCGAGCGGCATGACGCGCCTCATCGTGGCGGACGAGGGCGAAGGGATCGCGCCCGATCATCTGCCGCGCCTGACGGAGCGTTTCTATCGCGTGGATTCGGGCCGAAGCCGGGCCATGGGCGGCACCGGGCTGGGCCTGGCCATCGTCAAGCATATCGTGGAGCGCCATCGCGGGCGGATGGACATCGCCAGCATCGTGGGAGAGGGCACGACGATTTCCGTGCTGCTGCCGAAGATGCCTGCGGGCGAAATCAAGAGTGAGATGAAGAAAGGATAGCGTTTTTCCGGCTTTCCTATCCTATTGTCATGAAACTGAAACCTGAGTGTCACAAAGGCGCGATGAACCGCAGCTAGGCGCAGACCCATCGGGGGGCGGCGACCAGCGAATCGCGGCCTTTGCAATGATGGAGGTTTCCGTGAAGCATTTCGCTCTCTTTGCCGCGACGGCCGTGGCCGCGCTTACCCTTGCCGGCTGCGGCGATCAGGGCGGCGGCGGCGCGGGCGGAACCCGCGACCAGATCCGCGCGGTCGGTTCCTCCACTGTCTATCCCTTCGCCACGGCGGTCGCCGAACTGTTCGTGCAGGGCAATCCGGGCATGAAGTCGCCGATCATCGAATCGACCGGCACGGGCGGCGGCATGAAGCTGTTCTGCGCGGGCGTAGGCGCGCAATATCCCGACATCGCCGATGCATCGCGCCGCATGAAGAAGGCCGAGTTCGAGATGTGCCAGCAAAATGGCGTCAAGGACATCGTGGAGATCCAGATCGGCGTCGATGGCCTCGCCTTCGCCGAATCGAGCAAGGGACCGGGTTTCAAGCTGACCCCCAGGATCGTCTATGAGGCGCTGGCCGCCAACCCCTATGGCAAGGGCCCGAACAAGGCGCAGAGCTGGAAGGATGTAGACCCCAGCCTGCCCGCCATTCCCATTTCCGTCTTCGGCCCGCCGTCGACCAGCGGCACGCGCGATTCGCTGGCCGAACTGATCCTGGAGAAGGGCTGCCAGAGCGATGAGGCGATGAAGGCGCTCAAGGAAAAGAATGAGGACGAATATAAGGCCACCTGCACCCGCATCCGCGAGGACGGCAAATATGTGGACTCGGGCGAAAACGACAATCTGATCGTGCAGAAGCTGGGCGCCAATCCCAACGCGCTGGGCATCTTCGGCTTCAGCTTCCTGGAAGAAAACAAGGATACGCTGAAGGACGTGCCGATCAACGGCGTCGAGGCGACCTATGAAATGGTGTCGACCGGCCAGTATCCGGGCGCGCGTCCGCTCTACATCTACGTCAAGAAGGCGCATATGCAGGCGGTTCCGGGGCTTCAGGCCTATCTGAACGCCTTCGCCGCCAATTGGGGGCCGGACGGCCCGCTGACCAAGCGCGGCATGGTCGCAGCGCCCGACGATGTGCGGAAGGCGAGCGCGGAAGCGGTGAAATCGCTGACCGTGCTGGATGGTTCGGTCCTGAAATAAGCGACAGCGATGACCGGACCTGCAATCTTCCTGCTGCTGGCTGGCCTTGGCGCGATCGCCTGGGTCAGCGCACGCGCGCGCGCGCTGCGGTTGCAAACCGTGGCGCGGACGTCGGGGCGGCGTGATGCCGTACATAGCCTGCCGGGCTATCATGGCTGGTATGTGGCGCTGTGGACACTGATCCCCGCCGCCATTTTCCTCGCCATATGGGCCAATGTGTCGCCCGGCCTGATCACCCAGACGGTGCTGAGCGACCCGGCGGCGCAGAGCCTGCCCGCCGATGCCTTCTCCCGATCCGCCATATTGGGCGAGGCGCGCAACATCGCGTCGGGCGCGCAGGCCGCCGCCTTCAACCCCGCCGCGCAGGCGCTGGTCGAACCCTATCGTTCGGCGATCAGCGAATATGGCGTCATCGGCGCGGTGCTGGCGCTGGTGCTCGCCTTTGCGGGCGGAGCCTATGCCTTCACCCGCGTCCGGCCGGATTTCCGGGCGCGCACGCGGGTCGAGCGGCTGGTGATGGCGTCGCTGCTGATCGCGTCGCTGCTGGCGATCGTGACCACGCTGGGCATCGTCGTGTCGCTGCTGTGGGAATCGATCCGCTTCTTTTCGATGGTGAACCCGGTCGACTTCCTGTTCGGGACCAAATGGTCGCCGCAATCGGCGGCGCTGGGTTATGGCAACAAGGATGCGTTCGGCGCGGTGCCGCTATTCTGGGGCACGATCTTCATCGGCGCGATCATCGCCATGGTGGTCGCCATCCCGCTGGGCCTGATGAGCGCCATCTACCTGACCCAATATGCGCGGCCGCAGGTCCGCAAATGGATGAAGCCCATCCTTGAGGTGCTGGCCGGCGTCCCGACCGTGGTTTACGGCTATTTCGCGGCGCTCACCATCGCGCCTGCGCTCCGCGACTTCGCGGTGAGCGTCGGCATTCATGGCGCGAGTTCGGAAAGCGCGCTGGCGGCGGGACTGGTGATGGGGGTGATGATCATCCCCTTCGTGTCGTCCATGGCGGACGACAGCATCGCCGCCGTGCCGCAGTCGATGCGCGACGGCAGCCTCGCCATGGGCGCGACCACCAGCGAGACGATCCGCAAGGTGCTGATCCCTGCGGCGCTCCCCGGCGTGGTCGGCGGCGTGCTGCTGGCCGTGAGCCGCGCCATCGGCGAAACGATGATCGTGGTGATGGCGGCGGGCCTTGCCGCGAACCTGACGCTCAATCCCTTTTCCAGCGTGACGACAGTGACGACGCAGATCGTCCAGCTTCTGACCGGCGACCAGGAGTTCGACAGCGCCAAGACGCTGGCGGCCTTCGCGCTGGGGCTGGTGCTGTTCATCGTCACCCTGCTGCTCAACATCGTGGCCCTGCGGGTCGTGAAGAAATATCGCGAGGCTTACGAATGAGTGCGACGCGCAACCCCACCGACTGGAAGTCGGACGTGATGCAGAAGCGGATCGCGCGGCGTTATGCGGCCGAACGGCGCTTCAAGCTCATGGGCCTGTTCGCGGTGATGCTCTCCGCCGCTTTCCTCGCCTTCCTGCTGTTCACCATGCTGGGCAACGGGCTGCGCGGCTTCACCCGGACGGAGATCGCGCTGCAAGTCGATTTCCCGGCCTCGCCGCTGCTGCTCGACCCCGCCAATATCACCGATCAGGGATTGGTCGGCGCGAACCTGCCCATGGTGACGAGCGAGGTCGCGAAGAAGGCGCTGGGGCCGGACGCCGACGCGCTGCTGTCGCCGACCGCCTGGACCAGCATCCGCGACGCGATCAAGGCCGACCCGAAGATTCTCAGCCGCACCGAAACCATCAGCGTGCCCGCCTCGACCGTGATCGACCTGGCCGCCAAGGGCAAGGGATCGCCGCAGGCCGAAGCCGCCGTCGCGCGGCTGAAGCAGCAGGGCGTGTTGTCGACCGGGTTCAACGCGAGCTTCCTGACAGGGAGCGACGGCACCGATCCGACGCAGGTCGGCATCTGGGGGGCGTTCAAGGGATCGTTGCTCACCATGCTGGTGACGCTGCTGCTGAGCTTTCCCGTGGGCGTGGCGACCGCGCTCTATCTGGAGGAATATGCGCGCAAGAGCTGGTGGACCGACATTATCGAAGTGTCGATCAACAATCTGGCGGCGGTGCCTTCGATCATCTTCGGCCTGCTGGGGCTGTCGATCTTCCTCAACTTTATGCATCTGCCGCGTTCGGCCGCGCTGGTGGGGGGCATGACGCTGGCGCTGATGACCATGCCGGTCATCGTCATCGCCGGGCGCAACGCGATCAAGTCCGTGCCGCCCAGCATCCGCGACGCGGCGCTCGGCATCGGTGCCAGCCCCGTGCAGGTGGTGTTCCAGCATGTGCTGCCGCTGGCGCTGCCCGGCATCCTCACCGGCACGATCATCGGCATGGCGCGCGCTTTGGGCGAAACCGCGCCGCTGCTGATGATCGGGATGCGCGCCTTCATCGCGACGCCGCCGGGCGGGATCACCGACCCCGCGACCGTGCTGCCGGTGCAGATATTCCTGTGGTCCGACGAAGTGTCGAAGGGCTTTGTCGAAAAAACGTCCGCCGCCATCATCGTGCTGCTGGTCTTCCTGCTCGCGATGAACGGCCTGGCCATCTACCTGCGTAACAAGTTTGAAAAACGGTGGTAAATATGATGCATGAACCGCAAACGCTGGCCCCCGCCACCGAAACCAAGATGACCGCGCGCGACGTCAAGGTGTTCTATGGCGACAAGCAGGCGATCAAGGGCGTGTCGATCGACGTCGACATGGACAATGTGACGGCCTTCATCGGCCCTTCAGGCTGCGGCAAGTCGACCTTCCTGCGGACGCTCAACCGCATGAACGACACGGTGGCGAGCGCCCGCGTCGAAGGCGCGATCACGCTGGACGGGGAGGATATCTATGCCCCTTCCATGGATGTGGTGCAGTTGCGCGCACGGGTGGGCATGGTGTTCCAGAAGCCCAATCCCTTTCCCAAGTCGATCTACGAGAATATCGCTTACGGGCCGCGCATCCACGGGCTGGCGGCGGGCAAGGCCGATCTGGACGTGATCGTCGAAAAGTCGCTGCGCCGCGCGGGGCTGTGGGACGAGGTGAAGGACCGGCTGCACGACAGCGGCACGGCGCTTTCGGGCGGGCAGCAGCAGCGGCTTTGCATCGGGCGGGCCATCGCGGTGGAACCCGAAGTGATCCTGATGGACGAACCCTGTTCCGCGCTCGATCCCATCGCGACGGCGAAGATCGAGGAACTGATCCACGAATTGCGGGGGCGCTACGCCATCGTGATCGTCACGCACAATATGCAGCAGGCGGCGCGCGTGTCGCAGCGGACGGCCTTTTTCCACCTGGGCGAGCTGGTGGAATATGGCGTGACGTCCGACATCTTCACCAATCCGCGGCAGGAACGGACCAAGGATTACATCACCGGGCGCTACGGCTGACTTTGGGGCCGACCGGCGCGGGAGAGAGACGAGACATGGCTGAACATACGATCAAGGCGTTCGACGAGGAAATCGACAAGCTGCGCGGCCTTATCGCCGAGATGGGCGGGCGCGCGGAGGCGGCGATAGAAAATGCGATGCTGGCGCTGCAACGGCATGACAAGAAACTGGCCGCGCAAGTGGTGGCCGACGACAAGCGCATCGACGCGCTGGAATCGGAGGTCGAGAAGCTGGTGATCCAGATCATCGCCCTGCGCGCCCCGATGGCGAACGACCTGCGCGACGTGATCGCCGCATTGCGGATCGTGAGCGTGGTGGAGCGGATCGGCGACTATGCCAAGAACATCGCCAAGCGCGTGCCCTCCATCGCCACCAACAGGCGGACGCTGGAGCCGATGTCGATGCTGCCGTCCATGGGGCAGGTGGCGGGCGAGATGGTGCATGATGCGCTCAACGCCTTCGCCGCGCGGGACGCGGACCTGGCCGTGGCGGTGATCGAGCGGGACACGGTGGTGGACGATTTCTACGACAGCGTATTCCGCTCGCTCGTTACCTACATGGTCGAAAACCCCAAGACGATCAGCGAATGCGCGCATTTGCTGTTCGTCGCCAAGAATATCGAGCGGATCGGCGACCATGCGACCAATGTGGCCGAGATGGTCTATTACGCCGCGACCGGCCAGACGGCGCCCGACCGCGAACGCGGCGGCAGCGGCCAGGCGGAGGATTGAGCGTGGCCCGTGCCAAGATGCTGCTGGTCGAGGATGACGCGGCGCTCGCGGAACTGCTCATCTGGCATTTCAAGCGGGAGGATTTCGAGGTCGCCCATACCGTCGACGGCGAGGAGGCGCTGCTGCTGGCGCAGGAGAACGCGCCGGACATCGTGCTGCTCGACTGGATGGTGGAAAGCCTGTCGGGGATCGAGGTGTGCCGCCGCCTGCGCCGCATGAACGGGACCGCGAACGTGCCGATCATCATGCTGACCGCGCGGGGCGAGGAAGAGGACCGCGTGCGCGGCCTGGAGACGGGCGCGGACGACTATGTGACCAAGCCCTTTTCGCCGCGCGAACTGGTGGCGCGCGTGGGCGCGGTGCTGCGGCGGGTGCGGCCCGCGCTGGCCGGCGAGACGCTGAGCTTCGCCGATGTCGAGATGGACACGGTGGGTCACAAGGTCCGGCGCGGCGGACAGGTGGTGCCGCTGGGGCCGACCGAGTTCCGCTTGTTGAAGCACTTTCTGGAGCATCCGGGCTGGGTCTTCTCGCGCGAGCGGCTGCTCGACAGCGTGTGGGGGCAGGACAGCGACATCGAGCTGCGGACGGTGGACGTGCATATCCGGCGGCTCCGCAAGGCGATCAACGCGGACGGCAAATATCAGGACATCATCCGGACGGTGCGCTCGGCGGGATATGCGCTGGATACGGATGGGGTTGCGTAGCGGCGCTATCCGATTTGGGTGGCGGGAAATGGTCGCGACCAGACCAGGCCCATTCCGCCAAAACAGAAGCGCCCCAGCCTTTCAGCCGGGGCGCTTTTGTTTACGCGCTATGCTGAATTCAGGCCGCCGCCTTCCGCGCCTTGTCGAGTTTCTTCAGCAGCATGTCGCGCTTCAGGCGTGAGAGGTGGTCGATGAAGAGGACGCCCTGCAAATGGTCCATCTCATGCTGGAGGCAGGTGGCAAGGAGGCCTTCCAACTGTTCCTCATGGATGCGGCCGTCGCGGTCCATCCAGCTTGCGCGGATGGTCGCGGGGCGCTCCACCTCGGCATATTGGTCGGGGACGGAGAGACAGCCTTCATTGTAGACCGACAGGTCGTCGGAGCCTTCGAGGATTTCGGGATTGATGAAGACCAGCGGCTTCTTGACCGACGGCGCGCCTTCTTCGTCGGACTCCGGTTCCTGGAGGTCGATCACCAGCACGCGCCTGGGCACGCCGACCTGGATCGCGGCGAGGCCGATGCCGGGCGCGTCATACATCGTTTCGAACATGTCGTCGATCAGGCGCTGCAAATCGTCGTCGATCGCCTCAACGGGCGTCGAAATGGTACGCAGGCGCGGATCGGGCGCCTCAAGGATGGGAAGAATGGCCATGATCGCAAAATAAGCGGATCGGCGGTTTTTTTCAAGCGACCGGACGGCGGGCGCGCAACGCCTGCGCCAAAGTGCCTTCGTCCAGATAATCCAGCTCTCCGCCGACCGGCACGCCATGGGCCAACTGGGTAAGGCGGATGGGGAAACGCTCCAGCCTTTCGGCGAGATAATGGGCGGTCGTCTGCCCCTCCAGCGTGGCGTTCATGGCGAGGACGACTTCGTCTATGCCGCCCGCCTCCACGCGGGCGACCAGCGTGTCGATGCCGAGGTCTTCGGGCCGCACGCCCTCCAGCGCGGACAGGCGGCCGCCCAGCACATGGAAACGGCCGGGGAAAAGGCGGGACTTGTCGAGCGCCCACAGGTCCGGCACATCCTCCACCACGCAGAGCGCGCGGGCGTCGCGGCGCGGATCGGCGCAGATGCCGCAGGGATCGACCGTGTCGACATTGCCGCATATGCCGCAGGTGACGAGCCGTTCGTTCACGGCCTCCAATGCGCGCAAGAGCGGTTCGAGCGCGGTTTCGCGCTTCTTGAGCAGGTGCAGCACGGCCCGCCGCGCCGAACGGGGGCCAAGGCCCGGCAGGCGGGAAAGCGCCTGCGTCAGCGCGTCGATTTCTGGAGAAGCCATGGAACCGAGATAAGGGCTTGCAAGCTGAGGGTCAAAAGAGTTTGAGAGGCTTCCTCGGAAATGCGCCGGCAAGCGCATTTCGGATGCGGTGCCAGCCCGCTCCCCCACCCGGCCACCCAACGGCAGTATTCTATGGGTGGCCGGGTGGGGGAGCGGGCTGGTGCGGGAAACAAGCAAGAAGGCCGTTATGCGTATCGTCTATATGGGCACCCCCGATTTCGCCGTTCCGGCGCTCGACGCGCTGGCGCGGGCCGGGCATGAGATCGTCGCGGTCTATAGCCAGCCGCCGCGTCCGGCGGGCCGGGGCAAGGCGCTGCGCCCCTCCCCCGTGCACAGCCGCGCCGAGGCGATGGGGGTCGAGGTGCGAACACCGCTGACGCTGAAGGACGCGGCGGTGCAGGCCGATTTCGCGGCGCTCAAGGCCGATGCGGCGGTCGTGGCGGCCTATGGGCTGATCCTGCCCAGGGCGATATTGGATGCGCCGCGTTTCGGGTGCCTCAATATCCATGCCTCGCTGCTGCCGCGCTGGCGGGGCGCCGCGCCGATCCAGCGGGCGATCCTGTCGGGCGACAATCTGAGCGGCGTCACGATCATGGACATGGAAGCGGGGTTGGACACCGGTCCGATGCGCGCCAAGCATGTGACGCCGATCGAGGACAAGACGGCAGGCGAATTGACGCAGGAACTGGCGGAGGCGGGCGGCGCGTTGATGGTGGAGGTGCTCGATGACCTGTCGCTGCATCCGCCGGTGCCGCAGCCGGAAGAGGGCGTCACCTACGCCGCGAAGATCGACAAGGCGGAAGCGCGGATCGACTTTTCGCGGGACGCGCATCAGGTCGAGCGGCAAGTGCGCGCCTTCAACCCCTTTCCCGGCGCGTTCTTCGAATATCGCGGCGAGCGGTTCCGGGTGCTCGCGGCGCAGGTGGAGGAGCATGGCGGAGCGGCGGGCGAACTGCTCGACAACAGCCTGCTGATCGGGTGCGGGCATGGCGCGATCCGGCCCACGCTGATCCAGCGGGCGGGCAAGGGCGCGATGTCGGCGGGGGAATTGCTGCGCGGGTTCGACATGCCCGCGGGCAGCCGGGTCGATGGCTGAGCCCTACATGGCCGTTCGATAATCCATGACCCGCTTCGCTTTCACCGTGGAATTTGACGGGCGGCCCTTCATGGGCTGGCAGCGGCAGGCGCATGGGCCAAGCGTGCAGCAAGCCATGGAGGACGCGATCTTCGCTGTCACGGGCGAGCGCGCCGTGATCCATGCGGCGGGGCGGACCGATGCGGGGGTGCATGGGCTGGCGATGCGGTGCCATGCCGATGTCGAAAAGGACATGCCGCCCTTCCGGCTGATGGAGGCGGTCAATGCGCGGCTGCGGCCCCATCCCGTCGCCGTGCTGGCGTGCGAGGCGGTGCCGGATGACTGGCATGCGCGCTTTTCCTGCGTGGGGCGGTCCTATGTCTATCGCATCGTCAACCGGCGCGCGCCGCTGACATGGGAAAGCGGGCTGGCGTGGCGGGTGATCCAGCCGCTCGATGAAAAGGCGATGCAGGAAGCGGCGCAAGTCCTCGTCGGGCTGCATGACTTCACGACGTTCCGTTCGGCCCATTGCCAGTCGGCAAGTCCCGTCAAGACGCTCGACCGGCTGGACGTGGAGCGCGCGGGCGACCGGATCGCGATCCATGCGGCGGCGCGGTCCTTCCTGCATCATCAGGTGCGGTCGATGGTGGGCTGCCTCGCCATGGTGGGCATGGGACGGTGGAGCGCGGCGGATATGCAAAGGGCGCTGGAGGCGCGGGACCGGGCGGCGCTGGCGCTCAACGCGCCGCCGGACGGGCTGTATTTCGTGCGGGCGGATTATCCCTAAAGACGCGTGCGGAAGGGGGTGAAGTTCGTGCCCTCGTCATACACGTCCAGCCCTTCCCGGCGCTTCAGCGTGTTGACGGCGAGATAGGTGACGGGCGTCAGCACCGCTTCCCACGTCACCTTCATCGCCCAGTTCGTGACCATCACCGTCAGCACCTGCGCATTGGTCCAGTCGCCATAGAAGGCCAGCGGATAGAAAAGCAGGCTGTCCACACCCTGCCCCACGATCGTCGAGCCGATGGTGCGGGTCCAGAGATATTTACCCTTGGTGAGCAGCTTCATTTTCGCCAGCACAAAGCTGTTCGCCAGTTCCCCCGCCCAGAAGGCGGCGAGCGAGGCGAAGACGATGCGCCAGGTGCTGCCGAACACGGCTTCATAGGCCGCCTGGTCGGGCCAGCCCTCCGCCGGGGGGAGCGCCACCACGACCCAGCTCATCAGCGCCATGAACAGCATCGCGCCGAACCCCGCCCAGACGCAGCGCCGCGCGCGGGCGTAGCCATAGACTTCGGTCAGGACGTCGCCGATCACATAGCCCAGCGGGAAGAACAATATGCCCGCGCCGAAGGTGACGCCGCCCAGCGAGGACAGCTTGGCCGCGCCGATCAGGTTGGACAGCAGCAGGATCGCGACGAAAGCCGCCATGAAGAAATCGAAATAGCGCAGCGGGCGTGCACCCAGCGCCGTTGCATCGATTTTCCGGACTTCCACGTCGTTCATGCACGCTGCATATCGTGCGCGCGCGGGATTGCAAATGGCGCTGACGATTGCGCGCGCGCGCAAGCGCCGCTATCGAGCGCAGCGACGGCCCCGTAGCTCAGCTGGATAGAGCATTCGCCTTCTAAGCGAATGGTCGCAGGTTCGAATCCTGCCGGGGTCGCCACGCAAAGCAGGGCGTGCTTTTTCGGCCCGGGCGGGTGCATCGCCGACCCGGCCATGGCGAGAGGGCGGTCGAGATCGGAGATTGCCGGTCCATAACCGCATCCAGTTCATTGGAACGGACCCCGGAGGGCCACTCTACACGGCGGTAGAAATCCGCTCTAAGGCGACACATCCCTCACAAGTCTGGTCACGGAAATGGAAAACATGCAAGGCCCGCGTCATAGCGACGACAAGATGAACAGCTTGATGATGGCGGCGCGCTCCATCGTTGCGGAGAAAGGCCTGTCCGCCTTGAGCTTGCGCACGCTGGGGAAAGCCTCTGGATGGACGCTGGGCGATCTGACTTATCACTTCGGTAAAAAACAATATCTGCTTGACGCCTTCGCGGATCATGAAGCGAAAGAGCAGATTGAGGCAATAGGCGGTTTCGCCGCACTGGCAAAACTGATGACGCCGCTGGACAACCAGACCCTTGCGGCGCTGACGAACCTCTGCATCGATGATGCCGTTTCCAACAGAAGGGCATTGTCGCTCAGTTGGTTTGAGCTTCTGCTCGATCGCGAACATAGCGACGCGACGGCGGCCGCGATCGAATCGGTCCGCAAGGAGCAGACCGCAGCGTGGCAAGAGCTGCTGGAGCAAGGCGGGCATCCCCATGCCGGCTGGCTTGCACCCGCCATAGCGGCATTCGTTGCCGAAGAAACGCTGCACAGCCTTTCGCTGGGCGCCCTGCCGGAATATCGATTGCTGAGGAACGCCAACATCGCCCGCATGTTGGACGGCGTTTTCCCGGCCTCCCACGCTTTGGACTTCGCGCCCCTCATCGACCGTCTGCATTCCCAATTGCGGCGCGAGCCTTCCGACCATAGTGGACGGCGAGGGACGATTTCCCAGGCAATCGGAGATCTTGTCGCGACATCCGGCGTCGGCGCGATAAGCCATCGGGCGGTAGCGATGCGGGCCGATGTTCCTCCGTCCACGGTTGCGCACTATTTTCGGACGCGGGCGGATATTCTCCACGCCGGGATCGAATGGCTCTATGCCGCTTTGCAGGACGGACTGCAGCAGGACATGCCGCGCGGTCCCCGCGACAGCATGGGTATCCGGAAAATTCTCGATCCGGCCCCGGGCGCCGTCGTTCGAACCCTTTCACGCGTGGGACATCAGATCAGTCTTGCGGCGGCGCGCGACCCGGCCCTCGCCCCCTTCGCGGCAATGGCGCGCAGCCGCCGCGGCCGACATGCCAGAATTGTGTTTCCGGCCGCCGCCGCAACAGGAAACATGGATATCGGAGCCGCACAGGTGTTATCTCTGGTGGCATCCGGCGCACATATAACAAGCGGGATATGGGATAAAACCATGATCCGTTCCGTTGCGGAAATACTTGAAAACCTTATTAAATACTACAGAACATCACATGAATGATTAAATTCATGACGCATTGAACGAATCCAGCGCGCCATGTACTCCCTTGAGTAAGCCGTACACTTGTTATGTAGGCAGAGGCGGCTCAGGACATGAAATGGGGGAGGGCGCCATGCATCTCGTGCAAATTCTTGCAAGAACGAATTTTCGGACGGCTCTGGCCGCGGGCGTATCGTTGTTGGCCATGCCATTGGCCGAAGTCCGGGCGCAGGACGCGGCCGAACAGCATAGCGGACTGGAAGAGATCATCGTGACCGCGCAGAAGCGCGCGGAAAATATCCAGGACACGCCGATCTCCATGTCGGTGCTGGGCGAGTCGGCGCTGGAACAGCAGGGCATCACCGGGCTTCGCGATCTGATGGGCGGCGCTATTCCGTCCTTGCGCATCGCGCCATTTTCGGGCCGGCCATCCGCCCTCAACATCGCCATGCGCGGCATCAGCTCCGGCGACGCTACCCAGATCAGCCGTGACGGCGCCATCGCGCTCTATGTGGACGGCGTATATCTCGCCCGCGTCCAGGGGCTGGGCACCGAACTGTTCGATCTGGAGCGGATCGAGGTCTTGCGCGGTCCCCAGGGCACGCTGTTCGGCCGCAACGCCGTGGGCGGCGCACTGAACATCATATCGAAGCGCCCGAGCGGCGAGTTCGGGGTCGACGCCAAGGTGGGCCTGGCCAATTATGACGGACGCACTGCGGAGGCGCATGTCAATCTGCCCGAATTCGCCGGCATCCGCATCAAGCTGGACGGCATGGTGTCGCGGCGCGACGGGCTGGTGGACAATCCGCTGCGCGGGGCATGGGATTGGGGCGCCTATCGCCGGGAGGGTTTTCGCGCCCAGGCGCTCTGGCAGCCGACCGACGCCATCGAACTGCTCTATTCGTTCGATGTCTCCCGGGATCGCTCCAGCCCCAATTATATGCAGATCGAAGGCACCATAGCAGGAGGCGCCCCGATCGCCCTTCCGCCCATCTTTTCCCTTGAACCCGATCGTGTCCGCCGGGCGCGGATCGGCGTGCCGCTGGAGCCGAGCGTCGCGAAGGTTTCAGGGCATAGCCTCAACGCGAGCTGGGAGCTTTCCGACGCGCTGACCCTGCGGTCGATCACCGCCTATCGCAAATTGTCCCAAACCCAGGAGGACAATGACATAGGGCATCAGACCGGATATCGCCCGAACGGCAATTTCGCCCGCAGCAGCGCCGCGCGGGTCGACCAGGATCAGTTCAGCCAGGAACTGCAACTGATCGGCACGACGGATCACCTCAACTATGTGCTCGGCGCCTATTTGTTCAACGAGGACGCCAGCGACTGGGCCTATGCCTCCTTCGTCTATCGCTGGAACGACGATGGAACGGCCTATACGGTGAACAATCCGCCGTCGGGCGGCGTCTGGCCCGATCGGGCGTCGGATAACCACGCACGATCACGCGCCCTGTTCGGGCAGGCGACCTGGACGCCGGCCATTCTGGACGAACGCCTTCACTTGACAGGGGGCCTGCGTTACACCCACGACAAGAAACATGGCCGCATCCCGTTGCTGCGCGGGGCGCCGGCGGCGCTGACCTATCAATTCACCTCGTCGCGATTGGACCCGATGGCCACGATCGCTTTCGACTTCAGCCGCGACGTGAACGCCTATGCCAAATATAGCATCGGCTATCGGGCCGGCGGCGCCAATGGACGGTCGGCCACATACCGTCCCTTTGCGGAAGAAGAAGTGCGCAGCTGGGAGGTCGGCCTGAAATCGGAATTCTGGGATCGGCGCGCGCGGTTGAACATCGCGGCCTATTCGATGGATTATCGCGACATGCAGATCGATTTCTCCAATCCGGCCAATCCATCCGCGGTCGAAACGTTGAACACGAATGCGACGGCGAAGATCAAGGGTATCGAGGTCGACCTGACCCTGGCGCCCCTCCAGGGATTCACGCTGACCGGCAGCTATTCCTTCACCGACGCCAAGATCCCGCCGCTCGTCAACCCGTTCAGCGGCGTCCTGGCGAACCTGCGTCCCGCATTCACGCCGCGCAATGCCGCCAGTCTTTCGGCGGACTATGCCGTGCCCGTCGGCGACATGACCTTGAAACTGCATGCCGATTTCAACTATTCCGGCACTTTCCCGACAAGCGCGAGCTCGCCGGTCCTGGCCGACAGTTATCTGCTGACCAATGCGCGCATCACCCTGGCGGACATCGCGCTGGGCGGCGCGCCCAAGCTTTCCCTGTCGCTTTGGGGCAAAAACCTGTTCAATGAGGATTTCCAGACCTTCCGATTCAACTTTGGAGGCAGCGGGTTGACCAATGACCGGGTGGCGGCCCTGAACGACCCGCGGACTTATGGCGTCGAGCTGAGCACGCGGTTCTGATGGCGATGCGGTTCAAATCCTCTCTCGCGGCCGGCCTCTCCGTCGCCCTGGTGCTGGCCGGCTGCGCCGGTCAGCCGGTCGAGCGGCCGGTCAGCACCGCCGCGGCCGTCAACCAAGCCGTCATCCCCTTCGTCGAGGCGCAGGCGCACGCCGAGGAAGGGGGCGGGTATCGCCTCCGCTGGTCAGCCCCGGCGGCGGCCGGCGCCGTCACCGTGCTGGCGGGCCTGCAAGCCGACGGGCGGGATGGCCGGATCGTGGCGCATGGCGGATCGGCCGGGGATATCCGGATCGCCTCGCCGGGCAGCGGGCAGCGCTGGTATTTCACGCTCAAGCCGGAAGCCGGCGCGCCGCTGACGATTGCCGACCGCGGCCTGGGCCTTGTCACGGCGCCCAACTTCCGCGACGCGGGTGGGTACAGGACGACAGATGGCCGCTGGGTACGCATGGGGGCCATCTATCGGTCCGACCAGATGGACCGGATCAGCACGGAAGATATGGCGACGATCACCGCCCTGGGCCTTGACCTCGTCATCGATCTTCGCACGGAAAAGGAGCGGACCCGCGAGCCGGACCGCCTGCCGCCCGGCGCCGCCCCCCTGGTGCTGGACGTCATGCAATCGACCGGCGAGAAGGGCGGCGATATCGACCGCGCCATGGAGGCCATCGCCTCGGGACGGGGCGCGGAGTTCCTGATCGAACTGAATCGGGATTTCGTCGTCACCGATAGCGCCCGGAAAGCCTATCACGCCCTGGTGGCGCGCGTGTCGGCCGCGCCATTGCGGTTCGTCTATCATTGCACCGCCGGCAAGGACCGCACGGGATGGGCGACCGCCGTGTTGTTGACGGCGTTAGGGGTGCCCCGCGAGACGGTCTTTGCCGACTATCTGGCGAGCAATAGCTACCTCGCCGACAAGAACGCCGCCAGCTATGCAAAATTGGCCCCGCTTACCCGCGAGCAGCTTGAACCCATATTGACCGTACGGCGGGAATATCTGGAAGCGGCCTTCACCGCCGTCGACCGCCGATATGGGTCGTTCGACGCCTATCTTCGCGATGGCCTCGGCCTCGACAGCGCCGCGCTTCAGGCGATGCGGGACCGCTATCTCGTCGGCGCAAGCGCAGGGCCGGCGGAATAGCTGTATTCACGTTAAACACGATCCCGGCCCATCGGCCCTCTTCCCGATGCCATAATGGACGTCCCTGAAACATTTTCATGGGCCGTCCTCATGGCGGGACCGCAGCAGCAGGTCGTCCGTCACCGTCATGGTGAAGATGGGGTCCGCATCGGGCGGGACTTCGGCGATGGCGTCGACGAAGGCGGCGCGGGTTTCAGGGTCGTCATAGACCATTTTCCGGTCGAAGGCCGCGCGCCAGGTCGCCTCGTCCGGCCATTCGGCATAGCCGACGAAGCGCCCGTCCGCGTCGCGGTGCAGGCGCGATCCATAGCTGCCATATTTTTCGCGGATGAGGTCGGTGCCGCGTCGCCAGGCGCTGCGGAACTGGTCTTCCTTGCCGGGATGGACGCGCCACCAGTAGATCGCGACGAACATGGCCTTTTCTCCCCTGGTTGCACAGGAGAGAATGAACGGGGGCCGGAGATGTTTCCAGCCCCCGGACCATAATCAGAGCAGCGACTGGCCGGTCTTTTCCCAATCGGCGAGGAACCCGGCGATGCCCTTGTCGGTCAGCACATGGTTGAACAGCGCCTTGATGACGGCGGGCGGCGCGGTCATCACGTCCGCGCCGATCTTCGCGCTTTCGAGCACATGGATCGGATGGCGGACCGACGCGACCAGGATTTCGGTATCGAAGGCGTAATTGTCATAGATGAGGCGGATGTCCTCGATCAGCTTCATGCCGTCGAAGCCATTGTCGTCGTGACGGCCCACGAAAGGCGAAATGAAGGACGCGCCCGCCTTCGCCGCCAGCAGCGCCTGATTGGCCGAAAAGCACAGCGTCACATTGACCATGCAGCCATCGTCGCTCAGCGCCTTGCAGGTCTTGAGGCCGTCGATGGTGAGCGGCACCTTGATGCAGACATTG
Source organism: Sphingobium wenxiniae (assembly GCF_007830065.1). GTDB lineage: Bacteria > Pseudomonadota > Alphaproteobacteria > Sphingomonadales > Sphingomonadaceae > Sphingobium > Sphingobium wenxiniae. The sequence continues at coordinate 331,929 of NZ_VLKK01000002.1, read as the reverse complement.
TCCGCGATCTTCCGCAGGATGGCGGCTTCCTTCATCATCGTTTCATGGTCGAGCGCGACGACTTCGGCGGAAACCGGGCCTTCGACGATGCCGCAGATCTCTTCCACCACTTCAATGAACTTGCGGCCCGACCTGGCGATCAGCGAGGGGTTGGTGGTCACGCCGTCCAGCAGGCCGGTGGCGGCCAGTTCGCGGATTTCGGCGGTGTCGGCGGTGTCGACGAAGAATTTCATGGGACTTTGCTCCGGGGGCGATGGGACGAATCGTTCCTGCCCTTTAGCGGCTGACCGCCGGAATCGCCATCGCCCTGCCCGCAAAGGCTTTGCATCGAAACGGACGCAACATTATGGCGGCGCAACCTTTCCAAAGGACCGATCCATGCCTTTTTTCGCGCGTCCACGCATGCTGTGGGGCGTTTTCCTTTCGCTGGGCCTGCCGACGGCCCCGCCCGCCCTTGCCGCGAGGGAGGAAAATCAGGCGTGGATCACCGAATCGGTGGCGATCAGGGCGAGCGAGACCGACATCGTGACGCTGGACATGAGCCAACGCTTCCGGCGCGCGGAGTCGGACGACGAGCAGGCGCTGTTCCGGCTGGCGCTGGATCATCGCGTGGCGCGGGGCGTGCTGGTCGGCGGCGGCATCGCTTATGTGGAGGGCAAGGCGGAAGAGGAAATGCGCCTGTTCCAGCAGGTGACGCTGAACCAAGGCATCTGGCTGGCGCGCACCCGGCTGGAGCAGCGTTTGTTCGACACGGCCGATCGCGCGAGCTGGCGATTGCGGCAGCGGGTGCAGGCCAGCGTGCCGGTGGATCGCGACAAGCGATGGGCGCTGGTGGGCGCGATGGAAGTCTTTTTCCACCTCAACCGCGCGCGGCCTTCGGATAAAAGCGGCCTTGCCGCCATGCGTCACCAGATCGGGCTGCGCCATGCGGTGGGCAAGGCGATGGACGTGCAACTGCTCTATATGCGCCAGCAGAATTTCCGCGATCATCGCCCGGATGCGGTGGCGCATGTTCCCTGGCTGACGCTCGCCTGGAAAATCTGAACGGGCGGCTTTGCCTCCTTCCCCCAGGCGCGTTAGGGACATGCCCATGAGTTCGCGCGCCCGTGTCCTGTTGCTGAACGCCGCCTTGGGGCCGCTCGACTATCGCGTGCCGCACGGGATGAACGCCAAGCCCGGCAGCATCGTCGTCGCGCCGCTCGGGCCGCGCCAGATCGTCGGCGTGGTGTGGGAGGAGGATGCTTTCCCCGATGTGGAGAGCGTGGGCGACAATCGCCTGCGCAACCTCGTCGCGCTGGTCGACGCGCCGCCGGTGCCGGAGACGCTGCGGCGGCTGATCGAATGGACGGCGGATTATTATCTCGCGCCGCCCGCCGCCGTGCTGCGGATGACGCTGGCGTCGATGGCGGCGCTGGAGGGCGCGCGGACGGTCATCGAATATCGCGCCACCGGCACCCTGCCCGACCGCATGACCGAGCAGCGCACGCAGGCCATGGAACGGATCGGCGAGCGGCAGGGGCTGATCCGCGAGCTGGCGATGATCGGCGGGGTGAGCGACGCGGTGATTCGCGGCCTCATCAAGGCGGGCGCGTTCGAGGCGATGGAGGTGAGCGTCGACACCCCCTTCCCGCAGCCCGACCCCGATCATGCGCCGCCCGCTTTGTCGGACCAGCAGCGCGCCGCCGCCGACAGCTTCGTGGAGGCGGTTCATGCACGCGACTTCGCGCCGTTCCTGCTGGACGGCGTGACGGGATCGGGCAAGACGGAGGTCTATTTCGAGGCCATCGCCGCCGCGATCCGCGAAGGGCGGCAGGTGCTGGTGCTGCTCCCCGAAATCGCGCTGACGGAGCCTTTCCTCGAACGCTTCGAGAAGCGGTTCGGCACGGTGCCGGTCAACTGGCACAGCGGCCTGCGGCAGAGCGAGCGGCGGCGGGCCTGGCGCGCCATCGCGGCGGGCGAGGCGCGGGTGGTGGTGGGCGCGCGATCGGCCTTGTTCCTGCCCTATCCCAATCTGGGCCTGATCGTCGTCGATGAAGCGCATGAGGCGAGCTTCAAGCAGGAGGATGGCGTCCACTATCATGCCCGCGACGTGGCGGTGATGCGCGGGCTGATCGAGAAATTCCCGGTCGTCCTCGCTTCCGCCACGCCCGCCATAGAGACGCGGCATCAGGTGGAGCTGGGCCGTTATCGGGAAATCAAGCTGCCGGGGCGCTATGGCGGGGCGGAAATGCCGGACATTGCGGGCATCAACCTGCTGACCGACCCGCCCGAACGAGGGCGCTGGATCGCGCCGCCGCTGGTCCTCGCCATCGACGAGACGATGGCGAAGGGCGACCAGAGCCTGCTGTTCCTCAACCGGCGGGGCTATGCGCCGCTGACGCTGTGCCGCCATTGCGGTTATCGCTTCCAATGCCCCAATTGCACCGCGTGGATGGTCGAGCACCGGCTGACCCGGCGGCTGGCCTGTCATCATTGCGGGCATGTGATCCCCTCACCCCGCTTCTGCCCGGAGTGCAAGGAGGAGGACAGCCTCGTCGCCTGCGGTCCGGGCGTCGAGCGGATCGCGGACGAGGTGAAGGCGCTCTGGCCGCAGGCGCGCACCGCCATCGTCACATCCGACACGCTCTGGTCCCCGGCGAAGGTGGCGGAGTTCGTGAAGTCGGTGGAGGCAGGCGCGGTCGACATCATCATCGGCACGCAGCTCGTGACGAAGGGCTATCATTTCCCGAACCTGACGCTGGTGGGCGTGATCGACGCCGATCTGGGGCTGGAGGGCGGCGACCTGCGCGCGTCGGAGCGGACCTTCCAGCAGATCGTGCAGGTGGCGGGGCGCGCGGGGCGCGGCGTGAAGCCGGGGCGCGTCTTCATCCAGACGCGGATGCCCGAAGCGGAGGTCATCCAGGCGCTGATCGCGGGCGATGCGGAGCGTTTCTATGCGGTGGAGACGGAGAATCGCCGCCACGCCAACGCGCCGCCCTTCGGCCGCTTCGCCGCGATCATCGTGTCGAGCGAGGATGCCGACGAAGCCGCGCAGGTCGCCCGCCTGATCGGCAAATCCGCGCCGCTCATCGACGGGATGCGGGTTTACGGCCCCGCACCCGCGCCGCTCTCGGTGCTGCGCGGGCGGCACCGGCACCGGCTGCTGATCCACGCCGCGCGGCAGGTGGATGTGCAGGCGGCGATCCGCGAATGGCTGGGCAATCTTACGTGGAAATCCGGCACGCGGGTCGCGGTGGACGTCGATCCCTATAGCTTCATGTGAGCGGGATCGTGATCGAAAGCCCCTGCATCAAGGTCTGCCTGCTCGACGAAACCGGCCGGACGTGCACGGGATGCGGACGCACGCTGGAGGAAATCGCCCGCTGGAGCCGCATGACCGATCGGGAACGCAGCGTCATCATGGCGCGGCTGAAATCCCCTTCCCTTTCGCCGCCGCGTCGAACTGCGCCTTGAGTTGCAGCGCCATGTCGCGCCCTTCGGAAGCATGGGGCGAATAAGCCAGCGGATCGAGCAGGCGCGATGCCGCGGCATAATCCCCCTTCGCGGCAAGGGCATGAACAAGCGCCAGGCGATAGTCCGGGTTTTGCGGCAGCAGGCCATAGGCCTTGTAAAGCCCGTCATAGGCCACTTCCGGCATCGGCCCGCCCCGCATGGCGTGATAACGATAGAAAAGCGCAAGCGGCACGGGGTCTTCCATATCCGCGCGATTGGCCTTGAGGATCGCGCCGCGCGCCGCAAGCCAATCCTCTTCCTTGCCGCTCTCCTGCGCGCGCTCCAGCCATATCTGCGCTTTTGTGCCAAAGGCGCGTGAAAGCCCCGGATCGATCGCAATGGCGCGATCCGCGTCCGCCAGAGCGGCGTCCGCCTGCTCCGCCTGCCGCTCCGCTTCCGCCAGCAAGGCCATCGCATAGGCGCTGGAGGGGAATTTTGCCGCCGTCTGGCGGATGGACGCCACGAGGGCAGGAAATTCGTCGGTCCGGGGATGGCCCATCAACCGCAGTTCGTCCCCGACCAAGGCTGCTCGCGCCGGTTCGACCGGCGTGATCGCAATCTCTCCAACGGTCGCGACATTGGGCGCGAGGCGGGACATGGTCAGGCGCTGACGCATATAGGCGCGCAGATCCCTTTCCATTCCAGCCAGCCCGCCAGCGAAATAGCTGTCGAGCTGCATATCCGGAACGCCCTTCGCCAGATCGTTCAGATAATGGACGAATTCCTCTCTACGGCTGTCCCGATATTGGAAATAATGAACCAGCAGCCATGCCGTGCCATAATAGCGGTCGCCATCGGCCCGTTTGAGGCCTTCGGTATCGCGGGCGAAAAGCTCTTTCAGGGGATAGATCGACCCCAGCACCAGACCCGGAACACGCGCTACGGGTATGTGGCCGAATTCGATGGCCCCGTCGCGCGGGAATTTGACGGTGGAAAAGAACTCCGCAAACCCCTCCACATACCAGGCGGGATAGGCCGCCGGGAAATGATGCAGCATGAAATGGTGCGTATATTCGTGGAACAGGATTTCCTGCGCGCCGAAATCGAACGCGCCGTCCTTTTCCCCGCGCGCCAGCACCGCATAGGCGAAACGGTCCGACGTTGTGTAGAATCCCCCGATATCGGGATTGCGGGCGAGTCCCTTCACCTTGGCCTCATTGGCCAGCAGGTAAACATGGACCGGGCTGCCTGCTTCCGGGTCGTCCACCCCCGTCACATGGCGCAGGAGAAAATCGAACTTTTCGAGCTTTTCCGCGAAGTCGCGCAGCTTCTTTTCGTTGTCTTCGCTGTAGATGGTGAAATGGCCGCTTCTGGCCTGAAGCCATTCCGCCCGCGCCGATCCCGGCGACAAGACCGTTAGCGCGGCGAGAAGGACCAGCAGCCTGAGAAACGTCCCCATGTCCAGCCATCCCCCAATGACACCGAATCACATGCAAAGTGGTGACGCACGGGGTCCGGGAAGGAAAGAGGATTGATCCCTTAACGCCCCTTTTCCCGCTCCAGCAGTTCCCGTTTCCGTTCGATCCCATAGGCGTAGCCGCCCATGCCGCCGTCGCCGCGCAGCACGCGGTGGCAGGGGATGAGGACGGCGAGATTATTGTCGCCGCAGGCCGTCCCCGCCGCCCGCACCGCGCCGGGCCTGCCGATGGCGGCCGCGATCTCGCCATAGCTGCGCGTCTCGCCGGGCGGAATGGCGCGCAGGGCCGCCCAGACCGCCTGCTGGAAAACCGTGCCGCGCACATCGACGGGAAGATCCGCACTGCCCGCCGGATCGTCGATCAGAGCCGCGACCTGCTTCGCCAGCGCATGAAGGCGCGCGTCGGCGGGCAAGATCTCCGCCCTGGGGAAGCGGCGGCGCAGATCGGCTTCATCCTCCTCGAAGCTGATCCGGCACAGCCCCTTTTCCGTCGCGGCGATCAGCGCGCGCCCAAGACTGGTGAGGACGATCATATGGCGAATCGTCGCGCCCTTGCCGCCGTCCTTCCAGGCGCTCGGCGTCATGCCCAGATGGCGCTCCGCATCGGCATAGGCGCGGCTGGGGGCGTTATAGCCCGCTTCGTAGATCGCTTGAGTCACATTGTTCTCCTTTCCCAGCGCCGATTTCAGCCGCTCGGCGCGCAGGGCGCGGGCATAGGCGGCCGGCGTCATCCCCGTTTCCCGCTTGAACAGGCGATGGAAATGATGCGGCGCATAGCCCGCATGGGCGGCAACCTGCTCCAGCGATGGCGGCGTTTCGGCGGCGGCTATCAGGTCGATGGCCGCTTCCACCGCCAGCCGATCGCGCCCGACCTCATCGGGACGGCAACGCAGACAGGCGCGGAATCCCGCCGCCCGCGCAGCCGCCGGATCGGGCAGGAAGATCATATTTTCCCGCCTGGGGCGGCGCGCCGCGCAGCTTGGCTTGCAATAGATGCCTGTCGTCAGCACCGCGCCAACGAACCGGCCGTCCATGGATCGGTCGCGGCGCAGGAAGGCCGCCCAGCAGGCGTCGGGATCGGGCATGGTCCGCACGGAGGCATCGGGGCGAGTCATCTGGTTCATGCATATGGGATAAGCCGAAGGGAATCGCCACGCTTCCCGCCGCTTGCGGTCAAAAAGCCGCTTCCTTGTCCTTCCGCATATTTCCCGATTGCCTAATAGCGGCCTTAGCATATGTATGCGCGCCACTATGGTCGCTTTTCTCCGCCGCCTCTGCCTGGTCCTTGCCCTCGCGATGCCCGCCATGGCGCGCGCCGAACAGCAGGACATCGCTGCCGCCGCGCGCGGCGTGGTCCGCGTCGTGCTGGTCGCGACGGACGGAAGCGAGGCCTATTTCGTGGGCCATGGCAGCGGCCTTGCCGTCGCGCCGGACAAGGTGCTGACCAACGCCCATGTGGTCGAACTGACCCGCGAGGAGAAGAATCTCGTCATCGGCGTGATCCCGTCCGAAGGGCGCAAGACCTTTGGCGGGCGCGTCATCGCCTATTCGCCGGGCAACGACCTGGCGCTGATCCAGTTGGAGGAAGGCTCCCTGCCCGTCAGCACCTTTTACGCCGGGGCGGTGGGCGACGGACAGCATGTGACCGCCATCGGCTATCCCGGCACCGTCGACCGCGCGCAGGGACTGGGCCTCAAGCAGATGGTGGAGCCGCTCGGCACGGTGAAGACCAGCGGCAACACCTCCTCGGGCCGTTCGACCCAGAGCTTCGACACGATCCTCCACACCGCGCCGCTCGCCGCCGGGAATAGCGGCGGGCCGCTGGTCGACGATTGCGGACGGGTGCTGGGCGTCAACAGCTTCGGTTCGGTGTCGGACGGCAATGATGCGGAATTCGGATTCGCCGTGTCATGGCGGGAGGTCGCCTCCTTCCTGCGGCAGGCGGGCGTGTCGTCGCTGCACACCGTCGTCCCCTGCCGATCCATGGCGGAGGCGGACGCGGCCGAAGCGGCGATCACCCAGCGCGAGGCGCAGGCGACCGAACAAAGCGAACGCGCGCAGGCCGATGCCCATGAAGCCGCGATGGACAAGGCCCGCGACGATGCCGAACGCGGCGTGATCTCCGCCCGCGAAAACGCCATGGCGGGCGCGGCGGTGCTGCTGGCCATCGCGGTGCTGTGCCTGGGCGCGGGCGGGCTGTTCTACACCCAGAAGCGGGAAAGACGCGCGACATGGTGGCTCGCCGGGGGCGGCATAGCCCTGTTCGGCGCGCTGGGCCTGTTCTTCCTCAAGCCCAGCTTTTCCAGCATCGACGAACGGATCGTCCTTCCCGACGACCATAAGGCGGTCGGCAACAACGCCTATGCCTGGGCGGGCGACAATATCTGCCGCATCGATGTGAACCGCAGCCGCCTCACCGTGTCGCAGGCGAACGACGTCCCGTTCCACTGGGCCGAAGGCGGCTGCGTCGACGGGCAGACGCAATATGTCTCCGTCGGCACCAAATGGCAGCGCCCGACGATTCCCGACAAAGGCCATTTCGTCAGCATCAGTGAATTCGACCCGGCGACGGGGCAGCTCCGAATCCAGCGCTGGCTCCCGGACATGGATGTGATGGACAAGGCGCGCGCGCTGGTGAAGGATATGTCCGTCAAGGGCTGCGGCGCCGATTCCGACCGGCTCGCGCGGATTTCCGCGCTCCGCTCCGATCTTTCGGCCCTTCTGCCCGCCCAGCCCAATGAACGGCTGGTCTATCGCTGCCAGAAGGGCCGCCTGACCCCCGCCGGTCCGCAAAACTGACCATTTGGCCGGCGGGCGCGCACGCGGCCGCAAGGCCATGCTTTACCCTGTGCGAAGGAATCGCGCGCCATGGCTTGCATCATCATAATCGCGCTGCTAACCGGCCCCGCAACAGGGGAACGGGCATGACTGCTCCCCTTTCTTTGCATGACCGGCATATTGAGTGGAGGACGGTAAGCGCGTGGAGACTACCGGCGGTATTCAGGCTAGCCTAAGCGGCCGCTATGCGGTGGCGCTGTTCGATCTGGCCCGCGACGGCAAGACGCTCGACACCGTTGCCGAGAGCCTTGCCGCGCTCAAGGCCGCGATCGCGCAGTCGGCTGATTTCAGGGAGCTTATCAACAGCCCCGTGCTGAGTCGCGATGCGGCGGGCAAGACCATCGCCGCCGTGGCCGCGTCGATCGGGACGGACCCCCTCACCGCCAAATTCCTGGGCGTGCTGGCGCAGAACCGCCGCCTGTCGCAGCTTCCCGCGGTCATCCGCGCCTATGAAACGCTGCTGTCGAATCACAAGGGCGAGGTTCGCGCCGAAGTGACGAGCGCCCATGCGCTCACCAAGACCCAGATCACTGCCCTGAGCAAGAGCCTCAAGGCGCGTGTCGGCCGCGATGTCACGGTCGATCCGAAAGTCGATCCCGCAATCCTCGGCGGGCTGGTCGTCAAGATCGGCAGCCAGATGATCGACAGCTCCATCCGTACCCGTTTGAATAGTCTCGCCCTGGCGATGAAAGGCTGAACATGGATATCAACGCCGCAGAAATTTCGAAGGTCATCAAGGACCAGATCGCCAATTTCGGCACCGAAGCGCAGGTGAGCGAAGTCGGTTCCGTGCTGACCGTGGGTGACGGCATCGCCCGCGTCCATGGCCTCGACAACGTCCAGGCGGGCGAAATGGTCGAATTCGCCAACGGCGTGCAGGGCATGGCGCTGAACCTGGAAGCCGACAATGTCGGCGTCGTGATCTTCGGATCGGACAGCGAGATCAAGGAAGGCGACACCGTCAAGCGCACCGGCACCATCGTCGACGTTCCGGTGGGCAAGGGCCTGCTGGGCCGCGTCGTGGACGGCCTGGGCAACCCGATCGACGGCAAGGGCCCGATCGAATATACCGAGCGCAAGCGCGTGGAAGTCAAGGCGCCGGGCATCATCCCCCGCAAGTCGGTGCACGAACCCGTGCAGACCGGCCTCAAGGCGATCGACGCCCTCGTCCCCGTGGGCCGCGGCCAGCGCGAACTCATCATCGGCGACCGCCAGACCGGCAAGACCGCCGTCGCCATCGACACCTTCATCAACCAGAAGGGCGTCAATGCGGGCGACGATGAGTCGAAGAAGCTCTATTGCATCTACGTCGCCGTCGGCCAGAAGCGTTCGACCGTCGCGCAGATCGTGAAGCAGCTTGAGGAAAATGGCGCGATGGAATATTCCATCGTCGTCGCCGCGACCGCTTCGGAACCCGCTCCGCTCCAGTATCTCGCGCCCTATGCCGGCGTCACCATGGGTGAGTTCTTCCGCGACAACGGCATGCACGCCGTCATCGTCTATGACGATCTTTCCAAGCAGGCTGTCGCCTATCGCCAGATGTCGCTGCTGCTGCGCCGTCCTCCGGGCCGCGAAGCCTATCCGGGCGACGTTTTCTATCTGCACAGCCGCCTGCTGGAACGCGCCGCGAAGATGAACGACGCCAACGGCGCAGGCTCGCTGACCGCGCTGCCGATCATCGAGACGCAGGCGGGCGACGTGTCGGCCTATATCCCGACCAACGTGATCTCGATCACCGACGGCCAGATCTTCCTCGAAACCAACCTCTTCTATCAGGGCATCCGTCCGGCCATCAACGTCGGCCTCTCGGTGTCACGCGTCGGTTCCGCCGCGCAGACCAAGGCGATGAAGAAGGTCAGCGGCTCGATCAAGCTGGAACTGGCGCAGTATCGCGAAATGGCGGCCTTCGCCCAGTTCGGCTCGGACCTCGACGCTTCGACCCAGAAGCTGCTGAACCGTGGCGCGCGCCTGACCGAACTGCTCAAGCAGGCCCAGTTCTCGCCCCTGCCCTTCGAGGAGCAGACCGCGTCGATCTTCGCGGGCACCAACGGCTATCTGGATAGCGTGCCGGTCAAGGACGTGACCCGTTACGAAGAACTGATGCTGGCCTATCTGCGTCACGATCACCCCGAAATCCTCGCGGAAATCCGTGACAGCAAGGATCTGGGCGATGGCGCGAAGGCAAAGCTCGTCGCCGCGCTCGACGCGTTCGGCAAGACGTTCGCGTAAGATTGTAACCGTCATCCCGGTCCCCATGCCGGGATGACGAACCAGAAGGTTCGTCATGGCCAGCCTCAAGGAACTGAAGCTCCGCATCGGGTCGGTGAAGTCGACCCAGAAGATCACCAAGGCGAAGCAGATGGTCGCCGCCGCGAAGCTGCGTAAGGCGCAGGCCGCGGCCGAAGCCGCGCGCCCCTACAGCCAGCGCCTCGAAGCCGTTGTCGCCTCCCTCGCGTCCAAGATCGCGGGCGGATCGGGCGAAGGCGCCTCTCCGCTGCTGGCAGGCACCGGCAAGGATGAAGTGCATCTGCTGGTCGTCGCCAACTCCGACCGCGGGCTTGCCGGCGCGTTCAACGCGAACATCGTCAAGGCAGCGCGCGCGCGGGCCGACGAACTCATCCAGCAGGGCAAGACGGTCCGCTTCTACCTGATCGGCCGCAAGGGCCGTCCGGTCATCAACCGCACTTTCCCCGGCATGATCGTCGCCCAGTTCGACACCACCGGCGCGAAGGAACCGGGCTATAGCCAGGCCGAGCAGATCGCCCACGAACTGACCGACATGTATCTGAACGGCAAGTTCGACGTCGCGCATCTCTTCTTCTCGCGCTTCAAGTCGGCCCTCGCCCAGATCCCGACCGAGCAGCAGATCATCCCGGTCAAGATCCCCGAGGACGCCGACCGCAACGCCATCGCCGCGACGGTGGAATATGAACCGAGCGAGGAAGCGATCCTCGACGATCTGCTGCCGCGCAACATCACGGTGCAGCTTTTCAAGGCGCTGCTGGAAAACAATGCGTCCGAACAGGGCGCGTCGATGACCGCCATGGACAATGCGACGCGCAACGCCGGCGACCTCATCAACAAGCTGACGATCCAGTACAACCGCAGCCGTCAGGCCGCGATCACCACCGAACTCGTCGAAATTATCTCGGGCGCGGAAGCTCTGTAAGTGACTAAGGGCCGATGGGCGCTTGCTGCGCTGATCGTCCTGATTGCCACACTGTTCTGGTTTTGGAACAGCAAATGGCTAGAAATAGACGCCTGCCTCGATAGCGGCGGCAGGTGGGACAAGAAGACGGCATATTGCCAGCATCAGGTTGGCGCAGAAGGTTAGAAGGCAAGGAAACGAAGTCATGGCAACCACCAACAATGTAGGCCGCATCTCGCAGGTCATCGGCGCCGTCGTCGACGTGACCTTCCCCGATGCGCTGCCCTCGATTCTCTCGGCGCTGGAAACCAGCAACAACGGTCAGCGTCTGGTGCTGGAAGTCGCCCAGCATCTGGGCGAAAACACCGTCCGCACCATCGCGATGGATTCGACCGAGGGTCTGACCCGTGGTCAGGAAGTGACCGACACCGGCGCGCAGATCAGCGTTCCCGTCGGCCCCGCGACGCTCGGCCGCATCCTGAACGTCGTCGGCGAGCCGATCGACGAGCGCGGTCCGGTGCAAACCACCCTCACCGCCCCGATCCACGCCAAGGCTCCCGAGTTCGTTGACCAGTCGACCGACGCCAGCATCCTCGTCACCGGCATCAAGGTCATCGACCTTCTCGCCCCCTATGCGAAGGGCGGCAAGATCGGCCTGTTCGGCGGCGCGGGCGTGGGCAAGACCGTGCTCATCCAGGAACTGATCAACAACATCGCGAAGGGCCATGGCGGCACTTCCGTGTTCGCGGGCGTGGGTGAGCGGACCCGCGAGGGTAACGACCTCTATCACGAATTCCTCGACGCGGGCGTTATCGCCAAGGATGCCGAGGGCAATGCGATCTCCGAAGGCTCCAAGGTGGCGCTGGTCTACGGCCAGATGAACGAACCGCCGGGCGCCCGCGCGCGCGTCGCCCTTTCCGGCCTCACCATCGCGGAATATTTCCGCGATCAGGAAGGGCAGGACGTGCTGTTCTTCGTCGACAACATCTTCCGCTTCACGCAGGCGGGCGCGGAAGTGTCGGCGCTGCTGGGCCGTATTCCCTCGGCCGTGGGCTATCAGCCGACGCTGGCGACCGACATGGGCCAGCTTCAGGAACGCATCACCTCCACCAACAAGGGGTCGATCACCTCGGTGCAGGCCGTCTACGTTCCCGCGGACGACTTGACCGACCCGGCGCCCGCGACCTCGTTCGCGCACTTAGACGCCACGACCGTTCTCAACCGCGCCATTTCCGAACTCGGCATCTATCCGGCGGTCGATCCGCTCGATTCGACCAGCCGCGTTCTGGAACCGCGCGTCGTGGGTCAGGAACATTACGACACCGCCCGCGCCGTTCAGGAAATCCTGCAGAAGTATAAGTCGCTGCAGGACATCATCGCCATTCTGGGCATGGATGAGCTGTCGGAAGAGGACAAGGTGACTGTCGCCCGCGCGCGCAAGATCCAGCGCTTCCTGTCGCAGCCCTTCCACGTCGCCGAAGTCTTCACCGGCATTTCGGGCAAGTTCGTCCAGATCGAAGACACGGTGAAGTCGTTCAAGGCCGTGGTCGAAGGCGAATATGACCATCTGCCCGAAGCGGCCTTCTACATGGTCGGCGGCATTGACGAAGTGGTCGAAAAGGCCAAGAAGCTGGCCGCCGAAGCCGCGTAAGTCGCAAGCTCAAAGCCCCTCCCCCGGCGGGAGGGGCCAAGGAAAAGAAGATGGCACTGCATTTCGAACTCGTGACCCCGGAAAAGCTCGTCCGTTCGGAGGAGGTCTGGCAGGTCGTGGTGCCCGGCACCGATGGCGACTTCGGCGTGCTGGAAGGCCATGCGCCCTTCATGTCGACTGTCCGCGACGGCGCGATCCAGATTTTCAGCACGGCGAACGCCGCGCCGGAGGTCATTCCCGTGCAGGGCGGCTTTGCAGAGGTCAATGAAAAGGGCCTGACCGTTCTCGCTGAACACGCCGGCTGAAATCGCCGCTTTCCGGTCCAATCGCAGGATTGGTATGGATATGGGAATAAACCCCGCGCCCTTTCGGTGCGGGGTTTTTCTTTTGAATGCTGGCTGATTGAGGGGCCTTCGTATCGCGAGACGACCGGTTACGGCCAGAGGCGAACTTCTCCCCTTCGTTCGGCCTGAGTAGGGGCTGATTCCTTGGTCAAGCTTGTCGAAGGGGCGTATCGAAGGACAGTGACGCGCGAGAAACCCTTCGATACGAGTCTTCGGCTTCGCTCAGCCCCTACTCAGGACGAACGGAGATGGGAATGGCGGGCAGGCCACTCCCCCTAACCGCCAGCGCCGCCGCTGTTTGCGACCCGCGCGCTCGGCCGCATTAGCCATTTGTCAAAGTTTCCGCCCTATTCACCTTTTCCAGCCATATCCGGTCGGCCTTGCCCTGCATGGCCAACCTGAACACGCAATTTGCGGTGGAGAGTCATGAGCGCATTTGGACGGAAAAATGGACCTGCCGGCATCAAGCCGGGTTTCGGCGTCGCGCGACCCATGCATGCCCCGGTGCGCGAAGAGGCGCGGGGCGGGGAACAATTTCCGCCGCTCGAAACGGTCGCTCTGCCGGGTGAAATGCCCCTCGACCCCCTGTCCGCGCCCACCAGCCAGATGCAGCGCAACGCCGACGCGATGCAGCGCCTGGCCGATCGCGCGAACCTGGAACATGCGGCGGATACCGGACCGCAGGGCTTTGAAGCGTCGGTCCACAAGATCAAGGAGCAGGTGCTCCCCCGCCTGCTGGAGCGCGTCGATCCCGAAGCCGCCGCGACCCTTACCAAGGATGAACTGGCCGAGGAGTTCCGGCCGATCATCATGGAAGTGCTGGCGGAACTGAAACTCACCCTCAACCGGCGCGAACAGTTCGCGCTGGAAAAGGTGCTGGTGGACGAACTGCTGGGCCTTGGCCCGCTGGAGGAATTGTTGGCCGACCCGGACGTCACCGACATCATGGTGAACGGCCCGGACCAGACCTATATCGAAAAGAAGGGCAAGCTCCAGATCGCGCCGATCAAGTTCCGCGACGAGGAGCATCTGTTCCAGATCGCCCAGCGCATCGTGAACAAGGTGGGCCGCCGCGTCGACCAGACCACGCCGCTGGCCGACGCGCGCCTGCCCGACGGCTCCCGCGTCAACGTGATCGTGCCCCCGCTCTCGCTGCGCGGCACCGCCATTTCGATCCGTAAATTCTCCGCCAAGCCGATCACCATCGACATGCTGTCCCAATGGGGCGCGATGAGCCAGAAGATGGCGACCGCGCTCAAGATCGCGGGCGCCTGTCGGTTCAATATCGTGATTTCGGGCGGCACGGGTTCGGGCAAGACGACGATGCTCAACGCCCTGTCGAAGATGATCGATCCGGGCGAGCGCGTGCTGACCATCGAGGACGCGGCCGAACTGCGCCTGCAGCAGCCGCACTGGCTGCCGCTGGAAACCCGCCCGCCGAACCTGGAAGGACAGGGCGCGATCAGCATCGGCGACCTCGTCAAGAACGCCCTGCGTATGCGCCCCGACCGCATCATCCTGGGCGAAATCCGCGGCGCGGAATGTTTCGACCTGCTCGCGGCGATGAACACGGGCCATGACGGCTCCATGTGCACGCTCCACTCCAACAGCCCGCGCGAATGCCTGGGCCGTATGGAGAATATGATCCTGATGGGCGACATCAAGATTCCGAAGGAAGCGATTTCCAAGCAGATCGCGGATTCGGTCGACCTGATCGTGCAGGTGAAGCGCCTGCGCGACGGCTCCCGCCGCGTCACCAACATCACCGAGGTGATCGGCATGGAAGGCGATGTCATCGTCACGCAGGAACTGTTCAAGTTCGAATATCATGACGAGGACGACAGCGGGAAGATCGTGGGCGAATATCGCTCCATGGGCCTGCGCCCCTATACGCTGGACAAGGCGCGGCAGTTCGGGTTCGACCAGCCTTTCCTGGAAGCCTGCCTTTAAGCCTCTGTAACGAAACATGGCTGACGGGCGTGGTCCGCCATATGTCCTTGCACTGACGCAGCGAAGCCGCCATCTTCGGGCCTGTCCGGAAAAGGGAGGATGTCCGATGAACCGCTTCGCCTGTATCGGCCTTGTGCTGACGGCCGCCTTGCCCGTCGCGCCGCTCGCCGCGCAACATGCCGGCCAGGGCGATCATGCCGCGCACATGGCGGCCGATCCGATCGCCGCCGCTGTCGCCGGCCGCGGTCGCACGCCCGCCAATGTGGCGCGCGACCGTTACCGCCATCCGGCTGAAACGCTCGCCTTCTTCGGCGTCACGCCCGATCAGACCGTGGTGGAATATTCGCCCGGCGGCGGATGGTATAGCGAGATACTGGCCCCGCTGCTGCGCGATCGCGGCACCTTCTACGCATTGCAGCCCAGCGGCCGCTATCTGGACGGATACAAGGCGTTTCTGGCCGCGAAGCCGGACGCCTACGACCGGGTGAAGCTGGTCGCCTATCCGGAGCAGGCGGGCCAGATTCCCGCAGGCTCCGTCGACACGGTGCTGACCTTCCGCAATGTGCACAACATGGTGACGGACGGGTCCGAAGCGGCGACGTTCCGGGCCTTTTTCGATATGCTCAAGCCGGGCGGCACATTGGGGGTCGTTGACCATCGCCTGCCCGAGGATCGCGACAGCGCGTCGGAAAAGAGCAGCGGCTATCTGAAGGTTTCGACCGTCCGCAAGATCGCCGAAGCGGCCGGCTTCGAATATGCCGGCGCATCGGAAATCAACGCCAATCCCAAGGATACGGCCGATTGGGAAAAGGGTGTCTGGACCCTGCCGCCGACCCTCAGCCAGCGCGATGCCGACCGGGACAAATATCTGGCCATCGGCGAAAGCGACCGGACGACACTCAAATTTCGCAAGCCGGCGAAATAGGGAATAATCGGCAAGTTTGCGATTAAACCGCTGCCTCGTCTTGCCACTCAGCCAAGAAGTTCCGCATCCAGACCGATCTGCGTATCCAGCAGCTTCGATATGGGGCAATTCGCCTTGGCCTTGCCCGCCAGTTCCTGAAAGGCGGCCTCGTCGGCGCCCGGAATCTTCGCCTTCAGCGTCAGCTTGCTGGCGGTGACGGCAAAGCCGCCTTCCTGCTGCTCCAACGTCACCACGGCGGTCGTTTCCATCTTTTCGGCGGTCAGCCCCGCTTCGCCCAGGATCATCGACAGCGCCATGGTGAAGCAGGCGGCATGGGCCGCGCCGATCAGCTCCTCCGGATTGGAGCCGGGCACGCCCTCGAAACGGGAGGCGAAACCATAGGGATAGGCGTTCAGCGCACCGCTCTGCGTGGAAATCGCGCCCTTGCCGTCTTTCAGCCCGCCGCTCCACACGGCCGATCCGCTGCGATTGATTTTCATGACCTTCTCCTGCTCCGTCGCGAGTGGAACTCCGCCCCGTTCTCATGGTTGCATTATCGGGACGCCAATTTTTGGAGCCTTATCTTACAGGAGAATGGCAATGGCCGACATGGTGAAAGAAAGTGGCAGCGACCTGATCGCCTCCGACCGCGTGGAAGGCACCGCCGTCTTCGATCCGGCAGGCGAAAAGCTGGGCCACATATCCAATTTCATGGTGGAAAAGCGGAGCGGGCAGGTGCGCTACGCCACCCTGTCCTTCGGCGGATTCCTGGGCATCGGCAACGATCATTATCCGCTGCCCTGGTCGATGCTGAACTATGACACGGACAAGGGCGGCTATGTCGTCGAACTCAGCAAGGCGGTGCTGGAGGACGCCCCCCGCCATACCGCCGACGAGCGCCCGGACTATGACGAAAGCTATGGGCGCGATGTGTTTCAATATTATGGGCTGATCTATCCCTGGTGACTATGCCGGACCGGGCGCGGTCCGACGGGAATCGCGCCCGGTCCCGTTCCTGTCCCCATGCGGCCAACCGCCGCAAGGCACAGCCCGTCGCTTTTTAATTGTCTACCAAAATAATAGAATTATTATAGCCTCTCTATCGGCATGAGGATGAGGCCGCTGACCATGGAACATTTCGGACATGCGCGTGACAGCAGACAGCCTGTCGTGCTTACCATTCCGGGGCTGAACAACAGCGGACCGGACCATTGGCAGAGCGTATGGGAAGCAAAGCGCGGCGATTGCCAGCGCGTCGATCTGGGCAGTTGGGCCAGCCCGAATCGCAACGCCTGGGTCACGCGACTCGATGCGGCGATCCGCAGCGCCGACGGGCCTGTGGTGCTGGCCGCGCACAGCCTGGGCTGCCTGGCCGTGGCATGGTGGGGAGCGCTGCAAAGCCAGGCCTATGGCTGGCCGGTGACGGGCGCGCTGCTGGTGGCGCCGCCCGATTGCGACCGGATGGAGAC
Organism: Sphingobium wenxiniae; assembly: GCF_007830065.1. GTDB lineage: Bacteria > Pseudomonadota > Alphaproteobacteria > Sphingomonadales > Sphingomonadaceae > Sphingobium > Sphingobium wenxiniae. The sequence continues at coordinate 314,716 of NZ_VLKK01000002.1, read as the reverse complement.
GCCCGAAACCATCGGCGGCTTCGGTCCGACGCCGCGCGCGCCGCTGCCCTTTCCATCCATCCTCGTGGCGAGTCGGGACGATCCCTATATTTTCTTCGAGCGCGCGCACAGCATCGCCAAGAACTGGGGCAGCAGCTTCGTGGATGCAGGCCATAGCGGCCATATCAATGCCGATTCCCGGCTGGGCGAATGGAGCTTCGGCCAGGGCTTGCTGGAAAATCTGATCGACCGGGCGCAGGACCAGGCGAGCGCCATGCGGCAAATCCGGCCCGCCCTCCATCCGGTGCATCAGGACGCGCATCCCATCAGTACCGGCCTGCCACGCTGATCCCAAGGGGCGCTGCAAGACAAACTTGTGCGCCCCTTATATTTGCTTTTTTGTCTATCATAATAGTTGAGATATAGCGAGCAACACCTTATGAGTGAAAAGGCTATGACAGACATCCGCAACGATCCAGCCGCGGCAACGCGCCACGACATCGCGCTCAGCATCGACAAGGTGCGCGGCGTCCTGGAAGCGCTCCGCTTCGGCTCCATCACGCTGACCGTGCATGACGCGCGCGTGGTGCAGATCGACGTGACGGAAAAGACGCGCCTCCACGCCTGACGGCGGAAACGGGGGGCAACGGAATTTTGGCGTCGCAGCAAAGGGCGGCGCGCGGCTTGGGGGGGTAAGCCGCACCGATGAGATTACCCCAGTATCGGTTTTGACCGGACCACCGGAAAGGCCGCGATCAACGTTCACCGGACAGCCGGAAGGGGAAGACTATGATTGCGCGTTTCCTGTTGCTCGCCAGCGTGGCGGGTACATCCATCATCACGCCCAGCGTCTTTGCGCAGGAAGCCGCTCCGTCCGCTGCGGACGGGGTCGAACAAACCAATGCCCGGGGCGACGTGATCATCGTCACCGCCCGCCGCCGCCAGGAAACGGCGCAGGAAGTGCCGCTGGCGATCTCCGTGATCCGGGGCGACAGCATCGAAGCCACCGGCAACTTCAATGTCGTGAAGCTCCAGCAGCTGGCGCCGACGTTGCAGGTATACACCACCAATCCGCGCAACACATCGGTCAACATCCGCGGTCTTGGCGTGCCGTTCGGCCTGACCAGCGACGGCTTTGAACAGGGCGTCGGCATCTATGTCGACGACGTCTATAATTCGCGCGTCGCCGCCGCGACCTTCGACTTTCTCGATGTCGCTCAGGTCGAAGTGCTGCGCGGTCCGCAGGGCACGCTGTACGGCAAGAACACCACCGCCGGCGCGATCAACATCACGACCAACCAGCCGACCTTCGATTTCGAGGGCCGCGCCGAACTGACCGTCGGCAATCTCAACTACAAGCAGGCCAAGGCCGCCATCTCCGGCCCGCTGTCGGACACGGTCGCCGCCCGCATCGCCGTCGCCGCGACCAGCCGGCGCGGCACGCTCTACAACACGACGACCGACCGCTGGATCAACGAACAGGACAATCTGGGCATTCGCGGCCAGTTGCTGTTCAAGCCCAACGAGAATTTCAGCGTCACGCTGTCGGGCGATTATAGCAAGCAGGACCCGGAATGCTGCGGCACCGTGTTCGTGCGCGTCGGCCGGACCCAGCGCGCGCTCACCCGCCAATATGATGCGCTGGTCGACGCGATCAACGCCGCCAATCCCGGCCGCAACTATGCGGCCAGCCGCAATCCCTACGACCGCCTGACCGATCTCGACAGCAGCCTGAGCGCGGGCAACAAGATCGGCGGCGTATCGGCCAAGGTGAAGTGGGATATCGGCCCCGGCACCCTGACCTCCGTCACCGCGTGGCGCTTCTGGGACTGGAAGCCGGAGAACGACCGCGACTTCACCGGCCTTTCGGTCGTGTCGAAGTCCCAGAACCCCTCGCAGCAGGACCAGTATAGCCAGGAGTTCCGTTACAATTATGAAAGCCAGAAGATCGACTTCGTCGTCGGCCTGTTCGGCTTCAAGCAGCGGATCGACACGCAGGGCACCGAGCAGCAGGGCGCCGACGCCGTCAAATGGAGCCTGGCGCCTTCGACGGATCCGGCCAACCCCTATAACAGGCCTGAAGTGCTGGCCGGCCTGACCGCCACCAACACGCAATATCTCAAGAGCACCAGCGCGGCGCTGTTCGGCCAGTTGAGCTGGAAAGTGACCGACGCGCTGACCATCCAGCCGGGCGCGCGCCTCAACTATGACAAGAAGTCGGGCTTTTATGAGCGCATCGTGACCAATGGCGCGGGCCAGGTCATTTCCTGCACTCCGGCCCCGGCTTCCGGCACGGATCTGGCGGCGCAATGCGGCGTCTACCAGCCGCAGGTCAGCGCGCCGTCCGACAGCGCCTGGAATTTCACCTACGACTTCAACGTCAATTACAAGGTCGCGCGCGACATCCTCGCCTATGCGACCTATGCCAAGAGCTTCAAGACGCTGGGCATCAACCAGAACGGCTTGCCGCTCAATGCCGACAATACGGTGAATTACGACGCGGGCACGGTGAAGCCGGAATCGGTCAACCATTTCGAAGTGGGCCTCAAGACCCAGTTCTGGGATCGCCGGGCCACCTTCAACCTTTCCGCCTTCCGCACCGAAATCAAGAACTTCCAGGCGACGGTGAACGGCGGTCAGTTCGGCACCGTGCGCGGCTACCTCGCCAATGCGGAGAAGGTCCGGTCGCAGGGTATCGAGGCGGACTTCAAGGTCGTCGCCAGCGAACGCTTCACCGCTTATGCCAACGGCGCCTATACCGACGCCAAATACAAGAAATTCACCAACGCGCCATGCCCGCCCGAATTGTCCGGCGGCACGTCGCAGCCGGCCGACGCCACGCCCGATTATTCGCAGCCCGGCGTCCCCGGCGCGCTCAGCCCGCGCCAGTGCGACATTTCCGGCCAGGACCTTCCCGGCGTGTCGAAATGGGCCTTCTCCTATGGCGCGGAATACAACATCCCGGTCACGCTGCTGGCGAAGGAAGGCCAGGTCTATCTGGGCGTCGACGGCAATTACCGTTCGCACTGGAATTCGAACGCCTCCCCGTCGATCTATACGGAGGTAAAGGGCTATGCGCTGACCAACTTCCGCGCCGGCTTCCGCGGCGAGGGCTTCGATCTCTTCGGATGGGTGCGGAACGCCTTCGATGTGAACTATATCGACAACCTTCAGGTCGCGCCCGGCAATACCGGCCTCATCGCCGGCACGCCCGGCGACCCGCGGACCTGGGGCGGGACGATCAAATTCTCGTTCTGACACCATCGCGGCCGGCATTTGCGCCGGGGAAGCGGCTGGGGTAGAGCACATCCCATGTCCACGACCTTCACGCTCGACACGTCGACCAGCCGCGCCAATCCCACCCCCGCGCCGATGAAGCGGCTGACCGTGCCCGCCATCCAGCGGCGCAAGTTCGAGGGGAAGACGGACGAGCCGCTGGTGATGCTGACCGCCTATACAGCGCGGCAGGCCCAGATCCTCGATCCCCATTGCGACATGCTGCTGGTGGGCGATTCGCTGGCGCAGGTGATTTACGGCCTGCCCTCCACTTTGCCCGTCACGCTCGACATGATGATCGCCCATGGCGCGGCGGTGGTGCGCGGCAGCTATCACAGCGTCGTCCTCGTCGACATGCCGTTCGGCGCTTATGAAGCCTCCCCGCAACAGGCTTTCGCCGCCGCCAGCCGCATCCTCGCCGAAACCGGCTGCGCCGCCGTCAAGCTGGAAGGGGGGCAGGCCATGGCGGAAACCATCGCTTTCCTCAGCCAGCGGGGCATCCCCGTCATGGCGCATATCGGCCTTACGCCCCAGGCGGTGAACGCGCTGGGCGGCTATGGCGCGCGGGGCAAAAGCCAGCAGGAACACGCCAAGATCATGGCCGACGCCCGTGCCGTCGCGGATGCAGGGGCCTTCGCCGTCGTGCTGGAAGGCGTGATGGAGGAACTGGCCGACGCCATCACCAACAGCATCGACATCCCCGTCATCGGCATCGGCGCTTCGGCGCAATGCGACGGGCAGGTGCTGGTGATCGACGACATGCTGGGCATGTTCGACCGGGTGCCGCGTTTCGTGAAGCGCTATGGGAATCTCGCCGAAACCATCGAGGGCGCCGTGAAGAATTATGCCGCCGACGTGCGTTCCCGCGCCTTTCCGACCGAAGATCAGGTCTATCGGCCCAAAAAGTGATTTGCGCCTAGCCGCGCGACCGCTAAAGATCGCGCTTTTCGCCATCCTTGCCATCTCATTTCCCGGAGACGACCGTGGCCCTGACGCCGCAAAATAGCGAAGCCTTCATGCGCGAGGTGGACGATGCCGTCCGTCAGGACCAACTGCTGACCTTCTGGCAGCGGTTCGGGCGCTGGCTCGTGGCGGCGGTGGTCGTCGGCCTCGCGGCCTTCGGGGGCTGGCTCTATTGGCAGCATCACAGCAAGACCCGATCGGAAGCCGTGTCCGAACAGATGGACAAGGTGCTGGATACCGCCATCGGCGGCGGCACGCCCGATGCGAAGGAACTGGATGCGCTGACGCAAGCGGGCCAGCCGGGCTATCGCGCCTCCGCGCAGCTCATCAAGGCGGGCATGGCATCGCGCAAGGGCGATGCGAAGACCGCCATCGCCCTCTATCAGGCGATGGCCCAAGACGGTTCGCTCGACCAGCCCTATCGCGATCTGGCGCTGATCCGGCAGACGGCGCTGGAATATGAAGCCTTGAAGCCCGAGCAGGTCGTCGACAGGCTGAAGCCGCTGGCGGTGGAAGGCGCGCCGTGGTTCGGCAGCGCCGGGGAAATGGTCGCCATCGCCTATATGAAGATGGGCAAGCGCGATCTCGCCGGGCCGCTGTTCGCCGCCATGGCCAAGGACAGGAATGTGCCGCAGTCCATCCGTTCACGCGCGCGACAGATGGCCGGGCTATTGGGGGTAGACGCGGTCGAAACGCCGACCGAAGGCACCGAGGGATAAGCGAGCGCATGGGGATGCAGAAAATGACCAGATTTTCGGCCATGGGCCGTGCCCTGACTATTGCCGCGATGGTGACGATGGTGGCCGGATGCGGCATCGTCGGCGGCAAGAAGGGCGGGCCAAAGACGCCCGTGGTCGGCAAGCGGACATCGATCCTGTCCGCCGAACAGGGCGTCGAGGTCGATCCCACGCTGGCGGACGTGCCCATCACGCTGCCCGAACCCTATGCCAATGACCAATGGTCGCAGCCGGGCGGAGCGCCCTCCAAGACCATGGGGCATCTGGCGCTGGGCGCGTCGCCCCGGCAGATCTGGTCCGCGTCCATTGAGGGCAGCACACCCAAGGCCCGCCTTGCCGCCGCGCCGGTGATTGCCGGGGGCAAGCTCTACGTCATCGATGCGGGCGCGCATGTCATCGCCTATGACGCCAATAGCGGCGCGAAGCTGTGGCAGACCCCCCTGCCCTCCGAAGGCAATGGCCGCGCGCTGTTCGGCGGCGGCGTCAGCGTCGTGGGCGATCGCGTCTTCGCCAGCACCGGCATCGGCGACGTGGCCGCGCTCAATGCCGGCAATGGCGCCGTCCTCTGGAAAAAGCGCCCCGGCGGCCCGCTGCGCGGCGCGCCGACCCTCGCCAACGGCCATGCCTATGTGATGGGGCAGGACAATCAGATCTTCGCGCTCAACCAGTCGGACGGCGAAGTGCAGTGGACCGACAGCGGCACCTTGCAGGTGACCGGCGTGTTCGGCGTCGCGGCCCCCGCCGCCGCGCAGGGCACGGTGATCGCGGGCTACAGCTCGGGCGAACTTACCGCCTATCGCTATGAGAATGGCCGCTCGCTCTGGGGCGACGCCTTGTCGCGCACCAGCATTTCCACGGCCGTCGCCTCGCTGACCGACATCGACGCCGATCCCGTGATCGACCGCGGCCGCGTGTTCGCCATCGGACAGGCGGGGCGCATGGCCTCTTACGAACTCGTCACCGGCCAGCGCCTGTGGGAAATCAATATCGGCGGCATTTCGACGCCCTGGGTCGTAGGCGAATGGGTGTTCGTCGTCACCAGCGACGCCAAGCTGCTCTGCGTCGCGCGCGCCACCGGCAAGATCCGCTGGATCAGCCAGCTTCGCCGCTGGCAGAAGGAAAAGAAGAAGGACAAGGCGATTCGCTGGACCGGCCCGGTGCTGGCGGGCAATCGGCTGGTTCTGGTGTCGACACATGGCGATCTGGTCTATGCCGATCCGTCGACCGGCAATGTGCAGGCCGATATCGAAATGGGCAAACGCATGTCGCTGTCGCCCATAGTGGCGAACAACACGCTCTACATCCTTGCCGATGACGGCAAGCTGACGGCGCTGCGGTAAGGCGCCACGCAAGGAAGGAAACGGGCCAACATCATGCTGCCCACAGTTGCCATTGTCGGGCGGCCCAATGTGGGCAAGTCCACCCTCTTCAACCGGCTTGTCGGCAAGAAGCTGGCGCTGGTCGACGACCAGCCCGGCGTCACGCGCGACCGGCGGGAGGGGGAGGCGCATCTCCTCGGCCTCGACTTCACGATCATCGACACCGCCGGCTATGAGGATGAAGACCCCCAGACCCTGCCCGGCCGGATGCGGATGCAGACGCAGGCGGCGGTCGCGAATTGCGATATCGCGCTGTTCCTGATCGACGCGCGCGCAGGCATCACCCCGCTGGACGAGGAAATCGCCCGCTGGCTGCGCGAAAGCCCCGCCCCGGTCGTGCTGGTCGCCAACAAGGCGGAAGGCAAGGCGGCCGATCCGGGCGTCATGGAATCCTTCAGCCTGGGCCTGGGCGAACCCATTCCCTTTTCCGCCGAACATGGGCAGGGCATGGCCGACCTGTTCCAGGCGCTCCTCCCCCATCTCGAACGCGAGGATGGCGACGAGCATGAGAGGGAGTTTTATGAGGACGATGAAAGCGCGCCGCTGAAGCTCGCCATCGTCGGCCGTCCCAATGCGGGCAAGTCCACGCTCATCAACCGGCTGCTGGGCGAAAACCGCCTGCTGACCGGCCCGGAAGCAGGGATCACCCGTGACAGTATCGCGGTCGACTGGATGTGGACCGACCCGGACGGCCTGGATCGCCCCGTCCGCCTGATCGACACCGCCGGGATGCGCAAGCGCGCCAAGGTACAGGACAAGCTGGAGAAGCTGGCCGTGTCGGACGGCCTTAACGCCGTCAACTTCGCGGAGGTCGTGGTGCTGCTGCTCGACGCCACGCGCGGGCTGGAGGCGCAGGACCTGCGCATCGCCGACAAGGTGCTGGAGGAAGGGCGCGCGCTCGTCATCGCCCTCAACAAATGGGACACGGTGGAAAACGGCTCGGCACTCTATCAGGGCATCAAGCAGGCGCTGTCGGACGGCCTGGCGCAGGTGCGCGGCGTGCCGATCATGACCGTATCCGCCACGACGGGCAAAGGACTGGACGACCTCATCCGCGTCGCTTTCGACACGCGCACGTCATGGTCGCAGCGCGTGTCGACCGGCATCCTCAACCGCTGGTTCGAGCGCGCGCTGGAGGCCAATCCTCCCCCAGCGCCCGGCGGCAAGCGGATCAAGCTGCGCTACATCACCCAGAACAAGACCCGGCCGCCGACCTTCGTGCTGTTCGGCACGCGGCTGGACGAGCTGCCGGAAAGCTACCGCCGCTATCTGGTGAACGGCATCCGCAAGGAACTGGGTTTCGGCGCGGTGCCGGTGCGCCTGACGCTGCGGAGCGCCAAGAACCCCTATGCCAACCGATAGCGCCGCGCTTTCCCCTGCCCCCATCCATGTGAACGCGCGCGGCATGAAGTGCCCATGGCCCGCGCTGCGCGCCGCCCGCGCCATGCGCAGCGCCGACGCGATCGTGATCGAGGCGGACGATCCTATCGCGCCCGGCGAACTGGAAGCGCTTGCCCGACAGCAGGGCTGGGCTTTCCAGGCGCTGGACGGCGGACGCTTTTCGCTCGCCCGCCCCGCATAGGCAGGCATCGCGCGCCTTAACCAGCTATTTACATGGTTTCCCTAGGGTCGTTCCGCTTAAGCAAGGAGTGGTGAGAGGTGTCCTACGACGATGCCGAATTGGTGAACCGGCGGGAATTTGCGCGGGCGCAATCCGAACTCGGAGCGGCGTTCATGCGGATTCTGGGTTATTTCCGCGAGGATGGCGAAAAGGCGGTCAGCCTGATCGAACAGGCTTTCCGGAACCGCAGCGCCGCCGCTCTGGTCGGTCCGGCCCACAAGCTGAAAGGGGAATCCGCCCAATTCGGCGCCCATCGGCTGAGCGCCATGGCGGAACGGATTGAAATGGTCGCCCGCCGCTGCGTCGAATGTCACGAAAGTCCGGAAGAACTGATCGAGATCGTGGTCGCCCTGCGCCGCTGTTTCAGCGAAACCCTGATGCTGCTGGATGGGGAAGCCAATCCCCCGGCCATGCGGAAACCGGTTCCGTTCGGCCGCCGACCGACCGGAACGGCAAGCGGATTTGGCAGGGCGGGCTGAACCCGTCGAAATTTTCGTATTGAAACAAAACTGGTCCTGTCCCCATATGCAGACCATGACCCGTCTTTCCCTGCTCGATCTCGTCCCCGTCGCTGAAGGCAGCGACGTCGCGACCGCCCTTTCCCATGCCGCCATGCTGGCCGCCCATGCCGAAGAGCTGGGCTATCGCCGCTATTGGGTGGCCGAACATCACGGCATGGCGGGCATCGCTTCGGCCGCGACCGCCGTTGTGCTGGCCCATGTCGGACATGCGACGTCGACCATCCGCATCGGCGCGGGCGGGATCATGCTGCCCAACCATGCGCCGCTTCTGATCGCGGAACAGTTCGGGACGCTGGCCGCGCTCTTTCCGGGGCGTGTCGACCTGGGTCTTGGCCGCGCGCCCGGATCGGACCAGCGCGTCGCGCAGGCGATGCGGCGGACATTGACGGGCGGGCCGGACCAGTTCCCCCGCGACGTGATGGAGCTTCAGGCCTATTTCGCGGACGACCCGCGCCTGGGCATACAGGCGACGCCCGGCGCGGGCGCGGACGTGCCGCTCTGGATATTGGGTTCCAGCCTGTTCGGGGCGCAGCTTGCCGCCGCGCTGGGCCTGCCCTATGCATTCGCCTCGCATTTCGCGCCCGCCGCGCTGGACGAAGCCATCGCCATCTACCGCCGCGATTTCCGTCCCTCGGCGCAGCTTGACAGCCCTTATGTCATGGCGGGCTTCAACGTCTTCGCGGCCGACACGATGGACGAAGCGCAGTTGCTCGCCACATCGATGCAGCAAGCTTTCGTCCGCCTGCGCACCGGCCAACCCGGCAAGCTCCAGCCGCCCGCGCGCGGCTATTATGAAACGCTGCCCGTCCAGGCCCGCATGATGCTGGACGATGTGCTGAGCGTTTCCAGCATCGGCACGCAGGCCGATGTGGAACGCGATCTTACCGCCTTCATCGACCGGACGGGCGCCGATGAAATCATCGTGAGCGGCCAGATCTTCGATGCGGCGGCGCGGCGGCGCAGCTTCGCCATCGCCATGGCCGCCGCCCGGGCGATCGACGCGCGGAAAGCGGCCTGACCCTTAGGTCTCGCGCAGCCGGCCCCCGCTCAGGAACGCAGCCGCGCCGGGCGCCACGCGGCTGAGCAGCGTGCCCAGCAGCACCACCGCGGCAAGTATGAGGAAGGGCTGCGCGATCAGGTAGAAGGGGTAGAAGGGCGATCCCATCTTCCCGAACAGCATCCCCAGCAGCGGCCCGCCCAGCCAGATCAGGATCAGGTGGACGCAGAACAGCAGGAAAGCATAGGGTTCGATCTTCAGCAGCAGCCCGCGCGCCGGACTGGCCGCCAGCGCCCAGGACAGCCGCCAGAAGAACAGGGCGGCCGCGATCCGGACCGCCATGTCCAGCGCCGCGCCCGGCACGCCGGACGGATCGGGACCGGGCCGCAGGATGAGGATAAGCTGAAACGACATCAGCAGGATGAAGGGCACGGCCGCCGCCGCAAAGGGCAGCGCCGCCGTCCGGTCCGCCAGCGTTCCACGCCGCGCCAACATGCCGATCACGAAAAAGAACAGGATCGACGGCCGCATCAGCACCGGCGGTCCCAGTCCCGTGATCTGGCAGGCGAGCGCAATTCCCGCCACCGTCATCAGCAGCCAGCGCGGCAACCGCACCAGCAAGGGCGCGGCGAGCATGCACAGGAACAAGTCGCGCAGGAACGGCATCTGCACATTGATGTCGGGATTGCGGCTGACGATGAAAAGTTCCTGCACGATCCATTCCGCCGAATGCGGCACGGGCGCGAGCATATGGAACAGGAAGGCCGCGCCGGACACCAGCAGGATGCCCAGCGCATTCCACGTCAGCATGGGCAGCAGGATGGTCTGCATCTTGCGACCGACATGGCTGCCCCAATCCCGCGTGCGGGACGAACCGCTCACCAGCCAGCCGGAAATCAGCCCCAGCAAGGGCACCGCGCTATGGCCGAAAATCTCCATCAACACCCAGCGGAGGCTTTCCTGCGACGTGCCGCGGAGCTGCTCCAGGTCGGCGCCGCTCAATCCCGTCCACGCATGGACATAGACCACGCCCAATATGCACAGCACCCGGGCGATGGAAATGGCGTCCGACTGGCGCGCAGCGTTCATCGTCAATCTTGTCTGCACGCACGCTCCTGATCGTTACGCATGTTCAATGCCCTGACGCAACTCCGGTTCCTCCCGCCTGTCCGCTCGCAATCCGATCCGAAACGGACTTTCCGCAACCCGCGCTTAACCCGTTTGCGCCATGCTGCCGTCATGTCCGCGCGCCTCGCGCTGCATAAGCCTATCTTTACCAATCGGCGCTAGCCTCCTTCTGTTTGCCGGAAGATGAACCGGCCTTTTCGGGGGGTAGGAAATACAGATGAGCTATATGCCGGACGCTGCCCATTTCAAACCCGCCGCCGCGCCCGTTCCCCCGTCCCTCGTCGGCCCGGTCGGCATGGTGTTCGAAGCAGCCGGATCGAGTTCCAGGATCATCCTCGACGCTGTCCGCCTGGAACAGCTTTCCGAACATGACGACCCGTGCATCGCCATGGCCGGGCAGGTCGGCAGCCAGGTGAAGATGCGCGTCGGCCAGAGCTGGCTGATTGCCAGCATCCGCGCCATGGCGCTGGATCGCGACGGTAACGGCACCATCGTCGCGGACATCGATTTCCTGGGCGAAGGCGAAGAAGAACCGATCACCCGCTGTATTCGGAATTTCCGCCGCGGCGTCACCCGCTATCCCCGGCCCGGCGCGGAAATCCACCCGGTTTCCAGCGAAGACATGCGGCAGATCTATGCCGCCGCCGATCAACCGCATGTGCAGATCGGCACGGTCTATCCCACCACCGACACGCGCGCGGCGCTCTATGTCGATGCCATGCTGGGCAAGCATTTCGCGCTGCTCGGTTCCACCGGCACCGGCAAGTCGACCAGCGCCGCGCTGATCCTGCATCGCATCTGCGACTTGTCGCCGCAGGGGCATATCGTCATGATCGACCCCCATGGCGAATATGGCGCGGCCTTTGCCGCCAATGGCGCCGTGTTCGACGTCGGCAATCTGGCGCTGCCCTATTGGCTCATGAATTTCGAGGAGCATTGCGAGGTGTTCGTGACGTCGCAGGGGGCGGAGCGCACCGTCGACAGCGACATCCTCGCCAAATGCCTGCTCGCGGCGCGCTCGAAAAACCGTCTTGCCGAAAGCATCGGCCGCCTGACGGTCGATTCGCCCATCCCCTATCTGCTGTCGGACCTTACCAACATCCTGCAGAACGAGATGGGCAAGCTGGAAAAGGGCACGGGCGCCCTGCCCTATATGCGGCTCAAGACCAAGATCGACGAAATACGGTCGGACCCGCGTTATTCCTTCATGTTCTCCGGCATGTTGGTGGCGGACACCATGCAGGACTTCCTCGCGAAGATATTCCGCCTGCCCTCCGGCGGAAAGCCGATCTCCATCATCGACGTATCCGCCATGCCGTCCGACATCACGTCCGTCGTGGTGTCGGTGCTCTCCCGGCTGGTGTTCGACTATGCGCTCTGGGCGCGGGACGAGCCGCAGCGGCCCATCCTCCTCGTCTGCGAAGAAGCCCACCGCTATATCCCCAGCACCACGGCCGGATCGGGCCAGGCCGTGCGCCGCATCCTGGAACGGATCGCCAAGGAAGGCCGCAAATATGGCGTATCGCTGGGCCTCATCACCCAGCGTCCGTCCGACCTTGCCGAAGGCGTACTGTCGCAGTGCGGCACCATCATTTCCATGCGCCTCAACAACGACCGCGACCAGGCTTTCGTGAAGGCCGCCATGCCCGAAGGCGCGCGCGGCTTCCTCGATTCGATCCCCGCGCTGCGTAATCGGGAGGCGATCATCTGCGGCGAAGGCGTCGCCGTGCCGATCCGCGTCGCGCTCGACACGCTGGAGGAAGAACGGCGTCCCGCGTCGGGCGACCCCAGCTTCACCGAGTTGTGGCGCGAAACCGGAGGCGAGGCCGACATACTCGACCGCACCATCACCCGCTGGCGCAGTCAGGGGCGCTGAACCCGCCTCATCCGGCCGGTGCGATGCGTCCGGCCGGTTCGCTTTCGGCATGGACGGATTCGCGGCATTCCTCCTCGTGCAGCGGCACGATCAGCTTGGCCTTGCGCCATCCCCCGTGCAGGTAGACGGCGGCCGCCAGCGCCAGCGACACGCCCGATCCCACCGGGAAGCTGTACCACAGCGCATTCGCGCCGATATGCGGATAGGTCCAATAATAGAAGCCCAGCCGCACGCCGAACAGGGTGAAGATCAGGATCAGCAGCGGGCGCACCACCACGCCATTGGCGCGCATCACGCCGAACAGGATCATGACCAGCCCGAACAGCATGAAGCTCCAGCTCGCGCGAAGCTGCATCTCCCATGCGGCAGCGCTGGCAGCTTCGTTGCTGCCGAGGAACAGGGCCAGCAAGGGTTCGTGGAACAGCAGGATCACGGCAATCATCGCGCCGGTGATCGCAAGCAGATAGAGTATGCCGTAACCGGCGATCCGGCTGATCCTGTCCCACCGTCCCGCTCCGATATTCTGCGCCGCCATGGCGCTGACCGCCGCGCCCATCGCCATGGCGGGCATCTGGAGATAGGTCCAGACCTGCTGCGCCGCGCCATAGGCCGCGGTAATGAGGAACCCTTCGCGATTGACGAGGCCGATCATCACGAGGCCGGAGGCGGACATGACGATCATCTGCAATCCCATGGGCAACCCCTTGCCCATCATCACCCGCACTTCCTCCCACGCCGGACGGAGATAGGCGATCTCGCGCCCCCTCAGGCGCAGCGGCAGGTCCTTGGCATAGCTGTAGCAGACAAGACCGATCAGGCTGGCGAAACCCGCGATTGCCGTGGCCGCCGCCGATCCGCCGATGCCCAGCGCCGGAATCGGCCCCAGCCCCAGGATCAGCACCGGATTGAGCACCAGATCGATAGCCACGCTGACGATCATGAAGATCAGCGGCGTGCGCGCATCGCCCGTGCCGCGCAGGCCCATCATCATCATGACGCTGAGCAATGTCGCCGGCATCGCCACGAAGATGACACGCAGATAGACGAGCGCGAGATGAAACGCCTCCGGCGGCGTCGCGAGCAGGCGCAGCAGGGCGGGACTGCCGATCCACCCGCCGATCGCAACCGCCATCGCCAGCACGAAGCAGAAGCCGATGGCCGACCCGAAGGCCCGCCGCGCCGCGTCCACATTCCCCGCGCCCATGGCCTGCGCGACCATCACCGTGGACGCCATGCCAAAGCCGAACACCACGGAGAACATCAGGAACATGATGATGTTCGCATTGGCCGTCGCCGCCAGCGCCTGCGCGCCCAGGAAGCGGCCGACCCAGATCGCGTTGATCGATCCGTTCAGCGACTGGAGCACGTTGGACGCGAGGGTCGGAATGGCGAACAGCAACAGGGTCGATGCGATCGGTCCCTGTGTCAGATCTTTTCCGCTCTTGCCCGCAGCCGCCGTCGCCATCCTGCCATCCCCTCTTTTTTATGCCGGCAGGATAGCCGATCAGCCGAGCCGTTCCAGCGCCGCTTTCAGCTTTTCCGCTTCGGCGCTCTTTTCGGCGTGGTCCTCACGGGCCTTGGCGACGGCTTCGGGCTTCGCCTTCTCGACGAAGCTCGCATTGTTCAGCCGCCCGGCAAGCGCATTCCGCTCCTTCTCCGTCGCGTCGAGCGCCTTGGCGAGGCGCGCTTTTTCCGCCGCGATGTCGATCACGCCTTCCAGCGGCAGGATGAAGGTCGCCTCGTCCACGACGATCTGCGCCGCGCCGCCTTCCTGCGGCTCGCCGAAGGACAGGCTTTCCACCCGTGCCAGCCGCGCCAGCGCCGCGCCCTGCCGGTCCAGCCGCCGCCGCGTCTCTTCCGAAGCGTCGCGCACCAGCGCCTTCATCTTCGCGCCCGGCGGCACGTTGAGTTCGGTCCGCGCCGCGCGGATGGCGCTCACCAGCCGGATCAGCCAGTCGATCTCCGCCTGCGCCTCGCTGTCCACGGCGTAAAGCGCCTGCGGCCATTGGGCGACGATCAGGTCGTTCGGGCGCGGGTGGGCGGAACCGGACATAGCATGCCATAACTCTTCGGTAATGAAGGGCATGAAGGGGTGCAGCATGACGAGGATCTGGTCGAAAGCCCAGCCCGCGACGGCGCGGGTTTCCTCATCCATCTGGCCCTTGGAAAGTTCGATATACCAGTCGCAGAACTGGTCCCAGACGAAGTGGTAGATGGCGTTTGCCGCCGCGTCGAAGCGCAGTTCCTTCATCGCGGTGTCGATCGCCTGCACCGTCGCAACCGTCTCCGCGACAATCCAGCGGTTGACGGGCGCCTGCGCCGACGGCGCTTCATGGCTGGCGGATGCGCCCACGCCATTGGCTTGCAGGAAACGCGCGGCGTTCCACAGCTTCGTCGCGAAATTGCGGTATCCCTCGACGCGCTTCTCATCCATTTTCACGTCGCGGCCCTGGCTTTCCATCGCCGCCATGAAGAAGCGCAGCGCATCCGCGCCGAAGCGGTCAATCAGACCCAGCGGATCGACCACATTACCCTTGGACTTGGACATTTTCTGCCCATCCGCAGCCCGAACGAGGCCGTGGAGGTAGAGCTTGCGCCACGGCACGTCGCCCATGAACTCCAGCCCCTGCATCGCCATGCGCGCATCCCAGAAGAACAGGATGTCGAAGCCCGAAATCAGCAGGTCGTTGGGATAATGCCTGGCAAGCGTTTCGGTCTGCTCCGGCCAGCCGAGCGTGCCGAAGGGCCACAGCGCGGAGGAGAACCATGTATCGAGCACATCGGGATCACGGATCAGCTTCCTGTTGCCCGCAAGAGCCTGCGCCTCGCCCTCCGTCTCCGCGACATAGGGGGTGCCGTCCTCGTCATACCAGGCCGGAATCTGGTGCCCCCACCAGAGCTGGCGCGACACGCACCAGGGCTGGATATTTTCCATCCAGTTGAAGAAGGTCTTTTCCCACGTCTTCGGCACGATCTCGATCCGCCCGTCGCGCACCGCCTGCATCGGCGCGACGGCGAGCTTTTCGGCGTCGACATACCATTGGTCAGTCAGCCACGGTTCGATCACCACGCCCGAACGGTCGCCATAGGGCGTCTGGATCGTGCGCGGTTCGAAGTCGGCCTCTTGCGGTTCGCCGTCCTTGTTCTTCGTGACATGCGGCACCAGCAGGCCCAGCCCCTTCATCTCCGCGACCACCAGTTCGCGCGCGCCGTCGACGCCATCCCTGCGGAAACGGTGCAGGCCAAGGAAGCGATCCGGGATCAGGCCGTCCGCCGTCTGGATCACATTGGCGTCGGCATCGAACATGTTGAGCATGTCGGCGGCCTTCATCCCCGCGCGCTTGCCAACCTCGAAATCGTTGAAGTCATGGCCGGGCGTGATCTTGACCGCCCCAGATCCCAGTTCCGGGTCGGCATGGTCGTCCGCCACCACCCTGAAGCGGCGGCCGGTGATGGGTTGGAGAATGTCCTTGCCGATCACATCCTTGTAGCGCGGATCGTCGGGATGCACGGCCACCGCCATGTCGGCCAGCATCGTTTCCGGGCGGGTGGTGGCGACAACGATATGATCCGACCCATCGGCCAGCGTCACTCCGTCCGCCAGCGGGTATCTGAACCGCCAGAAGCCTCCATTCGTCTCCTTCGTCTCGACCTCAAGGTCGGAGATGGCGGAGCGGAAATGCGGGTCCCAGTTCACCAACCGCTTGTCGCGATAGAGCAGGCCGCGCTTGTGCAGTTCCACGAACGTCTTGATGACGGCCCGCGAAAAGCCCTCATCCATGGTGAAGCGCTCATTGGCCCAGTCCATCGAGCAGCCCAGCCGCCGAAGCTGGCCGGTGATCGCGCCGCCGCTCTCCGCCTTCCACTCCCACACCTTCGCGACGAAATCCTCGCGGGTGAAGTCCGTGCGCTTGCTCCCGGCGGCGTTCAATTGCCGCTCCACCACCATCTGCGTCGCAATGCCCGCATGGTCGGTGCCCACGACCCAAAGCGCATCCTTGCCGCGCAGCCGCTCGTAACGGATCACGATGTCCTGCAACGTATTGTCGAGCGCATGGCCGATATGCAGGCTGCCCGTCACGTTCGGCGGCGGATTCACGATGGTGAAGGGTTCCGCGTCGGGCCGTTCCGGGCGGAACAGGCCATTGCTCTCCCAATGGGCATACCAGCGGGATTCGATTGCGGCGGGGTCGAAGGTTTTAGGCAGTTCAGTCATGGGAAGGCGCCTTAGAGCATCACGCGAAAAAGTGGGAACCGGTTTTTCGCTTTACGCGATGCGGCAATCAAAAAAACGCCCTCCCTTTACCATTCAAGCCTTCTTTACTTGCGCGTCCACTTGTCCAGCCAGGACAGCGCCTCATCATACCATTGCAGTGAATTGCGAGGCTTGAGCACCCAGTGATTTTCATCCGGGAACACCAGCAGCTTCGACGGCACACCGCGCCGCTGGAGCGCGGTGAAGGCCGCCAGTCCCTGCGTATAGGGGATGCGGAAGTCCTTTTCGCCGGTCACGACCAGCATCGGCGTTTTCCACGCGGCCACATGATTGACCGGGTTCCACTTCTCGAACTCTTCGGGCTTTTCATAATAGGGGCCGCCATGTTCCCATTCATCGAACCACAGCTCCTCGGTTTCATAGGCCATGGCGCGGGCGTCGAACACGCCGTCATGCTGGACGAGGCATTTGAAGCCGTCCGGCCAGATGCCCGCGATCCAGTTCATCATATAGCCGCCATAGCTGGCCCCCAGCGCGCAGGCATTGCCCGCATCGACATGGGCATCCTTTGCCGCTGCCGCCGCCAGCCCCAGTTTCAGGTCTTCCAGCGGCTTTCCGCCCCAATCCTTGTTGATGCTGTCGGTGAACGCCTGGCCATAACCCGTGCTCCCGTGGAAATCGACGATGACGGCGGCATATCCATGAGCCGCGAAAGCCTTGGGATTCCAGCGATAGGACCAGCTGTCGTTGAAGCTCCCCTGCGGACCGCCATGGACAAGGAAAGCCACCGGCAGCTTGCCCGCAACCCCCTTGGGCTTCACGATCTGACCCCAGACGGTATCGCCATTCGCGCCCTTGAAGCTGAACCGCTGGACCGACACGTCATCGACGCCCGCCAGCTTGTCGGCGTTGACGCTGGTCAGGCGCATAGCCTTGCCCTGGGCCGGCATCTTCCAGAAATCGGCAGGCGACTGGATGCTGTCGAGCGCATAAACGAAGCCGCCATCGGGCAGCGGCGTCACGCTGCCGACATGGCCCGCCTGCGTCAGGCGCGTGACCTTTCCGGAGGCGACATCGACGCGAAAGACGGGATGATCCAGCACATCGTCAGCGGTGACGAGGATGCCCTTGCCATCCGCTTCCCATACGATCGACGCCACGGAGCGATCCCATGCTTCGGTCAGCGCCTTCGTCTCGCCGGTCGCAATGTTGCGGAGCATCAGCACCAGCCGGTCAGCCTCATAGCCCGGACGCTTCATCGCCGCATAGGCCAGCCACTGACCGTCGGGCGACACCGCAGGCATGGTGTCGGCCGCGTCATTGGCGTCGGTCAGGTTGATCGGAGCGGCGCTGCCATCCGCCGGGGCCGCGAAAATATCGAGGTTGGTGGAAAGCGGTTCGATCCGCCCTGCTTCCCGCAGGGCGAAGAACAGCGTCTTGCCATCCCTGCTCCACGCAATTTCTTCCGCTCCGCCAAAGGGCTTGGATGGGCTATCCCCGACAAGGCCACCCATCACAGACACTGCCTTGCCGCCCGGCTGCCCGCCCGACAGGGGCATGACGAAGATCCGTGACCGCTGGCCGTCCGCCCATGTGTCCCAATGGCGCACGAACAGTTGCTCATAGACGCGGCCCGTTCCCGCACTTGGCGGGTCGGCGGGCTTTACATCGTCCAGCACCTTCGCGCCCACCGGCCGGTCGGCCCAAAGCGCCACTTTCTGCCCATCGGGGCTGAGCAGATAGCCGGAAACACCGCCCGGCGCCCGGCTGACCTGCTCCGGCTGTCCGCCAGCAAGGGCCACGCGCCAGAGTTGATCGTCACCGCTGGCGTTCGAAACGAAATAGAGCGATGCGCCATCCGCCGAGAAGGCAGGTGAAGCCTCATTTTTGTCCGGGTTCGACGCGATCATTTTCGGCGCCTGCCCCTTGCGGCTGATGTCCAGCAGATACAGGTCCGTGCGTCCCCGATTACCCGACAAATCAGTGACGCGAAGCTGATAGGCCAGCCATTTGCCGTCGGGCGACGCCACCGGCGCGGAAATGCGGTTGAGACCGACCATGTCGCTCGGCGTAAAGGGTCGCGCGACCGCTGGAGCCTGCGACAATACCAGGACAGCCAGTCCGGCAAGCAATATATGTTTCATGAATGGTCCCTTGCTATCGGACGGCGCGGGCTTTCATCCGTGCCGCCATGATGGAAGGGTATTAGGCCGACAATACAGCGTCGGCAAGAACCGGAGAGCCGCCTGCTCAGCGTCCGGCGATGCGCTGGATTTCCTTCGCCACCATATCCTCGACCAGCGCGGGCAGGCGGGCGTCCAGCCATTCCTTCAGCATCGGGCGCAGCATCGCGCGGACCAGCCCTTCCAGCGTGTTCTCGCCGCCGTCCTTGGGCGTCACCAGCATGGAGGACAGCGCCGACAGCGAATGACGCGCGGCGACTTCGCTTTCGACCGACAGGATGCCGTCGCCTTCCACCGCTTCCGGAGCGGCGGCGGCGGCGGATTTGGAAACGGGCATGGGTTCATCCTCCATCCCGACCTGGTCGGTCAGTTCCAGCACTTCCTCGATAGCGGGTTCGACCGCCGGGGCAGGCACGCCCAGTTCGACCGGCGCTTTCGCCGATTCGCCCCGGCCACGGCGCGGCGCGGCCTGCTGCGCGGCTTCCTCGCCTTCCTCGGCGATGATGCGCTTGATGGAGGAGAGGATCTCTTCCATCGAGGGTTCCTTGCTCATGTCGCCCATGGACGTCCCCTATCGGCTTTCCTCAGCCCGGCCCGCTCTTGAACCCGTGCAAACAAAGCCCGCCAGCTCAAGGCTGTTCGGCTCCTTCCTGCACATTGGCGTTTTGCGCGGGCGTGTCAACGGTGCGCGTCGCCTGCGGGACAGGCGCGCGGTCATAGTCCCAGTCGAACCATTTGCCCTTCACCCGGTCATAATTGACCATCGGATCGTAAAGCGCGCCGCCCTCCAGCCCCAGGTCGCGCGCTTCGGCATGGCCCATGGCGGCGAGCAGGGTGAAGCCCGCGACATAGGCGTTGCGCCGCGCGGACACCAGTTCCACGCGGGCGTTCAGCGATTCCTGCTCAGCGTTGAGTATGTCGAGGATCGTGCGGCTGCCGACCGAATTTTCCGCCCGCACGCCTTCCAGCGACAGGCTGGCGGCTTCCACCGCCTTCTGGCTGGATGCGATGGTCTGGAGCGAAGCCTGCCAACTGGCATAGGAGGCACGCGTCTGCGCGATGACGCCGCGCTCGATCTCGATCTGCTGCTCCATCGCCTGCGATTCAAGCGCCTGGTTCTGCCGCACCTGCGCCGCCGGACGCCCGCCCTGATAGAGCGGGAGATTGATCTGGACCCCCGCGACAGCCTGCTTGTTGATCTGCGTGCCCGTGCTGTTTTCCAGCGAATCCAGATAATTGGTGTAGCCCGCCTGCGTAAAGGCCGACAGGCGCGGCGACGTGCCCGCCCTGGCGACCTTCACATCGTAACGGGCAGCCTCGCTCGCCTTCTTCGCCGCGAGGATGTCGGGATTGTCGCTCAGCGCCACCTGCACCGCTCCCATAGGCGAATCGGGCAGGCCCGGCAGAGCGGGCGGCGGCTCCAGATTGTCCGGGACATCCCCTACCAGAGCGACATAGTTCTCCCGGCTGGAGATCAGGTTCGCTTCGGCGGTCTGGAGGTCGGACCGGGCAAGCGCCAGCCGCGATTCGGACTGCGCGACATCCGTGCGCGTCACGTCGCCCACCTCGAACCGATCGTTCGTCGCCTGGAGATTGACTTCCAGCACGTTCACATTGGCGCGGTTCAGCGACACGATCGCGCTGTCGCGGATCACGTCCATATAGGCCGCGACCACTTGCGAGAAGATGCTTGCCTCCGTGCCGCGCAGGTTCGCCTGCCCCGCCTCGACCCGGACCTTCGCGGCCTTGACGCCGTTCCGCACCGCGCCGCCGGAATAGATCGGCACGCTCAATTGCGCGTTGGCGTCGATGGTCCGCTGCGGCGAGGTGAAGCTGATCGTCGGCTTCAATATGCTTTCGGAATAGCTGCCCGTCGCGTCCAGCGCGGGCCGCCCCGCCGCCTTTTGGATCGGGACATTCTCGTCCGTCGCCCGCTGTCCCGCCCGCGCGCCGGTCAGCGTCGGGTTGGAACGATACGCCTTGACGAGCGCGCCCTGCAACGTCTCGGCCCATGCCGGGCCGGTCATTGCGGAGGACACCAGCAGCAAAGCCGTGGCAGCGCAGAGCCGGATGGAGGATAGCTTCGCTGTCATGGCGTCCCGTCTTCTAGAAGGTAAATCGCTCCGGCTCGGCGAAACCGGGCAGGACGGCCATTTCCATGTCGGCCAGCCGCGCCAGGCCCAGCGCGCCCGCGACCGCCCGGCCGCTGCACAGGCGCGTGACGCCGCGCTCGGCAAGGCCGGTCACGACCCGCCCGCCCTCGGCGAGCTGGGCGACGAGCGCTGCGGGCACGTTCTGCACCGCGCCGTCGATGAACAACAGATCATAGGGCGCGCCATCCGCTGCCCCGGCGTTGAGCGGCCCGCGCACGACCGTCACGCCCGGCACCGAAATCTCCGGCCCGCCTTCTTCCTCGACGGCGGTGACGCTGGCGCCCAGTTCGGCCAGCAGCGCCGCGCCATATCCCGTGGCCGCGCCGATCAGCAGCACCCTGTCGCCCGGTTCGACCTGCGCTTCCTTGAGCAGCCGCCCCGTCGCCACCGGCGGATTGAGCGCCCGCCCGTCCCACAAGGGGACCGCCCGGTCGATATAGGCCATGGCGCGGCGCTCGGCGGGCAGGAAGTCCTCCCGCGGCACGCGCGCCATCACGGCGATCACACGCTGGTCGTCCACATCGCTGGTGCGAAGCTGGCTCTCGACCATGGCGGCCCGCATCGATGAAAAATTCTGCTCGGTCACGACGATTCCCCGCTTGGCATAACTGTATTGACAATGCAATACAGCAAGGCGTTCACCGGACCTCTAGATCAGCGCAAGGCCCACGCCAAGCGGCTTTGCGCCGGACCAACCCAGATTCTTGGCTCTCCCGCCCACGACCGCGCTTGACTTTGCCGCCAAAGCCGCACATTTGCCGCCCCCACCACCCAGGACGGCCCGATGGCGGAGTGGTGACGCAGCGGACTGCAAATCCGTATACGCCGGTTCGATTCCGGCTCGGGCCTCCAGTATCCTGTCAGCAGACGTGTGCTGATGGTTGAAAAAACCTTAGATTTCCGCTGATTTCGGCCATTCATCGATTGGCGGCGGATCGCCTGACCAAGCCCCCTATGGCGCATGCCGGCCAAGGCCGGCCGCGCCGTACCGCTGTCTTTTCGTCTCCATTTCCATAAAGGTCCGTCAAGTCCGGAGTAGCTTAACAGCCCGTCCGAATGTCCGGCGCCGCCTCACACGCCAACTGGTCGAGGATATTCAGCAGCGCTGGCCGCAATCTTTGCACTTCCTCGCGGTGAATCGCGGACAGCGTCTCCAGCTTGGCATAAGCGCTGTGCGTCAGACGTAGAAAGACCCGGCGGCGATCGTCCGCCGCACCCTCGCGGACAATCAGCCCCAGCGCCACCAGACGGTCGACAAGGCCTGTCGCGCTATGGGGCTTCAGGATCAGCCGTTCCGCCACATATCCGACCGTCGCCTGCTCCGGCGCCGCGGCCCGGATGGCCAGCAACGCCTGATGCTGCTGCGGCGTCAGCCCGGCCTGCGCGGCCTGTCCCTCGCTGAATGACTGAAATCGGCGGATCACATGGCGGAACGCCGCAAGCGCCCGATAATCCGCGTCGGTCAGCCCCTTGTCCTGCGTCACTCCGATCTCCATCATTGAATTATATCGCATTGCGATATAATTGGCACTCCTTCCGACCCTCCAAAGAGTGCCATTCCGCATGTCCTTTACGCCAATGCGCGCCATCGAAACACATCGGCTGGCTGATCATAGCGCGGATCGCCGCATGGCGCTGCTCGCGATGATGGCGCTCGTCGTCGGCACGGGCGGCGCGATGGGCGCGTGGATATTGGTCAAGCTCATCGCCATCGCCACCAACCTCTTCTGGTTCGGCCGCCTGTCCGCCGATGCCGTGGCGATCACCGACGCCTCGGTCGGCTTCATGGTGGTGTTCATCCCGATCATCGGCAGCCTGATCGTCGGGCTGATGGCGCGCTTCGGGTCCGACAAGATCCGGGGGCACGGCATTCCCGAAGCCATCGAAACGATCCTGTTCGGTGAAAGCCGTCTTTCGGTGAAGGTCGCCCTGCTCAAGCCCCTGTCCTCCGCCATTTCCATCGGCAGCGGCGGGCCATTCGGCGCGGAGGGACCGATCATCATGACCGGCGGCGCCATCGGCTCCCTCTTCGCCCAATGCTTCCACCTGAGCGCGGCCGAACGCAAGACATTGCTCGTCGCGGGCGCGGCTGCGGGCATGACGGCGATCTTCGGAACCCCGCTTGCCGCCATCCTGCTGGCGGTGGAGGTGCTGCTTTTCGAATGGAAGCCGCGTAGCTTCGTCCCGGTGGTCGTGGCGGTGCTCATCTCCTTCGCATGGCGGCCTTTCATCATCGGGTCCGGCCCCATGTTCGCGACGGCCCTGGCGGTGCCCGCATCGGCCTGGAATCTGCCGGCGGCGACCGGCATCGGGATCGTCGTCGGTCTGGAAGCGGCCTTCCTCTCGACCGCCCTCTACCGGATCGAGGATCTGTTCCACAGGCTCCCCGTCCACTGGATGTGGTGGCCCGCCATCGGGGCGGTCGCGGTAGGCATCGGCGGCCTGATCGACGCGCATGTGCTGGGCGCGGGCTATGCCAGCATAGAGGCGCTGCTCGCCGCCGCCCTCCCGCTTCGGGTAGTTGCCGCGCTGCTTGTGGTGAAGGGCATCGTATGGCTGATCGCGCTGGGGTCCGGCACATCGGGCGGCGTTCTCGCTCCCCTTCTCATCCTCGGCGGCGCGGCAGGCTTTCTTGTCGGGCAATTCCTGCCCGGCGATCCCGGCTTCTGGGCCATGATCGGCATGGCCGGGATCATGAGCGGCGCGATGCGCGCGCCCATGACAGGCGCGATCTTCGCGGTCGAACTGACCGGCCATTTCGAAGCGGTGCCCTGCACCGTCGCGGCCGCGGGCGGCGCCTATGCCATCAGCGTGCTGCTGATGCGCCGGTCCATATTGACGGAGAAGATCGCGCGGCGCGGGCGTCACATCCTTCAGGAATATACGGTGGACCCGCTCGACCTGTTGCAGGCGGGTCAATTGATGACCCGCGATCCCGCGACCTTGCCGGGTTCGATGACGATCGCGGAGGCGGTTTGCTTCTTTGCGGCGGATGCCGTCCACCGCAGCTATCCGGTGGTCGATGCCGAAGGGCGCCTGCTGGGCCTGGCATCGCGAACCGACGCCTTGCGCTGGCAGATGGAGGCGGACGCCGGCCCCATCGCTCTGGCCGATGCCATATCGGACGCCGCGCAACCCGCAGCCTATCCCGAGACGCCAAGCGGCGTGGTGGCTGACCTCATCATCGAATCGGGCGTCGGCCGGATACCCATCGTCGACCCCGACAGCCGCCGCGTGCTCGGCATCCTGTCGCGGCAGGATCTCCTCAAGGCCCGCAGCGCGCATCGGCAGGCGGAAACGGGGCGAAAGCGCTTCATCGGCCGTCGGGAAGACACGCCCTTCGCATACCGCACAAACGGGCATATGGCGGCGCCGGAAGATTATTCATAGCCGACATCATGAGCGTGGGCCTTGGCGTGGCCATGCATTCGGAGGTAACGCGCCTCGATCGAAGCGATCAGCGCCTGCGCCTTTTCGCCGAACCAGCTCCATCATGGCGCATTGACGCGGCGCGCCTGCCGCCCGGCTGCGCCGACGTCTTTCATGCCGGAATAGCAATGAATTGCCATTTGGAAGCAACATATTGCGCGGAGCGGCGTTACGTGCTCGCAACAGGACGGGACAGGCGCTTTGCCGAATATATGGTTGTCGCACGTGACCGAGCGTGAAGCGGTGATCGGGCGATGAATATCATGGAACGGCTGAAGCGGCTCGGGCCGGGACTCGTCACGGGCGCGGCCGACGACGATCCAAGCGGTATCGCAACCTATTCGCAAGCGGGCGCCCAATTCGGCCCCAGCTTGATGTGGACGATGACGCTGGCCTATCCGCTCATGGTCGCTGTGCAGCTTGCCTGCGCCCGGGTAGGCCGAGTCACCGGTCACGGTCTTGGCAGGAGTTTGAACGCCGTCTTTCCGCGGTGGCTCGTGATCGGGCTGATCGCGCTGCTCTTCATCGCCAATACGATCAATGTCGGCGCCGACCTTGCCGCCATGGGGGAAGCGTCCGCACTGGTGATCGGCGGTTGGAAGCGGACGGCCACCGTCGCATTCGCGCTCCTCTCGCTGCTGCTGCAGATCTATGTGCCGTATCACCGCTATTCCTCCATCCTGAAATGGATGACCCTCGTGCTCCTCGCCTATGTCGCGCTGATCCTGATGGTGAAGGTCGATTGGAGCGCGGCCGCGCGGGGACTGGTGATCCCAACGATTGCGGGGGCCGGCGCCATCACGACGATCGTTGCGATATTCGGCACGACGATCAGCCCCTATCTTTTTTTCTGGCAAGCGGCGCAGGAAGTCGAGGAACTCGACCAGATCAAGGAACGGCAACCGCTCAGCCGCGCGCGCGCGCAGGCATCCGACGCATTGAGACGCATCCGCTGGGATACGTTTACCGGCATGGCGGTATCGACCATCGTTGCGCTCGCCATCATTCTTGGGACGGCAACAACGCTCCACGCGGCCGGCAAGACCGATATTCAGAGCGCCGCGGACGCCGCGCAGGCGCTGAAGCCCATTGCCGGCAAATTCGCTTTCGCGCTTTTCAGTCTCGGCATCATCGGCACGGGCCTGCTCGCCGTTCCCGTGCTCGCGGGATCGTCGGCCTATGCCGTGTGCGAAATCGGGGGATGGAACGGCAGCCTGGAGGCCAAGCCTCTGCGGGCCAAGGCATTCTATGCGGTCATCATACTGGGCATGATATTGGGTCTGGCGCTCGACTGGACACCGATCAACCCGATGAAGGCGCTGTTCTGGAGCGCGGTGATCAACGGCGTGGCGGCGGTCCCGGTCCTGATTGGATTGATGATTATCGTGTCCAAGTCCAGCATCATGGGTGAGTTCGTCGCGCCTCCCCTCCTCAAATTCCTCGGCTGGCTCGCGACAGCCGTGATGGGCGCGGCGGCAGTGGCCATGATCGCCTTTCCCGGCTAGTTGCAAGAAGCCATGAAGACTCATGCTCATGACTGGATGGGACGGATCGGCCGCCCGGCCAGGCGCGTTCTGGAGCGCATGGCGCATCCTGCCGGTCTGCTCCAGCCCAACCGCTATCCGGATTGAACCATATGGCGAAGTCAGGCTCTGCCATCCATTTCCGCGAAAATATCGTTCTCTATGGCGCGCTGGCGGCTAATGTCGGCATCGCCGTCGCGAAGTTCATCGCCTCGGCATTGACCGGCTCATCCTCCATGCTGACCGAAGGCGTGCATTCGCTGGTCGACAGCGGCAACCAGCTTCTGCTGCTCTATGGGCAAGCCAAGGCAAAAAGGCCCGCCGACGCGGCGCATCCCTTCGGCTATGGCAGGGAACTCTATTTCTGGGCTTTTGTGGTCGCGATCCTGATCTTCGCGGTCGGCGCCGGGGTATCGGTCTATGAAGGCTGGGCCCACATCAAGGCGCCCGAGCCGCTCCGCGATCCGGGCGTGAATTACGCGGTCCTCTTTGTCGCCTTCCTCCTGGAAGGCACCTCCTGGACGATCGCGGTCCGGGATTTTGGCCGAAAGCGCGGATCGAACAATTGGTGGCAGTCGATCCGGCGCTCCAAGGACCCGGCGGGATTTATCGTGCTGTTCGAAGATAGCGCGGCGCTGTTCGGGCTGCTGATTGCGGCCATCGGGATATGGGCAAGCCATCATTATGACGAACCGCGTCTGGACGGGATTGCGTCTATCGCGATCGGACTGGCCCTGGGCGCCGTGGCCGTCCTGCTGGCGCGCGAGGCCAAGGGTCTGCTGATCGGTGAAAGCGCGGATATCGCCATGATCGAAACCGTGCGGCGATTGCTCGACCAGCGGCCGGAAATCACCGCCGTCAATCATATCCGCACCATTCACACGGCGCCCGATGCGGTCTTCGTCGCGATCAGCGCCGACTTTGCCGACGACCTGCCCATGGGTCGGGCGGAGGGCCTTATCGAAGAGATGGAAAGCGCGATGAAGCTGGCCATTCCTTCACTGACATCGATCTACATCCGGCCGGAAAAGCGGGAGAATGCAATCGTCCAATCGCTGCCGAAAGGATCGGAATCGTCCTGATTCGGTGCCGCAAAAATGCTTGCGAAAGCTCCGGTGCGACCCAAGGGCGCCGGATCATCCGTTCACGACCGTTCCGCCATTGGGATGCAGCACCTGGCCGGACATGTAGCTGGAATCGTCGCACGCCAGGAACAGGAAGGAAGGCGCGACCTCGTTGGGCTGGCCGGGCCGGCCCATGGGCGTGTTCTCCCCGAAATGCTCCAGCTTTTCCGGGCTCGCGCCGCCGGAGGGATTGAGCGGCGTCCAGATCGGTCCGGGCGCCACGGCGTTCACCCTTATGCCCTCTCCCACCAGATTTTCGGAAAGCGATCGGGTGAAGGCGGTGATGGCGCCCTTGGTGCTGGAATAGTCCAGCAGTTCCTTGGACCCCTGATACATGGTGACCGACGTGCAGTTGACGATCGCCGCCCCGCGCCTGAGATGAGGCCGGACCGCCTGCGTCAGAAAGAACATGGCGAAGATATTGGTCTGGAAGGTGCGGCGAAGCTGCTCCTCGCTGATGTCGGTGATATCCTTGTCGGGATGCTGCTCACCGGCATTGTTGACCAGAATGTCTATGCCGCCATATTCCTTCACCACGTCCGCCACGGCCCGGTCGCAGAAAGCGCTGTCGCCCAGATCGCCCGCGATGGTTATGGCCCGCCGGCCTTCCGCCTTCACGATCTCGGCGGTTTTGGCGGCGTCATCATGTTCGCACAGATAGAGGATGGCGATATCCGCCCCCTCCCGTGCATAAAGCGCGGCAATCGCGCGGCCGATGCCGCTGTCGGCGCCGGTCACGACGGCCACCTTGCCGGCGAGACGGCCAGAGCCGGGATAACGCGGTTCCCATTCGGGCTTGGGTTCCAGCGCACTTTCGTGGCCGGGCAAGGCGTCCTCGTGAATCATGTCCTGGGTTTCGGTCATCGCCAATCTCCTCATCCCTGCACAACGCCTTTCATCCCGAAGAGTTCTGCGGAGGAAGGCGCCGTCGTTCAATTCCGTCCCGCCGGTCGGCCGACGGGCCGTGGTGAACGGAGCGTCATCCCGCTCTCGACTTTCTCCCCGCGCCGTCTAAAGCTTAGGCCATGATGAAGCTGTTCATTGGCAACAAGGCCTATTCGAGCTGGTCGCTGCGCGGCTGGCTGGCGTGCAAGCTGTCGGGCCTGCCCTTCGAGGAGGTGGTCGTCCCCCTCTATGACGAAGCCTGGGAAAAGCGGCGGGAGGGCGACGAATTCGCGCCGTCGTCGGGCAAGGTGCCGATCCTTTGGGACGGCGACGACATCGTGGTGTGGGACAGCCTCGCCATCATCGAATATCTGAACGAAAAGACGGGCGGCGACCAATTCTGGCCCACCGATCCCGCCGCGCGCGCCATGGCCCGTTCCATGGCGGCGGAAATGCACAGCAGCTTCGCCGCGCTCCGCCGCGAGCACAGCATGAATATCCGCCAGATTTACGAGGCCGTCCCGCCATCCGAAGCGGTGGCGCAGGACATTGCCCGCATCATGCAACTCTGGGCGCAGGCGCGCGCGCGCCACGGCGGCGAAGGCGACTTCCTGTTCGGCGCGTTCGGCGCCGCCGATGTGATGTTCGCGCCGGTCGTCACGCGCTTCATCACCTACCAGCTCCCCGTTGCCCGCTTTGCCCAGGCTTATATGCACGCGGTCATCGCCCATCCGTGGATGCAGGAATGGATCGGCGGCGCGCAGGCGGAAGAATGGGTGATCGACAAATTCGAAAGCCCGCCGCAGACGGTGTGAAGCCGGTTGCATGGGCAGCCAACGACCGTAGCGGGTTTCTTCGAGTTGGAAACGCATGTAATCCGCTGGTCAGGACACCCGCTTCGGCGGCTCCTGTTTCCAGCAACCCGCCAGGCTGGACAATGCAGCCTCCACCCAGCGGGCCAACGGCGTGCCTCTATTCGTCCTCAGCGTGATGCGCCCATTGCCGAATGGCGGCGCGCTTTGCGCGTCCAGTCGGTAGGTGACGCCATCGGCCATCATCACGATGTCGTCTCTGCCATCCAATCCGTAAACGTGCGGACGGGGAACTTCCAATGCCGCCAGTTCCTCAAGCACGGAACGGCCGCCCGGACAGGACAGGGTATCGGCCCACAATGTTTCGGCGATTTCGCCCCCGTCGGGTTGCACCGTCTTGCGGAACCAGTAATCCTTCGTTCCACGCCCACCCGCCAGCAAACCGACATCCACGCGCGTGGTTACACGGCGTAACGCAGGATGGGCGGAAAAAGTCAGCAGCGGGCGATAAGTCTGAGCAGCGGTTTGGAGAGCTATCGCCATCAGAATCGCCGCCATCATCCGCTTACTCCTCCCCTTTGCCTGCACAAATGTGGACGATTATGCGACTGCATGGCAATAGCGCATCATCGCCAAGCCCGCCAACATCGCACCCGACGAAAAAGGGGCCGGGAAACTTCGCCCCCGGCCCCTTTTGGTCATTCATGCCAGCGCCCGATCAGCCGACGATGTCTTCCGGCTTGAAGAAATAGGCGATCTCGATCGCGGCATTTTCCTCACTGTCCGAACCGTGGACCGAATTGGCTTCGATCGATTCGGCATATTCCTTGCGGATGGTGCCTTCATCGGCATTGGCCGGGTTGGTGGCGCCCATGATGTCGCGGTTGCGCTTCACGGCGTCTTCGCCTTCCAGCACCTGCACGACGACCGGGCCGGAAATCATGAAGGCGACCAGATCGGCGAAGAAGGGCCGTTCCTTGTGCACGGCGTAGAAGCCTTCGGCCTGCTCGCGGCTCATGCGGATGCGGCGGGAGGCGACGACGCGCAGGCCGGCCTCTTCCAGCTTTTTCGTGACGGCGCCCGTCAGGTTGCGACGGGTCGCATCGGGCTTGATGATCGAAAAGGTGCGCGTGACGGCCATAAGACCCGGAAACTCCGAATTGTTGGGATAAGATCGCGCGCCCTTTAGACCGGGCGGCATGGGACCGCAAGAGGGCCTACGGTCCCTGCACCCATTTGCGCCCCTCCTGCCGCCAGAAGCGGGGCGTCACCCCCTCCCGCTTCGCCAGCGCGCGCCAGCTTGCCCGCGCGCCTTCGATGGTGTCCGCGTCGAAGAAGTAGAAGGCCCGCTCGAACCCCAGCGCTTCCTCACGCCACAGCCCGTCGGCCAGCGCCACATGCCGCGCGCCATTGTCCGCCGCGACAGCCTGGGACAGCAGGATCGGCTGGATATCCTCCTGCCCCTCCCCGGCACGGCCGTGGGCGAGGAAGCTTTCCGGCGGCCCGCCCCACAGCCCGGCGGAAATCCGATCCAGCCGCTGCGAGTCGCCCGCCACCACCAGCAGCCGCTCCCCCAGGCCCAGCACCCGCGCCGCGATGGCGGGCAGCACCTGGTCCACGGGGTCGCGGCTGAGCTGGTAGAAATCGACCTGCATCAGCTTTCGAACGTGTCCGCCACGAAGCGGTCGATCAGGCGCACGCCATAGCCGGTCGCGCCCTTGTCCCACACCGCGCCGGGCTTGTCCGCCCATACCATGCCGGCAATGTCGAGATGCGCCCATTTGACGCCGTCATTGACGAAGCGCTTGATGAACTGCGCCGCCGTGATCGACCCGGCGAAGCGCGGCCCGATATTCTTGATGTCGGCGATGGGGCTTTCGAGCAGCTTGTCATAGGCGTCGCCCAGCGGGAAGCGCCACAGCGGATCGCCCGCCGCCTTGCCCGCCGCGATCAGATCGTCGGCAAGGCCGTCGTCATTGGAGAAGACGCCCGCATATTCGCTGCCCAGCGACACGATCATCGCCCCGGTCAGCGTGGCGAGATCGACCAGTATTTCGGGATCATAGCTCTTCTGCGCCCATGTCAGTGCGTCGCACAGCACCAGACGCCCTTCCGCATCGGTATTGAGCACTTCGATGGTCTGCCCGGACATGGACGTCACGATATCCCCCGGCCGCTGCGCGCCGCCGTCCGGCATGTTCTCGACCAGGCCGCAGATGCCGACGACATGCGCCTTCGCCTTGCGCCCGGCCAGCGCCTTCATCGCGCCCGCGACCGCGCCCGCGCCGCCCATGTCCCACTTCATGTCCTCCATGCCGGGACCGGGTTTCAGCGAGATGCCGCCGGTGTCGAAGGTCACGCCCTTGCCGACGAAGACGACCGGCTTCTTCTGCGCGCCATCGGTGCCGTCCCACTCCAGCGCCAGCAGGCGCGGTTCGCGCATGGAACCCTGCGCCACGCCCAGCAGCGCACCCATGCCCAGTTCGGCCATCGCCGCCTTGTCCAGCACGGTGATCCTGACGCCCATTTCCCTGAGCGGCTGACAGCGTTCGACGAAGCTTTCAGGGTAGAGGATGTTGGCAGGCTCGGCCACCAGTTCGCGGGTGAAGGCCACGCCCGCCGCGACCGCCGACAGCCGGTCCCATTCCGCGCCCGCATCGGCGGAAACGACCGTGACGGTCTTGAGCGTCGGCTTCGCCTTTTCCGGCTGGCGCGTGCGATAGGTTTCGATCCGCCAGCCGCGCAGCAGCGCGCCGAAGGCCAGCCGCGCCGCATCCTTGCCCGCGCCGCCGGCGGGAAACTCGACCGCGGCATGGACCGCGCCGCTGGTCGCCAGCCTGGCCGTCAGCGCGCCGCCCGCCCGCTCCAGATCGGCATCGCCGCCGCCGCCGATGCCCAACAGCACCACGCGCAGCACCTTGCCGCCTTCCTCCACGAAACTTTCGAAGCTCGTCCCCGCCTCGCCCGCGAAGCGCGCGGCGGATGCGCCCGCCGTCAATGTGGGGGACGCCGACAGCGGCAATGTTTCGACTGCGCCCTTCGCTACGGCGAACACCAGCGTATCGGCGTCGGGGCGGGAGGGGCTGAATGCGATATCCATTCGGGAAACCTTTTCTTCTCTTATGCGGCCTGCACGGCCCTATATCTGTCAGATAGTGCGGCTTTCTTCGTCTGGCAAAGGCCGTTCGACCGATTTTCGGGCAAAAGAGCAGCCGCGACCGATTGCGGCGGGCGAAAAGCAATGCGATAGGCGGTTGCAAAGAACACGCCCTTTAAAAAGGCATCATTTTGCAGACGAACCGTTTTTCCCCGCTCCTCCGCAACGCCCTGCTGGCCGGCAGCACCCTGCCGATGCTTGGCTGGTCCGCCCAGGCGATGGCGCAGCAGCTCAACGAGCCGCAGGCGACGATCAGCACGCCCGACGCGCCGGTGCCGGAAAATGAGGATGAGATCGGCTTTGCCGCCGACGCGCTTATCTATGACAGCAACACGGAAATCGTGACAGCCAGCGGCAATGTGCAGCTTCTGCGCGAAGGCAACCGGCTGCGCGCGGAAAAGGTGGTGTGGAACCGCAATACGGGTCAGGTCGTGGCGCAGGGCAATGTCTCCGTCACCGATCCCGAAGGCAATATCGCCTATGGCGACCGCTTCGACGTGACGGATACGCTCAAGGACGGCGCGGTCGACAACATGCTGCTGGTGCTCCAGTCGGGCGGGCGGCTCGCGGCCAGAAGCGGGGAGCGGGTCAACGGCGTCTACACGATGCACAAGGCGGCCTATACCGGCTGTTCGGTGGAGGACAGCGAAGGCTGCCCGAAGAATCCGACCTGGCAGATCAATGCCGTCAAGGTGACGTATGATCCCAACAAGCAGCGCGTGACCTACAACCGCGCGACGGTGGAGATTTTCGGCCTGCCCCTCATCCCGCTGCCGGGCCTATCGCATCCGGTGGGCGAAGGCGGCGGCACCGGGCTGCTGGTGCCCAATATCCGTTATGACCGCACCAACGGCCTCGAAGTCGCGTTGCCCTATTATTTCAAGCTCGCGCCCAATCGCGACCTGACCGTCACGCCCCATGTCTACAGCGACACGCTGCCGATGGTGGAATCGACCTTCCGCCACCTGTGGGACCGGGGCGCCTATCAGATCACGGGCTATGTCACCCATGGGCGGCGCGTGGGGATCGGCGAAACCCTGCCGGGCGGGACGACGAGCACGGCGAATTCGGAAAAGGATCTGCGCGGCTATCTCGACGCCAGCGGCGGCTTGCAGCTCACCCCGGAATGGAGCGTCAGCGGATCGATCCGCGTGGCGACCGACCGCACCTTCCTGCGCCGCTACGACATCAGCCGCGACGACCGGCTGCGTTCGACCGTGGGCGTGCAGCGGATCGGGACCGACAGCTATTTCTCGCTCGCGGGCTGGGCGGTGCAGACGCTGCGCGCCGGCGATCCGCAGGGGCAGACGCCGATCGCGCTGCCGGTGATGGACTATCGGCTGCGGATGACCGACCCGGTGCTGGGCGGCCGCGTGCAGCTTCAGGCGAACACCCTGGCCATCACGCGCACCCACGGGCAGGACACGCAGCGCGCCTTCGCCGCCTTCGAATGGAATCTCCGCAAACTGACCGGCATGGGGCAGGAAGTCAGCTTCACCACCTATCTGCGCGGCGACGTCTATCACAGCACCGGCAATCTGCTGACCAGCGTCGAAAGCTATCGGGGCGATCCGGGCTGGAAGGCGCGGGGCATCGCGGCGGCGGCCATCGACGTGCGCTGGCCCTTCATCGGCGAGGCGTTCGGCGGCGTGCAGCGGATCACCCCGCGCATCCAGATCGTCGCCGCCCCCCATCTCGCCAATCTGTCGGTCCCCAATGAGGACGCCCGCGCCGTCGATCTGGAGGACAGCAACCTCTTCGCGCTCAATCGTTTCGCGGGCTATGACCGTTTCGAGGATTCGACCCGCATCACCTATGGCCTCGAATATGGCCTGACGCTGCCCGATTTCTCGCTGGAGAGCATCATCGGCCAGAGCTACCGCCTCGACAACCGGGAAAGCATCCTGCCCGACGGCACCGGCCTTTCCGACCGCATGTCCGACATCGTCGGCCGCACCACCGTCCGCTTCAAGGACTTCGTCAGCCTCACCCACCGCTTCCGGCTGGACAAGGACAATCTGGCCGTCCGCCGCAACGAGGTCGACGCAACCATCGGCAGCAGGAAAACCTATGTCATGGTCGGCTATCTGCGGCTCAACCGCGATATCGACCCCAGCCTGGAGGATCTGCGCGACCGCGAGGAATTGCGTCTGGGCGCCCGTATCCAGTTCGCCAGATTCTGGTCCGTGTTCGGATCGACCGTCGTCG
Source organism: Sphingobium wenxiniae (assembly GCF_007830065.1). GTDB lineage: Bacteria > Pseudomonadota > Alphaproteobacteria > Sphingomonadales > Sphingomonadaceae > Sphingobium > Sphingobium wenxiniae. The sequence continues at coordinate 280,549 of NZ_VLKK01000002.1, read as the reverse complement.
ACCTTACCGACGAGAAGGAAGATCCGCTCAGTTCGGCCGATGGATATGAGCCTGTCCGCAACCGTCTGGGCATCGCCTATGAGGACGACTGCCTGACGCTGGGGCTGACCTGGCGGCGCGATTATCAGACCACCGGCGACGCGCGAAAGGGCAACAGCTTCCAACTGCGGCTGGCTTTTCGCAATATTGGCATATAAGGATCGGCGTTCCCGCCCTCGCTCAGCACGGGTTAAGGCGGACCAGCGCATGACGCGCCGGACCGTATGGAGAGTTTTGTCGACGATGCAGCCTGTCGTTTCCCTGTCGAACCGCCTGTCGCGAACCGTTGGTTTTGGTGCGCGCGCCCTTTTGCTGTCCACCGTTTCGCTGGGATTGTCGCTGTCCGGCGCGACGGCCCAGTCGGTCGGCGACGACGATGATGCAGTCGCGTCCCAGCAGCTCAACCTGCCCAGGGACGTCACCGTCTTCGGCAAGAGCGATCCCAATGTCCGCAAGGCGACGGCCATCGTCAACGGCCGCATCATCACCGGAACGGACGTGGACCAGCGCCTCGCCCTCATCATCACGGCCAATGGCGGCAAGGTGTCGGACGAGGAGAAGGAAAGGCTGCGCGTCCAGGTGCTCCGCAACCTGATCGACGAAACGCTCCAGATCCAGGAAGCCGCCGCCAACGACATCCGCGTGCCGAAGGAGGAAATCGACCAGAGCTATGAGCGGGTCGCGGCCAATTTCCGCCAGTCGCCCGCCCAGTTCGACCAGTATCTGCGCGCGCAGGGCAGCGCCGCCGCCAGCATCCGCCGCCAGATCGAAGGCGAAATGGCGTGGAGCCGCCTGCTCCGCCGCAACATCCAGCCCTTCGTCAATGTGAGCGAGGAAGAAGTGAAGGCGGTGGTCGACCGCCTGAACGCCGCCAAGGGCAGCGACGAATTTCGCATCAGCGAAATCTACCTGTCCTCGACGCCGGAAAACATGGCGCAGATTCAGGCCAACGCCCGCAACATCGTCGAACAGATCAAGCAGGGCGGTAGCTTCCAGGCTTATGCCCGCCAGTTTTCAGAAGCCTCCACGGCGGCGGTCGGCGGCGATCTGGGCTGGGTCCGCCCCGGACAGCTCCCCGATGCGCTGGCGCAGGCCGCCAGCGAAATGCAGGTGGGCCAGCTCGCCGGTCCGATCGAGGTGCCGGGCGGCGTGTCGATCCTTTATGTGATGGACAAGCGCAAGGTGCTGACCGCCGATCCGCGCGATTCGCTGCTGTCGCTGAAACAGCTTTCGGTGTCCTTCCCCGCCGGCACGACGAAGGAGCAGGCGAGCCAGAAGGCCGCGACCTTCGCCGCCGCGATCAAGGACATCAAGGGCTGCGGCCAGGCCAATGAACTGGGCGCGAAGATCGGCGCGGACGTCATCGACAATGACAATGTGAAGGTGCGCGACCTGCCGCCGCAGTTGCAGGAAATCCTGCTCGGCCTCCAGATCGGCGAGGCGACGCCGCCCTTCGGCTCCATCAATGACGGCGTGCGCGTGCTGATCCTGTGCGGCCGCGACGATGCCGCCGCGGGCGGCGCGCCCAGCGCCGATCAGATCATGGCGCAGATGGAAGAGGAACGGGTCAACAAGCGCGCGCGCATCTACCTGCGCGACCTGCGACGCGATGCCATTATCGAATATAACTGATCCCGCCGACCTTCCGCCCTTCGCCGTTTCGCTCGGCGATCCGGCGGGGATCGGGCCGGAAATCGTCGCCAAGAGCTGGGTCATGCGCGAAGCGCGCGGCCTGCCGCCCTTCTTCGCGGTGGGCGACGCGGCGTCCCTGCGCGCGGTGTGGCTCGGACCCATCGCGATGATCGGCACGCCGCAGGAGGCAGCCGAAGCCTTTGGGTCCGCCCTTCCCTGCCTCCAGATCGCCGAAGCGGGCGAAATCGTGCCCGGCACGCCCGGCATCGATGGCGCGCGGACCGCTCTTCAGGCGTTGGAGGCCGCGGTCGGCCTCGCCCGCAGCGGCTCGGCGGCGGGTATCGTCACCGCGCCGGTGGGCAAGGAACAGCTATACGGCGTCGGCTTCGCGCATCCGGGTCAGACGGAATTCGTCGCCGAACGCTGCGGCGTCGCGCCGCATAACGCCGTCATGATGCTGGCCGGACCTTCCTTGAAGGTCGTGCCCATCACTATCCACATTCCCCTGGCGGAGGTGCCCGCCGCCCTCACCGTCGACCTGATCCGCGCCCGCGCGCTGACTACGGCCAAGGGGCTGCAACGCAATTTCGGCATCGCGCGCCCGCGCCTCGTCGTCGCGGGTCTCAACCCCCATGCCGGCGAGGGCGGCGCGCTGGGCCGGGAGGAGATCGAGATCATCGCGCCCGCCGTCGAATCGCTGCGGCAGGAAGGGCTGGACATTCGCGGCCCCTTCGCCGCCGACGGCCTGTTCCACGCCCGCGCGCGTGAAAGCTATGACGCGGCGCTCTGCATGTATCACGATCAGGCGCTGATCCCGCTCAAGACGCTGCATTTCGACGATGGGGTCAACATGACGCTGGGTCTGCCCATCGTCCGCACCTCGCCCGACCATGGCACCGCCTTCGGCATCGCGGGCACCGACAGCGCCAACCCCGGCGCGATGATGGCCGCGCTCAAGATGGCCGCCGAAGCCGCCCGCGCCCGCCTTGCCCATGACGGCTGACCTGCGCCCGTCCCTGCCGCCGCTGCGCGACGTGATCGCCGCGCACGGGCTTCAGGCCAGCAAGGCGCTGGGACAGAATTTCCTGCTGGACGAGCAGCTTCTGGACCGCATCGCGGCCATCCCCGGCCCGCTGGAAGGCCGACCGGCGTTCGAGGTCGGCCCCGGTCCCGGCGGGCTTACCCGCGCGATCCTGCGCGCGGGCGCACATCTTGTCGCGGTGGAGCGCGACGCCCGCTGCCTCCCCGCCCTTGCCGAACTGGAAGCCGCCTTCCCCGGCCGGCTCCGCGTGATTTCCGGCGACGCCATGGAAGTGGACGCCCGCGCCGAAGCGGGCGAGAACGCCCATGTCATCGCCAACCTGCCCTATAATGTCGGCACCGCGCTGCTGATCGGCTGGCTGTCCGCGGACTGGAGCCCGCTGCCCTGGTGGTCGTCCCTGACGCTCATGTTCCAGATGGAGGTGGCGGAGCGGATCGCCGCGAAGGCCGGCGACGATCATTACGGCCGACTTGCCGTCCTGTCCCAATGGCGTTCCGACGCGCGCATCGCGATGAAGGTGCACCGCAGCGCCTTCACCCCGCCGCCCAAGGTCATGTCGGCGGTCGTCCACATCACCCCGAAGCCCGCGCCGGAGGGCGTGTCGCTCAAGCATCTCGAACGGCTGACCGCCGCCGCCTTCGGCCAGCGCCGCAAGATGCTGCGCCAGAGCCTGAAAGGGCTTCCCGGCGCGCTGGACGCGCTGGCGGCGGTCGGCATCGATCCCCAACGCCGCGCCGAAACGATCGGCGTCGAGGAATTTGTCGAGGTCGCCCGTCATCTGGGCAGGACGGCCGCCTGATCCTTCGCCCGCCGGTCAGTGCGCGGCAGACGTGTCCACCTTGCCCGTGGGCTTGGGCGCCAGCCAGATTACGGCGGCCGCCAGGAACATCAGGATCATGGAGAAGAAGAACACATAGTTCATCGAAATGACGGCCGCTTCCTGATCGACCATGTTGGAGATCACCTGCCGCGCCTGCTCCATGGAAAAGCCGCTGGCGGAAAGCTGGGCCTGCGCGTCGCCGGCCTGGAGCACGGAGGCCATCTCGTTCCGCGACACGCGCTGCCCGTCGCCCCATACCGTCAGCACGACGGACGTGGAGATGGCTATGGCCATGGTCCGCAGGAAATTCTGCATGCCCGCCGCCGACGCCGTTTCCGACGGCAGCACCGAACTCAGCGACAGCGTCGTCAGCGGGATCATGAAGAAGGGCATGGCGAAGCCCTGGAATATCTGCGGATAGGACAGCGCCCAGAAATCCGCGCCGCTCGTCCAGTGCGCGCGCCAGAAGGCCATGATGCCCATCCAGATCAACGCGCTGGAAATCGATATCCGCACGTCCACCCGCGCTATCATCCGTCCCGAGATCGGGGCGGCGATCAGCGCCGTCATCGCGGTGAAGGCCGTGACGAAACCGGCCCATGTCGCGGTGTAGCCCATGGAAAGCTGGAGCCATTGCGGCACGACGACGATGCTGGCGAAATAGGCGCCGAAACACAGCGCCAGCGTAAAGACCCCCGATGTGAAGCCGACATGGCGGAACACGCGCAGATCGACGATCGGATGCTCCTCCGTCAGTTCCCAAATGATGAAGACGAGGAAACCGACGCCCGCCATTATCGCCAGGATGACGATCAGCGGATCGCCGAACCAGTCGCGGTCCCGCCCGATGTCCAGCATGATCTGGAGGCATCCGATCCAGAAGACCAGCAGCGCCAGCCCTGCGAAGTCGATCGGCAGTTTCCGCGTTTCGGTTTCCACCGGCTTCAACAATGCCGCCGCCGCCATGATGCACAGCGCCGCGATCGGCAGGTTGATGAAGAAGATCCAGTGCCAGCTCCAGTTGTCGCTGATATAGCCGCCGATGATCGGCCCCATGGCCGGCCCCAGCAGCGTGGTCATGGCCCACAGGCCCATCATCTTGGCGCGCTGCTCGGGCGGGAATATCCGCATCAGCAGCGTCTGCGACATCGGCATGATCGGCCCGCCGCACAGGCCCTGCCCGATCCGGCAGACCACGATCATGCCCAGCGTCACCGACAGGCCGCACAGCAGGGAAAAGAGGCCGAAGCCGGCCATGCTCATCATGAAGACGCGCACCACGCCGAACCGCTGCGCCAGCCATCCGGTCAGCGGTACGCAGATCGCCTCCGCCACCGCATAGGACGTGATGATCCACGTCCCCTGATCGGGCGTGATGCCCATATTGCCCGCGATATGGGGCACCGACACATTGGCGATGGTCAGGTCGAGCACGACCATGAAATTGCTCAGCGCCAGCACCAGCCCCGCCAGAAGACGACGGCGCGGCGACAGGAGCGAGAAGCTGTCGTCGGAGGCTGCCACGCGCGTTCCCCTCAGCGGCCCGAAATATCGACGTCGACGTCCATGGACAGGCCCACCCGCAGGGGATGTTCGGCCAGTTCCCTGGGGTCGAGCGCGATGCGGAGCGGCAGGCGCTGGACCACCTTGATCCAGTTGCCGGTCGCATTCTGGGCCGGGATCAGCGACATGGACGATCCGGTGCCGCCCGCAAAGCCCACGACCCGGCCGTGATAGACGACGCCCCCGCCATACAGGTCGGACGTCACCCTGGCGGGCATCCCCACCTTCACATGGCGAAGCTGCCGTTCCTTGAAATTGGCGTCGACATAGACCTGCGTGACCGGAACGATGGTCATGATCGGACTGCCCTGCGTCACGCGCTGTCCTACCTGCACCTGCCGCTTGCTCACCACTCCGTCGACAGGCGCGCGGATGATCGTGCGGTCGAGATCCAGCTTCGCGTTGTCGAGCTTCGCCTTGGCGGCGAGCACGGCGGGATCGGTCTCCTCCGTCGATCCCTTCACCAGCGCGTCATTGGCCGCAAGCTGTCCGGCGGCCGCCACGCGGGTCGCCTCCGCCTGCGCCACGCCCGCGCGGGCGAGGTCGAGCGCAGCCTTCGCCGCCGCATAGCCTTTGCGCGCGCTGGTCAGTTCATCGCCCGACACCGCGCCGTCGGGGGCCAGCGCCTCGCGCCGTCGCAGGTCTATCCGCGCCTTTTCAAAATCCGCCTGCGCCGTGGCGATCTGCGCCCTGGCCTGCGTGATGTCCGCGCCCCGCGCCGTCACCTGCGCGGACAAGGCGCCGCTGGTGGCCGACGTCTGCCGGAAACGGCGGCGCGCTTCGGCCAGATCCGCCTGCGCCTGATCCACCGCGATGCGCGCATTGGTGGCGTCCAGCTTCACCAATATGTCGCCTTTCTTCACGGCCTGCGTATCGGTGACGTTCACCTCGACCACCTGCGCGGAGATCAGCGGCGTCACCTGCGCGACTTCGGCGTTCACATAGGCATTGTCGGTGCCGACATGATTGCGCCCGACCAGAAGATACCACACGCCATAGACCGCCCCCAGCACCAGCACGACGATCAACAGCCTCAGCAGCCATTTCCGGCGCGTGGCCATCCGGTCTTCCTTGGCGGCGTCGGGCGTCTGATCCGTCCCGGTTTCGAATTCTGCGGCGGCGTCAGCCATTGGGTCGATCCTTGGCGGTGATGTCGCTGGCGGCGAAACCGCCGCCCAGCGCGCGAATGAGGGCGATATCGAGCGAAAAAGCACTGGCTTCCAGTTCCACGACGGACTGGCGCGCCGAAAGAAGCTGGTCCTCGACGTTCAGCACGTCGATATAGGCGGAAAGCCCGCCCTTGTAGCGCTTCTGCGCGATGGCATAGGCTTCCTCAGAAGCGGTGAGCGCGGCGCGGGCTTCGGTCAGCCGCTGGTCCAGCGCCCGGCGGCTGGTGACGGCGTCGGCGACCTGCTGGTAAGCGCCCAGCACCGTTTTGTCATAGCTCGCGACCGCTTCGTCATAGACCGCGCGCGCACCGCGATACTGCCCTTGCAGCGCACCACCGCGGAACAGCGGCAGGCTGATCGCCGGACCCGCATTGCCGAAGATCGAGCCCTTGTCGAACAGCGTGTCGGTGAAGGGTTTGGAACCGCCCGCAGGCACCAGCGCGCCAGTGGACGATTGCCCGAGGATCGTTTCATACCCCAGCGACTGCACGCCGATCAGCGCGCTCAGCCGAATCGCGGGGAAGAAGTCCGCGCGCGCCACCTTGATCCGCTTGGCGGCGGCTTCCGTACGGGCGAGCGCGGCGGCGATATCGGGGCGGCGCGCCACCAGATCGGTCGTGACGTCGGCGGGCAGGCCCAGCGGCTCCAGCCGTTCCACTTGCGGCCGGGTGATATCGAGGCCGCGATCCGGCCCCGCGCCGATCAGCGCCGCGATCTGGTGCTGGCGCAGCTCGATCGCCATTTTCGCGGCAGCCAGCCGCGCCCTTGCGGAGGACACGGTCGCGTCCGCCTGCCGCGCGCTGCCACGCGTCTCCAGGCCGTTGCGCAGCCTGTCCGCCACCAGCTTCCGGCTCGCCAGCCGGATGTCCAGCGCCCGCTGCTGAATATCCGCGTCGTCGTAGAGCCGGGCGAGATCGGCATAGGCGTCCGCAATCCCCGTGGTCAGCGCCAGACGGGCCTGCCGTGCGTCGATCTCCGCCGCCCGCGCTTCCGATGTCGCTGCCGCCAGCGCCGCGCGATTCTTGCCCCAAAGGTCCAGATCCCAGCCGAGATTCAGCGCGACCTGCCCCGTTCCCAGCCAACCCTTCGGCACGAAGTCGGAGGGCATTCCCATATTGTAGCTCTGTTTGGTGACGCCCGCCTGGGCATCCAGATCAACCGTCGGCAGCAGCGGCGCGCCCGCCTGCTGCGCCATGGCCCGCGCCTGCCGGAAACGCGCGCCCGCCGCCGCCATGTCCGGGGCGTTGCGCAACCCTTCCTCGATCAGCGCGGTCAGTTGCGGATCGCCATAAGCAGCCCACCATCCCTCGCCCGGCCAATCGCGCCGAGCCGCCGCCAGGCTGCGTTCCGTCGCGATGCTCTGCGCCGCGCGGACTTCCGGTTTCCTGCCGAGATCAGGCACCGCCGCGCAGGCCGACAGCGCGATCGCGCTCGCCGCCAGCAGGCCACGAACCGGAAAAGAACGACGACTCATGGGCATAACAACCGTACCACCTAGTATGAAAAGCGCCCTTGCCCCTGCCGCACGACCTTGTCAACGAAAATATCATACTATATGGTACGGTTATATGCCGGATCGTCTTTCCTCTTCCGTTCTCAGCCGCCGGGAGGCTCGCCGCCGCGATCGGCGCGATGCCATCCTGAACGTCGCCGCGCACTATTTTCTGGAAAACGGCTATGCCGGCACGACCATGTCGGGGATCGCCGCCACGCTGGGCGGATCGAAGGGAACGCTCTGGAATCACTTTCCTTCCAAGGAAGAACTCTTCGCCTCCGTGCTCGAACAGGTGACGGCGACCTATCGCGCGCATCTGTACGAAATCCTCGATCCGTGCGGCGATCTCGTCACCACGCTGCATCGCGTATGCGTCAGCCTGCTGCAAAAGGTGACGTCGCCCGAGGCGATTTCCCTGCACAGGCTGGTCATGTCCGAAGCTGGACGCTTCCCCGAAATGGGCAGGATCTTCTATGAACGCGCGCCGCGCCTGACTCGCGGCCTGATTGCCGATTTCCTTGCCGGGGCGATGGAGCGGGGACAACTGCGCAAAGACGACCCGCAGGCCGCCTCACGCGTCCTGACCGCGCTTGTAACCTCGGGATGCCACCAGCAAATGCTGGTAGGGCGGATCAGCGCCGCGACCCTGGACATGATCGCGGCCGAAGCGGATTTCGCGGTCGGCATCTTCATGCGCGCCTACGGTCCCGACTGAACGCTCTGCGCGGCGTTAACCTTTTCTTTGCGCGCCGTTCCTATTCTTCCCGCAGGCAGGAGACGGCACGCCATGCAGATTTTCAAACGCAGCCAGCGCAGCGGCGCACGGAAGCCGGCGAATGAAAGCGCCGGCCGTATGGAGCGGCGGCCGCGCATCCTCGTCATCGATGAAAATCCCACGGCGCGCACGGTCATCGCCCGCCGCCTTTCCCATTTGGGCTATGACGTGGCGCTGGCGGAAAACGGGTTCGCGGCGCTCGGCCTGCTGGTCGCGCGGCCTGTCGACATCGTCCTGCTCGACATGGGCCTGACGCTGCTCTCCGCCGTCGCCACAATGGAGAAGATACGCGCGTCGGGCCTTTCTCCCCATGCCTGTTTCGTGACCATAGCGGGCCGCCTCGAACGCCCCCTCGCCGTGGAAGCGCTGGCGGCGGGCGCGGACGATCATATCGCCAAGCCGCTCGATTTCGACCTTCTCGACGCGCGCCTGCGCCATTTGTGCGTCAGGGCCGAACAGATGGGCGCGCTCACCCGCCACAATGCGGAACTCGACGCGCGCATCGCCCGCCGCGCGGTGGAACTGGGCGAAACGCGCGAGGCCCTGAACGAATTGCAGGCCGACCGCGCCCGTCTGGTGTCCTCGATCCAGGCGCTGCACGACGAGATCGCAAGGCTGAACGCCGCGCGCGGCTAGAGCATTTTCAAGTCGGGCGGGATCACCCAACGACTCGGAAAATGCGGAAAACAAAGACAATATAGAGCATGATCCGATTCAATCTAATCGATCATGCTCTAACCTCGCTCCGCCATCTCCAGCCAGAGCGATAGCCCCGCGCCCGGCCGGTCCGGCTTATGGTCGGCCACGACCCGCGCCGCATCGGCCCGCGCGCGATCCAGTATCGCGCGCGGCACATCCCCGCGATGATAGATCCGGTCCGCCTCGCCCAACAGCCGCGCCGCCCGCAGCGTCAATTCGTCCGGATCGGCGGATGCCAGGCGGATCGCCGCCAGCCTGCCTCCGTCCAGCCCTGCCTCCTCTCCGGCCAGCCAGGACGGCACGGCATCGGCCGCATCCTCCCGCAACGGGTCCAGCACGCCGCCCGCGCCAAGCCCCGCATCGATGGCCCGCCGCCGCGCGCCCGCGTCCGGCCAGCGCGCCCGGATGGCGTCCCGCGCCCGATATAAAGCCGCCGCCAGAGCGCCCAGCCGCGCGGGCAGCATCGTCTCGATCCGCTGCCGCAGCGCCTTGGCCAGCCCCGCCGAAGCGCCGCCCGTCCCGATGGCGATCAATACCGGATCGCGATCCACGATGGCGGGCAGCGTGAAATCGCACAAATCCGCCCGGTCGGTCGCGTTCACCAATATGCCCCGCGCCCTGAGCCGCGCGGCCACGGCCTCATCCCCGTCCGCGACGATGGCGAGCGCAGCCTCCGCTTCCTCGCCGACGATGCGCGCGCCCGCCCGCTCCAGCAGCCGCCGCTTGGCCGCCGCCGCCTCGCCTTCACCGGTCAGGATCACGGCCCGCCCTTGCAATCGCAGGAAGACGGGCAGGCTGTGCATCAGTCCCTCACCCAGTCGGGAATGCTGTCCCCGGCGATCAGCGTCTCGATGGGCGGACGCGCGCGCACCACGGCCCATTTGCCGCCCGACACCAGCACTTCGGGCGTCAGCGCGCGGCTGTTATAGGTGCTCGCCATGGTCGCGCCATAAGCGCCCGCCGTCATGAAGGCGACCAGATCGTCCGCCTGCACCACATCCATGTCGCGATGCATGGCGAAGGTATCGCCCGTCTCGCACACCGGCCCCACCACATTGGCGGCGGCGCGCCCGCCCGCAGGCCGCACGGCGCGGATATCATGCCATGCGTCATAGAGGCTGGGCCGCAGCAGGTCGTTCATCGCCGCGTCGACGATGACGAAGGGCGCCTGCGCGCCCTGCTTCACCCGCACCACGCGCGACAGCAGAGCGCCCGCATTGCCGACGATCACCCGCCCCGGCTCGAACATCAGGCGGACATTCCACCCCTGCGCCACCCGTGTCACCATCGCGCCATAGTCGGCGGGGCTGGGCGGCACGGGCTTGGACGGATCATAGGGCACGCCAAGCCCGCCGCCCAGATCGGCGGTGCGGATGTCATGCCCCGCCTCCCGCAGCTTGCCGATCAGCGCGCCGACCTTGACGAAGGCCGCCTCCAGCGGCGCGAGATCGGTCAGTTGGCTGCCGATGTGCACCGCCACGCCCTGCACGTCCAAACCGGGCAGGGCGCGCGCCGCCGCATAGGATTCGAGCGCCCGGTCATAGGGGATGCCGAACTTGTTTTCCGACTTGCCGGTCGAAATCTTGGCATGGGTGCCCGCGTCCACATCGGGATTGATGCGATAGGCGACCGGCGCGCGCTTCCCCATGGAAAGCGCTACGTCGGAGAGCATCTCCGCTTCCGGCTCGCTTTCCAGATTGAACTGGAAAATGCCATGCTCCAGCGCCAGCCGCATTTCCTCCGCTGTCTTGCCGACGCCCGAAAAGACGATACGGCCGGCCGCAATCCCCGCCGCGATGGCCCGAAGCAGCTCGCCGCCCGACACCACATCCGCGCCCAGTCCCAATTTCCCCAGCGTCGCCAGCACCGCCGCATTGGGATTGGCCTTCACCGCAAAGGCGATCAGCGGATCGTCAAGCCGCGACAGCGCCTCGCGGAACACGCCGACATGGCGCGTCAGCGTCGCGGTCGAATAGACATAGACCGGCGTGCCCACGGCATCGGCAATCGCGGCCATCGGCACCTGCTCCACATGCATGGCGCCGTCTAGATAATCGAAATGGTCCAAGGCTTCTGTGTCCTGTCGGGTCTTATTGCGGGGCGCTTTCGGGCGGCAGATCGAACGGATCGTCGCCGCGTTGCTTCGATTGGGTCAGCAACTCGACATTGCGTTCGGGCCGCGCCTGCGTCGATGGGGTCGTCAAGTCCTGCGCGGTGGGCGCGGTCGCGGCTCCCACCGGCACGGCGGGCATCTTCTGCCCCTCGATGGGCTTCAATGGCTGGCGACCGCCGCAGGACGCCAACGCCACAGCCAGCGCCACCACAGCCAGCCCCTTGCTCCATCGCATCATCATGCTTCCTTCTCCCGCCGCGCCTGCGCGATCCGCTCGCGCACCTGATCGGGCGCGGTGCCGCCGTGGCTTTTCCGGCTGGCGACCGATGCGTCGACCGTCAGCACCGCATAGATGCGCTCATCGATGCGCGGATCAATGGCTTTGAGCGTGTCGATCGGCAGGTCCGCCAATGGCGTCCCGGTTTCCTCCGCCGCCGCCACCGCGCGCCCGGTGATATGATGCGCTTCCCGGAAAGGCACATCGGCTTCCCGCACCAGCCAGTCGGCAAGGTCGGTCGCCGTGGCGAAACCGCTCTCGGCCAGCGCCCGCATCCGGTCCGTGCGGAACGTCACCGTCTCGATCATCCCCGTCATCGCCGCAATGGACAGGCCCAGCAGGTCGTGCGCCTCGAACACCGGCGGCTTGTCATCCTGCATGTCCTTGGAATAGGCGAGCGGCAGGCCCTTCATCGTGACGCAGAGCGCGTTCATGCACCCCATGATCCGCCCCGCATGGCCGCGCACCAGTTCGGCCGCGTCCGGATTGCGCTTCTGCGGCATGATCGAGCTGCCGGTCGAATAGGCGTCGGGCAGCTTCACGAAGCCGAAGGGCTGGCTTGCCCAGATGATGAACTCCTCGGCCAGCCGCGACAGGTGCAGCGCCACTTGCGTCGCCGCCATCAGATAATCGAGCGCAAAGTCCCGATCCGACACGCTGTCGAGGCTGTTGTCGGTCGGCTTGGCGAAACCCAAAGCCGCCGCCGTCGCATGGCGGTCGATGGGAAAGCCCGTCCCGGCCAGCGCCGCCGCGCCCAGCGGACATTCGTTCATGCGGACGCGCGCATCGGCAAAGCGGCTGCGGTCGCGCCGGATCATTTCATGATAGGCCATCAGATGATGCCCCAGCGTCACCGGCTGCGCGGATTGCAGATGGGTGAAGCCCGGCATCACCGCATCCGCATGTTCCTCCGCCCGCTTGAGGAGCGCGTCCTGAAGCGCCGCCAGCCCCGCGTCCACCTCGTCCATCGCGTCGCGCACCCATAGGCGGAAATCGGTCGCCACCTGATCGTTGCGCGAGCGCGCCGTATGCAGCCGCCCCGCCGCCGGACCGATCAGGTCGGCCAGCCGCGACTCTGTGACCATGTGAATGTCTTCCAGGTCGAGGTCGACCGGCACGCCGTCCGCTTCATATTCCGTCGCGATCCGGCTCAGCCCCTCGGTGATCGCCTGCGCGTCCTCGCCATCGACGATGCCCTGTTTGGCCAGCATCGCGACATGCGCCTTGGACCCGGCGATATCCTGTTTCCACAATCGCTTGTCGAACGGGATGGAGGCATTTATCTCCCGCATGATCGAAGCCGGACCCGCCGCGAAGCGTCCGCCCCACATGCTGTTGGAGCCTTCCCCCGTGCGAACTTCCTTACGCTGCGTAATGACACTGCTCCTGCTGGCCGGCCTTGCCGCGTGCGATAGGCAATCGCCGCCTTCGGGGCAAGCGGCACCGAACGCGACTGCGCCCGCGCCGATCACCAGCGGCGAAGCCACCGCGCCGACGGCAAGCGGCAAGGGCGAGTTCAGCTATACACTGGATCGGTCCAAGGCCGGAACCCCCGCGCCCGATCTTAGCTTCCAGACTCTGGACGGCGAAGACACGACGCTCAAGGATTTCGCCGGAAAGCCGCTTCTGGTCAATCTCTGGGCGACATGGTGCGCGCCCTGCATTGCGGAAATGCCGACGCTTGACGCCCTCGCCGCCGCTTACGGACCAAAGGGGCTGAGCGTCCTTGCCGTCTCGCAGGACAGCCAGGGCGCGAAACTGGTGCAGCCTTTTTTCGCGAAACAGGGCCTCCAGCATCTGAAAAGCTGGATCGACCCGGAAAACCAGCTCGGTTTCCACTATGCGACCGGCATGTTGCCCACCACCGTCCTCTACGATGCGCAGGGGAAGGAAATCGCCCGCGTCATCGGCGCAATGGACTGGAACGGCAAGGAAGCCCGCGCATTGATCGCGGAAGCGATGCAGTCCTGATGGTCGGGAGATGTGCGGCATTTCGGCCATGAGCGGACATTCAATGCCCGTCCCACCCATAACGGCCCTCCTATGGCCCCTCCTAAATCCGCCGCGCTTCCCGCGCCAACAGCACCGGCACCCCATCCCGCACCGGATAGGCCAGCCCCGCCGCCTCCGACACCAGTTCGCCCCGCTCCGCGTCCCAGCGCAACGGTCCGCGCGTCACCGGACACACCAGCTTGGCGAGCAGCCATGGATCGACCGGCGGCGCGTTCATTGCCCGCTCCTTACTGCATCGTCGTGCCGCCGTCCCGTTCGGCCCGGCCCACGATCTGCATCAACTGGATGATAAGGTCCGCCCGCGCATTGAGCGTATCCGCCTCCAGCAGCGTCTGCTTGGCGGCGGGGTCGAAGGGCGCGATCTGCGCGATGCCGTTGACCAGCGACTGATCGTCCAACCGCGACACCGCCGTCCAATCCACCACATAGCCCAGCATTTTCGCGAAACGCTGCGATTCCTGCTCCAGCGCGGCACGTTCCACGGCGGACAGCACCTCGTCGGGGTCGGGCGCCTGCTCCACCTCCGCCTCGATCTGACGGAAGGCCGTCCCCACCTCCAGCTCCCGCACCACCCGGAACCGCGCCAGCCCTTTCAGGATGATATTGAACCGCCCGTCCTCCAGCGCCTCGATATGGCTGATATGCCCCAGGCATCCCATGTCGAACAAAGCGGGCTTCAACCCTCTCCCGCGCGGCTGGATCATGCCGATCCGCCGATCCCGCGCCATGGCGTCATGGATCAGCGCCCGATATCGCGGCTCGAAGATATGCAGCGGCAACTCCATGCCCGGCAGCAACAGCGCCCCGGAAAGCGGAAATATCGAGACGCGGGCTTTTGGCATCGGCCGCGCCGTCAGGCGAACAGGATCTGCGACAAGCGCCTGCGCTGCGCCGCGACCCACGGGTCTTCCAGCCCCACCGCCTCGAACAAGGTAAGGAGCTGCGTCCGCGCCGCGCCGTCATTCCATTCCCGGTCGCGCCGCACGATTTCCAGCAGCGCGTCCGCCGCCCCGTCCCGGTCGCCATTGCCCATCAGGCCCGTCGCCAGTTCGAAGCGCGCTTCATGATCGTCGGGATCGGCCGCGACCCGCGCCTCCACGCCGGACAGGTCCGCCACGGGCCGCGCATTGCGCGCGAGGGCGATGGCCGCCCGCGCCCGCTCGACATGCCCGTCCTTCGCGGCTTCGGGGGACAGCGCGTCCAGCACCGCCTCGGCCTCGTCCACCCGCTCCAGCGCCGCGAGCGCCCGCGCGCGGCCCGAAGCGACCTCCGCATTGTCCGCCGCCATCTGCGCGATCTGCTCGAACACGGAAAGGGCGCGCTCATTCTCGCCGCCGGTCAGCAGGTCCTCGCCCATGGCGATCAGCGGCGCGACCTCCTCCGCCTGCGCCTTTTCGTCCGAATCGATGGGAAGCTGGCCCAATATCTGGTCCAGATACTGCTTGAACTGCCCTTCTGTCCGCGCCTGGCTCAGGTCGGCGACGGGCTGGCCCTGGAACACGGCATAGACGGTGGGGATCGACTGCACCCGGAACTGGGCGGCGATGAACTTGTCCTCATCGACGTTGATCTTGACCAGCTTCACGCCCTTGGACGCATAGTCCGCGCAGACCTTCTCGATCACCGGCGCAAGCTGCTTGCACGGCCCGCACCATTCCGCCCAGAAGTCCACGATCACCAGTTGCGTGTGCGACGGCTCCACCACGTCCCGGCGAAACGCCTCTACCGACGCCTTATCGGTGTCGCTCAATCCCAGGGTTGCCACGCTGTCGTCTCCTGCCTCATGCGGTTTTCGCCGCCTCCATACAGCGCAATATGGGAAGCGTCACCCTCTCGCCAAGGGCGCGACGGCAGGATTTCAGAAAGTATAGCCCACGCCCAGCGCGCCGATCCACTGGTTCTTCGACCCCGCGACCGACACGACCGGCGAATCGGCGTAGCGACCCAGCATCCGCGAATATCCGCCCGCCGCGAATATGGCCCACCCCTTGCGGATGTCGCCTGACAGCGATTTGCCCGCGCTCAGGTTGACGCCGATCTTCTTAAACCCGGCCTTGTCGCCCGCGCGACCGTCGATCGGCAGTCCCGACGCGAGGGCGTTCGCGCCATCCACATCGTAATAATAGCGGCCATATCTCTTGCTCACATATTCCGCCGACACGCCCAGGCCGACGAAGGTCGTCATCGACAGCGGCGTCACATATTCGACGGCGGGCGTTATGACATAGCCCTTGTGCGCGCCCGCCACGTCCTTGGCGACTGCGACGCGCGCCGAAAGATTGTCATAGGCGCTGGTGAAGATGCCCGTCTTGCCGATGCCGACGAAGCCGCCCGCTTCCACCGCCACATCCCGCTTGCCCAGCGCGCGGACGGCATCGTCCTTCATCCCCTTGCGGCTGGTGCGGTCCAGCCGCACATTGACCATCGGCCCCAGTTCGAAATCCACTCCGTCGCTGTCGCGATTGGGGATCGCGTCGACATAGAGCGCCGGGCCGCGCGTCCAGAAGGCGAAATCGTGCACCTTGCCCCGCGCCTGCGCGATGGGGATGACGCGATAGTCGTCCGATCCCTCATAGCTAGGGATATAGGCTCCTCCGACCCCGATGGTCAGGCTGCTGTGATCCTCTTCCTGCGCGAAAGCCGGCGGCGCAAGGACAAGCGCTGCGGCCACTGACCCGGCAAAATAAATGGAGCGGCGAATCATAAGTGTGGATTTCCTTCCCTGGCCCCCTCCGTAGAATGTTTGGGGGGAGCCGCAGTTCCAAAGGCGCAAAATCAAGGGAGATTATGTGATGTGCAAACCTGTGTGCCAAATGGCGGTTATGGGTGGATTCCCGCCACTCCTCCGTCATCCCAGCGAAAGGCTGGGATGACGGGCATTAAATGGCGGAAAATGGCCCATAACGGCCCTCCTCAGGTGCGGGGCCGCGCCTGCCGGTAGCTGCCCAGCATCCGCACCCATTTGCTGTGGAACTCCAGTTCGGCGAGCGCCCGGTCGACGGCCGGATCGCCCGGCATCCCTTCGATATCGCAAAAGAACTCGGTCGCGGAAAAGCTCGCGCCGCGCTGATAGCTTTCCAGCTTCGTCATGTTGACGCCGTTGGTCGCAAAGCCCCCCATCGCCTTGTAGAGCGCGGCGGGGACGTTCTTCACCTCGAACAGGAATGTCGTCATGACCGGCCCGACGCCCGCTTGCGGCATGCTGGGTTCATGCGCCAGCACCAGGAAGCGCGTCATATTGTCGTCGCTGTCCTCGATATTCTCCGCCACCAGCCGCAAGCCGTACAGCTCCGCCGCCAGATAGGGCGCGATGGCCCCTTCGCCCGGCGTGCGCGTCTCCGCCACCAGCGCCGCCGCGCCCGCCGTATCGGCATAGGCGACCGGCTGGATGCCCCGCTCGCGCAGATAATGACGGCACTGGCCCAGCGCCTGCGGATGGCTGATCGCGCTTTTGACGGGCGCGGTGTCGGGCGCCATCAGGCAATGGCGGATGCGCAGGAAATATTCGTCGACGATGTGCAGCCCCGATTCGGGCAGCAGGAAATGCATGTCGGCGACGCGGCCGTGCAGGCTGTTTTCGATGGGGATGATCGCGCGCGCGGCCTGGCCGCTGCGCACCGCGTCGATCGCATCCTCGAACGCGAAGCAGGGCAGCGGCACGCAATCGGGCGCGTAGCCGAGCGCGGCCAGGTGCGAATTGGCGCCCGGCGCGCCTTGATAGGCGACGGCCTTCGCCGGATCGGCGGCGGCCTTCTCGCTGAGTTGGGCGACAAGCGCGCGGGCGGGAGCGGGATAGTTTTCCATTGGCGACAGCGCGCTTAAGGAGTTGCGGTCACGCGCGCAAGCATTGAGCGAACCGCCCCAGGGGCTGGAAACGGTCGCTTTTGCCTTCAACCATGCTTGCACGTTCGCGATTGCGCCATTATGGCAGCGCGCTAGAGGGGGCGCGGGTAGCCAGCCGCCAGAACAGAAATTCAAGGGATAGCGAGCGAATGGGCGATCGTTTCAACACCGTTGCAGGGTGGGCGTTGTTTGCGGGGATCATCGCATTGGGCGGTGCTATCGTCAGTTCCCATTATTTCCACAGCGAACGGCCCGAAAAGATGGGCTACGCGATCGAAGGCGTCGAAGCGGAAGGCGAAGGCGGCGGCGACAGCGGCCCCGGCCTCAACACGCTGCTGGCGCAGGCGGACATCGCGGCCGGTGAAAAGGTCTTCGCCAAATGCGCGGCCTGCCACACCGTCAACCAGGGCGGCGCGAACGGCATCGGCCCCAATCTTTTCGGCACGGTGGGCGAGGAAATCGGCCACGGCAAGGCGGGCTTCGCCTTCTCCGACGCGCTTAAGAGCAAGGGCGGCACCTGGACCTTCGAGGCGATGGATCACTGGCTGAAAAGCCCCCGCGAATTCGCGCCGGGCACCAAGATGACCTTTGCGGGCCTGGGCAAGCCGGCTGACCGCGCGAACTTGATCGCGTGGCTCAACACGCAGGGATCGAACCTGCCGCTTCCGGCGGCGGACGCGGCCCCCGCGGCAGCGGAAGGCGACAACGCCACCGCCCCGGCAGAAGGCGCAAACGCCGCCGAAGCCCCGGCCGCGAACGCGACCGCCACGCACTGATCCACGGAGCGGTCCGCCCGCACCGACATCTTAACGAGCGCGGCCGCAAACCGCGCTCGTTTGCTTTTGGGAGCGAGCGCCGGAAAGTCCGTTCAGCCTGCGTTCGCCAAAATCCTGCGCTTGCGACGCGAAGGCATCCAGGCAAATGTCCGCTTCCCACCCAAACCCGCTTTTTCGGGCGTCCCATGAACGCCCATGTCTCTCCTGCCGCTTGCCGGGACCATGGCTCGCCCCTATCTAACCTCCATGGCCGATATCGATCTCACTCCTTCCGCCGCCGCCCGCGTGGCCGCGATTGCCGCCAAGCAGGGCAAGCCCGCCATATTGCGGCTCGCCGTGGACGGCGGCGGCTGTTCCGGCTTCCAGTATCGCTTCGGCCTTGCCGATGGGGTGGAGGCGAATGACGTGACGGCCGAACGGGACGGCGTGACGCTGGTGGTGGACGATGTGAGCATCGATCTGGTCCGCGGGTCGGCGGTCGATTTCGTGTCGGACCTGGGCGGCGCGGCGTTCAAGGTGACGAATCCCAACGCCACCGCCGGTTGCGGCTGCGGCACCAGCTTTTCGATCTGATAGCCAAGGGCGTTTCTTCCCTTTAGGGAGGCTGGCGAGGAGTCACCGCCATGCGTATCGCCACGTTCAACATCAACGGGATCAAGGCGCGCCTGCCGCGCCTGCTGGAGTGGCTGGACGAAACGCGGCCCGACGTCGCCTGCCTTCAGGAGATCAAGACGTCCGACGAAACCTTTCCGGTCAAGGATATCGAGGATGCGGGCTATGGCGCGATCTGGCACGGGCAGAAGGGGTTCAACGGCGTCGCTATCCTGGCGCGCGGCGAAACGCCGGCGGAGGTCCGCCGGGGCCTCGACGGCGAGCCGGAGGACGAGCACAGCCGCTATATCGAAGCCGATGTGAAGGGCGTGCGGGTCGCCAGCATCTACCTGCCCAACGGCAACCCGCAGCCCGGCCCGAAATTCGATTACAAGCTGCGCTGGATGCAGCGATTGCGGACCCGCGCGGCGGAGATATGGGCAGAGGAAGTGCCCGCCATCCTCGCGGGCGACTACAATGTCATCCCGCGCGACCGCGACGTCTATTCCGTGAAGGCCATGGCCGGCGACGCGCTGATGCAGCCGGAAAGCCGCGCCGCCTATCGCCGCCTGCTGGGCGACGGATGGACCGACGCGATTCTCAGCCGCCATCCGGCAGGGGGCGTGTGGACGTTCTGGGATTATCAGATGAACGCCTGGCCGCGCGACGCGGGTTTCCGCATCGATCATCTGCTGCTCAGCCCCGCCGCCGCCGACCGCCTGGTCGACGCACAGGTGGACAAGGATTTCCGGGGCCGGGAAAAGGCCAGCGACCATGCGCCGACCTGGGTGGAGCTGCGGGGCTGATATTTTTACCCGGATTATAATTGACGGAATTAAACCCGGATAATAAATGGCGTGCCGAAGGAGATTTCGGCATGACGCGCACATTGACGGCCTTTGCGGGCGAAACATGGATCGCGACGGGCGACGAGGATGAAGTTCGGGCGGCGCTCAACGCCATGGGCGAGGACGCGCAGAATATCCTGCTGTTCGACGATGCGACCGGGCGGCAGACGGATATCGACCTGCGCGGCTCCGCGCCGGAAGCGCCGCGAGGGCGGGGGCGGCCCAGGCTGGGCGTGCAGCCGCGCGAAGTGACGCTGCTCCCCCGGCATTGGGATTGGCTGGCGGCGCAGCCCGGCGGGGCTTCGGCCACCTTGCGGCGATTGGTCGAAACGGCGCGCAAGGAGGGCGCGGACAAACCCTCTCCCCGCGCTGCGATGGATGCGGCCTATCATTTCCTCACCGTGATGGCGGGCGACCGGCCCGGCTATGAGGACGCGATGCGGGCGCTCTATGCGAAGGACAAGGACGCGTTCGAAGTGGCCTGCGCCTCATGGCCCCGCGCGATCCGCGACCATGGCGCGGCGCTGGCGGAGGGCGCTTTCCCGGCCTGATCCGGTTCCATCAGGACCAATGCCGGGCAAGCGCCTCGGCGGTGGCGTCGATCGCGCCAGGCTCTTCCTCCCCGGTCAGGGCATAGGACATCTCGCCGCGCCGCCAATAGGCCACCGATTGTTCGCCTTCGCGGATGGCATCGGGGCGTTCGGGCGCGTCGGTCTTCTCCCGCACGGCAAAGATCGACAGCTTCTGCCCTTCCTGCGTCTTCACCGCGACGAGCAGCCCCGGCCCCTTGGCGGTGGGGAAAAGCTGCACGTCCGTCACGGCCCAGTCCCGGGGGAATTTCGGCATCGCTATGCGGGTCCGCAGCGCGATTTCCTGCGAATCGAAATGCGGGGTTTCCTCCTGCGAAGCCATATGCGCCCGCATCATCGCGATGCGATGCGACGCGACGGCATAGTTCACATAGCCCGGCGGCCCCTCGGTCACGACGAAAAAGGCAAGCGCGGCGGCCGCCAGCCCGGCGGTCGATGCCCCCAGAGGCAGGGCGCGCCGCCACAATGGCCTGCGCCCGCGCAGATGCGCGGCCAGCACCTTCAAGCCGTGCGCGGCGGGCGCGGTGTCCCGCGTCAACAAGCCGAGCGCGCTGCGGATGCTGAGGTCGCCCATGACCCGCGCGGCCAGCACCGGATGACGCGACAGATGCGTTTCCACGGCAAAGCATCGCCCAGTGTCGAGTTCTCCGTCGATATAGGCGTGGATTTCCAGATCCGTCGGCTCTTCAGTCATCGCGTCCTCCAACCAGCCGCAGACCGGGCCGTTTTCCCTGTTGCTCTTCCGCGCCTTCCCGTAACGCCGCGCGGGCACGCCACAGCCGCGACATCACGGTGCCCAACGGGATGCCCAGCGCCTCCGCCGTCTCCTGATAGCTCAGCCCCTCCACCGCGACCAGATGCAGCACCATGCGATAACGGTCCGGCAAAGCGGCGAAATCGCGCGCGATTTCGGCGAGGCGCGCGCGTTCCTCTTGCTCCGGGCCGATGCGGTCCATCATCGTTTCGGCGAAGCGATCGTTGCGCCGCGCCTCGGCTGCCTCGCGCCGCTTGGCGGAAACGAAGACATTGTAAACGATGGCGAGCAGCCAGGGACGGCGGCGGCGTTCGGGCCTGTAGGTCGCGCTCCGTTCGATGGCGCGGACAAGCGCGTCCTGCACCACATCGTCCGCATCCTGATCGTCGCGGGTGAGCGAACGCGCATAGCGGCGCATGGCCAGCAGATCAGCGGCGATGTCGGATCGATCGTCCATGCGCGGCATCCTTCATGCACCCATCATGCCGCCTGCTCCACGGCCGGGGCAAGGGGGATGTGCAGGACATGGCAATATGCGGCGGCGACGTCCTCCAGCACATCGCTCCAGCGATGCCGTATGGCCGCCGCCGCCGCAGCGGCGCGCACCGTCCGGCGCCGCTTCTCGTCGGTCATCAGGCCGACGACCGCATCCACATAAGCCTCAGCCTGGCCGGCGGGGACCAGCAGGCCGGTTTTCCCGTCCGCGATCAGCGCCGACGCGCTGGCGATATCCGCCGACACCACGGCAAGGCCGGACGCCATCGCCTCCAGATTCACATTGCCGAACGCCTCCGTGACACTGGGGTTGATGAGGATATCGGCGCTCGCTACCGCCCGGCCCAACGCCGCGCCCGACAGGTGGCCCATGAAGGTGGCATTGGGCATCCGCTCCGCCAGCCAGCCGCGCGCGGGGCCTTCCCCGACGATCAGAGGCCGCACCTGATGGCCCTGCGCGCGGATCCGGGCAATGGCCTCGCAAAGATGCCCAGCCCCTTTTCCAGCACCAGCCGCCCGAAGAAGAGCGGCACGACTTCCTCCGGCATATATCCGTGGGCAGAGCGGATTCCTTCGTCGCGCAGGTGCGGGCCGAACAGGGCGGGATCGACGCCCCTGCCCCAGATCGACACCTTGTCCTCTCCGTGGCGTCCGACCATTTCCCGCGCGATGGGCGCTGTGGGGGCCAATATATGATCGCTCTCGCCATAGAAGCGGTCGAGATAGGCTTCGACCATCGGCCGCAGCAGGCCCACGCGATAATAGTCGAGATAGGTTTCGAAGCGCGTGTGCAGGCTTGCCACGACCGGGATACCGTGGCGGCGGGCATGTTTCTGCGCCTGCCGCCCCAGCAGGTCCGGCGCGGAAAGATGGACCACGTCCGGCGCGAAATCGTCGAAGTCGCGCGCGGCGGCGCTGGTGAAGCCCAGCGCCAGCCGGTATTCCGGCCGGCCGGGGATGCTGAGCGACCGGACGGAGCGGATGTCGCCGACCGAATCGAACGCCTTGCGCGGCGCGGTGGGCGAATAGATGCGAACCTGCGCGCCCACCCGGTCCATCAAATAGGCGACCAGCCGGTTCAGCGCCTGATTGGCGCCGTCGCGCACGCAGTCGTAATTGCCGGAGAACAGCGCCACGCGCAGCGGCCGTCCCATCGTGCGGCGAAGCGCGATGGCGCAGCCGGATCGGTGCGATGCGGCGGCGCGGATGTCGGCGAAATGACTCGTCATGACCTGCTTATGGCTGGCGCGCGGAATTTATTCCCGCGCGCACGCGCATCCATTGTGAATAAAGCCCGGAAAGGGCGTCAAAGCGCCTTTTCGTAGATCTGGTAGACCTTGTTCACCTTGCTCCCGATGGCGTCGGCGATGGCGTTCATGCCTTGATTGTCGTCCAGCACCCAGCCGATCTCGCCCCGGCTCGCGCCATAGCGGGCGACCGCGTTGCGGCGGATATATTCGATCATCATGAAGGCGAGTTGGCTGGCGAGGCGCGACGCCTGCAACCGCTGGACCACGCCCATCAGCGGCACGCGCATGGTCCGGACCTGGGGATTGCGCAGCCACCAGAGCAGCTTCGCCCAGCCGAAGGGGAAAAGCGAGCCGTTCAGCGGCCGGATCGCTTCATTGAGATCGGGCAGCGTGATCATGAAGGCCACCGGCTCCCCTTCCAGTTCGGCGACCATGATAAGGTCTTCGCGCACGATCGGCTTCAACTGCTTGCCGAAATGTTCGACCTCATGGTCAGTGATCGGCACGAAGCCCCAATTATTGCCCCATGCATCGTTGAGGATGCGCAGGATGACGGCGGCTTCCTCGTCGAATTTCGACTTGTCTACGGGCCGGATGCGGATGCGGGCATTCTTCTCGCCCGATGCGATGATGCGCTGGATCAGCGGCGGGAATTCCTGCGTGATGTCGAGTTCATAGGTCTTGAGCTGCTTGACCGGCCGATAGCCCGCGCCCTCGATCATCGCCCGATAGGCGGGGCTGTTGTGGCCCATCATCACCGTGGGCGCATGGTCGAACCCCTCGATCAGCAGCCCCGGCTCTTCCCAGATGGAAAGGGAGATCGGGCCGACCACGCGGGTCATGCCCTTGGTCCGCAGCCAGCCTTCCGCCGCGCGGATCAGCGCCGCGCCGATTTCCGCATCCCCCGCCTCGAACAGGCCGAAATTGCCGGCGCCCGGCCCCATGCCCTGCTCCGCCGGCATGGAATGCGCCAGGCGGTCGAAATGCGCGGAGATGCGCCCCACCACCTTCTGCCCGCGCCGGGCGAGGAAATATTGCGCCTCGGCATGATCGAAAAAGGGATTCCTGGCGGGGCTGATGATACCGTGGACCTCGCTCTTGAGCGGCGGCACCCAATGCGGGTCCTCGACGTAAAGCCGCCACGGCAGATCGACGAACGCCTTCAGTTCGCTCTTGGAAGAGACGGGGGAAATCACCAGATCATGAGACGCCACGGCTGACCGCTTTCGCTGAGAGGAAGCGGAGCAGTTCGACGCTTGGGCGTCGATTGTCAATCGGTTGTCACCGTCCGCCATGGCCGCAACGGGGCGAATATGTCACGTTGCTGCCACGATCTCAGCGCATTTGATCTTTAGGAAGGCCAGCATGACTGTGCATGACCCCGTTCTTGCCACCGGGCACCGGATGCCCGAAGCGCAGGCCCGCAAGCCGATACCCGACGACGCGGCGATGCTGCGCGCCGCCGCTGAATTGACGCGCACGCTGTCGACCGCCAATCCCGCGATCTACTGGCCCGATTTCCTTGCGTCCGCGCTGCTGGGCTATGCCGCGCTGGCGGGGGCGATGCTGTTCGGAAGCACGGCGCTGGCCGTGGCTTCGGGACTGGTGGCGATGCTGGCGCTCTATCGCGCGGCGAGCTTCATCCATGAGCTGACGCATATCCGCGCGGGCGCGCTTCCGGGCTTCCGCTTCGCATGGAATCTGCTGGTCGGCATCCCGCTGATGATCCCCTCCTTCCTCTATGAGGAGGTGCATACCCAGCATCATGCCCGCACCCGCTACGGCACGGGGCAGGACCCGGAATATCTGCCGCTCGCGCTGATGAAGCCCTGGTCGCTGCCGCTGTTCATCATCGTGGCGGCGCTGGCGCCTGTCGGCCTTATCCTGCGCTTTGGTGTGCTGACGCCGCTGTCGGTCCTCGTCCCGCCGCTGCGCCGCGTGGTGCAGGAGCAATATTCGGCGCTGTCGATCAACCCCGCCTATCGCCGCCGTCCGCCCGAAGGCGCGTTCGCGCGGCAATGGGCGTGGCAGGAAGCGGGCGCCTGCATCTTCGCGCTGGCGCTGGTGGGCAGCGTGTTCGTCTTCGGGTGGAAGCCGCTGCTGGTCTATATGGCCGTGCATTCGGGCATGACCGTCATCAACCAGCTCCGCACGCTGGTCGCCCATCTCTGGGAGAATGAGGGCGACGCGATGACGGTGACGGCGCAATATCTCGATTCGGTCAATGTGCCGCCCCCTTCGCCTCTGGCCGCGATCTGGGCGCCGGTGGGGCTGCGCTACCATGCGCTGCATCACCTGCTGCCGAGCGTGCCTTATCATGCGCTGGGCGAGGCGCACCGCCGCCTGATCGGCACGCTGGAGACCGATTCGCCCTATCATCGGGGGAACTACCGGGGAATGCTGCCGCTGGTCGGCAAGATCGCGCGGAGCACGATGACACGGCGCTGAGCGGCGGGAGCCTGGAGAAGAAAGGCGGTCTTGGCCGGCCCTTCTTTCAAACGGGAATGGCTGCTCGAACCCGCATTTCAAAGGCTCGATTTCAGCCCGTCGATCACGAACTGCGCCGCCAAAGCCGCCAGCAGCACGCCCAGCAAACGGGTAATCACCGCCTCGATCTTCTGCCCCAGCAGCGCCATGATCGGCCCCGCCGCCAGCAGCGATCCCAGCATCATCACCAGCGTCAGCCCCACCGCGCCCAGCACCACCAGCCTTTCGGTCATGCCTTCGGCGCGCGACATCATCAGCATCACCGTCGCGATGGAACCCGGCCCCGCGATCATCGGCATCGCCATGGGAAAGACGGAGACGTCCTCCACCTGCGGCGTCTCGGCGACCTTCTGTGCGCGATTCTCCCGCCGCTCGGTTCGCTTTTCGAACACCATGTCCATGGCGATCATGAACAGCATGATCCCGCCCGCGATGCGGAAGCTGTCCAGCTCGATGCCCAGGATATGGAGCAACTGCTTACCCCACAGGGCGAAGATCAACAGGATCGCCGCCGCGATGCCCACCGCGCGAATCGCCATGCTCCACCGCTGCGCCGCGCTCGCGCCAGTGGTGAGGCTCGCATAGATCGGCGCGCAGCCCGGCGGGTCGATCACCACGAACAGCGTCACGAAAGCGGAAAGGAAAAGCTCGCTCATGATGCCGGCGCTCCCACCCTGTCGTCGATCACCGTTTCATAATCCGCCCCGGTCCATATCCGCACGGTGACATGGCGGCTGCCGTCGCCCGCCACATCGGCGGACCAGGTCAGGCTTTCGTCCACGGGCACGGACGGCGGCGCATTGCCCTTGCGCCTCGGCGGCGAGACGTCAGGCGCCGCCTGCCCTTCGCCCGGCCCGCGCCGCTTGCAGGTTGCGACCTTGCCGGTCAGATATTCCGGCGCTTCCCGCGGACTGGCCAGCGTGTCGCCATGGTCCATGATCCACTTCCACGCGCCTTTCTTGTCGCGTCGCCAGACGGTCGTAAAATAGCCGATCGATCCGTCCGGCCGCTTCCAGTTGCCCGTGCTCGCCGCCAGCCGCCCGTCGCACGACACATAGACGATGGACGGCGACCATTGCACCGATGCAGGCGGATCGGCCTGTTTCCTGAGCCACTCCTTCGCCAACACGCGCTGCGGCACGAACATCACCGCATCCTCCGCTGAGGTTTCGCGAAAGGCGGTCCATTGCCCTTTCGCCTGCGCCAGCCGGTTGAAGGCGATCTCCGCCGCAATCACGGAACTGGGATCGGGCTGGAACCGCATCGGCGGGCGCGCGCCGACCAGCGCGAACGCACTGGCCAGCAGGAGCGCCGCGCGTGCCTTCACAAGCCCTCCGGCCTGGGCAACCCCGCCCGCGCATGGGCCGCGACCAGCGTGTTCCGCAGTAGCACCGCGATGGTCATCGGCCCGACGCCCCCCGGCACCGGCGTGATGGCGCGCACATGGGCCAGCGCTTCGGCGGTCGCGACGTCGCCCACGATCCGGCTCTTGCCGTCCTCGGTATCGACCACGCGGTTGATGCCAACGTCGATCACGGTCGCGCCGGGCTTGATCCATTCGCCCTTCACCATCTCCGCGCGCCCGACCGCCGCGACCACGATGTCGGCGCGATGCACCACGCTGGCGATGTCGCGGGTGCGGCTGTGCGCGATGGTGACGGTGCAGTTTTCCGCGAGCAGCAACTGCGCCATCGGCTTGCCCACGATATTGGAGCGCCCGACCACCACGGCTTCCAGTCCGCCAAGTTCGCCCAGCTCGTCCTTCAGCAGCATGATGCAGCCCAGTGGCGTGCAGGGCACCAGCGCCTCCTGCCCCGTCGCGAGCCGCCCCGCATTGACGACATGGAACCCGTCCACATCCTTGTCCGGGCTGATCGCGGCGATCACGGAAGCCTCGTCGATATGCTTCGGCAGCGGCAACTGGCACAATATGCCGTCGATCCGCTCGTCCGCGTTCAGTTCCTCGATCAGGTCGAGCAGTTCTTCCTCGCCGATGGTCGCGGGCAGCTTGAACTCGAAGCTTTCCATGCCCGCCGCGAGCGTCATCTTGCCCTTGTTGCGGACATAGACCGAGCTTGCCGGGTCCTCGCCCACCAGCACCACGGCCAGCCCCGGCTTGCGCCCGGTCTTTTCCGCGAAGGCCGCCACGCCTTCGGCCACCTGCGCCCGCAGCGCGGCCGCGAAGCCCTTGCCGTCGATGATCTTGCCGATGGTCATGCCTGTCCCTGCTCCTCGATCATGGCGGAAAGACGCTGGAGCGCCGCCGCTTCGCCGGCGCCCTTCATCCGCAGCCGCTTTAGCCGGTTGGTGTCGCCCGATTCCACTAAAATCGCGCTTTTGGGCCAATCCAGCCGCTTGCCCAGCAAAGCGACCAGCGCGGCATTGGCCTTGCCCTTTTCCGCCACGGCCCGCACGCGGGCACTCAGCCAAAGCGCGCCCTTCTCATCCGTCCAGACGCCGCCAATCTCTTCCCGCGCCGCGCCCGGCGTCAGCCTGACGCGCAGCAGCAGGTCGTCACCGTCGCGACTCCAGACGGTCACACCAGCCCGAACAGCGGCGGCAATATCGCCTGCCGGATGATGAGGATCGCCAGCAGCACCACCATCGGCGACAGGTCGAGCGCGCCCAGATCCGGCATAACCTTACGGATCGGATTGTATATCGGCGCGGTGATCCGGTCGAGCGCGATCATGATGGTGCGGACCACGTCGCTATGGGTGTTGATGACGTTGAAGGCGATCAGCCAGCTCATGATGGCCTGGATGATGATGACCCACCACAACACGTCGAGCAGGATGACGATGATCTGATAGAGCGCGTAGGCCATGAAGTCTCCGATATGCTGGATGTTTGCTCTAGCCGAGGCAGACGCCACGCGACAAGCCGCCAGCACCGCTTATTCCGCCAACGGCCGCTTGCTGTCGCCGGAAAGCCTGTCTCAGCGGCGGACCAGCGTGCCCGCGCCCCGATCCGTGAAGATTTCGAGCAGCATCGCATGGGGCACCCGCCCGTCCAGGATGACGGCGGCGTCCACCCCGCCTTCCACCGCCTTCACGCAGGTTTCCAGCTTCGGGATCATGCCGCCGCTGATCGTGCCGTCCTCCTGCAATCCCCTGATCGCCTGCGGGTCGAGATCGGTGAGGAGCTGCCCTTCCTTGTCCAGCACCCCCGCCACGTCGGTCAGCAGGAAAAAGCGCGACGCGCCCAACTCCGCCGCGATCGCGCCCGCCATGGTGTCGGCGTTGACATTATAGGTATGGCCGTCCGCGCCGATGCCCACGGGCGCGACCACCGGGATGATGCCGTCCCCCGACAGCGTGTCGAGGATGCGGCGGTCGACCTTCACCGGATCGCCGACGAAGCCCAGGTCCACATGCCGCTCGATCCCGCTATTGGGATCGGGCGCGCGGGAACCGCCCACTTTCTCGCACAGCACCAGCCCGCCGTCCTTGCCGGAAATGCCGACCGCGCGGCCGCCCGCGCCGGAAATCCAGCCGACGATTTCCTTGTTGATGGAACCTGCCAGCACCATTTCGGCGATATGCGCGGTTTCCGCGTCGGTCACGCGTAGGCCGTTGACGAAACGCGATTCGACGCCCAGCTTCTTGAGCATCGCGCCGATCTGCGGCCCGCCGCCATGGACGACGACGACGTTGATGCCAACCGCCTTCATGAGGACCACATCCTCCGCGAAGTCGCGCGCGGCTTCGGGATCGCCCATGGCATGACCGCCATATTTGACCACAAAGGTCTTGCCCGCATAGCGCTGCATATAGGGCAGCGCCTCGACAAGGGTTTCGGCCTTCGCGAGGAGCGCGGGATCGGGAGCGTGCTTATTGTCCATGCGCGCGCGCATAAGGATAAAGGACCGCCACCGCAAGTTTACGCGGCCCCTCCCCCCGCTTCATCGGCGCTTATGCAGTGCGCGAACCCCGATCCCGCGACGGATTGCTTCCGGCCGGAAGCAGGCATTTCCCCCGTCAGCCCAGCTTTCGCTGGGGTGATGGAAGAAAGAGGGCCTACGCAACGTCCATCCCTCCACCCAACCCCTTGTCCGCATCACCGGTCCGCGCAGCGGTCAGGGTGTCAGGCGATGCCGGATGCCCATGGCGTGCGCCAACTGGCGGAGCCGTCTTTCGACCGCTTCGCCCAGCAGGTCCCGGTCCTCGCCCCGCAAGATCAGTTCCAGCACGTCGCCCTTCCGATCCAGCCGGGACACGGCCAGCGGTCCTTCCATGCCGCCTGAAAGCCTCTGGCCCAGACGGATCGCCAGCCCCCACAGCATGGCGCGTTGCAATGCCTCGGGCGAAGCCAGGCGGTCCAGTCCGCCCGGAACCTGCGTCCCACCACCGAAATTGCTGTAAAGCGCCTGCGCCAGCATGGCCCGCTCCGGCACGGTGATGCCGGCCCAATTGCTGTGCAGGGCAATCTCCACGCCCCGCTCCGCCCGGAAATCCGGATTGGCGCGCCAGCCGACGTCCGCCAGCAGGCAGGCAGCGCGGCGGATTCGGCGGTCGTCCGCATCATCGTCGTGGAACAGCGGCGCGATCCAGCGTTCGATCATGTCGCCATGGCCGCGAAAGCGCGCCTGCGCCTCCCCTTCCGCCTCCGCCGCGACCAGCAGCGGATCATGCCCGCGCAGGGAAGCGGGCATATCCTCGAACAGCAATCCCTCCCGCAGGCCATAGGCCGAAACGACCAGTCTGCCCGCCTTCAGCCGGCGCACGACGACAGACAGCAGCGCCGCCGCGTCCGGCAGGGTCGGCACGCGCGATCCGGTGATGGCCGGAATTTCCTTCAGCCGCGCCTTGCCGACATGGGACACGATCCGCGTCAGTTGCGCGGCCCGTTCGGCCGGCATCTCATATTGATGCACCACCGGCAGCGGAAAGTGCGTCGCCTGCATGTCGAACCGCGCCAGCGCGCGCCATGACCCGCCCACCATGTAAAAGGGCAGGCCCGGCTCGGGTGTCCAGCCTGCCTTGTCCAGCATCTTCGCCAGCAGCCGCTCCAGCGCCTTCGGCCCCCTGGCCCGGATCTGCGGCAGGCGCAGCACGCCCAGCGGCAGCGACACCGTCTGATGCACCGCCCCGTCCCGCACCCGCGCCAGCTCCAGGCTGCCGCCGCCCAGATCGCCCACGATGCCGTCCGCGCCGGGAATGCCCGACAGCACGCCATAGGCCGCGCCGATCGCCTCGCGCCCGCCGGACAACAACTCGACGTCCAGGCCCAGCGCCTGCGCCCGCGCGATGAACTCCGGGCCGTTGGTCGCGTCGCGCACCGCCGCCGTCGCGACACAGCGTATGGTGGCGACCTTCATTTCGCGGCACAGATGGGCAAAACGCCCCACGGCCCGCAGCCCGCGCTCCATCGCCTCCGGTTCGATCCGCCCGGTCTTCGCCAGCGACGCGCCCAGTCCCGCCATCACCTTTTCATTGAACAGGGTGAAGGGGATGCGGCGCGGCCCGTCATAGACGACCAGGCGCACGCTGTTGGACCCGATGTCGATGATCGCCGTCCGCGCGGTGGCAGGTTCTGGAGAAGTCACCATGGTTTGGGCAACCTCCCTGACGCGGCTCAGCATGGAATTCATGGGGATCAGCCTGCCCGCGCGCGCAGCCGCAGCGTCGGCACCGCCTCGCTGTCCAGCGCCGCGCCGCGCCCAGACAGCGACGGATTGGTCATGAAATAACGGTGCAGGTTGAAGGGCCGGTCGCCCGCCTCGACCCGCCTATAGTGGCCGTCGCTCGACAATTCCCAGCTTTGCTCGGTGTCGATCAGATTGGCGACCATCACCTGATCAAGGATCTGGTCATGCACCGTCGGATTTTCGATGGGTGCAAGGAACTCGACCCGCCGGTCGAAATTGCGCGGCATCCAGTCCGCCGAACTGATGAAGATTTTCGCGCCGTTGTTGGGCAGCGCCTTGCCGTTGCCGAACACGGTGATGCGGCTGTGCTCCAGGAAGCGCCCCACCACCGACTTGACCCGGATATTCTCCGACATGCCCGGAACGCCGGGCCGCAGGCAGCATATGCCCCGCACGATCAGGTCGATCTCGACCCCGGCATTGCTGGCGGCATAGAGTTTTTCGATGATCGCCGGATCGACCAGGGAGTTCATCTTGGCCCAGATCGTGCCGGGCCGCCCGGCGCGGACATGCTCGATCTCCGCGTCGATCAGGTCGCACAGGCGGTTCCGCAGGTCGCGCGGCGACATCACCAGCTTTTCAAGGCTCTGCGGCTCTACATAGCCGGTGATGTAGTTGAACAGCGCCGCGGCGTCCCGGCCAAAAGCGGGATCGGCGGTGAAAAAGCTCAGATCCGTGTAGATGCGCGCCGTCACCGGATGATAATTGCCCGTGCCGAAATGGCAATAGGTGCGGAACTGCTCGCTCTCGCGCCGGACGACCATGGACACCTTGGCATGGGTTTTCCAGTCGATGAAGCCATAGACCACCTGCACGCCCGCGCGTTCCAGCGCGTCGGCCCACATCAGGTTCTGCTCCTCGTCGAAACGGGCCTTCAATTCCACCACCGCCGTCACCGACTTGCCCGCCTCCGCCGCGTCGATCAGCGCGCGGATGATCGCGGACTGCTTGCCCGCGCGGTAGAGCGTCTGCTTGATCGCCACCACATCGGGGTCGGATGCCGCTTGTTTCAGGAACGAAACGACCACGTCGAACGCTTCATAGGGATGGTGGACAAGGATATCCTTCGCCCGGATCGCGGCAAAGCAATCCCCGCCATATTCGCGGATGCGTTCCGGGAAGCGCGGCGCATAGGGTTCGAACTTCAAATCCGGCCGGTCCTCGTCGACGATGCCCGACAGGTCGCCGATGCCCACGAACCCCTCGACCTCCGCGATGAACGCCTCATGCCCCTGGAGCATGTCCTGCAACATCTCCTCGACCGGCTCGGGGATGCGTTCCTCTATCTCCATGCGGATCACGCGCCCGCGCCGCCGCCGCTTGATCGCGCTGCGGAAATAGCGGACCAGATCCTCCGCCTCTTCCTCGATCTCGATATCGCTGTCGCGGATGATGCGGAACACGCCGCTGTTGCGGACGCGATATCCGGGGAACAGGTCGGCGGAATAGCGCCGGATCACCGCCTCCAGCGCCATGTAGCGCGCCGGATCGCCGGGCAGGCGGACGAAGCGGGCGAGCGAGGAGGGGATCATCACCAGTTCGCGGATCGGCTGCTTGTCCGACAGGCGCTCCAGATCGAAGACGATCGACAGCCCCTGATTGGGGATGAAGGGAAAAGGATGCGCCGGGTCCAGCGCCTGCGGCGTCAGGATCGGGAAGATCTGCGTCAGGAAATGATGGCGCAGCCAGCTTTCGCAATGGGGGTCCAGCGGACAGGATGGGCCGATCACCTCTATTCCCACCTGCGTCAGTTCGCCATGCAGCGCCCCCCATACCTTCTGCTGCGCCGCCATCAGCCGCGCCGTTTCATCGGTGATCGCGGCCAGTTGCTGCGCCGGGGTCAGCCCGTCGGCGGAACGCATGTCCACGTCCTGCAACTGCTGCCCCTTGAGGCCCGCGACGCGCACGCTGAAGAACTCGTCCAGATTCGCGCCCGAAATCGACAGGAAGCGCAGCCGTTCCAGCAGCGGATGCGCCCGGTTCATCGCTTCTTCCAGCACCCGCTGGTTGAAGCCCAGCCAGCTCAGCTCCCGGTTGAAATAGCGGTCGCCGGGCAGGGTAAGGCTGGCGGAGGGATCAGCTTCGGCCACAAAAGTCTCGCATGGGATCAGTGGGAAGGGTCGGGCGGAAGTATAGGCAGAAAACCGGCCCCTTGCAGAGCCTCTTTCGCCATTGCGACGGAAATCTTACGCCCGGATGACAATGCCGCCCGATCCAGCAGGCGCGTGACCGCCGCGATTCCCGCATAGCTGCGCTCGATCCGCCGCAGCAGCCAGTCGGGCAGGTCGGCGGCGTAGCTCGCCCCCGCGCTCGCCAGCGACCGCTCGATCAGCGCGCGGGCAAGCGCCTCGTCCGGCTCCGCGATGGCGACATGCGGCGCGGCGGCAAGGCGGGATCGCAGGTCCGGCAGCGCCACCGGCCATTGCACGGGCGCCTCATGGCCGATCATCAGCAGGGGCCGCCGCTGCGTCTGTGCCTCGTTCCAGGCATGGAACAGCCTGTGTTCGTCCTGTCCCTGCGCGTCGTCGATCACCGTGCCGCCGCTCATCGCCGCGAACTGCCGTCCCAGCGTGGACCGGCCCGACAAGGGCGGCCCCGTCAGCACGCTGACCGACAGCGGCCATTCGCGCCAGCTTTCCAGATGGCGGACGGCGATGCGATTGGCGTCGCTGACCAGGAAATCCTCGCCCTTCCCCCGGCCCGCCCAATCGAACGGCAGGCTGATCTGGCTCATGGGGCGCTGGCGGCTCCGGCGGCGGGCACGGCGGCGCGGCGGATGCGGATCGTGTTGCCCGACGCCGCCACGGTATAGCCCCGCGCCTGCAAGGCCGCGCGCAACGCATCGGCGCCGCCCACGAAATTCACCTGCATCACCGACGTTCCGCCCAGCGCCAGACTGCTGGTAGAGGCGGAGCGCACGCCCGGAATGGCGCGCATCAGCGATTCGCCCTGCGCCACCGATCCGACATCGGGCGTGTCGAACTGCACCGCGAACGTGGCCATGCCGCTCTCCACCGGGGCATCGAGTGTCTCGATCGGCAGGTCGACCGCATTCTCGATCGCCAGCGCATCGGGATCGACCGGCTCCTCGATGATGAGCGACGGGTCGGGCCGCAGCCGGCCATCGTTCAGCGCCGCGGTATAGAGCGCATCGATCCGCCGCGCCGCTTCGTCCAGCATCCTGGGGATCGCGCTGTCATTGGACGCGCGCAGCGAGAAGCTGCCGATCAGGCTGTCGTCCGGGCCATAGCGCGCCGCGAAGCTGCCCAGCACCGGCCCGCCCGGCCATTGCCGTTCCAGCCGCGCGATGGGGATCACCACGTCCGCCGCGCCATATTGGTCCAGCAGCACGCGCCACCACAGCCGCCCGCGCCGCCCGGTCTGCCCGGCGTTCAGCAGGATGGGGTCGGCCACCGATCCCGCGACGCGCACATAGTCGATGGCGCTTTCCCCGGTGCGGTAGCGCGCCCATGCTTCCTGCCACGCATTGATCCGTTCATAGGACACGGCCGATCCGCCGTCCCACAGCACGGGGATCACCAACAGGGGCGGCGACCGCATCACATGGCCGCTGACCCCCAGCAACTGCCCGGTCCGCGCGCGGTCGAACAGTACGCCCAGCGTCGCGACATAGCGCGTCGGGCCGATCTGCTCATATTCGATCTCGATGCCGGAGATCATGCCCTCAAGCTGCGAATCGGACAGTCCCGGCGCGCCAGCGCCGCCATGGGTGCGCGCCCAGAGCATCTTCCACGCCTGCCGCTGCGCCAGCCGCCACCCGGCCTTGCGGGCGCTGTCGGCATCCTTGGCGGCGACGTCCACCTTGACGTCGCGCACCTCGAAATCGCCGCCGCTGGCGATGGGCGGAACGCCGCGTTCCCCCTCCATCTGCGCGAAAAGCGCCGCCGCCGCGAGGCCGAGCGCGATGGCTCCCACGATCTGCGCGGGGCGCGACAGGAACGAAAGCAGGCGTTGGGGCGATACAGTCCAACGACGAAGGGCAAGGGTAAGGCTCACGCGCGCCCTTTTGGCGGGATTTGCCCGATATGCCAAGCGGCAACCCATTTCCCGTTCCGTTTTCCCGCGCTTTGCTCTAGTCGCGCGGATATGAGCGACAACG
The DNA here is from genome assembly GCF_007830065.1 of Sphingobium wenxiniae. Taxonomy (GTDB): domain Bacteria; phylum Pseudomonadota; class Alphaproteobacteria; order Sphingomonadales; family Sphingomonadaceae; genus Sphingobium; species Sphingobium wenxiniae. The sequence goes on along the minus strand of NZ_VLKK01000002.1, from coordinate 245,508 downwards.
AATCCTACAGCTACGCCGGGGCGGGCGTCGACATCGCGGCGGGCAATGCGCTGGTCCGCGCCATCGCCCCCCTCGCCAAGTCCACCCGCCGCCCCGGCGCGAACGCGGAGCTTGGCGGCTTCGGCGGTTTCTTCGACCTGAAAGCGGCGGGCTATGACGATCCCCTGCTGGTCGCGGCCAATGACGGCGTGGGCACGAAGCTCAAGCTCGCCATCGACCATGACCGGCATGACGGCGTCGGCATCGACCTGGTCGCCATGTGCGCCAACGACCTGATCGTGCAGGGGGCGGAGCCGCTTTTCTTCCTCGACTATTACGCCACCGGCAAGCTGGAGAGCGGCGTCGCCGAGCGCGTGATCGCGGGCATCGCGGAGGGCTGCCGTCAGGCGGGCTGCGCGCTGATCGGCGGCGAGACGGCCGAAATGCCCGGCATGTATGCGGACGGCGACTATGACCTCGCCGGTTTCTGCGTAGGCGCGGTGGAGCGGTCGAAGGCGCTGACCGGCAACAGGGTGAAGGCGGGCGACGTGCTGCTGGGCCTCGCTTCCTCGGGCGTGCACAGCAACGGCTATTCGCTGGTCCGCCGCCTCTCCGCCGACAAGGGCTGGAAGCTGAACCGCCCCGCTTTGTTCGACAATGAAGTGCTGCTGATCGACGCGCTGATGGCGCCGACGCGCATCTATGTGAAGTCGCTTCTTCCCCTCGTTCGTGAAGGCAGGATCAACGCCCTCGCCCACATCACCGGCGGCGGCCTCTTGGAAAACATCCCCCGCGTCCTGCCCGAAGGCACTCACGCGCTCGTCGACGCCGACGCCTGGGAACAGCCGCGCCTGATGGCCTTCCTCCAGGCGCAGGGGAATATCGAGCCGGGCGAAATGGCGCGCACCTTCAACTGCGGCGTCGGCATGGTGCTGGCCGTCGATGGAGGCGAAGCCGCCGCCGTCACCGCCGCCCTCGAAGCGGCGGGCGAAACCGTCTTGCGCATCGGCGCGGTCGAAGCAGGCGAGAAGGGCTGCACGGTCAAAGGCTCCACCGAAACATGGAGCGCCAAGGCCGACTGGAAAGCAACGCATCTGGGTTGAGCCATCAAGTCCCCCTCCCGCAAGCGAGAGGAGAGTCCTCATGCACAAGGCCAAAGTCGCAGTCCTCATTTCCGGGCACGGCTCGAACATGGCGGCGCTGCTCTATGCGGCCAAGCATCCGGCCTGCCCCTATGAGGTCGTGCTGGTCGCCTCCAACAACCCGCAAGCGCCCGGCCTCGCCCTCGCGGCGGCGGAGGGCGTCCCCATCTTCGCCCACAGCCACAAGGGCTTGAACCGCGCCGACTTCGACGCCCTCATCGACGGCGAACTCCGCAAGGCCGGGGCGGAATATGTCGCGCTCGCGGGCTATATGCGCCTGCTCTCCCCGGAGTTCGTCGCGGGCTGGGAAGGCCGGATGCTCAATGTCCACCCCAGCCTGCTCCCCCAATATAAGGGCCTCGACACCCACCAGCGCGCCATCGACGCGGGCGACCGCCATGGCGGCTGCTCCATCCACATCGTCACCGCCGACCTCGACGACGGCCCGGTCCTGGGCCAAACGCAGGTCGCGATCCTCCCCGGCGACACGGCGGAGAGCCTCGCCGCCCGCACCCTTTTCGCGGAGCATCAGCTTTACCCCCGCGTCCTCGCCGACTTCGTGACGCGCGAACGCTCCCCCGACTGGCTGCTCGATCAGGTCCGCCGGCGCGCCCTCGCCCTTCCCCGGTCGGACGAAGGCATGTCCCACGGAATGTCCAGCTTCGGCATCGAGAAGGGCAAGAAATTCGCCTATTTCACGCAGGATCATCATGGCGACGGCAACGTCGCCTTGCTGGTCAAGACCAGCGCGCCAGAAGAACAGGCGATGCTGATCGACAGCGATCCCGATCTCTATTACCGCCCCGCCTATCTCGGCCCGGCGGGCTGGGTCGGCATCCGCCTCGACCTTGGCGAGGTGGACTGGGATCTGGTGGAGAACCGCCTCCAGCGAAGCTGGCGCACCGTCGCCCCGAAGAAGCTCACCGCCCTGCTGGACGCCGCCGACCAGTTCTGAACCCCTTTGCGCCGCGCCGCCCGATCCCCCATATGGAGCGCCATGACCGACCTTTCCTCCCAGCCCGCCATCGAGATCACCAACCTCACCAAGGTCTATGCGGGCGGCAAGCGCGCACTCGACAATATCTCCCTCGCCATCCCGCGCGGACAAATCTACGGCCTGCTGGGGCCGAACGGCGCGGGCAAGTCGACCACGATCAACATCCTCGCGGGGCTGGTCAACAAGACCAGCGGCACCGCACGCATCTGGGGCTTCGACATCGACCAGAATCCCCGCAACGCCAAGAACAGCATCGGCATCGTGCCCCAGGAAATCGTCTTCGATCCCTTCTTCACGCCCTTTGAGACGCTGGAAAATCAGGCCGGCTATTATGGCGTGCCCAGGGACCGCCGCCGCTCCATGGAACTGCTGCGCGCCGTTCATCTGGAGGACAAGGCGAACGCCTATGCCCGCACCCTGTCGGGCGGCATGAAGCGCCGCCTGCTGGTCGCCAAGGCGATGGTGCATTCCCCGCCCATCCTCGTCCTCGACGAACCGACCGCGGGCGTCGACGTCCAGCTTCGCCAGCAGCTTTGGGCCTATGTCCGCGAATTGAACGCGCAGGGCGTGACCATCGTGCTCACCACCCACTATCTGGAGGAAGCCGAGGAGCTGTGCGACCGCATCGGCATTATCAACCACGGCCGCCTCATCACCGACAAGCCGACCCGCGAACTCATCGCCATGGCGCAGGAAAAGGTGGTGCAGGTGACGGTGGACCGCGATCTGGACGCCGCCCCCGACGCCGCCTGTTTCGAAAAGGTCGAACTGTCGGACCCGCGCACGCTCACCATCACCTATATGAAGAACCGCGCCAATGCGGGACAGGTGCTCTCCGCCGTCCAGGCGAGCGGCCTTTCCATCGTCGATGTAGTGACGCGCGACCCGGATCTGGAAGATGTGTTCCTCCACCTGACGGCGGCGGCGTAATTCCGCCTGGAGGGGTTTTCATTCCCGTTCATCCTGAGTAGCCACTGAGCTTGTCGAAGCGGCGTATCGAAGGATAGCCGCTTCGATACGGGACTTCGGCGCGCCGATCCTGCCCGGCACGAACGACCGATAGAAAAGAACCGAGAAGATGCCCATAACCACCCATGACGTCGTCATCATCGGCTCCGGCGCGGCGGGCCTGACCGCCGCGATCGATCTTGCGCAGGACCGCAAGGTCGTGGTGCTGGCGAAGGGCGCGCTCGACGGCGGCTCGACCAACTGGGCGCAGGGCGGCATCGCGGCGGTGCTCGACGCGGGCGACAGTTTCGACGCCCATGTCGAGGATACGATGATCGCGGGCGCGGGCCTCAACAATCGCGGGACGGTGGAGTTCGTCGTCTCCGAAGCCCCCGCCGCCATCGAGCGTCTCGCCGCGCTCGGCGTCCCCTTCAACGCCGGCGAGGATTTCGGCGAACGCTGGCACCTGACGCGCGAGGGCGGCCACAGCCACCGCCGCATCGTCCATGTCGACGACGCCACCGGCCATGCGGTGCAGGCCGCGCTGCTCAAGGCCGCCCGCGCCAATCCCAACATCACTCTGGTCGAGGACCTGATCGCCATCGACCTCATCACCTCGCGCCATGGCGAGAAATATTCGGGCGACGGCCATGTCTGGGGCGTCTACGCCCTCAACAAGAAGACCGGCCATGTCGACGCCCTGCTGGGCAAGGCGACGATCCTCGCCACCGGCGGCGCGGGGCGCACCTATCTCTTCTCCACCGCCCCGCGCGGCGCGACCGGGGACGGCATCGCCATGGCGTGGCGCGCGGGCTGCCGCGTCTCCAACATGGAGATGAACCAGTTCCACCCGACCTGCCTCTACAATCTGGAGGTCAAGAATTTCCTCATCACCGAAGCCGTGCGCGGCGAGGGCGGGCATTTGAAGCTCCCCCCCGGCGTCCCCGGCGGCGGCGAGCGCTTCATGCCCCGCTTCGACCCCCGCGCCGAACTCGCCCCCCGCGACATCGTGGCGCGGGCCATCGACCATGAGATCAAGCGCCTCGGCCTCGACTATGTCCATCTCGACATCAGCCACAAGCCGCCGGAATTCGTGAAGCACCACTTCCCGACCATCCATGCGCGCCTGCTGGACCTCGACATCGACATCACGAAGGAGCCGATCCCCGTCGTCCCTGCCCAGCATTACACCTGCGGCGGCGTGGTCATCGACCTTGACGGGCGCACCGACCTGCCCGGTCTCTATGCGGCGGGCGAAGTCACCGAAAGCGGCCTGCACGGCGCGAACCGCCTCGCCTCAAACTCCCTGCTGGAATGTTTCGTCTTCGGCGAGGCGGCGGCCAAGCACATCCGCGCCCATTGGGACGAACTCCCCGCCCCGCCGCCGATCCGCCCATGGGACGAAAGCCGCGTCACCAACAGCGACGAGGAAGTCATCGTCCAGCACAACTGGAAGGAAATCCGCCGCTTCATGTGGGACTATGTCGGCATCGTCCGCACCACGAAACGGCTGGAACGCGCCCAGCACCGCGTCGCCCTGCTGGCGCAGGAGGTGGACGACTATTACGGCAATTTCCGCGTGACGCCGGACCTGATCGAGCTTCGCAACCTGCTGGAAGTCGCCCGCCTCGTCGTCCGCTCCGCGCTCCACCGCAAGGAAAGCCGGGGGCTGCACTATACGCTCGACTATCCCGACATGCTGCCGCAGGCGGTCGACACCGTGCTGGCGCCGTGACGCGAACGGTTATGGTGGACCGCGCGATATCTGTTATTGGCCATTTCCGTCATGCCAGCGAAAGCTGGCATCTCTTTTCTTAGGCGCCCCCGCCTAAGTGAGATCCCGGCTTCGCCGGGATGGCCGAAACCTGCCCTCACCGCATCAGAAAGGCCCGAAGCGTCGCCTGGAAGCGCGCGGGCTGGTCCGCCATCACCACATGGCCGCTCGGCCCCATGGGCACCAGCCGCGCGTCCTTGCTCGGCGCATAGGCGGCGCGGAATCGCGCGCCGATCTCCTTGGCCTGCGCCGCGTCGCTCCCCACCGCATAGATCACTTCCAGCGGCCCCGGCAGGCGGGCCAGTTGCGGGCCAAGGTCGACATTGGCCAGATCGCGCAGGGCGCCCGCGATCACGCCCGGATCGCTCCCCTTCGCGCCCGGCGCCTGCGCCACGATCTGCGCCAGATAGGCCCGCCCGGCCTTCGTCCCGGTGAAATATTGCCCAAGCTGATCGGCCAGATAGCCCATGCCCCCCGCCGTGCCGCCGACCATCGCCGCGCCCGCGGGCAGCATGTCCACCACCATCACCCGGCCGCCGATGCCTTTGAGCGCCAGCATCATCGCCAGCGTGCCGCCCATGCTGTGCCCCACCAGCGCTGGCCGCTCCAGCCCCTGCGCGCGGACATAGCGCGCGATCTCGTCCGCCACCGGCTGCACCACCGCGCCGCTCGCATTGTCCTCCGCCGCCAGCCCCGCAAAGCCGCGCACATGGATGAGGTGCCAGCGATAGCCCGCCACACCGCTCACCACGCCGTTCCAGATGCCGGGTCCGCTCGCAAGGCCGGGGATCAGCAGCACGTCCCGTCCGCTGCCGCGAACGGTGACGGCGATCCGCCGCGAAGCGAAAGCCACCGCCGCCGCCGCGCCGCCGCCCGCGCCCAAACCGGCCAGCAGCGCGCCCCCGCCCAGCAACAATGTCCGTCTGTCGATCATGTTCCCATGTATCGCGGCCCCGGCCTGAACCGCAACTGAGCAGCGGCGCGCGGCAAAGGGTTCCCCGTTCAGGCTCCTTACATCGCAATTGTGGAATCATTCGTCGCATGATTCTTGCGGCCGATGGGATGGAGGGTGCCTAGATAATGCCCTGGATTGCGGGGACGTTCATGAATTTGAAGGATAAAAGGCCAGGCAGGCGGCCTGAAGGCGGCATCATTTCCGCAAAGCTGGTTCTGTTGATCGCGGCGCTGTCCGCTTGCGTGAGCGCGCCCCAGCCGCCCCCCGCCCAGGCCCGCGCCACCAGGCCCCAGCCCACGACAGCGACTTTCCCGATCCGTCCGGTCGCCAATCCGCCGCGCCCCTATCAGGACGTCGACCAGCGCGAAGCGCCGCCGCCCGCCCTCGTCAGCGTGATCCGCGATCTGGGGCAGAGCTTCAACGGCCATGTCGGCATCGCCGTCCGCCGCGTTGGCGCGGGCTGGACCGTCGCTCATAACGGCAACCAGCTTTTCCCGCAGCAGAGCGTGTCGAAGCTCTGGGTGTCCATGGCCTTTCTCGACGCGGTGGACCGGGGCAAGCTGCGCCTGACCGACACGGCCACGATCACCCGGCAGGACCTCACCCTCTTCCACCAGCCGAGCGCCGCCATGGTGGGCGCCACCGGCTGGACGACGACCTACGGCAACCTCATGAACCGCGCGATGACGCAGAGCGACAACACCTGCAACGACGCGCTGCTCCGCGCGGTCGGCGGGCCTGACGCGGTGCGCGGTTTCCTGGCCCGGCGCTTCATCGGCAATATCCGCTTCGGTCCCGGCGAACGGCTGCTGCAATCGGCGACGGCGGGCCTCGATTGGCGGCAGGATTATTCGATCGGCCGCAATTTCTATGCCGCCCGCGCGAAGCTGCCCATGGCGGTCCGCAAGAAGGCGCTCGACAATTATCTCGCCAATCCGCCGGACGGCGCGGCCCCCGCCTCCATCGTGCAGGCGCTGGCGAAGCTCAAGGAAGGGGACATGCTCTCCGCTTCCTCCACCGCCACGCTCCTTTCCATCATGGGCGAGGCGAAGACAGGCCCGCAACGGATCAAGGGCGGCGTTCCGCCGGGCTGGCATTATCTGCACAAGACCGGGACGGGACAGGATCTGGCGCCGCGCTCGACCGGCTTCAACGATATCGGCATCATGACCGCGCCGGACGGCACCAGCTATGCCGTGGCGGTGATGATCGGCAGCACGACCGAGCCGATCCCGGTCCGCTGGCAATTGATGCAGGCCGTGGCGAAGGCAGTCGCTGCGAACCACCAGAAGCGATGATATCCGCCGTCAGAACCGCCGCGAGATCCCCAGATAGACCTCGCTGTCGGGGCTGTCCCGGTTCAGCCCGGCATTAAGGCCGATGTCGATCTGCATGGCGTCGGACGGCTGCCACGTCAGCGACAGGCCCGCCAGCGCCTCCGTCGCATGGCCCGCCGGGTCCTCGTCCCGCAGCACCGACGCCTCGACCATCGCCGACACCGCTTCGCCAACATCGAAGCCCAGCCCCAGCACGCCGCCATAGGCCGGATGCCGCCCGTCCCGATCCTCGTCGACCGCGGCATCCATCTCTCCCATGACTTCGAGAGACAGGCCGCTCCCCAGATCGAAGGACATGGGCAGCAGCAGCCCCGCGCCCCAATCGCCCGCGCCGATGGCCGTTCCTCCGCCGGGCAGCGTCACATAGGGCATGACCGCCACCGAAAAGCCCGATCCATCCGGATTGCGCAGATTCTGCCGGATCGCCAGCGTCACGTCCCCGACGCCGCTGTCCTTCGTCACGGCGCCCGTGATGCGATCCTTCTCCCGCACATGGCCGAACGCCGTCCAGCCGATCTGCGCCTCCATGCTGCCGGTCACGCCCACGCGCACCAGCGCCTCGCCCAGTTCCACGCTGTCGGTCCGGGCTGCCGCGTCCTTTTCCCGCGTCCAGTCGCCCAGCCCCAGTTCCACCTGCACCCGGCCCGGCGCCATGGTGCAGGCGGGCGTCCCGATGCCCGGCCGGTCGGCGCAGAATTCCCGCTCCTCCTGCGCCCGCGCGCCGCTTCCGATCGCAAGCGCCGCCAGCAGGACCACCGATGCCAGACACAATCCGCCTAAGCCCCTCATATATCCCCCTCTTCCGGCAGCCATATAGGAAACAAAACAGAAATAAACGGCGCTTCTTCCGGTTCCCGCCGCCCGGCACTGGAGGGCGGAGGCATAACCCGCTATCTCCGCTCCATGTCCCAGAATCAAAGCGCCAATCATCTCTATCTGGTCGACGGCAGCGGCTATATCTTCCGCGCCTATCACCAGCTTCCGCCGCTCACCAACCAGCACGGCCAGCCGGTCGGCGCGGTCTATGGCTACACCACCATGCTCTGGAAGCTGGCGACGGAGCTGGGCAATGCGGACGGCCCCACGCATCTGGCCGTGGTGCTCGACAAGGGCAGCCACACCTTCCGCAACGACATGTACGACCTGTACAAGGCCAACCGCCCGCCCGCGCCGGAGGATCTGGTCCCCCAGTTCCCGATGATCCGCGACGCGACGCGCGCCTTCTCCCTCCCCTGCATCGAGGAGGACGGGTTCGAGGCGGACGACATCATCGCCACCTACACGAAGGCGGCCGTCGCCCAGGGTTGGAAAGTCACCATCGTCAGTTCCGACAAGGACCTGATGCAGCTCATCCAGCCCGGCGTCGACATGTACGACACGATGAAGAACGAGCGGCGCGGCGCGGACTATGTGATGGGGAAGTTCGGCGTCCGGCCCGAACAACTGGGCGATGTCCTCGCGCTGATGGGCGACAGCGTGGACAATGTGCCCGGCGTCCCCGGCATCGGTCCCAAGACGGCGGCGAAGCTCATCACCGAATATGGCTCGCTCGAAGCCGCGCTCGACGCCGCGCCGTCGATGAAGAAGTCGAAGATGCAGGAAAACCTCATCGCCCATGCGGATATGGCCCGCCTGTCGCGCAAGCTGGTGACGCTGCATGACGGGATGGACCTGCCCGAACCGCTCGACCACCTGACATTGAAGGGCATTCCGCCCGAACCCTTGCAGGCGTTTCTGTCGCACCACGGCTTCAAGTCCCTGCTCGCCCGCCTCGGCGCGCCGGCCGCCGCCGTGGCGGTCGCCGCGGCCGCAGCCGCCATCAGCGAAAACACGCTGCCCCCCGCCCCCAGGGCGGAGGAAGACCCGCCCATCGACCGCAGCCTCTACGAAACGGTCGTGACGCAGGACGCGCTCGACCGCTGGATCGCGGCGGCGCGGGCGGAGGGCGTGGTCGCGGTCGACACGGAAACCGACATGCTCGACTGCGTGTCCTGCGCGCTGGTCGGCGTCAGCCTCGCCACCGGCCCCAGCCGCGCCTGCTACATTCCCGTCGGCCATCAGGGGCAGGACATGTTCGCCGAACGGCCGGAGCAGTTGCCCAGGGACCTCGTCCTCGCCAGGCTCAAGCCCCTGCTGGAGGACGACAGCGTCCTCAAGGTCGGCCAGAACCTCAAATATGACATCACCGTCCTGCGCCGCCACGGCATAGAGATCGCGCCCTATGACGACACCATCGTCATGAGCTTCGACCTCGACGCGGGCCAGAGCCTCGCCGGGCATGGCATGGACGAAGCGGCGAAGGTCCACCTGGGTCACACCTGCATCAGCTTCAAGGACGTAGCCGGCACGGGCAAGAAGCAGATCAGCTTCGCCGAAGTGCCGCTCGACAAGGCAACCGAATATTCCGCCGAGGACGCGGACGTCACCCTGCGCCTCTGGAAACTCTTCAAGACCCGCATCGCGAACGAGGGCGCGACCCGCATCTACGAACTGGTCGACCGCCCGCTCGTCGCCGTCATCGCGAAGATGGAGCATGAAGGCATCAAGGTGGACCGCGAGGCGCTCTCCCGCCTGTCCGCCGAATTCACCGCCGGGATCGCGGCGCTGGAGGCGGAAATCCACGCGCTCGCGGGCCAGCCCTTCGCCATCGGCTCGACGCAGCAGCTTGGCGCGATCCTGTTCGACAAGCTGGGTTACAAGGGCGGGCGCAAGGGCAAGTCCGGCGCCTATTCCACCGACGTCACTATCCTCGAACAGCTCAAGGCGCAGGGCGCGGAAATCGCGGGCAAGGTGCTCGACTGGCGGCAGCTTTCCAAGCTCAAATCCACCTATACCGACGCGCTCCAGGCGCAGATCAACAAGGATTCCATCCGCGTCCACACCAGCTATTCGCTGTCGGGCGCGCAGACCGGCCGCCTGTCCTCGACCGATCCCAACCTCCAGAACATCCCGATCCGCACCGAAGTCGGCCGCCAGATCCGTCATGCCTTCGTCGCGGAACCGGGCAATCTCATCCTCGCGGCGGACTATAGCCAGATCGAACTGCGCCTCGCCGCGCATATGGCGGACGTGCCCGCGCTCAAGCAGGCTTTCGCGAACGGCGAGGACATCCACGCCGCCACCGCGCAGCAATTGTTCGGAGAGGTCAACCGCGACACCCGCGCCCGCGCCAAGACGATCAACTTCGCGATCCTCTACGGCATTTCCCGCTGGGGCCTCGCTTCCCGTCTGGAGATCACGGCGGACGAGGCGCAGGACATGATCGTCCGCTATTATGAACGCTTCCCCGGCATCAGCATCTATATCAACGAGACGATCGAGAAGGCGCGGGAACGCGGCTACACCGAAACCCTTTTCGGCCGGAAGACATGGTTCCCCCGCATCCGGGCGCCCATCCAGCACGAACGGCAAGGCGCGGAAAGGGCGGCGATCAACGCCCCGATCCAGGGCACCAGCGCCGACATCATCAAGCGCGCCATGGCCCGCATCGGCCCCGCCCTCGCCGCCGAGGGTCTGGATCAGGTGAAGATGCTGCTGCAAGTCCACGACGAACTGGTCTTCGAACTCCCCGAAACCGATGTGGAGCGCGCCAGCCCCATCATTCGCCGCGTCATGGAAACCGCCGCCGAACCGTTGGTGAAGCTCTCCGTCCCGCTGGGCGTCGAAATCGGCACGGGACCAAGCTGGGGCGCGGCGCATTGACGATGCGCTGGAAGAAGCAACTGTAACGGAAAAATCCAGGGCGCAGCGCAAAAGAAAAGGCCGGTCGTCACAACCGGCCTTCCCCATCAATCGAACAGCTCTTCCAGAAAGCTCTTCTTCCGCTTCTTCTGATAATATCGCCCGTCGTCCCGATAATCCCGGTCCGGGCGATAGCTCGGCTGGCTCAGCGCGGCGGGCGCGCCCGTCTCCCGCCCCGACCGCTCGATGATCTTGTCCAGTTCGCCCCGGTCCAGCCACACGCCCCGGCATTGCGGGCAATAGTCGATTTCCACCCCCTGCCGGTCCGTCATCGCCAATCCGACATGGCAGACCGGGCAGAGCATGGCCGACACGGCCTGTGCGTCGCGCATTCGCTTATTCCCGCTCGCCGGTCAGGTGGAGCAGCATCTGGAACAGGTTGACGAAGTTCAGGTAGAGCGACAGCGCGCCCATGACCTGCATCTTCTCGGCGACCTCATGTCCCGCATAATGGAAATATTCCGACTTGATGCGCTGCGTGTCCCAGGCGGTCAGGCCCGTGAAGATCACCACGCCCAGGATCGAAATCACCATCGCCATCGCCGACGACCCGATGAACAGGTTGATGAGGCTCGCGACCAGGATGCCGATCAGGCCCATGATGAGGAACGAGCCGACCTTCGTCAGGTCGCGCTGCGTCGTATAGCCCCACAGCGCCATGGCGAGGAACATCACGGCGGCGGAGAAGAAGGCTTGCGCGATGCTGCCGCCCGTGAAGATCAGGAAGACGCTGGCCAGCGACACGCCCATGACGGCGGAAAAGGCCCAGAACGCCATGCGCGCGCCTGCGGTCGTCATCCTGTCGATGCGGAAGCTGAAAAAGAACACGAACGCCAGCGGCGCGAAGATCGCCACCCATTTGAGCGGCGTGCCGAAGATCGCGGCGGCCAGCGCGGGCGTGTTGCCGACAAAGGCGGCGACGAGGCCGGTGACGACCAGCCCGATACCCATATTGCGGAAAACGCCCAGCATGTGCGCGCGCAGCCCGGCGTCGGTCTGCGCCGTCTGGCTGGCGCCATAGCCCGGCATACGAACGGGATTGTTCACGGCGTTAAAACTCCATCCTTCAGGTCTCTACAGGATCGAGCGGCCCGGCGCGCGGTCTTCGGTGGATTGGAGGGGGATCGCAATCCCCGAACCTGCACCGAGCACACTCGATGCGGTCCGACATCACGGCTGGACATGTCCAACCGCCAGAGGGGCCCGGCCCGCACAGGCCATATCGGGAACCGAAGCGGGAAGCGCAAGGGGCGCTCCAGCAAGCAACACTTTGTTACAAAGGAGGATGCCTGCCCGCCCGCTTCCGGCCATTTTTCGCCATCCCATATCCGTCATGCCAGAGGGGCCTCTGCAACGTCCGCCAGCCGCCCGAACGGCCGGCCTTGCCGATCCCCCGTTGACGCCCGCCGCGCTTGGCCGCATGGCTCTTCGCCATGTCCCAAGACCAGCATATCGCCGCGCCGCTGCGCCTGTTCAACAGCGTCACCCGCACGGTCGAGCCGTTCGCGCCGATCGAGCCGGGTCATGCCCGCGTCTATAGCTGCGGTCCCACGGTCTATAACTATGCCCATCTCGGCAACCTGCGCGCGTATGTCTTCACCGACACGCTGCGCCGCACGCTGCTGTGGAAGGGCCTTGCCGTCACGCACATCATCAACATCACCGATGTCGGCCACCTGACCAGCGACGCGGACGCAGGCGACGACAAGATGGAGGCCGCCGCCCGCGCGCAGGCAAAGAGCATATGGGACATCGCGGCCCATTATACCGACGCCTTCAAATCCAATATCGCCGCGCTCAACATCATGGAGCCGACCGAATGGACGGTCGCGACCGATTACGTCCCGCAGATGATAGCCTTCGCGCAGAAAATCGCCCCGCATCACTGCTACGAACTGGAAACCGGCCTCTATTTCGACAGCAGCACCGTCCCCGATTATGGCGCGCTGGCCGGCGGCCGCGATGACGCCGCCCACGCCCGCATCGATCCCGTCGCGGGCAAGCGCAACCCGTCCGACTTCGCCATCTGGCGCAAGTCCCCGCCCGGCGAGCAGCGCCAGATGGAATGGGACTCCCCCTGGGGCAGGGGCGCGCCGGGCTGGCACCTGGAATGCTCGGTCATGAGCCAGGCGCGGCTCGGCCAGCCATTCGACATCCACACCGGCGGCATCGACCATCGCGAAATCCACCACCCCAATGAGATCGCCCAGAATCAGGCGTTCCGTTCGGCCTGCTGCGGCGACGCCGTGACAGCGGGCTTCACCGGCGCCCGCTGGTGGATGCACAACAACTTCCTCGTCGACCGCCAGGGCAAGATGAGCAAGTCGAAGGGCGGCTTCACCACGCTCTTTTCCCTGATCGACGCGGGCGTGCATCCGCTCGCCTATCGCCTGCTCTGCCTTGGCGCGCATTACCGCAGCGAGCTGGAATTCAGCGCGGAGGGCGTCGGCGCGGCCCTCACGCGCTTGAAGCGCCTCATCATGGGCGTGGAGAGCCTGAAATCGCGCGCGGAGGGCGTCACATGGCAGTCCCCGCGCCTCGATTTCCTGCGCGCGAACCTGCATCCTCGGCTAATCCCCCTGCTCGAACAGTTCGACGCCGCGCTCAGCGACGACCTGATGACGCCCCGCGCCCTTCCCCTGCTGGAGGAAGCCATAGCGATGAAGAAGGTGCCGGCCGACGAAAAGCTCTGCCTGATCGCGGCCTTCGACGCCGCGCTCGGCCTCGACCTGCTCGGCCTGACCCGCGCCGACCTGCGCCTCCAGCCCAAGGCCGCACAGATCGCGCCCGGCCAGATCGAAGCGGACCTCGACCGCCGCCAGAGCGCCCGCCAGGACAAGGACTTCGCCCTGTCCGACCGGATCCGCGACGCCCTGATCGCGCGCGGCGTGGAGGTGATGGACGGCGATCCGCTCCGCTGGGACTGGCGCCTTTCCCTATAATCATTGTTTATCAGTCATTTACCAAGAATATTCCTGCGACGAACCGTTGCCGTCCATCGCCGATCCGGCTGGACAGCAACGCGTAAAAGTATAATGTTCGCCACATGTTCCGACAGTGGATGATGATCCCGGCCGCCCTGTGCGGCGCGGCGGCGATGCCTGCCTTCGCGGCGCCCGATGCCGCGCCCGGACAGGCGTTCATGTTCGAAACCGGCGCCACCCTGCTCGCCAAGTGCCGGAACAAGGCCCCCGAATATGCGCTGGCCTGCACCGCCTACATCGTCGGCGCGGTGGACGGCATCAAGAAGGACGTGTTCCTCGGCCGCGCCCGCCCCAATTGCTGGCCCGCCCAGATGAAGGGCGAAGAGGTGCGCCGCCTCGTCGTCACCTATCTGGAACGCTATCCCGACCAGCGCAAGGCCCCCGCCTCCGTCCTTGTCAGCGTCGCGCTCAACGAACGCTATTCTTGCGAAAAATGACGCCGCCGCCCGATTCGACTGGCGGTCATGAAGTTTGCACACCCAAATCCTGAGGCAGGGTTTGGCGGATTGCGCCATGACCGGTCGTCATGCTGCACTTGTTTCAGGGTGACGGTGGACGCAAATGTCAGAAAATGGCCGTTTCGAAACGGGACATGGGTGTGCAGGACGGTTAGGGAGCCGTCATGGCAAGTTCCATCCCTCCTCTCCAAAAGCCTATGCCCGCCTTCGCCTTTCCCGCGCTGGTCCTTGCAAATGTCTTTCTGGCGATGGGGCCGGTGCTGGTCCGGCTGAGCGATGTGGGGCCGGTCGCGGCCGCCTTCTGGCGGCTGGCGCTGGCCGTGCCTTTCCTCTTTCTGCTGGCCCTTCCCCGCCTGCGCGGCGCGGCGCTCGACGGGAGGCAGTGGAGCCTGATGATCGTGGCGGGCCTGTTCTTCGCCGCCGATCTTGCCGTCTGGCATCTGGGCATCCATTTTACGAAGGTGGCCAACGCCACGCTGTTCGGCAATGTGAGCGCGCTGGCGCTGCCCTTGTGGGGCCTGCTGGTGCTGCGGCTGCCGCTGCATCGGCCGCAACTCTTCGCCCTGCTGCTGGCGATAGCGGGCGGCGGCGTCCTGATGGGCGGCAGCTACGAGCTTTCGCCCCGCTATCTGCGGGGAGACCTGCTCTGCCTTTTGGCGGGGCTGCTTTATACAGGCTATCTGGTGAGCGTGCAGGATGGGCGGAAGCGGCTGGATAGCTGGTCCATCCTCGCCGTCTCCAGTCTCACGGGCGCGGGGGCGCTCCTGATCGCGGCGCTGGCGATGGGGGAACGGTTCATGCCGACGGACTGGACGCCGTTGATCGCCCTTGCCCTGTCGAGCCAGCTGATCGGCCAGGGGCTGCTCACCTATGCGATCGGCTGGTTCTCCCCACTGGTTCTGGGGCTGAGCCTCATGATCCAGCCGGCCGTGTCCGCGATTTTCGGAAAGCTGCTCTTCAACGAGGGGATGAGCGCGGCCGACATGCTGGCCATGACGGCGGTCGCCGTGGCGCTGATCCTCGTGCGGTTGCCCTGGGGCGCGAAACGGGCCGCCTAGCGGAAGACCCGCCAATGCTCTAATATGGCGGCATGACCACGCAAGACATGACCCTGGACGAAGTGCGCTGCGCGCTCGCCCCGTTGCTGCCGCGCCATGCGGCCTTCGACGGCTGGAAACCCGAAGCGGTCGCCATGGCCGCCGCCGAAAAGGGCGTGGATGCGGACATCGCCGGATTGGCCTTCGCCGATGGACCGATGGACATGATCGACGCATGGTTCGCCAGCATCGACGCGCGGATGATGGAGGCGCTGCCGTCCTCCTCGCTCGCCGCCATGTCGATTCGCGCGCGGATCACGGCTCTGGTGGAAACGCGCCTTGCCCTGCTGGCTCCCGATCGCGAGGCGCTGCGCCGCGCGGTCGCGATCATGGCGATGCCGCGGAACAGCCCCCGCGCCGCGAAGCTGGGCTGGCGCGCCGCCGACATGATGTGGCGCGCGGCGGGCGACGAAGCTGCCGACTTGAGCCATTACAGCAAGCGCATGACGCTGGCGGGAGTCTATGCCGCGACCCTGCTGGTGTTCCTTGACGACGAAAGCGACGGCCATGCGGAAAGCCGCGCCTTCCTGGCCCGGCGCATAGAGGATGTGATGCGCTTCGAACGCACCAAGGCCCGGTTCAAGGGCGTGGGCGGCGGCGAAAGGTTGAGCCTTTCGCGCTTCATCGGGCGGCTGCGTTATCCCGCGATCTGATTCGCGCTGGCCTTTTTCAATCGTAATTGATAGTCACTCGCAAAACCTTGTGACGAGTAGCTTTCCCTTGCGCCTGACCGACCTGCCGCTGCGACAGCCTGCCTATGTGGATGTGATTGACTGGAATGCCCTTTCAGCGGCAGAGGGACAGCGCCTGCGCGAATTCGGACTGTGCGAAGGCGCGAGCGTGGAAGCGCTGCACCGCGGCGGTCTGTTCGGGCGAGGACCCATCGCCTGCAAGGTCGGGCGCATGACCATCGCGATGCGCCGCAACCATGCCGAAGCCGTCACGGTCCGCACCGGCGCCGAAGGAGAGACGGCATGAGCATGCTGCCGCTGGTGGCGCTGGTCGGCAATCCCAATGCCGGGAAAAGCGCTCTGTTCAACGCCCTGACCGGGGCGCGGCAGAAGCTGGGCAACTATCCGGGCGTCACCGTGGAGCGCAAGGCCGGGCGGCTGTCGCTGTCCGACGGGCGGCCGGTGGAACTGGTCGACCTGCCCGGCACCTACAGCCTTTCCCCCGCCAGTCCCGACGAGCAGGTGACGCGCGACGTGGTGCTGGGCAAGCAGCGGAGCGAAAAGCGACCCGACGCGCTGGTCGTGGTGGTCGACGCCTCCAATCTCGACAATCATCTGCGGTTCGCGCTGGAACTGATTGCGCTGGGCCTGCCGACCGTGGTGGCGCTCAACATGGTGGACCTGGCGACGCGCGATGGGCTGGAGTTGGATGCGGAGGTGCTGTCGCGGGAACTGGGCGTGCCGGTCATCCCCACGGTCGCGGTGCGCAAGCGCGGGCTGGAGCCTCTACGGACCGCGCTGGAAGGGCTGATCGACGACGCGGCGCCGAAGGCGCGTCCCTCTCCGGCAGGGCGCGATTTCGACACGCTACGGAGCGAAGCGCGCCGGATCGCGCAGGCGGCCATCGTGCGGGAAACGCCGTCGCGGCGGCTGACGGCGGCGGTGGACCGGGTGGCGCTGCATCCCGTATTCGGGCTGCTGCTGCTGCTGGGCCTGCTCTTCGTCATGTTCCAGGCGGTCTATGCCTGGTCGGAAGCGCCCATCGCCATGATCGAGGGATGGGCGGAAGCCGCGAGCAATGCCGCGACCGACGCCTTGCCGGGCGGCATAGTCCGATCCTTCCTGGTGGATGGCGTCATCAACGGCGTCGGGTCGGTGGTGGTGTTCCTGCCGCAGATTCTGATCCTTTTCTTCTTCATCCTGATGCTGGAGGCGACGGGCTATATGGTCCGCGCCGCGTTCCTGATGGACGGGCTGATGGCGAAGGTCGGGTTGTCGGGGCGGGCCTTCATCCCGCTCCTCTCCTCCTTTGCCTGCGCGGTGCCCGGGATCATGGCGACGCGGACCATCTCCGATCCCAAGGACCGGCTGACGACCATCCTCATCGCGCCGCTGATGACCTGTTCCGCGCGGCTGCCGGTCTATGCCGTCATCATCGGCGCTTTCATTCCGGCGCGGGATGTGGGTCTGGGCATCGGCTTGCAGGGGTTGGTGCTGTTCCTGCTCTATGTCGCGGGGATCGTGGGGGCGATGCTGGTGGCGCTGGTGCTGCGCCGCACCGTCACCAAGGGGCAGAGCGGCGGATTCCTGATGGAGATGCCGAAATATCAGTGGCCGCGTCCGCGGGACATAGTGCTGGGCCTGTGGCAGCGCGCCGTCATCTTCCTGAAGCGCGCGGGGACGATCATTTTCGCCTCCACCGTCATCCTGTGGGTGCTGCTCAGCTTCCCCCGCGTGCCGGAGGACAGCCCCGCCAGCCAGGTGGATCACAGCATCGCCGGACGGATCGCGGGAGGCCTCAACGTCGTGCTGGAACCGGTAGGCTTCAACCGCGACATCAGCCTGGCGTTGATCCCGGCAATGGCGGCGCGGGAGGTGGCGGTATCCGCGCTGGCCACGGTCTATTCCATCGACGCAGGCGACGATGAAGCGAAACTGGAGCAGAGCCTGGGCGACCGGCTGAAGGATAAGTGGCCGCTGCCGACCGCGCTCGCCTTCCTGGCGTGGTTCATTTTCGCGCCGCAATGCATTTCGACCATAGCGGTGACGCGGCGGGAAACCAATGGATGGAAATGGCCGTTGTTCATGGTCGGATATCTGTTCGTGCTGGCCTATCTGGCGGCGGGGGCCACATATTGGACGGCAACGGCCATCGGGCTGTCATAGAGCGCTTTACCCCGCCGCGCCGCGCTCTATAAGGACGGGCTTTGGACGCTTTGGAGGGATCATGGCGGGCTCGGTGAACAAGGTCATTCTGGTCGGCAATCTGGGCGCGGACCCGGAAGTCCGCAGCTTCCAGAATGGCGGCAAGGTGTGCAACATCCGCATCGCCACGTCCGAAAGCTGGAAGGACCGCAATTCGGGCGAGCGCAAGGAGCGCACCGAATGGCATAATGTGGCGATCTTTTCGGAAGGGCTGGCAGGCGTGGCCGAACGCTACCTCCGCAAGGGATCGAAGATCTATGTCGAGGGACAGCTTCGCACCCGCAAATGGCAGGACCAATCGGGCAATGACCGCTACACCACGGAAGTCGTGTTGCAAGGCCCGGGTGCGGTGCTGACCATGCTGGACGGCGCACCGGGCGGTGGCGGCCAGGGCGGTGGCGGTGGCCGCTCGCAGGCCGGCGGCGACTGGTCGGGCGGGTCGAGCGGCTTTGGCGGCGGCGACTATGACGATTTCGGCGGCGGCGGAAACTTCGGCGGCGGCGCGGGGCGCTCGTCGCAGGGCAGCGGGCGCGGCAGCGCGGGCGGGCCGAATTTCGACAATGATCTGGACGATGAAGTGCCGTTCTGACCAGGGATAGACAAGTGTAACTTCCGCAGGCCGACCGCGCTTGCCCTGCTCGGGCACGGCGGACCGCCTGACTGATGCCTCTTAAGCATCGCACACTGATTTTATTCTATTGGATTATCGCTCCCGGCCCAGCGCCGCGATGCGCAGATCGCCGGGAGCAGCGGATGGCCGTCGACTATGACATCTTCCATGGCGGCAAGGTCATCGGCGGCACGGGGCTGCCGCGCAGGCGGTTAGATGTCCGCATTTTGAAATGACCGGGTTGTCCGCATGGCGAAGCTCGACCAAGCTAGCGCCTGCCGGTCATTACAAAATCGATGCCCGCGCCGCGACCTAAAAAACGCCGCGGTACTTCCTGGACCAGGCGGCGGAAATGGGCGTGCCGTTTTACTCCCTGCTGCCGACCCGCGGTCAGCTGAATATGGCTGTCATTTTCCGGTGGTTTCCGGTCACACTCGCGGGCATGCGCCTATCGCGCCGCCGTCCCTTTTTTTACCCAACGTCAGATTGGAATAAAGTCAGGCCGATGCCCTTGCCTCTTTTGACGCTCCGCGATAGGGAGCGCCTTTCAGCGCATGCGGAGCGGTGGCCGAGTGGTCGAAGGCGCTCGCCTGGAAAGTGAGTATACGTCAAAAGCGTATCGAGGGTTCGAATCCCTCCCGCTCCGCCATAATCTCAATGCGAATCAATGAGATGGGCCTCATGGGGCCAGAAAATCCCCAGCTTCCGCGCGGTTTTGCCGATCGCGACCGAACCTCAGAGACTGCCGAAAACGTCGAAATCGGTCTCCGATCGGCTTTTGTCTCTTTTCACCCGAACCCCTGCTGAAAAGGTTCGGTCTCCAGAAACGACGTAAATCCAAGGTTTTCTGGCTTTCGTTCAACCGAACCTTTTGCGCCCAATCTCGGCAGGCGAACGGGAATGCAACTGGTGGTATTTACCCGCAGCATGAGCCAAAAGCCGCGCGGTCTGCTATGGTTCCCATCATGACGACCCGCAGCGCCATCGACAGCTTCACCGAAATCACCACCCTGCGCATCGAACTCAGGGGGTCCGATCCGCTGATCTGGCGGGTAGTCGAGGTGCCCACGTCCATCACCCTCAAGGTGCTGCATGACATTGTTCAGGTCTCGATGGGCTGGTGCGATTATCACCTCTGGGAGATGGTGATCGACGGGAAGACCTACGGCCTGCCGATGGACGAGGACTTTGGCACCGCGCCCCGGAAGGTGGCAGATCGGGTTCGCTTGCGTGATGTGCTGACAGGCGACACCACCCGGATCGACTACATCTACGATTTCGGCGACAGCTGGGAGCACAGCCTCGTTGTCAGCGATGTCCGCGCAGGCGCGCCCGGAACTGGCTATCCCCGCTTCATTGCCGGCGAGCGCGACTGCCCGCCAGAGGACTGTGGCGGCATCCCCGGTTTCTACGAGATGCTTGAAGCACGGGTCGACCCCAAGCACCCAGACCATGCGGACGTCGTTGAATGGCTCGATGGCTATGACCCCGAAGAACTGGACGTGTTCCCGATCGAGGTTGCGCTTGGCCGTATTGCTGCCCGTCGCAACGCGGCTGCCAAGCGCATCATCAAGCCTGCGAATGATTGATCACGCGGAGCGCAGTATGACGTCCTCGGCCGCCTGAAGCCACTCATCGAGTTTTGACCACCGCCGCCGCCCGGACTCATTCTTGACCGCGATGGCGATAGCCTTGGATTGGCCGACCAGCACCACGAGCTTCTTTCCGCGAGTCACTCCGGTGTAGAGGAGATTCCGCTGCAGCATGGCGTAATGCTGGGTCATGACCGGGATCACGACGGCGGGGTATTCCGAGCCCTGGCTCTTGTGGATCGTCGCTGCATAGGCGGGGACCAGCGTGTCGAGTTCGCCGAACTGATAGCTGACCTCGCGGCCATCGAAGTCGACCAGCAGTTCGCCGTCGTCGGTGTCGACGGACTGGATGTAGCCAATGTCGCCGTTGAAGACGTCTTTGTCGTAGTCGTTCTCGATCTGCATGACCTTGTCACCGGGGGCGAAGGTCCAACCAAAGCGTTCCACCTTGGCCGTCGGATTGGGGTTCAGCGCGGCCTGCAGCTCGATGTTCAGCGACCGCGCGCCAACCCCGCCGCGGTTCATGGGGCATAGCACCTGGACTTCGCGCACAGGATCAAACCCGAACTTGCGTGGGATGTGCTTGCCGACGAGATCGATGATCCGCGGTACGGCCTGCTCCGGATCAGCGGCCGGCATGAAGTAGAAGTCGGTATCACCTTCAACTTTGCCCAAATCAGGGATGCGGCCGCGGTTGATCTGGTGCGCGGTGGTGATGATCCGGCTTTGGGCAGCCTGGCGGAAAACCTCGGTCAGTCGGACCACCGGGACAGCATGCGACTGGATGATATCGGCCAAGACCTGCCCAGGCCCGACCGATGGCAACTGGTCGATGTCGCCGACGATCAACAGTGCGGCGGTATCCGGCACAGCCTTCAGCAGCGACTGCATCAGCATGACATCGACCATCGAGCTTTCGTCGACGACCAGCAGGTCGCATTCGAGAGGGTTGTCTTCGCCGCGCTTGAACCCGAACGCCTTGGGGTCGAATTCCAGAAGGCGATGTATCGTCTTGGCCTCCATGCCCGTCGCCTCGGTCATACGCTTGGCGGCGCGCCCTGTGGGTGCGCACAGAAGAAGATTGACGGACTTGGCCGCCAGGATGCGCAGGATGGAATTGACGATGGTGGTCTTGCCGACACCGGGCCCGCCGGTGATCACTGTTACCTTGGATCGCAAGGCAAGTGACACGGCTTCCCTTTGACTGGGCGCAAGGGTCAGGCCCGTGCGCCCCTCAATCCACGGCAGGGCCTTATCCGTGTCGATGGCAGCCCACGGCAGCTGTCCATTGAGCAGCGATCTTAACCGGTCTGCTATGGCCTTTTCGGCGTGATACAGCCCGCCAAGGAAGATGCAGTCGATGTCGCCGACCGTGTCGGCCACTACCGTCCGTTCATCCAGTTCCAGCGCCAGCGCCGTCTCGATCAGCGCGCCATCAACCTCGAGCAGCTTGGCAGCCAGCTGTTTTAATTCGGTCACGGGCAGTCCGCAGTGCCCTTCGCCCATGGCCTCGGTGAGGGCGAAGGAGATGCCAGCGCGAATCCGTACCATGGCCGTCTTCTCGACGCCCAGCTTCTCCGCGATCGTGTCGGCTGTGCGAAAGCCGATCCCGCGGATATCTTTGGCCAGGCGATAAGGGTTATCGCTCATCACCTGAACGGCATCGGCGCCGTAGGTCTTGAAGATGCGCACGGCGCGCGCTGTTCCGACCCCATGGCTGTGCAGGAACACCATGATCTCGCGAATGACTTTCTGATCCGCCCAGGCCGCAGTGATCTTGGCAGCGCGCATGGGGCCAATGCCCTGGACCTCACGCAGCCGTTCGGGGGTGGCTTCGATGACATCGAATACGTCTTTGCCGAACATCTTCACGAGCCGCTTGGCGTAAACAGGGCCGATTCCGCGGATCATGCCGGAGCCGAGATACTTCTCGATGCCCTCGATCGAGGAGGGTTCCGAGGTTTTCAGAAACCGGGCCCGGAACTGCAGGCCATGGTTCCGATCATTGGTCCATTCGCCCGAAGCGGTGATCCATTCCCCGGCGGAAATCATCGCTGCATGCCCTACGGTCGTGACCAAGTCGCGGTGCCCGCGTGCCTTGACCCGCAGGACGCAAAAGCCACTTTCATCGCTATGGAACGTCACCCGTTCCACATGGCCCACGAGCACTTCAGACGTTGGGGCAGCCGGGTGGTTCATCGCAAGCGCCGAGGCTCCGCGACCTCATCCGCGTCTTGGGTTGCCTCGTGCACCTCCTCACGGATGATCTTCTCGGTGATTTCCAGAAGATGCGAGGTCAGCGCATCGCTCAGCTCCTCAAACTCGGGCCACAGGACCTGCTGCACAAAACTCGCGGGAGCGCGGATCAGAACGGTTTGGCGGTGCATACGCGGATAGCGGAACGGTCGGACGCCGTAGCGGCGGCACAGGGCGATGAAGAGCTGGCGCGACCAAGGATCTGGGATCGAAAACTTGAACTCCTCGGAGCTTTCGTTCCGGCTGGCCGATTCAAATTGTTTGCGGATGCGTTCAGCCGCAGCGCCGGCAGCGGCCTTTTCGCCGGCCGTGGAGGCACCAGCGTAAAGCGCCTCGATCTTGCGGAGTTTTTGTCGCAGGCGGTCTTCGGATTGCATGGCGACGATCAGTGCAAGGAAGACCGGGGCAGTTCGATGCCCGCCAGCATCTGCCGCCGCGCTCGCGCGCAAGACATCACGGCCTCATGGATCTCGGCCTCCATGATCTTTGTCAGTTCGCTTACGTGCCTGAATGTCGTCTCCAGCTGAGTTCGGTTTTCTGCTTGGATATCGCGAGCCACGAGATCTTCGATCCCAGCCATCATGGCGCGAAGTTCCCCAAGGTGCCCGAGCGCCCTGTGAGCGCGTTCCGGCAGGTCTACCCGGTCTTGGCCATTAAACAGGCCTTCGACAAAGCCCTCGAGTTCCTGCCGGCGGACCTGGGAGAGTCTGGCAAGATTCTGGGCTGATGGCTCCAGCGCAAGGCGTTGCAAGCGGAACGGGACAGAGCGGCTATTGTGCCTGGTCAGGCTGTTCCACAAGCCATTGACCAGCACATCGATCAGTTCGTTCAGGTCCTCAATTGAGTCGAAGGGCGGAAATTCGCCGCCCCAAAGCCCTTCTACAATCGGCAGCGGGGACGACTCTATGATCGGAGAGGCAATCCCACCCAGAAACCGCGTACGAACTTCGTGATAGGGAACTGGGCATGCATATCTGTCGAGCAGGTCGCATACGGTTTTCTCAGTCGGGGATTTGAACTTGGGCGGCATGGCATTGCCCTATACCACCGGACCACAATCTCGCCAGATTGCGCCGAGAGCTATTCCGCCGAGAATACGATTCCCTTTTGCACCACCCAAGGCTGTTCCGCGATCGCCGACATATCCTTCAGAGACACCGACGGTGACCTTCGCGCAATCAGGATCTGCTCCAGCACAGCCGGGGCCAGATAGGCCAGCTTCATCGTGCGCCTGATGAACGCGGGCGTGACGCCTTCGGCCTCGGCGATATCCGACAATGTGGAAACTGCCCCGCTTTCCAGCTTCCGCCGCCAGCTCCACGCTCTCGCGACCGCCTTCAGCACGTGCGGGTCGATCCCGCCGCCGGTGTCGGGCACCAAGTCGGCTGGCGGCACGATCTTCGGCCGTCCGTTGCGCTTGCGAATGGTGAGCGGGATGAACACCCGCATGGTGGTGGATGCGCTCATGCTGCTTGTCTCCGTTCGGGGGTGACCATTTCCCGGATCACCGACCCGAGACCTTCGGTGCGCAGATCGACCGCAAGGCCGTCGGCGCTGACCGTGACCCGCTCAATCAGCAGCCGGGCGATCCGGGCCTGCTCGGCCGGGAACAGCGATTCCCAGAGACTATCAAAGCCCGACAAGGCGGTGACCACGTCCTGCTCGTCGATGTCCGGATCGTTCCGGCGTGCTGCCTCCATCGCCCGCGCCGCGATTTCCGGCGTGCGCAGCAGCGACCGGATGTGTTGGACTACGGCTGCTTCCACCATGCCGGCATTCAATCGGACAAAGCTGTCGCGGCCCTCACACGCCCGGTTCCGAATGGCATCCATCGAGGTGTAGTAGCGGTAATGCCGACTACCCTTTTTTGTCACCGTCGGTGTCATGGCGATGCCGCGATCCGTGAAAATCAGTCCCTTGAGCAGCGCCGGGGTCTGGGTGCGGGTGTTGGCCGCCCGCTGGCGCGGACTTTCCTGCAGGATGGCATGGACCTGATCCCACAGCTCAGGCGTGATGATGGCCTGATGCTCGCCGGGATAGCTGGTGCCCTTGTGCACGGCCTCGCCGAGATAGAGTCGATTTCGGAACAGCTTGTACAGGAACCCCTTGTCGATAAGTTTGCCCCGCTTGTTCAGGGTGCCGCCCGCCACCAGTTCCCGGGTCAGCAGGGTCGCCGATCCCAGTTCGACAAAGCGCTGGAACATGTGCCGGATCGTGGCGGCTTCGGCCTCGTTGATGACCAGCTTCCGATCAACGACATCGTAACCCATCGGCACGAACCCGCCCATCCACATGCCTTTTGCACGGCTGGCAGCGAACTTGTCGCGGATCCGTTCGCCGGTGACCTCGCGCTCGAACTGGGCAAATGACAGCAGGATGTTCAGCGTCAGCCGACCCATGCTGGTCGTGGTGTTGAACGCCTGCGTCACCGATACAAACGTCACGTTGTTGCGGTCGAACGCCTCGACCAGCTTGGCAAAATCCATCAGCGAGCGTGACAGGCGGTCGATCTTGTAGACGACAATGACGTCGACGAGACCGGCCTCGACGTCTTCCAGCAGGGCCTTGAGACCGGGGCGTTCGAGCGACCCGCCGGAATACCCGCCGTCATCGTAGCGTTCGCGCATGCACGCCCAGCCTTCGGCACGCTGGCTGGCAATGTAGGCCTCGCAGGACTCGCGCTGGGCGTCGAGGCTGTTGAACTCCATATCGAGCCCCTCTTCGGAGCTCTTGCGGGTGTAGACGGCGCAGCGCAGGCGCCGCCGGGGTGCCGTATCGGTCATGCTGCGTCCTTCCGTTCCCGCAGGCCAAAGAAGCGGTAGCCGTTCCACTGGGTGCCGGTGATGTCCCGGGCGATCGCCGACAGCGATTTGTAACGGCGACCCTGCCAGTCGAACCCGTCCTTCAGCACGGTGATGACGTGCTCAGTCCCGTCCCATTCCCGCACCAGTCGGGTGCCGATCACCGGGTTGCGCGGGTCGGCGATGACCGACTTCCGCACCTTCTTGCCCTCGACCTCGTCGGCCAAGGCATCGAGCAGCTGGCGCACCGGCTTCGACAGGCCGCCGAAGGTCAGCTCCTGGATCCGGTAGGCCAGCCGTTGCTCGAGGAACGAGCGGCTGTTGTTGGGCGCTTCTGTCTCGAACAGCTTTGCCCATTCGGCCTTCAGCTGTTTGACCGACATCTCCTTCAGCGCCGCCAGCCGGGCCAGCACCTGCGCTTTGTCATCCTGTTTTTGCATTATCGTCCTCCGTTCCGGGCCTTTGCCCGGGGACGACTGACGCTCTTGGCCGGCGAGATTGCGAGTGAACTATCTCCACCGTGGGCAGATATAGAACTGGACTGTTCGCGCAGGCGCAGGACGCCGGCGGCAACGATGCGCCCCAACTCGGCGATGCGAGCCTCGGCGGTCATCGTGGACGGACAGATGCCGTTTCCTCTGCTCATGCCGCGACCCTCGGCTGTGCTCCGGATACCAGCCGAATGATGGCATCACGGTTCCAGTGGAACTTCAGCTGGCAGTTGGCGTCGTATTTGGAATAGCCGAAGTCCATCGGCGACACCTCGATCCCGGCCCGGCGCAGGCAGCCGAGCTGCTTTGCGGATGCCGGCTCCTTCAGCCAACGCCGGCTCTTGGCCGCTGCCAGGCTGCTTTCGGCCGAGCGCAGAAAATCATCCGCTTCCGCCAGCGCCTGGACACGAGTGCCGATCGCGATCTTGCGCGGCGCACCGGCCTTCGGTCCGCCGAGTGCGTGCCACAAGGTGCCATCGTGGAAAACACCGGCCCAGGCATCGAAGCCGCTCGCGATCAGCGACTCCCCATCACCCCGGATATCGCACCACTGGAACGGAGACTGGTTGAGCAGATCGATTTCGAGCAGATCGAAGTCGGTCAGAAGGCGCTTTTCGCCAACTTCGCGGGCGAAGGTGTGCCCGCAGAAAGGACATTCTCCTGCGCCCAGCGGGATTTCCGCCTGACAGTCAGGACAGGACTTGTAGGGCGCTTCTCCGGGCTGTCCGTCATCATCGTCGAGCGAGATTTCCTGTTCGAGGCAGCCATGACGGATCGCCGCGCCGGCAAAGTCGAGAATGACGCAGTCGGTCTTGATGATGCCGGGATAGCGCTGGGGGTCGACCTTGCGCAGCCCGCGCCCGATGGCCTGAATGAAGGTGCCCTTGTGCAGCATTGGCCGCAGGATGCCGATGCACCCGACTGGCTGGCTGTCGAACCCTTCGGTCAGCACCATGCAGTTCGTCAGGACCTGTACTTCGCCGCGATCAAAGCGGGCAATGAGATCGGCGCGGTCGGCGCCGGCCATGTCGCCCGAGATGGTCTCGGCAGTGATTCCCGCAGAGCGGAAGGCGGCGGCCACGGCGTCAGCATGATCGACAGTGGAGCAGAAGAAGATGCTGCGCCGGTCACCGGCCTTCTCGCGCCAGTGCTGCACCACTGCGTCATTGAGCACTGACCGGTTCAGCACCTTGTCGGCTTGGCGCATGTCGAAGTCACCAGCCATGGAATTGATCCCGGCGAGCTCGTCGTTCACGCCCAGATCCATGGTGTAGGTCCTGGGCGGGACAAGAATGCCGCGTGCAATCAGCGTGCCGATTTTCAGCTGATAGCCGATGTTGTCGAAGGTCTGGCGGAGCGACCGGCCATCACCGCGACTGGGCGTTGCCGACAGTCCGAGGATCTTCACGTCGGGATTGATCCGACGAATGTCCCTGACGATGTCGAGGTAGCCGGAAGCTGCGGCGCGGTGGCATTCGTCGATAATCAGGTGAGAGACATGCCCAAGATCGGCGCGGCGGCCAGCCCGCGCGAGGGTCTGGACGCTGCCGAAAATGAGCTGCCCGGACCAGTCGTTCTGGGAGGCTTTGACGATCGACGACCGCAGGCCCGTAATGCCCGTGATGGCGGCAAGGTTCTGCTGGACCAGCTCATCCGTATGCTGGAGCACCAGCACCCGGGCATTGCGTTCGGCTTCGACCTCTTCGCCGATATAGAACCCGGCCACGGCCGTCTTGCCGGCGCCGGTGGGCAGCATCAGGATGGTATTGCCATGGGCAGCCGTCCGCGACCGGGCGGCATCAACTGCCGCCCGCTGGTAGTCCCTGGGGATCATGGTGATTGCTCCCGTTACTGGGCCCAGAACGGCGCGTTGCCGTTCGGGGAAGTGTTGGGCGACGTGGCAGGAGCCGTTGCAGGCGCTGCGGCATAGGCGGCGGGCGCGGTGCCCATGAGGGCCGCGTATTCGGGATGCTGGGGGCCGATGGCGGCAACGATTACGTTGCGGCCCTGATCATTCGGATCGTTCTTGTCGCGCTCGATGCCAATCTTGGCGATGAACGTCAGCCCGCTCATGTCACCGAAGCTGCGGATGCTGCGCTTGGCGCGGGCCTGTTCGGAGGTGTCGTCAGAGCGGACACCATGCGCGGATTCGAGGATGCCGCGCAGCAACGCGCGCCCCCGGTTGGCATAGGTGTCTTCGGCACCCGTACCGGCATTGCGGCCGCGAAACCCGATGCGGGTGTAAATGCGGCGACGCGCATTCGGGCCATCAGCGATGACCGCCTCGCTGTTGAGATAAAGGGCGGAACTGCTGCGGCTCTGGGTCAGCCAGCCTTCGGGGCCTGCACCGCCGGGGCGGATGGTCAGGCAGACCTTGGCGAGTGTGTTGGCCGGAATGAGGGCGAAGGCCGAGTCCTGGGTGTCGGCGGTGTTGAAATCCATATCGGTCATGGTGTCAGGCTCCGGGCTGCGTGGTGTCAGGATTGGTGGGGAGTTCGAAATCGAGCCGGGCTGCCGGCGGGCCAGCGAGCGGGCCACGGATCTTGTCCATCAGGCGACCCAGGTGGGCCGGCTCGATCGCGGTCAGGCGGCCGGACCGGTCCTTGGCTGGAAAGCCGAACTCGTTGAGGGTCGTGCAGACGAAAGCCCGGTACGGTGCACCTTCGGCCGGACGGATGTCCGCCAGGGTCACGATCTCGTCGACGATGCCAGGCAGTTCCAGGCCGGTCTTGCTGCCCTCGATCTGCAGCGAGAAATACGGCCGGTTGAAATCATCCAGCCGCTTGTCGAGCAGACCGACGAGCCAGACATTCTTGTCCGGCGTGTGCTGGAGGTGGGTCAACCACCCGATCATCTCCTGACCGAGCAAGCCGTAGGCCCCGCGCATATCGGCCTTGCCGCTGCGATCGGACATGGCCTGCGGCTGCCCCTTTGCCCATTGCATGCAAAGGCGCGAGGCGACCGTGATGCTGTCGACGAAGATCGTGTCGTACTTGTCGAGGATGTTCGGCGGACCGAAGGCATTACACACCCGGGCATAGTCGGCCCGGCTGTAGGTCTGATCGTCGCGCATCGCGGGATTGGGGCCGCCGATCCAGCAGGCCAGATCCCGCGCGCGATTCCAGTCGCGGATCCGGATCTCATCGCCGGGCCAGCCCTGCACGGCCAGTTCACCCGCCTCGAGGTTGATGAACAGCGTGGTGTCCGGGTTGAGAGTCCAGAGCTGGGAGGTCTTGCCGATCCCGGAGATGCCGGTCAGCACGCCCTTGATCCCGCGGCGCTCGCGCATCCGTTCGTCGGCGGTGATGATCTGCAGCGGGGCGCTGCTGAAGGCGGCGCTCACTTGCCGCTCTCCAGATCACGCAGGGCGGCCGCGACCGCATTGTCGTAGCCATGGGCGCCCTGGCGCCGGGCACGTTTGACGATTTCCGCCAGCCCGTAAGCGATGCTGTTGAGAGCGCTGGCCTGACGGGAGATCGCCACTTCCGCGAAAGCCACTTCGTCGAGCGTGGCTTCCTCGGTAGGAATGTAGGCTGCGGGGTCATCACCCATCGCGGGCACGGTCAGGATTTCAGGGACATCGCGCAGCCAGAGGGACTTGCGCAGGCGCTTGAGAGGCGGAGTAAACATGTTGGTCACCTTGTTTCGTCAAAGGGACCAGGGTTCGTCAGGTAGTCATCTGCCGGGCCCGACGCCGCCCTGGAGCACGCGGTCGGGTTATTCCCCCGAGGGGGTGTTCTATTCGCCCGAAGGCCCGGCATGATCTTGCGAGGTGGCGACCGGCGCTTGCCGTCGTCCTCTGCTGGTCACCTACCGGCGGGCGGAATGAACTGTCGGGATGCCGCCCAGATATTCCTGCAAACCCGCGACCGCGGCGTCCGCGCGCAACTGGTGCATCCGCTCGTAGATGGTGGAACGGTGCAGACCGGCGTCACGGGCGGCGGCGCTGACATTGTCGGCGGCGAAAATACCGGCGTAGCGACGCAGCACCGGAGACAGGCTGCCCAGAAACCGGCCGACATCGCGCGCCAGGCCGATGCGGATTTCAGCAGGCAGGTACGGCTCGGCGTACAGTCCGTCGGCTTCTGGGATGCTGGCGCCCATCGTTTCGGCATCTTCGTCGCCGTCGGCCGACAGATGCACGTCGATGGAAATCATGATCCGCTCGGCGCGCAACCGTGCGGTGGGGGCCATCAGCGATGCGACACGGTGGTTGATGATGCGGTCTGCGAAGGTTTCGAATGACGCGCGCGCCGGGTCAAAATGGACCTGCCGCTGCAGGAGATCGAGCATCAGCTCCTGCTCGATGTCGGCCTGATCCATGCCTGGCAAACGGCCACTGCGGGCCAGCCTGCGGGCATGATGCCGGATATTTCGCACTACTCGTGATGGGACTCCATCGTAACGGTTCTGATACTCCACGGGGTTTCGCCTTGATCCAGCGGACCAGCTCGAAGGCTGGAATGCTGGTGACGGCGAAATTTCGTTGAGGCCCCAATTTCGGCTGCTTCAGACAAAGAAAAACCGCCGGAAAATGGCGGTTTCCGGCGGTTGGGTTGGCAAGAAAAAACTCGAAAAAAGTCAGTCGTCGTCAACGAAATTTCGTTGGTGTGCGCCTTGACGTCCCTGCTTCAGGCCATCGGCGTTCGTGACGTAAAGCGCGACGTAGGAACCGTCTCTGACCTCAATCGGGTCATCCTTGATGCCGAATGCTGCGATCAGCTTTTTGGAGAGCGCCTGCTTTTGTTTCTGCAGTTTTGCCTCGGAGGGAAAAGGGATTGTCCCGCGCCCGATCGCGATGGCCTTTAGCATCACCCATTGATTGGTGGGCTTGCCGCTATTGGCTTTCGTCATGCCCAGCTGGGCGGGTTCAAATCGTTTCGTATCGCCACCGTAGGTTATGTTGATCACTTCGTCAGACTGAAAAACGATCTTCATCTTGGGCCATGTAGCATCGGGGGGCAGCTGCCAGAGCAATTCAGAGGCAGGGCTTTGCAAAGACTGGCTGATGGCGTTCTCCATCTTGGCCAGCAGATCCGTTACAACGGCAGCCGCACAAACATTGTGGGCATCGTCCGCCAAGAGAGCATCATCGAGGGCCCGATACTCGGTGCCGATGCGGGCCAGATGTCGTTTCTGGTCCTCGGACAGGGTGTGCGCTGTCGGCACCAGAAGCAGCTGTGGTTGAGCCACTTCCTGCAGCAGATCGAATACCGCCAGCCCCCTTTCTGGCTGACTACCACCTTGGAAAAGGCCGAACACGGTGACGCTGCGGCCCGCCACGACGCCGCGGCTGCCGATCGCAAACAGCCCCCCTGGAAGCGGCTTTTGCTGCGCAGGCGTGAGGTTCAGCGTATCGCAGATCATCGCGGCAAATTTCGCGCGATCGACACGCTGCATTTGGATGTCCGCGAGCGTAACCTCAAGGGTATCGCAGACCGCCGGGATATCCTGGCATTCCGCGATCATCCGGCCACCGGACAATTCGATGACCTTGCGGGGGCAAAATTCTCCGGCACCGGACGGACAATCAACCGAGGCTGCACGTCGGCCTGTGTTGACCAGTAGCGGCCTTACAACCTCCCATTCGCCGGGATGACCACCACGCCAGCTGATGGCGGGCATGCCCATATCCGTCAGCATGTCGAGCGTTTCCCAGAAGTTGGTTAGTTTCCGCACCGTGATCATTCATCTCCTGCCGAGCAGAATCCACGAGCAGCAAGCCACTGTTCGATCAGATCGCTATCATCGTCCCGGTCGTAACGGGCAATGTTGGGCAACCGGATCGTGACCGACCTGTCCTTCGACGAATTGGCAAACCGTACCTTGAAACCGACGCTCGTGATCTTTCCGCTCCGCAGCCGTTCAGGCCATTTGTCGGCGAAAGCGGCAAAAATGTCATCAGCCTTGCGAATTTCCCGTTCGGCAAACCCGCCCCAATATTTCTGCACTTCGACCAGAACAACGCGATCGATCCCCTCGATATCGTCACAGGCAAGAGCATCGGGACCATGATTGAGGAGCGGGTCGAAGTTGTATTTGGCGCCTTTCCCGAAATGGTCCGGGTCGTTGAAGAGGACAAACCCCAGAGTATGCAGGTAAAGATCCGTCTCACCCTTGGTCGAAGTGTGGACCCCGATCTCACCACTATTTTCATCGTAGACCAGAACGTCATGCTGCTGGGGGCGATAGAGTTCGGTCGCGGTTTCGCCGCTATCCTGATGTTTGCCTTCCCGCCGCATAGGAAGACCGTGGCGGACGAGCATCCAGACCCGATGATCGCGGCGAAAGGTCAGGAACCGCGTGCCTCGCCCTTTGCGCTTGCTGGAGAACCATTCGTCGAAAGTGGCCTGGATTTCGAGAGTCTGGCCCTCTGACACCTCGGGGAACGGCTGCGGTTCTGCCGTGCGTCCGCTGAAATATTCGAACTTCTTCTGATTGAAGACAACGGCACGGTTATGGGAATCACGAAGCAGATCCGGACGCAGGAGCCAGATTTGCACAGCCACGTCGGCCGGTGTCGCGTCGTCGCTGTGCGCCAGATCGAGCCCGTTTGTCCGCGCCATATTGAGCAGGTCCTCGATCCGCAGATCGCTAGCGGATTCGTGGATGAAATAGAGCGCATCGACCAGTTCGGTCGGGGTTTCGTCGGTCGGCGTCATCAACACGCTGCTCAGCCGGTCGAACGGAAACTCATCCTCGTCGTCGATCAGTTCGACACCGCGCCCGGCTAGATACTCGGACCACGGACTGAATAGAGCCACAAGGTTGGCGGCCGAGATGTTCTTCAGGCGATCGGCTTTGGTGAATAGACGAGGATTGAATGTCGGCATGTAGGCTCCGGGCTGTTTGGGGGATGGCGTCACCAACAAATTTATCGCCCGTGATGCACTTGCCAAGGGGGTAAGTTCCTTTTCTGTTCTCCCGACAGTCCAAAGGGCGCGCCGGTAAGTGACAGGACCATCTGGAGTCCTGTCAAATGCACCGTTTTCTGAGGATTTTTAGCGGACTACGTGTCCGATCCCGGGTCGCCAGCTATCAACTGGCTATCCACATAAATCGCTCCACAGACCCGACCATTCTGGTGGTCGGAGCCGTCGCAGCAGCGAATCATTTGCCCACCCTAACGCTGGTGGTCCTGACCGGGATGGCCGGCCATGGATAATCCCGGCGATCGCGAACGCGCGGCCCTCATCGCCGCGATGAAAAGCATGGGCAGCGCAATGGCTGGGATCGGCTGGCACCGGCGCTTCAACGAACTGACCGACCAACAGGCGGCCGCCCTTGCCGAAGCAGCCGTCGACGGCTTCCAGCGGTCGATGTGGGAGAGCGCACCGGAGGTGCCGTTCTGATGGACCCGCTCGATTTCAACCACCGGGAGAAACCTCCCCAGTTCGTCGATGTGGTGAACGCCCGGATCGACACCGCGCTCACCTTGGAAAACAGCACGCGCGAACCGCGGGCATACCTTGGCGGCAGCAGGCTTGGCGAAAGCTGCGCCCGTAAGCTGCAGTATGAATATCTGAAGGTCCCGCGCGATCCCGAACGGGAGTTCAATGGCAAGACCCTGCGGATTTTCGCGGTGGGCCACGTGTTCGAGGACCTTGCTGTCGACTGGCTGACTAAGGCCGGATACGACCTGCGCACGCGCAATTCATCGGGCGACCAGTTCGGATTTGCCGTCGCGGACGGCCGGGTTCGGGGGCACATCGATGGCGTCATCGTGGCAGGTCCGGACGACCTGGCCGTCCCGGCGTTGTGGGAGTGCAAGTCCGCCAACGCGAAGAACTGGCGAGACATCGTGAAGCGCGGAGTGGCTGTCTCGAAGCCCGTCTACGCTGCGCAAATCGCGCTCTACCAAGCCTATCTCGGCCTCACGGACCATCCGGCCGTATTCACCGCGATCAACAAGGACACCTGCGAGCTCTGGCATGAGCTGGTGCCGTTCAACGGCGCGTTGGCGCAGGCCTGCAGCGATAAGGCCGTGCGGATCCTGCAGGCATGCGACGCCGGTGAATGGCTCCCACGCGTCGCGGCTGATCCCGATCATTTCGAATGCACGTGGTGTGACTGGAAGCAGCGGTGCTGGTCATGATGGCGGCTGACAACGAAGCGGTACAGCCGCCCGTCAAACCAGACGCCGCAATGATCGCGACCTTCACCGACATGGTGTTGGGCTATTGCGAGCATTTCGTCCCCGTCCGCGCGCTTGCCGAAAAAGGCGGCGGCGATCACATGCCTCACACCCCTTTCATGGAAAACGATGCCGAATTGGCGGGGAAGCTGGCGGTCCAGGCCAGCTGGGCGGCCGACAATGGCATGGCCCTGTTCGTGGTCCCGGGGACTGTGCTGGCGGCTGGTGAAGCCAAGGCCGAGCATATTGCCCAGACCCAGGTGGTGCTGGTCGATCTCGATCATGGCGACATCGGCGCCAAACGAGATCACCTGGCGCGGTATTTGGGTGAACCCAGTCTCGAGGTTGCATCGGGCGGCATCACGCCAGAGGGCCAGCGCAAGCTGCACCTCTACTGGCGACTGTCCGAACCGGCCGAGGGCGATGATATAACCACCGTCTGCCGTGCCCGGCACATGATTGCCTGCAAGGTTGGCGGTGACCCATCGTTCCGCTCGCCGCACCAGCCGATCCGGGTGGCAGGTTCTGTACACGCAAAATCCGGCACGCAGCGGCTGGTTGAAATCCTCCACTGCCGGACGCGGGATCATGATCTCGGCGACCTGGTCGAAGCTGTGATGGCCATGCCTCCGCTAGAGGGGGAAGTTCCGTCAGATCTCGATTTCAACAACGCTGGCGTGACTTCCGGAGCGGTGACTGAGCTGTTCAGCCATGTTGTCCGCGAAGGCGGCGTTGACGGCACCACCCGCTTCGAGGCCCTGTCGCGGATCATTGGTTACTGGATCCGTCGGTGCCGCGAAGGCCATGTTACCGCGGCCCAAGCGTGGGCTGAAATTGTCGATTACAACAGCGCCCGCATCGATCCGCCCTGGGAGGAATCGCGCCTTCGGCACGAGGCCGAGAAGATATGGAAGCTCGACAGCGCCAACTACGGCGAGGACTATCTTGATGCAGATCCCGGTAGCGGACCACCCCAAGGTGGCGGCCACAGCGGCGGGAGTTCGGCTCCAGTCCAGTTGACCGAAGATGCCTTGGCTGAGGCGTTCACCGACCAGCATGCGGAGGATTGGCGATACGTCGCGGCCTGGGGTCAGTGGCTGAACTGGTCGGGCACGGTCTGGCGGAAGGAGGACACGCTGCAGGCCTATGACCTGTCGCGGCAGATCTGCCGGGCAGCAGCCCGCAAGGCGGCGAGCGCCAAGCTGAAAGCCAAGCTGTCGTCGGCATCCACTATTGCAGCCGTCGAACGTATCGCTCGGGCGGATCGCCGCCATGCCGAGACCACCGAGGTCTGGGATCGCAACCCCTGGGCGCTGAACACGCCGGCAGGGATCGTCGATCTCCAATCCGGGCTTCTCGGCTCGCATGACCGCCCGGCCTACATGACCAAGATCACCAGCGCGTCACCGCAGGGAGATTGTCCGGTCTGGCTGGAGTTCCTTGATACCGTCACCGGCGGCGATGTCGAACTGCAGCGCTACCTTCAGCGCATGGCGGGCTACTGCTTGACCGGTGTCACGACCGAGCATGCCCTGTTTTTCCTCTATGGCACGGGCGCCAACGGCAAGTCGGTGTTCGCCAACACCCTGACTGCGATAACGGGTGATTACGCAACGGTCGCAGCGATGGACATGTTCATGGCGAGCCACGGCGATCGCCACCCGACTGATATGGCGGGCCTGCGGGGCGCGCGGGTCGTCTCCGCCATCGAAACTGAACAGGGCAGCCGCTGGGCCGAGAGCAAGCTGAAGGCATTAACCGGCGGCGACAAGATCACCGCCCGGTTCATGCGGCAGGATTTCTTCGAGTTCATGCCCCAGTTCAAGCTGCTGGTGGTCGGCAACCACAAGCCATCGATCCGCAATGTCGACGAGGCAATGCGGCGGCGCCTGCACATGATCCCGTTCACGGTGACTATTCCGGCCCACAAACGCGACAAGCGTCTGCCGGATCGGCTCCTGGCGGAACGCGACGGCATTCTCGCATGGGCGCTGCAGGGCTGTCTGGAATGGCAGCGGACAGGTCTGAAACCGCCCGCATCGGTCCTTGCCGCCACCGAGGAATATTTTGAGGCCGAGGATGCTCTGGGGCGGTGGCTCGAGGAGCGCTGCGACCAAGCTGCGCATCTGCAGGACACCTCCCAGCGGCTCTACGCTGACTGGAAGAGCTGGGCGGATGCGAACGGCGAATTCCCCGGATCGAACAAGCGGTTCTCCGAGACCCTCGCCAATCGCGGATTTGCGCGCGCCAACACCAGCAAAGCCCGAGGTTTCCGGGGGCTCGCACTGCGTCAGGCCCAACCCCAGACCAGCCCGATGGAGTTTTGAAAAATGCCAGCAAAATCAACATCGGTGACGGATGTGACGGATCGTCCCCTTATAAGCGTTACACGCGCACACGCGCGCGCCTCTGGAGGTGATAATAGGGAACCCGTCACATCCGTCACTATCCGTCACGGGGCTGTCCTTGCCCTCGATCTCGGCACCAGTACCGGCTGGGCCTTCCGGTCGCCCGACGGCCACATCAGCACCGGGACGGTGTCGCTGAAGCACACCCGCTACGACGGTGGCGGCATGCGCTATCTGCGCTTCCGTCGCTGGCTCGAGCAGCTGGATCTCGATGCCGGCCCCATCAAGGCGATCTACTTCGAGGAAGTGCGTCGCCACGTCGGCACCGATGCAGCCCATGTCTATGGCGGGCTGTTGGCCGTGCTGACCGCATGGTGCGAGGAACATCTGGTTGCGTATCAGGGCGTTCCTGTCGGCACGATCAAGCGGTTCATCGCCGGCAAGGGCAATGCCGACAAGGCGGCTGTCATCGCGGCCGTCCAGACACAGGGCTTTGCGCCTGCCGACGACAACGAGGCTGATGCCATCGCCATCCTGCTCTGGGCTATCGAGACCCGTGGAGGTGTCCGGTGAGCGCGGCCGGTTTGCTGAAGCGCGTGGCGCAGGTACTGGAAGATCGCGGCGCTGCCTACGGCGATCCCAAAACCCAGATGGAGGCCATCGCCCGGCGCTGGTCGATCACCCTGGGCACGCCCGTGACGGCGCAGCAGGTTGCGCTGTGCATGATCGACCTGAAGCTGGCACGGCTCGCCCACGACCCCAACTATGCTGACGGTCCGATCGACGTGATCGGCTATGCGGCGCTCATTCCGGAGATTATCCGTGGCTCGCGGTCGTAAGCGCAAGGCGGGCCGCCGCCATCCATCCGGTAAACTGGTCCAGCCCGGGAAAGCCGAAACCCAGCGCGAGGCGACCGCGACCGTGCTTGAGGCTCGTCAGCGCCATTACGGTGTGACGGCCAGGCAGGCCAAAGATGAGCGGCTGGGTACGGCGCTGGGACGGCTGGCGTTTGCAGGGGCCATCACAGCAGAGCAGTTGGCCGCAGGTGAATTGTACGGGGATCTCATGGCGCGCAACCGCGGGGTCATGGGGCTACCGCGGATCCACCCGCATTCCGCTGCTGGGTTGATGCTGGATGAAGGCATTTTCGGCCAGAACACGAACGTGCACGAACCCGAGTTTGTGGAAAAGGTCCGCCGGCGGGCAGCAGCAGCAATTCTGATGGTCAGGACCTCAGACAGCGATGCACCGGCGTCGTCGGGGCGCAAGCCGAGCATCCTCGTGCATGCGATTGCGTGCTACGAGACCGACGCCACAATGTGGGGACAGGCTGACCTGCGGAACCTCTGTCACGGCCTTGACGCCTTGTGCCGGTTGTTCCGCATCGGCAGTGACAGTTCGTGATCAGATTAACCCGCCCATCAAGTGAAGTAACAAACTGAATCTATTATAGTATTGTTGGATTTTCATTGACCAATCTTGGTCGTTGCTGTAGCTTCCGAAATATAGAGATGCGAATTGCGCCCGGGGCCTGACGGTTTCCGGGCGCTTCTCGTTGCAGGCGTTGTGCATGGCTGAACGGCAACGGGGACGTCGCGCAGTTGCGCAGCGTCTGCGACGATTACGTGCCGAACCGCTCTGCCGGGACTGCGCTGCCAGGGGCATCGTCCGCGAGGCCACCGTCCCCGACCACATCGTTCCGCTCACCAAGGGTGGCAGCGACGATGACAGCAACATCCGCTGCCTCTGCGCCGAGTGCCACCGCACCCGCACGGCCGAGCAGTTCGGGCTGCGTCGCACGGTCGGCACTGGGCTCGATGGCTGGCCGATCGGCTGATCCCCCCGGGGGGAAGTCGAAACTCTGGGGCCTTGGGAGGGGAAACCGCGCCTGGCCCAAACTTTTCACGACCGCGAGTTAGCGACCGGGGGTCACATGATGGATTGGCCGGCAGACAAGGTCGAGCGCAAGAGCGTCTCGGCACTGGTGCCCTATGCCCGCAATGCTCGGACCCACAGCGAGGAACAGGTGGCCCAGATCGCCGCCAGCATCCGCGAATGGGGCTGGACGGTGCCGGTGCTCGTCGATGAAGATGGCGGCCTGATCGCAGGCCACGGACGAGTGCTGGCGGCGCGCAAGCTGGGCTTGACCGAGATCCCGGTCATGGTCGCGGCAGGTTGGACCGAAGCCCGGAAGCGGGCCTATGTGCTGGCCGACAACAAACTGGCGCTGAACGCTGGCTGGGACGCGGAATTGCTTCGTGTCGAACTGACCGATTTGCAGGCCTTCGACTTCGATTTGGGGCTCACCGGCTTTTCCGATGACGAGCTGGCTGCGCTGACTGCGGTAAAAACCGAGGGCCAGACCGATCCCGACGAGGCTCCCAACCCTCCGGAAATTCCGGTGAGTTGCCCGGGCGACGTCTGGCTGCTGGGCAAGCACCGGCTGATGTGCGGCGACAGCACCAGTGTCGATGACATGGAAAAGCTGACCGCCGGTCAGATGGTCGACATGTGGCTCACCGATCCGCCGTACAATGTTGCCTATGAGGGCGGCACCAAGGACAAGCTGACCATCCAGAACGACAACATGGCTGACGACGAGTTTCGTCAGTTCCTGCGCGATGCCTATGTCACGGCCAGCACGGTGATGAAACCGGGCGCGGTGTTTTACATCTGGCACGCCGACAGCGAGGGCTACAATTTCCGGGGCGCGGCGATCGATGCCGGTTGGAAGATCCGCCAATGCCTGATCTGGGAGAAATCATCTCTGGCACTGGGCCGGCAGGATTATCACTGGCAGCACGAACCCTGCCTTTATGGCTGGAAGGACGGCGCCGGGCACCTGTGGGCCAGCGACCGCAAGCAGACGACCATCCTCAAGTTCGACAAGCCCTCGCGCAATGGCGAGCACCCGACCATGAAACCGGTCGCGCTGTTCGAATACCAGATGCTCAACAACACCAAGGGCGGCGATATCGTGCTCGACAGCTTCGGCGGGTCCGGCACCACGCTGATCGCCGCCGAGATGAACGGCCGCATCGCGCGGCTGATGGAACTGGATCCGCGCTACTGCGACGTGATCATCAAGCGCTGGCAGGACTTCACCGGACAGGCCGCAACGCTCGAAGCCGACGAACGGACCTTCAATGAAATCGCCGGGATAGTCAGCAGCGATGATTGCGCCAGTACCGATCCCACCGCAGAGCCCAGCCGCCCCTGACCATTGCGCAGGACAGATCACCGGACCGAGGTGAAACGCACCAGGCCGCCGTCCGCGCGCCGCCGCCGCTGCCTTCGGAACGGCAGGTCATCGCCGGACCCTGGACCAGAATATGCCCCTCGCGGGCCATCCCGACCGGACGCCCGATGAGATTGACC
The DNA here is from genome assembly GCF_007830065.1 of Sphingobium wenxiniae. Taxonomy (GTDB): domain Bacteria; phylum Pseudomonadota; class Alphaproteobacteria; order Sphingomonadales; family Sphingomonadaceae; genus Sphingobium; species Sphingobium wenxiniae. Next base: position 205,610 of record NZ_VLKK01000002.1, on the reverse strand, counting down.
AGCGCATCGCGGGCTTCTTCGGCTGTGGCGCGCGGACACGGGTGTCCCGGCCGGCAGCTGCCATCCATCTCGCGCGCAGCAATGCCGGACAGGCGGATGCGCGGTCCTTCGGCGCACCAGATCGGCCCGTCGCCGTCCCAGACCCGGGTCGGCGTGCAAGTGAAAGACTGGCCCGAGGGCGCGGCGGCGGCGGCGGCAAAGAGCAGAAAACTGAAAATCGTCGTGGCCCCTGGTGTCGAAAATGGAGGGAATGGATCGCGACGCATAGTTGAAGGACATGCGCCATGAAACCCGGCACCAAACCCAAGCCGACATCGCTCAAGCTGATCGAGGGCAACCGCGGCAAGCGGGCAATGAACCAGAAGGAGCCGAAAACTACTCCGGCGCTCCCATCAGCCCCGCCGCATCTCACCGCTGATGCGCTGGAGGAATGGAACAGGGTGGCAGTCTGGCTGCACCGGATCGGCCTGCTGTCCGAAGTCGATCGCGCGGCGCTCGCCGCCTACGCGCAGGCCTATGGTCGCTGGGTCCAGGCCGAACGAGCCATCGCGAAGATGGCCGAAAAGGACCAGCTCACCGGCGGGCTGATGATCAAGACCAGCAACGGCAACGCCATCCAGAACCCGCTCGTCGGCACCGCCAACAAGGCCGCGGCGGACATGATGCGCTACGCTGCAGAATTCGGGATGACGCCCAGTGCCAGAACCCGCATCGCCGCCGAAACGCCAGCGGAAAGCGAAGATCCCGCCGATCGTTTCTTCGGCTGATCGCACCACCGCTTACGCTCGTGCCGTTATTGCCGGTGAGATTGTTGCCGGTCCGCACGTCCGCAATGCTTGCCGCCGGCACCTGGATGACCTGAAGCGCACGGACGGTATCCGCTTCGATGCCGCGGCAGCAGCTCACGCCTTCGGCTTCTTCGAGGACGTGCTGAAACTTTCCGAAGGCCAGTTCGAGGGCCAGCCTTTCCGGCTGGAAGGATCCCAGGCCTTCATCATCGGCTCGGTCTTCGGCTGGAAGCGCAAGGATGGCCGCAGACGTTTCCGCCGGGCCTATATCGAACAGGGCAAGGGAAACGGCAAAAGCCCGGTGGCGGGCGGCATCGGTCTTTACGGGATGACCGCCTGCGGGGAAGCCGGCGCGCAGATCTATGCCGCGGCGGCAAAGCGCGAGCAGGCGGGCATCCTATTCGCCGATGCGGTCAAGATGGTGCGGCAGTCACCGGCACTGGCAAAGCGCCTCGAATTCTCGGGTGGTGCGGGACGCGAGTTCAACATCGCCCATCACGAGTCCGGATCTTTCTTTCGTCCCGTGTCGCGGGACACCGGCAGGACCGGTTCGGGGCCGCGGCCCTATTTCGTTCTGGCCGACGAGATCCACGAACTGCCGGACCGCTCGATCATCGAGATGCTGGAGCGCGGCTTTAAGTTCCGCCGCGACCCGCTGCTGTTCATGATCACGAACTCCGGTTCCGACCGGAACAGTGTCGCCTGGGAGGAGCACGAGCATGCGATCAAGGTCGCGGCCGGCAATATCGATGCGGTGACCGACCCGACATACGTCGGCGAGATCATCGACGACACAACCTTCTCCTATGTCTGTGCGCTCGACGAAGGCGATGACCCGCTCACCGATCCGTCCTGCTGGATCAAGGCGAACCCGCTGCTGGGTATTACGATCACCAAGGAATATCTCGCCGAGACAGTGGCGCAGGCGAAAGCGATCCCGGGGCAGCTCAACGGGATCCTGCGCCTGCACTTCTGCGTGTGGACCGATGCCGAAACGGCCTGGATGACCCGGGCGACCGTGGAACCGGCGCTCGCCGATTTCGAGATTACCGATCATGCCGGTGCCCGGATATCGCTGGGGATCGACCTCTCACAAAACCGCGACATCACCGCGCTTGCGGCGGTGGTGCAAACGGGCGTGGTGGAGTCTGGCGAGCACGCCGGCAAACCGCTGTTCGATGGCTGGGTGGAGGCCTGGACGCCGGGCAGCACGCTTGCCGCGCGCGAGCTGCGTGACAAGGCGCCCTATGCAACATGGGTGCGAGACGGGTTCCTGCATGCCCCCAGAGGCGAGAACATCAGCCTGCGGCAGGTGGCCCAGGCGCTCGCCGACTATAACCGAATGTTCGAGATCAGTGCCGCCGCCTACGACCGCTATGCCTTCCGCCGGCTGGAGGAGGAGGTCGCGGAGCTGGGGCTCGCGATTTCCTTTGTTGAACACCCGCAGGGCGGCACCAAGCGCGGCAAGCCGGCAGACGGAATGAGCGAAGGGCTGTGGATGCCGGGCTCGGTGCGGCTGGTCGAGGAAGCGCTTCTCGAGCGGCGGCTTCGGCTGAGGCGAAGCCCGGTGCTGGTTTCTGCAATCATGTCGGCGGTTACCGATGAGGACCGCTGGGGCAATCACTGGCTGACGAAGGAACGCGCCGTGAACAAGATCGACTGCGCTGTGGCGCTCTGCATGGCTATGGGGGCTGCAATGGGCAGCTTTGTGCCCGTTCCGGTGTCGCCCTGGGACGATCCCGACTTCAGGCTGATGGCGTGATGGGCTGGCGCGACTGGCTCGGGTTGGAGCAGCGATCCTCGATCGAGAATCCGACTGTTCCGGTCAGCTCGGAGAACTTCCTGGCGCTTTTCGGCGTCCAGTCCGGCAATCTGCCGCACGTGACCATCGACAGCGCGCTCACGGTACCAGCGGTCTCGGCGGCCGTGACCTTCCTTTCCTCGAGCATGGCGAACCTGCCGCTCCATGCCTTCCGGGTGAAAGGGGAAGGCTCGGAGCGCATCCGCGGCGGCATCCAGCGTCTGCTCAATGAAGCGCCGAATCCGGAATGGACCAGCTTCGGCTGGCGCAAGTACATGTGGCAGCAGGTCTTTACCGGCGGACGCGGCGTATCGTGGATCGAGCGCAGCGGCACCAGTATCGTCGCGATCTGGCCGATGGATCCGGTGGCGACCGCCGTAAAACGGATCGGTGGCCGCAAGTTCTACGCCTTCGAGGGCAAGGCGGCAGCCTATCCGGCCGCCGACGTCATCGACGTCCCTTATCTTCTGAAGCGCGATCAGCTCGGTTCCTACAGCCCGATTGCAAACGGCGCCAAGGCGATCGCGTTGGCGCTGGCGATGGGCGACTATGCCGGTGACTTCTTTGCCGGAGGCGGGGTGCCCCCGCTCGCCCTCTCGGGTCCCCTGCCGCAGGGGCCCGAGGCAATGAAGCGGGCGATGGGCGATATCCACCGCGCCATCGAGGCTGCCAAGGCAAGCCGCAAGCCGGTGTTCCCGATGCCTCCGGGCCATGACCTGAAACAGGTCGGGTTCGATCCCGCCAAGGGGCAAATGACAGAAGCCCGGCGCTTCCAGATCGAGGAGATTGCCCGGGTCTATAATTTGCCGCCGGTATTTCTGCAGGACCTGACCCACGGGACCTATTCAAACTCCGAGCAGCAGGACCTGCACCTGGTCAAACATCTGATCGCGCAGTGGGCGAAAGCCTTTGAAGAGGAACTCAACCTCAAGCTGTTCGGGCCGCGAGCGACCAATCGGTATGTCGAGCACAATCTCGATGGCCTCATGCGGGGCGACTTTGCCGCGCGTATGGCGGGGCTCGCTCAGGGTATCCAGAACGCGATCCTGACCCCCGATGAAGCCCGGGCGCTCGAGAACCGGCCGCCGCGGCCGCAAGGGGATCAACTCTATATCCAGGGCGCGACCGTGCCGCTCGGCAGCAATGTCGCGGCCGCCGATACGGCATCGAACGGAGATACAGCATGATCATGGAACGACGCGCGCTGGTTCGGCCGCTCGATGTGCGTGAGCAGGCCGAGCAGCGCACCGTTGTCGGTTACGCGGCGGTATTCGGCAATCCCGCGGATATTGGCGGCCAGTTCCGCGAGATCATTGCGCCCGGTGCGTTCCGGGAGACCATCGGCGGCGATGTACGCGCGCTGATCGATCATGACAGCGGCAGGGTCATCGGGCGCACCACGGCAGGCACGCTGCGTCTCGTCGAGGACGATCTGGGCCTTGCGGTCGAAATCGACCTGCCTGAGACGCAGGACGGCCGCGACCTCGCGACGCTGATCGCCCGGGGGGACATATCGGGCATGTCGTTCGGGTTCATCGTCACCCGCCAGCAGTGGGACGAAACCGGCGATATGCCGGTCCGCACCATTCAATCTGTTGATCTGCGCGAAGTCAGTGCCGTGGCGTTCCCGGCTTATGACGGCACCTCGATCGCCTTGCGCGCTCTTGAATCCGCCCGGCGGGAAAAGCGCCAGCACAACTTCCGGGCCGCCGCCAATCGCGTGCTCGCCCGCAAGGTTTCCATCGACCTGCGTGCCCGCAGGCTGGTGAGTAAAGCTTGAGGCGAAAGCCTCGAGCCCAATTGAACGGCCCGCCATTTGCGCGGGCTTTTTTGTTGGAAGGAAGATTTGATGTCCCAACTGAAAGAGCTTCGCGGTCGCCAGGAGCAGATCGTTGCCGAAGCACGCGAGCGTCTCGACCAGATCAATGCCGCCACCGATGAGTCCCGGGCCGCCGAACTGGAAACCCAGCACGATGCGGCGATGGCCGAATACGACCGGCTCGAGAAGCAGATCACGCGCGAGGAGCATCTCATCCGCCTCGAGCAGCGCGCGGAGGAGTCGCGCGCGCGATTGCGCCCGATCCCCGACGACGCCGAAGCACGCAGCCAGGACGACGGGGCAAAGGTCGAATACCGCATGGCATTCGCGAAAGCGATCTGCGGCCCGCTGGAAGACCTGACTGCGGAAGAGCGGGCCATCCTGCACAACGGACGCGCCGAGTTTCGCGCGCAGACGGCGGGCACGACCACTGCGGGCGGTTTTACGGTCCCCACCGAGCTGTCGGGCCAGATCGTCAAGTCGATGCTGGCGTGGGGGCCGATGTACGACCCTGGCGTCACTACCGAGATGGTCACCGCCAGCGGCAATCCCATCAAGATCCCGACCGTTGATGACACCGCGGTGCCGGCGGTGAAGCACACCGAAGCCAACGCCCTGACCGACGACGGCGGCTCGGACGTGACCTTTGGGCAAAAGTCGCTCGATGCCTATGCATACGACACCGAGTTCATTCGCTGGAGCTGGGAGCTCGATCAGGACTCCATCTTCAGCATGGAAGCGCTGCTCGGTGAACTGCTCGGCGAGCGCCTTGGCCGTATCGCCAACCAGGAACTGACGATTGGCGATGGAAGCGGCGATCCGAACGGCATCGTCACCGCCTCCAGCCTTGGCGTCACCACCGCCTCAGCGACCGCGATCGCCGCAGACGAACTGATCGACCTCGTTCATTCGGTCGATCCAGCCTACCGCACCGGTCCGAAGGTCGGGTTTATGTTCAATGACGCCACCTTGAAGGCCATTCGCAAGCTGAAGGATGGCGAGGGCAATTATCTCTGGCAGATGGGCAACGTCCAGCAGGGGGTGCCCGGCAGCCTGTTGGGATATAACTACCACGTCAATCAGGCGATGGGCTCGATCCCTGCGTCCGCGGCGGCAACCCGCGTCGCGATCTTTGGCGATCTCGGAAAATACTACGTCCGCAAGGTCGGTTCGCCGGTGATCGGCGTGCTTCGCGAGCGGTTCTGGCCCGACATGGGCATCGCTGGTCTGATCCGTTTCGATGGCGAGCTGGGCGACACCGCCGCCGTGAAACACCTGATCACGAAGGCTTCGTAAGCCAGGACGGGCCGGCCGTCGTGCCCGCCCGATTTGTCACCGTCACCGACCCATTCCGACGAAGGAAATTCCTTATGAAACTGAAGATGCTGGTCAGCCTTTCTGGGCCGGCCATCTGCCTGTCGCCCGGCGATGAGCATGATTTTTCCCAGGACGAGGCTGCGGCGCTGATCGAAGCCGGCTATGCCGTGCCTGTCGTTCCGGACAAAATCGAGCGCGCGATCGCCAGAAAGCCGGCGGAGCAGCGCAGCGCATGACCTGGTATCCGCCGGTGGTCATCGTTGCGGCGGCTGATGAGCCGGTTTCTCTGGCAGAGGCCAAGGCTCACACCCGCGTCGATGGGAATGATGACGACACATCGCTGAACAATACGATCGCTGCAGCCCGCGCATATGTCGAAGCCTATTGCGGCACACCGCTGGTGAGCCGCACCGTGGCGGTGAAGTGCGACTACTTTCAAGACTTCGCTGTTCTTCCGCTGGCGCCGGTCTCGACCATCTCGTCGATCACCTATCTCGAAACGGCTGCCGGGACGCAGACGCTGTCAGATGATTTATATGAGCTGCGCTCCGATGGTCTTACCGCTTCGATCGTGCTCCAATATGGCCGGTCCTGGCCAACGATCCAGCCTGGCTCCCGGATCACGGTGACGGCGACGGTCGGCTATGCGACGCTCCCCGACGACATCAGGCACGCCATGCTTTTGCTGATCGGTCACTGGCACAAGTACCGCGAGGCCGGCGCTCGCGAGGTAGCGGACATACCCCATGGCGTAGAATCGCTTCTGGCAAATCACCGGATGTTTCCATGCTGAGCGCGGGCGACCTCAACCGGCGCGTCACATTCACGCACCGCACCGTGACGGAGACCGATCCGATCTACGGCACGCCGATCTATGGCTGGGCCGACTTCGCGACGGTCTGGGCAAACGTGCAGGACAAGCTCCCGAGCCGCGGTGAGCAGATCGCGGACGGGATCAGCATCTCGAGCCGACCCTGCCGGGTTCGTATCCGCTACCGCAGTGATCTCGACAGCAGCATGCGCCTCAAAATCGGGGAGCGAACCTTGCGCATTATCGCCGGTCCTGCCGAGCTGGGCTTCCGGGAAGGCGTCGAGTTCATGGCCGAAGAGCTGAGCACCGAAGGGCAAGAGCCCTGACGCGGTCGGATCGTCAGACTTGTGCTGCGGCATATACGACAGGGCTCATGACCCAGCGCTGGACGCCCGGATTCCATAATGTCGAGAACGGGGGCGGTTACCTGCCGGCTGGCGAGTTCACCCGGCGTTTCCACGAAGATTTCACGCTGTGCTGCGTCGTGCAGAAGTTCCGGCGGACGCCGTGCGTGCAGTACCACTTCGAGGTCCTGACCGGGACGTCCGAGCTCGCTCGCGAGGCGCTGTTTGCCCATTATGCGACCGGTGTGCGGCAGAAGCAGACGGATTTCGATCTGACGGCCGGGCATACCCTCGATGCGGCCCCGGGCGACATTACCATCGTAGGGAGGCTGCGCTGATGGCCCCCAATCCCCAACTTGATCCCGCCGTGGAGATTGCCCTGATCCGAGCGGATCTCGAGGCCATGCAGGAGGACCTGAAGGCCGTCCGCAAGGAGCTGAAGGACCTGCTCCAGGCCTGGAACACGGCGACCGGCATGGTCCGGTTCGTCAAATGGCTGTCGACCTTCGCGACCGCGCTCGCCGTCCTTTACGCAACCGTTAAAGGCCTGTCCGGCCGCTGACGCAGATCAGTGCTTGCCTTCCCGTTCTGAAAACCATGCGATCGCATCGCGCACTGTTTCGCGCAGGGGGCGCGGGTTCCAGCCAAGTTCGCGTCGGGCCTTGGCACTGTCGAGCTCGCCGAACACGTCCGACAGAAACACGGCGTCAGTGCTGACGAGGTAGTCCTTGCGGCGCAGCAGCTTCATCACGCCTTCGATGGCCCAGGCCAGTGCATAGGACAGCCGGTAGGGCAGGAACAGCGGCGGCTTCTTGCCGCACATCTCGGTTGCCATCGTAAAGAAGTCGCGGTTGCGAACATACTCGTTGGCGATGATGTAGCGCTCGCCCACCCGGCCATGGCGTTCCGCAAGCAGGGCCGCTTGAGCGGCGTCGCGTATGTCTACGGTGGGTTGGCCAACATCAAAGTTGATCGGCATCTTGCCGCTGGCAACTTCCCAGAGCGCATGGTTGTGTGGAGTCGGGCCGTAATCGTCGGGTCCGTAGGTGTTGGCAATACACATCGCCACACCCGGCAGCCCCTTGTCCCGGCAATAGGCGAGGAAGCGGTTCTCTGCCTCCAGGCGCGCACGGATATAGGGAGGAGCGCGGTCGAGCCAGTTGAACGGGATATCCTCCGTCACGGGACCGTCGGGGTTGATCCCCAGCGTCCCCATGGTGCTGGTGAATATGAAGCGCTGGATGCCGCATTCCAGCGCCACGTCCATGGCGTTGACCAAACCGTCGACGTTGTTGCGATAGATCGGTGTCGTGTCGGTAAGCCAGAAACGAGGATCGACCACGCTGTAGAAGACCGTGCCGCACCCCTTCGTCGCAACACGCAATGAATCAGGATCGAGAACGTCCCCATAGACGATCTCGACCGGCAATCCGCTGATCGCCTCCTGGTTGCTGGTCTTGCGCATCAGTACTCGAACCTTGCGACCCTGAGCCGCCAATTGCCGGACGATGTGGCTCCCGACAAAGCCGCTACCGCCGGTGACGAGCGTGGGCAGGTGGCTGGTGTCGGTCATGGTAATCCCCCGCTTGCGGCGCATCTCTGTGTAATGCGAGCCGCCAGTCATGCTCAGTTCCTGTTCCGCTAGAGCAGGGCGCGCGCTCCGCCAAGACCCGGCCTGACAAACGCGATGACCGCGCTCGCAGTTCTCTACGCCACCGTCAAAGGCCTGTCCGGCCGCTAATTTCCCGGGAGACATCCATGAAACCGCTGCCACCGGCCTATGGCTGGATCGATGACCTGTGCCCGCTGCCGAGGATGCTGGATGAGGCCCGCAAGCTCTACGGCACCTTCGAGGTGGCCGGGCCCGCCGACAATCCCGTGATCCTCGGATGGGCCAAGGAGACTGGCCTCGCCAGAGTCTACAACGACGATGCCATCCCCTGGTGCGGCCTGTTCATGGCAGTCGTTGCCAAGCGTGCGGGCAGGCCAGTGGTGGAAGGCCCGCTCTGGGCGCGCAACTGGGCGAAGTTCGGGAAGGCCGCCGACCGGGCCCAGCTGGGCGACGTTCTGGTATTCCGCCGCGCGCAGGGATCCGGCCATGTCGGGCTCTATGTTGGCGAGGACTACGGCGCGTTCCACGTGCTGGGCGGCAATCAGTCCGACGGTGTGACCATCACCCGGATCGCGCGGGACCGCTGCATTGCTATCCGTCGGCCGGCCTACCGCAAGGCACCTGCGAGCGCGAAGCCGGTTCAGCTGGCGGCCAGCGGCGTCCTGTCCACCAACGAGGCCTGACCGGCCACTACCATCAACAACCCGTCCGCCCGCGACTTTCGCGGGCTCTTTTGTGGAGAAATGACATGGAAGAACTGAAGCCCTGGTGGGCATCCAAGGCCATCTGGACCGGTGTAATCGGCAGCCTGTGGGGCGTGGCCGCTGCGCTCGGCATTCTGCCCGAAGGGCTGACCCAGGCCGACGTCCTGACCGTCGTGCTGGCGCTGACCGGCATCGGCAGCGTGGTATTTCGGAAGACGGCAAAGGCGCGGATTGGGTGATCTCAAACTGACCCTGCAACGGAGCCGATTTCGGATTTTCTTGACATCGGAGCCGAAAAGTTCGATCTAGCGGTTGTCTCACCTGCCATGCGTAGGAGGAGCATTCGAGGCCGCCCGGGCTAGCTTGGGCGGCTTCAGCCGTTTTAGAGCATACGGCAGATTGACCCGACGAAAGGCATCGCGCTCCTTTCGAAGCTGCCTGATCCGGCCGCTCTTCTCAGTGCAGTAGGCCGTAAGCAATAGCCAGTGATCCTGGCGCTGCGCCAAAACCACCAGATATTCCTCACGATACCATAGTAGCGTGTTGACCACGGTACCGCGAGTATTTTGCCATTCGTCGATTTCGTCGTGGCTCGGCGCATTTTCAATCATCCAGCGCACCCAGCGGATACGTTCGCAACGCCGAAGGTCCGGTGTGCGATCGTCCTCCACGCGTCCTTCTTGCACCAGGTGCCAGAAAGCGGCCCATCGCCCCGCAGTTTCTGGCGATCGACGGCAAGTAACCCGAGCATCCCGAAACGTGAGACCGCCGCGCGCGATCTCATTGATAAAGACGTTGTAGAGTTCGTTCTCATAGCGTGCCCAATCGCCGCCAAAAGCGGTGAACGGGATCAAATCGGGTGGCGTCATCCAGCCGTCTCCCGCGGACGCCAGTGCAGGATGTTGAACTTGGTGGCAGCGAAGGTGGATGTGCGAGTCAGAGCATCCGGCCCAAGGGCCTCCTGGAGTCGGGCAATAATCGCAGTTTTCGCTGGACTACTCGCAAGGCCACGGTTGGCATAGGTGAGCGCCCCGATCAGTAGGTCGGCCAGCTGTAGCAGTTCGCTTTCATGGCTGCGCACCTGCTGCACGCGTTCAATGGACTCCCGGCTGAAGTCGTAGAGGCTGTTGGCCAGCACATCGTGCAACTTGCGGGTCTTTGGCCCACCGCGCGTATCCTTCACGTCGAGATAAATGCGATACCGATGCGGCGCACAAAAAATCTTGCTGAGCATGGTGAAATACATTTTGTAATACCAGTCATCATGGGACTGGTCGAAGCGCGCATGATCCAATAGCCCCTTGTCAGGGACCACCAGACCACGAAATCGGAGTCGATCATCGGCAAGGAAAAGGTCGATGAGCGCCAGATAGAAGTCTTTCTTGGCGGGTGAGACCTTCGTCCATTTTGCCTCGAAGGACGAGGCCATGCCATAGGCAGACTTTAGTGCTCGGATGTTGTCGGTGACTGCGCGGATCGCATCTGTGGGGCAATAGACTGCACCCCAGGCCATCACAGGCACGCCGTCGTGTTCGAGATGACAGCTCTCGTCGCAGTAGACGTTGTAAATCCGCGCTTCGGTCATTCTGCCTCTCCGTGGCGAACCAGCGAGGCGCTTTGTGGATCGTATCGATATTCAAGAATCGACCTGTCCCGGATCCTTTTCACGGCATCGTCGATAACGTTCAGGGGCACGAGGAACCACTCACGCGGTTTGACCATGTGCCCGAACCGATCGGGAATCGACAGGTTGATCTGGGCCGCAGAAAACACCTTGTGCAGCAGGTTCTCCAGCTTCTGGCAGTTCACGCCGTAGACTTTGTAGGTCGCGGCCACTTCAACCCCTGCCAGCAGGTAGGTCGAGCTCTTCTCCGCGGCAGCAATGCGGGTTTCAACTGCGCCGCTCGTTACGCCGATCTTGTGCATGACCGCGCGGTGTTCGGCGACGACTGGATGATCGGACTTGCTGCGCAGGACATAGATCGTCCCGGTCTCGGTCTCCCCGTCTTCCGCCTTGTCCGCAAACAAGGGCCCTGGTGACGGGTCTGTAACCCTGCGGCCCGCATCATCTTCGTTGAGCTGGCGCTGGAGGGACCGCATCAGCATCCCGCTTTCGGTGCCATTGTCGAAGATCACCCGCAAACGCGCATCGGTCCGGCCTTGAGGGTTGGTGAAAATCTCGCCCATTTCGGCAACATAGCAAATTTGGCCGAAGACAATGAAGTAAGCGCCAGGGCGGATTTCGGCCTTCAGTTCGAATGGACGGGTTACGCGAGTGCCGTTCGCGAGTTCGTCCTTCACTTGCTTGAACAGTGGCTCGAACTTCGCGAAATCGACGCACTTGTCGCGCCGGGCGATCTCCTCCGCTGCCCGCTTTTCTTCGGCCGACCTGACATGGCGGAGATGGGTGATGTCATCGCCTTCGCCAAGACCAGCCAGTTCAGCCATCAGGTCATCGGGATCGAGCTCTTCTGCCTCGGGGCCAGCCGCTTCAACCCGATCGAGCAAGCCATGCTTGTCGAACGACGTCAGCAAGGTCCGGCATTCTTCCAGTTCGCGCAGCCGGTCCAGCCGCACGGCATAAAGCCGTTCGAAAATATCCCGATCCTCGCCATGCACGGGCAGACGCCCATGCTCTTCATAGAAGCGTTCGATATCCTCGAACCCGGCGATGATCCGCTCTTCGCGCGGGGTATAGGTGGCCTGCTTTTTCTTCGCCGGCGCGAAGTCCGCGAGTTCGCCAGCCAATTCATCAAGGTCGAGGTCACTCATAGCGGCCTTCCTCCTTGTAGCGCATGAACGCGGCAGCGCCTTCGGCCAGCCGCTGCTCCCAGGCATCGGTGGAGGTTATTGAAGGCAGGCGTCCCCGTTCTTTCTTGAAGCGAACCGCGCGCCCGGCCAGTTCCTTGGCCTCCTCGGGCGTGATCTTGGTCCGCTTGGCAGCAATCGCAGCCTGCACCTGTTTGAGGGTGTTTTCGTCCATGGCCTTGGCCAAAACGGTATAGGCGGCCTGCCATGGGTTGATGCTATCGATGAGGTCGATGTCGAGCTCGCGTACATCCATTGCGAACTGGCGCACCCCATCCAGTAAGGCCGTGTTGGCGCGGATTTCGCCATCCTCATCGGCAGCCGCCGCCATCACGAGCCCCTTGGCTTTCTGGGTGAGGTTCAGCGCTGCTATCGCGTGTTGGCGCACCGATTCCTGATCCTCGGCGGAAAGCTCGGGATACCGATCGCGGACGATCTTACCCATGGCCACTTGGGTCAGTTCTTGCGGCGGGGTTTCTTCGTCGAACATGCCGCGCTCGGCAACGGCCTTGGTCTGGACAAAGGCGGCAATCACCTCATTCAGGTCTTCCTGCACGATCCGGCTGGCCTCGGGGCTCTTGGGCTCGACTAGGCCGCCGATCTCGAAGTGGAGTTGCCCGGTTCCTTCCCGGACGCCGACGTTGGTCTTGCCTTCCTGATAGCCTTCCGGGCCATAGTCGAAGTCCGGCAGCGGCCCCTTGTTTTTGGGGGTAAAGGTGAAACGTGGTGCCAGCACCTGTTCCATCAGCAAGCTGGCGGCGATCGCCTTCAGCGTATCGTTGATTGCATCCGCCACTGCGGCTTCCGACGCATCTGGCTCGGCGATCAGGTTGGTGAAGGTGGCGACCTCCTTGCCCGGTGCATCGCGGGTGGCGCGGCCGATGATCTGGATGATCTCGGTCAGGCTGGAACGATAACCAACCGTCAGCGCATGTTCGCACCAGATCCAGTCGAACCCTTCCTTGGCCATCCCCAGCGCAATGATGATGTCGACATGATCGCGGTCGTTCTTGTGCGCCGGATCTTTCAGCGCCGCCAGCACGCGGGCACGGCGGGCTGGATCGCTGTCATCTACCAGGTCTGCGATTTTCAGCACCCGGCCATCGGGCTGCGCGACCAGCTCGAAACCTGTTACCGGATCAGCCCCGGTCCACTTGCCGAGATAGTGGAGGATCTCGTTGACCTCGGTCACCTTGTCCTTCGTGCTCTCGCGCGCATTGACCGACGGAATGTGAACGATCGTCTTGCGGCTGGGATCGAGGCAGTGCTCGATCGCCTCGAGATAGCGGCCGGTATAAAAGAAATAGCCGATGTTGAGCGCCTTCAGGTGATCGTACCCGTTGAGCTGCTCGTAATAGGTGTAGGTGACAGTCTCGAACTTGCCCTCGTCCTCTGGCGTTAGAACCGGAGCGGCATCACCCCGGAAGTAGCTACCGGTCATTGCGACGATGTGGGCCCTGTCGCGCGCGATAAATGCGGCGAGCTGCGCGCCCAGGCGGTTGTCCGGGCTGGCGGAAACGTGGTGAAATTCATCGACCGCGATCAGCCGGTCGTCGAAGGCCTCAACGCCCAGCGCATCGACGGCAAAGCGGAAGGTGGCATGGGTGCAAACGAGCACCTTGTCATCGCTGCCTAGGAACTGGCCCACGGCTTTGACTTTGGACGGGTCGACCCTTTCCTCGTCCAGCCCCGGCGCATTGCACAGGTTCCATTGCGGCTTCACCACCCAGTCTGCCCAGAAGCCGTATTGGCTGAGCGGTTCATCGGCAAAGCTGCCGCCGATCGACTTTTCCGGGACGACGATGATGGCCTGTTTCAGGCTCTGATTGGCCAGCTTGTCGAGCGCGATGAACATGAGCGCGCGGGATTTGCCCGAGGCCGGGGGCGACTTGATCAGCAGATACTGCTCGCCACGCTTGTTATAGGCGCGTTCCTGCATCGGGCGCATGCCGAGAGCGTTGGCTTTGGCGGAAACGCCGGTACGCGCCGTCTGGAAGCTGACGGCAGGAATGGGCTTGCTAGTTGTCATGCGGCTTTCCCCCTGCCACTCTTGGCCGTCATCTTGGTGTAGAGTTCGAACAGCTTTTCCAGCCGCTCGGTGTCGTTGCGGAACCGCCGGCCGATGTAGATGCGCTCCAGCACCTCGTCGTTGCGGTCATGCGCTGCGCGCAGGTCCTCTGGCATCTTCTCCGGATCGTAGAGGTCGGCGATCGTCGCAGGGAAATGCGCCTCGCGAGCGAGAAGGATATCTTCAGCACAGCGGGTGAGGTCTGCCTTGTTTTGGTCGGTCAGTGTGGGAATCGGGAAGGTGTTCCAGCCGAGGGTGTTCGAGTAGGAGAACCGCATTTCTAGACGCACACACACCGTGCCGACCCAGACCCAGTGTAAGCGTGAAGCTATCAGGGCCATCGTCCAAAGGGGCGCATCATAAAGCGCATAATTCTTATTGTTGATGGTCGTCCGGTTGTCGATCACTCCGCACGGGAGAAAAGGACGGTTCTCCGAAGATATGGCAGCCGCAACAATGGTGTGGTTCGTGCCAATGTTCATTTCACGCATCTGATGCGCGCGCTTGGCCATTTCGTTGGCCCCCTTATCGGGACTAGCCAGCCGCATGGTTCTGACAGCCTCAACCCGCCCTTTAATGGCTGGGTTTGAGAGTGCTTCTTCCAAGTCCACATCGTCAAGCCAGAGGCAGTAGCGTTCAATTCCCCGTATGAACTCCGCGCCGCCGTAGTTCTTCCTGATGAACCTTGCGCGCTGATCGTCCGAAAGTGAAAGGCGTTCCACCTCATCCAAGGTCAGCAAAAGATGCCCGCCATCATAGGGCATGTTGCCTCGAACCATCGAGGGCAACCCATTCAGAGGTGCCCGCGCTTGTTGCACTTCCGTGCGGGGCGCTGCGCAGAGGTAAGCGTTGATGCAGTCGACTTCGCGAGCGACCGTAGAGCCGTCGTCGGCCTCTTGGAACAGCACTGGCGCGGACGATCGCCTGCGTTGCAAGCCAACAATCACAACTGTCACACCAGCTTTGTTGCTGGCGAGATTGGCCCACTTGAAGCTGGTGTGAGCGAAGCCGATCTCGTGATCTGCCGAGAAGACCAGAGGCCAAAGGATGGGAACCTGTTGCCCCTGACAGATGGAGTTGGTTGACACGAAGGCCGCTACGGTCCGAGTTTGCAGCCCGTAATCCGCCGCCTTCATGAACCAACCAGCCACATAATCGAGCGACTTCCAACTCTTGGTACGGTGACCGAAAATGCGCTCAAGATCAGATTTTTGCTCGGCATCCTGCCACGTAGAGCCAAGATAAGGCGGGTTGCCACAGATGTACGTCTCGCCACCTTCGTTCTCGAAATCGATCTCGGCCTGATCCAGTGGCGTCTCGAACAGGTCGTTGGCCTGCACCTTCACCCCAGTCCCGGTCGGCGGGCAGATGCTCAGCCAGTCCAGCCGCAGCGCATTGCCGCAGGTGATCCAGTTCTGGCTGTCGAGCGGCAGGAACTCCGCCAGCGCCTCTTGTTGGCCGCGATAGAGCACGTCGCATTGGTATTCGGCGATGATTAATGCCAGCCGTGCAATTTCGGCCGGAAAATCCCGCAGTTCGATGCCGCGAAAGTTGGTGAGCGGAATGTCGCTGCGCCGATCAGGCTCGCCACGCCGCTTGTTTATCTCTGCCTCAATCGCCCGCATTTCCTTGTAGGCGATGACCAGGAAGTTGCCTGATCCGCAGGCCGGATCGAACACCCGGATCTTCGCCATCCGATTGCGAAGGTTCAGCAGCTTGCGGCCATTGTCCCCCGCCTCTTCCAGCTTTTCGCGCAGATCGTCCAGGAACAGCGGGTTCAGCACCTTCAGGATGTTGGGTACGGAGGTGTAGTGCATGCCGAGCGCGCCGCGCTCTTCATCGTCCGCCACGGCCTGGATCATCGAACCGAAGATGTCTGGGTTGATCTTTTTCCAGTTGAGGCTGCTGATGTGCAGCAGGTAGGACCGGGCGATCTTAGTGAAGCGCGGGCACTCCGTGCTGCCTGAAAACAGCTGCCCGTTCACATAGGGAAACTTTCGGGCATACGGCTTGATGCTAGCCGCCTCGCGGGTCTCGGGCTTGGTGTCCATCGCCCGAAATATCTCGGCCATCACTATGTGCGTGTCGGACGAATCCCGCGCGCTCATCTGCTCGATCGTTTTGCTGAACAGCCCTTCACCCAGGAAGATGTCGGTATCCTCGGCAAAGAAGCAAAAGATCAGCCGCGCCATGAAGTGGTTCATGTCTGCCGAGCGGCGGGCCCAGTCCGGGTTGTCCTTCAGCAGCTCGACATAGAGCTTGTTGAGCCGCCCAGTGGCTTTGATGTCGAACGAGCTTTCCCGGATCTGCTCGACCGTGGTGATCCCGGCGAGCGGCAGGAAGAAGCCGAAGTGGTCGGGAAACTCGGAATAGGCGCAGGCCACGGTGCCGCCGCCGTTCATGTCCTCGGCCTGGAAGGCCTCGCCATCAGTGGCAAGGATGAACTTGGCCTTCTGCGATGTGGTCTTGGGGCTTTCGCGCAGAGCCTTCAGAGTTTCGTCCACCCTGCCGGGATCGCAGGCGGCGATATGGATGTTCCCACGCTGGAGAATTGCTCCCGGCACATCGGACTGGTTGGTGTTACCCGCCCGCAGCCTCGTCAGCGCGGTATCCTTTTGTCCGAAGGCCCGCAGGAACTGGAAAGGAAACTCGGCCTGGTCAAAGGGCTCGAGCGCAAGGTTGGATACGGCTTCTTCGATCTCTACGGGATTCATTTGGAGCTCCGGGGGGCACTGTCGAGAGCCTGCAACCGCTCGAATTCCTCGAACGCCATGACGACCAACACAGGCCGATCGTACTTGGTAATGGCGACCGGCGCGGATCGCGCCTGATCAACCATTTCACCGAATTTGTTCTTTGCCTCTGCAGCCGTAAAGGTGCGCATACGAATCTCCCGCCCTTCGGAGAGATTTAGCTAATTTAGCCATCGATGCAACGACTGGAAACGAAGGCTTGCTCAGGGCTTCGACGAGAGAGTTCGTCCGCAAGCTCTCTCCCACCGCCATTATCTTCTAAGTAATTGATATAAAAGGAAAATATCTCGGAAAGTGGCGCAGTTCCGCGCCGTTTGTGGAAATGGTCCGGTCTGCAGAGAGCGTATCTGGAGCAACATTTGGCCGCTCCGACGGCCTTTTCTCTGTCGCCCATTTTGACGGTAGGGAGTGACATGGCAGCACGGCCGCTTTTTATTGGCCCTGCAACGCAAAGCGACACCGAAGCGCCGCTGGTATCGTGACGGGCTGAGATCGATCACATCCCTAACACGGCGATTTGCTCGTTCCAGCGGTGCGTAAGACGCGGCGCTGATGGAGGCGGGCTGGGTGCCGCCAAGGACCGCCCCGGTGTCTCATCGCGATTAACGCCGTTGCGATATCCCGAGAAGTATAGGTTGCTCGGTTCAGCTTAACGCAATGGCGTCTGTTTGCATCAGCCGTTGGTGTCGATGTGCGGGGGCATCTTTCCGTCGACAATCCGCGCTGGCGATGGCGGGATCGAGAAAGACGAGCCGGACGACGCGAGTGACCTCACGAGGGCGTGCACGCGCCGGCCCCTTCACCGCTGCGGGATATGAACCGGAATGATCGGATACTGCTCTAGGATGCTTGATCGCGCAGAGCAACGATGCGAGACTGGAACATCGCTTTGAGTGTCGCGGCCATGCGTGAAAGGCTGCGCCGTTCCATGGAATAGAACATGATGCGCGAGCTGACGCCGCTCTGCCAATCGAGCCGCGTCAGAGTGCCGGATCGCAACTCCTTTGCGACTGTGTAGGCCGAGGTTTGCAGTATGGCATCGCTCTCCAAGGTCAGTTCGACAAGCACGTTGAAGTCGTCGATGACGTGGGGACGCCCGACATCCATTCGCGCCATCTCCGCGGCCAGCGCAAGACCCGTCCTGCTCGACATGAGCAATGGATAGGGACCCGGCTTTGCATCCGGTCGCGTCAATGGGTGGCCCGCCCGGACGATCAGGTCCACCGGAAACTCACCGAGGGGCCGGCTGGACAGATGTGGGGCCGACTCTATCTGTCCTTCGGCGGCGATGAAGAACTCGATCCGACCGCTCGTCAGAAGCTGCACCAGCCGGTCGACATTGCCGACCGCAACCTCGTTCCGCACCTCCGGATAGGCCCTCATCCGCTCGGCGAGCACGTCGGCAAGCAGGGCTCGCGCAGGCATCGGCGCGATCCCGAAACGGACGATCCCCGCTACACCTGAAGCGATGCTCGCCCATTGCTGCTCAAGATTTTCGGCGTGTGCGATCAGCCCGGCCGCTCCTTCGATCAGATTGCGCCCCTCGGCCGTCACCGATGCGCCATTACGGCCCCGGTCGAACAGGCGGACACCATAATGCCGCTCCAACTGCTGCACCGCCCGGGTCAGCGATGGCTGCGAAATCCGCAGTTCCTCAGCCGCCTCAGCATAGGTGTTGCAGCGGGCGAGCGTCACGACATAGCGGAGCACGGAAATATCTATCATAGTCATCTGCTATCAATAAACCGGTTACGATGTATTGGAAATATGATTCCAGCCGGCGGATAGCAGTCGGGGAGGTATATATGGGTAATCTGATCCACTGGGTATTCGCCGTGACCGGCGTCATCTTCATCGCAGAGCTTGTCGTGGGCCGCCATCGGGGGATTTACAGCCGTAACGACTGGTTCGTTAACACCATCTGCATCCTTTTCGGTCTGCTGTTGAGGCCGCTCAGCGCTGCAGCGATCGCGTCCGTGCTCGCGGCGTTGCTGCCGCAATGGAAAGGCGCGCTGGCCGGTGCGCCATTCCTGCCGTCGTTGATAGCGATCGTGCTGCTCGGCGAGTTCGCCAACTACTGGGTTCATCGCCTGTCCCACCAGTTCAAGGGCGCGCGCCATATGGATTGGCTTTGGCGGATGCACCGCACGCATCACACCGGCAAATATGTGAATGTGCTGCTGAACTTCCGCACCAGCTTGTTCTGGACTTTGGTCGGGGGGCTTTCGTGGGTCCTCGCGCTGTCGCTCTATCTGGGGCTGGCCCTGCCCGCCGGCTTCGCCGTGACCCTGTTCATGTTGTGGGGCATCATAACCCATGCCGACTTCCGCTGGGATGACGCCATTCGCGCGCATCCGCGTGTCGGAACGGCGTTTCGCGCGATGGAACATGTGCTGATATCGCCCGGCGTGCATCACAGCCATCATGGCTATGGGCGTGACGGTGGTAATTTCCGGAATTATGGCATCATGCTGGCCATCTACGACTGGATGTTCGGAACGCTCTATATCCCCAAGGGCCGACCGTTCCGCTACGGGATTCCCGGGGAATCGCCGCATTGGGCCGACGACGCCTTCGCGCCGATGAAGCCTGCCGAATGGACACATGGCCTGCGGAACGGGAGCCGCTCGCACATGCAAGCGGAAGGCGCCATCGACCGCCAGGATTGAGTATACCTCCCCCAGTCGGGTCATGTGTCGATGCTCCGATTTGTCAGGGCACATCCGTCGACGAATGCGGCACCGGCCGGGCAGTGACGCCCTTGTGTATTCAATGTTGAACCATTAACCGATCATCCCATAGGAACGGCGCTATGCACGACGTCGTTCGGCAACAAGCGGGGATGTCTGATGCATGAGCCGAATGCCAAAATCACCGATGAGCAGCGCGAAGCGGCACTTGCGCTGCTCAGGAGCTTTGATTCGCAGGTCATGCGCGAAGCGGCGGAAGGCGGCGCCAAAACCGGGTTCGCCCAGGAAATCGGCCCCATCGCCTTTGAGAATGTCTTCGCGCGTTTGTGGACCCGGCCCGGGCTGGACAAGCGGGCGCGGAGTCTCCTCACTCTCGGCATTCTGATCGGCCTTCGGTCCGAGGATGAACTGCAAATCCACATGATGATCGCGCTCGCCAATGGCCTGACGATGCAGGAACTGGAAGAAGTGATCTATCATGCCTCCGGCTATGCCGGCTTCCCCGCAGCCAACTCGGCACGGCGGGCTGCGGTCACGGCGTTTCGCAAGGAAGGCTTGATCGACTGAGGGAAGCGGGAGGCGCTACAGAGCCGCATTCAGAAAATCCGGCCTGATTGAGGCATCGCCGGACGCGCCTTGCAGGGGCTGTCATGAAGAATATGAATCTTCCCGGCGGATCGCAGATGCGAAATGGCCTCGGATTATAGGGCCATAACAGCCAATGTCGCGGGGGGACTGCGCTACACCCGCAGCGCCTTTGTCCGGCACATCAAGCGGCGCTGGATGATCTTGAATATGGGCTGCAACTGGAAGCCATGGCGGCCACAGCCGCCGTGCAAGGGGCGTCAAGCTGAAGTCGGATTACGCCGACGGTCCATGCGGCTCTCCAGCGAGGGCGGAGGCTTCAAACGCCCTGGACGAATTGGACCAGAATGGATGGCCCCATGACATGCAGGGGGCCATCCATGCGGGCGCAGTCCCATCGCTCAAGCATGGAATTTCCCAACTGTTGAGCTTCGAGCGCGACAAGGAAGCCTGCTCCCCGAGAGGGCGCAACGTCGCCGGCGCGGAGACGCTGCATCACGATGTGGCACGCGCCGCGCCGTCCCATGGCGTTAAGGTCCAGCACCGGGCCGTCCACCGGCTCTCCCGTCACGGCCGCAGATCCATCAAAGGCGTAGGGCGCGCTGGCGCCGCCCAGCCGAACGTCGAGTGCCGGACCGGACAGATGCAATACACCGTCCAGCACTGCCAGGACCCGATCGATGCCCGCAAAGGTGGAAAAGGCGCCCGCCCTTTCCACCCGCGCCATGCTGAGCCGCCAGAGG
This sequence comes from Sphingobium wenxiniae, assembly GCF_007830065.1. GTDB lineage: Bacteria > Pseudomonadota > Alphaproteobacteria > Sphingomonadales > Sphingomonadaceae > Sphingobium > Sphingobium wenxiniae. The sequence continues at coordinate 184,767 of NZ_VLKK01000002.1, read as the reverse complement.
AAATCGTCCATGCTCGCGCCAGGCGGAAAGACGGCGATTTCCCGCGTCGTGCCCCCGCCATTCTTCCAGGCGACCTCCGGACAGTCGCCCGCCCGGATGATCTGCGTGACGCTCACCCCAATATGCCGGGCAGGTCGAGGCCCTTTTCGCGCGCGCAGTCCCGCGCGATGTCATAGCCCGCATCGGCATGACGCATGACGCCGGTGGCGGGATCATTCCACAGTACGCGTTCCAGCCGCCTGGCCGCTTGCGCCGTGCCGTCGGCGACGATCACCATGCCGCTATGCTGGGAAAAGCCCATACCCACGCCCCCGCCATGGTGGAGCGATACCCATGTCGCACCCGACGCCGTGTTGAGCAGCGCGTTGAGCAATGGCCAGTCGGAAACGGCGTCGCTGCCGTCCTTCATCGCTTCCGTCTCGCGATTGGGGGACGCGACCGATCCGCTGTCCAGATGGTCGCGGCCGATGACGACCGGGGCCTTCAATTCCCCCTTCGCCACCATCTCGTTAAAGGCAAGGCCCAGCCGGTGCCGGTCGCCCAGCCCCACCCAGCAGATGCGCGCGGGCAACCCCTGGAACTGGATCTTCTCCCGCGCCATGTCGAGCCAGTTGTGGAGATGCGCATTGTCGGGCAACAACTCCTTCACCTTGGCGTCGGTGCGATAGATGTCTTCCGGGTCGCCCGATAGCGCGACCCAGCGGAACGGCCCGATGCCCCGGCAGAACAGCGGGCGGATATAGGCGGGGACGAAGCCGGGGAAGTCGAAGGCATTCTCCACGCCCTCATCCTTCGCCACCTGGCGGATATTATTGCCATAGTCGGTGGTCGGCACGCCCGCCGCCTGGAAATCCAGCATCGCGCGGACATGGACGGCCATGGAGGCTTTCGCCGCCTTCGCCACGGCTTCGGGTTCCCGTTCGCGCCGCTCGATCCACTCCGCCACGGTCCAGCCGATGGGGAGATATCCGTTCACCGGATCATGCGCGCTGGTCTGGTCGGTGAGCAGGTCGGGCCGGATGCCGCGCCGATAAAGCTCCGGCAAAATCTCCGCCGCATTGCCCAGCAAGCCGACCGACACGGGCTTCCTGTCGGCGCAGCTTTTGTCGATGATCGCCATCGCCTCCTCGATGGTGGAGACGGCGACATCCAGATAGCCCGTCCGCAGCCGCATCTCGATCCGGCTCGGCTGACATTCGATGGCGAGGCAGGACGCGCCCGCCATCACGCTGGCCAGCGGCTGCGCCCCGCCCATGCCGCCAAGACCCGCTGTCAGCAGCCATTTGCCGCCAAGATCGCCGTCATAATGCTGGCGTCCCATTTCCACGAAGGTTTCATAGGTGCCCTGCACGATGCCCTGCGTGCCGATATAGATCCACGATCCGGCGGTCATCTGGCCATACATGGCGAGGCCGCGCCTATCGAGTTCGTTGAAATGCTCCCAATTCGCCCAATGCGGCACGAGGTTGGAGTTGGCGATGAGGACGCGGGGCGCATCTTCATGGGTGCGGAACACGCCCACGGGCTTGCCCGACTGGACCAGCAGCGTTTCATCCGCCTCCAGCCGTTTCAGCGTCTCGACCATCCGGTCATAGCTTTCCCAGTCGCGCGCCGCCCGGCCGATGCCGCCATAGACGACCAGTTCCTCCGGCCGTTCCGCCACGTCGGGATGGAGATTGTTCATCAGCATCCGCAGCGGCGCTTCGGTGAGCCAGCTTTTGGCGGACAGTTCCGGCCCTGTCGGGGCCTTGATGATGCGGCTGTTGTCGATACGGGTCATGGCTTGGCTTCCTGCTCGACGAAGGCGACGCAGGCCTTCAGGATTTGAATGAGGGTCGGCGTAACGGGGGCACGCGCCGGGTCGCAGGCGGTCGGCCAATTGGCTTCGTCGAGCACATCCGGCTCGTCCATATAGCCCCGCATGGCCAGTTCCATCTGGATCGCGTGCACGCCTTTTTCAGGGCGGCCATAATGGCGCGTCGTCCAGCCGCCCCGGAAACGTCCGTTCAGCACATGGCTCATTCCGCTATTCGCGCAGATGTCCGTCACCGCCCTCTCCAGCGCCGGATCGCAGGTGACGCCGCCATTGGTGCCGATGTTGAACTGCGGCAATTCGCCGTCGAACAGGCGCGGCACATGGCTGCGGATCGAATGAGCGTCATAGAGGACAATGCGCGGATGCCGTGCGCGCAGCCGGGCGATCTCTTCTTCCAGCGCTGCATGATAGGGCGCGAACCACGCCTCCCGCCGCCGTGTGATTTCCGCTTCGTCAGGCGTTGCGCCGACATAAAGCGGATCGCCGTCAAAGGTGGTGGTGGGACATAATTCCGTCGTCGCCTGCCCCGGATAGAGCGAAGCCCCCGAAGGATCGCGATTAAGGTCAATGACGCTGCGCGAAATGCGGCTGCGAACCATCGTCGCGCCCAATTCCCGCGCAAAGCCGTAAAGCCGGTCCATCCACCAGTCGGCATCCCGCCGCGCCAGCCAAGGGGAACGGAATGCGCTCTCCACATCGGCAAGCTCCGTGCCGCCATGGGGAAAGGAGACGATCAGCGGCGCGTCGCCCCGGATGATTTCCAGCCAATCCTTCATGCGACCTCCGGCAGCAGATCGCCCGCGCCCGCCACCAGCGCGCCCGATCGGACCAGCGCAGTGGCCCGCTCCATATCGGGGTGGAAATGGCGGTCGTCGGCCAACGTCGGCACCTTGCGGCGCAGGCAGGTGCGGGCGACCTCCAGCGGCTCGCTCGACGCCAGCGGCGCATGGAAATCGACGCCCTGCGCCGCGGCGAGCCATTCGATGCCGATCACCGCCGTCGCATTCTCCGCCATCTCCAGCAGGCGGCGTGCGCCATGGGCGGCCATGGACACATGATCCTCCTGATTGGCCGACGTCGGAATGGAATCGACGCTGGCGGGATAGGCGCGCTGCTTGTTCTCGCTCACCAGCGCGGCCGCCGTCACCTGCGGGATCATGAAGCCGGAGTTGAGGCCGGGCTTTGGCGTGAGGAAAGCAGGCAGGCCCGACAGCGCCGGATCGACCAGCATGGCGATGCGGCGCTCCGCGATGGAACCGATCTCGCAAATGGCAAGCGCGATCATGTCGGCGGCGAAGGCGACCGGCTCGGCATGGAAATTGCCGCCCGACAGTGCCTCGTCGGTGTCCGGAAAGATCAGAGGATTGTCCGAAACGCCGTTCGCCTCGATCTCCAGCGTCGCCGCCGCCTGCCGCAGCACGTCCAGCGCCGCGCCCATCACTTGCGGCTGGCAGCGCAGGCAATAGGGGTCCTGCACCCGCGCGTCGCCCTCCAGATGGCTGGCGCGGATCGGCGATCCGGTCATCAGCGCGCGCAGGGCGGCGGCGACCTCGATCTGCCCCTTGTGACGGCGCAGGGCATGGATGCGCGGATCGAAGGGCGTGTCGGAACCCTTGGCGGCTTCGGTCGAGAGCGCGCCCGTCACCAGCGCCGACTGGAACAGCAATTCCGCCTCGAACAATCCGGCCAACGCATTGGCGGCCGAGAATTGCGTGCCGTTGAGCAGCGCCAGCCCTTCCTTCGGCCCCAGTTCGACCGGCAACAGGTCCGCCTGCTTCAAAGCCTCCGCTGCGGGCAGCCGCGCGTCCCCGATGAAAATCTCGCCCACGCCGATCATCGTCGCGGCCATATGCGCCAGCGGGGCAAGGTCGCCGCTCGCCCCTACCGAACCCTGCGCGGGGATGACCGGCGTCAACCCCTTCGCCAGCATCGCCTCCAGCAGAGCGATCGTTTCGGGCCGCACGCCCGAAGCGCCCTGCGCCAGGCTGGCGAGCTTGAGCGCCATCATCAGCCGCACCACCGGCACCGGCGAAGGTGCGCCCACGCCCGCCGCATGGCTCAGCACGATATTGCGCTGGAGCCTCGCCAGATCGTCGTCGCCGATGCGGACGCTGGCGAGCTTTCCAAAGCCGGTGTTGATGCCGTAGACCGGCGCACCCTTCGCCAAAATGCGCGCGACCGCCGCCGCGCTTTCAGCCACGCGCTTCGCGCACTCCGGATTGAGGCGCACCGCCGCGCCGCGATACACCGCGCGCCATTGGGCGAGCGTCACGTCGCCGGGGCAAAGCATGACTTCGTTCATTGACCACTCCAGATACGGGCATGGAGCGGGTTGAACCCCATGCGATAGACAAGTTCGGCGGGACTTTCGATGTCCCAGATGGCAAGATCGCAGCTCTTGCCGGCCTCGATGGTTCCGATCCGTTCGCCAAGACCCAGCGCCCGCGCGGCGTTGCGCGTCACGCCCGCCAGGCATTCCGCAACGGTCAGCCGGAACAGCGTCGCCCCCATGTTCATCACCAGCAGCAGCGAGGTGAGCGGCGACGTGCCTGGATTGCAGTCGGTCGCCAGTGCGATCGGCACACCCGCGCGTCGTAGCCCCTCGATCGGCGGCAGCTTCGTCTCGCGCACGAAATAATAAGCGCCCGGCAGCAGCGTGGCGACCGTCCCGGCCCGCCCCATCGCTGCGATCCCGCTTTCATCCAGATATTCCAGATGATCGGCGGACAGTGCGCCAAATTCCGCCGCCAGCGCCGCGCCGTGCAGGTTGGACAATTGTTCGGCATGAAGTTTCACCGGCAGGCCATGACGCGCGGCCGCCTCGAACAGCCGCCGCGTCTGCTCCGATGTGAAGCCGATGCCCTCGCAAAAAGCATCCACCGCATCGGCCAGCCCGCTCGCGGCCACCTGCGGCATCAGTTCGTCGCAAAGCATGGCGATATAGCCGTCCGCATCGCCCGCAAATTCGGGCGGCAGGGCATGGGCGCCCAGGAAGCTCGTCTCGATCCGCACCGGCCGTTCCGCGCCCAGCCGCCGCGCCGCGCGCAGCATCCGCATCTCCGACGCTACATCGAGACCATAGCCCGACTTCACCTCCACCGTCGTCACGCCCTCGGCGATCAACGCGTCCAGCCGGGGAAGAGCGGATGCGATCAGTTCCGCCTCGCCCGCCGCGCGCGTCGCCTTCATGGTGGAGAGGATGCCGCCGCCCGCCCGCGCGATTGCCTCATAGGACGCGCCTTCCAGCCGCATCTCGAACTCGCGCGCGCGATTGCCGCCGTGGACCAGATGCGTGTGGCAGTCGATCAGCCCCGGCGTGATCCAGCGGCCCTCGCAGCGGACGGTCCGCGCCGCGTCGAAGGCGGGCGCGCCGGATTTGGGGCCAGCATAGAGGATGATGCCGTCGCGCGCGGCGATCAGACCATGATCGATAATCCCCAGATCGTCGCCCGCCATGGTGGCAAGGCGCGCATCTTTCCAGACTGTGTCGCATTGCATGGATATAAGACCCTTCACCTGTCGCTCATGGTGATTGCACCATTCGGATTTAATGTATAGACAAAAAACAACCCAAGGAGCAGATTTATGAGTAGCGGGTCCGGCAAAAACGCCAAATCGTTGTTTTTCGACCATCTGCTGCTGCCCGAAGGCTGGGCGCGCGATGTGCGCGTGACGATCCGCGACGGCCGGATCACGGCGCTGGAAATAGACGTCGAGGCGCGTCCCAAGGATGAGCGCCATGGCTGCGGCCTGCCCGGCATGCCCAACCTTCACAGCCATGCCTTTCAGCGCGGCATGGCGGGCCTGACGGAGCGGCGGGGGCCGAGCGACGACAGCTTCTGGACCTGGCGCGACATCATGTACCGTTTCGTCGACCGGATGACGCCGGACGATGTGCGCGCCATCGCCGCGCTTGCCTATGCGGAGATGCTGGAGAGCGGCTTCACCCGTGTGGGCGAGTTCCACTATCTCCATCATGACCGGAATGGCGCGCATTTCGCCGACCTCGCGGAAATGAGCGGGGCCATCGCCGCCGCCGCCGCCGAGAGCGGGATCGGCCTCACCCTGCTGCCCGTGCTCTATAGCCATTCCGGTTTCGGCGCGCAGCCGCCGCGCGATGGGCAGTCGCGCTTCATCCTCTCGGTCGAGGATTATGCCCGGCTGCTCGAAGGAGCGGGCCGTCATGTGGCGAGTTTGCCCGATGCGGTGGTCGGCGTGGCGCCGCACAGCCTGCGCGCCGTATCGCCGGACCAGTTGAGGCTGCTGGAACCGCTGGCGGCCGGACGACCCGTCCATATCCACATTGCCGAGCAGGTGAAGGAGGTCGAGGACTGCCTCGCCTGGAGCGGGCGGCGGCCGGTCGAATGGCTGCTGGATCATGCCGATGTCGACGGGCGCTGGTGCCTGGTCCATGCCACCCACATGACGGATGCCGAAACGGCCGCGATGGCGCGCAGCGGCGCGATCGCCGGGCTGTGCCCCATTACCGAGGCGAATCTGGGCGACGGCGTCTTTCCGGCGGAGGCTTTTCTGGCGGCGGGGGGGCGTTATGGCATCGGCAGCGATTCCAACATACTGATCGACTGCGCGGAGGAGTTGCGGCTGCTGGAATATGGCCAGCGGCTGACCCGCCGGGGGCGCAACATGCTGGCGCGGGGGGCGGGGCAGTCCACCGGCGCCGCGCTCCATGCTGCGGCGCTGGCGGGAGGAGCGGCGGCGCTGGGCGTCCGGAGCGGCCTTGCCGTTGGATTGCCCGCCGATATCGTCAGCCTCGATCCCGATCATCCCGCCCTCCTGCATCGGCAGGGCGATGCGATCACGGACAGCTTCCTTTTCGCCGCTGGACGGTCGGCCATTGACTGTGTCTGGCACTACGGGGAAAAGCTGGTGCATCAGGGACGGCACCGGGCGCGCAGCCGCATCCTTCGTGATTATCATGCTGCGCTGGAGACACTGATCGCGTGAAGATGCCGCTGCATGAACGGATTCGTTCCGATTTCGAGGGCCGGATCCTGGGCGGGGAACTGGCGCCGGGCGACCGCCTGCCGATCGAGCAAGAATTGATGCAGGAATATGGCTGTTCCCGCATGACGGTGAACAAGGCGCTGTCGGTGCTGGCGGCGGCGGGCCTGATCGTCCGGCGCAAGCGCGCGGGCACCTTCGTCGCGCGTCCCCGAGTGCATTCGATGGTGCTCGACGTGCCCGACATCGCCGCCCAGGTGCGCGAGCGGGGGCAGGATTATGCCTATCGCCCGATCCGCCGCGTGCTGCGCGGGGCGGGTGAGGATCAGGAGGAGGCACTGCTGGCCGGCTGCGGCGCGCTGATGCAGATCGACGGCGTGCATATGGTGGACGGCGCGCCATTGGGCGTTGAATTCCGCCTGGTGAGCGCGACGGCGGTGCCGGAGATCGTAAGGGCCGATCTGGACAGCGTGCCGCCTGGCAGCTGGCTGTTGCAGCATGTCCCCTGGACGGAGGCGGAGACGCGGATTTCCGCCGTGGCCGCATTGGGGGACGAGGCGCGCTGGCTGGGCGTGCCTGCCGGATCGCCTTGCCTCTGCGTCGAGCGCCGCACCTGGCGCGGGGCGGAGCGCGTCACCTATGTGCGGCAGCTTTTCCTGGGCGATGCCTATGACATGGTGGCGCGCTTCGGGCCGGGGGCTTCCGCGCGATAGAGTCTGTCCCGGTGTGTTTCGTCAAAAAGGGCGCCGCGAACGGCGCCCTTTTCGCTTACCTCTTCCCGCCTTCGGGATAGAGGGTGTTGAACAGCAGCTTATAGGCTCCATGCGACTGGCCGCGCCATTGCGGGCGGAAGCCGTAGAGGTAGATTTTCCCCTTGCCATATTCCACCTCCAGCGCGGCGGCCTTGCCCTGGATCGCTTCGGGATGGAGCAGCACGCCGCTGCGCAGCGGATTGCCGGTGGGGGCGTAGGATGCCAGCACCTCGCCCTTGAAGCCGGGCTTGGGCGCGAAGGCGGGACCGCGCTCGAACATCACGATCGGATCGGCGGGCATCCCCGCGCTGACGCGGGTGCCGGGCTTGAGGTCGATCTGCAACAGCGCGCCGGAGCAGAAGAACTGCTCGCTCTTTGCATCCTTGAGGATGTTGGTCACCGGCAGGCCGAACAGATCGATGATCGCGTCCGACGCATTGTTGAGCGCGACCAGCGTGCCGCCACTGCTGACGAAGCTCTTCAGCTTTTCCGCGCCGTCGGCGCCGATGCCGCCATAATAGGGCGCGGGCATCTGGCTCGGGCTGAACCCGTCCATCAGCGATGCGAGCGGGCCTTTATATTGGGACTCGAAATTGGCCGGCGGCGTGGTGTCGCTGGGACGCGATTTCGACGGCGCGGTCAGGTCGGGAATGACGATCGTGTCATATTTGCCCGAAAGCCCGGCCTTGACGTCCGCATTATAGAGGCTCTTGGGCGCGAAACTATATTGCTCCAGCAGCCAGCGGGTCCAGCCTTCGTCGATGTTCGACCCCCAGGGGCGATAGAGGCCAACGCGGCCCTTATGCACTGCTTCGCCCACTGGCTTGTCGGCCGATGCGGTGACCGCGACGCTGTGGTCCGACGCGATCTTGCCCATGGCGGCCGCCGACAGGCCGGTGATGGCGATGGCGTCCTGCGGCGCGGTGCCGGGATACAGCGCCGCGTTGGTCCACACCGCCTTGCCCCCGGCGGCGAGCGCCGCATTCAGCACGCGGTAGCTGTTGTTGACGCGGCGATCGACGAGATAGGTGCTGCCCGACCCGTTGATCCCGCCGGCGGGCGGGGTAGCGGCCGCGACCTTCTGCATGGCGGCGCGCGCCGCGCCGTCGATCGGCTGGTCGATCCGGTCCACATGCACGCCCATCTGCATCGGCAGCGTCCACCCGGTCACGTCATAGGGCAGGTCGGCGGGCTGGCCGTCGCCGTTCAGGACCGCGTCGGGATATTTCTGCTTCTCGAACAATTCCCGGGCGAGGCCCGCGAAGGGCTGGTCCATCGGGATCACCCAGCTTCCGGCCGCATAATTCCGGCCCCCGATGCTGGTCGGCTGGTCGATCCGCATCACGTCCAGCCCATGGGCGATCATGAGCTGCGCCAGCGATGCGGCTTCGGGCAGGTCGGCCTGGCTCGCGGGGATGACATAGGCGGCCGGGCCGTCCTTCGCCGCCGCGGCGATCATGTCGCGGCCCGCCTGATAGCGGTTGTAGAGCAATGTCTCGCGATATTTCTGCGCCGTCTCCAGCACCGACATGGACGCCGTCATCATATAGTCGACGGAATCCTTCAGGCGCCATTCCCCGCCCCGCCAGGGGTTGGGATACATGATCTGCGCCTTCAGGTCCTGCATCGGCTTGGGAAAGTCCTCGACCTTGTAGGTCTTGGGCGTCGCGCTGTCATGCGCGGTCTCGGTGAAGAAGGAGATCGTGTTGCGGAAGACATGGATATAGTCGAGGAAACCCGCATACCAATTGTCGAAGCGCGCCTGCGCGATGGCGCCCGGCTTCTGTTCGGTTTCCATCCGCGCCATGATGTTGGTGCCGATGGTGTTGGTCCATATCCGCATATAGGGGCTGATATTGGACGACACCGGATCGGCGAAAGGCGGCACCCAGATGCGCGCGGGGAAGGGCGCGACCTGATGCTGGCTATACCAGATGACCGGGGCATAATCCTGCTCGGTCGCGTTGACGACCTGGCTTTCCTTCATGTTCAGCATATAGCCGTCACGATTATTGTCGTGGCCGACATATTCCTGGTAGAGCCAGGGCGTGCGGCTGGTTTCCCACCGGGTGCCGCGCTGCTTGCGATACCAGTCGACGACCATGTCCTGCCCGTCGGGATTCAACGTCGGCCAGAGGACGAGGATGACGTTCTTGAGGATCGCGTCGACCTCGTCGTCATTCTTCGCCGACAGCAGCTTATGGGCAAGGGCCAGCGGCAGTTGATGGTCGGACACTTCGCTGGCGTGCATGCCGCCGTCGATATGGACGATGACCGGGCTGTCCTTGGCCAGCTTGCGCGCTTCCTCGTCGGTAAGGCCGCGGGCGTCGCCCAGCCGCTTCGAGATCGCCTTATATTTATCGAAATTGGCGATGTTCTGCGGCGTGGAGATCACCGCATAGACCATCGTCCGGCCATGGGTGGTCTTGCCCGTCTCGAACAGCTTGATCCGGTTCGACGCCTTGGCCAGAGCCTGGAAATAGCGGATCGAATCCTCATAATTGGCGAGATAATAATCCTCGCCCACATCATGGCCCAGCACCGCCTTGGGCGTGGGAACATCGGCCAGCGCCGGGGCGGCAAGGCCCATCGCCGACGCGGCCAGCAGGATGCTTGTCACTTTTCTCATGGTGGTCATGTCGCTGTTTCTCCGGAGGCGATCAGAAGTGGCGGCGCAGGTTGACGCCCACGGTCCGCGGCGCGGCCGACGTTGCCGAATAGCTGTTCGGGGTGGAAGACATCGACGCGCGGTTGATCGCGACGCTGTCGAAGATGTTGTTCACGAACAGATAGACGCCCGTGTCGCTTTCCGGCAACTCGAAACCGACGCGCACATTGGCGAGCGCATAATCTTCCATCTTCACGCGATAGATGTTGGTCGCCCGGAATTCGGAATAGGAGGCGCCGACATAGTTGACGTCCCCGCGCGCGAAGAAGTCGACCGAACTGCTGACCGGCATGCGATATTCCACGCCGAAGGACCCGCTGAAATGCGGGATAAAGGGAATGCGGTCTCCCGCGCGCCCGGCAGCCACGACGGAATCGTTGACCTGATCCTCGGTCAGCTTGGCATCCAGATAATTGCCCGCCAGGTTCAGCGTCAGCCCCTCGGCCGGACGGAGGAAGGCTTCGGCCTCCAGCCCCCGGATGCGCGCGGCGCCCGCGTTGGACAGGAAGGAGAAGGCGCCGTTGGTGGTGCGGCCGCTCACCTGCATATTGTCCCAATCGATCTGGAAGGCGGCGAGGTTCAGCGTCAGCTTGCGGCCCAGCAGGCTGAGCTTGGTGCCAACCTCATAATTCCACAGCTTGTCCGATTCATAAGGGGTCAGGTCCGCCGACAGGCCGATCACCTGGTTCGCGCCGCCCGGACGGAAACCTTGCGATGCCGTCGCATAGAACAGCATGTCGGCATTGGCCTGCCAGGATGCGTTGAACTTGAGCAGCGTGCCGTTCTCGGAGGAATCGACGGTGTTGAGCGGCCGCACCGGCGCGCCGATCAGCGTCCAGCCGATATCGGTGAAGCCCGACACGGTCTTGCTATAGTCGAAATAGCGGATGCCCGCGGTCAGGCTGAGCGCCGGGGTAACATGATAGGTGCCCTCACCGAAGACCGCGACCTGTTTCAGCTTGTCGAAGATTTCGCGGCGGTAGAAGATTTCGACCGGCATGATGATCTCGCCGCTTGCCTTGTCGGCACGGGCGTCCTCGGACGTCACGTCATTCTTGCGGTTCTGGTAGAAGCCGCCGATCGTCCAGTCGAAAGCCGACTCGCCGCTGGAACTCAGGCGCACTTCCTGCGTGAAGTCCTTGGTCGAACCGGGATAGTAGATCGCCGCCGGGCTGAGGCTGTCGATATAGCCATAATAGCCGGTCAGTTGGCCCGACGAACAGGGGCTGTTCGCATCGCCGTTCACATAGGCGGCGCAACGCGCCTCCGTCCGGTAGGTGCCGATATAATAGCTGTCGTCGGCGGCATAGGCGGACTTGCGGTGCTGATAGCTGGAGATGGAGGTCAGCGTGGCGCCGCCCATGTCCCAGGCGGCGGTCAGGCTGTAGAGTTGCGACTTGTCGGTATAGGGCAGGACGATCTGCGCGGCGGACTTGTAATCGCCCACGAGCGGGTTCCAGCTTGCCGACACCGCATCGGTGTTTTCAAAGGCGGCGGTCGCGTCGAGCGTGAAATTGGGGGCCGGGGTGAAGCGCAGCATCAGTCTGCCGCCGGTCGCGGTATAGTCGTTCACATTCTTGCGGCCAAGGAAGCTGTTGTCGACATAGCCGTTGCTGTCGCGGCGATAGAGTATGGCGCGGGCGGCCAGCAGGTCCGGCACCAGCGGGACATTGACCATGCCGTTGACGAAATAGCCGAAGCCGCCGCCCTTGGTGGTCTGCATCTGGCCTTCGACCTTGCCTTCATAATCCTGGCTCGGCTTGTTGAAGATGACGCGGATCGCGCCGCCCATGGAACTGGCGCCGTAAAGCGTGCCCTGCGGCCCGCGCAGCACCTCGATCCGGTTGACGTCGAATAGGGTGAAATCGGCCGTGCGGCCCGCCGCGTCGCTCGAAACGCCGACCGATCCGGTGACGGGCGTGTCGTCATAATAGACGCCCACGGTCGCTTCGCCCGACGCCTGCACGCCGCGCAGGCTGACGCGGCGCTGGCCTGGGCCGTTGTCCTGGATGCGCAGCGCGGGCACGAACTTGGCGTAGTCGGCGATGTTGGTGACGCCCGCATTGGTCAGTGTCTCGCCGGTCAGCGCCGTGATCGCCATCGGTGTCGTCTGGAGCGTGGTGTCCCGCCGCAATGCCGTGACGACAATGTCGGACCCGCCATCGGCAGGGGCAGCGGCAGGCGGCTGGGAAGTCTGGGCATGGGCCGGCATGGCGGCGCCGGCGGTAAGCAGGAAAAAGGTGGAGGCGATTTCGCAGCGCAAACGGGTGCGGCGAAGCAGTCGGCTGTTGTACATGAATTTCCCCTTTTTTGCTATTTGCAGAGGCGGCTTCTAGCGGCCGTTCCCAACAGTTGCGAATCGCATGATGCACCGCAATTAATGTCTATACAAGAAATTTTATTGCCCATTTATTGTGCATTGCGAAATTAGCAGTGCCTAATTTTTAGGCGGACCTTTGGACAACTGCTTGCAGGGGCGCAGCGGTCAATGGACGAGGCTGATCTCCCCTTTTGATCCTTCCGTTACGGCAGATTCGTGGCGCGCCGCTCCGGCCGGGGGGCGCTTCGAGTGAGTCTCCGTCATATTGCCGTCGCGAACGTCGCGTAAACGATCCAGGATTCCGCCGTCACTGAGACGGACTTTGCCGCCGCCAACTTTTGTTGGTTTTCTTAAAGGTTTCGCGCTAGCGTCATCCCTGCCTGCGGAGACGCGGGTGGAGGCGTCGAAACCTCCTGCAAAGAGAGCCGGTCGAGCTTATCGACCGGGTGGCGGACGCGCATGTCCAAGGCCACCCGGCCCAAAGTCTCTTCGCGGTCGGGCGTTTGTCGTGGCCGTTGGGCCGATCGCCTGCCGCAGTATGGGCATTCACTAGCAAAGGGTGGAGCTTCAACAAGCGTCACGAGGTTGTCACCACCTCACCTTTAGACCCGAAGTCTCCGATCCCTCCGCCTCCCGGGAGGACTGTTTCGCCGCCATTGTGCGAGCGAACCTGGTGTGAACCTGCGCGCTCAGGCCGGCAGCCGGCTCTGCATCAGCGCCCGGTGCGCCGGCACGTCGGCCGCCTTGGCCATGAAGTGGGTGCCGTCACGCCACAGACTGAACATGATGATCGCCAGCTTCCGTGCCAGCGCGACCTTCGCCTTGTTGAAGCCGATCCGCTTGCTGAGCTTGAGGCCCCAGTCCTTGAGCGTGCTGAACGACCGGGTGTTCGACAGCATGACGGTCGCGGCGCCGACCAGATGCGTGCGGGTGAGCTGGTTGCCCATCTTGCTGATGCCGCCATGCGTCAGGCTCTCGCCCGACTGGTAGACGCGCGGGGTCAGGCCCAGATAGGCGGCCACATCGTCGACATGCCGGAAGCGCGTCGGGTCCTCGATCGCGCTGTAGAACGATACGGCGGTGATCGTGCCGACGCCGGGGATCTCCATGAACCGCCTGCAGACCGGGTTCGACGCGGCCAGCAGTTCCAGCTCGCGCTCGATGCGGTTGGCCTCGACGTAGAAGCCTTCGCACAGATCGAGCAGCGGCAGGACCCGTGGTCGCAGATCGACGCCTTCAGTGTCGGCGATGAGGCACATCTGGTCGATGGCGCGGCTGCGATAGCTCGCCGCGGTTTCGGTCCCACCCTCGATCCGTCCGCCGTAGACCCGCACCAGGCCGCGGATCATCGCCTCGGTCTCGCGTCGCTGTTTTACGAGGCGGTCGCGCATGGTGAGATAGGCCCTGATCTCGAAGCACAGGTTCGATTTGACATAGACCTCGGTCAGATATTCCCGGCCCGTCCGCGTGATCTCGGCGATGCCGCGTGCGTCGTTCGTGTCGGTCTTGTTCCGCTTGACCGACAACACGCGATGCACCTGGCGCGCATCGAGCACTACAACCTGGACGCCCTGCGCACGCAGCTTGGTCGTCAGATGCGGCGTCAGCCCGCCGCTCTCAATGCCGATCAGCGTCACATGCGATTTGAAGTTCTTGCGCAGATAACGTCCGATCTCGGTGGCGCTGCTCTTCATCGAGACCTGGTGAACAATCGCGCCGTCACAATCGAGAACGCAGACCGCCGTATTCTTGTAGCCGACATCCAGGCCAACCCAAAAGCGCGCCGCCGAAGGATCGGCCTCCGCTCGATCCATCGCCGCCAAATAGGACGGCACCACGATCTTCTTCGACATGACCGACTCCTTTCTTGCCAACATCTGGTCAACAAAGGATACCCTCGCGTCGAAGGCCGGGCAGCAGCTAAGCCACAAGCGTTCGCGCCTGACGATCATCAGGTTTTCTACACCCGGTTCAGTGGCCGGTACGCCTCCTGAAATGGAGACGTGCCGCCGGCTGTCCGGCGCGTGCGGACTGGGGACGTACGGGATCGAGTAGGACGCGCGTGAATAGCCATCTGCCTGTCGGCCGGCTTGCCGGTCATCTGGAATCGCTGACAAGAGAACGGGCCTGGCTCGCGGTCCTCGTCGTGGCATCCGCACTGGCGATTGCGGACAATCATCTTCGCGAAATCGCACTCGCGCCGCTCTACATCCCGATCATATGCGCGGCTTGCTGGACGCTCGGCGAGCGTGCCGGCTATCTCGTGGCATTGCTCACCGCGATCCTCGCCGTTGCGCCGCATTGGGATGATAACATGCGGCATTCCCTGGCGGTGTTGGGCATGCGGACCGGCGTGCATGTCGCCACTTACCTGTTCGTGGCGGCGACCGTCGCCAGTTTCCGGCGGTCGTTCGACAGAGAGCGTTATCTGGCACTGCGCGACCGGACGACCGGGGCGCTCAACAAGGAAGTTTTCCACCATCGCGCCAGGGCCGCGCTCGACGCCGCCGCGCGCGGCGGGCGCACGCTGCTGATCGCGATGCTCGACCTCGACGATTTCAGGAGCATCAACAATGTCCACGGCCATGCCGCCGGCGACGCGGTGTTGTGCGCCTTCGCGCAAGGGGCGGCCGATATCATCCGTCGCGACGACGATTTCGGCCGTATCGGCGGCGATGAGTTCGCTTTCCTGATTTCGGTCCATTCGGCCGAAGACGGCCGCCTGCTCGCCGCAACGCTCCATGCCCGATTGTCGGCGGTGTTGGCCGAAACGCCGTATCCTGTGACGTGCAGCATGGGCGCGCTGGTGATCCCCCCCGACGTCCCGCGCGACGAGGCGATGATGATGCATGGCGCCGACCAGCTCATGTACGCCGTGAAACGCGCCGGCAAGGACGCGGTCGAGATCGGCGAGGCGGGTGCGCCGTCTTCCCTCGCCGCCATTTCATCCACGCCGCTCCGCGAGCGGACCGCATGATGGACGCCGGCTCCATGCGGGACCGCGCGGTCATGTTGATGCGCGAGGCGCTGGAACTGCTGGATGCGGCCGGCGAGAGCGATGCGGCGCTTCACCTTCAATGGGCGCACGATATCGCCGCGCGCGTGCCGGTGTTGCAGCCGGACGACGAAATCGACTTGAAACGATTTCTGGATGAACCCTGACGCTTTCCATCCTCTGTGCGAGCGGCTTCCCGATCACGTCCAGGTTCCAGAGGCGCGCTTCCAGCCATCTTTGCACGGCGACGCGCTTCCCGGCCCACAGTCGGCATTGCTCTGAACGCTCTAACAAGGCGGCTCGCCCACAAATCCCGGCCGGCCGCACGATCCGAAAGGCGAGGGAATAATCCAGAATCCTAAAGCGTATATTCGCTTATGGTTGAGAATTACCCCCATGCATCTCCTATCGTGAACGCCCGAGAGACGTTCCTTGGGAACCACGAAAACGCCCCCCCGGCTACTCAGGCGGTGCCCTGCAAGCGCGAGGCAATTCCACTTGACAGGGTTATCGCCGTCGTCGGTTGCGACGGCGCCGGCAAATCCACGCTGACCGCCGATTTACATGCCCATTTGCAAGATCAATGCCCGACGCAATTCCTGTATCTGGGCCAGGATTCCGGAAATATTCTGCGGAGTATCCTGGGCCTGCCGCTGATCGGCCCGGCAATCGGGCGCTCTCTGGTGCGCAGGAGTCAGCGTGCCCATGGCGATAAGGACAAATCGGCCGCACCCGATGCAATCACCGCCCTCGCCATCCACCTCCTGTCCCGATGGCGGCGCCATAAATTCCGACGAATGCTGGCCCTGAACCGCCGGGGCGTCGTCGTGATCGCCGACCGCTATCCCCAAGCCGAAGCGCCGGGCTTCTATTTCGACGGTCCCGGCCTTGCGGCGAGCGATGCCGGGACGGCGTTTGTCCGATGGCTCGCCGCGCGGGAGCGGCGTCTTTACGAGGATATGGCGCGCTATGTGCCGGCATTGCTCATCCGGCTCAATGTCGACGCCGGGACGGCCCACGCGCGCAAACCCGACCACAAATTTGCGATGTTGCGGGACAAGGTGAGAGTCATTCCCACGCTCGCCTTCAATGGCGCGCGGATTGTCGATCTGGATGGCAATGCGCCCTACGCCGAGGTTTTGCGGGCGGCATTGGCTGCGGTGCGCGAAATCCAAAGGCCGAGCGCCGACTTTGCCGCTCCCGGCTGACGCAAAGGTCCTCAACCCGTTCGAAGGCGACCGCATGGCAGTCAGGCTCCTCATGCGATCGCCGCATTCAACCCGATTTGGCGCACCTCAGCCGTGCGCGGAGACGTATGATGTGGATCAACCAACCGAATGCGACATTCGAGCGCATCGAGCCGAATCCTCCGGATGCCTTCACCCCGGCGCAGAGCGCGGCCGGCCAATCGATCCACCTTCCCGGCATAGTGGCCGTCGTGGGCTGCGATGGTTCCGGCAAGACGCGGCTCGTGAAGGATCTGGTCGCCGCCTTGCGACAGGAGCGGCCGGCCGAACGCCGTTATATGGGTTTGATCTCCGGTGAGACAGGCGACAAGATCAAGCGACTGCCGTTCATCGGAGTGGCCCTCGAACATTATCTCGCGGCCAAGGTCCGGCGGGCGCAGGATATGAAGAAGAAAATTCCCGGCCCCTTCACGGCAACCATAATGTATCTGTTTTCCCTATGGCGCGTCCGGCAGTTGCGCCGCCTGAGAAGGCGGGCCCAAAGCGGTGTGCTGATCATCGCCGAACGCTATCCCCAGGCGGAAATAGCCGGTTTCCATTATGACGGGCCGGGAATCGCCGTCGAGCGCAGCAACAACCGGCTCGTGCGCAAGCTCGCGCAGCGCGAGCAGAAGATATACGATCGCATGGCGGAGCACAGGCCCGCCCTGATCATCCGTTTGGCGATAGACGCGGACACGGCCTACAGCCGCAAATCGGATCATCCCATCGCCGAACTGCGTGACAAGACGGAGAATATGCCGCGGATAAAATATAACGGTTCCAGAATATTCGAGATAGACGCAACGCTTCCTTACGATGCGGTTCTGGCAACGGCATTGAACGCGGTCGGCAGGGTGGCCAGAGCGATTTGACCATTGGGTCGCACCGGCAACGTCCGTCGCTCTTTTCCTATCCCAGGAGGCGTTCATCAGGAGCGCCCCAAGGATTTTCGATCAACAATTTTAGGTCCATCAATGCATCCTTCCCCGTTTCCTCCCATGATCGCCATTGTCGGCTGCGACGGATCGGGGAAGTCCACCATGACGCAAGTGCTGCATGACTGGCTGGCGGAATTCCAGCCGACCGTCATTTGCCACCTTGGCAAGCAAAGCGGCAATATCGGCCGGGCGCTCGCCCGGATGCCGCTTTTCGGCGCCCGGCTGGAGCGCTCGATCTACAGGAAAGCGAAGGCTGCCCAGACCGAGCGGGGGCCGGGCCTTGCAACGGCCATCGGGATCTATGCCTTCACCGTGCGGCGGGAGCGCCGGTTTCGGCGCATGATGAAGCTGCGACGGGCGGGTAATCTGATCATCGCGGACCGCTTTCCCCAGATCGAGGTGCCAGGCCCGATGGATGGGGTGGGACTCGGCAATGCCCGGCCGACCGGGCTGATCGGCTGGCTGGCCCGCAGGGAAAGGCGCAAGTTCGACGTCATGGTGGCCCATCGGCCCGATCTGGTGATCCGCCTCAATGTCAGTCTGCCGGTGGCCCAGGCGCGCAAACCCGATCATCGTCCCACCTCGCTCGCCCGCAAGATCGACGATCTTTCCCGCCTGGCCTTTCAGGGCGCGCCGATCGTCGAACTCGACGCGGACGAACCGCTCCAGAAGGTTGAGGCCAAGGCAAAAGCGGTGATCGCGAAACTGCTGGAGAGCCAATATGGCAGGACAGTCCCTGTAGATTCCCCATCCCGATGAAACACTGGTTTTCCGACGGCGCCTTCCGCGCCATTCTCCGCAATGCCGCCTATCTGGGATCGGGCAAGCTTGGCGGCGCCCTGCTGAGCCTGGTCGCGCTGGCTTGCGCCGGGCACGCGCTTTCCCCGGCCCTGTTCGGAACATTGGCGGTGGTGCAGGCCTATGCCAGCGGCGTCAGCGCGCTGGTCAAGTTCCAGACGTGGCAGTTCATCGTCCGCTTCGGCGCGCCGGCCCTTGTCCGCAACGATGTCGATCGGTTCCGCGACGCCACGCGCTTTTCCTTCGGCCTCGATCTGGCGAGTGGCGCGGTCGGTCTGGTCGCCGGCATGGCGTTGCTACCGTTCCTCGCCCAATGGGTCGGGATAGACGACGGGGATCTCACTCTGGCGCTGCTCTATTGCACGCTCATTCCGATCATGACCGCGGCGACGCCGACAGGCATTTTGCGCACGCTCGACAGGTTCGACCATATTGCCGTTCAGCAGCTCGTCACCCCATTGCTGACTGCCATGGGAAGCATCATTTCCTATGTCGGCGGTCTGGGGTTCGCAGGCTTCGTGATCACCTGGTATGTCGCCGAACTCGTGGGCGACCTGCTGCTCTGGTTCTTCGCGGCCCGGGAACTGAAGCGCCGGGAGATACCACATGCGCTCCGCCCGGGCCTCCTTGCCCCCGCGCGGCGGATCAAGGGCGCATGGGACTTTGTCTGGACGACGAACATCGCCCATTCGATCTGGTCGGCCTGGGGTCCGCTCAGCAATGTCGTCGTCGGGGGGATGCTGGGGCCGGCCGCTGCCGGGCTGTTCAGGATCGCGTCGACCTTCTTCGAATCCGCCGGCAAGCCAGCGAATTTCCTCGAAAAGAGCTTCTATCCGGAGATCATGCGGCTCGATCCGGCCAGCAAACAACCCTGGCAGCTCGCCATTCGCTCCGGATTGCTCGCCGGCGGCATGGGTCTTTTGATGTGCCTGGTGGTGATGATCGGAGGCGAGCCGCTGATTTCGCTGGTCTTTGGCAAACGCTATCTGGGCGCCTTCGACCTGTTGCAGATCATGGCGGTATCGCTGGTGGTTTCCACGGCGAGCTTCCCGCTGGAATCCCTGCTCTATATGGCGGGCCGACAGCGCGCAGCGCTGGTCGCGGAAGGTCTTGCCGCGCTGGGCTATGGGATCATCCTTGTCGCCCTGATCCATGGACTGGGACTGGCGGGGGCGGGCATCGCCTATGTCGGCGGCATGTGCATGAAAGCCCTGTTCACGCTGATCCCGACGCTGACGGTCTATCGGAGGCGGGCGTCGCTCTCCCACCATGGCGAGGCGGCGGCGGCATGACGGCCCCGAGCAATCCCGCATGGGAGACATTCCCGCCCGAGACGCTCCATGCCCTTTTCGAAGCCGTGGAAATCGACGATGTGGTCGATCCCGATGTCGGCCTGCCCGATCCGATCGACCTGCATTGTTCGCGGGAGGAGATGGGGCGCTGCTTCGCGCTGTGCCTGGACTTCTGGAGCGAAGGCGTCCGCAGGAACGATCTGTTGCGATTGGTGAGCACGCTCCTGCGCAAAGGCGATCTCTCCCCTGCCGAGCGCCTGCAATACAAGCATATTCGCGCGAAATATAAACATCTCCGTTTCGCGCTGGTGCTTTACGACGCGCGCCATCGGGTGCCCCCGCTGTTCAGCCTTGCCGTTGCGATCATGGGCCACTTGCAGGATGCGTTCCGCAATGGCCGCCGCGGCGCGGTGACAGGCTATGCCCTGCTGTTGCGCGCGCTGCTCGCAAGGCCCTTCTGGGCCATGGTCAAACGCAGAGCGCGCGCCATCCGCCTCGACACCGCCGATGGCTTCCTGGCTTATCGCAAGACGGAAATTCGCCGCCTGGCAAAGGCGCTGGAGCAGGAAAGGCTGACGGGCCATGAATTTCACACGATGCGAAAGATCGTGAGCCGCCATGTATCCTTCTACGACACGCTTCGTTCGCTTCGGCCCAGCGAGCACCATTATAAAATGTCTCGCTATCTGAGCGCCATCAACGGCCTGATGGGAAGCCGGCATGACGACATGATCGAACAGGCGGTATCGGGACAGCGGGCCTATCGAACGGCGGCCCCGCTGGACGCGGACATATGGCGGAGAGTGGAAGGGCTGGTCGCCCGCTATCCGCTGGGAACGCCGCAATCCCTTCCATCATCGAAAAGCGACGGCCGGTGATCCGGACGGACCTATGGCGCGTGGGCGTCGTCAAGGCGCCGATGGCCGCCATCATCGCCGCCGGGTCGCTGGACGGTTTCGAGATGCTATGGCTGCCGGCGGAAGGGCCGCTCCGGTTCATGGCCGATCCCTTCGGTCTGTGGAAGGATGGCCTGCTCCATATATTTGTCGAAACCTACGATTACCGTACCCGCCACGGCGCGATCGATGTCCTGATCCTCGACGAAAAGCTGAATCTTCTCGCGCGGGAGCCTGCATTGCGGGAACCTTGGCACCTGTCCTATCCGTTCGTCTTCGAAGCGGACGGAGCCATATGGTTGCTCCCCGAAGCCTATAAATCGGGCCGCCTGACGCTTTATCGCGCCACCGAATTTCCCTGGCGCTGGGAAGCGGAGGAGCGGTTCGTCTTCCCGGAGGCGGCGATAGACGCAACGCCCGTCCGCACCGCGAGCGGTTGGCGGATATTCTACACGCCGCCCGGCCCCAAGCCGTGGCGGACAAGCGCGTTGAAACTCGCTCGGGCAGACTGTTTGTTCGGGCCTTGGAAAGTATCGGAAGAAGCCCCGATCCTGCTCGATCGAGGCGGCGCACGGATGGGAGGGACGCCGCTCTGGCAGGATGACAGGCTGCTTCTGCCGACACAGGATTGCCGCAAGACCTATGGCGGGGCGATCGCGATCCGCGAGATGCGCGACGCTGGCGATCCGGCGCCCCAGATCGCGGCTGGTCCCCATATCGCTGCGCCTTGCGCTTTCCATCCCTATGTCGACGGCTTGCACACAATGTCGGCGGCGGGTCCGGTCACGCTGGTGGACGCCAAGCGGACGGTTCGTTCCTTTCGCCATCTCGGGATCAAGATCGCCCGAGCTTTCTAACCGGCCGCGACGATTTCCTCGACCCGGCGAATGACCGCCAGACCCGCCTGCTCGAAAGCGGCCTTGCCATAGGTCCGCCCGATATAGCGTTTCCCCGCCTCGCCCATGCCGGCGAGCCGTTCGGGATCGCCCATCAGCGCTTCGATGGCGGCGGCGCAGGATGGCACCACATCGCCCTCCAGCAACAGGCCGCCCCCGCTGGCGCGAACGCTCTCCCGCAATTCTCCCACGGGCGTGACGAGTACCGGCAATCCGGCCGACATGGCCTCATGCGCGGCCAGGCACATGCCTTCATAGCGCGACGGCTGCACATATAGGTGCCAGGATTGGAGCCAGGGGCGCACGTCGGAAGCCGCGCCGGGCAGGTCCACCATCGGCCGAAGGTCATGGCGGGCGACCAGCCCTTCCAGCCTGGTGCGCTCCGGGCCCTCGCCCACGATCGTCAGGTGGACGCGGTTCGAGAGATCGGGGCGCGACTGCCGCAAGCGCGCCATCGCCTCGACAAGCAGGTCGTAATTCTTCACCGGATGGAGACGGCCGATGCTCCCGATCCGCAGGACTTCCCGTCCATCCCATGGTTCCGGCGGCTGTTCGAACGTCAGTTGCTCGAACAACGGCCATGTCATGACCTTATCGTCCGCCATGCCGAGCTTGCCGGTGAGGAAATCGGCCACGGACGGGGAGTCCGCCACCCATAAGCGGCTCAGGCGCCGCGTAAGGCGCGTATGCAGGCGGATGCTGGCGCTATGTTTCCAGCCGACCACCGGTATGCCCAGCATCGCGCCTGTGACCATTCCGACCAGCCCCGCCGCGCTCAGCGACGTCCAGATCACATCGGAACGCGCGTGTCGGATGAGACGAGTGAAAGCCCGGATCGTCGCCGTTTTGCTCCGGCGCCTGTCGAACAGCAAACGATACGGAATCCCTGCTTCATCCAGCAGCCGGGCGGCCGCCATGTCGCGCGGCTCACATGCCGTCACCTCAACCTCGTGACCGGCCTTGCGCATGACCGCGACGATGCGGGGAACCGCCGCCTCGGCGCCGCCGCTTTCAAGGCTGGTAATCAGATAATGAATCTTCATTCTGCGGGCCCGATGGGATTATCGAACATGATCAGCCCGAAGATTGGCTGCTGAATTTCGGCCTTCTGCCGCTTCCTTGTCGCGGCGACAGGATCAGGCGCGCGGCAACAGCGGCGATCAGAAACGGGACGACGAAAAGCGCGGCGCCCACTGCCAGCATCCGCCATCCGCTCAACATTTCGAGAGGAAGGCTGGCGCCTGCAAGATAGCCGGGCGCGAGCATCGCCGGAATCCACAGGACCGCCGAGAATATATTGGCCATCTGAAAGCAGCGCTGGTCCATCTGCATGACGCCGGCGACCAGCGGGATTGTCGCTCGCACGGGGCCGAAGAAACGGCCGAGGAACACCGAAATGAAGCCGTAGCGCCGAAAGAACAGGCGCGCGCGGGCAATCGAGTGACGATGATTGCGCAGCGGCCAACGCCGGTAGATCGAGGGACCGATCCAGCGGCCCACCAGATAGGAAACCCAATCGCCCAGCGCCGCACCGGCGATTGCCCAGAGCAGCACCGGCGCGGGATCGAGCACGCCCGTCGCGATCAGACCGCCGACTGCGATCATCAGCGCCACGGCAGGCACGAACATACCGATGACGATCAGCGACTCCATAAAGGCCAGCAGTCCGATGACAGGGGCCGCGATTCCGGCATTCGTCGTGATCAGCGCGAGAAGATGTGCCGTCATCGCATCGATGGAGGTCATGTTCTCCAGGAGTCCGCGAGCGCATCGGCCGTAGCGTCGATCTGCTCGGGCTCCCCCTCCCCTGTCAATGCATAGGAAAAGTCGCCCCTGCGCCAATAGGCGACCGATTGCTTGCCGGCGCGCACCGCATCGGGCGCGCGGGGCGCTGAAGAACGCTCACGGATGGCAAGAATGGAAAGGTGGAGGCCTTCCGTCGTCTGCACCGCAATCAACATCGCCGGTCCTGCCGCGGCATCGAGCAGCTCCACATCGGTCACCTGCCAATCCGACGGCAATCGCGGCACAGCGATGCGCGACGCCAGAAACAAGGCGTGGGCCCGGTCGGAAATGGGCTGGTTCGCTGCGATGTTGACACGATCGACAAGCGTTCGATGCGATTGGGCGGCCAGACTGACATAGGCCGGGGGCGCGCTATCGGGTCCAAGCATTGTCACGGTCGTCAGCGCCATGACGATCACCGCGGCAAGACCCAGAGCCGGGCGACGCCAGAAGGGGCGGCTTTCCTTCCGGATCTTCTCAAGGGCATCCGCGAGCGAGCGGGAAGGAGCGACATCTGATCCCATCAGCAACCGCAAGGCGCTGCGGTTACGGAAATCGGCCATCACTTTCGCGGCCAAGTCTGGATTGCGCGAAAGATGATCTTCCACGGCCAGACGACGCGCCAGATCAAGCTCGCCGTCGATATAGGCTTCCATCTCCATATCATCGACCATGTCAGCCGCCATCCTGCCCTCCCACGATTTTCAACCTGTCTGGATCGCGCGCGTCCGAGCGCGTATAACGCCGCATGGACGCCATTTCTTCCACTATATCGGTCGGCTGGAGGTAAGGCATATTTCGTACTTACGCCTCGGAGGGGATTGTTATTCCCTTATCGAACCGGACACACCTCTTTTGAGGCATTTGTCATGGGCTTCCCGATCGACCCGGAAGGTGTAGGTATCATCGGTCATCGCCCCGCCTCATCTGCGGCTGTTCCGTTATCGGCTGTAACGCATCGACTCACATTGGCCACAAGTGCGGGCTTCGATCACCAAGCGCGTTAGAAGCTTTCCATGATGATCGACCGGACATTGGCCACATGGTCGCGGGCAGCGGCCTCCGCCGCTTCCGCATATCCTGCGTTCACCGCTTCAAAAATGGCGCGATAATCGGAAAGGCGGACTTCGCGCAATTTGCGAGTTTGGTGCTGAGAATAGATGATGTGCATCCCGATAGCTGGAAAGAGGCGCTGAAGCTCACGATTCTGCGCGATCGCGAGCAGAGCACGATAGAAATGGCGGCGCGCACGGCTGAAAGCGATCACGTCATGGCTGTTGTGCGCATCTTCCAGTCCGGTCATTGCGATTGCCAGTTCAGGGGCTTGCACGGCGCCCGGCATATGTCGGGCGGCGTATCGAGCAAGAAGGCCCGTCATGACGTCAGCCACATCCAGCACCTCCAGGGTTTCGGCAAGATCAAGCTTCCGCACCATGCTAGACCGGTTGGGCGTAAGCTCTACCACCCCCCTTCCCGCCAGCTGCTGCATGGCTTCGCGCACCGCATTGCGCCCAACACCGAACTGGATCGCCAGATCGGTTTCAACAAGGCGCTGTCCGGGGACGATCCGGCCCTGTTCAAGATCTGCCATCAAACCGAGATAGACTTTCCGCCTGGCGCCGAGCGCGCCCTCAGAAAACTGCTTTTCCACTTCGCCGGTCATTTCAGCTGCCTTGATTGTTCTACAATAATGTACCATGCTATTACTCTACTGTCAGGAGAGCAAACATGGCAACAGACGCTTGGAGGCTGGAAGGGAAACGCGCCCTAGTTACCGGCGCGTCTGGCGGGCTAGGCGCGCATTTCGCGGCCATCCTGGGTTATGCGGGCGCGAGCGTTCTCATTGCAGCCCGTCGCGAGGAGGCTCTGGAGACGCTCGCAAACGACCTTCGCACCGACGGGGTGAAGGTCCAGACGCTCCCCCTGGACATTACCGATAGCGCCCGGGTGATCGAAGCGATAGGCGCGGTCGACCCGATCGACATACTTGTCAACAATGCGGGCATCGTTCGCTCCAACCCTGCGCTGTCGCAGACGGAGGAAGATTGGGACGCCGTCATCGACACCAATTTGAAGGGGATGTTCATCACCGCGCAGGCAGCCGCCAACCGCATGAAAACCAGCGGCAAGGGCGGCTCCATCATCAATGTCGCGTCGATCCTGGGGCTGAGGCAGGCAGGTGGTGTCCTGCCCTACGCCGTGTCGAAGGCAGGCGTGATCCAGATGACCAAGTCCCTTGCGCTGGAAGTCGCGCGTCATGGCATCCGGGTCAACGCTCTCGCGCCGGGTTATCTGGCGACCGATCTCAACCGGGAATTTTTCGAATCGCCCCCCGGGCAGGCAATGATCGGTCGAATCCCCATGCGTCGACTTGGCAATCTGGAGGATCTCGACGGCCCATTGCTGCTGCTCGCCTCCGAAGCATCACGCTATATGAATGGCTCAACCATCGTCGTGGATGGCGGCCATCTCGTCAGCACACTTTAGGAGCCAATCCGATGGTCCAGAAAATCTATGACAATGCACCGCTGGCGCTCGATGGCCTGCTCTTTGACGGCATGGTTATCGCTGCGGGCGGCTTTGGTCTGTGCGGTATTCCGGAAACGCTGATCGACGCCATCGTCGAGAGCGGCGTGACAGGGATCACCGCTATTTCCAACAATGCTGGCGTGGACGATTTTGGCCTGGGCAAGCTACTGAAAACCAGGCAAATTCGTAAGATGATCTCTAGCTATGTCGGCGAGAACAAGGAATTTGAGCGGCAATATCTGTCGGGAGAACTGGAGATCGAATTCTGCCCGCAGGGGACGCTAGCCGAACGGATGCGCGCCGGCGGAGCAGGCATAGCAGGCTTCTACACCCGCACTGGGGTCGGCACGATGATCGCGGAAGGTAAGGAGACCAAATTATTTAATGGCGAAACCTACGTGCTGGAGACTGGTCTGGTCGCTGACCTCGCCATCGTCAAGGCCTGGAAAGGCGACCCCTATGGCAACCTCATCTTCCGCAAATCGGCACGCAACTTCAACCCAATGGCGGCGACATGCGGCAAGGTCACGGTTGCAGAGGTGGAGACGATCGTCGAGCCTGGGGCTTTCGATCCTGACCATGTGCATAGTCCGGGCGTGTTCGTCCAACGGCTGCTCCTCGCCACCCATAATGAAAAGCGCATCGAGCAGCGCACAATAAGGCAGGAGGCCGCCTGAAATGCCCTGGACTCGTGACGATATGGCGGCGCTTGCCGCACAGGAATTGCTGGACGGCTTCTACGTCAATCTGGGTATCGGCATTCCGACATTGGTCGCCAACCATATCGCGCCCGGTGTGGACGTGACACTCCAGTCGGAAAACGGAATGCTGGGCCTTGGTCCCTTCCCCACCGAAGCAGACATCGACGCAGACATCATCAACGCGGGCAAGCAAACGATCACCGAACTCGATCGCACTAGCTACGTATCGTCGGCGGACAGTTTCGGTATGATCCGGGGCGGGCATATTCAGCTATCGGTGCTGGGTGCCATGGAAGTCGCCGAAAACGGTGATCTGGCCAACTGGATGGTGCCCGGCAAGATGGTGAAAGGTCCGGGCGGCGCGATGGACCTCGTCGCCGGGGTGGGTCGGATCATCGTGCTGATGGATCATGTCGACAAAGCGGGGACCGCGAAGTTTCGAAAAAGCTGCACTCTGCCCCTCACTGGCGCCAATGTGGTCGATATGATCATCACGAATCTTGCCATATTCCAGCGGCCTGATCGCCGTTCGCCATTCTTCCTGAAGGCAATTGCGCCAAATGTGCTCCCCGACGAGGTCCGGGCAAAAACCGAAGCTCATTATCTGGAAATGCCGGCATGAGCGGCATTGGCAGCGAACCTGCGGCGGAAATCGCAGCCAAGGTCGAGGCGTTCGTGCGCGACGTCGTGATCCCTTATGAGAAGGATCCCCGGATCCAAATCCATGGCCACGGCCCGCCCGAGGATCTGGTTGTCGAACTCAGAGCCAAGGCACGCGCGGCCGGCGTCCTGACTCCGCATATCCTGCCCGATGGCAGTCACCTTACACAGCGCGAAACCGCAATGGTGCTCAAGCCGTCCGGACTCTCGCCGCTTGGGCCGGTGGCGGTCAATACAATGGCCCCCGACGAGGGCAATATGTATCTGATCGGCAAGGTCGGTTCGCGGGAATTGAAGGAAAGATTCCTCCGGCCTCTGGTGGCGGGCGAGGCGCGCTCCGCTTTCTTCATGACCGAGCCGGCCGCCGACGGCGGCGCGGGTTCTGACCCATCCATGATGCAGACGAGTTGCGTACCTGACGGCGATCACTGGGTCATCAACGGACGCAAGGCATTCATCACCGGAGCGCAAGGCGCCAAGGTTGGCATCGTCATGGCGAAATCCGATGCGGGAGCGTGCATGTTCCTGGTCGATCTGCCCGATCCTGCTATCCGCATCGAACGCGTGCTCGACACGATCGACAGTTCCATGCCTGGCGGCCATTCGATAATCGCGATCGACAATCTGCGCGTGCCCCGCCACCAGATGCTTGGAGCATCCGGCGAAGGTTTCAAATATGCGCAGATCCGCCTTAGCCCCGCGAGGCTCTCGCATTGCATGCGCTGGCATGGTTCGGCAACGCGGGCGCATGAGATTGCTACCGCCTATGCCTGCAAGCGAACGGCTTTCGGCAAATTGCTCATCGATCATGAAGGGGTCGGCTTCATGCTGTCGGAGAATATGATCGAACTCAAACAGGCCGAATTGATGATCGACTGGTGCGCCGACATACTGGACAATGGGTCGCTGGGCACGGTGGAAAGCTCCATGGCCAAAGTCGCGGTCAGCGAGGCGCTGATGCGGGTCGCCGATCGCTGCGTGCAAATAATGGGCGGCACCGGCGTGTCAGGCGACACAATCGTCGAGCAGGTGTTCCGCGAGATCCGCGCATTCCGCATCTACGACGGCCCGACCGAGGTTCATAAATGGAGCCTCGCCAAGAAGATCAAGCGGGACTTTCTGAAAGCGCAGCCGTCATGAGCGCAACGCCGGACGAGAATCTCGGCACCACATCAGTGCGCGAAGGCTATGCGTTTGACGAGGCGGCGCTTGCGGATTGGATGCGGGTCAATGTTCCAGGCTACGCAGACCCATTGACGGTCGAGCAGTTCAAGGGCGGCCAATCTAACCCGACGTACAAGCTGGTGACGCCCACTAAGGCCTATGTCCTTCGCCGCAAGCCACCGGGTCGATTGCTCAAGGGCGCTCATGCGGTCGAGCGCGAGGCGAAGGTCCTGATCGCTTTGGAGAAGGCGGGCTTCCCCGTAGCGCATGTCCATGGCCTGTGTGTCGACGAAAGCGTCATCGGCACCTGGTTCTACGTAATGGATATGGTGGAAGGCCGCATCTTTTGGGATGCGACCGTGCCGGGCGTTTCCAAGACGGAACGCGCCGCCATATTCGATGCGATGAACGCGTCCATAGCGCAACTCCATTTAGTCGATTACGAAGCAGTCGGCCTTGGCGATTATGGCCGGCCCGGCAATTATTTCGAAAGGCAGATCAGGCGCTGGTCGCAACAATATCTGGAGGATGCCGACGCTGGGCGCGATCCCAATATGGATCGGCTGATCGAATGGCTGCCGGGCAACATACCGGCGGATGACGATGACACGAGCATTATCCATGGCGATTTTCGCATCGATAATATGATCTTCCACCCGACCGAACCCAAGGTGCTGGCGGTGCTGGACTGGGAGCTGTCGACATTGGGGCATCCGGGCGCGGACTTTGCTTATAATGCGATGATGTATCGGATGCCGCCCCATATCGTGGCGGGCCTGGGCGATGCTGATATTGCCAATCTCGGCATTTGTAGCGAAGAAGACTATGTCGCTGCCTATTGCGCCCGCACCGGTCGCGCATCACTGCCCGGATACGAATTCTACCTTGCATTCAACTTCTTTCGCCTTGCTGCCATTTTCCATGGCATCAAAGGCCGCGTCAACCGCGGCACCGCCTCTTCTGCCCAAGCGCGGGAGCGGGTAAGGGCATTGCCGGAACTTATGGCATTGGCTTGGCGGCAAGCACAAAAGGCCGACAAATCAAAGTGACTCGGAACGTAACGCCAAACCTTCATCTCATCGCCCAAGAACATGCCGACTTCAGACCCGGTGCGCAAAAACCACGGACGTGGTGACGGCGAGCGCTGCGTTCGCGAGAATGATCGATCTGCACCGGATCGTGGAAACATAGTGTACGGCTGCTCGGCCGGCCGTATCGGGATCAACCCGATTTGAAATGATCCCGATAAGATGGATGCGGTCTTAGCGCCTTTGCCGCTTTGGCGATGGTTTTATCGGCTCATCCACTGTTGGATCTGGCGAACTTTCCAAGAACGACTGTCGCATGACATGTTCAAAAGTGATCGCGAACCGCCGTCCGAGTTGTCGGCGCGACCGTTGGGAATCGCCAGCGAAAACGGCAAGAGCCGCGGCAAACCACATGCCGATGATGACATGGGACACGTGATCAACCTCGATTCCCTTAAACAGCTTTCCCGATTCAGCAAGATCGGCCTGATACTTCAGCCCCGCCCGTAATAGCGGATCGTCGTCATGCTGCCGGTCAAGCAGGCTTCTCAGATAGAAGCGGACCAGTTCCGGGCTGTCTGCAGCAAAGCGTGCGAACGCTTCATAGGGATTCCCGCTATAGAGTTCGCCATTGGCGAAGAGTTCTGCGAAGGCGTCGTCCAGATGATCGCGTACCGCATCGAGAAGCGCATCCCGGTTGGCGAAATGATGGTACATCGTGCCGCGGGTGCGCCCTGCCCGTGACGCAACAGCGTTCATGGAGACAGCATTGACTCCGCTTTCGCTCCAGATCGCGACGGCGGCGTTGATCAAATCACGAAATGTTGCATCGCCCCTCTTGCGACGCTGACGCACGGCAGGTTTCTGCTGCACTTTCCTGTATTCCGAATCCTGATGGTCCTTCAAAACCATTCACACCTAACCATCGCCTCAATGCTGGCAAACATGCTGCACATGCAGCGCAAGCCAGTCATAAGCTGCAAGCATTTCGCTAGCAGTGCGCGACTTGCCTTCCGTTGCCGTCATGGCATACAATCTGTATAATATCAAAGGTCTGCGGAATAATGAGCGCGCGCCTGCGTCCATAGAACATGATGAAGCCGCATACGGAATCGACACCGCACCGGAAGAGTTGAGGCAACGCTGAGAGCAGGTGCTCCCTCCCGCTATGCTCTGGAAGAAGCACAACAAAAAGGGGTAGCTCTTGCCACCCCTTCTTTTCGAACCTTTCGGTGCTCAGAAATGATAGCCTATCTGAATGCCATAGGTTCGCGGATCGCCATAGTGACCGGCAAACCAGTCGAGCGAGCGTCCGGTCAGGTTACCGCCCTGCACATATTTTTCGTTGCCCAGATTTCGCCCGTAAACGGCGATATCGAACCCGGTCTGGGCAATATTCTTCAGATCGATCCGCGCATTGACGATACCATAAGGTCTGGCGACCAGTTGCTGAAAACTTACCGCGCTGGAATGGTAATAATCGACGTTAAGCACCAGTTGCCCCACATTCCCCAGATCCGACGCATAACGGGCATTTCCCGTCCAGGTCCATTTGGGTGTGTTCTGGAAGGTTGCTTCATTGCCGCCGACGCTGGGATCGTCGAACAAAGGAGGCAAGGACGTGTCCGTATATTTCGGATCGGTATAAGCCATTCCGCCCGTAAATTGCAGCCCGCGCGCCGGGGAAATCATCAAAGTCGCATCGATACCCTGGATTCGTGCCGCGCCGCGATTGATCGTGAGCGCGGTATTGGTGGGATCGTTGGCCGAATTGCCGTCGCCGTCGAAGCCGACAGGCACAACGATGATCGCCTGGATGTTCTTGAAGATACCGCGGTAGGCCGATAGGTTGAACCGTCCGGAAACCGATCCAACGTCCCAGCTAGTTTTCAAACCGATCTCCCAGTCATTAATGAATTCGGGATCATAGGTCTGATGAGCAGTCAGCGTTCCGCCGAGCAACGGCGAATTGATACCGCCACCGCGATAGCCACGACGCTTGGTCAGGTAGAGGAACACATCCTTGTTCACACGCCAGTCGAGCCCAAACGTATAGGTCGGTTCTTTAGACTCAACCGAACTGCTAAAGCTGGTTGCATCTGATTGACACGCGCTTTTGCTTACCGGGACCAGCGCATCATTGGCGGTCGTCGGCGAAGTGGAGGAACATAGTTCCTGCTTATCGACCGTGTACCGCGCACCCATGTTGAACTTCAGCCCTTGAACCCATTGGGCCAGATCGATGGACAATGTGCCGAATACGGCCTTGCTGGTATCCGAATAATAATTATGCTGATCGAAATATCCCGGCGAAAACCCCGTGAAGGGGTTTTCATAGGCTGTCTGAATGACACCGAAATTACCGTCCGGATCCGATTTCAGATAGAAACCGCCGATGCGCCAGTCCAGCCGATCCTCGAACAGCGTGCCATAGACCTGGAGTTCTTCCGTGATCTGTCGCTTGGGTGCGAATTGGCGGACGGTGATCAGGCCCATTTCAGTGCCGTCGACATCCAAATAAACGTCAATCTTGCTATGGCGATAGCCGAAGATATTTTTAATCGTAGCCCCGCCAAGTTCGAGCGTGGTCGTGTTCGAGATACCCCAGTTCGTGACGCGTTCGAACGGGTCTTTAAGATCGGTATACTGGCGCCGCGGCCCAAGCTGCTTAGCGCGCTCCACAGCCAGATCGGCATCGCAACTCGGCGAGGTGCCGCAATTATAATAGGTGGCCAAGAACGGCGTGGTGGTGCCTGGCGCCGGTGACACCCGGTCGGTGGGCGTGGAGCTTGCACCGACATTGTCGGTCTTCACATAATCATACACTGTCAGGTTGGTCAGCCATTCGGTCGGCTCAAGCAGCAGGCTGGCGCGGAACGCGTCACTATGCTGATTGTCGAAGTCGGGACCGCCGCTCATATTCTTGGTATAGCCATCATGCCGCAACAATTGGCCGGCAAGGCGCAGAGCGACCTTGTCCTGAACGATAGGGACGTTCACCGCACCCTCCAGACGCCTGTCATCGTAGTTGCCGTAGGAGGCCGTAACATAGCCGCCAAATTCGTAGGTAGGCGACTGCGAATAGGTCAGGACGAGGCCACCCGTCGTGTTCCGTCCGAAAAAGGTTCCTTGGGGCCCTTTGAGAACCTGGGCGGAGCTCAGATCGAACGTAGGAATGTTGCTGCCGTCATTAGGCAGCGGCACCTCGTTGAAATAGGTAAGCACGGCCGGCAGGCCTGCGCCCGTCACTGCACGGGTCTGGCCGCGAATGGTCAAGTTGACGTTATAGGACGCACCGGACGACGTAAAGGTGACGCCGGGCGTCGCAAATGTGAGGTCGCGCGTATTAAGAATCGTCTTTTCGGCGATCGCCGCGCCCGAGAAAGCGGTAACGGACACTGGAACCGACTGAATATTTTCTTCGGAGCGTCGGGCGGTGACAACGATGTCCTGAAGTCCATCCGAATCCGACGCCCTCTCTCCCCTCGCACCGGCTGACGTCGGATTTGCCGCCTGTGCGTAAAGCGGCATGGGCACCAGCGCGATCGCGGTTGCGCAAAAAAGATGAAGCCTCATTGTACGTTGCATTTCGCCCTCTCCTCCCATGGCTGAGTTGAAATACCGCAGCCTTAGCCAGCCTTTCTCGACCGCAATTCTTATACAGCCATGTATACATTAATCTTAGCAACCCAAAAGTGAGCTGTTAAGAAATCATGCTTATGATCGAAGCCGGCTTGCGGACCGTCATGCGTCGATATTGCAACCCTGCAATGCTCAGAGCCACAACCCTTCATGCGTCCGATGTCGCAAAATCACGCTGCTCCTGTCCGGCACCCGGTATGATTGCGCTCCGGAAGTGAGCCCTTGGTCCGGGACATGGCACCTGCGTTCACTAAGTCAGTTGTCAGAAAAAAATAGAAACTCGGGCCATCCTGTTATTGAACAATATCGTATAATATTTTCCTTGGATTCGCCATATATCGCGACCATGATTTTCTCGCCCGCTCCCTTCGCTTTAGGGCGGAGAAGGTGCAGGTCTTTTCGACACGCGGGTGCGATCAACGCCCTACAAGATTTGGAGACCAGACGTGACGATCAAGCCGGAGGATGCGGTCCGTTATGAAGTGCGCGACGGTGTCGCGGTTCTCACCATCGACTTTCCGCCGGTGAACGCGCTGGGCGCGCCGATGCGGGAGGGCATGATGGCGCGTCTGGATCAGGCGCTGGCCGATCCGACTGCCGAAGCCATCGTCGTGGTGGGTGCGAACGACAAGTTCATCGCGGGCGCGGATATCCGCGAATTCGGCAAGCCCAAGGTCGGCCCTGAACTATTCACCATTCAGGAAAAGATGGAGCAGTCCCCAAAGCCCATCGTCGCGGCGATTGACGGCCATGCGCTGGGCGGCGGCCTGGAATTCGCGCTCGCGGCCCCGTTCCGCGTGGCCGCGAGCCGGGCCAAGGTCGGTCTCGTGGAAGTCAATCTGGGCCTGCTGCCGGGCGGCGGCGGCACGCAGCGCCTCACGCGCCTTGTCGGACCGGAAGTGGCGCTCGACATGATCCTCAACGCCAGGCATGTGCCCGCGCCCAAGGCGAAGGAACTGGGCATTGTCGATGCCGTGACGGACGGCGACGTGACCGAGGCGGCGATCGCCTTCGCCAGGCAGAAGGCGAAGGAAGGCGGGCCGTGGCCGGTGGCGATCGAACGCACCGACAAGGTGCAGAATGTCGATCCCAAGATCTTCGAGGATATCCGCACCAAGAATGCGGGCAAGTGGAAGGGCACGGTCGCGCCGTTCCAGATCGTCAACTGCGTCGAGGCGGCGACGAAACTGGCGCCGCGTGAGGGGCTGGCCTTCGAGCGCGAAGCCTTCAAGATCTGCAACGATGCGCCCAGCCGCCCCGCGCAGATCCACCTCTTCTTCGCGGAGCGTCAGGCCGCCAAGGTCGACGGCACCGAAGGCATCAAGCCCAAGGCGATCAGGAGCGTGGGCATCATCGGCGCCGGAACGATGGGCGGCGGCATCGCGATGAGCATCGTCA
The DNA here is from genome assembly GCF_007830065.1 of Sphingobium wenxiniae. GTDB lineage: Bacteria > Pseudomonadota > Alphaproteobacteria > Sphingomonadales > Sphingomonadaceae > Sphingobium > Sphingobium wenxiniae. The sequence goes on along the minus strand of NZ_VLKK01000002.1, from coordinate 150,298 downwards.
ATGCCGGCCTCTCCGTGAAGCTTCTCGACACCACGCAGGAAGCGCTCGACGCGGGCATGGCGCGCGTGACCAAGAATTATCAGACGTCCGTTTCGCGCGGGTCGACCACGCAGGAAAAGGTCGACGCGGCGCTCGCGCGGATCGAAACCGTGCTCGATTATTCGGCCTTCTCGGACGTCGATATGGTGATCGAGGCGGTGTTCGAGAATCTGGAGGTCAAGCATCAGGTCTTCCGCAAGCTCGACAAGGTGTGCAAGCCCGGCGCGATCCTCGCCTCCAACACATCGGCGCTCAACATCGATCGCATCGCAGAGGCCGTATCGCGTCCGGGCGACGTCATCGGCCTGCACTTCTTCTCGCCCGCCAACGTCATGAAGCTGATCGAAGTGGTGCGCGGCGACCTGGCTTCCAAGGAAACCATCGTCACGGCGATGAACTTCGCCAAGACCATCGGCAAGGTGCCGGTGCTGGCCGGAAGCTGCGTGGGCTTCATCGGCAACCGCATCCTGCATCGCTATGGCGCGGAAGGTGATCTGATGCAGCTCGAAGGGGCGACGCCATGGCAGATCGACAACGCGCTCAAGGACTTCGGCTTTCCCATGGGCATCTATCTGATGCGCGACATGGCGGGTCTGGACGTGGGTTGGCTGGTCCGCAAAAACCGGATGAAGGATGGAACGATCGATCCCAATGCAGCGGACTATAACCCGCTGATGGACCGCTTGTGCGAGAAGGGGCGATACGGCCAGAAGACAGGTGCGGGCCTTTACAAATATGACGGCCGCAACGCTGCTCCCGATGCCGAAGTGGAGGCGATGCTCATACAAATTTCCGCAGAAAAGGGTATTACGCGCCGCGCAATCAGTGATGAGGAAATTGTCTGGCGCGTCCTCGCCGCGATGGTGAATGAAGGCGCGAAGATCGTGGAAGAAGGCTATGCCCAGCGCGCGTCCGACATCGATGTCACCTATGCCTTCGGCTACGGCTTTCCCAAATATCGCGGCGGCCCCATGTTCTGGGCCGAGCAGCAGGGCCTCGACAAGGTCTATGCCAAGATCAAGGAATATGAAGTCCAATATCCCCAGCGCTGGAAGCCCGCAAACCTGCTCAAGGATCGGGCCGAAGCCGGCAAAGGGTGGAAGGACTGATTATTGCCGGTGATGGACGGCAGTAAGAGCGCCCGCGCACAGACGTTGCCCCAAAGCAATTTGCGCGGCGCCCTGTGGGTATTGCTGTCCGCGCTCGCCTTTTCAGTGTCGATGGCGCTGGTGAAGTTCATGGGCGAAGGCTATCCACCGCCGATGCAGGTCTTCATCCGCCAGTTGATCGGCCTGCTGGTGCTCGTGCCCTTCATCCTGCGCGATCCGGTGCAGGCCTTCGCCACCAACAGACTGGGACTGTTCGTGGTGCGCGCCATTGCGACCAGCCTGTCGATGATGCTGGCCTTCGCGTCTTATCAGCAGCTTCCTCTGGCGGAGGCGAATGCCCTGTCCTTTACCCGCACGCTCTGGATGGTGCCGTTGGCGATCCTCATGCTGGGCGAACGGGTCGGAATGCTCCGCTTCCTCGCGACGCTGGCGGGGTTCGGCGGCGTCCTGCTCGTCATACAACCGAAGGGGAGCGAGGGCGTGGCGCTGCTTCCTGCGTTGTACGGGCTGGCCGCGGCGATGCTGCTCGCCTTCTCCGTCACCGGCATCAAGGCGCTGAGCCGGTCGCACGGGCAGTTGCAGCTGCTGTCGTGGGCCGGCGTGTTCGGCGTGTTGTTCGCCCTGCCCGCCGCGATACCCGTCTGGCGGCTGCCATCGGTCCATGACGGCCTGCTGCTGCTCGCCATGGGCGTAACGGGCGCGATCGCGCAATTCTGCTATATCAGGGGGCTGTCGATGGGCGATGCCACGGTGCTGGCGCCGGTGGACTACAGCCGCATCATCATGACCTCGCTGCTTGGCCTCGTCATCTTCCATGAACTGCCGCCATCCACGACATGGCTTGGCGTGGCGATCATCGTCGGCGGGGCGGTGTTGATCACCTGGCATTCGCAGCGCTATAGGGAGCGCGTGGCTGACGCGGCGCTCGATCGGGAAATCTGATGACGGCTGGTTTCCGGCCGCATATGGCCATCATAGGCATCCCGCTATATCCGGCCCTCGTGCCGCGGTGTCTCCGACATCATCGCGCTCATGATATATGGCGTGCGGCGGACGCTTTGATGCTGGCATTGGAGCGCCAGTCATGATGAGGACAACTGACAACATGACATTGATGATGGCTTTTCCATGGCAACACGCCCGCGTCCCCGTTTGACCCCTTTGAACCGCTTCTACTGGGAAGCGGGCAGAGAGGGTGTGCTCAAGATCATGCAGTGCCGGGAGTGCGGCACCTGGATTCATCCGGCGGCGCCGATCTGCCCATCGTGCCTGAGCGAGAATGTCGCTCCACAGCCGGTCGAGGGGACAGGCGGCATATACAGTATCACCGTCAATTATCAGGCCTGGGCGCCCGGTCTGGACGTGCCCTACGCCATCGCGCGGGTAGCGTTGGACGGCGTGGACGGCGTATTGCTGACAACCAATATCGTGGGCGACGGAGCCGTGGAGGCGGCGATCGGCGACCGGGTGCAAGTATGTTTCGAGGAGCAGGACGGGATCTGGTTCCCGCTGTTCACCCGCGCGCAAGAGGATAAGCGGTGATGGAAAATGAAATTCTCACGATGCTCCTCGATCAGGCGGTGCGCCTGCTCGATGCCGAAGCGTCTCAGACTCGCCTCAAAGCGTTGCTGGAGGAACCCGGCTCCTTCGATGCCGCCCTGTGGGGGAAGGCCGTCGAACTGGGCTGGCCCGCCATCGCCATTGCCGAAGAAAGCGGCGGCCTTGGGCTGGGTATCGGCTCGCTGGCGCCGTTGTTGCAGGAACTGGGGCAGCGCACTGTCTCGCTTCCGCTGGCATCCGGCTATGTGACCGCAGCGGCCCTGCTGGAGGGCGGGGTCGCCGCCGACGTGGCGGCGCAGCTCGCATCCGGCCAGGCCATCGCGACGCTCGCGCTGGGCGAAGCAGGCGAGTGCGGCCTGTCGCCCGCTGTCGTCTTTTCCGGTGGAACGCTGAAGGGCGCCAAGGCTCCGGCGAGTTTTGCCGCGGTTGCGACCCATGCGTTGGTCAGTGCCCGGGACGGCGATACGCCGGGTCTTTATCTCGTCGATCTGACCGCCGCCGGCGTTACGCGGGACGTCGTGCCCACCATCGACAATGCGCGCGCCGCAGCCGCCCTGCGGTTCGACGATACGCCAGCCACGCTGGTCGTTGCCGGTTGGAACGCGCTCCTTCGTCATGCAGGCGTCGCCGCCACGCTGGTGGCGTTCGAACAGATCGGCGGGGCCGAGCGCTGTCTGCGCATTTCGGTCGACTATGCCAAGGAGCGCAAGGTCTTCGGTCAAGCCATCGGCGCGTTCCAGGCGATCAAGCACAAGCTGGCCGACATGTATCAGGAACTGGAGATCGGCCGGGGCTGTGCCATCGATGCGCTGGAGTCGCTGGAGGAAGGACGCGGCGATTTCCTCATGCTGGCCTGCACCGCGCGGCTGGGCGCCGGCATGGCCTATGACTTCGCCGCGCGCGAATGCATCCAGACGCATGGCGGCATCGGCGTGACCTGGGAGGCCGAGCCGCATCACCACTATCGGCGCGCGCGATCCCTGGCGCTTGAAATCGGCGGGGCGCCCTTCTGGCGCGACCTGCTTGTCGACGGCCAGCAGATACTGGAGACGGTGTGATGAACGACATGTCCACGCAAGCTAATGAGAGCCTTGGCGACTATGTCGCGCGTGCCCGTGCCTGGCTCGACGCCATGGAGCCGCGCTTCGGCCATGAAGCGCGCAAGGGCTTGACCGTTGATCAGGATCTGGCGTTGGCCCGCGAATATCAACGCCTGAAATCGGAGGCCGGCTATGCCTGCATCACGCTGCCGCGCGCGCTGGGCGGCGGCGGAGGCTCCGAGATCCAGAAGATCCTGTTCGGCCAGGAAGAGTTCAAGCACGATTTTCCGACCACCTATTTCACCGTCAGCCAGGGCATGCCAATACCCATGCTCCTGCGTTATGCCGACAAGGAAATCGGCCAGCGCCTGGCGCCGCCCGCCATCCGGGGCGAAACAATCTGGTGCCAGCTCTTTTCCGAGCCTTCCGCCGGCTCCGATCTTGCCGCGGTGCGGACGCGGGCCACGCGCGATGGCGATGGCTGGCGGATAGACGGACAGAAGCTCTGGACCACCTGGGCGCAATATGCGGACTATGCCATCGCGGTCGTGCGCACCGATCCGACCGTGCCCAAGCATGCCGGCCTCACCTTCTTCTGGCTCGACATGAAATCGCCAGGGATCACCGTGAAGCCCGTGCGCAAGCTGGCGGGCGAGAGCGAGATCAACGAAGTCTTCTTCGACAATGTCTATGTGCCGGACAGCCAGCGCATGGGCGATGTCGGGGCAGGCTTCCGTGTCGCCATCGAAACGCTGATGATCGAACGCTATTCGGTCGCGGACGACGCCTGCGGCGGACCGACGCTGAACGAATTCGCCAAGTTGGCCGCGAATAGCCGGATCAACGGTCGTGCCGCCATCGATGACGGCCAGGTGCGCCGGGCGCTGGCGGAAGCTATCGTCGAGCGGCAGGGCCTGCGTTCGATCCACCGCCGCGCGCTGTCGGCCATTGCCGAGGGCAAGGAACCCGGCCCGGAAGGGTCGATCCGCAAGCTGCGACTGGCCCGCCGTCGTCAGGCGATGGGCGAACTGGCGATGGACCTTATGGGTGCGGAGGGCATGCTCCTGGAGCCCGAGGGCACCTCCACGCTCGATCATGTCTGGTCGTGGATGGACGTGCCCGGCGCCCGCATCGCGGGCGGTACGGACGAAATATTGCGGAACACCATCGCCGAAAAGGTGCTGGGCCTGCCGCAGGACTATCGCCCGGACAAGAAGGTGCCGTTCAACCAGATCGGTTGAACCGCGAGGATTGCAGGACAAGCGCGGCGGGTTTCTGCGGCGGACGAGGATAGGGAATGTCGAATAAATCGGATCCGGTCATATCCGGTGTGGGCCAGTCGGCCGTCGGCAAGTTCGTCGACCGGTCGCCGCTGCTGCTGACCATCGATGCGATCAAGGAAGCGTTGGACGATGCGGGCCTGACGCTGGCGGACATCGACGGCGTGTCCACCTGGCCCGGCCGGGTCGAAACCATGCTGGAGATGGCGCCGGTTGGCTGCGACGACGTGATCGAGGCCCTTCGGCTCAATGTCACCTGGTATAACGGCGCCTACGAAACCGCGGCGCAATATAGCGCGATCGGCGATGCGGTGGCGGCGGTGCGGGCAGGCTGGGCGCGCCACGTCATCGCCTTCCGCACCATTTCCCAAGGGTCGGCGCGCAAGAAGCCCGAAGAATTTCCGTCGGTCCACCCGAAGGGTATTGCCGGCGTCATGGCAAATACGCTGCCTTATCATGCCTATTCCGCCGCGAACTGGGTCGCGCAATATGCGTCGCGCCACTTTCACGATTACGGCACGACCCGTGAGCAGCTCGGCCAGATCGCGATCAACGCCCGGCGCAACGGGGCGCTCAATCCAAAGGCGATCTTTCGCGAACCGATCACCATGGACGATTATCTGGCGGCCCGGATGATCTCGTCGCCGCTCTGCCTGTATGATTGCGACACGCTGTCGGACGCATCCACCGTCGTCATCGTCTCGGCGGCCGACACTGCCAGGGACCTCAGGAACATTCCGATCCGGATCGATGCCGTAGCGCAGGCCCTGCCGGGCCGCTACACGTGGGACCAGCCGGTCGAACCGGCCTGCTATCCCACGGCGCGGCGACTCTGGGAACTGAGCGACTACAGCATAAAGGACGTCGATATCGGCCAGCTTTATGACGGATTCAGTTTTCTGACGTTGCAGTGGATCGAGGCGCTCGGCCTTTGTCCCATCGGCGAAGGGGGACGTTATCTGGAGGGCGGGCATCGCATTGCGCGGGACGGCGAATTCCCGATCAACACCAATGGCGGGCAGATCGCGGCGGGTCGCACCCATGCCTTCGGTTATGTGCGCGAAGCGGTGCGTCAGCTGCGCGGGCAGGCGGGCGAAACCCAGGTGGACCGGGACATGAAGGTTTGCGTTACCGGCGCCGGCGGCGGTCCCCTCTCCATGGCCATGCTGCTGGCCCGCGATTAGAGCCGGTTCGGGATCGACCGACCGTCCAGTCAGTAGTGGGCGCAAGCGCCTACATGCTCGCGAGGAGCTTTGCCGTTTCCAGATCCTCGAAGGCGGTCATTACGCGCAGATGCGCCATCACGCCGATTTCCCAGCCATAATTGACTACCGGCGTGGTCAGCCAGCCGATATAGACATTCCATACCGCCGCGCGCCGATATTCCGTCCAGATATCCTCGCGCGAAGGTGCATCGGCCACACCGTGCGCCTTCAGCCGGTCGAGATAATGATCGAGCAGTTCGCGTTCGTGACGACGGCGATCCTCGATCGACAGGCCCGTGGCGATCAGATAGCCGACGTCATGCATGCAATATCCACGCACGAACAGTTGCCAGTCGAGCAGCCCGCCGCGCCCGTCCGGCAGCAAATAGGTGTTGCCGATATGGGTGTCGCCGTGAAGGATCGTCTGCGGCAGGCGCGCCTGATGAGCCTGCACGGCGCGGAAACCATCGTAGAGCAGTTCTACGGTCAGCCCAAGCCTTTGCACCATTTCGCGCTTGAACTGTTCGGTGCGGACCTGTTCGGCGATCATGGCGGGAACCATGTCGGGCTTGTGGAACATGTCGTGCAGCGGCCCCGCCATATGGCTCTGCACCCAGCTCAGATCGCCCGACAGGCGGGCGCTTTGCCAATAGCGCGCATGAAGGCGCGCCAGCGTATCGATAAGGTCGCCTATGCTGTCCAGCGCAACCGGCACGGTGACGTTGGGGAAACGGATGCCGCGAACCCGCAAATCCTCCATGACGAGCGCCAGAGTGCCGCTTTCCGAATCGAACGCGCTCGCGAACACCTGGGGCGCTTCTATATCCAGCTCGGGTCGCAGGCGCTCATAAAAAGCCACCTCATTGTCATAGAGGGGCTGGGCGGCGAGCACCGTCTGCGCAATCTTGACAACGACGCGCCGTGGAAGATCGGAAGGAGCGGCATAGCCGAGATCGAAGGTGATCCGTCCGGCTGTCGAGACCATGCCCTCGCCATAATAATTGCCTTCGACGACCGTGACCGTTTCCACTTGCGCGCCCGGCCGCTGCTTCTGAAGCAGCTCGGTCAGCAAGCGCGGTGTCCACCCTTCCGCGGTCAGCGGATATTTGACTGCATCCGTCGTCATTCGGCTCCCTCCCGGTAATTATGTCAATGTGCGCCTGTCTGACGTCTTGTACGCCGTTTCTTCAAAGAAGCCATGGTGCTTGCGAAACGCTTTGGCAGAGCCTCCAGGGGACAGGGCCTCAAACGGAAAACGGGGCGGTGTTCCACCCGCCCCGCCTTGCCGGTCGCGCTGTCGCCGCGATCAGACTTCGATGAGAACCGCGCCGCCCTGGCCGCCGCCCGCGCACATCGCGGCGACGCCAAGGCCGCCGCCCCGACGCTTGAGGTCGTTGATGAGCGTGGCCAGCATACGCCCGCCGGAAGCGGAAATCGGGTGGCCGATCGAGCAGCCGCTGCCCGAGATGTTGACGGCATCCTCGCTGATGCCCAGCATACGGCAGGCCGCGAGCGGGACCGAGGCGAAGGCTTCGTTGATTTCCCACAGCGCAATGTCGTCGGCGGAGCGGCCGGTACGCTCCAGCAGCTTGCGGATCGTGTCGATAGCGGCGATGCCCGTATTCTTCGGATTCGCGCCCTTGGCGGTGAAGCCAAGAATCTTCGCGACCGGCGTGATGCCCTCGCCCCTGGCGAAGTCGCCGCTGGTGACCATCAGGGCGGAGGCGGCGTCGTTCACGCCGCTCGAATTGCCCGCCGTGATCGAGAAGCCTTCAATCTCCGGATGCAGAACCTTGAGGCTGGCGAGCTTCTCGGCCGAACTGTCGCGGCGCGGATGCTCGTCGACATCGAAGGTAATGGTGGAGCCGTCCATCTGCAATGCTTCGACGGGCACGATTTCGTCCTTGAAATTGCCCGCATCGATGGCGGCGATGGCGCGCTGGTGCGAACGGAGCGCCCAGGCGTCCATCTCCTCGCGAGTCAGGTTCGCCGCCTGCGCGGTGTTCCAGCCGACCGTGATCGACATGTCCATATTGGGCGCTTCCGGGGTGTCCGGATGCGTCGGCGGCATCCAGAAGTCCTGGATCTCTTCCGTGCCCGGAATGCGCCGGCGCATCATCGGGCCGGTCGAAACGGACATGACGCCGCCCGCGACGATCGCGCGCTCCATGCCAGAGAGGATCGCGCCGGCCGCAACGCCGACCGCGCTCAAGCTGCCCGCGCAATGGCGGTTCACGGCCATGCCGCCCGCCTGGAAGATGCCAAGCTCCACCGCCGCATGGCGCGCCAGAACCCCGCCGCCGTAACCGGACTCCGCGAAGATCACATCGTCGATCAGTTCGGGCGCGACGCCGGAGCGCGCGATGGCCGCCTGGAGGATGGTGGCGGCAAGTTTCTCACCGCTGGTATTGGCCAGGGTTCCCTTGCGCGCGGTAGCGACCGCGGTACGGACGGCGCTGACGATGACAGCTGATGACATAAAACCTCTCTATGTGATGAGATTACAACATGAATGTTCGTCAATTTTCGATATGGCGCTTGCACGCGCCGAAGCAAGCTGTCCAGCGCAATATCGCATATGCTTTGGCACGCGATGTCAACCTCGTTTCCGCGCGCCTGCATCCACCGACCGCGCGGCCTTGTCGGCGGCGTCGGTGCGCCTGATCCGGTCCCGCGCGGCTTGCCAGTCCTCATCCGTCCAGCGGGTGAGGCTGGCGAAGTTCGCGCCATTTTCCTGCCATCCCGCGGCATCCACCGCGATGGTTTGACCGTTCACGAAACTGGAACCTGGCGAGAGGAGGAAGGCGGCGACGTTGGCCAGTTCGTCCGGCCGACCGTTGCGGCGCATGGGATTGGCGACGTCGTTGGAATAGCCCTGTTCCCTGGTGAGAAGGCGAGCGGCCATGCCCTCCGTCGGGAAGGCGCCGGGGCACAGCGCGTTGAGGCGGATGCCGCGTCCGCCCCATTCGACCGCCAACGACTGGGTCATGGCGTTCACGCCGGCCTTCGCCATGGCCGCGGGAACCGCGAAGGGGCCGCCGCTCCAGACCCATGTCGTCAGGATGGAGACGATCGCGCCTTCATCGCCGGCGGCCAGCCAGCGGCGGCCGACCTCCTGCGTCATCAGCCAGCTTCCCCGGAATACCGTATCCGCGATGGCGTCGAACCCGCGCGGGGAAATGTCCTCCGAACGCGAGACGAAATTGGCGGCGGCATTGTTGATGAGGCCGGTCAGCGCTCCGCCGTCGGCCCATATGGTGTCGGCTAACGCGGTGAGGGATTCGGCCGAGCGGATATCGCATATGATGCCGCGCACGCTTTCCCGTCCGACAAGCGCGTTGATCGCGTCCGCCGTTTCCTCCAGCAGCGTGCCGCGTCGGCCGCAGATATAGACGCGCGCGCCCAGATGGGCGCAACCCTCCGCCATGATGCGGCCCAGCCCGCTGCCGCCCCCGGTGATGAGGATGCGCGCTTCTTTCAGCGCATCGGGGCGCAGCACCAACTTGCTCGCGTCTATCATAAGGCCGTTCCTCCGCCTTATCGGACCGCGACGACCGCGGGATCCTTTGCGAACCGCGAGAGGAAGGATTGGGGATAGGGCAGTTCGACCGACGCTGCGGCATCGAGCCGGGCGCGCTCATCTTCGGTCAGTATGAGGTCGGATGCCTCAAGATTCTGCCGCATCTGGGTTTCGTCGGCGAAACCGATGATGACAGTCGACACCGAAGGGCGATCGGCGAGCCAGGACAGGGCGATCGCCGCGACCGACGTTCCGCGTCCCCCGGCTATTTCGCGCAGGACATCGACGATGTCGAACCCGCGTTCCCGATCGAAGGGCACGATGTCGAGTGTGGCGATGCGCCCGCCGCCGCCGGTGGGATTGTCGCGCGTATATTTGCCCGACAGGAAACCGCCCGCCAGCGGACTCCACACCATCGTGCCCACGCCCGCGTCGAGGGCGAAAGGCACATAGTCATGTTCGATGTCGCGGCCGACGAGCGAATAATACATCTGCCCGGTCACGAAAGGCGCCCAGTCATTGGCCTTTTGCAGCGCGACGGCCTTTGCCGCCTCCCATGCGGGCCAGTTGGAAAAGCCGAGATAGCGCACCTTGCCTTCCTGGACCACGCGATCCAGCGCGGCCAGCGTTTCCTCCAGCGGCGTGGTGGGATCGTTGCGGTGGCACAGCAGCACGTCGACATGATCCGTGCCCAGCCGTTCCAGGCTGGCATTAAGCGACTGGTTGATGTTCCGCGCGGACAGGCCGCTGTCGTCCAGCCGATTGCTCATGCGCATGCCGACCTTGGTTGCGATCACGGCATCGTTGCGGCGCGCGCCCAGCGCCGCGCCCAATATCCGCTCCGACTCGCCGGCATGATAGACATTGGCCGTGTCGAAGAAGTTCACGCCTGCGTCCAACGCCTGACCGATCAGGCGATCGGACTCGCTCGATCCCAGCCGGGCCAGCGCCGGGCTCATGCCCGAACCCATGGTCATGGTCCCGAAGGCCATGCGCGATACTACAAGGCCGCTATTTCCCAGACGTGCGTAGCGCATAGAACCCTCCTCGACATCATCAAATATCTTCGCTCTTCCTGCCACGAGCGGAAAGGCCGCGTCCATCAAGGACGGCGATCCATCCTTAGTGCGATGAATGGCCGGACGGCCGGAATCAAGCCCCCGGCCTGGCGGAGGCCGATGGCGCCGACCGGCCGGCGCTCATCCGCTCCTTGAAGACGGGGTTGACCACTTCCTGCAATATGTCGAGCTTATCGGGATGCGGCGCCCAGCCCAGTTCCCGCCGGGCGCGCGGGGAACGCGAGCGGCTGCATACGCTGAACGTAATCAGGGCGGTGAACTTGTCCCAGATTTCGGCGGCTTCGGCGAAAGAGACGCTACGCGCCGGCACGCCCAGATGCCGGGCGATCGTCTCGGCCATGGTGCGGTAATTCTGCTCGCCGGAAACGCAATGATAGAGCGCGCCGCTCACGCCCTTTTCGAGCGCCAGCATGAAGGCGTGCGCCATGTCCTCGACATGGACGTTGGAATAGAGGTTAAGCCCCGCGCCGAGATAGCAGACCGCGCCCGTCTTTGCGGCGGAGGCATAGAAATCCTCGATCACCTTGTTCTGGCCGTTGCCCCACATCAGCGGCGGGCGCATGACCATGGCGCGCAGGCCGCGGTCCTTGAAAGCGCGCACCATATTCTCCGTGTCGAGCCGCGCGCCGATATATTTGGAGGGCACGAAGGGATCGTCCTCGGCAAAGCTGTCCTCGCTCCAGTTGCCGTCGGTCTTCTGGGAAATGAGGCCGGTGCCCGACGTGAAGATGAAGGTTTTGCCGCTGCCTTCCAGATGCTCGAGCATCGCCTTGGCGGCGGCATATTCCTCGTCCAGCATCAACTGCGCGATGGAGATCACGGCCTCTACCCGGTCGAGATGCGGCAGGACGGACGCGATGTCCTTGAGATCGCCCCTCACCGGTTCGATGCCGGCGCCCCGCAGCTTGTCCGCGCTCGCCTCGCTCCGCGCCAGCCCCAGCACCTGATGCCCGCAGGCCAGCGCCTCCTTCGCGATATGCGTGCCGAGATAGCCTGTCGCGCCGCAAATAAGCAGTTTCATGGGCCTGGTCCTCTCCATTGCCGTTCGTCGTTCAACCGTCGTAGCGGGCCTTGAGTTCGCGCTTGAGCAGCTTGCCATTTTCATGCCGGGGCAGCCTGTCCACGAAATCGACGCTGCGCGGGCATTTGAAACCGGCCAGCCTGTCGCGGCAGAAAGCGATCAAATCCCGCGCCATCGCATCATCCGGCGATCCGGCGGCTTCCGGACGAAGCTCCACAACCGCCTTCACTTCCTCGCCATATTCGGGATTGGGAACGCCGATCACGGCCACGTCGGCGACGGCAGGATGGTTGATCAACTGGTTTTCCACTTCCTGCGGATAAATATTGACCCCGCCGGAAATGATCATGTTGCTCTTGCGGTCGGCCAGGAACAGATAGCCGTCCTCATCCACCCAGCCGATATCGCCGTTGCAGCCCCAGCCGTCCGCGTCGAAGAAGCCTTCGGTCTTTTCCGCGTCATTATGGTAGACGAAACGGGGGGTCGCCTCGAAATAGAGAAGGCCCGGCTCACCCGGAGGAAGCAGGCGGCCATCCTCGCCTGCCACGCGGACGCGGCCGCTGAGGGGGCGGCCGACGGTGCCCGGTTTGCGCAGCCATTCTTCCGACGTGACGGTGCAGAAGCCGGCGGCCTCGCTCGCGGAATAGAATTCTTCGACGACCGGTCCCAGCCATTCGATCATGGCGCGCTTGACGTCGGGCGGGCAGGGGGCGGCCGCATGGACCACATGCCTCAGGCTCGACAGGTCGTAGCGGTTGCGCACCTCCTCGGGCAGCCGAAGCAGGCGGATAAGGTGGATGGGCACGCAATTGATATGCGTGACGCGGTATTTTTCCACCGCCGCGAGCAGAGCTTCGGGATCGAATCGCTCCATGACGACGACCGTGCCGTCCAGTCCCTGCGCCGCCTGCGACCAGCCCATGGGCGCCGCGTGGTAAAGCGGGGCGGGAATGAGCAGCACGGTATCCGCATCGATGGAGAAGATAGTGCCGAGCAGCTCTTCCCCCGCCGTGGACGAGGCGAAGGGGGCATTGCCCAGCGCGCGCAATATCCCCTTCGGCCGGCCGGTCGTTCCCGACGAATAGAACATGGGATTGCCGTCCGGGCCATCGGGCAGGGGTGTGGCAGGGGCCGATGCGATTGCCTCCTCCACGGCCACGAACCCGTCGATCGCGCCCCCGATGGACAGCCGGAGAACGAGCGCGTCATCGTCCGCGGCAATCGCCTTCGCCACATCGCCCAACGATGCCGATGCAACAAGCGCCCGTGCGTCGCTGTTGCGGACGATATAGCCTGCTTCGTCCAGGGTAAGATGCCAGTTGACCGGCACGAAGTGAAGGCCGGCCCGGCGTGCCGCCCATGCGGCGACCAGATAGCCGGGTTCGTTCGCGCAGATCATGGCGATACGATCGCCCGCGCGCAATTCGGTCAGCAGGACGCGCGCCAGTTGTTCGGCCTGTGCGAGCAACTGCGCATAGGTAGTGACGTCGCCCGAACCGGCCATGATCGTTGCCGGTTTGTCGGGATGGTCCCGGGCTGTGGTGATGATCGACATTTTCAGACGGCTCCTCGGGCTTTTCGGATCAGCGCTTCCTGCATCACGGTCGCGACCAGAACGCCCGACCTGTCGTACAGCGAACCCCTCGAAAGACCTCTCCCGCTGGACGCCGAAGGGCTTTCCGTATCGTAAAGAAGCCATTCGTCAGCCTTGGCGGGGCGGTGAAACCACAAGGCGTGGTCCAGGCTCGATATATAGAAGCGCCCGGGCACCGCGACCGCATGGATATTCATCGCCACCCCGCTCAGCCAGAAATCGGAAAGATAGGTCAGTATCTGCTGATGAACGGCGGGATCGTCGCTGCCCGCGGCGGCGGGCGCACGAAGCCATATGCGCCGCACGGGCTCGTCGAGCCGTTCGACTAGCTGGCGCCAGTCAACCAGCTTGAAATCGATGGGGCCGGACTTTTCGGAACAGTAACGCGCATAGGCCCCCAGCCGTTCGGGTTCGGCCGCGATCAGTTCGTTCATGGTCGGAAGATCTTCGGGCTGCGGAACCGCGGGGGCCGTGAGTTGGTGCTCGAACCCCTCTTCGCCCGTATGGAAGGAACATTCCATGTGCAGTATCGGCACGCCGTTCTGCAACGCCGTCACGCGGCGGGTCGAAAAGCTTCTCCCGTCGCGCGTCTTATCCACCTGATAGATGACCGGGCGGTCGCAGTCGCCGCCCCGCAGGAAATAGCCGTGCAGCGAATGGCAGCGCAGCTCCGGCCCGACGGTCGCGCCGGCCGCCGCCTGCGCCTGTGCAATGACCTGTCCCCCATAGAGGACGCCGTTGGTGTTTCTCTGATTGACGAGATTGCGGAACAGCAGCGTATCCAACTGCTCCAGAGTTACAAGAGCCAGTACGTCGATGTCGTTCCACGGGTCGACATCGGGCAAATGTTGCGCTGACATGTCTGGATCATTATCCTTGAAGGCGGCAATCATATGGGGCGGAGCGGTGCGGCGTGGCATACCGGCCGCGATGGAATCCCGGTTCCATGATAATGGCAGGAGAGGTCGGTCATGCTCGTCCTTCTTCGGATGTCTCGCCCATCATGTCACAGCGCCCCCCCCGCCTGCCACCCCATTGCCATGCGTATCACATAGATGATTATGCCATGACGATAGCGCGGCGCTGTAACCTCTTTTGCGGCACGGCACAGGCCGTGAGCCTCTTGCCACGCTGGCATCAGGCGATATGAGAGGATGACGAATCAACCAGGCGGCAAGGCCGCAAGGGAAAGTGAGCAAGATGCAATTGAAGGCGGGCACCAAGCTGCACAGCAGCGTGTGTGATACCGATGTGATGGTCATCAAGGGCAGCGGCGATGTGGCGCTGACCTGCGGCGGTGCGGAAATGGTCACCGCCCGTACCGGCGCGCCCGGTCAGATCGACCCTGGCTTCGCGAGCGGCACCGCGATGGGCAAGCGTTACCAGACGGATGACGGATCGGTCGAGCTGTTGTGCATAAAGCCCGGAAAGGGCACGCTCGCGGTTAACGGGGTCGCGCTGGAAATCAAGGCCGCCAAGGCCCTTCCATCTTCGGACTGATCAGGACTTTTCCTCCGACCTTAGGAGCGCGCGACGCAGCATGAATATCTCTCTCGTCCTGCAAATGGCGGCCGACACCTTCCCGGATCGGATCGCGCTGACGCATAATGGCGTGCATTACAGCTATGGCCGCCTCTATGCGTCGGCGCAGGCGGCGGCCGCCCGCATTGTCGAGAGCGGCGCGGCCTATGTATCCTATCTGGGCGAGAGCAGCCCCGCGACCGTCGTCGCGCTGTTCGGCGCGGCCATGGCGGGCAAGCCGTTCGCGCCGCTCAACTACCGTCTGACGGTGCCGGAAACGAACCGGCTGATCGAGCGGCTGTTTCCCGTTTTCCTCATCACCGATCTCGACAAGGCCGCAAGCGTTCCCGATGGCGCGGCGCGGGTGCTGATGACGGGGCCGGAATTCCTGGCGGCGACCGCATCGGAGGAGCCGGGCGAATGGGATGCGCCGCAAGACGAGGAGGGCGTTGCCGTTCAGCTCTTTACGAGCGGCACCACCGGCGAGCCGAAAGCGGCATTGCTGCGGCATCAGAATCTGCTCGGCTATGTGCTGGGCACGATCGATTTCGCTTCCGCCGAAGAGGATGAGGCGACGCTGGTTTCCGTGCCGCCCTATCACATCGCGGGCATTTCGGCGATTCTCAGCTCCATCTACGCGATGCGCCGGATCGTCCAGCTGCCGCAGTTCACGCCCGCCGAGTGGCTGAAGCAATGCTGTGATCAATCCGTGACGAACGCCTTCGTCGTGCCCACCATGTTGACGCGCATCATTGCGCACATCGACGAGACGAATGAGCAACCCAATCTCCAGGCGTTGCGCGCCCTGGCATTCGGTGGGGGCAAGATGCCGCTTCCGGTGGTGGAGCGGGCGTTGACGCTGTTTCCTGAGGTCGCCTTCGCCAATGCCTATGGCCTTACCGAAACAAGCTCGACCATCGCGCTGCTGGGACCGGAGGATCATCGTGAAGCGCATAATCATCCCGATCCGCTCGTTGCCCGCCGTCTGGATTCGGTCGGCAAGCCGCTCCCGACCGTCGAGGTCGAGATTCGCGGTGAGGATGGCAGCGTCCTTGGCCCCAATGAACTGGGCGAGGTATTCGTTCGCGGACCGCAGGTGTCGGGCGAATATCAGGGCCGCAAGCTCACCGACGATGATGGCTGGTTTCCAACCCGCGATTCCGGCTTTATCGACGATCACGGGTTCCTGTTCCTGGCCGGCCGCATTGACGATGTCATCGTGCGGGGCGGCGAAAATATCTCGCCCGGTGAAGTCGAGAAGGTGTTGCGAAGCCATGATGGCGTCGAGGACGTCGCCGTAGTGGGCGTGCCGTCGGTCGAATGGGGCGAAACGCTGGCGGCGGCTGTCGTTCTGAAGCCGGCTGTTACCGTCACGGAGCAAGAGTTGCAGGATCTGGTACGCAAGCAGCTCCGCTCCTCGCGCGTGCCGGAGCATATCCGCTTCGTCGATGCGTTGCCCTATAATGAGATGGGCAAGCTGCTGCGTCGCAACGTCAAGGCTATCTTCGCCGATTGATCCGGCCGATGCCGGGATCGCCCGCCGCCCTTTTGGGGCGGCGGACAAAATATCGATGGAAGAGGCACGGCCCGTCCTTTTTCGGATCGTGACGATCCCGGCGGTTCAGGCCGGGTCCCACGCCAGCGGCAGACGCGCGACGCCCCAAACGCCTTCTGTATGCCATTCGGCGGTCTCACCCTCGGGAATGTGGATGTTCCTGAAGCGCGACAGCCACTCCTCCATAACGATCTTCAACTCGCGCTTGGCGAGGTGGATGCCCAGGCAATTGTGAACGCCTGTGGCAAGCGTGACGTGGCGCGCCTTGCGGCTGGGATCGATGCGGTGCGGATCGGCATATTCCCGCGGATCGCGGCTGGCGAGATAGGTGGGCAGGACGACGATCTCGCCCGTCTTGAACCCGACTCCGTGAAATTCGAAATCCTCCGTCACATGGCGGATCGTGTATGTCACGCCGAACGCCCGAAGAAATTCATCCACTGCGCCGGGAATATCCTCTGGATGGTCGCGGAGGCGGGTTTGCAGGGCCTGGTCCTGGGCAAGGTGGCGGAAATGCCAGCCAAGGCTGCTCGCCACCGTATCCAGCCCGCCGAGGTAGAGCACCATCAGCATGCCCATCGCCTCGCCATGGTCAAGCTGACGGCCCTGGATTTCGGCATTCGCGATCAAACTGCCCAGATCGCCTGCCGGCATATGCCGGCGTTTTTCGAGGAAATCCTCCATATATGCCCGGATCGAGCGGATGCCCACAACCCGCGTGGGGATGTCGCCGCCACGGAAAAAGGCGTGCTCCCATTCCAGGAATTGGTCGAGATTCTCGTGGGGCAAACCCATCAGCGACAGGAAAACCAGGGACGGGAACTGGGTGGCGAATTCCTCGACGAATTCGCAGGACTGCCTGCCTTCAAATCGGTCCAGAATCGACCGGCAGGTGTCTCGTACCATCGCGTCCATCTTGTTGACGGCGCTGGGCTGGAACCAGGGCTGCAGAACCTGCCGATATTTGGTGTGCGCGGGCGGGTCGATCTCCAGCGGGTTGAGGCACCAATCCACGCCCAGCAGATCGGCGGCGCCGCTGTTGCTGGCGCTGGAAAGATGGCCGTGATCCATGAACGCGTCCCGGACAAGCGCATAACGGGTCAGGATCCAACCCGGACTGCCGCGATACGCATGGGGCGACCAGATGATATCCGGTCCGTCATGAAGCCGTGCGGCCGCAAGATAAGGATCGTTCATGTCCCGCACGAAGCGATCCATGTCACCGTTCCACACCAGATCCGGCGGCACATGGTCGGGAATTCGCACCGTATCGATGGAAATATCTGTCATAATCCTCCCCAGTTCTGCTTTTGCGGCCAATATATCAGCGGCCGGCGACCGATGTAATGGGATAAATCGGCCTTTGAGAAGTTGTCATATATGTGCGCCGGTCGAGAGCCTGGCGCGCGCGCATCGTCGGCATGGCGCGCGCCGCTAATTCTCGATCGCGTCGATCAGCCCCCATTTTAGCGCCGTCCGCGCGCTGATGCGCTGGCCGGTCATCATCAGCCACGCGGCGCCCTGCCGCCCGATCCTCTTGGTCACGCTCACACATCCGCCCGCGCCGGGAATGAGGCCCATGGAGACTTCGGGCAGGCGCAGGAAAGCGGTCGGCGTGGCCGTCACATGGCCGCCGAAAGCCGCGATTTCCACGCCCGCGCCGACGCAGGCGCCATGCAGGTGGAAATGATATTTGTGGCCGTGATCGGCGAGCATACGCGCGGGCAGGCGCTCGGAACGGATGAAATGGCCGGCCGCTCCGCTGCCGACCCGTCCGAAATCGCTCAACGCCCCGCCGATGCTGAAACTGTCGCCGGCCCCCCGTACATGGACGCGTTTCACATCGTCGTCCATCGCCGCCAGCGAAAATGCCTCGAACAGGGCGTCGCGCATCTCGACGTTGATCTCGTTGCGTCCTTCCGGGCGATTGAGGAGGATATCGAGCATGTCATCCCGCCGCTCCAGGATCAGCGGCGGACTGTCGGCGGGCTTCGATAGAGGCGTTTGCGCCTGTTCCGGCAGCGCGGCCAGCCAGCAGCGAAATTCCTCACCCTGCTGAAGCGTGGCGAAGGCGAGGGACTCGACCACAAGCCCGGCCTGCATCGGCAGTTGTTCGATCAGGCGCAATGTTTGAACCAGCACCGTCGAAGCGACGGGGTTGGCCGCAACCACGGCCTCGAGCCGCTCCACCTCGCCAGGGGTCGGAAGGGAAAGATCGAACCCCTTGAGCCGGACCCGTTCCGTCGTCAGCGCGATCGATGGGCAAGGCAGGCGGTTGAGCCAGGCTTCGGCATGGGCCGCGACCCCCGCGGGATCGCCGTCGAACGCCGTGAAATCCACGATGACGCAGCCGCCCGGCGCGATACCGAGCGACAGCGGATCATAATGTGTGAGACCGGTTGCCAATCCTTCCGCTTCGACTCGCACGCATCCTCCCGCACCGCTGTTGCAAGGGCCGTCATAGCATTTCCGGCGCAAACCATCGCCATCTTGATGCCGGATGCCTCTTTGCGGCGTCTGCTTGGCGCTTTGGTGAAGCGCTGCTATTTCGCGCATTGGACATGCAGGCGAAGGAATGGCAATGGCGAATGTGATCGTGGCGGGTGGTCTGGGTATCCTGGGCCGAGGCGTTGTCGCGGAGCTTGCCGCGCGCGGGCACAAAGTGGCCGTGGTCGACTTCGCCAACGGCGCGATTGAAGGCGCCGAGGTGATCGGCGGCTGCGACCTGGCCGACGAAGCCGCGGTGTCGGCCGCCTATGCGAAGGCGGACAAAGCGCTCGGCGGCATCGATGGCCTGGTCAATGTAGCGGGCGGTTTCGTCTGGGAACTGGTCGACGGCGGCTCGCTGGACAGCTGGGACCGGATGTATCGGATGAACGTGCGCACCGCGATAGCCTCCTCGCGCGCCGTGCTTCCCTATCTTAAGGCCGGCAGCGCCATCGTGAATGTCGGCGCGGCTGCGGTTGCCGCCCCGGGCGCGGGCATGGCGCCCTATACCGCATCCAAGGCAGGCGTGGCCGCCCTGACCGAGAGCCTTGCCGAGGAGCTGAGGGAAAAGGGCATCCGCGTCAATGCGGTGCTGCCCACGATCATCGACACGCCCGTCAACCGGGCCGACATGCCGGACGCCGACACGTCCAGTTGGGTGAAGCCGTCGTCCGCGGCGAAGGTTATCGCCTTCCTGCTCTCCCAAGAGGCGGCCAGCATCACGGGCGTCGGTATCAAGCTGTCGCTGGCCGGCTGACCCGCGCGGATAGCCATGGCAAACGCACTCGATACGATATGGCGGGAGTTTCAGCCCGGCAGGACCATTTATCTCCCGGGCGCGACCGGAGAATCGCTTGCCCTTGCATCGGCGCTGGGGGGCGATCCCGAACGCGCAGCCGGCGTGCACCTGCTCAGCTGCCTCGTTCCGGGCATGAACGAGGCGCTGGATTATGGCGGTCTCGCGGCTGACGGCACCGCCACGACCTTCCTCCTGCCCGGCTGCATGCGGGAAAGTTTCAAGCGCGGGCAGGTGTCGCTGATCCCGCGTACCTATTGGGGCATCGCGCAGCAGTTCCAGGCGACGCGCTGCGATGTTGCCATCGCCCATGTGGCCCCCCCCGACGCCAACGGCCTCTGTTCGCTTGGTATTGCCAGCGACTTCGCGCCCTTGATCTGGCCGCAGGCAGCGGTGAAGATATTGCTCGTCAATCCTTCCATGCCGCGCCTGCCCCGCGCCCTGTCGCTCCCGCTGGCGGACGCGGACGTCGTCGTCACGCTGGACGGCCCGTTGGTGGAGGCGGCGCCGGCGGCATCCAATGAGGAAGTGGAGGCAATCGCCGCCAAGGTCGCGGCGCTTGTCCCCGATGGTGCGCATATCCAGACGGGTATCGGTGGCGCGCCCGGTGCGATCTGGAAATATTTGCGCGGTCATCGCGGTCTGGTGCTGCGATCGGGAATGGTGAATGATTGGCTGCTCGATCTGCGTGACGCCGGCGCACTTGCGGAGGATGCCCGCCATCTCGCCGGAATCGCCTATGGCACGCGGGCCTTGTACGACGATCTGGCCGGGTCGGATCTTGTCGGCTTTGCCACCACCTTCGAGACGCACGGGCTTCCCGCGCTGGTCGCGTTGCCGCGCCTCACCAGCGTCAATGGAGCGCTGGAAGTCGACCTGTTCGGACAGATCAATGTCGAGTGGCAGGGCGCCGCCTTGTCGAGCGGTGTAGGCGGCGGGCCGGATTTCATGCGCGCGGCCACCTTCTCGCCCGGGGGCCGTTCCATCATCGCGCTGCCCGCCACCGCGAAACGCGGGACATTGTCGCGTATCGTCGCGCGGCTGGACAAACCCAGCGTGGGCATCGCCCGGTCGGACATCGATACCGTCGTGACGGAGCATGGGGTAGCGGAATTGCGCGACAAGGGCATGGATCAGCGTGCCGAGGCCCTGATCGCCATCGCCGCTCCCGAATTTCAGGCGGAATTGGCGGAGGGATGGCGTAACTTGCGAGCGACCTTTCGATAATCATCTCATCTTTGCTGGATGAGCGGCGGTTTCGGCTGTAGCTGCTCCCTATATCGGCTTTCGTGACGCAGCCCGACCCAACAGGAGACAAGACCCGTGAGACGTGCAGCAATCGTATCCCCCCTCAGGACCGCCGTGGGCGCCTTCGGTGGCGCGCTGAGGCCGCTGAAGATGGAAGACCTGGGCACCATCGTCATCAAGGCGCTGGTGGAGCGGACGGGCATCGATCCGGAGCGGATCGAGGATGTCGTCTTCGGCCATGCCTATGGCAGCGGGGAAGCGCCCGCGCTGGGCCGCTGGTGCGCGCTGAACGCGGGGCTGCCGATCAGCGTGGCGGGCATGGAGATGGAGCGCCGCTGCGGCAGCGGCCTGATGGCGATCTCCACCGCCGCGATGATGGTGCAGACGGGCGCGGCCGATGTGGTGATAGCGGGCGGCGCCGAATCGATGAGCAATTGCGAATTCTATTCGACCACGCAGCGCTGGGGCTCGCGGGCCGGCAGCGTGACGCTCTATGATCGACTGGAACGCGGCCGCGTCCGCTCGCAGCCCGAATGGCGCTTCGGGGTTATCCGGAGCATGATGGAAACCGCCGACAATCTGGCAAAGGATTATGGCATCACCCGCGAGGAGGCGGACGAATATGCCGTGCGCAGCCAGCAGCGGGCCGCCGCCGCCTGGGCCGAGGGCAAGTTCGCCAACGAACTGGTCCCGGTTCCCGTGCCGCAGCGCAAGGGCGATCCCATCATCTTCGACCGGGACGAGGGCATTCGCGGCGACAGCAGCATGGAGGCGCTCGCCAAGCTGCGTGTGGTCCATGAAGGCGGCGTCACCACCGCGGGCAACAGCAGCCAGCAGAATGACGCAGCTTCGGCCTGCCTCGTCGTGGCGGAGGATCTGCTGGACGAGCTGAAACTCGAACCCATGGCTTTTTTCGTGAACTGGGCGCTCGCCGGCTGCGAGCCGTCGCGCATGGGCATCGGTCCCGTGCCCGCGACGGAAAAGCTGCTCAGGAAAACCGGGCTGTCGCTTGACCAGATGGACCTGGTCGAACTGAACGAAGCGTTCGCGGCGCAGGTGCTGGCGGTGCTCAAGGGATGGAACTGGCACGATCCCGACAAGTTCAACGTCAACGGCTCCGGTATTTCGCTGGGGCACCCCATCGGCGCCACCGGCGGCCGTATCCTTGCGACGATGCTCAACGAACTGGAGCGGCGCAAGGGACGCTACGCGCTGGAAACGATGTGCATCGGCGGCGGACAAGGCATTGCGGCGATCTTCGAGCGCGCCTGACGAAATCGGGAAAGGACGAAGGGCGCGGCCTATATAATCGGCCCGAACGCCGCCGATCCGGATGCGACCAGCCGTCCGTCGCGCCCTTCGTCGATCAGCGACAATTCCGCCGCGCCGACCCGGCCCGAGGAGGAAAACGGAGTCACGTCGACGCGGAATGGACCTGTCGTCCCCGCGGACACGAACATCACCTCCCAATCGACGACCCGCTGGCCTGATTCGCGGGCGAGGTCGTCAGCCGCCGCGTCGAACAGGACATGGATGGGGCCAAGGTGCAGCGACCCGCTGGTCGAACGGCTGCCGGCGGTCAGGGCGGGCAGGCGCCACGAGCCTCTATCGTCCTGCCAGCCGCCGAACACCTTTACCAGCGGCGGAAGATCGCGATCCTCCATGTCATCGGGCAGAGGGAAGGGCTTGCCGCCCTCCGCCGGCGCTTCGCCCAGCTTGATGCCGATGCCGCGCGTCAGCGCAATGATCCGGTGGGGATTGTCCTGGTCGGCGACGACGGTGCGGCTGAAGCCCAGGTTCCGGCCAAGGCGCAGCGTCCGCTGCTGCATTGTCACCGTCTTCACGTCGATGCCTGGATCGACGATGCTGAGGCCCGCCGAAACCGGAGCGGGGACCGCGTTGAAGTCGCTGAACCCCGTCTCCGCCGTGGCAATGGCGAGCGCGGCGGGACGGATGCCGCCGTGCCAGTCGCGCATGTCGGACCGTATCTTCATGGTGCCGATGGGCAGGTCGTGCATGTCCTGCGACTTGCGGCCCAGATAGCGGTAGGTGAGGAGTCCGTCCTCCCCCATCGCCTCATTGAGGCGGTCCCAGAAATCGTCGTTGGTCGCCTCGCGAAGATCACCGCTGCCGCCGTTCATCCGGCCTCTCCTTTGTCACCATTTGGATATCGCGGCGAATAGGCCCTCTCACCCGTGCCGGAGTCAAGGGTGCGCCGGAACCATGATATCCTATTCCGCCCAGATTCGCTTGCGGATCGTGTCGGAAGACCGATCGGGTTTGTCCCGGCATTTCATCCTTGATCGACGACATGTTTGGCCGATAGGCGGAATGGCATGTCCATCGGATTCAAGCAGCGGCGGAGCGGGCGCGGTGAAGCGACTCGTATCGCGATCATCGAGGCGGCGGAAATATTGTTCGCCGAACATGGCGTCAACGGTGCTTCGCTCCGCCAGATCGGCACCGCCTCCGGCTCGGCCAACACCAATGCGGTCGGCTATCATTTCGGCAATAAGGAGGCGCTGGTCGCGGCGGTCATAAGCCACCGCCTGCCCGACATAGAAGCCGTCCGGACGCGCATGTTGCGGGGATGGGAAGAGAGCGGCGAACCCGCTTCCCTGCGCGACCTGCTGTTCATCATGTTCCATCCCGTCGTCCAGCAGCGCAACTCTGACGGACAGCGCAGCTATGCGGCATTCATAGGCGGTATTTTCCGGTCCGGTTCGGCCTGGCAGAGATACAGTCTGGGCGA
Organism: Sphingobium wenxiniae; assembly: GCF_007830065.1. GTDB lineage: Bacteria > Pseudomonadota > Alphaproteobacteria > Sphingomonadales > Sphingomonadaceae > Sphingobium > Sphingobium wenxiniae. The sequence continues at coordinate 126,492 of NZ_VLKK01000002.1, read as the reverse complement.
CGAATATCCGACAACCAGACGGATCATTCGCATGATCCGCGATTGCCTGGCCATCGACCCGCAGCTGTTTAAGGCGCGCATGAAAATCTGCACGAACATGATCGTTTCGTCACTGGACCTGCTGGAAAAGGAGGGCATTGTCAGTGAGGAGAGCGAGGGGCAGCAGTTTCTGGATGCGATCGTCATGGCGGAGGCGGCGCTTCGTGCGCCGAACATTCCGGAAACCGGTTTCGCGCATATGGCGGATTGGTGATGTCAGCAGTCGCGCTGCGCCGATCGGTCGCTCGCCATGCTGTTCTGCCCCCGTATATGCCGCGCGCATCGGCGGAGCGGCGGGCGGGCCGGGCTACGCCTTTTCCGGCGGCCACACCTTGCCGCTGGGATCGTCGATCGTGCGGATGATTCGTTCCGGGCAGGCCTTGGCGCCGTTGCGCGCCGGACCTTCCATGCCCACGGGCACATCGAACCCGTCGGTGTCGATATAGCCCACCTCGTCAAGGGCATAGAGTTCCGGCGCTACAGCCTGGCAGCGGGCATGGCCAACGCAGCCCTGGCGGTCGATCACTATCTTCATGGCCCTGTTCTCCTCTCCGCCATTACTGAACGATTGAGTTTAGTTATGCCACAAGAGGCATGCCGTCAATTTCAGCCTGGGTTGCGCACGGCGATTGGGTGAGCGGGAGCGCCGACCGGCACGCCCGGACGTCCTGCGTGATCGCTCACATGATGGATTGCATATTTGGATAGACATATGTCCAGCGTAATGCTCCTTGTCTTCCCGAGGAGACAAGCATGAGCGCACCATTTCAACCCGAAGAGCGTGAGCGCCTGGATGCCTGGTTGCAGGCCAATATTCCTGCGCTGGGCGAAGGCGTGCTGAAAACCGAATCGGTCAGCGGCGGCACGAGCAATATCGTGGTCCGGCTGGCCCGCGAAAACGGCCTGCGCCCGCTCATCCTGCGTAAGGCGCCCGACCGCGCGCCGCCGGCGAGCGAGAAGGCGATCCAGCGCGAGGCGACGGTGCTGAAGGCATTGACGGGATCGCGCGTGCCGCATCCCGGTTTCCATGGGTTCTGCGATGACAACGCCATACTTGGCGGTCCCTTCTACGTCATGGATCAGGTGGACGGCTGGGCCGCGGACCTCAGTCCGATCACGGATCAGATGAGCTACAAGCCGGACTTCACCGGGCCGGACCTTCACTATCTCGGCTATGCGATGATCGACGGCATCGTTGAGATGGCGAACCTGGACTATCTGGCCGCGGGACTGGAAACCTTCGGCAAGCCGGACCGATTCCTTGAGCGCCAGGTCGAACGATGGCGCGGCCAGCTCGACAGCTATCCCCAGCGTTATCCGGGTTACGAGAAGCGCGACCTGCCGGGGCTGGCATATGTGTCCGATTGGCTGAACGCCAACATACCCGGCACGGGCCGCCCCGGCCTGATGCATGGCGACTATGCGATGAACAACGTCATGTTCGCCAATCGCCCGCCGGCGCGCCTTGCCGCTATCATCGACTGGGAGACGGCAACGATCGGCGACCCGATGCTTGATCTTGCCGCCTATGCCGGCCAGTTGCGCCGCCGCGACGGCGTGCAGCCCGCGCGGCCGTATCTGGACACCGCGTTATTCCCTTATTTCGAGGATGCGGTGGATTATTTCGGGGAAAAGACCGGGCGCGACGTGTCGGCGATCGACTATTATCTCGTGCTTCAGAAATTCCGCATGGCCTGCATCATAGAATATAAGGTTGCCGAGGCGGCGGTGGGCATCGCCCCGCCCGAAAAGGGCAAGCGGTTCGATAACTTCGTTCGCGTCCTGCTCGGCGAGGCGGAAGCGCTCGCTCGCGCAGCCGCTTGAAATCTGCATTGGGAGAAGCAGGATGGATTTCACCGTAGAACCGGAATTTCAGAAGAAGCTCGACTGGATGAAGGACTTTGTCGAGAACAAGGTTCGTCCCCTCGAATTCATCTACGATTATGACAAGGACGCGGCCTATGACATCAAGAACAAGCCGCTGCGCAAGATCATCAAGCGCCTCCAGCAGGAGGTGAAGGAGCAGGGCCTGTGGGCCGCGCATCTGCCCCCGCATCTGGGCGGCAAAGGCTTCGGCGCGGTCAAGCTCACCTATATCAACGAGATGTTCGGCACATCGGCTTTCGGGCCGGTGATATTCGGCTGCCAGGGACCGGACACCGGCAATATGGAAATCCTCGCCATGTTCGGGACCGAGGAGCAGAAGGCCAGATATCTCCAGCCCGTGCTCGACGGCGATATGTTCTCCACCTTCGCGATGACCGAGCCGCAGGGCGGATCGGACCCGACCAACTTGCGCTGCGTCGCGCGCCGCGATGGTGACGACTGGGTGATCACCGGCGACAAATGGTTCGCGTCCAACGCCAACCACGCCGAATTCATGATCGTGATGACCGCGACCGATCCCGACGCGCCGCCGCACAGCCGCGCCACGATGTTCATCGTCCCGACCGACGCGCCGGGCTTCGAGATCGTGCGCAATATCGGCTTCTGGACGGACAGCCCCAATTCGGGCGGGCATCCCTGGATCCGCTTCAATGATGTCCGCGTGCCCGACAGCGCGCGGCTCGGCCCGGTGGGAGAGGGGTTCAAGGTCGCGCAGTCGCGTCTGGGCGGCGGGCGGCTGCATCATGCCCAACGCACCATCGGCCTCGTCAAGCATCTTATCGACATGATGGCGGAGCGCGCGGTCAGCCGCTTCTCGGGCGGGAAACCCATCGCGGAGAAGCAGGCGGTCCAGACGATGATCGCGGAAAGCTATATCGAATATATGCAGTTCCGGCTGCTCGTCCTCTACACCGCCTGGATGTTCGACCAGCAGGAGGAGCATGGCGCGCAGGGCCGCAAGATGATCAGCGCGATCAAGGCGGCGATGGCCAAGATCGCGCAGGACGTGACGGTGCGCGCGGTGCATCTGCACGGGTCGCACGGCCTGTCGAACATCATGCATTTCGGCGAGCTTATGGCCGTGGCGCTGCATGAGGGCGCGGCCGATGGCGTGACCGAATTGCATCTCGCCAATGTGTCCAAGCTGCTGCTGCGGGAATATACGCCGCGTCTCGACAGCAATCTTCCGAGCGAAACCACTTTCATCAAGAAGGTCTGGGCTGAAAAACAGCTCAAACCCATTCTCGACGAGCTTGGCCTCACATTCGAGGAAGGCCATGCCGATACCGAGAAGAACCCGCCCGTCGAGAAATATAATCTGAAGCCCGTGTCGCTCTGATGTCGGTGGGCCTGCCGTTGGACAGGTAGGGTTATCGCCAGTCCAGCCAGGCCCGTATGCCGCCGCCCATCACAAGATCCCTGTCCCGTCCCCTGAGCCAGGAGAATCCGCTGCGAAAGGTTTCGACCAGGAGCGGGTAGGGGCAGGGCAGGCGGCTGAGGTCCGATCCCCAGAACAGCCGCTCCGCTCCGAAGCGCTGGAACAGGCGCTCGACATAGGGCGCAACATCGGCCCATGGGTGTTGCAGGGCACTGTAATCCGGCAGGCAGGTCGCCTTCACCGCGACATTGGCAAGGTTGCCGAGCGCCAGAACATCTTCGATCTGCGCGAAGGCTTCCCCGCCCTTCCTGTGCACCCGTGCGCCCATATGGTCGACGATGATCGGCAGGGCCGGGTGGTTCCGCGCGATTGCCGTCAGCAGCGGCATCTTGCCTGACGGCGCCAGCATGAGGGGGAGGCGGACCGCCGCCGCCGCATGCCAGAAAGGGTGATCCGGTCCTTCGGCCACGCGGGGATCGCCATCGCTCAGGATCAGCCGCGCACCCAACATTCCGGGTTGCTGCCGCCATGTCGGCAACTTGTCGAGCAACGCCGGTCCGGGTGCGATCCGGCCCATCACCGCGAAGCGTTCAGGGTAATCCGCCGCTGCCTGGAGCGCGACATCGTTGCGGTCGCCTTCCCACGAGGGCGGAACGATGATCGCCCGCTCCACGCCCGCCGCGTCCATCTCGCCCAGCGCTTCGGCGGCGGACAGGGGGATTGCGCGCTGGGGAACGGCGGTACGGCCCTCGGCGCCCGCTGCCGGCCAGCGCCGGTCCGGGCGATCGGCCTCCCAGATGTGGATTTGCGCATCGACAATCATCGTTCCAGCCCGCCCGGCGCCATCTTTGCCGCCCTGTCGACCAGGGCGAGGAATTTGTCGCGTGGAGCGGAGCGTTTCGCGGCATCCCAGGCAAGGACGAACTGCTTGGCCATCGCCAGACCCTCGATCGGGCGCAGCGCCAGCCCCTCCCAGCCGCCGCGCCGCTGCGCTCCCATGACGATAGCTAGGCCAAGGCCCGCCGAAACCAGGCTCAGCATGGCCGCGTCGCTGGACGCCTCCACCAATATCCGTGGGCGTATGCGGTGCGTCGCGAACGCCTGCACGATGCCGTCATGCGTATCGGCATTGATCTCGCGCCGCAGCCTGACCATGGGCTGATTCGCCAGATCCTCCAGGGATATGGCCGCCTTACGCGCAAGAGCGTGCCCTTCGGGCATGACCAGCATGAAGGCAGCCTCGTCGAGTATGCGATATGCAAGCCCCGTCGCTGGACCGGGCACGCGATAATGGAAGCCGATGTCGACCGCTCCGCTCAGCAGAGCATCCTCCTGAGCGGCCATACCCATTTCCGACAGTTGGACGGCGACATTGGGAAAGGCGGCGCGGAACAGGCCAAGGCACTGGCCGACGAGCGGCTGCTGGCCCGCTATCTCGTTAAAGGCGATGGTCAAATCGCCGCTCTCCCCACGGTCGGCAAGCCTGGCGCTGGACAGCGCCAGTTCGACTTCGCGCAATATCTTGCGCGCGCCGCGCTGGAACACCTCGCCCGCGGGGGTCAGCGCGACACCCCGGCTCGACCGCTCGAACAAGGGGGCGCCGATATCGTCCTCCAGCGCCTTTATCCGCTGTGACAGAGCCGGTTGGGAAACGGCGATGCGCTCGGCGGCGCGTCGGAAGTTCAACGTGTCCGCCACCGCCAGGAAGTAACGTATCTGCCGCAGGTCCATCATGATCTCAACTGACGCGATAAGGTAACGTTATCACAAGATCAAAACACGCTATTGGTCAAGACGGATTCCGTCTGTCATCTTGCAGAGAGTTCAAAGCCCATGGCTGCGGGCGATAGTCAGCCCCGGGAGAGATGCCTGTGCCACACGACCAGAGCGACGGCGGCTTTTTGATGAGTCCCCTTGGTGTCCGCTTGGCGGAGCGCGCGCCGATCGCGCTCCGCCTGAAGACATTGCGGGGCGCGCGGATCGGCCTGCTCGACAACACGAAGAAGAATGCCGATCGCCTGCTTGCCGCCGTGGGCGCGATATTGATCCGCGATCATGGAGTGGCGGAACTGATCTCCCGCCGGAAGATCAGCTCCTCTCCTGCGGCGCCTGACGAGATGATCGACGACCTTGCCAGATGCGATGCCGTCATTAACGCTTATGGCGATTGCGGCTCGTGCACATCCTGGTGCGTCCATGACGGCGTGACGCTGGAAAAGCGCGGCGTGCCGACCGCAACGGTCAATAGCGACGCCTTCGTCGTGCTGGGGCAGCAGGAAGCGGTCGCGCTGGGCGTGCCGGGGCTTCCCATCGTCACGGTTCCCCATCCCATGGGCGACGTTTCGGCGGAAGAGGTTGAAAGGCGCGCGGCAGCGATGGCGGCTCAGGTGGTCCATGTGCTTACCGGCGATGCCGACACCCTCGAAACGGAGTATACCGACCGCTTCATCGATGAAAGCGACAAGTTCACCCGTTCGGAAATGATGTGCGCCATATGACGACGATGACTCCCGACAGCGCGGAGCGCTTTCTCACCATTCCCGCAACGCTCGATTTCGAGGAAGCGAACGAAGAACTCTATCGGCTGGGCGTGACGGACGGGCTTCCCGTCGTCCCGCCGACTCCGGATCGCGTGGCTCGAATGCTGGACGGCCTGCGCCGCGACCCGGCCGAATCCCTGGGCGCGCTCGGCCCGGCTTATGGGCAGGCGACAATCGAGAAGATCGCCGTCAACGCGGTGATGGCGGGTTGCCGGCCCGAATATCTGCCCGTTCTGGCCGCCGCCGTGGAAGCGATGGTGGAATATGAGTTCAATCTCTACGGCATCAATGCCACGACCCATCCGGTCACGCCCATGCTGGTGATAAACGGCCCGGCGGCGGAGCGGCTGCGCGTCAATTCAGGCTATAACTGCATGGGACAGGGCTGGCGCGCCAACGCCACCATCGGCCGCGCCATCCGGCTGATCCTCGTCAACATCGCCGGAGGCACGCCGGGCAAGGGCGACCGCGCCACACATGGCACGCCCGCCAAATTCAGCTTCTGCCTTGCCGAGAATGAACTGGCCTCGCCCTGGCTGCCGCTGCATGTCCGCCGCGGCTTCGCGCCCGACATGTCGACCGTGACGGTTCATGGCAGCGAATCCCCGCATGAGATCAACAATCACACCAGCGAAGACGGCGAGGGCATCCTGCGCACCTTCGCCGACACCATTTCGACGATTGGCCATAACAACAGCTATCTGGGACGTGGCGAGGTTGCGATCTGCATTGGCCCCGAACATGCGCAGACCATTGCCCGCGACGGTCCGGGCATCCAGGACATCCAGGACTATCTGTTCCGCAACGCAGGCAACCGCCGTTCGGAACTGCTGGCCATCGCGCGCGATAATTTCGACGCCATGGCGCCATTCGACAGATCGGAAGAAGATCCTTTCGTGCCCCTGGTCGAGAAGCCCGAGGATTATCTGTTGTTCGTGGCCGGCGGCGTCGGCAAGCACAGCATGGCCATGCCGAGCTTCGGGCTTACCCGTTCGGTGACCAAGGCGATCGATCTGGGATAGTCCTCAGCCAAAGCGCCCTTCCATTATACCGTTTGGTATGTAAGAAAGGCAGACAGGCACAAGCAGTAGCCGCTGAAATCAGGAACCTGTCATGACCGCAGCGCTCATCGTCTCGGCCGCCCGGACGCCTATCGGGCGGGCTTTTCGGGGTGCGTTCAATGCCACCACGCCGCAAGCGCTGTCGGGCCATGCGATCGCCCACGCCGTTGCTCGCGCGGGCCTTGCGCCCGGAGAGGTGGAGGACTGCATCTGGGGCGCCGCGCTCCAGCAGGGAATGCAGGCGCGCAACATTGCGCGGCAGGCGGCGCTGCGAGCGGGGCTGCCGGTCGGTGTTGCGGGCATGTCGATCGACCGGCAATGCGCGTCCGGTCTGATGGCAATAGGCGTGGCGGCCAATCAGGTGGCAAATGACGGCATGGGCATCTGCGTTGCGGGCGGGGTCGAGTCGGTATCGCTGGTCCAGACCGGTGAAATGCGCGTCGGTTCCGATGACGATCTGGTGGCGATGCAGCCTGACATCTACATGCCCATGCTGCAAACCGCCGAGGTGGTGGCTGCGCGCTATGGCATCGGCCGGGACGCACAGGACGCCTATGCGCTGCGTTCCCAGCAGCGCACGGCCGCCGCGCAGGCGGCAGGGCGCTTCGATGCGGAAATCGTACCCTTCACGGCGGGCATGGCCGTCACGGATAAGGCGACGGGCGAGATCAGCCGGCGCGAGATCACGCTTGCCGCCGATGAGGGCAACCGGCCCGACACAACGGCGGAGGGCCTCGCAAGCCTGAAGCCGGTCGTATCGGCGGACGGTTGCATCACCGCGGGCAATGCCAGCCAGATGTCGGACGGCGCGGCGGCGGTGGTGGTGATGGACGAGGCGCTGGTGGCGAAGAAGGGGCTGACGCCGCTCGGCCGCTATGTCGGTATCGCCGTGGCAGGCACGCGGCCCGACGAGATGGGGATCGGCCCGGTCTTCGCGGTGCCCAAACTGCTGGAACGCAACGGCCTGACCATGGCGGACATCGGCTTGTGGGAACTGAACGAGGCGTTCGCGGTGCAAGTGCTCTACTGCCGCGACAGGCTGGGCATTCCGGACGAGCTGCTCAATGTGGACGGCGGCGCCATTTCCATCGGCCATCCCTATGGGATGAGCGGCGCGCGCATGACGATGCACGCGCTGATCGAAGGCAAGCGCCGGAGCGCCCGCTATGTCGTAGTGACGATGTGCGTCGGCGGCGGCATGGGCGCGGCGGGGTTGTTCGAGGTGATGTAGGGCCGTCTCCGAACCGGCCGGAACATTGTCCCAACGGTCCGTCCTAGACGAACATGGCTTTCCGCGGCCCCCGATAGCCGAACATGAATGCCGCGATCTTGCGCATCTGGATTTCCTCCGACCCTTCGGTGATGCGATAACGGCGGTGATGGCGGAAGATATGCTCGAACGGCTTGTGCCGCGAATAGCCGATCGCGCCATGGACCTGCATCGCCCGGTCGGCGGCCTCCGTGCACAGGCGGTTGCCCCAGTAATTGCACATCGACACCTTGTCGGAGATGGTCCGTTCCACCTCGTCCAGGGTCATCTTGTCCATCTCCGCCCCGGTCTTGTAGATGAGGAGGCGCAGCATCTCCGCCTGCGTCGCCAGTTCGACCAGCGGAAACTGGATCGCCTGGTTGTCGGACAGCGGTTTGCCGAAGGGCTTGCGCCGCCGCGCGTGCTTGACGCTTTCCTCGATGCAATAGGACGCCGCGCCCAGGGAGGCGGCCGCCTGCCGCAGCCGGTTCTGATTGACGAAGGATTGCGCGACCATCAGGCCGTTGTCGACCTCTCCCAGCACGGCGCTCTCGGGCACCCAGCAGTCCTTGAAATAGACATAGGGATGGTCGGTCGGCATGTTGAAGGTCCAGAGATATTCGCCGATCTCCAGGCCGGGATTGGGGAGGGGCACCAGGAAGCAGGTGATGCCCCTCGCCGTGCCGTCCGTGCCGCCGGTGCGCGCGAAGGTCGCGCAGTGGCTGCCGACATGGATGCCGGTCGTCCACATCTTCGTGCCGTTGATGACCCAACCGGGCACGCCGTCGCGGGTCTCGCGCGTTGCCGTGCTCTCCATGAAGGTGGCGTCGGAACCGTGATCCGGTTCGCTCAGGCCGAAGCAGATGCGGCGGCTGCCGTCGATCATGCCGGGGATCAGATCCTCCTGCTGTTCGGGCGTACCGTATTGCATCAGCATCGCGACATAGGGAAAGTTGCCGACGATCGAATGTTCGTTCTGGATATCGTTGTGAAGGCCAAGACCCATGGCGGCGAAGCGGTCGCGGATCACCGCCATCCAGAGCTGCGACCCTTCCTTGCCGCCATATTGCCGGGGCAAGGTGAAGCGCAGGTGCCCGGCGGCATCGGCGCGCCGCTTCGCCTCGCGCAGCAATTCCTCCCACTCATGGCGCGGCAGGCCGCCCCGGTCGAAATCGGTGCGCGCCCATTCGCGGCGATGGTCGAAGAAGCGGATATTGTCGTCGGCCTCCTCCAGCGGCTTGATCTCCGCCGCGATAAAACGGTCCAGATCGTCGAGATAGGCCAGAAGGTCCGGCGGCAGATTGAAATCCATGACTTACTCCTGAAGTCCCGCAGCGCCGGTTTCGGCGCGGTAAGAGGCATAATTGGGCTGGTCGACGGCCAGTTTCGCGAGCGTTGTCGTCCAAAGATGATCGATGAGGGCCGGGTCGGTGAGCGCGATGGCACCCTCTTCGATCCGGCGCGCCAGATCGGCGGCGAGTTCCTCCTCGCTGCCCTCCCGGCCGAGCAGACCGGCCAGCCGAGCATGGGTGCCGTCCGCCGCCGCGCCGTCCGCAGCCGTCTGCCGCGCCACCAGGTCGAGCGCATTGGCGAGAATGCGGGTCTTGAAGGACAGTTCGGGCGGCAGGGCAGGGATCAGCTCGCGGCGCAGGAAAGCGGCTGCGGCCGTGAGGATTTCGCATGGATCGGGCCTGTCGTGCATGGGTGTCATCTCCTCGGCGCGATGAGGCGCAGCAGGTCGAGTTCGGTTTCCGACGCGCGGCGCGCGATCATCGCGCGCTCGACCGACGGATCGGCGCCGCCGCGAAACTCATCGACGCTGCGCGCGCACACGACGCCCCAGTAAAGCGAGCCATAGGCTTCCCAGAAACGCAGGCGGTCGGGGGAGGGGATGCAGCCGCCTGCCGCGCCATAGCCCGCGAGCAGGTCCTCCCGCGTTCCGAAGCCGCCTGCGGGCTTGTCGAGATTGCCGAAGCGCCAGGAGGGCACGCAGAACCAGCCGAGATCCTCCGCCGGGTCGCCCAGATGCGCATTCTCCCAATCGAGCACGGCGCTGATCCCGTCCGGCGCGATCATCAGATTGCCGTTGCGGAAATCGCCATGAACCAGCGCGGGCTTTTCCGGCGCATCCGGCGCATGGGCGCGCAGCCAGGCGAAGGCATAGGCGAAGACCGGGCTGACCTGCTCCGTCGCACGATAATGAGCGTGCAGCCATTCGACCCGGCTCAGCGGGGTAAAGCGTTCAAGGCGGTCGAGGCCGTCCGTCGGCACCGCATGGATCGCCGCGAGCGCTTTTCCGCAGTCGCCCGCCAGGCGCGGCCGGATCGCGCTGAAGGCGTCCCCTTGCAGGATCTTGCGCGGGATCGTCTCGCCCGCCATCCGGCGCATGACGAAGCCCTTGCCCAGTCCATCGCCGGCGGAAAGAACGTGAAGGACTTCCGGGGCCGGCACGCCATTGCCATATGCGGTCCGAATCACCAGCGCCTCCGCATCGAGGCCGATGCCGGTCGAGCGTTGCAGCGTTCCGCCGCGCGCGCGCCGCAATATCAACGGCACGGCGCCCGCCTCCGTCTCCGCGTCCAGCGCCCATGTCTCCTGATTGGCGCCGCCCGTCAGCCGCCGCGCGTTATGCACGGCGGTGCAGCCGGGGACCGCCGCACGCGCGAGTGGCAGCAGCAGGAGCCGCGGATCGCCTTTCGCCAGCAGGTCGGTTGGTTCGTCGTTCACCGAAGCGCCGTCCTCTCTTCACTTGTGCCGTCTGGCGTTCGAACGGCCATTGCCAGATAGAGCAGTAGTTCGCTATGGCAAGAAAAATACCAATCGGTATGTTGAAGTCCAGTGATCGCGAAGCCGCAAGGAGCGTCGATGCCATCAATGCCGGAGAAGAGAGAGGATGGCGCACTGCCCCCGGCGGTCGCCGGCAGCTTGGGCGAAACGCTGCGGCTGAACGCGCGGCATTTCGGCCGGTCGCTCGGCGTATCGGCCCCCGAACGGACGTTGAGCCATGCCGATCTCTACCGGCGCGGGCACCGTATCGCCGCGGGACTCGCCGCGCTGGGGGTGGACCGGGGGCAGCGGATCGCCATGCTGGCCATGAACTGCGTCGAGATGCTGGAGATCTACGCGGCGGCGGAGATTTCGGGCATCGCCATCGTTCCGCTCAATTTCCGCCTGTCGCCCGCTGAACATGCGGTTATCCTGCGCGATTGCCGCCCGGTCCTCTTGTTCTTCGAGGATCAATATGCCGAAATGATCGCGGGTTTGCGCGGCGCCATCGACACGCTAGCCCATTGCATCGCCATCGGATCGGCGCCGCATTGGGCAATCCCGTTCGAGGATTTCGTGGCGGGCGCGGCGGAAGCGGTGGACTGGCCGCCTTTCGGCGATGATGCGCTGGCCTGCATCCTCTATACCAGCGGGACGACGGGGGCGCCCAAGGGCTGCATGCATAGCCATCGCGGCTTTCGCGCGCTGGGGGCGCTGATGACCGCAAAGATGGGCCTGACCGCCAGCGACCGGGGTCTGGTGACGATGCCGCTGTTTCATATGGGCGGCAAGGCGGTACAGCTCGGCCTGCACTGGTCGGGCGGGGAGATGTTCATCCAGCGCGGCTTCGATCCGCTGGCCGTGCTGGAGACGATCGCGCGCGAACGGATTACCGTCGCGCACATGGCCCCGACGATGATCCAGACTTTGCTGGAGCATCCCGATTTCGACGCCTTCGATCTTTCCAGCCTGCGCGTCATCTTCTATTCGGCCGCGCCCATGCCCGAGCCTGTGTTGCGCCGGGGGCTGGAAAAGCTGGGGCCGGTGTTCATCCAGAGCTATGGCCAGACCGAGATCACAGGCACGGTGCTGCCCGCGCGCTGCCACCGGCTGGACGGCGCGGAAGCGGACCGGCGGCACCTGACATCGGTTGGCGTCCCCCCGCGCGGCGTCGAGGTCAGGATCGATGGCGCGGAGCGCGCGGGCGCGCCGGGCGAGGTGCTGATGCGCAGCCCGGCGGCGATGACCGGCTACTGGAACAATCCGGCCGCTACGCGCGACACGATGCGGGACGGCTGGGTCCGCACCGGCGATATCGGCCTGCTGGACGAGGAGGGCTTTCTCTTCCTGGTGGACCGCAAGAAGGACGTCATCATCTCGGGCGGCGAAAATATCTATTCGCGCGAGGTGGAGAACGCCCTTTACGCGCACCCGGAGGTCAGCGAGGCCGCGGTCATCGGCGTGGCCGACGCGCAGTGGGGCGAAGCGGTATGCGCGATCATCGTGCGTGAGCCGGGAAGCAGCCTGGACGCCGCCGCCGTCATCGACCACTGCCGCACGCTGATCGCCGGCTACAAACGCCCCCGCCGCGTCGAGTTCGCGGACGCGCTTCCCAAGCTTCCCAGCGGCAAGATCGACAAGAAGGCGCTGCGCCGGATGCGCGCCGCCGCCGGACCATCACACTAAAATTCCACGCCGAAAGGATCGCTCGTGCTCAACTCCACCTATGACTATTTCTCTTTCCGCAGGGATGCCAACATCCTCTACGTCACCATCGACAATGCGGATCGGCACAACCGCGTAGACGCGGCCATGCACAAGGAATTGTCGCGCCTCTTCTACGAAATCGGCGAAGACCCCGAAAGCGACGTCGTGGTGCTGTCGGCGGCCGGCCGCTTCTTCGGCGTCGGCGGCGACCTCGACTATATGCGCGATCAGATCGAGGACCCGAACCTGTTCCACCGTTCCGTGCGGGAAGCCAAGCGGATCATCTATGGCATACTCGAATGCGACAAGCCCATCGTCGCGCGCGTCCATGGCGACGCCATCGGCCTGGCGGCGACCATGGCGCTGGCCTGCGACATCGTAATCGCGGACGAGGAGGCGACGATCGTCGACCCGCATGTGCGCGTCGGACTGGTGGCGGGCGATGGCGGGGCGCTGCTATGGCCGCAGATGATCGGCTATGCCCGCGCCAAATATCATCTCCTCACCGGCCGTCCGCTGAAAGGACGCGAGGCGGCCGGGATCGGGCTGATCGCCAGGGCCGTGCCGACCGCCGAGCTGGACGGCGCGGTCGAGGAGATCGCCCGCGAGCTGGCGAGCGGCGCGACCAAGGCGATCCGCTGGACCAAATCCACCGTCAATTCCGAACTCCAGCGCATGGCCCACAGCATCATGGATATCGGCATGGCCTATGAGGCGGTGTCGGGCCGCACGCATGATCATGACGAGGCGATCAAGGCATTTCGCGAGAAGCGCTCGCCCGAGTTCAAGCAGGTCTGATCGATACGGTCATGGGCATCAGCGCCGAAGAATTCGCCATGATCCAGGACAGCGTGGATCGGCTGCTGGACGACATCGCGCCAGTCGGCGAAGTGGAGCGATGGGACCGGGAGGACAGCCTGCCGCGCGCGCTCGTCGAACGCATGGCGGGCGTCGGATTGTGCGGCATCGCGATCCCCGCCGAATTTGGCGGCCTGGGACTTGGCGATCGCGAAACGCTGGCGGTGATCCGCCGGATTGCGCGCCGCTCCACCGCGCTCGCCAGCCTCTACATCGCAAGCGTCAGCTATGCGGGCGCCAATATTCTGCATCTGGGCAGCGCGGCGCAGAAGGCCGCCTTGCTGCCGCTGGTGGCGGAGGGCAAGCTGCTGTTCGCGCTGGGCTTGTCGGAACCCAATGTCGGCGCCGATCTCGCCAGCGTGGAGACGCGCGCGGAGCTGGACGGCGAGGAGATCGTCATCAACGGCGCCAAGCGCTGGTGCACGGGCGCCGACTATTCCGACTATATCTATGCGCTCGTGCGCTCCGGCGGCGTCGAAAACCGCCGCCGCAACCTGTCCTTCGTGCTGGTGCCGACCGACAGTCCCGGCATTTCCATGACGAAGGTGGAGACGATGGGGATGCGCGGTCCCTCCACCAACGACGTGCGGTTCGACGATGTGCGTGTGCCGCGCGACAATGTGATGGGCGGCTTCGCAATGTGGAACCGCGCCTGGGAGCAGCTGGCGGGGCCGACACTGGAGATCGAGAAGCTCCAGCCCGTTGCTATGGCGATCGGGATAGGCGAGGCCGCGGTCGAGGAAGCATGGGCTTATAGCCAGGAGCGCGTCCAGTTCGGCACCCGCATTTGCGGCCATCAGTCGGTGCGGCACATGCTGGCTGAAGTGCAGACCGGTCTGCAGGCATGCAAGCTGATGCTCGACCACTCGCTCGATCTGATAGACCGGGGCGAAGCGAGCAGCGTACAGACCTCCATGACCAAGCTGTTCGTGGCCGACGGCGTGGTGGAGATCGTGCTGAAATGCCAGCGCATCCTGGGGGCCTATGGCTATGCCCAGGGCTTTGCCATGGAACGGCTGGTGCGCGACGCGCTGGTGCTGCCGATCTTCGGCGGATCGTCGGCGATTCAGAAAGGCAATATCGCCAATCTGCTCAAACTGCCCAAAGGATGATGGTGGACCAGAGAAAGGAGCGCGCACCGTGAAGGCCGGGACGCAGGACACACCCTCCATGCGCCGCGACGATGTGCTGCGCGCGGCCGCCGAAGTCTTCATGGACAAGGGCTATGGTGCGACATCGATCAACCAGATCGCCGAGCATATGGGCTCGACCAAGGGGAAGCTCTATTATTACTATTCAAGCAAATACGAGCTTTATCTCGATATTCATGTGACGGCGTTGCGCCTCGCGACGGACCGCTGCCTTGCGGCACGGGCGCGGGAAACGGCGCCGGACAGGCAACTCTGGTCGATCGTGCACGAACAGGCGCTGATAAATCTGGAAGGTTCACCGATAAACCGTGTCGCGATCCAGGGGCTGGAGCGCTATATGCTGCGGCTTGACGAAAATCCGATGGGCAAGCTCACGCGCCGTCTTCTCGGGTTACGGACCGATTTCGAGCGTATCTATATCGATGTCATCGAACGCGGCGTGCGCGAGGGAGTGTTCCCCGCCGATACCGACGCCGGCCTCAGCGCCAAATGGGTGCTGGGCGTCGTCAACTGGATAGTCATCTGGGCGTCGCCCAGGAAGAAGCCGAAGCGCGCGCGCGCGGAGGTCGCCCGTGACGCCGCTGACTTCGCCCTCGCGGGCGTGGCGCGTTCGCGCGTCCCGCTCTGAACGGGGCCAGGCCAACGAGGATGCTTGCTTACAGTATGGATAGGCTGCCATCCTGTATCCAGAAGCATCGCGGATCAATGCAGTCCGACTCGCTGGCAATTTGCGTTTCCAGCCAGGCGTGCGGCAGCATTCCTATTCGCCGGCATCTCAAAACCGCTTCGCAAAACAAGCAGCTCCGACCGAGCGAATCAGGGAGAGATAAAATTGGCGTCCAACCTACCACTTGCAGGCTATCATGTTCTCGACCTTGGCAGAACGCGCGCGGTGGCGCAGGGCACGCACTTTCTGGCGTTGCTGGGCGCGCGCGTAACCCGGATCGATATTGAAGGATCGTGCCTGTCGGACGTGCACGATGTCTTGTGGAACCGCGACAAGGAGCGCTTGGCGGCGGCGCACGACCCCGCGGACCGCGCCCGGCAGCTTGTGAGCCATCTTTCGGCCGTCGACATCGTCATGCATGATTTCCTGCCTTCGGAAGCCCGGGCGCTGGGCCTTGATCCGGACAGCCTGTCCGCCGCCTATCCGGCGCTTGTGCATGTGGCGGTCGGCGCCTGGCCGGCTGGACATCCCCATCAGGACATGCCTGTCGATGATGCGCTTGCGCTCGGCAGCGCCGGCCTGTTCGACGAACAGCAGCCGGTCGCGCGCGACGGGCCGTTGTGGCTTCGCTTCCCCTTCAGCAGCGCGCTGGCCGCCTATGTGGCCGCAAGCGGCGCGCTCGCCCGCCTCTATGCGCGCAACCGGTCAGGCAAGGGCGGGCCGGTGTCCACCAGCCTGGTGCAAGCCGGGCTGCTGCCCATGATGATGCACTGGACCCGCGCGGAAAACCCCACGCCATCCGTCCAGTTCGGCATGCCCAAGGATTCCGGCGCAACGCTGTTCGAATGCGCTGACGGGCAATGGATCCACATCATGGGCGCGGCGGAAAAATCACCCGCGATCGCCAAGGCCCTGGCGGAGATGCCCCGTGAAGTGCGGGATCGCCACAATGAAAAATATGCGGGGGCCGTCATCCCCTATCTGGACGGCGAGCGCGGGGCGGTCGAGGCCATCCTCATGACGCGCCCGTCCCGCGAATGGCTCACCGAATTCTGGGCGTCCGACGTACCCGCGCAGCCGGTGCAGCCGATGGGCGCGCTGTTCAAGGACGAGCAGGCGCTGGCGGCAGGCTATGTCGTCCAGCGGGAACTGCCCGGTGTCGGTAAGATACGCGTGGCGGGCGCGCCGTTTCACCTGTTGACGGATACGATCGGCCCGGACGGCGCTGTGCCGCCTGTGGCCGATGTCGCTCAGGGCGCGCCGAAACTGCCGTTGGAAGGCGTCAAGGTTCTGGATCTCGGCGCCTTTCTCGCCGGCCCGTTGGTGCCGATGCTGCTGGGCGATCTTGGCGCCGACGTCATCAAGCTGGAACCGCTGGCGGGCGATCCGATGCGGCCGGGGGAGTGGGCGTTCAACGGATGCCAGCGCAGCAAGCGCTCGATCAGCGTCCAGCTCAAGGACCCGCGCGGGCGCGAAGTGATGGAAAGGCTGGTCGGCTGGGCAGACATCGTCCATCACAATCAGCGGATGCCTGCCGCCGACAAGCTCGGTTTCGGGTGGGACCGGGTGCGCGCGATCAATCCTTCCGCCATTTATTCCCATGTCAGCTCCTACGGCCCCGCAGGCCCGCGCAAGGACTGGCCGGGCTATGACCAGTTGTTCCAGGCATCGGCCGGATGGGAACAGGAGGGCGGGGGCGAAGGCAATCCGCCGATGTGGCACCGCTTTGGCGTGGTCGACCATCTGGCTGCGTTGGCGTCCCTGCTGGTCACGCTCGCGGCCCTGGTGCGCCGCGACCTTACGGGCAAGGGGGAATGGGTCGCGGCGTCGCTGCTGGGCGCCAGCATGGCCGCATGGGACAGCTATATGGACGAGCAGGATCGCCTTGCGCCCGCGCCCCGGCTCGATTCGATGCAGATGGGCGAGGGTCCGGCCAAGCGGATCGCAAGGACGTCGGACGGATGGATCGTGATGAGTTCCGACGATCCCGAAGCCCCGCACAGGCTCGCGCGTCTGGCGGGGGATCGGCCGGTCGATGACTGGATGGCCGGACAACCCGCCGATGCCCTGCTGGCGATGCTGAAGGCCGGCGGCATTCCCGCGACCCGGCTCACGCTGGACAATCGCGACGCCTTTCTTTCGGACCCCGCCAATCGCGCGCTTTCGCTCTCGATCAGCGCGCAGCATCCCGTCTACGGTGCGTTCGAGACCATCGGCGGCGCATGGAATTTCGGACCCGATCTGCGCCTGTCGCTCGACCTGCCCCCTCCGCTGCTGGGCCAGCACACGCGGATGATCCTGTCCGAACTGGGCCTAGCGGAGCACGCCCAGCAATTGCTGTTCGACGAACAGATCATCCGGGAGACTCGCGCATAGGAGACGATTCCCGGCCGCGCATCGGTCACGACGCCGTTCTCCACCGCCAGCCGGCCGTTCACGATCACATGATCGGTGATTCCCATCGTCTCGGCGGGAACCTGCGTCAGTTGGCGCACGACCTGCTCGATGGGCATGAAGCCATATTCGCGCGCCTTTTTTCACGCGGAAACGCGGAGTGTCCGCAAGCCGCCGATGCGGACATGGATTGATTCACGCCAAGCGCCGGGGTCGGCGGTCGTCATGGCATGGTCAGACGCGTTCCGGGGGAGTTGCGTGAACGGCCGGTTCCCGCTCCGCCAGTCCAATCAGGCCGTCGCCTCGCAATAGGCGTGCAATATTGTCCGCCGCGCGCTGATAGACCGTATCGAGAAAGCTCTGCCCGGCGGCGGCGACGTGCGGGCTGAGGAAAACCCGTGGATGGCTATATAGCGGATGTCCTGCCGGCAGCGGCTCGGGTTCGGTCACGTCCAGCGTGACGCGGGAGAGCGTGCCGGCGTCCAAAGCGGGGATCAGCGCCGCATGGTCGACCAGGCTGCCACGCGCGACATTGACAAGGTGAAGCCCCGGCTTGGCGGCGGCCAAAGCAGTCGCATCGATGACATGCCGGGTCGCGTCCGTGCCCGGAGCAGCCAGCACCAGATGATCGCAGTTTCCAATCAGGGCCGGCATGTCGGCCGCCTGCTCCACCCCATCCATGCCGAGGGGCGCGTCCGAACCCCGGACGGCGGTCACGCGCATGCCGAGCGCCAGTGCCTGCTCCGCCAGCGTGCGGCCGATGCTGCCGAAGCCATATATGCCAAGTCGACTGCCTCTGATCGAGGGCGCCATGCGGCGATGCCATTGATCGGGTCCTTTCATCCACATGGCCGGCATGTCCCGCGTCGCCGCGAATATCGCCGCCAGGCAATATTCGCTGATCGGCGGCCCTGAGAGACCGATGGCGGAGGTGACGGGCGGGCCGGCAAACAGCCAGTCCGGATAAAAGTCCGTCCCCGTGGAAATGAGCTGGATCAGCCGCAGGCGGCCCGGCCAGCCGGGCGGCGGCCGATCCTGCCATCGCGCGCCCGAGCGCGTGTCGGGATAGTGAAGAAAGACATCCGCCTCCATTATGGCGCTATGATCATAGCCGGGCGGCACTTTGCGGACGTCCGCTCCCCCCAGCATCGCCGCGACGATATTGTCGGCCCTGTCGCCGAATTGACTGGCGATCATGAATGTGCGGTCCGCCGTCATTCGCGAAGCTTTCCCGTGTCGCAGGCTCAGGTGTCGAAACCGGGGCTGAGCCGCTGCGCCCTGCGCAAGGCGGCGGGCCAGGCAATCGCGGCATAGCGCGCGGCATCGCGTCCCATTTCGCCCGTGCGCGCGATCACCTCCGGATCGGCATCGTGCAGCGGCCGGTTCATGCCCAGCGTCCGCACCTGCGCGGTGCAGGCGCGCTCCAGCGTATATATCCGGATAAAGGCTTCGGCGACGCTCGCCCCCAGCGCGAGCGTGCCGTGATTGCGCAGCACCATCATGTTATGGCTGCCGAGATCGCGCTGTAGCCGCCCGCGCTCGTCGAGGTCGAGCGCTACGCCTTCATAATCGTGGAAGCTTATGTCGGCTCCCGCCAGCATCGCGGTCTGGTTGAGCGGCAGCAGCCCTTCTTCCAGCGCGGAAACCGCCATCCCGTCCAGCGTGTGCAGGTGAATGACGCAGCCGGCGTCCTCCCGCGCCTGATGCACGGCGCTGTGGATGGTGAAGCCGGCCGGATTCACCGGTGCATCCGATCCATCGGTCACGCGCCCGTCGGCATCGATGCGCACGAGATTGGACGCCGTGATCTCCTCGAAGGTCAGGCCGAGCCGGTTGATGAGGAACGTGTCATGCGTGCCGGGCACGCGCGCGGAGATGTGGGTCGCGATAAAATCGTCCCAGCCGTTGAGCGCGACCAGCCGGTAGCAGGCGGCCAGGTCGACACGGACCTGCCATTCGGCGTCGGTCATCTCGCGGCCCCGGGCCAGCGATGCGGTTGCCATCATTGTTCTCCTTCCTCGAGCAGGGCGACCTGGACATTGCGCTCGCCCTCAAAGGGATTGCGGCCATGGAAGGTCACGATGTTGTCGATGAGCAGCAGGTCGCCCGCCGCCCAGCGAAAGCCGCCCGCCATCTTGTCGAGCAGGCCGAAGATATGGCGCACATCGTCGAGCGGTATTTCGCCGCCGTCGCCAAATCGCACTTCATATCCCTTGGGCCGTCCATCGGCATACCATGCGTCATAGGCTTCCCAGCGCGCAGGCTCGCTTTCGGGCATCATGGTCTGGCTGTGGATATGGTTGAACCATAGCGTCTCCCCCGTCAGCGGATGGGTGACGAGGCCGGGCGCCGAATATTCGGCGCTGAGACTGCCGTCGTCGAGCCATCTCCAGGAAAGGCCCATGCGCGTGCAGGCGGCCTCCGCCTCGGCTGGATCGTCCGTGTAGAAGGCTTCCTGCCAACTGCGGTGGGCGGAGGCGAGGACGGCGGGAATTTCGCCCGGCCCCCGGAAGTTACGGATATAGCGCACACCCCGATCGCGCACCGCGTCGCGCAGGCGGGCGGGCACCAGCCGGTCGAAGCTGCGGACGTCCGCCGTGATCGTCTCGCCGCCGGTGCGGGAGGGCCGGGCGCAATAGAACAGGATCTTGCGAGGCCAGCGCGGCAGATAGGCCATCTCCTGATGGACGATCAGCCGGTGCTCGGGCGGCGAGCGCGTCGCCTCGAACACGCGCTCGGCCAACTGGCTGCGGGGGGTCGCGCCGCCGACATAGCCTTCGCGCGGCGCGTCATAGAGGCAGGCGAGGGCGCTGAAATCCTGAGTGCAGGTCACGGCAAACCCATGCATGCGGACGGGGCCTTCGCGGGCGATCAATTGTTCGAGCGCAGGCCGATGGGCGTCGAACCAGCCGAGAAAGGCGGCGGGATCCCGCGCGAGTTCGGGCGCGCGGGGTTCCAGCGTGACCACAGCGCCGGCAGCGGCGGACTTACGGATGCTGACGTCATCCAAAGGGAGCGCGCCGCGGTCGAGGGTCAGGCTGTCCATCATGTCTTTCCTCCGCGTCCCTTGGGCCGCTGATTGTAAGCAGACCGGCTTAGTCCGGCCGCTTGAAATGCATCTCGCGCTCAAATGCCGATGCCGGCTGCTGGCGATGCAGCGTCCAAAAGGCATCCGCAATCCGATCCGGCGCGTAGAAGGGATCGGTCTGGATGCCGCCGTGAATCGCCACGCTGGCGACATGGATGCCGTCGCCGCGCAATTCCTGGTCAAGCACCAGCGCCATGTTCCGCAGCGCGGCCTTGCCGATGGCGGTGACGCCCCAGCCGAGGATGGGTTCAAACGCCAGCACGCCTCCCGAAAAGAGGATGGACCCGCGCCGATTGCGGCGCATCGCCGGGATCACCTGCTGCGCGCACAACAGTGCGCCGCCCGCATTCGCGCCGAAACAGCGCATGACATAGTCGAAATCGGCGTCGCTCAGGGTCGCGGGTTCAACGATCGCCGCATTATAAAGAAGGATTTCAGGATCGCCCAAGCGGCCGCGAATGGCGGCGAAGCAGGCGGCCACGCTTTCAGGATCGGCGGCGTCGGCCGGAAAGGCGGTTGCCTCCAGGCCGGCGGCCCGCAGCTCGGCTTCCAGTGCGGCGAGCGCATCGCGGTCGCGCGAGACCAGCGCCATGCGGCAACCCTCCCGCGCGAATTTCCAGGCAAGGCCGGCGCCCAGGGACGGTCCTGCTCCCACCAGCACGCAGACTTCCGCCAAGGCTTGTCCTTTCCTCTTCCCGGTCGGCCGCGTTGGCCCTCGGGATTGTGTCGGTGCGGGGATCTTCCCTCGCGCGCTTATTTATCCACTAAAGCATCAATAACGCAACATCATGCGCTCGCCGCCATGCGGGCCGGCCCGAAGCGCTCAACCTTCGGCGAGAGCGGGGGCCTGTTGCGGCTTCATCCAGTTCGCCTCGATATCGCTGCGCGTCGCATCCCAACCCTTGGGCTCCGGGATGGCGCGCGGCGTATAGCGGGGGTGCAATATCTTCGCCATGCCGCCGATTATCGGCGTGAAGAAGCCGATCACCGACCGGCGCGCGCCCGTCTTCGAGCGCTTGATCTCTTCCGATGTCATCGTCTGCCGATCGACGCTGAGCAGATAGCGATACACGCGGCCCACCATTCGTTCCATGGAGACGAACTGGTAGAAGAAGCCGTAAAACCGCAGCCAATAGCCCCCGTGGATCGCCTCGAACGCATCGTGGCAGACCGTGCGGTGCTCAAATTCCTCCATGATATGCCAGCGCCACATATTGGCCGGATTGGGGTCCGCATTTTTCATGATCGGGTCCATCGATCCATCGAACCAGCCGGACGCGACCGGCGGCGTCAGCGACTCGAATCCTTCGCAATAGGCGATCAGGAAAGGCAGCGATTTGGTGGCCAGCAGTCGGTCGTAATGGGCCACGATGTCCTTTTCCAACTCGGGCAGCCGGTCGTATCCGTTGCGCAGCATCATCTCGTTGAAGGCGCCGTGCACCGTATAATGGCAGGATTCCTGCTTGATGAAGGTCGAAATGTCGGCACGAATGCGCGCCTTCTCCGGATCGTCGCCCTTCAACTCCGCCCGAGCGCGCGCCATCACGCGGTTAAGGAAGCGTTCCAGATGCGGTATCACGATGGAATTGGCATTCAGCAACTGCGCCATTTCCGGCGCACGAGGCATCCAGCGACCGATGGAGTCGGAAAAATCGAAGCTGGGCATGCGTACACGCATAGCGAATTCCTCTCATTCGTCTCCACGGAATATCAGGCTTGAGAAGACGGAAATGGGTATCGGCAGCATATCATCGCGTTCGTCGCGCATCCATGCCATTCTACAAAAATGCCGCCAGCGTCGGGGAATTTCGGTCGAGGCGCGTTCCCGCCGCAACCGGCGCGAACCGCTTATCGCACGGCAGCGAGCCATGCCTGGGTCGATCCCGGTGAGCGGCGAATGGACCCGGCTGCCCCGACTGTTCGCCGGCGCCTGCCCATTCGCCAGATCGCCTTACTTCAAGCCGAAACGCTGCGCCCCGTCGATGCGGATCGTCTCGCCGTTCAGGAAGTCGTTGTCCACGATATGCGCGGCAAGCCGGGCATATTCGTCGGGGTCGCCCATGCGCTTCGGATTGGGAACATTCGGGCCCCAGATTTTCTGCGCCTCTTCCGCCGGCATGCCATAGGCGGGTGTCAGGAATGTGCCGGGCGCGATGCAAATGACGCGGATGCCGAGCGGCGCGAGGTCGCGCGCGGCAGTGAGTGTCAGGCCGATCACGCCGCCCTTCGCCGCGGAATAATCAGTCTGGCCGACCTGGCCCTCAAAGCCCGCGATCGAGGCGGTTGTGATGATGACGCCGCGCTGGTTGTCGGCCAGCGGCTCATTGGCGGCCATGGCTTCTGCCGCCTGTGACATCACATGGAAGGTGCCGTTCAGGAAGATGTCGACGGTGCGCTGGAACGTCGCAAGCGGATAACGCTTGCCCTCGCGGTTGATGAGGCGCGCCCCGGCGGCCGGACCGCCATGCACCACGACCGCCGCGCGCAGCGGCCCCTTGGCCGTCGCCGCCGCGATTGCCGCGGCAACCGAATCCTCGTTCAATACGTCGGTCTTGAGGAACTGTGCCGAACCGCCCAGTTCCTGCGCCAGCGCTGCACCCTTTTCCTCGGCCATGTCGGCGATCACGACATGCGCGCCGGCCTCTGCCAGTCGGCGGGTCGTCGCCGCTCCGAAACCACCGGCGCCGCCAACGATCAGCGCCGAGCCACCTTTGATGTCCATAAATGATCCTTTACCTTGCGTTCCAACCTGACCGGCTGTTGCCGCACCAGGCGGGAAAGGTCCAGCCTTTGAGCGTCTGCCATGGAGAATATCCGCAGCATGTTGCTTGAGATGCCGATCACCGCCGCGTTGCGGCGCCAATGACCAGGACGGCTGCGCCCTAACGAGATCAGCCGTCCTCTTCGCTCTCGATCCCCATATGGCGGTCATAAATGCTGTGGAAGTGACGGATCTTGCCTTCCTGATATGCCGAATTCCAGACATAGGGCGGCTGCTTCGCCTTCAGCCCCTGCTGCACGAACGGCAGGTTCATGCAGTCCTGATCGATGATCTTGGCAAGGGAGCCGAGCTCCGGCGCGTTGGTCCAGGCTTCGTCGGCGGCCAGGAGCTTCATCTTTGCCGCCGGTGGCTTGGGCTGGCCTTCCGCCCAGGGCGCGAGGAGCATGACGTCCATCAGGCATTCGTCCGGATTGCTGCCGTTAGGGAGAAAGCGGAAAACGATGCGGGCCCAGCCGCCCCAGGGATGGCAGTTGGGAAACAGGTTGTTGAACGTGCCGTCATTCAGTTCGGCATCGGAATATTGGTCCACCTCGTCCCCGATGATGCCGCGCAGAAATTCGGCGTTCATGTCCGCGATCATGCGGTGTTCGGCAAGCTGCTCCTCCTTGGTTCTCCAGATGTCGCGCTGCGGGCTGATCGATGAGCTCGAAAGGTGTCCGGCGCGGCCCCAATTGCCGAACACGTCATAGCGCGTATTGGCGCTGTCGCCGCCCGCAAGCATGAGCTGGGGATGGGTGGCGATCACATGATAGGCCTCCATGAAGGCCTCCATCGTGACCTTCCAGTTGGCCTTGATCACGCGCCGGACATGCGCCTGCTTGTAGCGGTTCTGCAGCTTGAACTTGCGATAGTGCTCCATCATCACCGGGCCGAGAAAGTCCTCGAGCGGCTCGGCTTCCGGATCGGGGTTGATGAAGATGAAGCCGGCCCAGGTGCCGACCTTGGCGCCGGGAAGCTGGGACGTGTCCTTGCGCACGCCCGGGAAATCCCATTCGCACGTGATTTCTTTCAGCGAACCGTCAAGTTTCCAGCTCCACCCATGATAGGGGCAGCGGAATTCGATTGCGGCCTTGCCATCATTGTCCCGCAACGGCCGTCCGCGATGCAGGCAGACATTCTGGTGCGCCTGGAAGCTATCCTCCGCGGTGCGGACGACGATGTAGGACAAATGAGCGATGCGATAGACGATATAGTCGCCGACATTGGGGATATCGTCTTCACGGCAGGCCATTTGCCAGGTGCGCTTCCAGATCCGCTCGACCTCCCGATCGTGGTAGCTCTGTTCGAAATACCGGGCGGTTCCGACCTTCTGCGGGCCGCCGGACATCGGCGATTCCAGTCGATAAACCTCCGGCACGAGTTCAGGCTTGCGGTCGTTGTCCAGAAGGAAATCGATGTCGACATGTCCCGCCGAGCGTCGGCCATGTTCGGTTTCCAGGCCCGGATCGCCTTTGTACATTGCGATGATGCGCGGAATCTCCTGCCCCGCGGCGAGCATCGAGCCGGCTGCGGCGACATCGGCCAGCGCCTCGCCTTCCGGTTCGTAGGGCGGCGTCATTGCCCAATAGCGGTCCTTGCCGGCGGGCAGATCCTGGCCCCCGATATAGACGAGCATGTGCGGATCAGCGTAGGTTACGTCACCTTCCACCCAGGTGCCGTCCCAGGTGAAGATGCCGTGTCCTCCGGTCTTCGGGTTCTCGACCCGGACGAGACCGTTGCCCAGATCCTCGTAGATTCCGCCGGTGATCGGGTGAGGCTCCCGCCGCATGTTACTCTCCTTGCCTTGTCGGTGCGTGGCACCTGTCGAACGCAATATTCTCCCGCTCGAACCGTTTGGCAAGTCTTAGGTAAGCACTTGTGTGATACTAAGTGAAATAAATAGGGTCTTCGGGACCCCCGTTCTTCCCTGGCGCCCGTCAGCGCGCGATGTCGTAGAGCATCTTGACCCGGCGATGGGCGATCAGCCAGCGGCCGTCGATCCTGCGGTAGCGGTCGATATAGGTGCCTTCCTGAATCACCGCGCCCTGCCGCATGACGAAGAAATAGGTCCAGCCCTGCGCGGCGTCGTCACCGTCGAACTCGATGCGGGAGGTGGTGAGGTGATGGCGGGAGCCGGCAAGCTTCGCCGTCGTCGCCCCGGCCGCCACATTGTTGATGAACGCCTTGATCGCCTCCGGCCCCGTGAAGGCTTCGCTCTCGATATCGAGCACGCCGTCGGGGGCGAAGGCAGTGATCATGTCGTCCACCTTGCCCCGGTCGCCGGCGCTGTTGTAGATGGACTGGGTGTGGCGGATGGCCGCGCGGGCGATGTTTTCTTCGTCGTAGGTCATGATGCGATCTGCCACTGACGGCTGGTGTCGAGGTGCCAGCCTGCTGCTGCCGTTATCCCGCCGTCAACCGGGATGGTGACGCCCGTCACCCAGGAGGATGCGGGCGAAGCGAGGAAGGCCACGACGCTGCCCGCCTCCGCGATGGAGGCCATGCGGCCGAGCGGCACGTTCCGGTTGCGCCGGTCTATGCCCGCAGGATCGGTCGCCATGTGAGGGGCCAGGCCGGGCGTGTCGATCAGGTCCGGCGCGATGCAGTTCACGCGGATGCCGCGCGGGGCCAGCTCCAGCGCCATCGTCTTGGTGAATTGCGCCATCGCGGCCTTGCACGCGGAATAGATGCTGAAGCCGGGCGCGGCGCGCAGCGCTTCCGTGCTGGCCACGTTCACGATCGCGCCATGGTCGCGCATGACCTGGGCCGCCTCATGCGTGGCGCCCAACATGCTCATCAGATTGAGGTCGATGACCCGCTTCCAATTGCCTTCATTCTGATCCTTGAACGGGCGGGGGCGCACGCCGCCCGCATTGTTGACCAGTATGTCGATGCCGCCCAGCTTTTCGACCGCCGCGCGAACGAGGGTGCGGGCATCCTCCACCTTCATCATGTCGGCGGGCACATATTCGGCGCGCCGGCCGAGCGCGCGGATACGCTCGCGGACCCGCTCGCCATTAACGGCATCGATATCGCCGATGACGATGTCGGCGCCCAGTTCGGCCAGCGCGAAGGCGCTGCCTTCGCCAATGCCGTTAGCCCCTGCGGTGACGACTGCCACCTTGCCTTCCAGCCTGTGGTTCATGCACCACTCTCCTTTGCGTCTCGCGTCCACGCGCTTCTCCGCGCCGCTATCCCGACATTGTGCCTCAGGGGTAATGGCGGCGCCCCAGGATGCGCAATGGCGCAGCGCGAAGAACGGGCACTGAGCGCGCCTGTGATGGATTGTAGGGATGGGTTGAGGCGGAAAGAAGGAATGGCGAGGAGAGGGGGACGTGCCTCGTCGATTCATCCGCCGGCTCTTGCACGGAAGGCGTGGCTCACTTCTTATCAGATAGAGGATGGATCGACGAAAGGTCTGCAAAGGTAGCCATATGTGCTAACATAAACAGACATGCATCTTGTTGCGAATGATAATTCGAATTATCGAACATGTCCTAACGACGGAAGATATGTGCGCCTCGCTCGGTGGAAGAGATGCGATCAGGCGCGCCGAGAATCAATCAGAGAGGACCCGATGACCTTCAGCCAGCAGCTTTCCGCCATCCTTCACCGCGATCCAGCTATGCCGATCGTCGAGTATAAGGGCCGGGTGTTCACCAAGGGGGAATATGCCGCGCTTGCCGACCGGACCATAGCGCTTCTGGACGAGGCGGGCGTGGGCCAGCGGATGTCGGTCGGGATCATTGTGCGCAACCGGCCGCTTCATGCGACGGCGATGCTGGGCCTGATCGCCCAGGAGCGCTGGCTCACCTCCATCTATGCGATCCAGTCGCCTGACGCGATCGCCCAGGAGATGCTGGAAAGCCGGTTTGCGGCGGTCATCGCCGATGTGGAGGATTGGTCGGAGCCGGTGCTGGAAGCGGCGCGGGCCAGCGGCACGCTGGCCATCAAGCTCGACCATGGCCTCCTTGACCAGCCCGGTGCGGAGCCTCTCGACCTCATCCCGGGACTCGAACGGAAGGGCGAAGGCCCATTCCGCGAAGTGGAAGGCGAACCGGGCCTTGAGATTCTGTCGAGCGGCACGACCGGCAAGCCCAAGCGGATCGTCTTTCCCACCCGGATGCTGGTGCGCGCGGTGGACAGCGTGCTGGCGGGCCGTGACGGGCCGGTCGAGCCGGATATCCTGTGCTGGCCCTATGGCGGGATCGGCGGCATGTGCGGGCTGGTCGCGAGCGCGATGCTCGACCGGTACACCTGCGTGCTGGAAAAGTTCAATGTGGCCGAATGGGCCGATGCGGTCGAACGGCTGAAGCCGAAGCTGGTCAGCGGCGTGCCGGCCATGGCGCGCATGATTCTGGACGCCAAGGTGCCCAAGGAGAAGATCGCCTCCATCCAGTATTTCTACGGCGGTAGCGCGCCGATGACGCCGGAGTTGCAGGCCGAGTTCGAGGCGACATACGGCATCGACGTGATCTGGGCCTATGGCGCGACCGAATTTTGCGGCACGGTGATCAGCTGGTCGCCGGCGCTCTACAAGGAATATCGCCAGAGCAAGCTGGGATCGATGGGCAAGGCGCTGCCGGGCATCACCCTGCGTGTTGCCGACATGGAGACGGGCGCCGAACTGCCGGTGGGCGCCGAGGGTTTTCTCGAAGTGCTCGTGCCTCAGATCAGCGACCAGTGGATCAGGACGACGGACATCGTCACGATCGACGAGGACGGCTTCGTCTTCCACAAGGGCCGCGGTGACGGCGCCATCCTGCGCGGCGGGTACAAGGTGCTGCCGGAAAAGGTGGTGGAAGCGCTCCGTTCTCATCCCGCGGTGCTCGACGCGGCGGTCATAGGCTTGCCGGATGACAGGCTGGGCGCCGTCCCCGTTGCTGCCGTCGAGTTGAAATCGGGCATCGAAGCCCCCTCGCCAGAGGATCTGCGCGACCACGCCCGGCTCAGCCTGACGACGCCGCAGGTGCCCGCGAAGGTCCTGGTCCTGCCGACGCTTCCGCGCACGACATCCATGAAGGTGGACCTCAAGGCAGTAACCCAGATGTTTCTGCAGGACGCCTGAACTGCGAGCGGGGAGGGGAGAAAGATGGCGATATTGTCGGGCGTTCAATCCGCCGCCGCTATCCGCGCCGTCGCGATGCCCCACTTCTGCGTCGAGCATGGATGGGACGATGCCGGAAAAGGCGCAGAGGAGATGGATGGATGAGCCTGGAGCCCTATGAATATCGACATGGCGGCGTTCGCCTGATCGGTCAGCTTGCCGTCCCCGAAGGAACGGGCCCGCATCCCGGCGTGCTGGTGATGAACGATGCGCGCGGGCAGGGCGCGCTGGTGCGTGAACGGGCGCAGCGGCTGGCGCGGCAGGGTTATATGGCGTTGGCGACCGATATGTATGGCGATGGCGCGCTGTATGAAAATGCGCTGGAGGGCGGCGCCGTGATGCAGGCGCTCCATGCCGAACCTGACAGGCTGCGCGAGCGCGTGCTTGTCAATTTCGAGGCGCTGCGCTCGCTGGAGGACGTGGATGGTGCGCGCATCGGGGCGATCGGCTTCTGCTTCGGCGGCGAATGCGTGCTCGATCTCGCGCGGGCCGGCGCGGACGTGCGCGCGGTGGTGAGCTATCATGGCCTCCTGACCACCGAGCGGCCGGCGCGCAAGGATGGCGTCAAGGCGCACGTCGCCATCTATGCCGGCGGCAACGATCCCTATGCCCCGCCGGAGCATATCGAGGGATTTCGCGAGGAGATGGAGGCGGCAGCTGCGGTCTGCGACGTCACTGTCTTCGGGGAAGCCTTCCATTCCTTCACCGATCCCAGCGCGGGCACGATGACGAACATCCCCGGCGTCAAATATGATCCGGTGGCCGACCGGGTGTCCTGGCTGGGCACGGTCGGCCTGCTTGAGGAGAAGTTGAAGATCGCCGTATCTTGAAGCCTGGGTCTGATGATCGGCGCGCTGGCGCTCTCCCTGCCGGGAGCACGCCAGCGCACGGCCCGTCAGGCGGCGCTGCCCTGGGATAGCGCGGTAAGCACATCGTCCGAGGACACGATCCGCGCCACCATGCGCAACTGGTTGTTCACGATGGTTTGATGCGTGTCCGGGTCCGAACCGGCTATGCAGTCCTCCGCGATGACGACATGATAGCCCAGTTCGCTTGCGACGATGCTGTTGCCCGCCATGGCGACATTGGTGGACACGCCGGTCAGCACGATGGTCGATATGTCCATGCGACGCAAAATGGCGTCGAGCTGCGTTGCGCACATGGCGATGAGGCCTGAGGTCCGCACGACCTCGAAATCGCCCTCGACCGGCTGGAGCGCATCGACATAGCCGACTTCGACACTTCCCTCCGCCATGGACCGCTTCTTGAGGCTGAGCGCGTTGATGAGCGAATTTGCCTTGAGATCCTGCATATCGGGGCGGTGGATGACGGGTGTGTGAAAGACCGGCAGGCCCGCCCGGCGGAAAGCGTCGGCCAGATGCGCGATCTTTGGAACGATGCCGCGCTCCTGCACTTGATTGGCGAGATCGCGGAAGTTGCTGTAAGCAGGGTCGATCACGCCCAGCTGCATTTCATTGACGATCAGTGCGGTCTTACCGGTCAGCATTGTCTTCTCCTCTTTATTTCATAGCATGGGTTTGGCGGCAAACGGGCCGCATCTTAAAGCCATTCTCGTCCAAGCGGGTCCGCTTCCAGGCGAGCTTTTCGATTAATTGTCCAGCACGCGGCTCGGCAGAGGATTGCCTTTGGCGCGGAAGGGGGGACGCTCCGCGAGCGGCGGGACAGCCGCCATGCGCGCGCCGGCCTCCGTCAGCATCGTCTGATAGTCGGCCATGTCCTGATCCGACCAGAAGGCGGAGCCGTCGCCGGCTATGATGCCCAGCAACTCGCATCCTTCCGGTCCGGCGATCCATGGACCGAAGCGGTCGCCATGCATCAGGAATATATGACTGCCCTTGCGGCACTGTACGCCGCCGACCATCACCTCTCCGTCCAGCACGAAGACGATATGGTCGCCCTGATGCCCATGCTTGAGCGAGATCATGCCGGGATCCCAGCGATTCCAGAAGGAGAACATCCGCGGCGTATCGAGCAGGAAACGCTCGTGGATCGAAGTGTGGCGGCCATCGTCATATTCGACCCGCACCACTTCCTGCTCGTGAACATCGTCGACATGGACGATAATCGGTCCGCCCATCATTGGCATCCTCCGTTGAAATGCGTGTCGTTCAGAATTGGGTGCCGCCGTCGCAATTGATCAGGGCGCCGGTCAGATAGCCTGCGCGTGAGGATAGCAGGAAACCGATAAGCTCGCCCAGTTCCTCGCTGCGTCCGACGCGATCGAGTGCGACCGTCATCTTGAATTCTTCGCGCATCGCCTTGTTAAGCGCCTCTATCGGCGGAAGGCCGTATTTTTGCGACAATTGCCGCGCCATTTCGTCGGCGGCGTCGGTCGCGACGAAACCGGGGCATACCGTGTTCGCGCGGATGCCCGCCCCGCCATAGGTCGTCGCGATATTCTTGGTGAGGCTCGCGATCGCCGCCTTCATGGCGGTGTAAGCCACGAACGCGGGTTTTTGCGAATGGATCGAATAGGCCGAGATATTGACGATTGTGCCGCCGCCCGCCGCCTCCAGCATCGGAATGGCGGCGCGGCAGGCGCGCACGGTCGTCATCACCTGCACATCGAAATAAGCCCGCCATGCCTCATCGCTCAAATCGGCAATCGGCTGCAACTCCAGCATCGGGCCGGCGGTCACGGCGAGACCGTTGAGCTGCCCCTTCCAGCCCGCCGCCGCATTCAGTGCCTGCTCGACGCTGCCGGGCTGGCTGCCGTCGCCCGCGAACATCCGGACGTCGGCTCCCGTTTCGGCAGCGAGCGTTTCAGCCCTCTTTTCCCCCGCTTCCCGATTCCGCCCGATGAGGGCGATGGACGCGCCGTCCGCCGCCAGCACGCGGGCCGTGGCATAGCCCATGCCCGATGTTCCGCCGACGATTGCGAAAATTTTGCCTTTGACGCCCAGATCCACTGCGATCCTCCCTTGTTGCTCAGCGACGAATTACGGTTTGCGGACCGATTGGAGCGGCGTGGAAGTCCTGCGGCCTCCCCGCGTTCCGGATTTCGGTTCAGAGTGCTTCGACAGCGCGCATCGGCGTTGGACCCTCGGCCGCCTCGTAGAAGCGTTCGCTCCACTTGCGCATGGCGGTGTAGCCCGCAATATCCTGCTTGGCGAAAACCGGACGCTGCACGAAGATCTGGTGTCGCCACATGCGGGCATCCTCCTCGAACAACTCGACCGTCTGCCGTGCGAAGGCGCGCAGGCTTTCCGGCATGACGTCCGGCGACGCCGGATCGCGCGGGAAGAAATAATTGACGCGGAAGTCCGATGTCTCCTCATCGACGGGCGTGGCCGTCAGGATCAGGCGATATTTGACCGACTGGCCGTTGAAGATGGTGAAGGACAGGCTGATGCAGGGCGCCAACGTGTAGAGGCTGAGCGCGACCTCCTTGGTCTTGGGCGATTTGAAGCCCATTTCCGACCGCCACGACCCGTCGCTGGTGTCGAACCAGAGCAGTTCAGGACATTCCGGCGTGCCGTGGGTGAAATGGAAGTGCGTCGTGTCGGGCGCGTTTTCTACCACCATCTGCGGATGTATCCGTTCGCCTGGCTTATCGACGACGGCATGGGGGTAGCAGGGATAAAAATCCTCCTCGCGCGCCGGCACCTGAGGAACGCCCGTGAAGAGGTCGGGCAGTTCCCAGCCCTCGCGCGGCGCGCCGCCGGCCGGATCGTGCCACATGAAGATGATGCCGTGCCGTTCGATGATGTGCCGGGTGCGCAGTTTCGCGCCGGTCGGCTTGTCCTGGTAGGGCACATGAATATTGGCGCCCTGGCTGTTCCATTCCCAGCCATGATAGGGGCAGGCAATGCAATCCCCCTTCACCTTGCCGCCATAGGCAAGATGGGCGCCCAGATGCTTGCAATGGGCGTCCATCACCACGAGCTTGCCGTCCTCGGTGCGGAAGGCGACCATATCCTCGCCGAAATATTTCATCGCTTTGGTCGCGCCAGGCGCGATTTCCGCGCTCCAGCCGATCTGGAACCAGCCCGTGGGCTTCATGCTGAGCTTGAGCACTGCGCGTTTCTCCAGGAATTTGTTTCGAATTTCGAAATATCTTGCGCCGGGCGCCTTTGCAAGACTATCGATCTATCACCATCCATGTGATGGCTGCGCGTGACGCAGGAAAGGAAAGGCCATGATCGGCAAGGAAAGCCAGGACGTGATTCACGCGCTGAATGGGCGCCACGCGCGCCTGCCGTCCGGCCCGGTCGGCAGGCTGCTTGCCTCGGTCGGCAATCTTTCCGGCGCCTTCAATGTCATCCACAGCCGCTATGCCCAGAGCCATGGGCTTGGAATACGCGGCATCTGGACGCTGAGCGCCATATCCGAGGGACATGCCAGCCCCGGAGAGATCGCGCGGCTGATGATGCTCCCGCCAAGTGTCGTGTCCGGCGACCTCAATCGTCTGATCGACGCCGGGCTGATCGAGCGGCGGCGCGACGACAGCGACGGACGGCGACTCGTCTATACCTTGACTGAGGCAGGCCGCGTCCTGCTGTCGGACGCGCACGCGGTTTATGTCGATGTCCTGGGCGAAAAGATCGGCAGCTACCCGCCGGGCGAGATCGAGCGGCTGCTGCGTATGCTGTATGAAATCAGCCTGCATGTGCGCGCCTGTATCGGGGAACCGGTCAGCAAAGCCGTCGCGGCGGATTGATCGCATGTCTGGGCTTTGGCTTGCCGGACTTGCTGCCGGAGGGGTTTCGGCCATAGCGGAAAAACAATGCGGCTCCGGCTGTTCGAACGCAGCGGCGCGTATGCAAGGAGGATTGAATGCAGCTGAAATTTTCTGAGAGCCAGACGATGTTGCAGGACACCGTCGCGCGCCTGTTCGCCGACGAGGTGACGTCCGCCCGCCTGCGGGAGGCGGAGGCATCGGGCCTCGACAAGGCGCTGTGGGACCAGCTCGTCGCGCTCGGGATTGTCGGCATGCGGGCGCTTGCGCCGGAAGACGGCGGCATGTCGCTGATGGATGCAGCCATCGTGGCGGAGCAGATGGGACGCCATGTCGCCCCGGTTCCGCTGGTGGAGGCGATCGTCGCGACCGCGCTGCTGCACCGGGCGAAGGCGCCGCGGGCGCTGCTCGACGCGGTGGAGGGAGGGGCGGTCGCGACGATCGCGCTCAGTCCGGCGACGACGGGGCGGCCCTTGCCCGTTCTGGGCGGATCGGTGGCGCATGTCATCGTGGCGCTGGTCGGCGGCGATCTGGTTGCGCTGGTGGGCGCGGCGGGCGAGCGGGCGCGCAACATTGCCGATGCGACGGTCGCGATGATCGATGTCGCCGTGGCAGAAGAACACCATGTCCTGGCGAGCGGTTCGGAAGCCGAAGCGCTCTACAATGCCGCTCTGGAGGAATGGCGCGTCCTGACGGCGGCGGCGCTGGCGGGTCTGGGACGCCGCGCGCTGGAGCTGGCGGCGGCCTATTCGGGCGAACGGATCGCCTATGGCGTCCCCATCGGCAGCTTTCAGGGCATCGCGCATCCCATGGCGGATGCGGCGATCAACATGGATGGCGCGAAGCTGCTGACATGGCGTGCCATTTCCTCGATCGCGGCGGGGCAGGAGCGAGCGGGCGCACGTGCCGCAATGGCCTATTGGTGGGCCGCCCATTCGGTGGACCAGGCGGTCAAGCACGCCGTGCGCACCTTTGGCGGCTATGGCGTCAGCCTTGAATATGACGTGCAGATCTATTTCCGCCGCGCCAAGCTCCATGCACTGATCGCGGGCGATCCCAACGAACAGCTGGATCGGATCGCGGCGCGTCTGTGGGACGGGGAAGCGGCAGCGCTGCCGTCCGCCGGGGATGTCGGCATCGACTTCGAATGGGGCGAGCGGGCGGAAGCCTATGCCGCCGAGGTGCGCGCCTTCGTCGAGGCGAACATCACCGACGATGTGCGCGCGAAAATGCATCATTCGACATCCGGCTTCCATGCCGGTTTCCACAAGAAGATGGCGGAGGCGGGGTTCGCCTATCCCGACATGGCGCTGGACGGCAAGCCCAGGCTCAGCCGTTATGAGGTGATGGCGGCCGCGCCCATGTGGGAGGATATGGGCTGGACCCGCACGCCGTCGTCCGTGACGGAATTCGTCGCAGGCATGGCGCAGCTCTGGGCGCAGCCTGACGTGAAGCAGGAAATAGTCGGCGCCGTTCTGGCGGGCGACGCGCTGGGCGCTCTCGGCTTTTCCGAGCCGCAGTCGGGATCGGACATCTTCGGCGCGAAATTCAGTGCCGTGCGCGATGGCGACGAGTGGGTGCTGAACGGTCAGAAAATGTTCACCACCAATGGCCATCAGGCCCATTATATCCTGATGCTGACCCGTACCGACAACAGCGGCAAGAAGCACCAGGGACTGACCATGTTCATCGTGCCGATGAACCTGCCGGGCATTGAGCTGCACCCCGTTTACACGTTGCAGGACGAAAAGACGAACATCACCTATTTCACCGATGTGCGCGTGCCCGACCGCTATCGCATCGGCGAGGTGAATGACGGCGCGCGCGTGATGACATCGGGCCTCAGCTTCGAACATGGCGGATCGGGCTATCATGCCGCGCAAAAGGCGATGGTCCGACGCGCGGTCGACTGGGCGCGCAAGATGGGCCCCGATGGATCGCGACCGATCGAGGACGCGAATATGCGGCGCATACTTGCCCGCGCGGCGGTGCGCGACGAAGTGGCGGATGTGCTGTGCCGGCGTCAGGAATGGGCGGGCGTGGAGGGCGTACACGAGATCGCCTGGGGTCCGATGGCGAAGCTCTTCACGACCGAGATGCTCTATGTCGATGGCTCCGCCATCATAGAGGCTGCCGCGCCTTACTCGTTGGTGCGGGGACTCGACCGGGATCTCGATATCGTCGAGGTTTCCATGCGGCGCGGCATTGCGATGACGATTTATGGCGGGACCAGCGAGGTTCATCGCAGTCTGATCGCGGAAAAATCGCTTGGAATGCCCAAGTCGCGCTGATCGTTCGCGGACAAGGGTAGGAGCGGGCCGACCGGTTTTGACAGGGCAACCATCTGTCCTGTATAAATAGATATAGATTTGTAGACTTTCGGTCCCAAGGTATGGAGGATACCGTGAAAGCCCGCTTCCCCAAATTCGATTTCTCACAGATCAAGGCGCATTGGGCCCCCAATGCGGAGTTCGCTCAGGGATTCAACGCCGCGTCGCTGATTCCTGCCTATGTGGAGCCGTACCTGCTGAAGGTGATGAAGATCGCCCAGGGCAAGATCGACCCCGGGAAAACCAAGCTGCTCGAAGATCTCGACATCTTCTGCAAGCAGGAGATGCAGCATTGCAAGAACCACCTCGTTTTCAACAAGGTGCTGCGTGATCAGGGCTATGAAGGGCTCAAGCCATTCGAGGACAAGATACGGGGCGATTATGACCGGTTCCTCAAGACCAGGTCGCTGCGCTTCAACCTCGCCTATTGCGAGGGGTTCGAATCGATGAGCGCGAGCGCATGCGAAGCGTGGTTCGAGGATTATGACGATATGCTGGAGGGCGCCGATCCGGCTGCCGCCGACCTGTGGCGCTGGCACCTGGCCGAGGAGTTCGAGCATCGCACCGTCTGTTCGGACGTCTATCACGAACTGAGCGGCCTTAACCCTGTGTCCGAATATTTCTACCGCATCTACGGCTATTTCTATGCCCTCATCCATCTCGGCAAGTTCACCAAGGCGGCGACCGCCTATCTGATGGAGAAGGATCGCGAAGGTATGTCGGCCGCGGAGCTTCAGGCATCGATCGATCGGCAGAAAATGATCAAGAAGCGGATCCTCAAGCGCATGTTGCCGATGATGAGGCAGATATTGTCGCCCTTTTACGATCCCGCCAAGCGTCGGGAGCCGAAGGGATATCGTGAATATCTCACGGCCTTCGAAGAGCGCAGGCAGGCTCTGGCCGCCTGATACACGGATATTTGAAGGGCGGATAAGGGCCGGTGCAGTCTGTGGTGCAGCGGCCCTTTCGCTTGCAGTCCTTCAGCAGCCGGCGGGTTGGACCGGCGCGAACTGGGCCTTGAGGGCGAGCACCGATCGATAGGCCATGTGGACGGCGTCGCCGATGCGGCCGACCTTCTTGCTGTCGCCCGCCATCGATACGGCTATGCCCGCCTTCTCCAGTTCGTCGACCAGCGCATTGGACGGCTGGCGTCCCTGGGCCAGCAGGAGGCGGTCGGCGGCCAATAGCTGCGTTTCCGATCCGTCGGAGCCATTGATCTCGATCAGCACGCCCTCGTCCGAGACGGAACGGACATGGCTGTTGTCGAGAATGGTGACGAGCGGATTGGCATGGAGCCGCCGCAGCAGGCCGCCGCGATAGACGAAGTCCGCCGAGCGCGCCAGCTTGTCGGCGGGCGACCGGCTGACCAGCGTTACCCTTATGCCATGTTCGGCGCAGAATTCGGCCGTCTCGCAGCCGGTCTCGCCGCCGCCATAAACGACGACATGGCCGCCCTCCCCCACGCCGACTTCGCGCTCGCCCATGAGAAGGTCATAGGCGTCCATCACCTTGGGATGGTCCACACCTTCGATGGGCAGGTCGATGCGGCGCGTGCCCGCCGCGATGATCGCGACATCGGGCGAGAGGGCGAGGATGTCGGACAGTTCGGCCCGCTTGCCCATATGGATGGCGACGTCGCTCTCCTTCAGGCGGCTTGCCAGATAGTCCGAATACCAGAACAGCTTGTCCTTGCCCGGAGGCGTGGCCGAAGCGATGATCCCGCCGCCGGTGAAGCCCCGCTCCTCGAACAGATGCGTCTCGAAACCGCTTTGGCCGAGCAGCAGCGCGGCGGCGGCGCCCCCCGGCCCCGCGCCGACCACGACCGCGCGGCGTCCGGCGCCGATGTCGGGCGACAGGGGCGAATCCAACTCCGTGCCCGTGCGCGGGTTTTCGGCGCAGCCGACCTGATGGCGGCCCTCATGCGGGCTGATGCACCAGTTGCAGGATGTGCAGGGGCGGATCAGGTCGCGGCGTCCGGCCTTCGCCTTGTTGGCCCAGAAGGGATCGGCGAGCATGGGGCGGCCGAGCGCCACCAGATCCGCCTGATCGTTGGCGATCGCGGCTTCGGCGGTTTCGGGCCAGCGGATCTGCCCGACCGTGATGACCGGCACGCCCGTCGCCTTGCGGATGCGCGCGGCATAGGGGATGCGCCAGCCTTCGGGCGTCGACATCGGTTCGATCACCTTTTCGAACGCATCGCCCACGCCCCGGCCGGCCGAACAATGCAGCGCATCGGCGCCCGCCTCGACCAGGCGGGGCGAGATGATCTCCATATCCTCTATGGTGAGACCGCCGGCGGAGAACTCGTCGACGGAGATGCGATAGACCAGCGGGCGGTCGCCCAGCCCCTCCCGCACCGCGCGGATCACCGCGAGCGGGAAGGCCATGCGGCGCTCGAAATCGCCGCCCCATTCGTCGTCGCGCTTGTTGGTGAGCGGCGAGAGGAATTGCGTGAGCAGATAGCCGTGCGCGCCGTGCAGCTCCACGCCGTCATAGCCGGCCTCGACCGCCAGCCGCGCCGTCTCGCCGAACGACGCCGCCAGCCGCGCCACTTCTGCCGATGTCAGGCCGCGGCAGGTCAGGCGTGTCGGGTCCTTCTTGGAAAAGATGTCGCTCGGCCCCACCGGCATGCCGCCCGGCAGCACGGCGCGGTTGGCATATTGGCCGCTGTGCTGGATCTGCATGAAAACCTTGGTTCCGGCCTCGTGCACGGCACGGACCAGGCGGCGGTGCCCGTCGAGATTGCGCCGCGATTCCAGCGTGAGCTGATATTCATGCGCACGGCCGGTATCAGGATCGACGCAGGTATATTCAACGATGATGAGCCCCATGCCGCCAAGCGCCCGTTCCCGATAAAAGGCGATCATGTCCGGCGTGACTTCCCCGTCCCGTCCGCCAAGCTCGGTCGACATGGGCGCCATCACCGCCCGGTTGGGAAGCGTGACGCCCCGCAACGTAAAAGGGGAAAAGAGATACGGATAAGACGCCGTCATGGGCTGGGCTCTCCTGAAGGTTATATCTGTTCTAATGCATGGACGGCGAGGTGCCGCCATCCACATGAAGATTGGTGCCGTTCATGAAATCGGCGCGCGGGCTGGCCAGGAAGGCGACGGCATAGGCTATGTCCTCGACTTCGCCGACTCTTTTGGAAGTCTGGCCGTTGGCATTCACGATATACTCCTCCGCGCGGGCGATGTCGTCACCCCAGCCGCGCTTTTCCGCGAAGCTGGCGAGGAAGCGGGTCAGTCCTTCGGTACGCACCATGCCCGGCGATACGGCGTTGCAGGTGACGCCGCTCTGCTTCAGCGCCTTGGACAGGCCGAGCGTCATGTTGAGCATCGCTGCCTTGGCGGTGCCATATTCGGCCTGGGCGGAGGTGGGCGTATGCGCCGCTGCCGTGCTGATGTTGATGATGCGGCCCCAGCCGCGTTCCTTCATGGCCGGCACGACCGCGTGAATCAGGCGGACGGCGGCCAGGAGATTACGGTCATAGCTTTGCCGAAAATCGTCCAGCGTCGCCTTGAACCAGCTCCTGTCCTTGCCTTCGACCGCGCCGCCGGCATTGTTGACGAGAATGTCGATGCCGCCAAAGGCCGACGCCGCGGCCTGTGCCACTGCCGCGGCGCCGTCGTCGGTGGACAGGTCGCCGCAGACGGCAACCGTTTTCCCGCCTCGCTGCGCTATCTGCCGGGCGACGGCTTCGGTGCGTTCGACATTGCGTCCGTGCACGATGACGCTGGCCCCTTCAGCGGCGAGCATATCTGCTATTGCGACGCCGATGCCCGAACTGCTGCCCGTCACCAGCACGCGCTTGTCTTCAAGACCAAGATCCATGACGCCCTGCCTCCTGTTATCGGTTCATGAGCCGCAGGCGGTGACGCCTTGCGGCCGCAATCATTCTGCCGACCCTGACAATGCCGCCGGTCATGGCCGATCCCAGGGTCATGTCATTCAACCGGCCGGGTTTCGATGACCGCGTCGAGCGCGACAACGCCGCCGGCGCCCGGCCGGACGACCAGCGGATTGACCTCTATGGTCGTGATGGTGCCGGCATGCTGAGCGGCGAGCACCGAAATGCCCGAGATGGCCCGAGCCAGCGCCTCGATATCATGGCGCGGGCCGCCCCGATAACCGGTGAGAAGCGGCGCGGTGCGGACCTTGCCGATCATCTCCAGCGCCCGCGCCTCGCTGACGGGGGCCAGTGCGCAGACCGTGTCCTTGAGGAGTTCGACCAGCGTACCGCCAAGGCCGAAGGTCACGACGGGACCGAAAGCCTCGTCTTGGCTGATGCCCAGAATGCATTCGACGCCGCCCTTGACCATTTCCGAGACGAGATAGCCGTCGATACGCGCATCGGGCAAGTGGGCCGGGATGGTTTCCGCCATGCGCGCGACGGCCGCCTCGACAGCCTCCGCGCTGGCGAGGCCGAGCGCGACCCCGCCCACTTCGGTTTTATGCAGGATGTCGGGAGATACGACCTTGACCGCGACCGGGAATCCGATGTCGACTGCCATGCGCGCGGCCTCGGCGGCATCGCGGGCCAGGTTTTCGCGCGGCGAGGGGATGCCGTGAGCGGCGAGCAGCGCCTTGGCGGTCGCCTCGTTGAGCTTGCCGTCCTCGGGCAGGGGCAGCGCCTCCGCCGGCGGCAGCGCGACGGGCGCGGGCATGTCGGCCGAGAAGGTTTCCCGAAACTGCCAGAGCGCCGACAGGGCGTTGACGGCCCGCGAGGGGTCCTCGAACGCCAGCAAGCCCTTGGCGTCATATTCGCGCATCATTTCCGGCGGGCAGGTGACGGACACGAACACGAGCTGGTCGGGCGCGCGGGCATGGGCATTCGCGATCGCCTGTTGCAGCGGCCGGGCCATGGACGGCGCGGCGCCGGTGATGCCGAGGAAGATCAAGGTCGCGTCGAACGCGTTCGCCTCGAACACGGCGTCCAGCGTCTTTTCCATGATGTCATGGTTGGTCGTGACCAGCCCGGTCATGTCGATGGGATTGCGCGGGCTGCAATGCGGAACGAGGGCGCGCAGCTTGTCCTGCGTTTCCAGCGGCACGCTGCCCATGGTGAGACCCGCGTCGCTCACGAAGTCGGCGATCTGCACGCCGACACCGCCCGAGATGCTGATAACGCCGACGCGCGGTCCCTTGGGCAAGGTGCGCCTGGACAGCGCATAGCTGATGTCGAGCAGTTCGTCGGTGGTGCGGGCGCGATGGACGCCATATTCCTCGAACAGGGCGTCATAGACATTGTCCTGCCCGGTAAGGGAGGCGGTATGGGATGCGGCTGCGGCGCTGCCTTCGGCGGTGCGGCCGACCTTCATCACGACGACAGGCTTGCGATTCTCCCGTGCCCGCTTCAGCGCGGCGATGAGGCTGTCCCTGGACCGCAGGCCTTCGATATACGCGATCAGGACGTCATTATCCTCCTGACCCGCCATCCAGTGCAGCGCCTCGCCGACATCGATGTCCGCCTCATTGCCTGTCGTGACCCATTGGGAGACGCCCAGGCCGCGCAGGAAGAGATGGCGCAGCAGATAGCCGCCATAGCCGCCCGACTGGCTGGCGATCGCAATGCGGCCCGCGGGCGGCACGCCATCCTCCAGCGCCGAGGCGAAGGTGCCGTAGAATTTGGTCTGCGCATTGAGGGCGCCCATGCAATTGGGACCGAGCAGGCGAAGACCGCCGGCGCGGGCGGTCTCCAGCAGCTTCGCCTGCCGCGCTTCGCCTTCGCCGCCGACCTCGGCAAAGCCCGCGCCATAGCAGATCGCCGCCTTGACTCCACGTGCGATGCAATCTTCCACCGTCTGCTGCGTGACATCCGCTCCTACGGCGAGGAGCGCGCAGTCCACGGGGCCGGGAACCTCCAGGATCGATGGATAGGCTTTCAGCCCCTGTATCTCGGCGCGTGCCGGGTTGACCGGATAGATGGGGCCGTCGAAACCCGCCTCAAGCAGATACTGGATGGGCCGCCCGCCAAAACGTCGCTGGTCGGAAGAGGCGCCGATGATCGCAACCGAGCGCGGGGCAAAAAGCGCATCGAGGCCGGGCCGGCCTTCGGTCTGGAGCGAGGTGGTCGGGGCGTTCATGGGCGTCGGCGGTCCTGTTTTGGAATCTGGAGGATCGCGGCAGCACTGGCCTCAAGCGCTTGCCAAGTCCAACTGCCCGGGCGAAAGGAACACATACATGTTAAGCCTGTTAGTGACGATATACTACGGCCCATGGCAACAATAGATGCGACCTTCTGGGCGCGTTAATGGACGCGCCGACAATTTGGCGGCATGGTGACCGGGTGAACGACGCAACTGTAAAACAATCAATTGAAGATGCCGTCCTTCAGGAGAAGGTGGGTGACGCGGTCGTCTTGACGCTGCATGCGCCGGCATTCCGAAATGCCTGCTCGACGGAGATGCGCGAAGCTCTGTTGGCGCATCTGCAGGACGCGGCATCGGATGAGTCCTGCCGCTTCATCGTGCTGACGGGGGCCGATGGTCATTTCTGCTCCGGTGGGCGGCTCCCCCCCGACATGAAGCCGGATCCGGAAAGGACCCGGCGCAACGTGGCCGTGCTGCACGACATCGTGCGCATCCTGTACCGGGGGCCCAAGCCGACGATCAGCGCGGTGGAGGGTTTTGCCTTTGGCGCGGGCATGTCCCTCGCGCTAGCCTGCGACTATCTGGTGGCCGGCGACGGCGTGCGCTTCTGCGCCTCCTTCGGCAGGGTGGGGCTGATGGCGGATGCGGGTCTTGCCTGGACGCTGCCGCAGCGGATCGGCGCCGCACGAGCGCGCGACCTGCTTTTGTCCGGTCGCGAAATGCGGGGTGAAGAGGCGCGAGCCGTCGGACTTGTCGACGAACTGGTGCCAGCGGGGGAGGCGCTCGAAAGGGCGCTGGCCTCCGGCCAACGCTATGCCCAGACGGCTCCGCTCTCGCTCGCGGCGACGAAGCGGGTGCTGGGGGGCGGCCATAACTCGCTGGACGCCGTGCTGGCGGCAGAATCCGAGGAACAGCCGCGACTCACCTTGTCGCAAGATTATGCGGAAGGGCGTGCCGCGTTTCGTGAGAAGAGAGCGCCGGTCTTTCGCGGGCTTTGAGCAACGCGCGAGCCGAATAGGGAGTGACGACGAGTGGACTTGTCCATCGATGATAAGGTGCAGGCGCTGCGCCAGGAAATTCGGGCATTCTTCGCGAAGAACCTGCCGCCCGAATTTGCCCGCAAGACGCTGGCGGGCGACAAGCTGACCAAGGAAGAGCACAAGCAGTGGCATGCGCTGCTGCGCGAGAAGGGCTGGCATGTCCCGCTCTGGCCCAAGGAGCATGGCGGTCCCGGCTGGGGACCGATGGAGCGGTTCATCTGGGAAGAGGAATCGGGCATGGCGGGCGCACCGCGCCTGAACCATGTGTCGCAGGATCTTTTGGGCCCGGTGTTGATCGAGTTCGGCACGCCGGAGCAGAAGGCGGAACTTCTGCCCCGCATCCTGTCCAGCGAGGACTGGTGGTGCCAGGGCTTTTCCGAGCCGCAGGCGGGGTCCGACCTCGCGAACCTCCAGATGCGGGC
Organism: Sphingobium wenxiniae; assembly: GCF_007830065.1. GTDB lineage: Bacteria > Pseudomonadota > Alphaproteobacteria > Sphingomonadales > Sphingomonadaceae > Sphingobium > Sphingobium wenxiniae. The sequence goes on along the minus strand of NZ_VLKK01000002.1, from coordinate 83,256 downwards.
GGTACGCGACGGGGACGATTATATCGTGACCGGGACCAAGCTGTGGACCAGCTATGCCCATGTCGCCAACAAGATTTTCTGTCTCGTCCGCACGTCCACCGACGGGCCGAAGCAGGCGGGCATCTCCTTCCTCCTGATCGATATGGAACAGCCGGGCGTCACGGTGAGTCCGATCTACACGCTGGGCGGCATGTTATCGGTCAACGAAGTGCAGATCGACGAAGTGCGCGTTCCCGTGACCAACCTGGTCGGCCGCGAGGGCGGAGCATGGGACATCACCAAGTTCCTGCTGGGCAATGAGCGGCTGATGGGCGCGTGGATCGGCGTGAACATGGCCTTTGCGCGGCAGGTGCGCGAACGTCTGGAGCAGGTCGGCCCCGACGGCCGCAAGCGCAGCGAGAATGCCGTGCTGGCGCAGCGCGTGGCGGAGGTCGAGACCGATCTTGTCGCGCTTCGCTACACCACCTATCGCGTGTTGGCGGACGAACTGTCGGGCAAGGCGCCCGGACCGGAAGTCTCCGTCATCAAGGTGCGCGGCGGCGAGATCATGCAGAATCTGACCGAACTGCTGATGGAAATGGCGGAAGCGGAAGGCATGGTCCATCCGCTGACCATGCCGCATGACGGCTTGCCGGTCGTGCCGTTCGAGCTGGAGCATATGGCGCAGCAGTTTTTCGACAAGCGCAAGCTGACGATCTATGGTGGCAGTTCGGAAATCCAGCGCAATATCATCGCGCGGCGCCTGCTGAACGTCTGACAGGAACGCAAGCAATGGACTTCAATTACGACGATAACCAGCGGATGCTGTTCGACATGGTCGACCGCTTCCTCACCGACAAGCATGATCTGGTGAAGCGCGAGGCGCTGCTGAAGGACCCGGCGGCCGAGGCGGCGCTGTGGCGGGAAATGGCCGAGCTGGGCCTTATGGGCGCGGCCTTTCCGGAAGAGGTCGGCGGCTTCGCGGGCTCGTCCGCCGATAGCTTTGTGGTGATGGAGCGGTTCGGGCGGCATCTCGTGACCCAGCCTTATCTCTACACCGCCGTGATCGGGGGCCGCCTGCTGATCGAGGGCCTGTCGGGCGATGCCCGGCAGGATGCGATCGGACCGGTGATCGCGGGCGAGCGCCAACTGGCGCTTGCCGCGGGCAGCACGCACATGCTCCGCAGCGCGGAGGACACCAGCTTCACGGCTGCGGCCGATGGTGCGGGCTGGACCATTTCAGGCCGGATGCCTGTGGTGCTGAACGGCGACCGCGCCGACCGGCTGATCGTCGCGGCGCGCACGTCCGGCAGCACGGGCGAGCGGGAGGGCGTGACGCTGTTCCTGGTCGATGCCGATGCGCAGGGCGTTTCGCGCCGCAGCTTCCGCATGATCGACGCCTTCGGAGCGGCGGAAGTGGTGCTGGAGAATGTCGCCGTGGGCGGCGAGAATGTGCTCGGTCCGGTCGATGGCGGTGTGGCGCTGGTCGAATTGGCGCTCGATCACGGTGTCGCGGCTGTCTGTGCGGAGGCGATCGGCGCGATGGAATATCTCATCCCCGCGACCGCCGAATATACCCGGACCCGCATCCAATATGGCGCGCCGCTGGCCAAGTTTCAGGTGCTTCAGCACCGCATGGCCGACATGTACATCCAGACGCAGACCGCCAAATCCATGGCGCTGGTCGCGGCGATGTCGCTGGACGGCGACGCGGTCGAGCGCCAGCGCATGATTTCGGCGGCGAAGGTGCAGGTGGCGCGCTCGGGCAAATATGTGGGCTATCAGGCGGTTCAACTGCACGGCGGCATGGGCGTGTCGGAAGAACTGGATATCGGCCATCACTATATCCGCCTGAACGTCATCAATCAGTTGTTCGGCGACTCTTCCTTCCATCTCGCACGCTTCGGCGCGCTGGCCCGGCCCGTCGCGGCCTGAACCGATCTTGCGGAGACATTTAATGGCATTTGATTATTCGCGCTTCGACCTCATCAAGGTAGAGCTGGACGGCGCTGCGCTGCGCATCAAGCTCAACAATCCCGAAAAGCGCAACATCATCACCGATCCGGTGAACGAGCAGCTTGCAGACGCCTTCCAGGCGGCGAGCTTCGACAATCGCGTCCGCGTGGTCGTGCTGTCCGGCGAGGGCAAGTCCTTCTGCGGCGGCGGCGATTTCGCCCAGATGAAGCGCAAGGTCGACGATCCGGGCCTGTTCTTCAAGGGCCTCTGGGGATCGCGCCGGATCGTCAATGCGGTGCTCGACTGCCCCAAGCCGACCGTTGCCAAGCTGCACGGCCATGCGATGGGTCTGGGCGCGACGCTGCCGCTGCTGTGCGACCTCGTCATCGCGGTGGACGATACGAAGATCGCCGATCCCCACGTCAATATCGGCCTTGTCGCAGGCGATGGCGGCTCGCTGATCTGGCCGCAGCAGATGGGCTATGCCAAGGCGCGCAAGTTCCTGCTGCTGGGCGAACCGATTCTCGGCAAGGAAGCCTCCGATCTCGGCCTGATCGCCGAATCCGCGCCGACTTTCGAGGCGATGGAGGAAATCGCCGAGCGCTGGGTCGCCAAGCTCGCGAACGGCGCCAGCAACGCGATCTACGGCACCAAGACCGCGATCAACATGCCGCTGCGCCAACTGGCCCAGCCGATGATGGACCTGGGTATGGCCTATGAGGGGCTGTCGAACATCAGCAAGGACCATGCAGAGGCGATCGACGCGATCTTGGAAAAGCGCGCGCCGACGTTCACCGGCGAATGACGCACTGGTTCACGGGCGGCGACGGCCAGAGATTGGCCGCCGACCTCTATGGTCCGGAGGACGGAACCCCCGTGCTGCTGATCGGCGGCATGGGGCAGACACGCCATAGCTGGCGTCGTGTCGCGCTGCGTCTGGCCGACAGCGGACGGCGCGCCATCACTCTGGATTTTCGCGGTCATGGCGAAAGCGATCGCGCGCCGGACGGGGATTACGGCTATCCGCGGCAGGTCGCCGACATAGCGGCGGTAGCGGGCGCGGTCGGCCGGCCCATGGTGCTGGTCGGCAATTCGCTGGGCGGGAAGATCAGCCTGGCGGCGGCCGGCAGCGCCGGGCCGGAGGTGGCGCTCGCGGTCGCGCTGGTCGATGCCGTCCCGCGTTCGCGTCCCGATGGGATCGCCACCGTCGCCCAGTCTACGCAAATCTCCTCCGATGGCTTTGCTTCCCCGGACGAAGCCGCGGCCCAGCTCGCGGCGGCGCGTGGCCAGACGGTCGCGCCGGGCGCGGGCGAACGTCTGCGCCGGAACATGCGGCAGAGCGAGGATGGCCGCTGGCACTGGCATTGGGATTCTGGCTATCGCGATCCGCGGCACCGGATCGGGCTTGGCGCGGGCAGCGCCTATCTCGAAACGGTGGCGCCCAAGGTGACGGTGCCCGCGCTGCTCGCCTGGTGCGAGTTGAGCGAGGTCGTCGATGCCGATGGGGTCGAAGCGTTGCGCGCGCTGATCCCCCAACTGGAGGTCGAAGTGATTCCGGGCGCGCGCCACATGCTCGTCGGCGATGAAAACGACATATTCGCCGACGCGCTGATGCGGTTTCTCGATCGCATCGGCGCATGATCATCGCCGCCAACATATAACTGAACGCGTCAGGCGGGCCGGGCAATCCGTATGTGATCGATTGGGTCACGCACTTGTCAGGCTCCGCCGCTGCTGAAAGCAGGGCGCAACTGCCATTCAGATGGGAAAATACCGTGCTTGACAGCTTCTTCACACCCCAGAGCATCGCCGTTGTCGGAGCTGCGGACGATCCGTCGAAGATGCGCGGCAAGCTGCTCAAGATCGCGCTGAACAGCGGCCACAAGGGGCCGATCTACCCGGTACATCCCAAAGGCGGCATCATTCAGGGCAAGCAAGGCTATACCAGCCTGACGGAGATACCCGGCGGGGTCGAGCTGGTGCTGATCGCCACGCCCGGCGCGACCGTGCCGGGCGTGATCCGTGAAGCCGTGGCGGCGGGTGCCAAGGCGGCGGTGATCTTGTCTTCCGGGGTGGACATGCTCGAACTGGCCGATGCCATTGGCGATAGCGGGCTGCGCTACATGGGGCCGAATTGCGAAGGCTATGTCTCGCTCGACGGCGCGGCGGCGACATTCGCGGCGGTGGCGGACACGGCGCTGTCGGAGGAGCGCCCCGCGCTGCGCCCCGGCCGCAAGGTGTCGATCGTCTCGCAGAGCGGGGGCTTGGGTTTCGCGCTGTTCGGACGCGGCATCAAGGAAAATCTCGATTTCCATGCAATCGTGACGACGGGCAATGAAGGCGATCTCGAAAGTCTCGACTTCGTCGACCATCTGCTCGACGAGGGCGAGAGCGGCGTCATCGTGATGTTCATCGAGGGGCTCAAGACCCCCGCCCGCTTTGCCGAAGTGGCGGGCAAGGCGGCGGACAAGGGCGTGCCGATCGTCATCATGAAGGTCGGCCGGTCGGAAGCGGGGCAGCGCGCCGCCGTATCCCATACCGCGCACCTGACCGGCGCCGACACAGCCTATGACGCGATGTTCGAGCGTTATGGCATCATCCGCGTGTTTGACCAGGAGCAGATGCTGTCCGTCGCAGCGGCCTTGGCGCGTTTCCCGCATGTGCCGGTGAAGAAGGTGGGCGTTATCTCCACGTCCGGCGGCGCGGGCGCCTGGGCGGCGGACCTGTGCGGAACCGCCGGGCTTGACGTGCCGGTGCTGAGCGCGCCGCTGCAAAAGGACTTGTCCGAATGGATTCCCGATTTCGGGTCCACCGCCAATCCGGTGGACGTGACCGCCAATGCCGTGGAGTCCGGCGGCGGGCCGCTCGTCAGCGTGCTGGAGCGTTTGCAGCAAAGCGAGGAGGTGGATGCGTTCATCGTCAATATCGGCCTGCATTCGCCAGGCCGCATCCAAAAGCTGGGCGAACGGCTGGGGCCGGTCTTCGCCAACGCGACCAAGCCGATTCTGTTTACCTCGCACATCCTGCCGAGCGACGAAAATATGGCCGCGCTGGCCAGCCTGGGGGGACAAGGCTTCCACAGCTACACCGCCTGCGCCTCGGCGCTGGACGCCATCGGCCGCTATGCGGCGTTCCAGAGCAAGTGGAAGGCGCGCCCGCCCGTTGCGCCCGCCGATGCGCCCAAGCTGCGCGATCTGAAGCCCGGCGTGCTGGACGAGGCGGACACCCGCGCGCTGATCGACGCCTATGCCATTCCCGTTCCACCGACCGCACTGGCAAGCGACCGCGACAGCGCGGCGCGCGACGCGGCGGCGATGGGTTTTCCCGTGGTGCTGAAGATCCAGTCGCCCGACATCTCCCACAAGACCGAGGCGGGCGGCGTGAAGCTGGGCGTGGGCGCGGGTGAGGTGGAAGCGGCGTTTGACGAGATCATCGCCAACGCCAAGGCTTATGATCCGGCTGCACGGATCGAAGGCGTGCTGATCCAGAAGATGATGCCCAAGGGTCATGAACTGGTCATCGGCGTCATCCGCGACGCCGATTTCGGTCCGCTGGTCATGCTGGGATCGGGCGGCATTTATCTGGAGGTGTTGAAGGATGTGGTGTTCGCGCCGCCGCCGATCTCGCCGGAAGAAGCCAAGCAGCTGATCCTCGGCCTCAAGACCGCGCCGATCCTCGCCGGCGTGCGGGGGCAGAAGCCCGCGGATATCGATGCGCTTGCCGCGCTCGTCTCCCGTGTGGCGGAACTGGCCCGCACCGAAACCGGCATCGAGCAGATCGATTTCAACCCCGTGTTCGTCTATCCCGAGGGCGAGGGCGTGGTCGCGGTAGACGCGCTGGCCGTGGCGGTCGATCCCAATGGCATGGCGGCAGGCCACGGGCATCATTAAGGACGATCCGATGGTAAAGACCGTGCATCCCGAGGCGGAATATGCCGCCTATCTGGCGGAAGGCCGTTTCATGGTGCAGCGGTCGGCATCGACGGGCGCCTACGTCTTCTTCCCGCGAATCGCGCAGCCCGGCACAGGCCTCGCGGATCTCGAATGGGTGGAAGCGTCGGGCGAGGGCACGGTCTATTCCTTCACCGTCATCCGCAACAAGCCGCCGACGCCCGATTATGTGATCGCGCTCATCGACCTGGCGGAAGGCGTTCGCATGATGAGCCGGCTGGTCGATTGCGATCCCGCCACGATCGCTATCGGCATGGCGGTCAAGGCACGGGTCGGCGAGGTGGACGGCGCGCCCGCCGTGCTGTTCGCGCCTGTCGAGGGAGGCGCGGCATGAGCGGTTTTCCAAGGGGGCGCACCGCTATCGTCGGCACCGCGGTCCTGGGCATCGATTCCAGGCCGGGTTTCTCCGCCATGGAGCTGCTGGCCAAGGCATCGTTGGCCGCCATTGCCGACGCCGGTCTGACGCCGGCCGACATCGACGGGGTGTTTTCGACCCTTTCCGAAGATCCGTTCAGCGCAATGAGCGTGCCCGAATATCTCGGCATTCGCCCCAAAATGGTCGAGACGACCCGCACGGGCGGCTCGGCGTTCCAGATTCAGGCCATGTGGGCGGCGCTGGCGCTGGACGCCGGGCTCTGCGACGCGGTCCTGATCTGCTATGGGAGCAACCAGCGGTCGGGCGCGGGCGGTCTGGTCCGCAGCGGGGGCACGCCCTTTCCCTATGAGGCGCCCTATAAACCGCGCAACCCGACGACGGCCTATGCGCTCGCGGCGCAGCGCCACATGCACCAATATGGCACCACCCGCGAGCAGTTGGCCGAGGTGGCCGTGGCGGCGCGCAAATGGGCGAACCTCAATCCCGACGCCTTCATGAAGGGCGATCTGTCGATCGACGATGTGCTCGGCGCGCGCATGGTGTCCGATCCGCTGACGGTGCGCGACTGCTGCCTCGTCACGGATGGCGCCGCCGCCGTGGTGATGACCCGCGCCGACCGGGCGCGCGACCTGCCGCAGAAGCCTGCCTATCTGCTGGGCGCGGCCAACGCCACCTGGCACCGCAACATCTCCGCGCTCGCTGACCTCACAGTGACGGCCGCGACCGAGGCGGCCCCGCGCGCTTATGCCCAGGCGGGGGTCGCGCCGGCCGACATCGATGTCGTCGAACTATACGACGCCTTCACGATCAACACGATCCTGTTCCTGGAAGATCTGGGCTTCTGCCCCAAGGGCGAGGGCGGGCGCTTCGTGGCGGACGGAGCCATCGCGCCGGGCGGAAGATTGCCGGTGAACACCAATGGCGGCGGTCTGTCCTGCGCCCATCCCGGCATGTACGGCCTGTTCACCATGGTCGAGGCGGTGACGCAATTGCGCGGGCTGGCGGGCGGGCGTCAGGTGTCGGGCGCGAAGCTGGCGCTGTCGCACGGCAATGGCGGTGTGCTGTCAAGCCAGGCGGTGACGATCTTCGGGACCGATGAGGTGCTTTGAGCGGCCCGGACGGATCGGCGCGCCTCTGGCTCATTGATATTTGAACATTGACTTGGCATCTGAGGTCGTCTTTTTTGCGGCCCTTCAAAGGGGCGGCGGCGTGAAACGGATCAATAAGCAGGGGCAGGCGCTCGGGCGCAAGGGTGAAGAAAGCAGGCGGCGGTTGCTCGACGCCACGCTTTCCCTGATCGCGGTCGAATCAGTGCATAAGCTGAGCGCGAGCAAGATCGCGCGCGCGGCCGGGATGGCCTCGCAAAGCTTCTATCTCTATTTCAAGGATATAGACGAAGTCCTGCTCATTCTCGCGCAGGAGGCGGCCGAAGAGTTGGCGGAGGTGGCGGCGGTGCTCCGCGATGCCGCTCCCGGCACACCGCCGGAAATATTGAGCAGGACATTCATCGAAAGCTATACCGCCTATTGGGAGCGGCACCGGCCGATCCTGAACGCGCGGAACTACATCGCCGACAGCGGTAATATCGATTTCCTCAAGGTCCGGCACGAAGCGACAATGCCGATCATCCACGCAATTGCCGACCGGATCAAGGCTGCTCAGCCCGGCGGGAGGCTGACGAAGGCATCGGCCCAGTCGCGCGCGGTGATCATCTATGTGTCGATGGAGCGGATGGCCGCCCGTTCCCGTGCCGTACAATATAATGTCGAAGATGCCGGCAATGAAGACTTGCTGCGCGCGGAGGTCGACATTCTCGCGCTGCTGTTCACACCGGTGGCAGACCGAGGCTGACGCGCATCCGCACGATGGCATCGTCGGCGTCGCGGCGTCCTTCGATGCGGGCGGCGGCCGGCGGGTCCAGCGCGGGATCGGCGGCTGCGCTCAGCACATGGTCGATGACGAAGGTTCGCGTGGCGATCCGCCAGCGCCGGTCGCCGCGCCGTTCGAAACGGTCGCCGTAGCGGACACGGTAAACCCGATCGACAGTCCGCCCGTCCGCCCCGGCGGGCGGATGACGCTCCAACGCGATGCACCAGCTTTCGACAAAGGCGGTGTCCGTATCCACGAAGTCGATGAGAATGTTGGTGACCATGTGGGACGCGTTGGGCACCCCCGGATGGCGCGCGGCGACGTTCGCCACAAATTCCGCCACCGGATAGGGGGTTCCGGTCTTGTCTATCAGCGCGTCGGCATGAAAGACGCGGTCCATCAGCGCGTCGGGCTGGATGCGGTCGATCGCGCCGCAATAGCGGTAGAGGACGTCGCTGATCTGCAAACGATCTGCGATCCGCTCGGCAGACCAGTCGTCCCCTGATGCGCTCATCTCAAGCGGCTCCCGGCAGTCCGGCGTCGGAAACAGCGGGCCAGAAGGTTTCGCGCGTCAGTCCCGCGAAATTGCCTGCCAGCGCCCGGCGCCAGTGCAGCACGCTGCCATAATCGTCGCGCCAAGCCATGAGGCGGCGGGTGCGTGAATTCAGCGCATATTCGAGGCTGAAGCCCATAGCGCCGTGGACCTGATGCGTGATGAGGATCGCCGCATCGGCGGCATCGCCAAGACGCGAGCGGGCGGCGGCGGCCAGGCTGGCGTTCAGCCCTTCGGCCGCGGCTTCGGTAATACCCGCGGAGGCCAGCACATGATCGGCCAGTTCGGCGAGCATCTGCTGGACCGCCTGGAACTTGCTGATCTCCCGCCCGAACTGCTTGCGCTCGCCGGCATATTCCACGCTGCGGCGGAATGACCATTCGATGGCGCCCAATATCTGCGCACCGCGTAGAATGGAGGCGGTGCGCAGCAGCGCGTCATAGTCCCCCAGCGTTGCGGAAACGACCGGGATGGACGCTGCGGTCAGCGTGTCGCGCGGCTCGCCCGCCGCATCGGAAACGGGCGTTACAGTCCATCCGTCTGCCTGGGTGAGGAGGAGGCGCGCGCCGCTGTCGGAGCGCGCGACCACAAGGACATGGCTGACCGCTTCAGACCAGGGCACGTCGTGAATCGCCGCGTCTCGCCACTCGGTTTCGCCCTCGGCCGGAATGGCGGAATCGTCGACGAACACCAGGCTTAGCAGGCCGTCGGTCAGGTCGATGCCGGCATCGGCCAGCAGCCGTTGACCGAGCATGGTTTCCAGCAGGGGCCCCGGCGCGGCGGCTTCACCGGCGGCGCGCAGGATGACGGCGGCGTCGCCTACGCTCGCGCCTATGCCTCCCTTGTCTTCCGGCACCAGCATCAGGGTGATGCCATTTTCCACGAGCGCGTCGTAGAGGGAAGAAGGCAGGCGCCGCTCCTCGGCGGCGTCGATCGCCGCCTTGTCCAGCGTGTCGGCCAGGATGCGCTCAACGGTTTCCCGGAAAAAGGTACGATTTTCGCTCATCTCAGACCGATCCCCCTGGCGATGATGCCGCGCAGGATTTCATTGGTGCCGCCACGGATCGTGAAGGCAGGGGCATATTGCTGGGCGTGGATCAGGAGCGCCTTGAGGCGTTCCGCCCGTCCGTTCGAGATCAGATCCTCGGCGCTGACGATGTTACGCACTACCCGGACGGCTTCCTGCTCGAACTTGGTGCCCAGATCCTTGACGATCGACGCCTCGACATTGGGCGACTGGCCCTGCTGGATCATGCTTGCGACCGACATGGAAAGCTGGCGCAGCGAAAGGAGATGCGAGATCAGGCGGCCCAGCTCCTCCAGGCTCGCGGCCCGCGCGTCGGGGCCGAGCACGTCCACCAGCTCGCTGATCAGGCGGAAACTCGACAGCCACCGCTCCGGGCCCGACCGTTCATAGGCAAGCTCGGCCGACACCTGGTTCCAGCCATTGCCTTCCTTGCCGATCAGCGCGTCGTCGGGGACGACGACATCCTCCAGCAGTACTTCGTTGAAGTCGTGCTCGCCCGCCATCGAGATGATGGGGCTGATCGTGACGCCGGGCGCGGCAAGGTCCACGATGAGCTGGCTCAGCCCCGCATGACGCGATCCTTCCACCGTGGAAGTGCGCACCAGCACGATCATATATTGGGCGCGATGCGCGTTGGTCGTCCAGATCTTGCGGCCGTTGATGCGCCACCCGCCATCGACCTTCTCGGCGCGGGCCTTGAGCGAGGCGAGGTCGGAGCCCGATTCGGGTTCGCTCATGCCGATGCTGAAGGTCAGATCGCCCGCGGCGATCTTCGGCAGGTAGAACCGGCGCTGCTCGTCCGTGCCGAATTTGAGGAGCACGGGACCGGACTGACGATCGGCGACCCAATGCGCGCCGACCGGCACGGCGGCGGCCAGCAGCTCCTCGTTCATCACATAGCGTTCGAGCGCCGAGCGTTCCTGTCCGCCATATTGCCTGGGCCAGGTAAGGCCGATCCAGCCCTTCGCGGCGATGCGCTTCGTCATCTCCCGGTCGAAGCCGAGGCCGATGCGGTGGGGCGGGGGAAGGCGGCCGCTCGAGCGTTCCTCCGCGATGAAGGCGCGGACTTCCTGCCGCAGCGTCTCCGCTTCCGGTGTAAGCGTGGGAAGTTCGAGGTGCAGGCTCGTTGCCGTCATGTCCGCCTCCGGCGATTGGCGGCGGCAATGGGATCGATCATCATCGTTCCTTGAAAATCACGAATGTGCGCGGGCGTTATGGCGGGTGATCGAGGCAGTGCAACGCCGCGGCCCTATTCATCACGTCTCTGTTGGGATCATCCTCCTGTCATGGACCGGCCGTCATGGGGCGAGTCTCTCATCAAGGTTCGCGAACTGCTGGCGGTGATTCGCGAAAAAGGCTATGCTTTACTTGCGGCATGGTGACTCGGGGGAGGCGCATGCGCGAAGTGATGCGATAGGGGGAAGAGGAACTTGCCGCGGCATCATTGAACCAGCTCAAAGGCCGTACTGGACCTGGGGTTCATATAAGGCAGGGGGCGATCCGCTGCCCCTCGCGATCATGCGGGCGCGCCCTGAGGCAGCATAAGATGATTTTGGGCTTTACTTGATGCCGCGATTGGCGTAAAAAAATGACACAGTGTATGTTATTGTCCGAGGAGAGAATGCCATGAAGCTCGAAGATATGATCATCGTGAGCGTGGACGACCACATCGTCGAGCCCCCCACGATGTACGACCAGCACCTCAGTGTTCAGCATCAGTCGATCAAGCCGGAACTGCGCAAGGACAAGAATGGCGCGGATTACTGGCTATACGAGGGCAAGCGCACCGGATCGATCGGCCTGAACGCGGTTGTCGGCCGCATGAAGGAGGAATATGGTTGCGAACCCGTTTCCTTCGAGCAGATGCGCAAGGGCGCGTGGGACATCAATGCCCGCATCGACGACATGGATGCCAACGGCATTCTCTCCTCGCTTAACTTCCCCAGCGTCGTCACGTTTGACGGCGGCCTTTTCCACGAGTTCGAGAACAAGGCGAACGCGCTCACGCTGCTGCGCGCCTATAATGACTGGCATATCGACGAATGGTGCGGCAGCCATCCGGGTCGCAACATTCCGTTGGCGCTCGTGCCCTATTGGGACATCAAGGCGACCGTGGAGGAACTGCATCGCGTGTCGAAGAAGGGTTGCCACGCCATCACCTTCAGCGACAATCCGTCGCTCAAGGGCCAGCCCAGCATCCATAACGAGCATTGGGATCCGCTCTGGAAGGCCTGCGCCGACCTCGACATCGTCATCAACATCCACATCGGTTCGGGCGCGCAGGCGCCGCACGCCTCCATGGAATCGCCGATCGATGCCTGGATCACGACGATGCCGATCTCCATCGTCAATTCGGCGGCGGACTGGCTGCACCTCAAGGCGTTGCAGCAATATCCGTTGAAGGTCTCGCTGTCGGAAGGCGGCATTGGCTGGATTCCGTATTTCCTGGAACGTGCCGACTTCGTGCATGAGCATCACAAGGCGTGGACCCATGCCGATTTCGGCAAGAAGAAGCCGAGCGACGTGTTCCGCGAACATTTCCTCACCTGCTTCATCGATGATGCCTTCGGCCTTGAGAATCTGGACAAGATTGGCGAGGACAATGTCGCCTATGAATGCGACTATCCGCATTCCGACACGGTATGGCCGGAATCGGGCGACCGGCTTTTCGAAACGCTCGGGGGGCTCACCGACGTGCAGATCGACAAGATCAGCCACGGCAATGCGCTGCGCCTGTTCAATTTCGATGCGTTCGGCATGATGGGCGGGCGCGACAAGTGCACCGTCGGCGCGCTGCGCGCGGCAGCGGCGGCGAAGAAGGTCGATACCAGCCTCCAGTCCTTCGGCGGCCCCGCGCCGCTGGCGCCGGGCGAAAAGCCGCGGCCTGTGACTTCGGGCGACATTACGCGCATGTTCACTGAAGTCGCCAAGGAAGACGGCGTGCAGCAGGCTGCCTGATACGGCGGCACGCACGTAAAGCCGCCCGCTGCATGCATGTGATGTTTCCCTCGGTGGGGCAGCGTTTAATGCGGCGGGCGGTATAGAGCGTGATCGGATTTGGCGTGCGGCTGCCGACACGCGGCGATCTGTGCGAAAATATTTTGCAAAGCTTGGCCTTCGAACGCAGGCAAGCGAATTGCTCAAGAGGAGAATATCATGGCGGTTCAGACTGTTATGGAGAGAACCAAGGAAACGAGAGACCTTGGTTATCCGGTATACGATGCCGATGGGCATTATTATGAAACAATGGACACGTTCCGGCGCCACTTGCCCAAGAAGTTTCATAAGGACTTCCAATATGTGCAGGTCGACGGCCGGACCAAACTGGCCATCAACGGCCATATCAGCGAATATATTCCCAACCCGACCTTTGACGTGGTCGCCGCGCCCGGCACCCATGAAATCTGGTATCGTGGTGAAAACTGGGAAGGCAAGACGCTGCGCGAGCTGACCGGCGACGCGCTTGCCTATCAGTCGGAATTCTCGAACCCCGAGACCCGCCTGAAGCTGCTCGACGAGCAAGGCGTCCACGCGCAACTGATCTTCCCGACGCTGGCGTCGGTGATCGAAGGTCATATGGGCAATAATATCGAGCTGATGGCGGCATGTGTCCACTCGCTCAACGCCTGGGTCGCGGATGATTGGACCTTTGCCTATAAGGACCGTCTGTTCCCCTGCGCCTATATCTCGCTGGCCGATGTCGACCTGGCGTGCGAAGAGCTGGACTGGGCGCTTCAGCATGGCGCGCGTCATGTCCTGATCCGTCCCGCGCCGGTGCCGGGCCTGTTCGGCCCCCGCTCGCCGGGCCTGCCGGAATTCGACAAGTTCTGGGCCAAGGTCAACGAAGCCAATATCTTCGTCGTCCTCCATGTGTCCGATTCCGGCTATGACCAGATTTATCGCTGGTGGGGCAGCGGCGCGAAGGAAATGCTTGCCTTTGACCGTTCCGATCCGCTCAAGGCGTGCATCGACAGCCAGGGCCGCGCGATTGCCGACATGATCTCGGCGCTGATCGCCCATGGCGTGATGAGCCGCTTCCCCAACATCCGCTGGGTGTCGGCGGAAAATGGTTCGATCTGGGTTCCGCACCTGATGAAGATGCTGCACCGCGCCTATGGCCAGATGCCCCACAGCTTCGAGAAGGATCCGGTCGAGATTTTCCAGCAGTGCGTCTATGTCGCGCCCTATTATGAGGAAAATCTCAACGAACTGAAGGTCCACGTCCCGGCCGAACGCATGTTGTTCGGCAGCGACTGGCCGCACCCGGAAGGCCTGAAGCTTCCGCTCGACTTCCTGAACGAGGTCAAGGACTTCAACCCTGCCGAGCAGCAGATGTTCATGAGTTCCAACCTCAAGGGCCTGCTTGAGGGCAAGCGTTGAGCGTAACGGCGCTTCAGCACAGTTAAAGCATGGCGGCCGGACTGATGTCCGGCCGCTTTCGATTCGATGCGACGCCGGAAAAGCCGGCGCAAGGGGGGAGCGTGCCATGTCCAAGCCGATCGGAGAGCGCGGGGCGCGCGCCTTTTTCCAGCGGCCCTATCCGGTGCTCGCGCTGCTGTTCCTGATCTACATGTGCAATACCATGGACCGGAACATCGTGGCCTTCCTGGCGGAACCGATCCGCCGCGACCTCAATCTGAACGATACGCAGCTGGGGCTGTTGACAGGTCTGGCCTTCGCCTTCTTCTACACCATATTCGGCGTGCCGGTCGGTTGGCTGGCGGACAGGGTGGGCCGCGTGCTGACCATTTCCGTCGCCTGCGTCGTCTGGTCGGTCTGCTCCATGATCGGCGCTGTTTCGGCCAGCTTTTCGCATCTCGCTATCGCGCGGGTCGGCGTGGCGATCGGCGAGGCGGGCGGCACCGCGCCTTCCTATGCCCTTATTGCCAGCAAATTCCCGCCCGAACGGCGCGGCAGCGCGCTTGGTCTTTTCCATGTGGCGTCGCCCGTGTCGGCCTTTATCGGCGTCGCTCTTTCGGCCTGGGTTGCCGCCAACTTCGGATGGCGCATGGCGCTGATCGCGGTGAGCCTGCCCGGCCTGTTGGCGGCCGCCGCGCTGTTTCTGCTGGTGCGGGAGCCGAAGCGGCCGGAAATCGTCGAACATGCCGGGCCGCCGCCGTCGCTGCTGGCGTCCTTCGGCGATTTTCTCCGCCATCCCGTGTTGCGCCTGTGTTTCATCTTCGCAGGACTCACCTCCTGCACCAGCCACGCGCTGATCTCCTGGCTGCCCTCCTTCATGATGCGCGTCAAAGGCATGACGCTGCTGGAGATGAGCGCATGGTATTCGGTCTGCAACGCGGTTGCTTTCGGACTTGGCCTCTGGCTGGGCGGCGTCATGGGCGACCGGCTGTCCCGCTACACGCCCCTTGCCTATGCCTTCGTGCCGGCGGTCAGCCTCGCCATCGCCATGCCGTTCGTCCTATTGGCGGTCCATGCGGAAAGCTGGACGGCGTCGCTGCTGCTCTGGATGGTGCCCCTGTGCATGTCCGGAACGTTCCTGGCGCCGGCGATCGCGATCGTCCAGGCCTATGCCCGGCCGGAGCAGGCCACCGTCTTCGGATCGATCTACCTGCTGGCGAACAATCTTGTCGGCGCCGGGCTGGGACCCCTTTACGTCGGCACCGTCAGCGATGTCTTCAAGCAGAGCCATGGAATGGAAGCGCTCGCTTTCGGGATGCTCGCGCTGCTTCCGGTGATGGCCATCGCCATCGCCGGCCAGTTGCTCATCGCGCGCGCGATCGGCCGCAACAGGGCGGCTTTCGCCAAGTCCGCCTGAAATACCGGATGCCCGGCCGCGCCCTGCTGAAGGAAGATGGTCCTTGCAAGGGCCATTTCCCGATCGATCATATTCCGCCTCTACGCGAAAAGGCTGTGGCGATAGGGGTGGGCACGGCGATGTGGACGCGGAGGCTTTCCGCCTGGCGATGCCGGTGCCCAGGCACGGACTTGCCCTTCCGCTCTCCCGGTCATGCATGGCCGAGGGAGGGGGGCGCGCGTCGTTGACGCCGGACCGGAAGAGGAGAATATTGATGGACTTCGCATTTCTGCATGGCGGCGAGCAGGGAAGCTGGATCTGGGACGGCCTTATAGCCGCGATGGACCGGCAATCGTCGCCGGGCGAGCATCGCTTTTATCCGCTGGACGTGCCGGGGTGCGGTACGAAACGCGGCCGCGACACGGACGCCATCGCCTTTCCCGATATTGCGCCCGAGCTTGTCGCCGATCTCGACGCGGCGGGCCTGCGCGATGTCGTGCTGGTAGGCCATTCCCAGGCCGGCAACGTCATCCCGGCCATGCTGGCGCTCAGGCCCGGACTGTTCCGCCGCGCGATCTATGTCAGCTGCTCCGCGCCCGATCCGGGCAGGACCGTGGTCGAATCGACCTTCGCTATCCATGCGGGGCAAGACAGCGCCGTCGGCCGCTCCTTCGGCAACGATGCCGTTCCCCCCAAGGAACTCCATCGGCACATGTTCTGCAACGACATGAGCGCGGAGGAGGGGGATGCGTTCCTGGCGCTCCTGGGCAATGACCACTGGCCTGCCGACGCCTATGCCTGGAGGAACTGGAGCTACGACGACACGCTCCCGGTGGAGGCAAGCTATGTCGTCTGTCTGCAAGACGCGATTCTCCCGCCGGAATGGCAATATCGTTTTGCGGAACGTTTTCACGCGGCTAGAACGCCCCGGATCGATGCCGGACATCAGGCGATGACGACAAGGCCCCATATGCTGGCCGAAATAGTGCTGCACGAGGTCACGGACTGAAATGAACGGCAACATATCGACCATGCAGACTTCCCCTTCGCTGTCGCGTGCTATTATGGCGATATTGGCCGCGCCCAGCATCGTTCTGTCGGCTTTCACCCTGCCGCTGGCCGTCTATCTGCCGAGCTATTATTCCGGCTATCTCGGTCTTGACCTTGCCGCGGTGGGCACTGCCTTCATGGTGGTCCGCCTGCTCGATATCGGGGTCGATCCGGTCCTCGGCTTCCTGATGGACCGCACGCGCACCCCCATCGGGCGTTATCGTCCCTGGCTATTGCTGGGCGGGCCGCTCATCATGCTGTCCATCGGGATGCTGTTCATGGCGGATCGGGGTGTCGGCATTGCCCATCTGGTGATCTGGCTGCTGTTCGCTTATGGCGGCTGGTCCATTTTGGGGCTGGCGCAGCTGTCGCTCGCGGCCAACGTCACCTCGGACTATCATGAGCGTTCGCGGATGTTCGGTTGGTGGCAGGTCGCTTTCATGATCGGGATGCTGTTCGCGTTGCTGCTGCCCAAGCTCGTCTCCCTGATGGGCATGAACTCGGCCGCCGACGGCATGAGCGCAATGGCGTGGTTCGTCATCGCCGTGACGCCCATCGCGGTACTCCCCGCGGTGATATTCGTGCGCGAGCGCAAGCGGGTGGATCAGCAGCATTCGGCCGGGTGGCGCGCCTATGCCGCACTGATGCGGATCGGGCTGGTGCGGCGCGTCCTCGCCATCGAAGCGATGCTGGGTCTGGCGGCCGGCGGCACGGCGACGCTGATGCTGTTCTTCTTCACGAACGTGAAGGGCTTGCAACTGGCGGACGCGGGCATCCTGCTTATCGGCAACGCCATCGCCGGGCTGGTCGTGACCCCCTTGTGGGCTTATCTCGCCAAGCGGGTCGGCAAGCATCGCTCGCTCGCTATATCGGCCTGCTACTTCGCCCTGGCGCATAGCCTTCTTTATATTGCTCCGGGCGGCAATGTGTGGGTTCTGGCCGGCGTCATGATGCTTGGCGGGGCGGTCTATGGCGCAACCAGCATGTTGCCGCGATCCATGCTGGCGGACGTGGGCGACCATATCATGCTGGAAACGGGGCGTGATCAGACCGGCCTGCTTTATGCCCTGCTGACGGGCATCTGGAAGATCGGACAGGCGCTGGCGGTCGGCCTGATGTTCTGGGCATTGGACAAGGTCGGCTTCAACCCTTCGCCGGGCGTTGCCAATCCGCCCGGCGCCATAGTGGGCCTGGAGCTGCTTTTCCTGGGCTTCCCCGCGCTGTTGAGCCTGCTCGCCGTACCGGTAATTCTGCGTTATTCGTTGACCAGCGAGCGGCACCGGGAAATCCGGTCGGCGCTGGACGCCCGGCAAGCCGCCGCCGAATGAGGCGAGGCACGCAATCCGGGCCGATGGCGCGACTTTGACGTGAAGGAGAACAGGCCGTGAGTGTTACTGGCAAGCGTTTCATCGTCACCGGTTGCGCGACCGGGATGGGCAGGGCCACGGTTTCCGCCTTTGTGCGGGACGGAGCCCATGTCGTCGGCTTCTATCGCAGCAGCGGCGTCGAGGATGTCGAGCGCGAGATAGAGGGGATGCCCGGCAGGGCCAGCTTCATTCGCTGCGACGTGGCGGATGAAGGCCAGGTCAAGGATGCGACCGGGGAGGCCGTGCGGCGCCTCGGCGGGCTCGACGGGCTGGTTCATGCCGCCGCCATCGCACCGACGGTCCCGGCGGAGGATATCAGCTTTGCGCAGCTCAATGACGTCCTGCGCGTCAATATGGGCGGCACCATGCTGATCAACCAGGCGGTCTTTCCGCATCTCAAGGAAAAAGGTGGGCGTATCCTGAACTTCGCGTCCTCGACGGGCGCCACCGGCGCGGCGATGAAGGCCGATTATGCCGCGTCCAAGGGTGCGGTGCTGGCCTGGACGCGTTCGATCGCAGTCGCTTGGGCCAAATACGGGATCACCGTCAACGCGATCTGTCCTGTCATCATGACCGAGATGTACCGCGCCACCCGCGCGGCCCTGAGTCCGGCCCAACTGGCGGCGCATGACGATCAGATGGCCAGCGCAATCCCCCTTGGGGGCGCCTTTGGCGACCCGGATCGGGATTTCGCGCCGTTCGTCGTCTTCTATGCGGGCGACGGCGCGCGCTTCGTGACCGGGCAGACGCTTTCGGTCGATGGCGGGGCCTTCATGGTCCGGTAAGTGAAAGCCCGAAAGGACGATCGATGCTCTTGGCCGAAGTGCGAGTCGCTTATGATTCCGATGCCGCTATTGTTCGCTGTTCTCTGAAGGGTTTGCTGACCCCGGAGGTTGTTGAGAAGTATGAACGGTCCTTGCAACAGGAGGTGGCCTTGGCGCGCCAGAAATCGCCTCGGGTTCGGATGCTGTTCGACAGCGGCGAAGGGCTTGTCCAGCCTGCCGAAATCGTCAAGCGGCTGCGCGAGGTCGGCGACCGGGTTCGTCGGCCGGGCGATCGGCTCGCGGTCGTGGCCGGTTCCGCTCTGTTGAAGATGCAGGCGGAACGGACCACCGACGCCCAAAATGACGAGCAGGTCTTCCGCAGCGTTGCGGATGCGGAAGCCTGGCTCAAATCCTGATGCTCTAATAACCGCCGTCGGCCTGGTAGAAAGCGCCGGTGACGTAGCTGGAATGGGGACTCGCCAACGCCAGCGCGGCCGTCACAATTTCTTCCGGCTTGCCGGGGCGGCCAAGCAGGTTGGTGCTCTTTTCGCGCATTTCGGGCGTCCATGCCTTCGCGATGTCGGTCAGGAAGGGACCGGCCGACAGGACGTTGACGCGGACCGTGGGGGCGAATTCGGCGGCAAGCGAGCGGCTCATCGCATTGAGCGCCGCCTTCGCGGCGCCATAAGGCACCACTCCCGGCAGCGGCATGACCGCGCCGGAGGAGGAGACGTTAATGATGACGCCGCCTTCGCCTTCCTTCATGCGCTGGGCGATCTTCGCCGCTATGCGGAACGGTCCCTTGAAGTTCAGGCCCACGACCTTGTCGAAGAGATCCTCGGTATAGTCGGCGCTGGGCATGGCCGGTCCCATGCCTGCATTGTTGATTGCGATGTCGATCCGGCCGAATTCCGCGTAGGCGCGTTCCAGCATATGATCGATCTCGTCCCATTTCCCGGCATGGGCGCCGATCGCGAGCGCGCGGCGGCCGAGGGCGCGGACCTCCTTTGCCACCTCCTCGCATGCGTCCTCCTTGCGGCTGGTGATGATGAGGTCGGCGCCGCGTGCGGCGAAGGCGCGGACCATTTCCAGGCCCAGGCCGCGGCTCCCGCCGGTGACGAGCACGATCTTGCCGGTGAAATCGAAAAGAGGATCCATCTCCTGCTCCCTATATTTCGTCGATTGCAATGATGATCACATCAATCGAAAATGCGATGATGAGCCGGCTTAACGGTTTCGATGGACATTTGTCTATCGATTCGTGAATCATCGCATAAGTGAAATGGCGGCCTGCGGTGCCGCCATATGGAGAGGAGGCATATGACAAGCGCAACCCCCTATGCAGGCAGGATCGCCTTCGTCACCGGCGCGGCCCGCGGCTTTGGCAAAGCCTTTTCGGAAGCGTTGAGCGGAAGCGGCGCCCATGTCGTGATGACCGACCGGGACGCAGACGCGCTCCAGGCGGCGGCGGCTGAAATTCGCGCAAGGGGCGGCAGAGTGAGCGCGCTGACTTGCGACGTTTCCGATGAGGGCGATGTGGCGGCCGCCATGGAGGCGGTGCGGCGCGATCATGGCGGCCTCGACATCCTCATCAACAATGCCGGGCTGCATTCGGAGGAATATAACACCACCATGGCGAATACCGGCATCGCCGGACTGCGCCGCCTGTTCGACGTCAATGTGATGGGCGTCATCATCTGTACGCTGGCTGCCGCGCCGCTGATGGCGGGGCGGGAGGGCGCGTCGATCGTCAATATCTCCTCCACTGCCGCCTATCCGGTGCCGACTGCCTATGGCGTGTCCAAGCTCGCGGTTCGGGGACTGACCACGGCGTTTGCGCGGGAACTGGGCGGGAGCGGAGTGCGGGTGAACGCCATTGCGCCGGGCCTCATCATGACCGATACGATCCGGGCCGAACTCAGTCCGCAGACCGTGGCCTATGTGCAGGCGCAGCAGGTTCTGGGGCGGGAGGGTGTACCGCAGGACATCGTCAATGCGATGCTCTATCTCACCTCGCCCGCCGCGTCCTTCGTGACCGGCGAGACGTTGAAGGTCGGCGGCGGCTTCACGCTGGGAATGGGGTAGGCCATGGCTGACAGGATGAAGATCGGCTTTATCGGGGTGGGCGACCAGGGCGGGCCGATCGCCCGGCGGATCGTCGAAAGCGGCTTCGACCTGACACTATGGGCGCGGCGTGCGGAATCGCTCCAGCCCTATGCCGATACGGCCGCGACCTGCGCGCCGTCGATAGCCGCTCTGGGCGAGGCCTGCGACATTGTGGGCGTGTGCGTCTATGCCGATGCCGATGTCGAGCAGGTCGTCGGCCCGTTGCTGGCGGCGATGCGGCGCGGCGGCATCATCCTGATTCATTCCACCGCCAGCCCGGGCCTGTGCAAGGCTCTGACGACAAAGGGCCGGGTGCGGGGCGTCGCGGTGCTCGACGCGCCGGTCAGCGGCGGCCGCGCGCGTGCGGCGGCGGGCGAGATGACGGTGATGGTCGGTGGGGACCGCGATGCTTATGAGCGCGCCCTGCCGGTGCTCGAGACGTTCGCAAAGAAGATCGCCTGGCTCGGCGAGGCCGGTTCGGGGCAGATCTGCAAGCTCATCAACAATGCGGTCGCGACGGTGCATTTCGCGACGGCGCTAGCCTTTTTCGAGGCGGGTGAAAGGATGG
The DNA here is from genome assembly GCF_007830065.1 of Sphingobium wenxiniae. GTDB lineage: Bacteria > Pseudomonadota > Alphaproteobacteria > Sphingomonadales > Sphingomonadaceae > Sphingobium > Sphingobium wenxiniae. The sequence continues at coordinate 61,936 of NZ_VLKK01000002.1, read as the reverse complement.
GGCTGGACCGGGCGGCATTGGCGGGAATGCTGGCGAGCGGGTCGGCGCGGTCCTACGGGATCGAAGCGATGGCGGCCCCGACGCCGGAGAGTCTGGCTTTCGGTCTTTCCCGGCTGGAGAAGGATGTCGGCCTGATGCTCGATGTGCTGGACGAGAGCGGCCTTCACGAGTCGCGCGCCGCGGCACAATCGCGCCGGGGGGTTCAGGATTTCGCGGCTGCGGCGGCGGAAGCGGGGCAGCGTCCCGGCGTGTGAAGGCGCCGTTTCAGTTGTCGGGCGCGTCCTCTTTCCAGCGCACGGAACCGAAGGGACGTTCCAGCAGGCGCCGCACGCTCATTTCATGTCCGTCTTTGAGGAAGCTGTGCGCGTCCAGATGGACTTGCATCTCCTCCGGTGTATTGCGATCGCGCTGGCGCAGATAATCGTGCCAGGTCGGGCAGTGGAAGCGCTCCACCCAGATTTCCGGATCCTGGATATCCCGCGCGATGGACCAGTCGAACGCGCCGTTCCGGCAACGCACGGAACGAACCGCCAGCATGCGTCCATAAAATTCCCGCGCCGCGTTGGCAGGCACCCGATAGTCCAACTCCACCACTATTGGCCCGCTACGTCCCGTCAGCGCGAGATTGACTTCCGGATCGGTCAGCTTGACGGGCTCCCGGTCGGTTTCGGGGATTTTCGCGATGCGCAGCCGAAGGGCGAGAAGCAGCGTCGCCGTCAGCAGCCCCGCGGACCCGAACAGCGCATGTTTGACGTCGAACTCTTCGGCAATATAACCCCAAAACCAGCTCCCCAGCGCGATGCCGCCCGCGCTGGCGGCATTATAGGTGGCCAGCAGCCGGCCCGAGGCCCATCGCGGCGCCGATGTCTGGATCACCACGTTGAGCAAGGTCAGCGCGATCATCCATCCTGTCCCGGCGACGATCAGCGCAAGGCAGGTGAGCGGCGCATAGCCGCTCATGGCGATCGTGGCGATGGAGGCCGACACCACAATGGCTGCGAGCGATACCGTCGCTTCCTCGGAGAAGCTGCGCCGTATCCGGTTCAGGCTGATCGCGCCGAGTACCGCGCCGATGCCAAAGCAGCCGAGCAGGAGGCCGAAGATTTCCGCCGTCCCGTGCAGCAGGTTGCGTGCGACGAGCGGCAGCAGCGCGGCGACCGAACCGCCCGCGAAACAGAAGGTGAAGGTACGGATCAGTACAACCCGGATCGGCGGCGAATGGAAGACATAGCGTATGCCGGCGCTTACGGCCCGATCGATGCGCTCGGGCGGCAGACGTGACGGCACAGGCTCGCGCTTCCACAGGAACATGACCAGGAGCAGCGGCAAATATCCCATTGCCGTCGAGGCAAATGCCGTAACCGCGCCCGCCACCGCGACGACGATGCCGCCGATGGCAGGGCCGAAGCTGCGCGCGATGTTGAAACTGATGACGTTGAGCGCGACCGCCTGCGGCAGCGTCTCGCGCGGCACCTGTTCGCCCACCGATGCCTGCCAGGCCGGGGCGAACAGCGCCATGCCGGTGCCGATGAGGAAGCAGAAGCCGAGGATCACCCACGGGGTTACCAGCCCAAACAGGGTCGATGTCGCCAGCGCCGTCGCCGACAGAAGCGACAGGCAGAGCGACACCAGCCCGATTTTGCGCCGGTCGTACATGTCCGCCAGCGCGCCCGCCGGGATCGACAGCAGCATCATGGGAGACATGAGCGCGGTCTGCACCAGCGCCACCATATCCGCCTGAGGCGTCAGCAGCGTCATCTGCCACGCCGCGGCCACGGCCAGGAACATGAAACCCAGATTCGACAGCAGGCTTGCAAGCCAAATTCTTCGGAACAGCGGGGTACGCAACGGCGCTATCATGCTGCCTTTCGCGCCGACGCGTTCCGTGACCGACATTTCCATTCTGCCTGAACCTTCCCCCGCCGCGGCGCATGCCCGGCCCGTCCGCCCCTACTATGCAGCTTGCCTCAACGTAACCCCCCAATAGCACCGAAATATCGGGTCCTGTCGGACAATCTCCACGCAGGCGCCAAACGCGCTTGACTCGATACACAAATAGATCCAAATACAAACTTGTATCCGAAGGAGACATCATGGCCGCTGCGCGTCTATCACGGAAGGAAAGCCAGGAAGTCACTCGTGCCCGGCTCCGCAGTTCGGCGATCCAGGCGTTCGCGCGGCACGGCATAGCGGGCTCCCGGATCGAAACGATCGCGGAAGGAGCGGGCTATTCGCGCGGCGCCTTCTATTCCAACTATCGCACGAAGCTGGACCTTCTGGTCGATCTGCTCCGCGAAAAGCAGATCAGGGAAATTCAGCTCTGGCGCGAGGTATTGTCGCACACGGTCGATCTGGAATCGGACATGGCGCAGCTCGCGGCGCGCTATGACGGCCTGACGAACGTGCGCGAACGCGCGATGCTCAACAGCGAGCTTCAACTGGAGGCGGATCGCAACGAGGCGTTCCGGCCCATTTTCCAGGCCTATCTGGATGCGGTCTATGCCGAGACCCGGACCTTGTTCGAACTTATGCTTGAACGGCACGGCAAACGCGCTCCCGCCAATCTCGACGCCATTCTCGTGACCATTCGCCTGCTGGGGCTTGGTCTGGGGTCGCCGAGCATATTGGGAACGGAAATTGTCGGCCGGACCAGTCCGGGAACGATCATGCTCCAATTTTTAAGCAGCGTCATGGCGTCCGCGCCAGCCGCGAATTCATAAAGGCAGAGCTGGAGAGAGATGATGATGAAGGACATTGAGAATCGCGAAGCGATCAACGACATGGCGCGGGAACTGCTGCGGCTGATGGCGGCCGGAACGACCCATATGGTCGACGACGTCCGCCGCGTTCCCGCCGGCGATTATCTCGACGAGGAGCGGTTCCAGACGGAGCGCACGAAGCTGTTCCGCGAGACGCCGCTGGTCGTCGCATTCACCGCCGAACTGCGTGAACCGGGCAGCTTCAAGCTGCATGAGGAAACCGGCGTTTCGGTGCTGGTCGTCCGTAACGAACAGGGCCAGGCGAAGGCGTTCGTCAATGCCTGCCGCCATCGCGGCGCCAAGCTGACGGAAGAACCCTGCGGCAAGCAGAAGCGTTTCACCTGCCCCTATCATGCCTGGTCGTTCGACCTGAACGGCGCGCTGGCGTCGCTCCCGGCCAACAATCTGTTCGGCGATGTCGACAAGGCGACGCTGGGTCTGGTCGAGCTGCCGTGCGAAGAGCGGCATGGCATGATCTTCGCGGTACTGACGCCCGGCGCAGCCATGGATCTCGACAGCTTCCTGTCGGGCGGCGAAGATCTGCTGCGCGGCTGGCATCTGGAGCGCAATACGTTGGTCGGGCGGCGCGATCTCGAAACCCGCGCCAACTGGAAGCTGGCGCTCGACAGCTATTGCGAGAATTATCACTTCCACGTGCTGCATTCCGCCGATTTCAGCTACAAGGTGAAGAACTGCGCCCATCATGTCCGCTTCGGCGACAAGGGCCAGCATTGGTATCTCGCCTGGCCCAGCAAGTCGCTGGAGGAACTCCGCAACGTGCCCGAATCCGAGTGGCAGGACGTGCACAGCCATTTCAGCATCCTGCACTTCATCTATCCCAATACGATCATGGCGCTCTATCCGGAAACTCTATCGGTCAAACAGCTTTATCCGGGCGCAAGCGTGGCGGAGCAGAATACGAAGATGGCCTTCTTCAGCCGCGAGGCCGATCCTTCAGAGGAGGTGAAGCAACTCATTCAGAACCGCTTCGATGTCTTTTACAAAGTTCTCCAGCAGGAAGATTACTGGGTTTGCGGCGGCGCATATAAGAACCTGGAATCGGGTATGTTGCCCGAAATCCTGTTCGGCCGGAACGAGCCTGCGCTCACCTGGCTGCATGACGCGCTGGACGAGGGGGTCGGCGTCAAACCGGCTGAAAAGGTGCGCGAAATCATCGCGGCGTGACGGTTGCGACAGGGGTGGGGCGGCTTGCCGGCAAGGTCGTGCTCGTCACGGGCGCCGGCCGCGGCCTCGGCCGGGCGACCGCGCTCCATCTCGCATCGGCAGGCGCGCGCGTTGCTGTCAATGATCTCGACCCCGTTCTGGTGGCCGAGCGTGTGGAGGAGATCGCCGCAGCCGGGGGCAGGGCGCTGGCCGTCCCCGGTTCCGTCGCCGATTGGGACATGGCGGAACGCATGGTCGGCGATACCGCTGCGCATTTCGGGCGCTTCGATGGCCTCGTGAACAATGCCGGGCTGCACTATCGCGCCATGCCCTGGGAGGAAAATCCCGTACGCGTCCGCACGGCCGTGGAGGTCAATGTCCTCGGCTCGCTCTACTGCGCCATTCACGCGGCGACCTATTTCCGCGCACAGGGATCGGGGGCCGTGGTCAACATCGCATCGGCCGGGGCGCTGGGCGCGCCGCAACGGGCGGTCTATGGCGCGTCCAAGGGCGCAATCCTGTCCTTTACCTATGGACTTGCCCGCGATGTGGCGCCTTATGGCATCCGCGTGAATGCGCTGGCGCCGCTCGCCGCGACGCGGATGACCGATCCGACGCTGGACGGCGAGGGCGAGGGCAACGATCATGGGGCGCAGGCGGGCGAGTTCGCCGCAATGCCCGACCCGTCGGAGATCGCGCCGGCCATCGCCTGGCTGCTCTCCGACTCCGCCTCTTCCGTGACCGGGCAGGTGGTCCGCTTCAATGGCCGAACGCTTTCCCTTATCGATCCGCCGGCGCTATCCGACAGGCGTTATGAGCAGGATCGCTGGACAAGCGACGATATCGGCGAAGCGCTCGCCCGCCTCACCGCAACGTCCTGAAAGCCGCCGGCATCGCCGTCCCCGTGCGGGCGATGACGAGCATCGCCGCGCGCCCAGATGCCGGGATCGTGGCGGCCTGCCTGGATCAGCCTTCGTCCAATATCGTCTGCGCCATTTTTTCCGCCAGCATGATGGTGGGAATATTGGTGTTGCCGCCGGTGATCGACGGGAAGGCGGAGGCGTCCGCCACGCGCAATCCCGCGATGCCCTTGACCCGGCCATCGGGGAGCAGGGGCGCCATGCGGTCGTCCGGCGCCCCCATCCGGCAGGAGCAAGTCGCATGCCAGACGCCCGCGACGGCCGAGCGGATGAACGCCTCCAGCTTCGCGTCGTCGGTCATCAGCGTGGCGAGCGTGTCGCCCTCCATCACCGCGCGTTCGAGAAACTGCCGGCGCATCCACGCCGGACCGTCGAGGAACAGTGCCGCGATCCGGGTGAGGATGCGGTTCTTCAGGTTGATCGTGCCGATCTGCCGCACCTTCTCGCTATAGCTGGCGGGGAACGGGTCGGAGATCGCATCGGCCATCAGCGGCGACATATGGACCGCCGCCATGCGGCGAAAGCCCGCCATCAGCCGTTCGACATCGCGGCTGTCGGACAGCAGGCTGAAATCGACCGAAGCGGGCGCGGCGGGGTCGGCGGACACCAGCCACACCCGCCCGTCTTCCGACATCGGCCGGTTGATCCAGATGGCGAGCGTGCCGAGCCGCTCGCCCACCGCGTGCCATGCCGCCTTGGTGGACACGATGCCGGTCATGTCGCCGGCCGGATACCGGGCCGCGTCGGTGGAGAAGCGCAGTCCCAGCGTGATGTGCCGCCGCTCGCCCCGCAGGCGAGAGGCGGGCGGCAGGAAACTGGCGATCGCGACCGAAGGATGGTCGGACAGGCCCCGTCCCACGCCGGGCTGGTCGGCACGCACATCGATGCCGATTTCGCGCAGATCGGCCGCCGGGCCGATGCCTGCGCGCAGCAATATTGCCGGCGTGAACAACGCGCCGGCGCACAGGATGACGGTATTGCCCGCGATATCCTCGCCCCGCACCCGCACGCCGGTGACGCGCGCGCCGTCGAACAGCAGGCTCTCGACCGTGGCGTCCGTGCGGATCGTCAGGTTCTTGCGCGCGCGCACCGCGGGCGTCAGCCACGCCATGGCGACACTCACCCGATGGTCGTCTATGTTGGAAATGGTCGTCGGATAGTGGCCGTCCTCGAACTGGCCGTTCTGGTCGGCGAGGAAGGGCAGCCCTGCTTCGGTCAGGGCGGCCGAGAACGCCTTGGCCTGGCCGGGCCAGCGGTCGACCGGGACGCGGCGGATCGGGAGCGGCCCGTCATTTCCGTGCAGCGATCCGCTGAAATCCCGGTCGTTCTCCAGCTTGCGGAAATAGGGCAGGACATCGTCCCAGCCCCAGCCGGCCGCGCCGCGCCTGACCCATTCCTCATAGTCCCATGGCACGCCGCGATTGGCCATCTGCCCATTGATCGCCGAACTGCCGCCCAGAACCCTGCCCTGTTCGTAGCGGCGCAGCGGCGGGGACGCGCCCGGCGGATTGTTGCCGCGCGGCGCAACCGTCACGCGCCTGTCCGTCCACACGAAGCGCGCGTCGAGATAGGCGCTGCCCGGATAGCTGTCGAGAATGGTGGCGGGCTCCTTGCCCGGCGGCGTATCGGGGCCGGCTTCCAGCAGGAGAACGGTGTTGGCGCTCCGTTCGGACAGGCGGCTCGCCATGACGGCGCCCGAGGACCCGCCCCCGACGATGATGTGGCTATATGTCATGCGGGGCTGCTCAGTCGAATATCTTGCCGGGATTGAGTATGTTCAGCGGATCGAAGGCGCGCTTGACCGTCCGCATGGCTTCCACGGCGCCCTCACCGAACTCGACCGGCGCCCACTTCTTCTTGGCGAGGCCCATGCCGTGCTCGCCCGAACAGGTGCCGTCCATGCGGATCGCGCGCTCGATCAGCCGGTCCATGAACCGATGCGCCTGCTCCTGTTCCCTGTCGCTCTTGGGGTCGAGTAGCAGCAGGACGTGAAAGTTGCCATCGCCGACATGGCCGGAGATGGGGCCGGGGAAATCCACCTTTTCAAGGTCGGCATGGGTTTCGCTCAAACATTCGGCCAGCCGGGAGATCGGGACCGTGACGTCGGTGGCCAGGACGAGGCTGCCGGGGCGGGCGTGCAGCGACGACGCGCCGTTATTGTGGCGCGCGGTCCATATCTGCTCCCGCTCGCCGCGATCGGTCGCAAAGACGAAGCCCTGGCCGCCGAAATCCCGCGCCACGCCTTCCATCAGATCGGCATGGGCGCGGTTTGCCTCCGGCACGCCGTCGAACTCGATGAAGAGGTGCGGCAGATTGGGCAGGCCGAGATTCATATATCCGTTGCAATATTCGATCTGGAGCGCGTCCATGATCTCGATCTTGGCTATGGGCACGCCTAGCTGGATGGTCGCGATCACCGTGTTCATCGCTGCTTCCAGGTCCGGAAAGGCGCAGGTCGCGGCCATGATCGTCTCGGGTATGCCCTGAAGACGCAGCGTCACCTCGGTAATCACGCCCAGCGTACCCGCCGCGCCGACGAACAGATGGGTGAGGTCGTAACCCGCCGCCGACTTGCGCGCCCGCCCGCCCGTCCTGATGACCTCGCCATTGGCGAGAACCACGGTAAGGCCCAGCACCTGTTCCCGCATGGTGCCGTAGCGGATCGCCGTGGTGCCCGACGCGCGCAGGCTGGCCATGCCGCCGATGGAGGCATGGGGGCAGGCATCGATGGGAAAGAACAGGCCCGTGTCGCGCAAATAGCTGTTGAGCCCATCGCGCGTGATCCCGGCCTGCACCGTGCAGTCCTGATCCTCCGCCGACAGCCGCAGCACCGCGTCCATCCGCGACAGGTCCAGCGAGATTCCCCCAAGCAGCGCGGCCGTATTGCCGTCGACGGACGTGCCCGCGCCCCAGGGGATCAAAGGCATGCCATGGTCGCGACACAGGCGCAGCGCCTCCACGATCTCCTGCGTCGTGCTGGCATAGAGCACCCCGTCGGTCGGCAGGCGGATGCCGCTGCTGTTGCCGTGCAGGCCGCACACGCTGGCGGAGGTGGTGAACCGATCGCCGAATGCCGTGGCGAAGGCGGCGACACCGGCGCTGTGGTCGGGGCGGGGCGGAAAGGACAGGTCGGTCATGGCTGCGTCACTGATCCTCGAAACCGACCGGCATCAACAGGGCGTTGGGACCGTTGGCCGAATCCGCCCATGCCTCCTCCACCGCGGCGCGCAGGTCGTCATCCGGCGACAGGCGGCGGCAGGGTATGCCAAAGCCCCGGATCATCTCCGCCAGATCCGGGCCTGTCTCGCGCATGTCCATGTTGAGATAGCCGGGCTTTTGCGGACTGGCGTCGCGTCCCAGCTCCGCGAGATATTGCCGTTCATAATTACGGGTCGAACCATAGCCGTGATTGTCGAGAACGATCAGCGTGACGGGCAGGTTCATCGCCTTCAGCGTCCACAGGCCCGCCATGCCGAACCGCACGCTGCCATCGCCCAGAACGCATGTCACCGGCTCGCCCGAGGCCAGTGCAATGCCTGCCGCCGCGCCGGTCGCCCAGCCCAGCGACGCGCCGTTGGTCCCGGCATAGCGCCGCCCGTCCCTTGCGGTCTGCGCATTTATGACGAAGCCCGATGCCATGACCGATTCGTCCACCAGCCAGCCGCGCTCCATGGCGTCATGGAGCGGCGCGACGCATTTTTCAAAGCCGTCGAACAGGCGGGCCAGGGCATTGCCGGGCCGCCGCGCGGCCACCCTGGGCACGCACCAGTCGGCCCGCGCGGCGATCAGCGTCGCGGCCGGCGGCGCCGCGTCGAGAGCTTCCAGCAGGGTGGCGGTGAAAACGGCCGGATCGCTCGCCGATATCCAGTCGAAACGGCGCATCGCCTCCAGCCGCTTGGGATCGACATTCACCTGCGCCACGAAGCGCGCCTTGGCGAAATACTCGCCCTTGCGCGGGCTTGCCTCGGTCATCGCCCGGGTGCCGAGCAGCAGCACCACGTCGGCATCTGGCTCAAGGCCCGACATCGCCATGCCGCCCCGGCAATGGCTGTGCCCCGGTGCGATGCCCAATGCGTCGATCAGGCCGCTTTCGTAGACAACCGGGATGTTGTGGCGCTCGGCCAGCTGTTCGAGCGCCTGCGCGCCGCCGAGCCTGCGCACCTGTCCGCCCACCACGATCAGCGGACGCTCGGCGGTGCGCAACTGATCGGCCACGGCGCCGACATCGGGCACGGACGGCGCGCCATGGCTCGAATAGCGTTCCGTCTTGACCGGGGCGGGATCCCGCAACACATCCTCGCACATCGACAGGAAGACGGGACCGCCCGGCGTCCCTTCCGCCACGCGCTTGGCATGTTCCAGCCAACTGCGCGGCGACGCGCCCTTGGTCAGTTCATGCGCCAACCGGGTGAAGGGCTTGACCAGAGGCACTGTGTCGCCTTCGCAATAGGCGCCCAGCTCCGTGCGCGCGGTCGATACCTGCTGCGAGGACAGCAGGATCAGCGGTGAATCGTCGCGTCCGGCATTGTAGATGTTGGCGAGCCCGTTGGCGGTGCCCGGCAGCATGTAGAGCATTGCCATCGCCGAGCCCTTCACGCGCGCATAGCCGTCCGCCGCGGCCACCGTCACCGATTCGTGGATGGTGGGCACGAAGGTGATGTCGGTCCTTTGCAAAGTATGGAAGATCGAGACGAGCTGGCTGCCCGGAAGCCCGAATATATGGTCGTAGCCATGGTCGACCATGAAATCGACGATCTCGTGGGCGCCGGTTTTTCCAGGCGTCGCCTGCGTCTCTCCGTTTTCCATATTCAGTCCTTATGGTGTGCAGGCCGGTCGGCCGGGCAGGTAATTAACCCAATTGCCTTAATTATGCCGAGGTCAGGGGAGATGAGTCAACCAGTCCGACGGGACAACATAGGTGAGATGATATCTTGTCCATCCGGCACGCTGTCCTTTCGGCTTGTCCATGGCGATCGTCATATCAGGCATATAGGTTCCCATAATGCTGTCGCGGGCGTGCCGGGCGAGGCATTATGGGGCAACGGCGTCCAAGCCGCTTGGAAGCCCGCCGTAATCGCCAGGGCTATCATACGCCGCCTGCTGCTGCGCTTTCTATTGCTTACCCGATGCCGCCCCCTTATGGGTGACGAGACCCTAGGTATCCACTTATGGATAACAGTTGAGGTGGCGGCGGGGCGCGCAATACCGGCTATCCCCAACCCACGCGAATGACAAAAAGCCTGGCCTGTGGAGTCAGGAAAGGAGAGTATAAGAGATGGTCGTGACAGATTTATCACTCGGTTTTGATCCCGCGCGTGAGCGCATGATGGCCGAGTCGACCGGGCAATATCGTTTCGCCGAGAATGTGATGTTCGCGCTGAGCGATCCGGCGCTGGGCATCTCCATGTGGCTGCATCTGGGCACCTGGCCGGACGATTTCGGCATTTGGGAAGATTATGTGCAGTTGCACCTGCCGAACAATCAGGGGACGCTCTGGTCGAAATCCTACATGCGCGTTCCGGCGGATATGCGTCCGGCCGGCCCCAATCTGCGGGCCCAGTGCCTGGAGCCGTGGAAGCGCTGGCGGCTGACCTATGACGGCATCGCCTATCGGACCGCGCCAGAGGCGCTGCGGACGGGCTTCGCTCAGGACGGCGCGCGCGAGATCCTCGGGTTCGATTTGCAACTCGACATGGCGGGTCCGGTATGGGACGCCCATTCATCGGCGGAAAGCAAGCATGGCGGCGGATCGATGGCCGATCAGGCCTGGGCCAAGGATCATTATCAGCAACTCTATACGGTGAGCGGCACGATCACGATCGACGGCGAGACGAAGCCTTTCAACGGCACGGGCGTGCGCGACCATTCGCGCGGCCAGCGCGGTGTCAGGATGGACCAGTTCGCGGGCCACGCGCTGATAAGCGCACTCTACCCGAGCGGCAAGGGTTTCGGCATGCAGCGCATGTGGAACCCGGAGGGCAAGGTCACGCTCGACACCGCCTTCGTTTATATCGACGGACGCTATGAATTTGCGAGCGTCGTTGAGTGCCCGCGCCTGGGACGGGAACTGCAATATGCGGGAGAAAAGCTGAAATTGGTGCTGCGATCCGACATTGGCGAACATCATTTTGAGGGCGAGGTCGTGCATTCGGGCTTCTCGACCATGGCCGATGAGATGCAGGGCCTGAATATCGGGGCGAAACCGGACAATCCCACCGGCTATTTCGTACCCGCCTTCGCACGCTGGACATGGGACGGGGAGGAAGCCATCGGCCTCACGGAGCGATCCGAACGCGCCTTCCGCAATCCCCCGGTGGTCGCATGATCGAGTCCCGGGAGGGGCGCGGCATCGCCGTGCCGATCAGGGCCGTGACGCTCGGCATGGAGGAAACCAGGGCTGGCCTGACCCGCTGGCTGGCGGAGCGGTTCGACGCGCCCGATCTTGCCATCACCGCGATGAAATCGCCGGAATCCGCCGGCGTCAACAATGAGACGCTGATCTTGTCGGTCTCCGGCTCCTCGCCGGAATTACAGGATGTCGCCGGCCTGGTCGTCCGTCTGGAACCCAGGACCAGCCTGTTCACCGCCGTCGACATTTCCCTGCATCATCGCATCTATGACCTGTTGCAGGGCGAACCGAGCGTGCCGACGCCGCGCGTCTTCGGCTTCGAGGAAGATGAGAGCATCGTGGGCCGGCGCTTTTTCGTGATGGAAAAGCTGGAGGGCCTCATACCCGCCGACAATCCGCCTTATCACCAGTCCGGTTGGCTGGCGGACATGGATGAGCAGGAGCGGGCGAAGCTGTGGACGGATGCCATCCGGACCATGGCGCGGTTCCATCAGTTGCCGGCCGAACGGTTCCAGTTCCTCAAGGAGCATGGGATCGGCACGGCGCGGCAGCAGATGGATTATGCGCGCCGCTATTATGACCACGCGCGCGGTGAGCGCGACTATCCAGTCCTGGAGCAGGCCTGGGAATGGCTTGAGGCCAATTTCCCGCAGGCGCCGGCGGAGGGTTTTTCCTGGGGCGACGCGCGGTGCACGAACATGCTGTTCCAGGGCACGCGCTGCGTCGGCGTGCTGGACTGGGATATGGTGAGCCTGGCCGGGGCGGAATGCGATCTTGGCTGGTGGCTGCTCCATGATTGGGTGGGCAGCGTCGGGGTCGGACGTCTCAGCGGGCTGCACGGTCCGGCGGAGACGCTGCGCATCTGGGAGGAAGCCGTCGGCCGAGAGGCGCGGGACATGGAATTCTGGTTGATGTTCAACCTGTTCCGGCTTGGCGGCATCATGATCCTCCTTAAGGCCTTCCTGATTGAAGGCGGCACGCCGGCCGAGGCCGTGGCCGATATCGACCGGCGCAATCCGGCCATATCGATCCTGCAATCGCGCTTTGGCACGGGCGATCCTCTCGATATGGGCACATGGGCTGACATCTCTCCCCTATGATCGCGGCGCATCGGCAAACGGCCGCATGCGCTCCGTTCGCGCGCGTATGATGATTTTATAATAGGATCATAAAAAGAAGGCGGCATCCCGTATTTTCATGGATATCGCCGATTGAAGGAGTTTATCATACAAATCCTCTTGCATGCTACGCGATATTGGTATCATATTATCGCGGAAGGAGAGAATGTCCCATGCACATCGCCAAGCTGCACCCGCATTTCGCCGCCGAGGTCACGGGGCTGACGCTGACCACTAATCTGCCTGACGCCGTGATCGAAGCGCTCAAGGACGCTCTGGAGGAATATGCGGTCATCGTGATCCGCGACCAGCAGGCACTGACCGACGATGTGCAGATCGAATTCTGCAAGCGTTTCGGCGCGCTGCAACGGTCGATCACCGTGCATCGCGAGGATACCGCGCGGCGGCTCAAGCGCGACGAACTCAGCGACATCTCCAATGTCGACGAGAAGGGCGAGCGGATGAGCGCCGACGACAAGCGGCGGCTGTTGCAGAAGCCCGCGCGCCTCTGGCATTCGGACAACAGCTTCCGCAGCCCGCCCGGCCTCTACACCTTCCTGGCCGCGAAGATCGTGCCCCCGGAGGGAGGAAATACCGAATTTGCCGACATGCGCGCTGCCTATGATGCGCTGGACGACCGGATGCGGCGGCGGATCGCCGGGCTACAGGTGCGCCATTCGCTCGGCTGGTCGCGCGAGCAGGCGGGAGCCCCCCCGCTCAGCGAGAGCGAGAAGGCGAACATTCCCGAATCGGTGCAGCCGCTCGTGCGGTTCCATCCGAAGAGCGGGCGCACCAGCCTCTATCTGTCCTCGCATGGGCGCGACGTGCTGGGCATGAGCGATCCGGAGGGGCGGGCGCTGCTCGCCGAACTGACCGCTTTTGCGACCCGGCCGGAATTCGTCTACAGCCATAAATGGCGCGAAGGCGACCTCGTCATCTGGGACAATCGCGACACCATGCATCGCGCGACGCCCTTTCCCGAGGACAGATACCGGCGCGACATGCGGCGCACCAGCGTGGAAGACGATCAGGTCGCGATCGCAGGCTGATGGCGGGCGGCGCCGCGAAACTCGGTGAACAGGTGGCGGCGCGGCTGGAATCGGTGATCCGCTCCAACGCCTGGCCGGCGGGACATTATCTGGGTCATGAGGAGCAGCTTTCGCGGGATTTCGGCACCAGCCGGTCGGTGATCCGCGAAGCCATCGCCATCGCCGAATGGAATGGGGTGGTGGAGAGCCGCCGGGGCCGCGAAGGCGGCCTTTATGTTCGCGAGCGCGCGCTGGACCCAGCCATTGCGCTGCTGCGCAACTATCTTTTCCTGAGCGGCGCGGACCTTCCCAGCCTGCTGCGCGCGCGGCGGCTGATCGAGGGACGCATCCTGGAACTGGCGACGGAGCGCATAGAGGCCGACGACGCGGCCGGGCTTGCCGGGTTGCTCGCCGATCCCGCATCCCCGCGGGACGACAGGGTTCATCTGAGCCGCCTCAAGCAGATCGTCGACCGGATGAGCGAGCTTGCCGACGCGCCCTTGCTGCGGTTGTTCGGCGGCGCGCTGCGGCATTGTTATGTCGACCGCGTCCGCACGACCACTCTGGACGACGGCGCCTATCTGCGGGCGAGCCGCGCCGTGGCAAAGTGCCGTATGCTGCAAATCCAGGCCATTCTCGACTATGATCGCGGCGCGGTGCGCGACCTTCAGACGCGCGCCATGGATATATGGGAGGCATTCGCCGCGGAGCTTTCACCCGCCCGGCTGAGCGGCGCGGCCATTGTGGATCGCCTGACGGCGACGGGAAACGGCGCCCTCATTTATGAGTTCGTCCAACCGGCAAAAAAAGCCGAGGCGGTCGCCCGCGCCATTGCGCAGATGATCGCGAACCGGAGCCTGGACGTGGGCGAGAGGCTGGGAACGGAGGCGGAATTGCTCGCGGATTTCGGGGTCAGCCGCCGTGTCTTTCGGGAAGGCGTGCGCATCCTCGAACGCTTCGGCATCGTCGAGCCGGGGCGCGGCAAGCTGGGCGGCCTGATGGTCGGCAGTCCGCGCCGGGACATGCTGATCGCCTCGCTAGGCGGTAATGTTCCTGCTCTGGCCGAAACCGCGGTGCGGGATGATGGGCTTCTGCCGATGCTGCTGACCGATGCGGTCCGCGCCCTCGTCGCGCAGGACGAATGCCGCCGGGACGCCTTCGTCCGCGCGGTCGGAGCGGCGCAACCGCCATCGGCGTCCGGGCTTGCACGGCTCGTCGCGATTCATGCTCCCGACGCTTTGACGGGATGCCTGATCGAGATCACGCTTGATTGCGGCCGCCGGTCCGATGAGGGGAGGCTGGACAGGCGGCAGCTATCGGCCCTGCTCAACGCCATAGGGAGCGCGGATCGCTTCGCCGCTCCCCGGATGCTCCGGGGACTCTGTCCGCCAGCGGCTTAGATATCGACGCGATTGGCGAGATCCGACCCGTCATCCTATTCCTATGGACTTTCTGTCCTGATTGGATAACTGTCTAATGAATAGAGGATAATTTGGTCAATCAAGCGGCCTCGCGGCACGATCAGCCGGTGGCGGATGTGGAATTGGCCTGCCTGCCCGCCGCCGAGCTGCCTTCGCGGAGGCGGGCAGAGTGATTCCTATTCATCATCCTTGCGATGGGCTTTCGGATGGGCAGGCGGATGCCCGCTTGTTATCCGCCGAGAGGGATTATCGGTCGGCGGAGTCGACCGATCGGCTAAGCGATAAGGTTTTCCCATGATACCTGAAACCAGAATGCGGACGATCAGCGCGGATACGCTTGGCCCACCGGATCATTATACGATGGTCGAGCAGCCGATGCCGAATCCCGGCGGCAACCAGATTCTCGTTCGCGTGCATGCCGCGAGCCTCGGTTATGCGGACGTGCTGCTGGCGGCAGGCGGCTATCAGGTGAAACCCCCTCTGCCTTTCGTGCCGGGAACCGAAGCGAGCGGCACGGTCGTTGCGGCCGGCCCCGGAGTTGCCGGCATCGCGACGGGGGACAAGGTTGTCGTGGCGCGTTTCGGCGGATGCCTCGCCGACCATATCCTTGCCGGAAGGGACGAGGTCTTTCCGATGCCGGAGGGCATGAGCTTCGAGCAGGCGTCCAGCTATCGCTCCAACTATTCGACGGCCTTGCACGCGCTGAAGGATCGGGCCGCGCTCGGGGCCGGCGAAACGCTGCTGGTGCTGGGCGCGGCGGGCGGTGTGGGAACCGCCGCCGTGCAGATCGGCAAGCGTCTGGGAGCACGGGTGATCGCGGGAGCCTCCAGCGAGGCGAAGCGCGCCTTCGCCCGCGCGCAGGGCGCCGACGACGTGCTTGACTACAGCGTCGGCAACTGGCGCGATTCGCTCAAGGCGCTGACCGGCGGGCGCGGCGTCGATGTCGTGTTCGATCCGGTCGGCGGCATCTTGTTCGAACCGGCCTTCCGCAGTCTGGCGTGGGGCGGGCGGCATCTCGTGATCGGCTTTGCGGGCGGCGACATTCCGCGCCTGCCCGCCAATCTGCCGCTGCTCAAGGGTGCTGCCCTGGTGGGGGTCGACATCCGGCAATTCCATATCAAGGAGCCTGACAAGGCGCTCGCCAATGACGAACAGATTGCCCGCTGGTGCGCGGACGGACTGCATCCCCCGGTCGGCAGCATCTTCGACTTTGCCGATTTCCGGGCGGCGATGACGGCCGCGTCGAAGGGCGCTTCGCTCGGTAAGGTCGTCATCCGCATCGGTCAGGATTGAGGGCAGGAGGACAAGCATGGCAGCGGTCGAATTTTCCACGCCCGGGCCGGGCATCGGCGTGATCACTCTCAATCGGCCGGAGCGGATGAATGCGATCAACCGGGAGTGGATCGACGATTTTCACGCCATATGCGATGCGCTGGTCAATGATCGATCCGCCCATGCGGTGGTGTTGACGGGGGCGGGGAAGGGGTTTTGCAGCGGCTTCGACCTAAAGGCACCGCATGAGTTTCCGGAAGAGCCTGGCGGCAGCGTCGCCGCGGCGAGTCCGGACTTTCAGGAAAGGCTGGCGAGCATTCCGGAAAAGATGCTGCGCGCCCCCCCGTTTTTCGAACTGAGAGGCAGCTATGGGTGATTTCAGCTTTTCCCCGGAGAATCCCGAGCGCGCCGCGCGCGGCGATGCGATGGTGCAGGCCCTGCTCGGCATGGAGGCCCTGCCGCCCGTGACGCCCCTGCGCGCAGCGGGCCGCGATTTCGTCTTTTCGGAAGTGTGGAGCCGTCCGGGCCTCGACCGCCGTTCGCGATTATGGATAACCTTGGCCTGCGTCTGCGCCGCTCGTTCGCCGATCGCCATGCAGACCTATGTGCGCGCCGCCTTGCGTGCGGGCGACGTGACCATGCCGGAACTGCGCGAATTCGCGCTGCATTTCGCGGTCTTCCAAGGTTTTCCCAAGGGCGCGGAAGTCGACGCGATGCTGGACGGGCTGGAAACCGAGGCGGCGGGCTGATGCCGATCCCCGCCCCCCTGCTGCCCAATCTGAAGGTGCCCGTCGTGGCCGCGCCGATGCTGATCGCGTCGAGCGCACGGCTTGTCATAGAGACTTGCCGGGCAGGCGCGATCGGCACCTTTCCCGCGCTCAACGCCCGGTCGGCTGACGAATATGAGGGCTGGCTCGGGGAGATTGAACAGGCGCGCGGGCCGGACGATGCGGCCTTCGGCGTCAACCTGATCGTCGCGAAGATCAACACCCGCCTCGCCGACGACCTGGCCGTCACGGTGCGGCGCCGTGTTCCGCTCGTCATCACGTCATTCGGCGCGGACCGGGAAGTCGTGAAAGCGGTGCACGACTATGGCGGGCTCGTCTTCCACGATGCGGCGAGCGCGCGTCATGTCGAGATCGCGGCGGAGGCGGGGGTCGACGGCATCATCCTGCTGACCGGCGGGGCGGGCGGCCATACCGGCTTCCTCAATCCATTCGCGTTTCTGGCTGATGCGCGCAAACGATATGACGGCGCGCTCCTGCTGGCGGGGGGGCTGTCGACCGGGCGCGATGTCGCCGCCGCGATTGTCGCGGGCGCGGATTTCGCATATATGGGAACGCGCTTCCTCGCAACGGACGAGGCGAATGTCGATCGGGACCACCGTTCGATGATCGTGGAAGCAGGCGCATCGGACGTGACCGCGACGGCCGCCATGAGCGGAACGCCCGCCTCCTTCCTCAATGCGTCGCTGCGTCGTCACGGCCTTGATCCCAAGGCGCTCGATCTGCGTCATCCAAAGCTGGATGCCGCGCCGGACGGATCGCCTGTCAGGCCGTGGAAGGAAATCTGGTCGGCGGGGCAGGGCGTGGCGGGGATCGACGACATACTGCCCGCCGGAAAACTCGTCGAGCGTCTGGCGCGGGACTATCGCGCCGCCATTTCAGGAGTGACATTGCCATGACCACCCTTTGGGAACGGGTGCTGAAGCTGGATGCCGTCCACAATTTTCGCGATTATGGCGGATGGCGTGCGGCGGACGGCGCCCGCGTCGCCACCGGCAGGCTGTTCCGCTCCGCCCATCATGCGCACGCGACCGAAGGCGATGTCGAAAGGATCGGCCGCCTCGGCATCCTGACCGTCACCGACCTGCGCCATCCCGAGGAGCAGCGGGAGGAACCGAGCGCCTGGATCGGCAAGCTCGCCTTCGGCGTGATCGAGGAGCCGGAGGAAGATCAGGGCGTCAAGGGTGAGGCGCCGCATATCGCCGCCTTCCGCAACAGCGATTTCAGCCCCCAGTCGATGCGGGCGTTCATGATCACGCACTATGGCGAAATGCCTTATGATCCGCGCCATGTCGCCATGTTCCGCCGCTATTTCGACGCGCTGGCGTCGCAGGATGGCGGCATCCTCATCCACTGTGCGGCGGGCAAGGACCGGACCGGCATCCTGGCGGCGCTGACCCATCATGTCCTGGGCGTCCATCCCGACGATGCGCTGGAAGATTATCTGCTGAGCAACGAGGCGGGCAACATCGCCAAGCGGCTGCCCCGTCTGCGCCGCAACATGGAGAAAAGATACAACCGGGTCATCGCCGAGGAGGCCATGCACGCGCTGCTGACCGTGGAGGAAGCCTATATCGCACGCTGCTGGGCGGCGCTGGGGGAGAAATCCGGCTCGGTCGACGCCTATCTGACCGACATGCTCGGCGTGGACGAAGGCAAGCGCCGGCTTATCCGCGAAAAGCTGCTGTCATGAATATGACGGAAACGACGATGGCGGATGGTATCGCTATCATTCGCCTGGACCGGCCCAAGGTTCTCAACGCCATCAACGAAGCGATGGTGGACGAGATCGAGGATGCGCTGGATCGCTTCGAGGAAGACGCGGCTGTCCGCGCGCTGGTGATCATAGGCACCGGCCGCGCCTTCTGCGTCGGTTCCGACCTCAAGGAAGGCGGCGGCGATCCCGATGCGCGGATCGCGCGGATGCATCGTCTCATGCTGCGGCTTATCGCCTATCCGAAGGTCAGCGTAGCGGCGTTCAACGGGTTGGCATTGGGCGGCGGGCTGGAGATCGGAATGGCCTGCACCTTCCGCGTCGCCGCGCCGGACGCCCGCCTGGGATTGCCGGAAGTCACCCATGCGCTGATGCCCGCCTATGGCGGCACCCAGTTGCTCCCCCGGCTGGTGGGCGTCGGCCGCGCCTTGCACATGGCGTTGACCGGCGAAATGATCGATGCCGCGCGGGCGGAAGCGATTGGCCTGGTCAACGGCGTGGCGGAGGATGTGCAGGCGGCCGCCGTCGCGCTGGCGGATCGCTGCTCGCGCGGCGGCAGGGCCGCGCAGTCGGAAATCCGGCGCGCGATGCTCGGCGGTCTCGACCTGCCGCTTTCAGAGGGTCTTGCGCTGGAGGCGGAGGGGGCGTCCCGCGTCGCGGCGAGCGAGGAGGCGCAGGCGGCTGTCGCTGCGTTCGCCGTCAGGCACTGATCGGTGCCTGACCGGCTCGGCCGTCGCCAGGAAGCGGCCGCCGCTCACGACCGTGCTTATGGTAGAGCGCCCCGTATCGAGCTTGACGTTCCCATCTCGCTCATACGGGCGCGCGGCCTTTCAGGCCGGAATGTGCGGTCGATCAGGCTTCGACTTTTTCGTTGCTCTTGGCATTGACCGACGCGAACATCGCCAGGATATCGCCCGACGTGACGGGGCGCGGTTCGGCGCCTTTCTCCACCGGTGCCGCGCCGGCGAGCGCCACTTCGTCCGTGTTCACATGACCGGCCTGCGCGCGTAACGCCTTTACGGTGCAATTTTCGCGGCCGCCCATCTTGTCGAATGCATCGTAATTGTAGAATTTCAGAGCATTGAGATGCGTAACCTTGTCGATCTGCGCGTCGGACAGATGTTTGACGGTGTCGTAGAGATGTTCCGGAACGCGCGGCCACTGCGTGTCGGAATGCGGATAGTCGCATTCATAGGCCACGATATCCTCACCGACCGCACCTAGATTATCGAGACCGAATTTGTCCTCGATGAAGCAGGTCAGAAAATGTTCGCGGAAGATTTCGGTCGGAGTCTTGCCCCCGAAATTGGCGTGCGTCCAAGCCTTGTGATGATTGTGCGTATATTCCGCACGCTCGAGGAAATAGGGAATCCAGCCGATGCCCCCTTCCGACAGCGATATCTTCAGCGGATATTGATGCAGCGCCTGAAGGTGCAGCCAGTCGGCTGCGGAATTGACGATGGAGATCGGCATGGTCGTGATCCACGCCTCGATCGGCGTCAGCGGCGAGGCATGGGGCGCCTGCGCGCCCGAGCCGATATGGATGTTGATGACGACTTCATTGTCGGCGCAGGCCTTCCACATCGGCGCCCAATGCGCGTCGTGAATGCTCGGCTGCCCCTTGGCGGTGGGATTGTCGGAAAAGGTGATGGAGTGACAGCCCTTCTTCGCCACGCGCTCGATCTCGGCGACGGTCGCGGGGATATCCCAATAGGGGAGGATAGCATTGGGGATGTTGCGGCCGGGATAGGACCCGCACCATTCGTCGATATGCCAGTCATTATAGGCCGACACCAGGATGCGGGCGGTTTCCTTGTTCTCGAAGCTCAGGAACAGGCCGCCGTCGAAGGTGACGATGCTGGGGAAGTTGAGCGACGTCAGGATGCCGTTGACGTTCATGTCCTCTATGCGCGCGTCTATGTTGTAGACGCCCTTGCGCATCTGGTCGAGCGCGACCGGCTCCATCCCATATTCTTCCTTGGGCCGGCCGACCACGGCGTTGAGTCCGCCCTGCGCCGCGCGCCGGCCTTCGAACACCCAATAGTCCGAACCGTCCGGGTCGCGCAGCATCTTGGGCGCGAGATGCTTGTGCTGGACGCTCAGATGCCCATCCCACATATCGCCCGGCTCGACGATGTGATCGTCAACGCTGACGATGATCAGATCTTCCATTTTCATAACAGGCTGCCTCTCTATTTGTTCTTTTACGCGGTCCGGCCTCTATCCCGCCCGCCGAGGCGGGCGGGTAGCTATAGTCACGCCGCTTCGTCGCGCGCTCCTTCAAGCAGGCCCTTCAGATTGCTGTGGAAGACCCGCTTGATCTCATTATCGTTGTAGGTAGGGAATTCTTTCACATACTCCAGCGGATCGGCCAGGCCTTCCGGATGCGGGTAGTCGCTGCCGAACAGGATGCGATTGGCCGGCACGCATTTCTTCAGCTCTTCCGTATCGTCCTCGTAAAAGGGCGCGACGAAGATGTGGCGGCGGAAAGTCTCGTGCGGATGCTCCTTGAAGGATTTGGGCATCTGACCATAGACATGGTTGAGGCGATAGAAGAGCGGCGCGACCCAGCTCGCCCCGTTTTCGACCGACACCACACGCAGGTTCGGATGGCGCGCGAACACGCCATGGCAAATCAGCGCCGATAGCGAATCGGCGACTGCGCGGCCGAGCGTGTCGAGCGTCAGCTTGTGCGGATCGTTCTGGAAGGCGACGAATTCCGTACCGCCGCCGGACCACATGCGGTTGATCACGTCATAGCCCGAATCGGATGCATGGAGGTTGACGAAAATTCCCGCCTCGGCAACCCGCGCCCAGAAAGGATCGAACTCAGGATAGCCGAAGGAGCGCGTCACGCCGCGGCTGTTCGGCACAGGCGCGGGGCGGACGCCGATGGTGCGAGCGCCGGCCTTCATCACGAATTCCAACTCGGCAATGGCGGCGTCGATGTCGGCCAGGTTGATCATCGGCACGGAGAACAGGCGGTTCTCGCGGGCGAAACCCCACTCCTCACGCGTCCACATGTTGAGCGAGTGGAACAAGGCCGCCATCACTTGCGGCTTGTGATTCAGGCGGTCCTCGATGACCGAGGCAAGCGTCGGGAACACCAGGCACGCATGCACCCCCTGCCGGTCCATGAGCGCGATTCGGCCGTCGCCTGAACGCCATTCGGCCGGAGGACGGAGCGGTTCGCCCGCGAGTTCGCGCATCGTCAGGCCTTCCACATTGGCGCCGCGATACCATTTTTCGTGCGTGCCGGGGGCGGCTACGACCTCGAAGGTCGGATTCGGGATATATTCGGACAGCATCCCTCCGATGACGAGTTTCGTGCGATTGCCCTTCTTCACGAAATAAAAGTCATCCTGGAATTCTTTCGGCAGGTGGCGGGTGAACGCCTCCTCAGGCTCGTACAGATGATGGTCGGCATCATATACGGTGTAGGGCAGGGTAGCCATAGCGTCTCTCCTCGGCAGCATGACCCTGGGCGTGATTCACAAGATTCGCAGGGTCTGTCTGAAATTACATAATGCAATCCTCATTTGTCGAGGACACCAGCGAAAACAGGGCGGACCCGTGCATTTATCCCGATGGTGATCGAATGGTCTCCGGCCGCGACGGATGCGCCTGCGGAATGTTGCGGACCGGCGCGAACTGGCGCATGAGGCGCTATCGGCGGTTTAGCCGGATCAGCCATGGGGAAAGCATTTGGGCGACTATGTGAAAATAGAGCGGCAAGGCCGCATCGCGATCCTGACTCTCAATCATCCCGACACGATGAACGCCATCGCGGAGCATGAGGATTGCAGCGATCTGGTTAACGCGCTGGAGAGCCTGAACGAAGACGAATCCGTCAGCGTAGGCATCCTCACCGGGGCGGGACGGGCCTTTTCGGCGGGCGGCAATCTGCAAAGCATGAAGGATCGCAACGGTATCGGTCCGCTGGACACGCCGCTGGGCACCCGATCCAACTATCGCCGCGGCGTGCAGAAGATTTCGCGCGCCTTCTACGAAAGCGAAATTCCCTTGATCGCCGCGGTGAACGGCTTTGCCATCGGGCTGGGCAATGATCTGGCCTGTTTCTGCGACATGCGCATCGCCGCGGACACGGCGAAATTCGCGGCGGGCTTCATCAAGATGGGTCTGGTGCCCGGCGACGGCGGCGCCTGGGCATTGCCGCGCGCCGTGGGTTATGCCCGCGCTGCTGAGATGCTGTTCACCGGCGATACGCTGAGCGCGCAGGAAGCGCTTGAATTCGGCCTGGTGTCCCGCGTCGTACCGGCGGAATCGCTGATGGACGAAGCGCTCAAGCTTGCGAAGCGGGTCGCGGCAAATCCGCCGCGCTCGCTGCGTGTCGCCAAGCGGCTGCTCATCGATGCGCAGGCCATGCGCCTGACGGAGGTGCTGGAAATGTCGGCCGCGCTACAGGCGCTCGTGCATGAAACGCCCGATCATCATGAAGCGATCGATGCGTTCCTGAGCAAGCGCAGTCCGGAGTTCACGGGCGCCTGAATAGGGCGGCGGAGCCGGGCCGCATTCCTGTGGCACGGTTCCGCTGCTCCTGTTCGTGACGCTGTTTCGCGGGCTTTTTATGCGTCGGCGCGATCGAACATATGGACGGCCAGACGCCGCACATGATGGTCGATGTCCCCGAACAGCTTTTCCAGCGCCAGCAGGCGGCGGTAGTAATGGCTGACGATATATTCGTCGGTCACGCCGTAGCCGCCATGCAACTGGATGCCGGACCGCGACACGAGTTGCGCGGCCGTTCCTACCAGTACCTTCGCGGCCGAGACGGCGGCTTGCCGGTCCTCCGGTGAGGCGTCGAGATGGGCGAGGGCGTAATAGACCATCGAGCGCGCCTGATGGGTGGACACGAACATGTCGGCCATGATGTGCTGCAAGGCCTGGAACTTGCCGATCGGCTGGCCGAATTGCTTGCGCTCCTTGATATATTCCGCGCTGACATCGTTGCAGCCTTCCATCGCGCCGACGGCCTGCGCCATCAGCGCTATCGCGGCCCGGTCGCTCGCTTCCGACAGCAATGTCTCCGCCGCGCTGCCGCTCGCGATCAGCGCGCCGGCATCGACTTGCACGCCGTCCAGAAACAGGTCGGACGCGGCCGCGCCGTCAACCAGCGCATAGCTCTCGTCGCTGATTCCGCTTGCATCGCGAGGCGCGAGGAACAGCCCCATGCTGCCGTCATCCAGCGTGGCGGAGACGATGATATGCGTGGCGGAGGGGGCATCAAGCACCAGCATCTTCCTGCCCGTGAGCGCAAAGCCGTTGCCCGACGGCACAGCCTGGGTCGATCGCGCGCCGCCGTCGCCGAACCGCTCGCCCGGCTCGCCATGCGCCAGCGCGATCCGCGCCGCTCCGGTCGCGACCTGGCCGAGCAGCGCGTTGCGCGCATCCTCATCGGCCAGGGCGCCGACGATATGACCGCCGACCACCACGGTGCTGACATAGGGTTCGACCGCCAGGCCGCGGCCCAGCGCGGTCGACAGGACGACGACATCCTCAAGCCCGCAGCCAAGTCCGCCGGCATCCTCTGGAATGGGCAGCGCAAGCCAGCCCAGTTCAGCGAACTGCGCCCAGTTCTTCTCATTCAGGCCGTTTGCGATCGTGCGCTGATGGCGGATATCCTCCAGCGTATAGGTGTCGGCGATCAGTTTGCCGGCGCTGTCGAGCAGCATCTGCTGCATGTCGGAATAGTTGAAATCCATGGAATCTGACCCGTCCTGTTCGTTCAGAGGCCGAAGGCCGCCTTGGCGATGATGTTCTTCTGTACCTGCTTGGCGCCGCCGAAGATCGTGGCGGCGCGCGTCAGCAAGGCCATGTTGGTCCGGTTCACCACATGGTCCGGCCACAGGGTGCCGGCGTCGCTCAGCAGATCGTGCACCGAATAGACGCGCAGCGACTTCTCCCCGATCAGGTCGACCTGCGCCTCGGTGATGGCGTGTTGCAGTTCGGACCCGCGCACCTTGAGCACCGAGGATGCGGCCGCGGTGCCATAGGTGAACTCCTCGTCGGCGAGCACGCGCAGCACCGACCATTCCAGCGCCGTGAGTTCCGCCTGAATCGCGGCCAGTCGGGCGCGAAAGGCCGGATCCTGTGCGATCGGGTTGCCGTTCAACTTTTCCGCTCGGGCCATGTCGAGGAGACGGCGCATCTCGCGCTTGTTCCAGAAGATATAGGAACTGCCCGTCCGCTCACCCTCCAGCAGCATCTTGGCATAGGTCCAGCCCTTGCCCGCCTCGCCGATCAGGTTGCCGGCCGGGACCTCGACATTTTCGAGGAACACCTCGCACAGATGATGCTCGTCATTGTTGATCTGCGGGATCGTGCGCACGGTGATGCCCGGCGTCTTCATGTCGACCAGCAGAAAGCTCATGCCCAGTTGCGGCTTGCACGTCGTGTCGGTCTTGACCAGGAAGAAGCCCCAGTCGGCCTCATGAGCGCCGCTGGTCCAGATCTTCTGCCCATTGATGACATATTTGTCGCCGACGAGATCGGCGCGCGTACGCAGCGAGGCGAGGTCGGAACCGGACCCAGGTTCGGAGAAGCCCTGCGCCCAGGAGACATCGCCGTGACGCATGAGAGGCAGGAAATGGTCCTTCTGCTCCTGCGAGCCCAGCTTGTAGATGATCGGCCCGATCATATGGAGCGTGTTGAAGGACAGGGGCGGTGCAAAGCCCTTGTAGAGTTCATCCTCGAACACGAAACTCTTCATCGCGTTCCAGCCGCAGCCGCCCAGTTCCACGGGCCAGGAATAGACCTGCCAGCCCTTCTTGGCCAATATCTTGGCCCAGGCCCTCTCATCGTCATGACTGCAAAAGATCGATCCGGCCGCCATCTGCCGGGCCTTCATGTCCTCGGGCAGATTGTCCCGCACGAATGCGCGGACCTCCTCGCGAAAGGCCTGCAGTTCCGGGTCCAGTTCAAAATGCATCGCAAATCTCCAAAGCGATCCCGCGCGCTCTATCGCATTCTGCATCGAGCGCCCTTGTCCTCTGCCGTTATCGCAAGCATGATCTGGCGGCCGGGGCAAGCGGTCCTTTCGATGCCATCATATCCGACAGCCGCGTCATCATATGAGCGATGGGAAACGCGGCATTGCTGAATTAGCTTATCGAACGGATGGTGTCGTGCCACTGCTTGGCGACACGACCGACGGGCCGGCGGTCAGCGCCCCGGCCGGCCAGCCGCAGGGACGGCGGCAGACCGGCCATCGGCGTTCGGCCCAAGGGTCGGCCATCTCATCGTCCCCGGGAGAACGAAAGTTTCCATGAACGATACGGATTTGCCCATAGTCAATGGACCGGCGCCGCCGACGCCGCCGCGCGCGCGCTTCTCCATCCGTCGCACATCGACCATCGATACGACCTGGCCGGACGGCCGGGAGGCGCCGATGGTCCAGCATGGCCGCGCGCGCGACCTGATGACCCTTGCCGACGTGGACGCCCCCCTGATCCTGGGAGAGGACCGTTTCACGGCGCGGCTCAGCAGCGCGCGGGAGATACTCGCGATTTCGTCCGATGCGGCGCGGCCCGGTATCGAGCGGCTGGTCGGGGCTCGGGCGGGCGGGCAGCTTCGTGCCGCCATCATCGAGGCGCTTCCCGAAGAGCGCGCGGCCGGCACGCCGCTATACCTGCTGCTCGACGACATAGCCGGCTCCAGCCTGGTCGCGGGATGGGCCTGGTCCCACTGGCTTCCCGACTGGGAGGAGGCGTTTATGAAAGAACCCGGCGCACGCGAGCGGCGCATGCGCATGGCTGGGGTCTGCCTTGGGTTCCGCCCCGGCTCCTCCGCCCTGTCCGAGGGCGATTCCCGGCCGCAGCAAAATTCCATGCCGGTGGAACCGCTGGACGATGGGCGCGACGCTTTCTCCTGGCATGTCCTGGCGGCGCAGGAGGGGCCTGCAAGCCGGCGCGCGCGGCGGATCGACGTCCGGCTGGGCGAACGGATCGTCATCGACGTGCATTTCCAGGATAGCGCTTCAACGCCTTCGGGGCCGCGCATGGCGGTGCATGAATATCTCATCACCGCGACGGCTGACCGGAATAGCCAGACCCTGCTGTCGATCGAGGCCGATCCGCGCATCCTGCCCTTCGACGAATGCCCCGGAGCGATCCTCAATCTGGGGCGGCTCGTGGGGACATCGCTGAGCACGCTGCGTCAGACGGTGCTCACCGAACTCGCGCGGACGGAGGGCTGCACGCATCTTAACGACATGGTGCGCTCCCTGGCCGAGGTGCCGCAGCTCGCTGCCGCGCTTGCCAATGCAATGGGTGAGGAGGCGGGCGGACCGTCCCGGACCCTTTCCACTCTGGATGGAGACAGCCTGTGACACTCGACATTGGAAACCTGTTCAACGTGCGCGGCAAGGTGGCGCTTGTCACAGGGGGCAGCAGCGGCATCGGCCGGATGATCGCCGCAACCTTCGCCGCGAACGGCGTGAAGGTCTACATCACTGGCCGCAAGCTCGACCGGCTTGAGGAGGCTGCGCGGGAAATAGGCGCTTTGGGGGAGTGTCTGCCGCTTCCCGGCGACCTGTCCAAAATGGCCGAGATCGATCGGATCGCGGCGGAGTTGGCGGAACGCGAACCGGCCCTCCATATCCTGGTCAACAATGCTGGCACCAGTTGGGGGCAGGCGATAGAGGAGTTTTCGGAGGCGGCGTGGGACCGGGTCATGGACCTTAATCTCAAGGCGCCCTTCTTCCTCACCCGCAAGCTGCTGCCCCTGCTGAGCGCCGCGGGCACCGATGAGGATTATGCGCGGGTCATCAACCTGAGTTCGGTTGCTGCCACCGTGGTCGCGACGGACTCCGTGGCCTATGGGCCGTCCAAGGCGGGCGTGGAGCAGCTGACGCGTATCATGGCGCGCGCGTTCGGCGATCACCGGATCACGGTGAACGGCATCGCGCCGGGCTGGTTCCCGTCGCGCCTGAACGGCCCGCTGCCGGAGGAGTATCGCGAGGCGTGGCGGCTCAACACGCCGCTCAAGCGCCTGGGCACGATCGAGGACATGGGCGGCCTCGCCATCTTCCTGTGTTCGCGTGCGGGCGTCTTCATCAATGGCCGCACCATCGTCACCGACGGCGGCGAAACGCTATAGGACGAGACGCTATAGGGGATGCCTGCCCGACACCGCCGGGCAGGCGCAACTAGCCGATCGTCGCGATGACGGTGCCGACCTCATGGGTTTCGCCCGGCTGGGCGATGATCTTCAGCACGCCCGATGCCGGGGCCTCGATCTCGGTCGCGGATTTGTCGCTTTCCAGCAGGAACAGTGGCTGGCCCTCCACGGCCTCTCCGCCATCGGGCACCAGCCATTCGGCAAGCGTGCCTTCGCTCATCGAGAAACCGATCTTGGGAAGCAGGACTTCGGTCGTCATTCTATTCCTCTAGGCACAAAGAGACTTGGCCGCATCGACGATGCGGGCGGCGTCGGGCGCGAAGGCCGTTTCGAGCGGACGCGAGAAGGGCACCGCGCAAAACGCGCCGCCCAGACGGTGGACAGGGGCCTTGAGCCTGCCGAACAGTTCATGGTTCACCGTCGCGGCGATCTCGGCGCCGGCGCCGAAAGGTTTGGTCGCTTCATGCACCACCAGGAGGCGGCCCGTCTTCGCGACGGATGCCAGGACGGCCTCCTTGTCCCAGGGCTGTATGGAGCGCAGATCGATCACTTCCGCGGAGATGCCGTCCTCGGCCAGCCTGGCCGCCGCTGCCTGCGCCTCGACCGCCAGCCGGGAATAGGAAACGATGGTGAGGTCGCTGCCCTCGCGCCGGATCGCCGCCTTGCCGATTTCGACCTTGTGCCCGGCTTGCGGCGCCGGTCCCTTGGAGCCGTAAAGCAGCAGGTTTTCGATGAAAATGCACGGATCGGGATCGTCGATGCAGGCGCGCAGCAGGCCATAGGCGTCCTCCGGCGTGGAGGGCGCGACGACCTTCAGGCCCGCAACATGGGAGAACCAGGCTTCCAGATAGTCGGAATGCTGGCCGCCCGATGCGATGCCCGATCCCGTCATCATGCGGATGGTGATCGGCACGCCGGTCTGTCCGCCCGACATGAAGCGTAGCTTGGCGGCATGGTTGACGATCATGTCCATGGCGACCGTCGAGAAGTTCATCAGCATGATCTCGGCCACCGGCCTGTATCCGATCAGGCTGGCGCCGATCGCCGCGCCGACGATCGCCTGTTCCGCGATCGGGGTGGAGCGCACGCGATGATTGCCGAAGCGGGTCGAGAGGCCCTTTGAGATGCCGACGACGCCGCCATCTTCCGGATCGGCCACGTCCTCGCCCAGCAGCAGCACCTTCTCGTCTGCCTCCATCGCGTCGACGAAGGCGCGGTTGAGCGCTTCGACGATCGTGATCTGTGCCGTCTTCTCCGCCTGCGGCCTGGTCTGTGTTGCGGCGTCGGTCATGCGAAGCTCTCCTCGGGAACGATGCTGTCGTCGGCGAACACGTCGCGCCGGAGTTCATCTGTGCTGGGGAAGGGGGAGGCGAGCGCGAACTCGACCGCTTCGTCTATGGCTGCTTCGACATCGGCCTCGATCTTCGCGAGTGTCGCCTCGTCCGCGACATTGTCCGCGATCAGTTGCGCGCGGAAACGCGGATAGGGATCGGCCGCGATCGCCGCCTGCTTCTCCGCCTTGTCCATATAGCCGTCGGCATCGCCCATCACATGCCCGTGGAATCGGAAGGTCATCGCCTCGATCAGGGTCGGCCCTTCGCCGCCTCGCGCCCGCGCAATGGCTTCGGCCGCCGCGGCATACATTGCGTGCGGATCGTTGCCGTCCACCCGCACGCCGGGAATGTCGTAGCCGACCGCGCGGTCGGCGATGCGCTTGGCGGAGGTCGCCGTGGCATAGGCGGTATGCTCGCCATAGCGGTTGTTCTGGCACACGAACACCACCGGCAGCTTCCACACGGCCGCCAGATTCAGCGCTTCGTGGAAAGCGCCGATATTGGAGGCGCCGTCGCCGAAATAGGCGACCGTCACGCGATCATTGCCGTCCAGCTGCGAGCCCCAGGCGAGCCCGTTGGCGATCGGCATGGAGGAACCGACGATGCCCGTCGTGACCATGATGCCCTTGGCCGGGTAGGTGAGGTGCATCGGCCCGCCCTTGCCCTTGCAGGTGCCGTCCTCGCGTCCGGCGACTTCCGCCCACAGCTGCTTCAGGGGCATGCCTTTGGCCAGCATGTCGTGGATGCCGCGATAGATGGTGCAGATATAGTCGTCGTCGCGCAGCGCGGCGGAAACCGAGGAGGGAATGACCTCCTGTCCGCGATAGCTGTAATAGGGGGCGACCACCCGCCCGGTGGCGAGCAGCTTGCGCGACCGCTCGTCATTGCCCTTCAGAAGGGCCATCCGCCGGAATATGTCCATCAACGTTCCCGCGTCCGGCGCGTAGCTGTTCGTCACCCGATCCACTCCCAAGATTTGCCGGGCCTGGCAGCCGGCGGCCCTTTCGATCCGCATTTCGCGGCAAGGCGCCCCTTCTGCCGGGCCTCAGGCGTTGCCCTGTTCTCGTCTGTCCGCTCCTATGATGGCGCCGGACTCGAGTCAAACCTTAATGTGACAGCCATGCCACACCAAAGCGGAAGCCATTCTCTACATGATAGAGAAGTGATTGCCGCCGTCCACCACCAGCCACGTGCCCGTGATGTAGCCAGCCTGATCGGAACAGAGATAGGCGACTGTCGCGCCGATCTCCTCCGCCTTGCCGGGCCGTCCGGCGGGGACGCCGATCGTGTCCTTCAACCATGCGTTGGCCTGTTCCATCGACCAGCCATGTTCGGAAAAGAAATGTTCCATGCCCGGCGTGTAGATCCAGCCTGGAGCGACCGTATTGACGGTAACGCCGTCGACCGCGACTTCGAAGGACAGCGTCTTGAGGAAGCCGCTCGTCGCGGGACGGGCGACATTCGCCACCGCATGGGGAAAGCGGGCCTCGGGTTCCTTGGCGGTGCCCGACCCGATATGGACGAAGCGCCCCCATTTCTTCGCCTGCATGGCGGGGACCGTGGCCTGCGCCAGATAGACCGCGCTCATCGTCACCGTGCGGAACATGTCTTCCACCTGCTCCGGGTCCATGTCGATAGCGCGGCCTTCATGATATTGCTTGGTCTGGCTGACGACGATATCGGGCATGTCCCAGTGCGACCGGCAGATATCGAGCGCCTTGTTTATGCCCTCGCGGCTCGTCAGGTCCGCCGACACGCCCTGCGCTGTTCCGCCCTGGCTCCGAATGTCCGCCACGGCCGCGTCGATCGCTTCCTGCCCGCGCGCCACGATCAGCACCTTGCATCCTTCAGCGGCCAGCGCCAGCGCGGCCTCGCGCCCCATGCCCTTGCTCCCGCCCGCGACGAACGCGACCTTTCCTGCGATTCTGAAATCCATTGCCTTCTCTCCTGAAAGGGGACCGTGCGGTCAGATGCCGGGCGCGACGCCCCGGATGCGGCGCAAGGATGTGCCTTGCCGGCGCATCTCGATTGCCTGCGGATTGTGCTTTATCGCCTGTCCCGCCGACCAGAAGCGCGCGAAGCCGCCCGTCAGGTCGAACAGCGAATGCCGCATCGTTTCCATCTCCCGCCGCATTTATCTTCGTTTCAAGCAAGCAAACATGATGTAAGCTTCCCGTCCACCGGCCCCCTATTTTATTGCATATGTGATCCGGCGTCTTTGCGCCTCCATCAGCATCGCGCTTGATAAGGTTGCCTGAAATGGGCGCAACTGGCATGGCAATGACGATGGAAGACGCGCAGGTACAGCGAAAGACGCGCATTAACGGGCAAAGGACGAGGCGGCGCCTGCTGGCCAGCGCCGTGTCGTTATGGTCGCAGCGGGGGCTGCTCGGCGTGACGGTCAGCGCCGTGGCGGAGCATGCAGGCACGACGCGGCGCACCGTCTATCATCATTTCCCGACGCAGGAGATGCTGCTGGAGGAAACGGAGCGATTCGTGGTGACGGAGCTTGCCGCGCTGGCGGGCGGCGACACCAGCTATCTCTCCCAGCCTTACGGCCTGGTCGCCGGCCTCGCCGCAGACAATCCGGACCTGATCAGGTCGGTCCTGCTCGGCATGCTGCGCGAGGACCCGCGCGAAAACGCGATGTTCAAAAACGGCGTGCGCTACTGGTCGGAGGTCGCCGCCGGGGGAGGTTTGCGGGATGGCATTCCGCCGGAACATGCCGCCGCCGTCACCCTCGCCATGTGGCTGGCGGCGACGCTGGTCGTATCCACCGGAGCCACCGAGAAAGAGCGGCGAGCGGCGGCACGCAGCTTCGCCGCCAGTTTTGAAGCGCTCCTCACGCATGGTATCTTGACAAGCCCGCCTCAGGGGAACAGTTAAGTATCCATTGCTGTATAAGGAAGTGTGACAATCGCGCAGCAGCAGGTGGAGAGAATCTATGGCCGTCGAAAGCCCCAGTCCCGCTGTCAAGCTCAGCCCGCGCCGGACGCCCGGCGCGCCCGGCACATTCCTCGACAAGAGCGTCTATCATTCGGAAGCTTTCGCCAGGCTGGAGAATGAGCGTCTCTGGCCGGCGGCGTGGCAGATGGTGTGCCGTGAGCAGGATCTGGAATCGCTCGGCAGTTTCGTCACTTACGACATTCTCGACGAAACCGTCGTCGTGCTGCGATCATCGGACACGGAGATCAAGGCCTTCCACAATGTCTGCCAGCATCGCGGCCGCCGGCTGCTCGAAGGCTGCGGCAAGACGCAGCGTCTGTTCTGCAAATATCATGGCTGGCGTTGGAAGCTGGACGGCAGCATCGACCGCATCCCATGGCGCGACGATTTCACGAATGTCGCGGACGCCGATGTCGCGCTCGAGCCTGTAAAGGTCGGCCTGTGGCAAGGGTGGGTGTTCATCTCCCTCGACCCCGACGTCCAGCCGCTTGAGGATTATCTGCGCCCCATTTCCGCCGCGCTGGCGCCCTTTCGGCAGGACCAGATGCGCTATCGCTGGCGCAGGAGCGTCATGCTGGATGCGAACTGGAAGGTCGCGCTGGAGGCGTTCATGGAAGCCTATCATGCCCAGTGCACGCACAATCATATGGAACCCTACACCGACGGGCGCACCGTCTGCGACATCCATGGCCTGCACGGCATGTTCCGCGACAGCGAGATCCGCCTGCCGCTCGGCGTTCCCAGTCCGCTGACGGATTTGCCGACACCGGACGATCTGCGCCCCAATATCGCAAAGTTCTTCGAGCAGCTCGATGTCACGCTGCAAGCCCTGGTGACGCCGGCCGATGCGCGCGGAGCGCAGCGCATCCTGACCGAGGTTCCCGAGGATGCGGAGTTTTCCGAAATCATGGTGCGCCTTGGCGCATTCCAGCATGAGGAAGCGCTGAAGGAAGGCATCGAACGCCCGCCCATCACCTATGACGATGTGCGCCGCGCGGGACAGGATTGGCACATCTTTCCGAACATGGTTCTGCTTCCCGCGCCGGACAGTTTCCTGGTCTACCGATCGCGGCCCGATGGCCGTAATGTGGATCGCTGCCGCTTCGACGTCTTCGTCCTTCAGCGTTATGGGCCGGGACAGGAGCCGGATATCGATGCCGTGACCCAGGTGGTCGAGGATTGGCGGGACGCCGACTGGCCCAAGATCTTCGAACAGGATTTCATCAACATCGCTGATGTGCATTCGGGCATGAAGTCGAGCGGTTTTCGCGGATCGGTCACCAATCCGATCCAGGAAGCGGTGGTGGCCAATTTCCACCGGCAACTCAAACGGGTCGTTGTCGACGGCGAAGCCGTTGTGCAGGGAGAGATGAAGGCATGAGTCAGGATGTGACGGGAGCCGCGGCGGACTTCCCCTATTTCAACGACGAATGTTCGACCTCGATCCCGGTATCGGAGGCGCGGAAGGTCGATGACGCCGATGCGGAAGCATGGGACGAGACATGCGATGTGCTTGTGGTCGGCTGTG
The DNA here is from genome assembly GCF_007830065.1 of Sphingobium wenxiniae. GTDB lineage: Bacteria > Pseudomonadota > Alphaproteobacteria > Sphingomonadales > Sphingomonadaceae > Sphingobium > Sphingobium wenxiniae. The sequence goes on along the minus strand of NZ_VLKK01000002.1, from coordinate 28,460 downwards.
GCCTGGCGGGGACATCGGCGGCGCTCCGGGCCGCGGAAGATTCCACCCTGTCGGTGCTGGCGGTGGACCGGGGGGAAGGCGGCGGGGCCAGTGCGCTGAGCGGCGGCGTGCTCTATCTTGGCGGCACGCGCGTGCAGAAGGAATGCGGGGTCGAGGATTCCGCCGAGAACATGGCGGCCTATCTCGCGCATGAGACGGGGACGCTGATCCGGCCGGAAACCGTGCGCCGCTTCGCCGACCAGAGCGCGAGCTTCATTCCCTGGCTGGAAACCCACGGCGCGCGCTTCGGCGGGCCTCTCAGCGAGGCGAAGACCAGCTATCCCGGCACGAAATTCCTGTATTATTCCGGCAACGAGAAGACGCTGGCCGCGCGCAAGCTGGCGACGCCGGCGCCGCGCGGGCACCGCACGCTGCCCGCCAACCCCGCCGATGTGACCGCGATGAGCGGCGGCGAACTGATGCGTCCGCTGCTCGCCTCGCTGACATCCAAGCCCAATATCCGCCTTTCACCCCATACGACCGTGCGCCGTCTCGTCGTCGATGGCGAGGGGCGCGTCGTCGGGGCGGAGATGTGGCGCCTGCCGGCCGGTCCGGCGCGGAAGCATCGCTTCCTCATGCGGATGGGCCGCAACATGATGGCGACGATCCTGGGCGCCGCAGCGCGGGCCTCGCGCGCCGCGACCCGGATCGAGCATGAGCAGGCGCGGCTGGTGCGCGTGCGCGTCCGGCGCGGGGTCGTGCTGTCGGCCGGGGGATTCATCTTCAATCCCACCATGGTGGCCAATGCCGCACCGAAATATGTCGGCGTTGCTGGAATCGGTACGATCGGCGACGACGGGTCCGGCATCAAGCTGGGCGCCAGCGTCGGCGGGGGCACCGACCGCATGAACATCGTGTCCGCCTGGCGTTTCCTCTATCCCCCCGCGACCTGGGTGAAGGGGATCGCCATCGGCCCCGATGGACGGCGCATCGTCAATGAGGAAGAATATGGCGCGCGCACCGGCGAGGCCGTTTTCGAGCGCAACCAGGGCCTTGGCTGGGTCATTGTCGACCGTCCTCTTCAGGAAAGCGTGGAACAGGACGCCAAGGACCCCGAGCTGCTGTCGTTTCAGAAGCTGACGACCAAGGCGGCGCTGCGCCTCTATACCAAGGCCGCGCCGACGCTGGAGCGTTTGGCCGAGAAGATCGGCGTGCCCGCCGACGCGCTCGTCGCGACGGTCGATGCGTATAACCGCTCCATCCGAGATGGGGAGCCCGACGCCTTCGCAAAGTCCGATGCGTCGCGCAAACCGATCGAAACGGGGCCTTTTTTCGCGACCGATATCAGCTGGAAGCCCAAGCTCAATCCGATTTCCGGCGTCACCATGGGCGGGCTGACCGTGAATGAGGAGACGGGGGCCGTGCTGAACGCCGATGGGCGGGAGATTGCCGGACTCTATGCCGCGGGCCGCAATGCCGTCGGGCTTTGTTCCAATTTCTACGTCAGCGGGCTTTCGCTGGCGGACTGCGTCTTTTCGGGATGGCGCGCGGCCGAGAGCCTCAAAGCCCGATAATCCCCCACGACGAAACTTATGGCCATATTGCACCTTCGAGGAAAAAGATGACCGATCAGACCGAAACGATGATTGCGCCCGCATCGCTGGCGCCCCTGTTCCAGCCGATCACGATCAATGGCTGCGTCATTCCCAACCGTATCGTCATGGCGCCCATGACCCGCATGTTCGCCGTGGACGGCGTGCTGGCGGAGAGCGCGGTCGACTATTATCGTCGCCGCGCAGCGGGCGGTGTCGGGCTTATCCTGACCGAAGGCATCGCGATTTCACAGATCGCCGCGCACACCAAGAATGTGCCGGAAATCGCCACGCCCGAGCAGCAGGCGCCATGGCGCCGGGTGACCGACGCCGTGCACGAGGCGGGAGGGCGAATCATGGCCCAGCTCTGGCACACCGGCCTGGGGCGCATCCGCGACATGGCCGCCGATCCCGACCAGCCGTCGATCGGCGCGATGGACTATTATCTCGATCCCGCCTCTCCCCTTGTGGAGATTGGCGGCAATCATCCGCAGGGCCGCGCCATGACCGAGGCGGAGATCCTGGCCGTGATCGAGGAATATGCGGCCGCGGCGGCAAACGCGCAGGCTGCCGGGTTCGACGGCGTGCAGTTGCATGGCGCGCACGGCTATCTCATCGACCAGTTCCTCTGGCACGAAACCAACCGCCGAACGGATGGCTGGGGCGGCGGCATTGCGGCGCGGACCCGCTTCGCCGTGGAGATTATCCGCGCCATCCGCGCGCGCACGGGACCTGACTTTCCCATCGGCTTCCGGTTTTCCCAATGGAAGCTGCCGACGCTCTACGACGTCAAGTCCTGGGCGAATCCGGAGGAATTGGAGCAGGCGCTGCTGCCGCTGGTCGATGCGGGCGTGGATTTCCTCGACGCATCGACCCGGCGCTACTGGGCCGTTGAATTCGAGGATAGCCCGCTGACCCTGGCGGGCTGGGCGCGCAAGATTACGGGCCTGCCGACGATGGCGGTCGGATCGGTAGGGCTTGATGGCGCGCTCGATCCCACCAATGCCGGCCGCACCGATGCGCCGCAGCGCAACCTGGGCCAGGCGATCGCGATGATGGAGCGGGGAGAGATCGACATGCTGGGCGTCGGCCGCGCCGTCATCGCCAATCCCGATTGGGCAAACAAGGTGCGTCAGGGCCGCGACATGGAGCTTCAGGCATTCGACGCGGCGATCCTCGCGCAGCACGTCTGATAGAGGAGCGCGAGCGGATAAAGGGCGCATAAGCTGTCTTCGACATCCGCTCGCGCTTCTGCCGGGGCTGCGATATCCTTTGGGAACTGCGCGGCCGCACCTGAACCGGCATGCAGTTGACGGGCTGCTCCCAAAGCCTTGTATTCAGGGCGATGACCGATAATAATCTCACGCGGCTGACCGCGCATAAATTGCGGGAACTCGCCCTTTCCGTGCCCGAAGGGCAATTCCTGGGAACCGAAAAGGATTTGCTGGCCCGTTTCGGCATCAGTCGGCCGACATTCCGCCAGGCGGTTCAACTCGTCGAGGCCGAGCGGATCGTCGCGACGGTTCGCGGACTGAATGGCGGGTTGTTCAGCCGCAACCCCGACATGGAAGGGGTGGTGTCATCCGCGGCGTCCTATTTGCGGTCGCGCGAGACGACGCTTGGCGACGTGCTGCTGGCCGCGAACTCCGCGATTGCCGACGCGGTGGGCATCGCCGCTGAATGCACGGATGCCGGCTTGCGCGAGGAATTGGCTCATCTGATCGGGGAACTGACCGCTAGGCAGGCGGGCCCGCAGCCGTTTGCGGCATTTCGGGACGATGAGCTTCGTGCCATCGACCTTTTTTGCCGGATGTGCGGCAATCCTGCCCTGGATTTGATGATCCGCGTTCTTTTCCGGGTCGGCATGGCGGCTTTCGAGGAGATTTTCGAAGGCCGTGAGAAACTGATGCAGCAACGCCGGACGGCGCGCCTCCACATTCTGAGCGCCATTCACGTGCACGACCGCGCAAGAGCGCTGGAGATCTGCCGTCGGAACGGCGATCTTTCCAGAACGCGCCTCGCGCCCAAGCTGTTGGAGCGGCGGATGCAGGCGATGCCGCCGGCCGTGCCGGAGGACTGAAAAGTCTTCGGCACGCTTCCGGCGACCGTCAGCCTCGCTTGGACAGAGCGGCGATGATCTCGTCCTTGCTTGTCACGACGCCCAGCAACCGCAACTGCTCCCGGACGATCATGTCGTGCACCTCGGGATCGGAACCGGCGGTGCAGTCCTCCGCGATGACGACGTTATAGCCGAAATCGACCGCGGCCATGACGATGCCGGGAATGCCCAGATTAGTGGACACGCCTGTCACGACAACCGTCTCCACGCCCATCCGGCGCAGGCGGAGATCCAGGTCGGTGCCCAGGAAAGCGAAGATGCCCGAGCTTCGCGTGCTCACATAATCTTCCGGCCTGGGTTCCAGACCCGGCATGAAGGCTGCTTCCGGCGATCCTTCCGTCATGCCCCGATGTTTGAGCGACATGGCCGAGATCAGCGAATTGCGTTTCACGTCGCCGAAATCGCGCCGATGAATGCACGGCAGATGAAAGACCGGTTGCCCCGCCGCGCGGAAAGCGTCGGCCAGAGCGATGATATTCCCGGTGACTCCACGTTTCTGGGCTTCCTGGGGCATTGCCTTGAACATCGCATGGTCGGGATGGCACACGCCGAGTTGCATCTCGTTTATGAGCAGCGCTGTCCGGGTCTGCGTGATGAGCGAATCCAGCATCGACATTCTCTCCTTTTGCTGCCGCACAGGTAACGGGCAGATGGAAAACTGTATATCGTTTCAGTCCCCTTGCTCTTGCGGGACGGCGAAAGCCCACACTCTTGATCATGGTCCGCCAAGGCTGTCCGGCGGCGGGATGACGGGAGAGGGGTGGGCGGCGGCCGATCTCCGTGCCGGGCGCAGGCGCGACATGCCGGGATGGGATGACACTGCCGAACTGAGCGGTGGAATCAGGTGGCATAGCCGTGGAGGAATATGTCGACGACATCGCGCGTGTGCCGGCGGATTTCCGTGTCGTCAGGCGCGGCGCCTTCGTTGAACAGCATCTTGCGCCGCAGGGAGCCGGCGCACATTTCCGCGAAATGCCCGATGGCGCTGATCGGGTCGCAGGGGCGCATCTCTCCCTCGGCGATGGCGCGTTCCAGCCGGGGAAGCAGCAGTTCGAACGAGCAATCCACGGCGATGGTTTGAAAGATCCGCCCCAGTTCCGGAAAGCGCAGCGCCTCCGCGATGACCAGCCTTTCCAGCGCGGTGACGTCCGGCAGCAATACCTGCTGCGCCAGAAGCTCGGCCAGTTTCAGCAGCCAATCGGAGAGCCTCGTCGAAGGGTCCAGGACACTCAGATAGTCGTGCCGGATGGGACGCACGACCTCTTCGACGACGGCCATCAACAAATCTTCCTTGGACCGGAAATGGCTGTAGACCGTCGCCTTCGATACGCGGGCCTGCGCGGTGATACGGTCCACGGACGCGCCTGCATAACCTTCCTGGAAGAACATGTCCTTCGCCGCCGCGATGATGGCATCGCGCTTGGGACTGCGCCGCCGGCGCTTCTCTGATAGCGGCGATGAATCTGAACTGGTCGGTTTAGTTTTGCGTTGACTTGCTATCTGGAGCGCCATATTTGAACCATATCGTTTAATCCCCGGTTGCCAATAGGGCCTGCGGAATCGCCTTGGCAACAATCGAGGGGCCACAGATCATCGGCAGTCGCAAGCGGTGGCGGTCGTCTGGCGGCGGATTTCGTTTTTGAGAGAGGACGAGGGCAATGAACATCATGGCGCAAATCGCCATTCCGGATCATGTCGATCCGGATCATGTGGTGGATTTCGATTTCTACAATGATCCTCGCTATGCGCCCGATGTTCACGAAGGGATAGCGAAAATCGTGGCTGAAAGCCCGCCGGTCTTCTGGACGCCCCGTTATGGCGGCCACTGGATCATCGCCGGCCATGCCGCGATTTTCCAGGTCGTGCGCGATACGGAGACTTTTTCCAGCGCTAAAATGGGGATTCCCGCGCCGGAACAGGAATTCAAGCAGGTTCCGATCAACAGCGACCCGCCGGAACACGCCCAATATCGCGGGCCTCTTAACAAGGTATTCTCGCCCAAGGCGATGATGGCGATCCAGGACGAGGTGCGCGCGCTCGCGGCGGACCTGATCGAAAAGGTGCGCGCCGACGGCCATTGCGATTTCGCGCATGCGGTCGCGGAGCCGCTGCCGGTCTCGATCTTTCTCAAGATGATGGGCCTGCCGCTCGACATGCTCCCGCAATATCGCCGCTGGGTAGGGGAAATCCTGATCAGCAACGACGTGCAGGTGCGCGGGCGTGCGTCGGGAGAGGTTATTGCGTCGATGTCGGAGATCATTCAGGCGCGGATGATTGAACGGCGCAACGACATTATCTCCACGCTCCTCGATACCCCGATCGACGGGCGTGAAGTGACGTTCGAGGAGATGCAGAGCTTTTGCCTCCTCCTCTTTATCGCCGGGCTCGACACGGTCATGAACGGCATGAGCTTCGGCGTGCGTCATCTCGCGAAGGACCCCGCTCTCCAGGCGGAGCTGCGCGCGAATCCCGCGCGTATTACGGATGCGATGGAAGAGCTGTTGCGGCGCTACACCTTCACCATGCCGGGCCGGATCATCGCGCGGGACCATGAGGCGTTCGGCGTCCGGTTCAAGGCAGGGGAACGCGTGCTTATCATGCTTCCGGCGGCCGATCTGGACGCGCGCGAGTTTCCCGATCCCCTGAAATTCGACATGGACCGCGAGAACAAGGTGCATATCGCCTTCAATTCCGGCCCGCACCGCTGCGCGGGATCGCATCTTGCCCGTATAGAACTTCGCATCCTATACGAGGAATGGCTGAAGCGGATGCCCGAGTTCCGGCTCGATCCGGACAAGCCGGCAAAATTTCATGGAGGCCATGTGATTGGCGTCGATTCCCTGCCATTGGTCTGGGATCCTTCCTGATCGGGAGCCTTGAGTGCGAATGCCCTCAAGGAGGGCGTTCGCATTGTAAGGAGCTTGACTGGATGAAGAATGATGGTGGTTCAACGGCGCCTCTGCGCGGGTTGAACGGTGCGGTGCCTCCGGCGCCCGAATGGTTTACGCAGGCCGTCAACACGCCGTTCGAAAGCGGCTTCGTGGACGTGGACGGCATCCCCATCGAATATCGCAGCTGGGGCGATCGGGGAAAACCCGGTCTTCTCTTCTTCCATGGCAATGCGGCCCATCTGGGCTGGTGGAGTTTCCTCACCCCCCTGTTTGCGGCCGAATATCGCGTTGTGGCGCTGTCCTTCAGCGGCATGGGGCTGTCCGGCTGGCGCAGCAGCTATTCGATCGACAATTTCGTTCGGGAAGGGTTTGCGGCGGCTGAAGCGGGGGGCGCTTGTCTGGCGGGGCCGCCCACCATCATCGGCCATTCGCTCGGCGGGTTGCCGGTGCTGCGCGCCGCCGCGCGCCATGCCGAACGGATGCGCGCCGGCATCATCGTCGATTGCGCGCTGCCCGGCCCGGAAATGTCGGAAGCCGCGCCGCAAAGTCCGCAACGCTCCTATCCCGATCTGCCGTCGGCGCTGGACCGTTTCCGCCTGTCTCCGCTCCAGCCCTGCGAAAATCTCTACGCCGCCGATTATCTGGCGCGCATGGCGCTCAAGCAGACCGAAGACGGTTCATGGACCTGGCGGTTCGACCGTAATCTGTGGCGCGGCATCGACATTGGAGATCCCTGGGCGGACCTGTCCGGCGTGAAGGTGCCGATGGCGCATATCCGGGGCGACCATTCATTTCTGACCGCAGGCGCGATGCACAGGCGCATGCGCTCGACGGCCCCGGAGACCATGCCTTTCATCGACATACCGGCGGCCTATCATCATGTCATGGTCGATCAGCCGCTGGCTCTCGTCGCATCCCTCCGCACATTGCTTGCGGCGTGGGCGTGACGGCGGCGGGCTGACGATGGGGATCGCACCCTTCGAAATCCGGCGCGGCGAGCCGGGTTGCCGCCGCAACCAGCTGATCGATCCGCGCCCCGGCGTGGTCCGCGCCGATGTGGAGGACGATTTCCATCATTTCTGGGTGGAGATCGAACATGATGGCGCGCGCGTGCTCGACCTCCGCACGGGCGCGGAGCGCTGGCCCTGGACGACCTGTCCCACCGCCGGCCTCTACCTTGCGGAGCGGATGAGGGGCGCGCCGCTGGCGGGGCTGGCACAGGTGGACAGCGCGCTATCGCACTGCACGCACCAGCATGATCTGGCGCTGCTCGCCGCCGCCCATGCCGATGATCGGGAACCCACGCTCTACTCCACCTTTTGCAGCGACCGGATGGAGCCCACGCGCGTCGCCGAACTCCATCGCAATGGAGAAGCCGAACTGCTGTGGGAACTGTGCGGATCGGATATTGTGTCCCCCGGTATCGGCCACGGGCTTTCCCTGCGCCAGTTGAAGCAATGGGAAGCGCCTCTGACGCCCTATCAGCGGGAGACGGCCCGGGTACTGCGCCGCACCATATTTATCTCCGGCGGCCGCTTCTTCGACTATGGCGGAACCGTGACGGCCGACAAGGTGCGGCAATCGGTCGGCGCCTGCTATACCTTTCAGCCGGAACGCGCCGCCGGGGCCGCGCTGACGATGGAGCGGCGCGACTTCAGCAATGGCGGCGTGCCGCTGCGCGGACGCATAGAAAATGTCGCAGCGGCAAGAGCGTGAGGACATTCGAGCGAAGACAAGGATGAGGGAGGTCAGCGGCTGGTATGGCGCGCAGCATCCGGGGCGATGCGCTGATCCTTGCCGGCGCCTTTGGGCGCACCCTATCCTCCGCGCCTCCGCGTGAATCGGTCAGATCAGTCGGCTGCGCAGGACGATCCCTGAATGTCGATCGCCTTAGTTCACCGCGCGCATCTGGACCAGCTCGAACACGGCATCGCGCGGACTTTCGATCATGTGCACAATCGTCGCCGCCAGCGTCCTGGCGGTCGCCGCATCGCGCGCCAGCGGGCCGGAATAGCCCAGTGTTTCGAACCGCCGCATAAATTCCTCGACCATTTCCGGCGGCCAGTGCTCACCTGCGGAGCTGCTGTCGATCCGGCCCGTTTCGAAGATCATCGGACGGATGCCGCTGTCGTGCAGTTCCCGGCGCAGTGCCTCATGTATCTTGGCGAGTCCCGCCTTCGCCGCAGCATATACCGAGAGCAACGGGGCGGGATAGCGCACGCTTTCGCTGCTTATCGAAACGATGTCGCCCGAGCCGTGCGGCCGCATCCGTCGAATTGCCTCCCGGATGCAGTAGAGCGCCGAGACGAGCGAGCCGTCGATCGTGGTGCGGATCTGCTCGTCCGTCGCATCCGCGATAAGGAAAGGGACATAGGTCGCGGCATTGTTCACAAGCACGTCGAGAGCGCCGAGACGGTCCTCGACTTGATTGAAGGCCGCGCGCACCGCGTCAGGATCGGTGAGGTCCAGCGCGATGGGGAGGGTGCCGCCGCCGATGCGGGCGGCCACGCGCTCGATCTTGGCGGCCGTGCGTCCGAACAGCGCCAGCTTGTAGCCGCGCTCGGCAAGGGCGACGGCGATCTCCTCGCCAAGGCCCTGCCCGCTTCCTGTTACGATGGCGATTCGATCCGACATAGCCTCTCCCATGTGCCGTTAATTCGACCAACAACTGAATTTCGTCTGTCGCCGAAGTCCAATGCCGCCATCGCGTCCAGGAAGCTGCGAGAGAGGCCGACGGCCTCCTCGCGATTGCGCCTGTGGTTTGCCACCTTATTCCCTGACCAGCATCATGCAGCCCGAGAGCGGCCCGCCCGCCGTGGTGTTGATGCTGACGGTGAGATCCTTCTGCACTTGCCGGTCGCCGCCGCGGCGCCAGAGCTGCGTTGCCGCCTCGTGCAACTGGCCGTAAGCGTGCATCCGGCCGAGCGAGAGCTGCCCGCCCCCCGTGTTGATCGGCAGGTCGCCTTCGAGCGCGATGCGGCTGCCGTCGCCTACAAAGTCATTCTCTTCGCCCGGCTTGCAGAAGCCGGCGGAGGAAAGCCAGGCGGCGGTGTGGTAGGTGAAGCCGTCGTAAAGTTGCGCGATGTCGACGTCGGAGGGCTTGAGATCGGTGCGCTCCCACATCATGGCGGACGAGGAGATGGTTGCCTGCCGCGCCAGCGCCTCGCCGCTGATCTGGTCCCAGGAATAGCGCACCTTCTGCGCGGAGCCGACCGCTTCCACCCGTAATATGGGGTTGCGGCAATCGCGCGCGGCGTCGATATGCGAGAGCACCACCGCGACCGAGCCGTCACACGGCACGTCGCAGTCGAACAAGCGCAGCGGCGTGGCGATGATCTCCGACGCAAAATAGTCGTCGAGCGTGATCGGCTTGCGATAGATCGCCGCCGGGTTGAGCGAGGCGTTACGGCGGTTGTTGATCGCGATCCGTCCCGTCGTCTCGGGCTTGAGGCCATAATCATGGGCGAAGCGCTGGAAATAGAGCGCCTGCTGCACCGACGCCGTCATTGCCCAATAGGGCGCGAAGTTCATCAATTGCCCATGCGCGCGGCCGCCATCGAACAGGGCGTTGGCCTGTTTGGACATCTTGCGCGCGCTTGCCTCATAGACGGTGCGGAAGACAAGGACGTGGCGGCAATAGCCCGCCGCGATGGCGCCGATGGCGTTGAACACGGCGCCCAGCTGCCCCGGCACTTCACCGCCGCCCGAGAACCAGTTGACCTTCAGGCGCAGCGCGTCCTGCAATTGCGGCGCGCCGATCGGCGAGAAGCCCGAGGCATTATTATCCGCCCCCGGATAAGAGGAGAGGCCGTCAATGTCGGAACGCTTGAGGCCCGCATCCTCGATGGCTTGCATGCAGGCATCGATGGTGAGCGCCATCGGCGTCTTCGTCGCGTTGCGTGAGATGTCCGACATGCCGACGCCCGTGACGGCGACCTTCTTTTCACCATAATGCGCCATCGGATCAGCCCTCCACCGGGCGGAAAAGGGGGACGAACACCTCCTCGACCTGCTCGAACAGGACTTCGACGGGCATGTCGATGGCGACCTTTTCCGGCGCGATGCCCACGATGTTGGTTGGAATGCGCACGGTCGGGTCTTCGTCGATCTCGACCAGGGCGAGGACATAGGGAACCGGCAGGCCCGGCATCCACTGCTTGTGGTTGATGGTGAAGGTCGTGATCCTGCCGCGTCCCGACACGGCTTCCGCGGCGACGTTGCGGCTCTCGCAGGCGGGGCAGAAGGGGGTCGGCGGATGGACATAGGCGCGGCAGTCGCCGCAGCGGTCGATCATCAGCTTTCCTTCGCTTCCTCCGGTCCAGAAGGCCTGATTGTCGTCGTTGAGCGCCGGCAAGGGGCGCGGCGGGGCAGTGGGTTCCATCTCCATCTCCTGTCTCTTTTCCAGATACCTACAAGGCATCGTCCGCTTTTGTCGACATGCGATGCATCCCGGGGCGATCCAGCATCAGCGTGATGACGCCGCCACCGACAATGGTTCCAGCGCAAGACGCCGTTCGAGGCTGTGAACCGGGATCAAGGCGGAATAAGCCTCGAACTGCTGCCGGATGATCGCGCTTGCCATATCCGCGTCGCCCGCAAGAATCGCACGGCCTTGACGCGCTATCGCTCCCCGGCGCGCCCGCACCATCGGCGGTGTTCCCTTGAGCGCGACGGAGGCGGGATCGGTCGCGAGGAAGCGGGCGACAACGTCGTGCATCAACGTAACGATAGGGTTGTCGGCCATCAGCGCCATCAGCGCCCCGAACTGCCGCTCGGTGCAATCATCCGGCTCGCCTCCCACGTCCGGGGCGGTTTCCAGCGCCTTCACCAGGGTCTCCAGCGCTCCGCGCGCAGGCGCGCTGCGATTCTCGCAGGCGAGAACCGCGGAAAAGCAGTCCAGCTCGCACGATATGCGCAGCGCATCGAGCAGCGTGGCGTGCCTGAGGTGAAGGAACATCGCTGCGGAACGAACCACGCTGTCGCCGTTGGGACGCCGGGCGTAGCAGCCGCCATGCGGCCCCATGCGAATCTCGACAAGCTGGTCATGCGCGACGAGGCGAGCCGCCTGGCGGAAGGTCGGGCGGCTGACGCCCAGCAGTTGCAGCAGTTCCGTCTCCGAACCCAGAAAGTCGCCGTCCGCCGCCGCCAGCGACAATTTGCGCAGCCCCGCCGCGGCCCGGCTCCTGGGGGATCGTTTCTCTGTCTCGCGAGGGTCAGCCATAATCCCGTCATGTCTAGAAGGCGCTGCTCCGCCCCACAAGTGGTTATCTAGTTACAGCGTTTCAGGCGCGCGGGCGCCCCGGACGGCGCCAAGGTTGTGATACTGTTCGACTGGAAGTGCCGAATGTCTTGGCCATCGGCCCGTGCGCGCCCATATATCGATTACGGCGACCGATGATTCAGGCGAGGTTCTGCACTATGACGTTTCAGCTTTTGATTGACGGCCATCTGGTCGACGGCGCGGACAGGCTGGAGGTCGTCAATCCGGCGACGGGCAAGCCGCTGTGCAGCGCCCCCCGCGCCGATGCCGATCAGCTTGAGCAGGCCATAGCGGCGGCGCGGCGGGCCTTCCCCGGCTGGGCATCGGCCGGCTATGCGGCGCGGCGTAGCGCGGTGGAAGCGCTGGCCGATGCGCTGGAGGCCCGGCGCGACGAATTTGCCCGCCTGCTGACGGAGGAACAGGGCAAGACGATCAAGGAAGCGACGGGGGAAATGATCGGCGCCATCGCCGGACTGCGCTATTTCGCCGCGCAGGAACTGACGCCCGAGACGCTGCGCGACGACGGCGGTTCCCGCATCATCGAGAAGCGGCAGCCGCTCGGCGTGGTCGCGGCGATCATGCCCTGGAACTACCCGATGCTGATGCTGGCGCTCAAGATCGGCCCGGCGCTCATCACCGGCAACACGGTGATCGCCAAGCCCGCGCCGACCACGCCGCTGACCACGTTGCTGTTCGGCGAACTGGCGGCGGAGATATTGCCGCCCGGCGTCCTCCAGACGATCGTCGATCAGAACGATCTGGGCAAGGTGCTGAGCAGCCATCCCGGCATCAACTTCGTCAGTTTCACAGGTTCCACCGCGACGGGGCAGAAAGTGCTGGCGAGCACGGTCGACACGTTGAAGCGCTTCTCGCTGGAACTGGGCGGCAATGACGCCGCCCTGATCCTCGACGATGCGAGCGTGGAAGCGGTGGCGCCGCACATCTTCCATGGCGCGACCAAGAACGCCGGCCAGATCTGTCTGGCCATCAAGCGCGTCTATGCGCCGCGCGCGATGATGGAGCCGCTGTGCGCCGCATTGACGAGGCTGGCGGCGGAAGCGGTGGTCGGCGACGGTCTGCACCAGGGCACGACCATGGGCCCGATCAACAACAAGGCGCAGTATGAAAAGCTGCTCGACCTGATCGCGGATGCGCGTGCGAACGGCACCATTATCGCGGGGGGCGGCGCGCCGGAAGGGGGCGGTTATTTCATCGAGCCGACCATCGTGCGCGACCTGCCCGAGGAATCGCGGCTGGTGCAGGAGGAACAGTTCGGTCCCGTCCTGCCGGTGCAGGCCTATGACGATCTCGACGAAGCCATCGCGCGCATCAATGCCAGCGACTATGGGCTGGGCGGCAGCGTGTGGACCGGCGATGTCGAGCGCGGCATCGACGTCGCGTCGCGTATCGAGAGCGGCACCGTCTGGGTCAACAAGCATTTGGACCTGCCCTTCGACGTGCCGATGGGAGGCGCGAAATTTTCGGGCATCGGGCGGCAGCAGGGCCTGGAGGGGCTGAAGGAATTCACGCAGCCGACGATCATCAACGCCGCGGTTTGATAACGACCGGCAGGATAGGGAAAGGGCGTCACGCTAAACTGGCGTGACGCCCTTTTCCATGACAGCGAAATCCGGCGTTCAGCCGTTGAACTTGCCGCCTTCCGCCGCGCGCTTTTCGAGAAGCGGCGACAGGGTGATGCCCGGCATTGCGCGCAGCGCCTCGACGACCTTCGGCAGCCCGATCTGGTCGGCATAGAACATGGGGCCGCCCTTGTGGCTGGGCCAGCCATAGCCGGTGATCCAGACCATATCGATGTCTGACGCGCGGAAGGCGATGCCTTCCTCCAGGATCTTCGCGCCCTCGTTGATCATGGGGTAGAGAAGGCGGGCGAGAATGTCCTCGGGGCTGATCGTCTTGGAACCCGGCGTGGCGCCGGTGACTTGCGTGATGATGTCGAGCGTCGCCGGGTCGGGCTTGCCCTGTCGTCCGCCTGAATAGTCGTAATAGCCCGAGCCGGTCTTCTGCCCCTTGCGGCCCGCCGAGGCCAATGCCTTCCGCACGGGATCGCGGTCGCTCTCGCCGATGTCGAGGCCCGCCAGGTCGAACATCTGGAACGGCCCCATGGGAAAGCCGAAATCGACCAGGGCGGAGTCGATGTCCCACGGCAGGACGCCTTCGGCCAGCATGGCGTTGGCCTGGGCCTGCCGCTCGGAGAGAATGCGGTTGCCGATGAAACCGGGACAGACGCCGGAGACGACCGCGATCTTGCCGAGCTTCTTGCCGAGGTCCATCGCGGTTGCGAGGACGGCGTCCTCCGTCTTCTCGCCGCGCACAATCTCAAGCAGGCGCATGACATGCGCAGGCGAAAAGAAGTGGAGGCCGAGCACGCGCTCGGGATGGGTCGCGCTCGCCGCAATCGCGTTCACGTCCAGGAAGCTGGTGTTGGTGGCGAGGATCGCATCCGGCCGCGCGACGGCGCTCAGCTTCGCGAACAGATCCTTCTTCACGTCGAGATTCTCGAACACTGCCTCCACCACCAGATCGGCATCGGCGGCGGCGGACAGATCGAGCGCGGTCGAAAGGGCGGCGATCCGTGCGTCCGCCTTGTCCTGCGTCAGCTTGCCGCGTTCGGCGCGCGAGGTGAACACGCCCTTCACGGCTGCGGCGCCGCGATCGAGCGCGTCCTGGTTCATCTCGATCATGGTGACGGGGAAGCCCGCGTCGAGGAAGGCGGTTGCGATGCCGCTGCCCATGGTGCCGCCGCCGATGACGGCCACCGTTCTGATCGGGCGCAGCGCCAGATCCTTGGGCAGGCCCGGAATCTTGGCCGCGGCGCGTTCAGCCATGAAGATATGGCGCAGCGCGGCGGATTGTGCGCCGTTGAGCAGGGGGCCGAACTCGCTGCGTTCGACGGCGATGCCTGCCTCCCACGGGCCTTTCACGGCGGCGGCGACGCAGCGGAAGATCGCCTGCGGGGCGGCCAGGCCCTTCATCGCCTTCGCCCATTTTTCCCGCAGACGGTCCATCAGGCCCGGATCGGCGCGGTCGGCGGCGACCTTTTCCTCGATGTCGCGGATGCGCTGCGGCGGTTTCCCGCTTGCGATCAGTTCGCGCGCGAAGGCGACCGCATCGGCGCGCAGCGTATCCTCACCGCTCGCAATCCGGTCGACAAGGCCGATCGCCAGCGCTTCCTTCGCGGGAACCTGACGTCCGGTGAGCAACAGGTCGAGCGCCGCCTCCGCGCCGACGATGCGCGGCATGCGCTGGGTGCCGCCGCCGCCGGGGAGCAGGCCCAGCTTCACCTCGGGCAGTCCCATGCGGGTGCTCGGGGTCGCGATGCGGTAATGGAGCGTCATCGCCGTCTCCAGCCCGCCGCCGAGCGGCGTGCCATGCAGCGCCGCGATCGTCGGCTTGGGCGAATTTTCGATGGCGTCCTGCAACCCGAAGAAATCGACCTTCGGCTCGACCTTGCCGACCGACTTGAGGTCGGCGCCGGCGATGAACGTGCGGCCGGCGCAGATGAGGACGATAGCCTTGACCGCCGGATCGTCGAGCGAAGCGGTCAGCGCATCGTACAGCCCGTCCATCAAGGCGGGCGACATGGCGTTGACGGGCGGGAAGTCCAGCGTGACGACGGCGACGCCGTCCTCGACGGTCAGGTCAGTACCTTCGTTTATGGCAGTCATTCAATCTCTCCATGCATGTGTCGGCGCAGCATCAGCGCGGCCGGGTGAGTGAGGCGACGTCAACCCGTCCACGCTCGAAACGCTGATTGGCGTCGCGCGACCGGATATGTTCATTGTCGAGGGCATCGGCGAAGCTCATGCCGAAATTCTCGCTGATCAGGTGATTATAGGTGCGCAGCGTATCGCCGTCGACAGCGGCGATCTCCTGCGCCAGCGCCATGCTCGCGGACATCAGCTCGTCCGGCTCCACCACGCGGTTGACGAGGCCCCAGCGGTCGGCGGTGGCGGCATCGATCATCTTGCCGGTGAGCGACATTTCCTTCGCCCGGCCAAGTCCGATCAGGCGCGGCAGCAACGCCGACATGCTGCCTCCGGGAATGACGCCCACGCGCGCATGCGTGTCGGCAAAGCGCGCGGTAGCGGATGCGATGCGCATGTCGCAGCACATCGCCAGTTCCAGCCCGCCCGTGATCGCGGCGCCATTGATCGCGCCTATGACCGGACGATCGAAGACGGCCATGCCGAACCGGTTGTGGCCTGCGCCGCGCACCTCGTCCGGCGCCTGGAGTCCGGCTTCGCCGCTGGCCAGTTCCTTAAGGTCCATGCCAGCGCAAAAAGCACGCCCGGCGCCGGTCAGGATGGCGACCTTGACGTCTTTCATCGCCTGAAGCGCGTTGAACACGCCGGCCAGCCGCGCGGTCAATTCCCCGGACAGCGCGTTGAGCGCTTCGGGCCGATTGAGCGTGACCGTCGCGACCGGCCCGTCGACGGCAAGCAAAACGGTTGTACTTGTCTGCATGGCTTCTTCCTCCTCCATCCAATGGGGCCATGCGCTTTGCGAGCGCAAGAGCAGGGATGGGAACAGCATGGAGTCGATGGCAGGCATCGCATGGATGTTGAAATAGGGTTATGGTCGATCATCTTGCTGCGCATCGCACTATAAGGCAATAACGCCCGGCCGGCCTTAAGGGAGAGAGTGGCATGAAGCCTTTCAGCGTGACGTGGACGGAAACGGAAATCGATGCGCTCAGGCGGCGTCTGGCGGACAGCATGGTGCCGGCCGCTCCCGAAGGAGCGGGCTGGACGATCGGCTGCGACCGCGATTTTCTGCTGCGCTTCCGCGACTATTGGATCGATGGCTACGACTGGCGGGCGGGCATGGCCTCGCTCAACCTTTATCCCCAGTTCATCGCGGAGGTGGACGGCCTGCCGATCCATTTCATCCATGTGAAGGGCGAGGGGGAAGGGAACCGGCCGCTGCTGATGACGCATGGCTGGCCTGGTTCCCATTATGAATTCTGGGACGTGATCGAAAAGCTGGCATTCCCGTCGCGCCATGGCGGCCGGGCGTCCGATGCGTTCGATCTGGTGATGCCCAGCCTGCCCGGCTATGCCTTCAGCGGCAAGCCCGCCCAGCCGATGGGGCCGAAGGCAACCGCCGCCCTGTGGGACAAGCTGATGACGCAGGTGCTCGGCTATCCCGCTTATCTGGCGCAGGGCGGCGATTGGGGCAGCGTCGTGACCGCCAATCTCGGCCTCAATCATAGCGCGGCGGTGCGCGGCATCCACCTCAACATGGTGGCGCTCCGCTCCGAACTGCCGCCGCAGAATGACGCGGAAAAGGCGTGGGCGCAAAAGTCGATGCTCGCCTACCAGATGCTGAGCGGATACAGCATGGTGCAGATGATGAAGCCCATGTCGCTGATCTATCTGGGGGCCGGCAATCCCCTCGGGCAGGCAGCGTGGATATTGGAACGCTTCCATGACTGGGCGGATCTGTCGGAAGGCGATCTGGAATCGGTCTTCGGTCTCGATCACCTCGTCACC
Organism: Sphingobium wenxiniae; assembly: GCF_007830065.1. GTDB lineage: Bacteria > Pseudomonadota > Alphaproteobacteria > Sphingomonadales > Sphingomonadaceae > Sphingobium > Sphingobium wenxiniae. The sequence continues at coordinate 11,106 of NZ_VLKK01000002.1, read as the reverse complement.
AACATCATGCTGTATGTGATGACGGGCAGCTTCGAAAGCGCGATTCTGTACTATAACGGCCTGGCCCGGGAAGGTCGGCTGGATCTTCCGGCGGGCAGCAAGTGCAACGTGCCGCTGGGCATAGCGGCCTTCCCCGGCGACGCGCTGCTGCCTGTTCCGCCGCGCAGCCGGGTGGAACTCGTCGCCAGCGACCTGATGCATTGGACCGATATGCCAGGCGGCGGCCATTTCGCCGCCATGGAAAAGCCCGACCTGTTCGCCGCCGATGTCGCGGCGTGGGCAAATAAGGTCTGGCCGGTTTCCTGAACTTAAACGGCTCGGTGCAGATCGTCGGCCTTACAGCCCGCCGGACGCGGGCTGGTGCGGTTGGATCAGAATATCAGGACAAGCCGGGCCGGATCAGATCATCAATCGCATCGCGGGGGAACTCGAAGCTGTCCGGGTTCCCCCCCCGCGCGATCAGGCCGGTTCCGCTTCGAGGGACACCGTCTTGGTCTGAAGATACTCCTCGAAGCCCTCCAGCCCCATTTCGCGTCCCAGGCCGCTTTGCTTGTAACCGCCAAAGGGAGCATCGGCGCCGAAATAGGCGCTCTTGTTGATGGCGACGGTGCCGGTGCGGATACGCTTCGCAACGGACAGGGCGCGCTGCGGATCGGCGGACTGCACCGCGCCGCTGAGGCCATATTTTGAATCATTGGCGATCCGCACGGCATCATCGTCGTCATCGAAGGGAATGACCACCAGCACCGGGCCGAAGATTTCCTCCTGCGCGATCCGCATCCCATTGTCGACATCGGCGAACAGCGTGGGCTGGACATAATAGCCGCCGGTTTCGGTCAGCGCGGCGCTGCCGCCCGCCACCAGTCGCGCGCCCTCCTGCTTGCCGGTTTCGATATAGTTCAGAACGCGGTCATATTGCGCCCTGGACACAAGCGGACCCATGATCTGTTCCATCGAATCGGGGTCGCCATAGGGCATCGCCTCGAACATCGCCTTGAGGATGGCGACGGCTTCGTCATAGCGTGAGCGGGGAACGAGCAGGCGGGTCGTGAGGGCGCAGCCTTGCCCGGCGTGGAAGCAGACGCCGACGCCGCCTTCCAGCGCCTGCGGAAACTGCGCGTCGTCGAGGATGATGTTCGCCGACTTGCCGCCCAGTTCCAGAAAGACGCGCTTCAGCGTCGGCGCTGCCGCCTCCATGATGCGCTTGCCCACGCCGGTCGAACCGGTGAAGGAAATCACGTCGACGCGTGGATCGGCAACGATCTGTTCTCCCGGCGCCGCCTTGTCGCCGCTGGTGAGAACGTTGAATATGCCGGCGGGCAGCCCGGCCTTTTCAGCGGCCTCGCCCATGAAAGCCGCGGCCCATGGCGTGTCGGGCGCCGGCTTCAGAATGACGGTGCAGCCCGCGGCCAGCGCCGTCACCACCTTGGCGACATTGATCTGCATCGGCACGTTCCAGGGCGTGATCGCGCCGACGACCCCGGCCGCTTCCTTCAGCACGAGACGGCGGCTCGGCATGCCCAGGGTGGAATCAACGCCCAGGTCGCGCTGCCATTCGAATTGCTCCACCATGCCTATCGTCCATCCGATCATCTCGATGGGCTTGTCGAGGTGGAGCATGTGCGACATGAGGCGCGTGCAGCCGGACTCCGCCATGATACGGTCGCGCCAGTCGTTCGCGCTGTCCTGCATGGCCTTCTGCCAACGACGCAGCGCCTCGATCCGCTTGGGCAGGTTGGTCGGCCAGTCGGTGTCGTCGAACGCCCGCCGGGCGGCGGCGATTGCCTCATCCACGTCGCTGGCGGTCGCGTCCGCCGCCTGACCGACGATCTTGGCGTTGACCGGCGATTCGACATCGAAGGTGCGGCCGCCTTCGGCCGGTCGGAGCTTGCCGTCGACATACAGCAGCGATGTGGGGAAATCAGGCATCGGACATCTCACCATTGGTTGTTGGCATGTGGCCCCGGTATCGGCGGTATGCGGACCCGAGATTCTCACGAATGATGGAGGGATATCGCTGGACGGGGAAAATACAACCTGCCGTCTACCCACGCCTGCCATGGCAAAAAGATCGGGTACAGCCTATGATGGCCGCATTTCAAGGCGAACGGGTCAGTTCAGCTTTTGGAAGAGCCTGCCCCCGCATGTTATCGATCACATGGGTGATAGGGTTGCCCGATCGAACACAAGGAGCTTCGCGCGCGGGAAGACTAGGCGCTAGGAGCGGAGCCGATAGAGGAGACGCACATGAACAAGGTTGCGAAGGATTTCAAGCCGACCGGCCTGGCCGGTCTGCACCTGCCCAAGGACGTGGTTATCAAGATCCCCGAGGCTGACAGCCCGCAGTGGGTCCAGCGTCCGGCCGGCCACTGGTATCTGCCGCTGATGTTCGATGTCGCGGGCGGCGTCACGGTGAACGTGCTGCGCTATCCGACGCCGGGCGTGGTGGGCCGCCACGTCCATGACGGCCCCGTTTACTCCTACACGATCGAGGGGAGCTGGTATTATCCCGAGCATAGCTGGACCGCGGAGGCGGGCAGCTTCGTCTGGGAACCGACCGGCGACATCCATACCCTCACCGTCAAGGAATCCATGATGGCGCTCTACGTCATGCACGGCGGCCTCATCTCGGTCGACGAAAATGACAAGCCCATCGCCTATGACAATTGCCTCAGCCTGCTCGGCTATTGCGACCAGTGGTATCGCGACCATGGCATGGGCGAGGATTATATCAACCAGTTCATCCGGTAATATGGCGCGGTGGACAGGCGGGTTGCGGCCTGCCCGATCCACCGCCTTCTCTCATGCCGAACATCGGTCGCCGCGAAAGAGCCGGGCTATCGCGCCGAGCAGCTGCTCCCTGTCGAAAGGTTTGTCGACGACCGGGATATGCCGGAAATCGGCGGGCAGATGATCGCTGCCATAGCCGCTGACGAACAGGAACGGAATGGAACGCCCGGTCAGGGCCCGGGCGATTTCGTCCGCCGGTTCCCCCTGCAGATTCCCGTCGACAAGCGCACCGTCGAGATCGGCGTGCGCGATGATCTTCAGGGCCTCCCCGACGCTGGCTGCGGTTCCCGTCACCTCCATCCCCGCATCCTCCAATATCGCGGTAAGCTCGAAGGCGATCAGCGTTTCGTCTTCCACCAGAAGAAGGCGCTTGCAGGTCCGATCCGCCTTGATCCTTTCGGGGGCCTGCCTGTTCTTCTCCACGCTCGCCGCAGGCGGATGGTCCTTCGCGCCTTTGGGCGATGCGAGATAGGGGAGGGTCAGCGTCCATCCCATTCCTTCGGAGCCATAGCGCGGCTCCGCATGGCCCCCGTCGGCCCGCAGGCTCCGTTCGATAAGGGCGGTGCCAAAGCCCTTGCGCCGCGGCGGCGCCACCGCCGGCCCGCCGCTCTCGGCCCAGTCGAGCGTCAGCCGCCCCTTGGCCACCCGCCATTCCAGACGCACCCGGCCTTCGGGCACTGACAGCGCCCCATATTTGTGGGCGTTCGTCACCAGTTCATGCAGCACCAGCGCCAGGTGAAGCGCGGGTTCGGGCTGCAAATCGATATCCGGCCCGGCTGCTTCGAACCGCTCCGCGTCGATGGAGCCGATGGACAGCTGGCCCTCGATCAGCCCCTTGAGGCTCGCGCCCTGCCAGGTGGCCCCGCTCAGCAGCGAATGGGCGCTGGCCAGCGAATGAATCCGGCCCATGAATGTGGAGGCGAACTCCGAAGGCCCCGCCGAATGGCGCAGCGTCTGGCTGGCGATGGCCTGCACCGAGGCAAGCGTGTTCTTGACGCGGTGGTTCAGCTCTCCGATCAGCAGCTTTTGCGTTTCCTCCGCCCGCTGCCGGTCGGTGACGTCAAGGATCTGGAGGTTGATGGAAAACAGGCGTCCCTCCGGATCGCGCAAGGCCGAGCAATAGCATTCGCAAACCAGCGGCAGGCCCTCCGCCGTATGGAAACGCAGCGTGCGGATGGTGCGCGGCAGCGCGCCGGCGATCACCTCCTCCATGAGGGTGGAGAAACTGTCCGCCTCGTCATCATGGAGCCATCCGACTTCACCGGCGTCGAAGCCCGCTATCTCGGCGGTACGAAAGCCGAACAGCCTTTCGGCGCTTTTCGACCAGCTGATGATGCGCTGCTCCGCGTCCAGTTCGACCAGCGCGAGCGGCGAATTGTCGCCATGGGCGGTGAGGCGCGCCAGCGCGGCGGCATGTTCGTCGCGCTGGCGCGCCAGTTCCAGCCGCTGGCGGAACAGCTCCACGAAAATGTCGACCTTGTTGCGGACGATCTGCGGATCGACAGGTTTCAGCAGATAGTCCACCGCGCCCGTCTCATAACCGCGAAAGCGGCGCCGTTCATCGGTCGCGACGGCGGTCAGGAAGATGATCGGCACGCGCCGGGTCCGTTCCGTGCCTCGCATCAGTTCGGCCAGCTCGAATCCGTCCATCCCCGGCATCTGGACGTCGAGCAGCGCCAGCGCCACGTCATGGACCAGCAGCAGTTCCAGCGCTTCCATGCCCGAACGCGCCTTGAGCAGTTCCAGCCCGTCGCGCTTCAGCAACGCCTCCAGCGCGGCGAGATTTTCCGCGACATCGTCGACGGCGAGCACTTTTACGGCGTCAGGCTGCACGGCTGGCCTCCATGAGAGCGCGATTGTTCCGGCGGAATATCTTCTCCGCTATGTCGAAATCGGCAAATCCGTCCGAATGGCGGGAAAAGCGCAACGTCTCCTTGGCGCCCAGTCCCAGAAAGCCGCCCCGCACCAGCGAGCGGCCGAACAGGCCCAGAGCGCGATCCTGGAGATCCCGGTCGAAATAGATCAGCACGTTCCGGCTGGAGACGAGCTGCACTTCCGAAAAAACCTCGTCGCTCGCCAGATTATGCTCGGCGAAAACGGTGCGGCGTCGCAGCGACTTGTCGAACACCGCCGCGCCATAGCCGGCGGTATAATAGTCCGACAGCGATGAGCGGCCGCCCGACCGGCGATGGTTCTCGGTAAAATGAGCGATATGGTCGAGGCTGTATATGCCCGCCTCCGCCCGTTGCAGGGCCGCCGGGCTGATGTCCGTGCAGTAGAAGATGGTGCGATCCTCCAGTCCTTCCTCCCGGAAGAGGATGGCCAGCGAGTAGAATTCCTCGCCATTGGCGCAACCGGCGATCCAGACCTTGAGCGAGGGATAGGTGCGCAGATGAGGAATCACCTTTTCGCGCAGGGCGCGGAAATAGGCCGGGTCGCGGAACATCTCACTCACCTGTATGGTGAGGAAGCCCATCAGTTCGGCAAAGGCCTTGCGGTCGCGCAGGATGCGATGCTGCAATTCCGACAGGCTCGCGCAATCGAAGCGATGCTGCGCACGGAGCAGGCGGCGTTGCAGCGAGCTGCGGGAATAGCCGCGGAAATCATAGTGATAATGCCGCCAGATCGCCTCCAGCAGCAAATCGAGTTCGATTTCCTCGTGCGGCTCCACGGCCCGCTCGATCAACGCGGCATCCATACCCGCACCAGGCTGAGCAGCTTGTCGACGTCCAGGGGCTTGGCCAGATAGTCATTGGCGCCCGCGCTGAGGCATTCCTTCTGGTCGCGCTCCATCGCCTTGGCGGTCAGGGCGATCACGGGAAGGTTCGCTCCCCAGGGACGCGCGCGAATCTCGCGAGTGGCGGTGAGGCCGTCCATTTCCGGCATCATCACGTCCATCAATACCAGATCGATCGGATGGCCGTCGGCGCGCGCGGCTTCGTCGAGCGTGCTGAGCGCTTCGCGGCCATTGCGGGCGATACGGACATTGACTCCATGCGGTTCGAAAATGCTCGTCAGGGCGTAAACGTTCCGGATGTCGTCCTCGACCACCAGAATATTCCTCCCCTCCAGCGTCTGATCGCGGTTGAGGGATTTGGCGATCAACTGCTGCTGCGATTCGGGCAGCTCGGACACGACCTGATGCAGGAACAGCGTCACCTCGTCGAGCAGCCGTTCGGGCGACTTGGCCCCCTTGACGATGATGGACTTGGAATATTTGCGCAGCCGCAGTTCCTCGTTCGGGCCAAGGTCCCGCCCGGTATAGACGATGACGGGCGGGAAACCGACATTCTCGTCGACGCTCAGCCGTTCCAGCAGATCCAGGCCCGACGCGTCGGGCAGGTTCAGGTCCAGCACCATGCAGTCGAATGTGTCCTGGCCCAGCATGTCGAAACATTGCGCGGCGCTATGGGCCTCCACCGTTTCCACGTCGCGTGAGGCAAGCAGCAGCTTGATGCTTTCGGCCTGTTGCGCGTCGTCCTCGACCACCAGGACCCGGCGCATCCGCTGGGCCATCTGCGCTTCCAATCCCTCCAGCATGTCGACCAGCTGCTCGCGTTTCACCGGCTTGAACAGATAGCCCATCGCGCCGCTCGACAGCGCCGCCTGGCTGTCGTCGTCGACCGACACGACATGCACCGGAATATGACGGGTCCGCACGTCGCGCTTGATCCGGTCCAGCACGGACAGGCCCGTGTGATCGGGCAGGTTCATGTCCAGGATCACCGCGTGCGGCACATATTGCCGGGCCAGCAGCGCGCCTTCGTCGGCGGTGCCGGCGATCAGGCACTGGAATCCCTGCTCATGCGCGATCTCGCACAGGATGCGCGCGAAGACCGGATCGTCCTCCACGATCAGGATGACGCGGCTGTCGCCCGCCAGCCGTTCCCGGTCGTCGGACGCCGCCGGCCTGGAGGGCGGACGGACCGGCGAAATCCCTGATGGGCGGGGTTCGGCCGGAGCGCGCGGGTGTATCCGCGAGGACGCGGAATCGAACCGTTCGGGCAGCAGCAGGGAAAAGACGCTGCCCGTTCCTTCCGTGCTTTCAACCATGATCTCGCCGCCCAGAAGGCGCGCCAGTTCCCGCGAGATGGAGAGGCCAAGGCCCGTGCCGCCATATCTTCGGCTGGCGGTGCCGTCCGCCTGACGGAACGCTTCGAAGATCAACTGCTGCTGATCCACCGGGATGCCGACGCCCGTGTCGCGGACGCTGAAAGCCAGCCGCCCATCCTCGCGCCGGTTGACCGAAAGCGTGATTTCGCCCCGTTCGGTGAACTTGACCGCGTTGGAGAGGAAATTCTTGAGCACCTGCTCCAGCCGCTGCGGATCGGTTTCGATCTCCGGCGCGTCGGCGCTGATCTCCGTGCGGAAGGCCAGTCCCTTGTCCGCGGCCGACGGGCCGAACACCGCCTGCAACTTTTCGGCGATCGGAGCCACGCGGACGCGGCGGGGCTGAAGCTCCAGCTTTCCCGCCTCGATCTTCGAAATATCCAGGATGTCGTTGATGAGCGTGAGCAGGTCGTTGCCCGACGTCTCGATCGTCTCGGCATGGCGGACCTGCTCGGACGTCAGGTTGCCCCCACGATTTTCCGCGAGCAGCCGCGCCATGATGAGCAGCGAATTGAGCGGCGTCCGCAGTTCATGGCTCATGTTCGCCAGGAATTCCGACTTGTAGCGGCTGGCCTGTTCGAGTTCCTCGGCTTGGTTCCGGAGCGAAGTCTGGGTGCGGGTGAGGTCGTCGCGCTGGATTTCAAGCTGGCGGGCCTGCTCCTCCAGCCGCGCATTGCTTTCCTCCAGCTCGCTCTGCTGCGTCTCAAGCCTGGCGGCGGCCTCCTGCAACTGGCGGCTTTGCGTTTCCAGTTCGTCATTGTTGGCGCGCAATTCCTCGCTCTGCGCCTGCAATTCTTCCGCCTGCTGCTGCGTTTCTTCCAGCAGTTCCTGCAAGCGCGCGCGATATTTGCCGGACCGGATGGCGACGCCAAGCTGATCGCCCACCCGCGCGAGCAATTGCCGCGCGGGCCGGGCGGCGTCCTTCGGCAGGCCAAGCTCGATCACGCTGTTGACCATGCCATCGGCCGTGGCGGCGACGATCAGCAGGTTTTCCGGCTTGGTCTGGCCAAGGCTCGATCCGTAATAGAGATAATCGTCGGGTACGCTTTCCAGAAGGAAGGACCGCCCCTCCCGCGCCGCTTCGGCAAGCAGGCCGTCGGCTTCCCCGAAGCGCTCCGGCACCGGCGCTCCGGCAGGCACGCCATAGGTGGCATAGCGGCGAAAACCGTCCCCGTTGCGAATGAACAGCGCCCCGGCCCGCGCGCCCAGATAGTCCGCCAGAAAGCCAAGGGCGCTGTGTCCCAGTGCTTCCAGCGGCTGTTCTCCGCCGACCGCTTTCGCCAGTCCGACCTGTCCCTTTTGCAGCCATTCTTCCTGGCCGACCGCATTGCGATTGCGGATGAAGAAAAATCCCAGGACGCCCAATATCCAGGTGACGCCGACGCTCAATATCCGGTTCAGCAACGCCACCGAAGGATCGATCCCCGTCGGCGCCATGGAAAAACCGACGAACGTCAGCAGCGTCGCGAGGGCGGCGACGGCCAGCGGCGCCTGCGGGCGAAGCGCAAGATAGGACAGCACCGCCGGCAGCAGATAGGCGACCCACACGGCCGTCCCCAGCGGAAAGACCAGATCCGCCAGAAAGGGCAGGACAAGCAGGACAAGGAGAAGGGTGTAAACGGTGGCGGTTCGGGATCGGTCGTTCGCAAAAAACATCGTCACTCTCGTCTGTCTGGCCCTTCGCGGGGATAGCTGCGGCAAAGACGCAATTCGAACAATAGTTCCCTTTGTCCGCTCCCATGGAGCATCCGGCGACCGCCGGCGAAGAATGGACACTGGTTCCGCGGCTCTAACGGCGGGCGAAGAGGATTGCACTGATCCAGGTTAGTTATGTCGGCATGGGGAACCCCCGGTTCGTAGCCGCGATCGTCTGGGATGCGCCGGGGCGGAAGCTTCCGCCCCGGTTTTCGTCAGTCCGCTTTCAGCGCTTCCGTCCGCGCCTTCTACGAAGCCCACCTTCTACGAAGCCCAGTCGCGCAGCTCTCCTGCGAAACCATTTTGTATGGCCCAGATCGCGGCCTGGGTCCTGTTCGCCAGGTTCAGTTTTCGCAGGATGGTCTTTGCATGGACCTTGACGGTCGCTTCGGTGATGTTGAGTTCGCGGGCGATACGCTTGTTCGCGTGGCCATGCGCCAGGCAATGCAGGATTTCGATCTCCCGCGTCGACAGCGGGTTCTGGCCGGCTTCTCCCTGCCCGGCCGCTTTTCCTCCGGCGGCGGACGCGTCCATGGCCTTGGCGGGGCGTTCCCGGCCGAGACAATCCAGCAGCGGCGTCAGCGAAGCGGGAAGCATCGATCCATGGGAATAATCATATATCAACAGCAATCGGGTGCTGGTGAGATGGCGAAGCAACAGTCGGCAGGCGAAGATGCTCTGCTGTTCGTCCGTCAGGATCAGGATGACGATCTGGTCGGGAACCTTCCCGACATCCGCCAACAACGCAAGGACCTGCGACAGGGACCAGACGGCGATCCGATGCGCGCCGCCTCCCAATTGCGTCTGGAGGCTTTTGCATTTTTCCTCTGGCCCAATGACGGAAATCTTGAAGTGGCTGCCCCAATACATGTCGCCAGTTCCAATATCGTGCCTCGTGTCAAATAGTAGTTTGAAAACAAGGACGGAACAACGATATTTTTACTGGCCGGCGGGCATGTCCCTTCCGGGATTTTCTGCCGCTTTCATCCGGCCGTCACGGCATGCTTGTATCGGGCAAGTCGGGGGTCGAGATGCCGGGCGATATAATCGTCCAGAAACGCGCAGTCCCGCGGGGAAAGGACTTCCCGATAACCGCCGATCCTGCCGCTTCGCACCTTGTAGGATTGGGGGTCGGCCACATCGCCGGGCCGCAGGCGGACATGCCCGACCTCCCCCGCCCGTTCCATCCGGCGCATCGCCTCGAAGGAAGACAGACGGATCGCCTCGGCGATATTGTCCTCGCTGACATCCCCCGCGCCCACGAATGCCAGCGCCGCGCGGACAGCCGCGTGCGGCTGGGCGTGCAGATCCTCGTAGGTCAGCAGCAGCGATTCCCGTATCTGGTGCAGGTTGCGCATCCAGCTGTTGAGAAAAGCCACCAGCGAGGCGATGCCGCCCGCCTCCTGCCGGATGAAGGCATCGATTGGCCCGTCATAGGCGCGGACCCGCTTGGTCATTTCATAATAGAGCGATACGATGGTGTCGCGCGGATCGCGCACGAGCAGGATGGTCTTCTTGTTGCGGTATCTCTGCCCGTCCCAGCCTATGGCGTCCACATGGTTGAGATGGGCGTTCACGTCATGGGTGAACAGCAGTCGGGGAACATTGGGATCGAGCATCCACATCAGGTGGACGGACGTGGGATCGACCGCCCGCGTCCCGAACTGGAGCTGTAAGGCGGTGCCCAGCATGGTGCGGAACCAGGTGCGTCCGCTTTTGGGAAAGGACACGACATAGGCGTCGGTCGTCCAATGCCTGTATCTGTCCACGACCCATTCGGGCGCCAGCCGGCCAATGCTCTTGCCGAAGGATCTGTGAAGCGATCGGATGCTGTTCGCCGGCACGTGCGAGTCTCCCTGTCCGTCTGCGTTCAAGGTTGTTGCGGCGATCACGCGCCGCCATCCGCAGGCTAGCCAAGGGTTCGCCCCGCCGCGAGCGCGCCGACGGGCTACCCCCTTTGCACAGGCCCCCTTTGCACAGGCCCCCTTTGCACAGGCCCTGTCATTTGGCCCCCAGCAGCAGGGTGATGTTGGACGGCTCGGCATCGTCCATGTCGCCCGCGTCCCTGGCCTGGATCACGCGATGCAGCGTCGGCGCGATGCCATAGGCTTTGTGCGCCTGGGAACCGGGGAAAATCACGACGTCGTCCTGGCTTATGGGCAACGGCAGCCACTGCCCGTCGACGAAAATCTCGGTGTGTTGATTTCCACTGAGAGTTGACCCGGGATTTTCATCGAGAAGTGACCCGGTTGGAAGGTATGTCCCGCTATGCGGGTGGTGGGTCAAGCGGGTTATTTTTCCTTTCGTGATTTGGGGTCCGCGGCGCTGGCCCTGAACCGAAAGCTGTCATTGCCGGTCTCGAGGATGTGACAGTGGTGGGTGAGCCGGTCCAGCAGAGCCGTTGTCATCTTGGCATCACCGAACACGCCAGCCCATTCGCTGAAGCTGAGGTTGGTGGTGATGACGACGCTGGTGCGCTCGTAAAGCTTGCTCAGCAGGTGGAACAGCAGC
>NZ_VLKK01000001.1 GCF_007830065.1 Sphingobium wenxiniae | reverse complement strand
CAGGACCGCTGCTCTGGCAAGCGCGGAGTTTACCACCTTGCGCCTGCGGCTGCTCAAGGTCGCTGCGCGCGTCGTAGAAAGTGCTAGCCGCATCCGCATTGCCTTCGCTTCCGCCTGTCCGGATGCCGACCTGTTCCGCGCCCTCGTTCTCCGGCTGAAGCCTGCGCCGACGTAGCCCATGCGGCAGCGCCGCAGAACTCCGAGCCCAGCCCTTCAACCCGAAAAGCCCATCAATCCGAATGCGGTGAAACAAACGCCAGCGATGCCGGTCGTCCGCGCAATACAGCCAGCCGCAGCAAATGCCCAGAGCGGACCCGAAACCGAGCGTCGTGAATAAGAGAGGCTAGCCAATCGCCTCCCTTTGCGCTTATTCGATCCGGCCATGAAGAAAGCGCTCATCGTCCGTCATGTTCCGCGTGAAGGCGCGGCAGGATATCTTCAGCCGATCGAGGCGGCGGGCTATCATATAGAAAGAGTGGACGTGGCGAATCCCGACTTCGCCGGCGTCGATCTGTGCGAGCCTGACTTGCTCATCATGATGGGCGGTCCCATGGGCGTTTACGAGCATGATGCGCATCCCTGGATTCCCCTCCAGATAACCAAGCTGGCGCAGCGGCTGGAACGCGACCGGCCGACGCTGGGCGTTTGCCTGGGCAGCCAGATGATGGCCGCGGCCCTGGGCGCGCCGGTCTATCCCGGCGGCAGGATGGAAATCGGCTTCGCGCCCATTGCTCTCAATGGAACGGGCGCGGCTTCCCCTCTGCGCCATCTGGAGGATGTGCCGGTGCTGCATTGGCACAGCGATACGTTCGACTTGCCGCAGGGCGTGGAATTGCTGGCATCGACCCGGCACTACGCCCATCAGGCATTTCGGCGGGGCGCCAATGTGCTGGCGCTCCAGTTCCATGCGGAAATGGGGGAGGATGCCCGCTTCGAAGATTGGCTGACCCATTTCTGGACCGATCTCGACATGGCGGGACAATGCGGCATCGCCCTGCGCGACGACCATGACAGGCATGGACCGGAAGCGGTGGCGGCTGGCCGGGCCATGATTGCCGAATGGCTTGGAAATATCCGCCAGGATTGAACGCGCGGTCGAAGTCGCGGAGCCGCCTTAAAATTCGTAATCCAACTCTTCGACTTCATCCGGCTCCCGCCGCGCGTCGTCGATCCATTCGCGTATCAGATGCCAGTCGTTGATGGTCCTGCAATAAGCGGCCGAAGCGGGGGACAGCGTGACGGCATAGGTGAGGAAACGCTCCGCCACGGGCGCGAACATCGTGTCCGCCACCGTCGGCTTCTGCCCGAACAGCCAGGGGCCGCCATAGCGGTCGAGACATTCCGCCCATATGGTTTCGATCCGCTCGATATCCGGCCTGGCACCGGGAAAGATCGGGAATTTCTCATGTCGGACCTTGAGATTCATCGGCAGCGCCGATCGCAGATTGGAAAAGCCCGAATGAATCTCACCGGAAACCGACCGGCAATGGGCGCGGGCGATCCGGTCGGCGGGATAGAGGCCGGCCTGCGGGTAAAGTTCATGCAGATATTCCGCGATCGCGAGCGTATCCCACACGCTCGCGCCTTCATGCGTCAGGCGCGGGACCAGCACCGACGGCGAAAGGAGAAGCAGCTCTGCCCTGTTTTCGGGATCGTCGAGCGCGATCATCCGCTCGACGACTTCCAGGCCAGCCAGACGGCACAAGAGCCAGCCCCGCAAGGACCAAGAGGAATAATTTTTGCTCGATAGAGTAAGTTCCGCGACTGCCATGATGTTTTCCCCGTGGAGAAAGGCTTTCAATTGGGTATGATGCGGTGCACCATGAAGCGCTCACAAGGCGTTTTGCGCAAGGCCGAATCGGCACCGGAACGAAAAAAAGGCGCGGCAGGAACGATGCGAATGCTTTATACAGGCTATCAGGCTTGGAATGATATGCTGGCTCCGTCGCGCTGGGGCGCACGGCTGGCGCTGGGCATGAAGGATAGCCTCGGCTCCTTCGCCGATCTGCCGGGGCCGCGCCGCCTTTTTGCCCTGATGGATGTGTTCGAAGGCGCCAAGCTCACGCACAAGCGCCCGTCCTACGACATCGGAACTGTGACCAGTTGCAACGCGGAGGTCGCGGTGAGAGAGGAGGTCGTGCTGGAGATGCCGTTCGGCGATCTTCTGCACTTCGCCAAGGACGATGTCATGACGGCTCAGCCAAAGGTGCTCGTGGTCGCACCGATGTCGGGTCATTTTTCGACATTGCTGCGCAGCACCGTGACGACCTTGCTGCGCGACCATGACGTCTACATCACGGACTGGAAGAATGCGCGGGACGTTCCCCTGAGCGCCGGGCCGTTCGGCTTTGACGACTATGTCGATTATGTCATCGGCTTTTTTCAGGAGCTTGGCCCCGGCGCGCATCTGTTGTCCGTGTGCCAGCCCTGTGTTCCGGCATTGGCCGCAGTGGCGTTGATGGCGGAGGATAAGGACCCGTCCACGCCTCGCTCCATGACGCTGATGGCCGGTCCCATCGATACGCGGACACAGCCCACGGTGGTCAATGAGCTGGCGCAGGACAAGCCGATCGACTGGTTCGAACGGAATCTGATTTCCGTTGTCCCGTTTCGTTTCGCGGGACGCGGGCGGGAAGTTTATCCGGGATTCCTTCAGCTTTCGGCTTTCGTCTCCATGAATCTGGGGCGGCATGGCGCGCAGCATCGCGAACTCTATCAGCTCCTTGCCGATGGAAAGGATGTGGAAGCGCAGCATATCAAGGATTTCTACGAGGAATATTTCGCGGTCCTGGACATGACCAAGGAGTTCTATCTCGAAACCGTCGAACGCGTGTTTCAGCGGACCTTGCTGGCAAAGGGGGAACTGATGCACCGGGATCGGCTGGTCAACCCCGGTGCCATCCGCAAGACGGCGTTGCTGACGGTGGAGGGCGAGAGGGACGATGTCTGCGGCATCGGTCAGACTTCGGCCGCTCATGCGCTTTGCACGGGGCTTCGGCCGCATATGAAACGCCATCACCTTCAGCCCGGGGTCGGCCATTATGGTGTGTTTTCAGGCAGCAAATGGGAAAAGCTGGTTTATCCCCAGGTACGGAACATGATCCTGGCGATGAACTGACGGAGCGGACGGCTAGCTCTCCGGCCTTGTCCATATCCATGCGCCCCCGATCAGGGCAGCGGCGAACGGTATCAGGAACCATGGAAAAGGTGAGAACAGCAGCGCCAGTATCGCGCTGAAAAGGAAAGCGGCCAGCGCGGCCTTTTTCCCCCGGCGGCTGATCGCGCCGCTTTCCCGCCATCGCCGGATATGCGGACCGAAATGGCGATGATCCAGCAAGCGGGCTTCCAGCGAAGGGCTTGAGCGCGCAAAGCAGAAGGCGGCCAGGATCATGAAGGGAACGGTGGGAAGCAGGGGCAGGAACGCGCCGATAGCGCCTAGGCCCAGGGATAGAAAGCCGGAGAGAAGATAGAAGGTCCGGCGCATCAGGCGACGGGCAGCCGCAAGCGGGCCAGCAGGCCGCCCAGATCCTCGCTTTCCTCCAGAGCGACGGAGCCGCCATATATTTCGGCCACGTCGCGCACGATGGCAAGGCCAAGACCGGTGCCCGGCTTGCCCGAATCGAGCCGCACGCCCCGGTCGAAGATGCGGATGCGCTCGGTCTCCGGAATACCCGCGCCGTCGTCCTCCACCAGTATCTCGACCATGTCCCCCTTTTTCTCCACCGTCGCGAAAACGCTGCCTCCGCCATATTTCGCGGCGTTTTCGATGAGATTGCCGAGCATTTCGTCCAAATCCTGCCTTTCGACGCGAACGATGGCGGTCTTGTCGCCACTCATGTCGATGCGCACTTCGGGATACAGGCGCTGAACCGCCCGTTCGACGGCCTGAAGACTGGTCCATAGCTCCGCGCGGCTTTGGGCCGCGCCACGGCGACCCACCGCCCTGGCGCGGGCGAGATGGTGATCGACCTGCCGCCGCATCGTGGTTGCCTCGCGGATCACCGTATCCCCCAGATCGGGCGATTGCGCCGTCGCGGCGTTCATGATGACGGTCAACGGCGTCTTGAGCGCGTGGGCGAGATTGCCCGCGTGGGTCCGCGCTTCCTCCGCCTGCCGCTCATTATGCGCGAGCAGGGCATTCAATTCCTCCACCATCGGCAATACTTCAGCGGGCATCGGTTCGGTCACCCGGCTTTTTTCGCCCGCCCGCATCCGCACGATCTCATGCCGCACTTTGCGAAGGGGCCGCAGGCCATATAAGGTCTGGAGCGTCGTGAGGGCAATCAGCCCCAGGGCGAGCAGGGCGAAGCTCTGGAACAAGGTGGAGCGCAGCGTATGGATTTGCGCGTCCAGCCCATCCCGCGCCGCCGCGACCATGAACATCCATCGGGTATTCGACCCCGGCAAGACGACGGTCCGCTCCATGATCCGCAGATCCTCATCGGGGAACTGCTTGCTGTCATAGGTATGGAAATTCTGGTCGGCATGGCCATGAGATGCCGTGAGCGCCCGGTCCCAGAGGGAACGGGACCGCCAGTCTTCATGGCCCTTGGCGCTGATCTGGTAATAAAGGCCGCTATTGGGTTCGAGGAAGCGCTGATCGGCCAACGGGCGATTGAACAGGACTTCGCCATCGGGACCGATTTCGGCCGAAGCGATCATCGCGGTCAGCACATAGTTGAGGCCATCGTCGAAATTGCGTGTGATTGCGTCCGACAGCACGCGATCCAGCGCTACGCCCCCGCCCAGCAGAAGGACGCTGATCCACAGCGCCGCGACGCCGATCATGCGCCGGCTGAGCGATCCTGTGGAGCGCACCGCGGAAGGCGTGTTGGCTTCCATCATCCCCGTTCACGCGAAGTCGAGACAATTGAGATGCGCCCCGGCCCCGTCCTTCGACTTCGCGCGGGGCGGACAGGGAAGGGGGGTGGGATTATGCCGGTTCGTCCAGACTGTAGCCAAGGCCCCGGATGGTGGTGATGACGTCCGCGCCCAGTTTCTTGCGGATGCGCGTCACGAACACTTCGATCGTATTGGAATCGCGGTCGAAATCCTGATCGTAGATATGTTCGATCAGTTCGGTGCGGCTGACCACCTTGCCCTTGTGGTGGAGGAGATAGGAGAGGAGCTTATATTCCTGTGCGGTCAGCTTCACCGGTTCGCCTTTCAGCGTGACCTTGCCCGATCGCGTGTCGAGCCGCACGTCGCCCGCCGTCAGTTCGCTCGACGCATTGCCCGAAGCGCGGCGGATCAAAGCGCGCAGGCGGGCGATCAATTCCTCGCTCTGGAACGGCTTGGCGAGATAATCGTCGGCGCCCGCGTCAAGGCCCGCCACCTTGTCCGACCAGCTGTCGCGCGCCGTCAGCACCAATACGGGAAAGCCGCGGCCTTCCTTGCGCCAGCGGTCCAGCACGGTCAGTCCGTCGATGGTGGGCAGGCCCAGATCAAGCACCACGGCGTCGTAATTTTCCGTCGAACCGAGAAAATGACCGTCTTCGCCATCGTCCGCCAGATCCACGGCATAGCCCGCGCCTTCGAGCGTATTGCGGAGCTGCTGCCCCAGGCTGGGTTCATCTTCGACGATCAGCAGACGCATAGGACCCCGTTCTTGTTTCGCTGTTTCCGTGCGGCCGCGCCTAGCGCGCCCAGCCCGTTATATCGCCTGTGCGGCCGTCCGCATCAACCCATACCACCTTGCCGTCCTTAACATATTTCAGGCGATAGCGGTTGGAGGAAGGGTTGAATTCGCTTCCCAGATAGGTCGCATTGCCGACCGCGGCGTCAACCCGGCGCTTGATGAGGGAAAAGGGCATGACCTGCCCGTCCAGCATGGCGCGGCGCGCGGCATCCTGTTCGTCGCGCCGGTTTCCGGCCTCGGCCACTGGCGCCATCGCCATGAGGGCGCTCAGCACGCCCAGTCCGGCGATCAGGCTGTTCCTCTTCATCGTCATGGATCATGGCATAGGGCAATGGCATTGAACAACCGGTGAATGGTGCGCGGCGGCAGAAAGGCCGGCGCGACATCGTGCCGCGCCGGCCAAATTTTCAGTGTTCATCGTTCCAGCGCATATTGCACGCTCAGCGTCACCGACGATCCCACCTGTCCGGGTTCGACCGGCGTGGGAACATCGGAGGCCGCTTCCACCTTGAAGCGGGCCGACTGCATCATCGGCATCGGCGGATTGCCGCCGCTGTTGCTTTCCGAGATCGAGAGGAGCCGCGCCGAACGGAAACCTGCCGCCTGCGCGTAGAAATCGGCCTGCGTCTTCGCGCTCTTGAGCGCGGTGACGCGGGCCTGCGCCAGCATCGGTGCGGGATCGTTGACGGAGAAGCTGGGACCGTTGATATTGGTCGCGCCCGCCTTGACCATCGTGTCGAGCAGCGATCCCACCCGTTTCACGTCGCGCAGCTTGACGCTGAGTTGGTTCGACGCCTCATAACCCAGGAAACGCGGGCCGGCCTCAACGCCGTCGCGGTTCGTATAGTCATATTGGGCGTTCAGGTTGATGCCGCTGGTCTGGATATCCTTGCGGGCGATCCCGGCCTTGGTCAGCGCGCCGATCAAGCTGTCCATCTTCGCCGCATTGTCGGTCATGGCCTGCTGAGCGGTAGGCGCGCGGGTCTGAACGCCGGTGCCGACCGTCGCGATGTCGGGTGCGGCCTCGACGGTTTCGGTGACGTTCAGCGTGACGACCGGCGCCGTCTCGGCGATGGTGACGCTGGTCTGGGCGATTGCCGCTACGGGAAGCGCGGCTGCGCCGAGCGCCATCAGGGCGAGAGCGGATTTCATGGGCTTTTCTCCTCTGGAAGCTATGCGGCCTTTTGTATCGGCTGCGATGAATGGACGCTGACATGCGTTGAAAGCCGTCAGACAGCTTCCGGTTCCATGCCCCTCTTGCTCCCGCGCGCGTGAAGCCCTAGCTGCACCGCCATGGCAGCACCGATCCTTTCGTTCGAAAATCTGGGCCTTTCCCAAGGCACCCACTGGTTGTTCCGCGATATCGACATCTTCGTGGGCGAGCGGGACCGGCTGGCGCTGATCGGCCGCAACGGCGCGGGCAAGAC
Organism: Sphingobium wenxiniae; assembly: GCF_007830065.1. Lineage (GTDB taxonomy): Bacteria > Pseudomonadota > Alphaproteobacteria > Sphingomonadales > Sphingomonadaceae > Sphingobium > Sphingobium wenxiniae. The sequence continues at coordinate 488,519 of NZ_VLKK01000001.1, read as the reverse complement.
GACGCTGCTCAAGCTGCTCGCCGGCCAGATCGAGGGGGATGAGGGTACGCGTTCCGTCCGCCCGGGCGCGCGCGTCATCATGCTGGAGCAGGACCCGGATGTCAGCGCCTTCAAGACGCTGCACGATTTCGCGCTGGCGGGCCAATATGCGCCGCAAGCGCATGAGGTGGAGGCCATCGCCAGCCAGCTTGGCATCGACCTCAGCCGCGAAGCCGCGACCGCTTCGGGTGGTGAGCGCCGCCGTGCCGCCATCGCCCGCGCGCTGGCGAGCGAACCGGACCTGCTGCTGCTGGATGAGCCGACCAACCATCTGGATATCGCCGCGATCGATTGGCTGGAAGGCTGGCTTGGGCGCTATTCCGGCGCATTCATCGTCATCAGCCACGACCGCGCCTTCCTCACGCGCCTGACGCGGCAGACGCTGTGGCTGGATCGCGGGTCGCTGCGGCGCAACGAGATCGGCTTCGGCGGGTTCGAGGATTGGATGGAGGCGGTCTATGCCGAAGAAGCGCGCGCCGCCGAGAAGCTGGACGCCAAGCTCAAGATCGAGGCGCACTGGCTCCAGCGCGGCGTCACGGCGCGGCGCAAGCGCAATCAGGGACGCCTGGCGAAGCTCCACGAGATGCGCGCCCAGCGCGCCGACATGGTCGGGCCACAGGGCGTGGCGAAGATTGCCGTCGCCAGCGACGACAGCAAGACCAAGAGCGTCATCAAGGCCGAGCATGTCACGAAATCTTTCGGCGACCGGGCGCTCATCAAGGATTTCTCGCTCCGCATCCAGCGCGGCGACCGCATCGGCATCGTCGGCGGCAACGGCGCTGGCAAGACGACGCTGCTCAAGCTGCTGACCGGCGAGCTTGCGCCCGACAGCGGAACCGTCAGCCAGGCTAAGACGCTGGACATGATCTTCATCGACCAGCAGCGCAGCCTCATGCAGCCCGATAAACGGGTGCGCGACGTGCTGGCCGAAGGGGGCGACTGGATCGATGTGCGGGGCGTCCGTAAGCATGTCCATGGCTATCTCAAGGATTTCCTCTTCGATCCCTCGCTGGCGGAAGCGAAGGTCGGCACGCTGTCGGGCGGAGAACGCTCGCGCCTGCTGTTCGCGCGGGAGTTCGCGCGCGAATCCAACCTGCTGGTGCTGGACGAGCCGACCAACGATCTCGACCTTGAAACGCTCGACCTCTTGCAGGAAGTCATGGCGGATTATGACGGCACGGTGTTGATCGTCAGCCATGACCGCGATTTCCTCGACCGCACGGTGACGGTGACGCTGGGCCTCGACGGGTCGGGTCATGTCGATGTGATCGTCGGCGGCTATGCCGACTGGGTTGCGAAGCGTCAGCCGCGCAATGCGCCCAGGGCCGGCAAGAAGGCCCCGGCTTCCTCCCCGCCGCCGCCGCGTCCCGCTCCGGCCAAGCTCAGTTACAAGGACCAGCGCGATCTGGACCTGTTGCCCCGGCATATCGAGGAACTGGAAGCCGCCATCGCGCGGGACGAGGAGGCGCTCCACGACCCCAATCTCTATGCCCGCGATCCGAAGAAATTCGATACGCTGACCAGGGCCGTCGAACAGGCGCGCGCCGACAAGGACGCCGCCGAGGAGCGCTGGCTGGAACTGGCGGAAAAGGCCGAGGGGCTGAGCGGTTGAACGTGCGTCCGGGCGAGCGGGGGGAAGCGGTGGCGCCGCCGCGGCCGCATCATGCGGTCCACTATATCAATCGCATCGGCTGGCTGCGCGCCGCCGTTCTGGGCGCGAATGACGGCATCGTGTCCACCGCCAGCCTGCTGACGGGCATTGCCGCGTCCGGCGCATCGCGCGACGCTGTCCTGTTGTCCGGCATCGCGGCGCTGGTCGCAGGCGCGATGTCGATGGCGGCAGGCGAATATGTCTCGGTCAGCGCCCAGTCCGACACGGAGCGCGCCGACCTTGCCAAGGAACGCCGCGCCATTGCCCAGCAGCCGGAGGAGGAATGGGCGGAACTGCGCGACATTTATGTCGAGCGCGGCCTTTCGCCCGATCTGGCGGCGCAGGTTGCGGATCAGTTGATGGCGGACGATCCGCTGGGCGCGCACGCTCGCGACGAGCTGGGCATTTTGGAAGCGACGGCGGCGCGGCCCGTGCAGGCGGCGCTTACCTCCGCCGCGACTTTTGCGGCCGGGGCGATTGCGCCCGTGCTGGCGGCGGCTTTCAGCCCCGCGTCTCGGGCGATCCCCATCGTTGCGATAACCTCGCTGCTCTGCCTTGCGCTGCTGGGTTATGTCGGCGCGCGGCTGGGCGGGGTGAAGCCCCTGCGTTCCGTGGCGCGCGTCGTTTTCTGGGGCGTGTTGGCCATGGCGGTGACAGCGGGAGTGGGCGGGCTTTTCGGCGCGGCCATATGATGGCATGGTCCGCGCCGGCAACCCCCTCAAGGAGACGATCATGTCCGCAATTCAGCAAATCCCCATCAAGACCATCAAGGGCGCCGACGCCAGCCTGGGCGACTATGCCGGAAAGGTGGTGCTGGCGGTCAATGTCGCCTCCAAATGCGGCCTGACCCCGCAATATGAGGGGCTGGAAAAGCTCTACGGCGAGTATAAGGACAAGGGCCTTGTCGTTGCGGGCTTCCCCGCCAACGACTTCGGCGCGCAGGAACCGGGCGGCAACGATGAGATCGCTGCCTTCTGCACCACCAATTTCGGCGTGGATTTCCCGATGTTCGAGAAGATCGTCGTCACCGGCCCGGAAAAACATCCGCTCTATGCGGCTCTCACCAGCGCCCGGCCCAAGGCGCAGGGCGATGGCGATGCCTTCCGCGAAAAGCTCAAGGGCTATGGCATGACGCCCAATCCCGAACCGGAAGTGCTGTGGAATTTCGAGAAATTCGTGATCGCGAAGGATGGCTCCGTCGCCGCGCGTTTCGCGCCGACCACCGCGCCCGACGATCCGGCGCTGATCGCCACGATCGAGGCTGAACTGGCGAAGTGATGGCGCAGCCGCCGTTCCGATGACCGGAGCGGCGGCTTTCCAATCCTGAAAAAGTGCAATCATGCTGTCTTCCAACCCGGATTTCGTGCCCCGGATCGGCACGGTGCTGGAGGTGCTGAGCATCCTTGGCATCTTCGTCTTCGCCGCATCGGGCGCATTGGCGGCGGCGCGCTTGCGTCAGACGATCGTCACCTTCGCTTTTTTCGCGCTGGTGACGGGCGTGGGGGGAGGGACGGTGCGCGACCTGCTGATCGGATCGCCGGTTTTCTGGGTCCATGATGCGGCGCCGGCCATCACCTGCATGGTCGCGGCGCTGCTGGTCTGGATAACGCCGCGTTCCTTCTGGAGCGACCATGCGCTCGACTGGCTGGATGCCGTCGGCCTTGCCGCCTTTGCCGTGTTCGGCGCGGCAAAGGCGTTGAATTTCGGCGTCCCGCCCTTTGTCGCGGGGATGATGGGGGTGGTCACGGGCTGCGTCGGCGGGATCATGCGCGATCTGCTCGCGGGGGAACCGTCCATCCTGTTGCGCCCTGAGCTTTACGTGACGGCGGCGGCGGTTTCATCCGGCTCGTTCGTCCTGTTGCGCTGGTGGGGCATCGATGTGCCCGTTGCCAGCGTCATCGCGGCCTTGCTCGGTTTCGTATTGCGCGCGCTCGCCATAAGGCGCGGGCTGGGCCTGCCCGTCTACCGGGGGATACGTCCAGAATAGCGGGAGGATCGCGAAAATTGTTCGACGGCGCGATTTTTGAGCAGGATATGGGCTGTCCCCTGAACGTCGATCCCCTCCGATGGGCAAGATTCAGCGCCAGAGCGCCGCAAGCGTAGCGAACAGGCCGCGCCTGTCTTCCATGCTCCCCGCACGCGGCGCACCGAATCCCCGGCACTCCAGGCAGTCGGCCTTCATGCCCGCGCCGCTTGCCAGCGCCTTCACGTCGCTGATCGCCTGCATGGCCCAGCGCCGCTGGAGCATCGCTTGCCGCGCCAGCATGTCGCGGGAACTGCTTTTGTCCTCTTCTTCGCGTTCGATCATGGACTGGATGAACTGGGCGAACTTGTCCGGTTCCTTCTCGATGCGATAGGGCCGTGCCGAAGCCGGATCGATCTTCGCCAGCCGCGCCGCTTCGGCGATAGCGTCCTCCAGCCCGCCGAAACGGTCCACCAGGCCGATCTGCCGCGCGGTTCCGCCGTCCCAGACCCGGCCCTGCGCGATGGCGTCGATCTCCCCCGGGGTCTTGCGCCGCGATTGGGCGACGAGGCCCAGGAAGCGGCCATAGATGTTCTCGATGCTCATCTGCATGATCCGGTCGAATTCGGGCGTGGTGCCTCCCGCGAGATCGGGCTGTCCCGACAGCGGCGTGGTCCGCACGCCGTCGGTGGTGATCCCCATCTTTGCCAGTGTGCCTTCAAAGCTCGGCAATATGCCGAACACGCCGATGGACCCGGTGATCGTGCCCGGTTCGGCAAAGATCATATCGGCCGGCGTCGACACCCAATATCCGCCGCTCGCCGCCACATTGCCCATGGAGACGACCACGGGCAGTCCCTTGGATTTCGCTTCCATGATGGCGCTGCGGATCTTTTCCGACGCCATCACCGATCCGCCCGGCGAATCGACCCGGACCACCAGCGCCTTCAGATCCTTTTCCGCCAACGCCTTGTAGAGCAGGTTGGAGATCGTATCGCCCGCCGCGGCGCCCGGCCCGCCTTCTCCATCCACGATGTCGCCCGCGACGGTGAGGACGCCGATTTGCCCGTCATTGGCGGGTTTGCGCGCCTTTACATAGCCGGCAAGGTCGATGCTCGCGAAACCGCCTGCCCGCTTTTCCGAAGACCGGCCCGCGACTTCGGCCACCCGCCGCCCGAAAGCGGTTTCATCGCCCAGCCTGTCGACCAGTCCGGCGCTTTCCGCCGCCTTGGCCAGATTGCCTCCGGCCCCCAGCGCCGCCTTCCCCGGATCGGCTACATAGGCCGCCAGCTTCGCCTTGGGACGGGCTTTGGCGACTTCCTCCTGCCAATCCTGCCACAGCGCATCGGCGAGCGCCTGATTGGCCTGCTTCGCTTCGGGCGATTGGTCGGAGCGGATGAAGGGTTCGACGAAGCTCTTATAGGTGCCGACGCGGTAGACATGGGTGTTGATGCCCAGCTTGTCGATCAACCCCTTGTAATAGAGCGCCGACCCGCCGCGCCCCATGATGGCGACGCCGCCCAGCGGATCGAGCCAAGTTTCGCTGGCATGGGCGGCCAGTTGATAGCTGTCGTCGCTGTAGAGGGTAGCGAAGGCGAAGACCGGTTTCTTCGCCGCGCGCACGGCATCCAGCGCCTTGCCCACCCGTTCCAGCGCGACCTGTCCGCCGCCCATGAAGCCGTCCAGGTTCAGCACGACCGCCTTCACCTTGCCGTCGTCCTTCGCCGCTTCCAGCGCGGTCACGATGTCGGACAGGCGATATTCCTTCGCCTGCGGGCCCGAGCCGGACAGCAGCGCCATCGGATCGATCTGGACAGGCTGTTCAACGATGGTGCCGTCCAGGTCGAGCGTCAGCGCGCCCGCCGCGACGCTTTTCGCGGGCTTGGGCGACCAGGACAGCGCCGCATAGAGCAGGCCGAAGAACAGCAGCAGGAACAACAGCACCAGCCCATCCTTGATCGCGACCAATATGCGCCATGCGCCCTTTATGAATGCCAAGTTGCCGGTTCCTCTTGCTTGTCCTGCGTCAGGGCTATCCTATCGCCTGAACGACTGCAATGTGGGGCGAAAGGCCGCAGCGACAAGCTTGCGCCCGCGATTTCCCGCGCTATGGGAAAGCGCATCCCACGGCCTTCCCAGCAAGGAGACGCGTTTCATGCCCACTCTCGTCCTTATCCGTCATGGCCAGTCGGCCTGGAATCTGGAAAACCGCTTCACCGGCTGGTGGGATGTGGACGTGACGGAAAAAGGCGCGGAAGAAGCGCGCGCCGCCGGACGCCTGATGGCGGAAAAGGGGCTGGATTTCGATCAGTGCTTCACCTCCTTCCAGACCCGCGCGATCAAGACGCTCGACCTCGCGCTGGAGGAAATGGGCCGGTTATGGCTGCCGGTCGAAAAGGACTGGCGCCTGAACGAGCGTCATTATGGCGGCCTCACCGGCCTCAACAAGGCGGAGACGGCGGCGAAGCATGGCGAGGCTCAGGTGAAGATCTGGCGCCGCAGCTTCGACGTGCCGCCCCCGCCCATGGAGCCGGGCAGTGAATTCGACCTGACGAAGGACCGCCGCTATGACGGCATCGCGATCCCATCGACGGAATCCTTGAAGGACACCATCGCCCGCGTCCTGCCTTATTGGGAAAGCCGCATCGCGCCGGAATTGAAGGGGGGCAAGCGCGTACTGATCTCCGCCCATGGCAATTCGCTTCGTGCGTTGGTCAAGCATCTTTCCAACATTCCCGATGACGAGATCACGGAACTGGAAATCCCGACCGGCCAGCCCATCGTCTACGATCTGGCGGATGACCTGACGGCGAAGGACCGTTACTACCTGTCGGAACGGTAGGGCGGCACGCACGATCTCCGTTCGTTTCGAGCGAAGTCCAGAAACGGACATGAATGCATGTTGTTTAGCATATCCGCATTGCCCCTTGGCGGTCCGCCCGCTAAGGGGCTTTGCTTTCCGGGCGGTTTCGGGCCGCTCCTTGACGGGAAGCATGAGGAATGAGCGGGGGTAGTGCAGCCGCGCAAGTCGGCATCATCATGGGCAGCCGGTCCGATTGGGAAACGATGCGCCATGCCGCCGAAACGCTGGAAGCGCTGGGCGTCGCCCATGAATGCAAGGTCGTATCCGCCCACCGCACGCCCCAGCGCCTCTATGACTATGCCACCGGCGCGGTGGGCCGCGGGCTGAAGGTCATCATCGCGGGCGCTGGCGGGGCGGCGCATCTGCCCGGTATGGCGGCTTCCATGACGCGCCTGCCGGTGCTGGGCGTGCCGGTCGAATCCAAATCCTTGAAGGGCATGGATTCGCTGCTTTCCATCGTCCAGATGCCCGGCGGCATTCCCGTGGGCACGCTTGCCATCGGCAAGCCCGGCGCGATCAATGCCGCGCTGCTCGCCGCCTCCATTCTCGCCACCACCGATAGCGCGCTGGCGGGGCGTCTCGACGCCTGGCGCGCAAAGCAGACCGACGATGTCGCGGAGACGCCCGAATAAGATGACGACCATCGCGCCCGGTTCCACCATCGGTATCCTCGGCGGCGGCCAGCTTGGCCGGATGATCGCCATCGCCGCCGCGCAGCTTGGCTATCGCACCCACATCTATGCGCCCGAAGACGGCGGCCCGGCGGCCGATGTCTCCCCATGCTGGACACAGGGCGCGTATGAGGACGCCGCGGCGCTCGCCGCCTTCGCCGATGCGGTCGATGTCGTCACCTATGAGTTCGAGAATATCGACCCTTCCGCTGTCGATGTGCTTGCGGACCATGGCCTCGTCCGGCCCGGCGCGCAGGCGCTGCGTGTCGCGCAGGATCGCCTCGCCGAAAAGCGGTTCGCCAGCGGCCTGGGCGGCCTCACTGCGCCTTTCGCGCCGGTTGAAAGCCTGTCCGATCTGGAGAGTGCCATTGCCCGGATCGGCGGACGCGCGATCCTCAAGACCAACCGCATGGGCTATGACGGCAAGGGGCAGGCGCGGCTCGGCCGGCCTGGTGATGCCGCCACGGCTTGGGACGCCATCGGCCGCCAGAGCGCCATCCTCGAAGGGTTCGTGACGTTCGAGGAGGAGTTTTCCGTCATCCTCGTGCGTGGCGTGGATGGACAGGTTCGCTTCTGGGATTCCGCCGCCAATGTCCATGTCGACGGCATCCTCGCCACATCCACGGTGCCCGCCGGGCCGCTGATCGAAGGACAGGTGGAGCAGGCCCGCGCGCTGGCGCGGAAGGTCGCGGATGCGCTGGATTATGTCGGCGTTCTGACGCTTGAGTTCTTTGCCAGCGCCGCCGGCCCGGTCTTCAATGAAATGGCGCCCCGCGTCCACAACAGCGGCCACTGGACCATCGAAGGCGCGCTCACCAGCCAGTTCGAAAATCACGTCCGCGCGATCTGCGGCCTGCCGCTTGGGGATACGGGACTTGCCGCCGGTGGCGCGCAGATGCGGAACCTGATCGGCGCGGATGCCCATGACTGGCAGGCGATCCTGTCCGATCCGGCCAATCACCTGCATCTCTATGGCAAGCATGAAGCGCGGCCCGGTCGCAAGATGGGCCACGTCACCCGGCTGATCCTGTGACCGAAGAGCCGGAAATCGTCCTGATCCTGGCCCGCGCCGACAATGGTGTCATCGGCCGGGACGGCGACCTGCCCTGGCGCCTGCCCGCCGACCTCAAGCGTTTCAAGGCGCTTACCCTGGGCCATCCCATGATCATGGGCCGCAAAACCTTCGACAGCCTGCCGGGTCTGCTCCCCGGCCGCCGCCACATCGTCATGACCCGTGATGAAAGCTGGGCAGGGCAGGGGGCGGAAGTCGCCCATGACGTCCAAAGCGCCCTGCGTTGCGCCGCCGCGCCCATCGTCATGGTGATCGGCGGCGCGGACATCTATCGCCAGTTCCTGCCGCTGGCGGACTGCATCGAACTGACCGAAGTGCATATCGACGTGGATGGCGACGCGCTGATCCCCTATCCCGACTCCGCCGACTGGGAAGAGGCGGCTCGCGAAGATCATGAAGCGGCGGACGGCCGTCCCGCTTATGCCTTCGTCACTTTCCGGCGGCGCGCGCGCCCATGACCGGCACGCATTGCGTCGCGCCGGTCCTGTCCCTATAGCCCGCGCCATGGAGCGGCTGGAAAGCGGTGCGCCGATCCCCGCGCATCTGCGCGGGTCGATCATGGCGCTGGGCAATTTCGACGGATTTCATCGCGGTCATCAGGCCGTGGTTTCCCGTGCGATAGACTGGGCGAAGGCGGAAGGGCGTCCGGCCATCGTCGCCACCTTCGATCCGCACCCCATGCGCTTCTTCCAACCCGACACAGCGCCCTTCCGCCTGACGACGCTCGACCAGCGGCAGGCTTTGTTCGGGCGATCCGGTGCGGATGCAATGATGGTCTTTGCCTTCGACGCCGCCCTGTCGGCGCGCACGGCGGAGGATTTCGTGCACCTGCTGGCCCGTGACATGGGCGTCGCAGGCGTCGTCACCGGCCAGGACTTCACCTTCGGCAGGGGCCGGCGCGGCACCGTCGGGCGACTCGCTGAACTGGGCGCCGCAATGGGAATGACGGCGCAGGCTGTGCCGCCCGTCATCGGCAGGAATGGCACTGTCATTTCCTCCAGCCGCATTCGCGAAGCGCTCAAAACCGGTGATTGCGAGACCGCCACGCGCCTGCTCAGCCGCCCTTTCGCCATTCAGGGGAGGGTCCAGCATGGCGACAAGATCGGCCGCACCATCGGCTTTCCGACCGCCAATATCGACCTCGGCACATATTTGCGCCCGGCCTATGGCGTCTATGCCGTGCGCGGGCTGCTGCCCGATGGGCGCGTGTTGGACGGCGCGGCGAACCTGGGCATCCGCCCCAGCTTCGATCCGCCCAAGGAGTTGCTGGAACCGTATTTCTTCGACTTCTCCGAAAGCCTCTACGATCAGGTGATCGAAGTGCAGATGATCCACTATCTGCGGCCGGAAGCGAAATATGAAGGGATGGACGCCCTGATGGCGCAGATTGCAAAGGACTGCGACGATGCGCGGCAAATCCTTGCGGGAACGCCCCACCTCGCTTAATGCCGCGCGGATAATTCAGCATATAGCGTAATTGCGCGGACCCTTCATGACCGATCAGCCAGATTATAAATCCACCGTTTTCCTTCCCGTCACCGACTTTCCGATGAAGGCGGGCCTCGCGCAGAAGGAACCGGCGATCCTCGCGCGGTGGGAGGCCATGGACCTCTACGGCAAGCTGCGCGAGCGGCGGAAGGGCCGGACACGCTTCATCCTGCATGACGGCCCGCCCTATGCCAATGGCGACATCCATATGGGCCATGCGATGAACAAGGTGCTCAAGGATATCATCGTCCGCAGCCAGTCGCTGCTGGGCAAGGATGCGCCCTATGTGCCCGGCTGGGACTGCCACGGCCTTCCGATCGAATGGAAGATCGAAGAGGAATATCGCAAGAAGAAGCAGAACAAGGACGAGGTTCCCGCGCAGGAGTTTCGTGCCCAGTGCCGCGCCTATGCGGACAAGTGGGTCGGCGTGCAGAAGGAGCAGTTCAAGCGTCTGGGCGTGATGGGCGACTGGGACGATCCCTATCTCACCATGAAGTTCGACGCCGAAGCGACCATTGTCGGCGAACTCCTCAAATTCGCGGAGAGCGGCCAGCTTTATCGCGGCGCGAAGCCCGTCATGTGGTCCCCGGTCGAAAAGACCGCGCTGGCCGAGGCGGAAGTGGAATATGAGGACATCGTCTCGACCCAGATCGACGTGGCGTTCGAGATCGTGGAAGCGCCCAACGCGCCTGAACTGGTCGGCGCCCATGCGGTGATCTGGACGACGACGCCGTGGACGATCCCGGTCAATCAGGCTTTGGCTTACGGGCCGGAAATTGAATATGTCGCCATGCGGGCGGGTGGTCGCGTCATTCTAACCGCTGCTGATCTCTGGAATGATTTTGCCCAGCGCGCTGGAACAACGCCTTGGCTTTCGGAAGGCGCTGGCTGGACTGTTGCTTGGACTGGCAGAGGCTCCGACCTCGCCCGTGCCGTCGCCCGTCATCCCATGCACACCCTCGGCGGCTTCTTCGCCAAGCCGCGCCCGTTCCTCCCCGGCGATTTCGTGACCACCGACGCGGGCACCGGCCTTGTCCACATGGCGCCCGACCATGGTGAGGACGACTTCGCGCTCTGCAAGGCGCACGGCATCAACCCCGTCTTCGCAGTCGAAGGCGACGGCAAATATCGCGAGGACTGGCTCTGGCTCGGCGGGCAGGGGAGCGTCATCAACGCCAAATTCGTCAGCAAGGACGGCCCGATCTGCACCGACCTGCGTGAAGTAGGCGGCCTGCTCGCCGCGTCGGATGACTTCAGGCACAGCTATCCCCATAGCTGGCGGTCCAAGGCGAAGATCATCTTCCGCTGCACTCCGCAATGGTTCATCCCGATGGACAAGCCGCAGGACGGTGTGCCGGTCGATGTCGACGGCAGCTTCCTGCCCACGCCCGTCATTGTCGGCAACGGCCCGACGCTGCGCGACGTGGCGCTCGACGCCATTGCTCACACCCGCTGGGTGCCGGAGCGGTCGACCAATCGTATCCGTTCCATGGTGGAGGGCCGCCCGGACTGGGTGATCTCCCGCCAGCGCGCATGGGGCGTGCCGATCGCGCTCTATGTTCATCGCAAGAGCGGCGAATATCTGGTTGATAACGCAGTAAACGCACGCATCATCGAAGCCTTCAAGCAAGGCGGCGCTGACGCATGGTTCGGCGCGGATCATCAAGCGCTGCTCGGTCCGGACTATGATCTGGCCGACTATGAGGTGGTGAACGACATCCTCGACGTCTGGTTCGATTCCGGCTCGACCCACGCCTTCACCGTCGAGGCGCGCTATGGCGAGGACGTTCGCGCCGACCTCTATCTCGAAGGCTCCGACCAGCATCGCGGCTGGTTCCAGTCCTCGCTGCTCGAAAGCTGCGGCACGCGCGGCCGCGCGCCCTATGACGCCGTGCTGACCCATGGTTTCGCGCTCGACGGACAGGGCCGGAAAATGTCCAAGAGTCTGGGCAATGTCGTCGATCCGCTCAAGATCATGGCCGAAAGCGGCGCTGACATATTGCGCGTCTGGGTCGCCAGCACCGACTATTTCGACGACGTCCGCATCGGCAAGGAAGTGCTTGCCGGATCGTCCGACGCCTATCGCAAACTTCGTAACACTTTCCGGTATTTGCTGGGCGCTCTTTCCGACTTCTCGGAAGAAGAGAAGCTGCCCGTCGGCCAGATGCCGGAGCTGGAACGCTATATGCTCCACCTCCTCGCGGGCCTCGACGCGGAATTGCGCGGCGTGGTGGACAAGGCGGCGCACAGCGAGAATTGGCTGGAGTTCAGCCGCTACACCCGCGCGTTGATGGACTTTGCGAACAGCGACCTGTCGGCCTTCTTCTTCGACATCCGCAAGGACTGTCTCTATTGCGACGCGAAGTCGGACCCCAAGCGCCGCGCCTATCGCACCGTGCTCGACACGCTGTTTCATGCGCTCGTCCGCTATGCCGCGCCGATCATCCCCTTCACCGCCGAGGAAGTGTGGCAGAGCCGTTTCCCCGATGAGGAGGAAAGCGTCCATTTCCTCGAATGGCCCGAAGTGGACCGGCATTGGTCCGATCATGGCCTGGGCGGGAAATGGGCCGAAATCCGCAATCAGCGCGATCAGGTGAACGAAGCCATCGAGCCGCTGCGCCGGGAAAAGATCGTTCGTTCCAGCCTGGAAGCGGATGTGGCCATGGGCGAACTGGTCCCCGTGGGCGATGTGGACTTTGCCGAGGTCGCCATCGTGGCGCGCGTTGAAATGGGTGTCGGCGACGGCATCATCGTCAAGCCGTCGCAATGGCATAAATGCGGTCGTTGCTGGCGGTTGCTGCCGGAGGTGAAGGAAGACGGCGCGCTGTGCGGCCGCTGCGACGGGGTGCTGAAGGCATGACTGTTCCCGCCGTCAATCATCGCCCCCTGGGCCTCACCATCGCGGTCGTCACGCTCGCGGTGGACCAGCTTGTCAAATATACCGCCACCTATCCGCTGGCGCTCAAGAGCCGAGGGGAAGAGGGCATCGACATTCTGCCGATCTTCCGCCTGCGCTGGCTGGAAAATCGGGGCGTTTCGATGGGCTTCTTCCATGCGGATACGGACCTGATGCGCTGGCTGCTGGTGGGCATGACCATGCTGATCGCGATCTTCGTCGGCATATGGATGTGGCGGGAAAAGGCACGGCAGGACGTCGCGGCGCTGGGCCTCGTGCTGGGCGGGGCGATCGGCAATATCGTCGATCGCGTGAGGCTGGGCTATGTCATCGATTATGCCGATCTCCATTTCGGCGAATGGCGGCCTTTCCTGATTTTCAACCTGGCCGACGCGGCGATCACCATCGGCGTGCTGATCCTGCTTGCGCGCGCGCTTTTGCTGCGCGAGAAGGGCGCAAAGACGGAGTCATTGAACTGATGCGTAAACTGATCCTCGCCGCCGGCCTTGCGGCTTCCCTGTCCGCCTGCGGTTCTTCGGGCCTGCTCAACCGGGACCGTCCCGATGAATTCGCCGTGTCGCGGCAGGCGCCGCTCGTGATTCCGCCCGACTTTGCGCTGGTCCCGCCTGCACCCGGCGCGCCTTCGGCTGCTACCGTGGATTCAAGCCGCGCCGCGATGGAAGCGATGTTCGGCGGTCCGGCAGCGCGCAGCCCGACCGAAAGCGCCGCGCTTTCCGCGGCGGGGCGCGGCAATGCGGCCCCCGGCATCCGTTCGTCCGCGGGCGATCCGGCAACGGATGTCGTGGAAAAGGGGGAAACCACTCGCGACATCATCGCCGCGCCGGAAGGCGACGGACAGGATGCGCGCGCTTCCGTTCCCCAGCAATAAGACAGCGGTGATCGATGGGCCGGGATGATATCCGGCCCAAAAGATCGTGAAAACAGCCCGCTATGGGCTATCTTCCACAAATATTTTCAGCCGCGCCAATGTGGCATCCCATTGGGCGCCGACCTTGGCGAGCCAGAGCCGGGCGTCCTCGATCGCCTCCCTTCGCAGGACGAAATGCACCTCGCGGCCGGAGCGCGTCCGCTGGACCAGCCCCGCCCGGCGCAACACGTTCAGATGCTTGGCCACGGCTTGCCTGCTTATCGGCAGGTCTTCCCCTATTTGCGCGATGGATCGTCGCCGACCGTCCGCCAGTTGCACGATGAAGCCCAATCTCGTCTGATCGCCCAGGGCAGCGAACAGGCGCGCCGGATCGGACTGCTCAGCCGGCGACATAATCGCGGATGTTCCCGACCTGCTCGGCCCAGCCGCCCTCATTGTCGCGCATGACATTGGTACGGCGCGGTTCGGGCACCTTGTCGAAGCCGCTTTCCGTAACGGTGAGGCGCGTGCCGCCCTCCATGGGCTTCAGCACGAACTCGACCAGCGTCCATTCCGGAACGGGAACGCCGCTGTCCATCAGTTTCTTGTCGCCGCCCGTCGCGGGCCATTCGAAGGCAAAGCGCGCCATCGGTTCCATGGCCAGCACGCGCGCCTCCCAGGAATAATCCTCATAGCCGGGATAGGTCATATGCCCGGTGGAGAGCTTCCCCACCTCGAACGGCTGGTCAAGCGCGACACGGAACCACGCGCCGAATTTCTCATGATCGACAAGAGCATCCCAGACCCGGTCCACGGGCGCGTTGATGTCGATCGTCTTGACGATGGAATCGGTCATATGTGCAACCTCCTGGTTGCTTATGGGGCAATGAAGGAGGAAATGCAACCAATAGGTTGCCTTTCATGATCAGGACGGCTTATAGGCTATCCGGGCCTTTCCCCTTGCGCGGACGGGCAGATGCAGCCCTTGTCCGAAAGCCTTGATCTGCCCGATTTCCACCTGTTCCAGATCGGTCGTGATGAGGAAATCCCCCATCCGCTTTTCATCGATGGCCCGCCGGATCTTGCCCAGAAGCTCCGCGATATCGTTGGAAAAATTCTGGGTGAGGGACTGGGCGATGAGGGTGCTGACGGCGGGGCTGTTGCCCAGCGCCAACAGCAGATCGCCGCTCAGGGCGTCCGTATTCCCCGCCACGGCCAGCGCATCGAAATGGACTTTCGGCGAATTGGGTGCGTTGCGGGGAATGGCGGTGATCCATATCCTGCCGTGCACTTCATCCGCTTTGCCGCGGGCCTCCGGTCGAGCCGCCAGGGTAAGGCCCACCGCAATGCGGCCGCCGTTCGTTCCATAGGCTTCGACCTTGTCGAACCGCGCGACGACCGGCCCCACGGTGGGCAGGCGGAACGGGCGGTGCGAACGCTTGGTCAGCGCGCGCATGATGACGGGTTCCAGTTCCGCATAGTCGGCGGTCACGGGAATGAAGAAATGGAATTGTCCATCCGCCTTTGCCGAGGCCGGCGGTGGAAGCGCGGTCGGCTCCACTGGGCGGGGCCGGTTGCCGACATAGGTTTCCGTGACTGCTTCGATGCCCAGGTTGAACCGCAACCGGCTTTCCCGCATCGCATAGCCGTTATAGAGAATCCGGAGCGGCGTGACGCGCATCCAGACGGGCGGATTTCTTTCATTCAGTTGGACGGACGTGAAACTTTGCCGCCAGAGCCGCTCGACCTGCGCCGGCAGGTTCGCCCGGGACAGCGTGCGCGGCAGATCGCGTTCCAGATTCCGGACGACGGGGCGCAGTTTCCGGTCCGCTTCGTCGGTGAAGGTGATGCGCTGCCCCAGGAAATCGATTCCCGGCGCCTGGGTCCAGTCATAATGCAGGCGAACCGTCCCGTGCGGCTTCCAGTCCTTGCCGATGTCCAGCCTGATCCGCGCGCGCGCCAGAGCGGAGCCGGTCGCCGTTTCTCCCTTCAATATCCCGCCCACGTCGCGCGCGCTGATCTGCGCGTGGATGGGGATGTCGGCGACGATGTCCTGTCCTTCTCCCCGCAAATGGACAGGCCCCCTGGTGACGACGCCCACGATCGTGCAGCTGATCGCGGGCGTGACGTTCAGCTTCGCGCCCAGGATCTTGACGCGCTGCGGCGGGATGCAGCGGGGGGAATGCCGGTTGATTGTCCATAGCTGGCGCGGAATGGCCTGTTCCACGGCATGACGTATGGCGCTTGTATCGACATCGACCGGAACGGACAGGATCGAGGATTCGCGGGGAACGGGAACCGGATCATGGGCGCGGGGCGGCGCTTGTGCCTGCTGCGGCCTTGAACAGCCGCTTCCCAGTCCCGCAAGGCAGAGAAGAAGGAGGGCTAGGCGCGGAACGGGGAATGGCGGGGGTTTCCCTTGCCTGGATCGCGCCACCAAATCCCTTCCTCCTTCTGAACAGATCGCAACGCTCGGTTTCCGCGGGACGCGGCAAACTTCATTCTGTTCCGCCGCTCGCGGAGCGGCGCAGGAAATCAGGCCCGTGCCGTTTCGACGCCCGCGCTGTTGTGGCGCAATGCGGTCAGTACCGTATCCACGATGCCTGCGGCGTCCAGTTTCGCGTCGGCATATTGCTTTTCGGGCTTGTCCTGATCCTGGAAAATGTCCGGCAGGCGCATCGTCCTGAGCTTCAGCCCGTTGTCGATAAGCCCGCAGTCGCTCGCAAGCGTCAGCACATGGGCGCCAAGCCCGCCGATCGCGCCTTCCTCGATGGTGACGGCCACCTCATGCGTCGTCAGCAGCCTGCGGATCAATGTTTCGTCGAGCGGCTTGGCGAAGCGCAGATCGGCGACGGTCGTGGACAGGCCCTTGGCCTCCAGCGCTTCCGCCGCTTTCAGGGCCTCCTCAAGCCGCGTGCCGAGCGACAGGATCGCGACCTGCCGCCCTTCGCGGACGATCCGCCCCTTGCCGATTTCCAGCCGTTGCGGAACGGCCGGGAGGGCAACGCCTACGCCGTTCCCGCGCGGATAGCGCACGGCGGCCGGCCCATCGTCATGCAGGGCGCAGGTGTGGACCATGTGGACCAGTTCCGCTTCGTCGGCCGCCGCCATGACGACCATGTTGGGCAGGGTGGCGAGATAGGCTATGTCGAAGCTGCCCGCATGGGTGGACCCGTCCGCGCCGACCAGTCCGGCCCGGTCGATGGCAAAGCGCACGGGCAGATTCTGGATCGCCACATCGTGCACCACCTGATCGTAGGCGCGCTGGAGGAAGGTCGAATAGATCGCGCAGAAAGGCCGCATACCCTGCGCCGCCAGCCCCGCCGCGAACGTCACCGCATGTTGCTCCGCGATGCCCACATCGAAGGAACGGTCCGGAAAAGCCTCCGCGAAGCTGTCGAGGCCCGTGCCCGACGGCATGGCGGCGGTGATGGCGCAAATCCGCTCGTCCCGTTCCGCCTCGGCGATCAGCGCCTTGGCGAAAACGCTGGTATAGCTGGGCGGTCCGGGCGGCGCCTTGGCCTGCGCGCCCGTGACGACGTCGAATTTCTGGACGCCGTGATATTTGTCGGCGGCCGCTTCGGCGGGGGCATAGCCCTTGCCCTTCTGCGTGACGACATGGATCAGGCACGGCCCCTCGGCGGCATCTCGCACATTTTCGAGGACCGGGATCAACTGGTCCAGATTATGCCCGTCGATGGGACCGACATAGTAGAACCCCAGTTCCTCGAACAATGTCCCGCCCATCGCCATGCCGCGCGCGAACTCGTCGGTCTTGCGCGCGGCATTGTGCAGCGGGCGGGGCAGCTTTCGCGCGAATCGCCTCGCCAGGCCGCGCAGCCCCAGAAATTCCCGACTGGATACCAGGCGGGCCAGATAGGCCGAGAGTCCGCCGACAGGCGGTGCGATCGACATGTCGTTGTCATTGAGGATGACGATCAGCCGATTGCCTGCCGCGCGGGCGTTGTTCATCGCCTCATAGGCCATGCCGGCCGACATCGCTCCGTCGCCGATCACCGCTATGGCCTTGCCCGGCCTGTCGGCGAGCTTGTTGGCGACCGCAAAGCCCAGCGCCGCGCTGATCGATGTCGAGCTGTGCGCGGCCCCGAAGGGATCATATTCGCTTTCGGCGCGCCGGGTAAAGCCGGACAGGCCGCCGCCCTGCCGCAACGTGCGGATACGATCGCGCCGCCCGGTCAGGATCTTGTGCGGATAGCATTGATGGCCCACGTCCCAGACCAGCTTGTCCTCCGGCGTGTCGAACACATAGTGGATCGCCGTGGTCAATTCCACGACGCCCAATCCCGACCCCAGATGCCCGCCGGTCACCCCGACCGCCGAAATCACTTCCTGGCGCAGTTCGTCGGCCAACTGCGCAAGCTGGTCGGGGTTGAGGCGACGCAGATCGGACGGCCATTGAACCTGGTCGAGCAGCGGCGTGGAAGGGTTGTTCATCGAAGGCATATACTCATCAAGCCGCTAGGCCGTTCCGGGCCGGAAAGCAACGCGGGGGATCAGGCCGCGCATTTCGCGCATGTGCCCAGTATCTCGATCACCGGGCGCTCTGGACGGAAACCTTCATGCTCGGCCAGGGCGCGCACGTCGCCTGTCACCTTGTCGTCGTCGACATGGGTGGCCTGACGGCAGTTGCGGCACACCAGGAATATGCAGTCATGATGGCAGCCGGGATGGGCATTGGCGAGATAGGCGTTCGCGCTTTCCACCCGCATCGCTATGTTGTTCGCGACGAACAGGTCCAGAATCCGGTAGACGCTGTTGGGGGCGACCCGCTTTCCACGTGTCTTTGAAACCGTATCCGCGATGTCATAGGCCGAAGCGGGCCTTTCCTCCGCGGCGAGCGCGTCGAAAATGGCGGCGCGCATCGGTGTCCATTGCTCGTTCTGCGCCTGGAGCGTGGCGCGTGCGGCGTCAGCCAGCTTGGCGCCGGTCGGTTCGCGATGGTCGTGATGATGATGATCGGCCATGGGCTTCAATCTAAGCTCGCAATGGGCCTGGAGCAAGGGCGCAACCGCAGTTTCAGCCCCGCCAGAAGGCCCATGCGGCCCACAGCCAGCCCGCTATCATCAGCGTGCCGCCGATGGGGGTTATGGCCCCCAGCCATTTGGGGCCGCCAAAGGCCATGATGTAGAGCGTGAAGGCGAAGATCGCCGCGCCTGCCAGCAGAAGGACGGCCGGTCCCCGCGCCGTTGACGCCAGAACCAGCGCGGCGACGGCATGAACCATTTGATACAGGCCGCCCGTGCGCAGCCATTCCGCCGCCTGCGGATTGGGGGCGCCATGCGCGCCGAAAGCCCCCGCGCCGATGGCGATCGCGGCCGACAGCGCAGCCAGAACGGTGATCATGCCACTTCCTTCCCTTCGCCTCGTGACAGCAGGCGCATCCGCCTGCCGGGCCGATAGATCAGGTCCTTGGCCACTGCCAGATCGCCATGCCCTCTCTGAACGTCCAGCCGTTGCCGGTCATTTTCGCGATATTGCTGTTCGACCTCTTCGATTTCCGCCCGTGGCACGCCCAGCGCTTCCATCGCCTGCACGCCCATGCAGATGGCCGATTCGAAGACCTCGCGGACCACGCCCGCCAGGTTCATGTCCTGCAATTCCAGCAGCTGCCGCCGATCGAACGCGCGGGCCAGGATCGCCGCTTGCGGGAATGTCTCCGCAATCGGCTCCAATATCCGGCTGTCGAGCGACGGGTCATCGATGCAAAAGGCGATGAGCCGCGCTTCGTCGGCCCCCGCCCTGTGCAAAAGATCGATCCGCGTGCCGTCGCCATAGAAGACTTCCACGTCGAAACGGCTCGATACTTCGATCTGCGCGGGTTTCTTGTCGATCAGGACGACGCCGAAACCATGCCCGGCCAGCATTTGCGCCACCGTTTGGCCAAAGCGGCCATATCCCACGATGATCGCGGTGCCGCGCGGCGCCTGATCGGGATCGCGAAGCGAGGAATTGGCCTTGGGCCTGGCAAATTCGAACCGGGCCGCAAACAGCATCAGGAAGGGCGTGGTCGCCATGGAGAAGGTGACAATGGCGCTGAACAGGCTGGCGGCCTGCGGCGCGATCAGCAGCGCGTTCTGCGCCTGGGCGAACAGCACGAAACCGAATTCGCCGCCCTGGCTCAACAACAGGCCGGCGCCCATCGCTTGCCGCCACTCCATGCCGAACAGCCGCGCGAGGCCGCAGATCAGCGCTGTCTTGGTCACGACCAGCGCCGCCGCCATGCCGATGACGAACAGAGGGAAAGCCGCGACCGTTCGCAAATCCAGCACCATGCCCACGGCAAGGAAGAACAGGCCGAGCAGGATCGAACGAAACGGCTCCACATCCGCCTCGATTTCATGCCGGTAGGGAGAATCGGCGAGCATGACACCCGCCACAAAAGCGCCCAGCGCCGTTGACAGGTGCAGCGCATGCATCAGCGATGCGGCGGCCAGAACGGTGAGCAGGCCGACCGCGACGAACAGCTCGCGCTCGCCCAGACGCCCGACCAGTCGAAGCAGGGGACGCAAGAGGAAGCGCCCCGCCAGCACCAGGCCGGTGATCGCCGCCATGGTATGGAGGGCCAGCACCCATCCCGGCGGCCCGGCGGCGTCCGCGGGGTTGCGGGACAGCGCGGCGATGATGGTGATGAGCGGGACGATGGACAGATCCTGAAACAGCAGGATCGAAAAGATCTTCTCGCCAAAGGGCGAATTGATGCGGCCGCTGTTCTTGAGCATCGGCAGAACCTGCGCCGTGGACGACAGCGCCAGCGGCAGGCCAAGGGCGATCGCCGCACCCCAGCTGAAGCCCGTGGAATAGAAAATAACGGCGGTCAGCGCCAGGCCGCACAGGACGACCTGCGCCAGGCCAAGGGCGAAAATATCCCTTTTCAGCCGCCACAGCCGCGCCGGATGCAGTTCCAGTCCGATGAGGAACAGCAGCAGCACGATGCCGATTTCCGCGATGGCCAGCTTGGATTCCGCGCCTCCCACCAATCCCAGGCCCTGCGGCCCCACCAGCGCGCCCGCGATGAGGTAGCCCAGCACCGCGCCCAGCCCGAAACGCCGGAAAAGGATAACGAAGAATACCGCCGCCCCCAGCAGGATAACGCCTTCGGACAACAGGACATCCGTGGCGGACAGGGCGGTATCCGCCATCGCGCCGGTCGGCGATCCCATCATGATGCGGCTTGCCTGGCCGCTTCGGCCACGGCTTCGAAACCGAGGCGGATCGAGGGGTGGCGCGCCGGATAGCCGCGCGCGGGGGCCAGCACGTCAAGGCCGGGCCAGAAATCCAGATCGTCGCTTTCGCCCGCCAGCCAGGCGGTCAATAGGTCGCGCGCCTGGTCAAGCTCAGCGACCGTCAGGCCGATGGCATGGCGCGCCATCAGCGAAGCCGATGCCTGTCCCAGGGCGCAGGCTTTCACATCCAGGCCCAGTTCGGCCAGCCGTCCTCCCTCCATCCGAACGTCGGCGGTGATGCGCGATCCGCAGGTCGGGGATCGCCTTTCCACCCTTGCCTGCGGATCGGCCAGCCGCGCATGGTGCGGAATGCTGGCCGCAAGCCGCAATATGTCCTGATTATAGAGAGGCGCGCTCATCGGCCTTATTTAGGGTAGCAAGAGCGCGGGGAGAAGGGCGAACCCGCCTTTATCCCTCATCATGGACGATCCGCACCCTGGCCGCCGCGTCCGCCGCGATCCGCCGCGAGTCTTCCACCGTCCCGGCGCGCGCCAGCGCTACCCCCATTCGGCGATAGGGACGGGTCGTCGGCTTGCCGAACAGGCGCACGTCCACTTCAGCATCCGGCACCTCGGCGCCCGGCGTCGCCAGCGCATCGGCCAGCCCTTCAAAGCGGAAGCGGTCGGATTCCCGGTCGGCCAGGATGACCGCCGACGTCGCGGGACCGTACAGGCGGATTTCCGGGATCGGCAAGCCTAAAATGGCGCGGGCGTGCAGGTCGAACTCGCTCAGATTCTGGGAAATCAGCGTCACCATGCCGGTGTCGTGCGGGCGCGGCGACAATTCGGAGAAGATGACCTCCTCGCCCTTCACGAAGAACTCCACGCCGAAAATGCCATGCCCGCCCAGATTGTCGACCACCTTGCGTGCCATGTCCTGCGCATCGGCCAGAGCCTTGGCGGACATGGGCGTGGGCTGCCAGCTTTCCTGATAATCCCCGCGTTCCTGCCGATGCCCGATGGGCGGACAGAACAGCACGCCCTCGCGCGTCCGCACGGTCAGCAGCGTGATCTCATAATCGAAGGCGATGAACTCCTCGACGATCACCCGCCGGCGGTCGCCGCGCATATTGGCGACGGCATAGTCCCAGGCGCGCTCCAGTTCGTCGGCGCTCCGCACGGTGCTCTGTCCCTTGCCCGAAGAGGACATGACCGGCTTGATGACGCAGGGGAGGCCGGTATGCCCGGCCCCGGCCAGCACCTCCTCCAGGCTTTCCGCATAGCGATAGCGCGATGTACGCAGGCCCAGTTCCACCGCCGCGACTTCGCGGATTGCGTCGCGGTTCATGGTCATCATGGTCGCGCGCGCGGAAGGAACCACGGTTACGCCCTGCGCTTCGACCTCGGCCAGGGTTTCGGTGCGGATGGCCTCGATTTCCGGCACCACGAAATCGGGCCGGTGCTTTTCGACGGCGGATTTCAGCGCCGCGCCGTCGAGCATGGAGAAGACTTCGCAGCCGTCCGCCACCTGCATGGCGGGCGCGCCGGCATAGCTGTCGCAGGCGATGACCTGACAGCCCAGCCGCTTGGCGGAAATGACGAACTCCCGGCCCAGCTCGCCCGAACCCAGCAGCAGGATCTTTGCGGTGAATGCCATGCCTTCTTGTCCTTGCGAATCATGTTGCCGGGATAATGCGGATGTCCCCGCATGGCCTCGGCCGCGATGCGGCGTCAACCGTGGCGGGGAAATCCTATTGCGGGTTGTCGGGAGCGGGTTGCCGGGTGGGCGCGACCATGGGCGGGGGCGTGCCTTGCGGCGGCATGGGCGGCGGCGCGACGGGCGGCTCGCCGGTCGGCAGGCGGATCTGCGCGGGGCCGATATTCACCGTCATCCCCTCCTGATTCACGCCCAGGCTCATATTGCCGACGCCCGTTTCCAGCGTCACATTGGCGATGGCGTTGACCAGGTCGCTGTCCTTCTGCTCCGCCGGCGCGTTCTCGACGGGTTCGTTGATCGCGCGGCCCATGAAGTCGCGCCAGATGCGCGCAGGGATGCCGCCGCCCGCCGCGCCGCCGGGCAGGGGGCTGTTGTCGTCATTGCCGATCCATACCGCCGTCACCAATCCCCCTGCATAGCCCACGAAGATCGCGTCGCGGCTGTCCTGCGTGGTGCCGGTCTTGCCGAAGGTGCTGGTCCGCAGCGCCGCCGCGCTGCCCGTTCCCCGGTTGGCGGCGGAAGAAAGGAGATCGCGGATCATCTCCAGCTGGTCGTCGCTGAAATGATGCTGGCGGCGCATGAGCCGGTCGAACCAGCCCTGTTCCTCCGGCGGCAATCCGTGGGCCATGACCGGATAAGCGCCCGCCGCCACCGCCGCATAGGCTTCGGCCAGTTCGATGAGCGGGATTTCCGATGTGCCCAGCGCCAGGCTCAGGTCCTCCGTCAGCGGCGCGGTGACGCCCAGGTCGCGCGCGACCTTGATGACATTGTCCACGCCCACCTGCTGCGTCAGCCGCACCGCCGCGACATTGCTGGAGACGGCGAAAGCCTGCCGCAAGGTGATCCTGCCGCGATATTTGCCGCCATGATTGGCGGGTCGATAGGCGCCGGTGGTGATCGGGCTGTCCTCGACCATGTCGTCCGGCGTCATCCCGGCGCGAAAGGCCGCCAGATAGACGAACAGCTTGAAGGTCGAGCCGGGCTGGCGCTTCGCCTGCACGGCGCGGTTGAAGCTGCTCTTCCCGTAATTGCGCCCGCCCACCATGGCGACGACGCTTCCGTCCGGCTTCATCGCGACCAGCGCGGCCTCCGCCCGGCCCAGCGGCGCGCGGCGGATGGCGCCTTCGGCAAGCCTTTGGATACGCCAGTCGAGCGTCGTCGTCACATTCTGCGCGCCATAGACCGCGCCTGCCCGGTCCCGCGCGTCGGGCAGCACCCAGTCGGCGAAATATGTGCCGCTGGTCGGATCGGGCGTCTCATGCACGTTCAGCGGGGCAGGGGAGAGCGCGTCGCGCCGCGCTTTGGTGATATAACCCGCCTCCACCATCGCCTGCGTCACCAGGTCGGCGCGGGCGCGCGCGCCTTTCAGGTTGGTGGTGGGCGCAAGGCGCGAAGGCGCTTTCAGCAGGCCCGCCAGCATTGCCGCCTGCGATATGGTCAGCCGTTCGGGCTGACGGCTGAAATAATGGAGCGAAGCGGCTCTCAACCCATAGACATTGTCGCCGAAATAGACGTTCGACAGATAGCGCTCGAAAATCTGGTCCTTGGTCAGCCACGCTTCCAGCCAGAAGGCGATCAGCGCCTCGCGCGCCTTGCGTCCGAAGGTGCGGTCGGCGGACAGGAACACGCCCTTGGCAAGCTGCTGCGTAATCGTGCTTCCGCCCTGCGAGGAGCCGTTCGACCACATATTATGCCAGGCCGCCCGCGCGATCCCGCGCGGATCGACGCCCCAATGGCTGTAGAAGCGCCGGTCCTCGATCGCCATGAAGGCTTGGGGCACATGGGCGGGCAGGTCCTTGATCGCGACGGGCTTGTCGATCACCGCGCCCCGGCGGGCGATCAGATGCCCGTCCGACGACATCAGGCTGATGCTGGGAGGCGCGACCGGTTGCAGCGATCGTGACAGCGGTGCCGTCACGGCCAGCCAGGCGATGACGATCATCAGCACGGCCATCATCGCCGCGACGATCCATCCCGCGATCTGCAACCGCCTTTTCCACGGTGTCGGCGGCGCGAAGGCGCTGGGCGGCCCTGCGCCGAAGGGGCGCGGTGCCTGAGTGGCGGAATCGGCGGTCGGCAAAGGATCGTTCATCAATCAGGCCATGCTGTATTGTAAGAGTGATACAGTCAAGCATGTCCCGCGCCGGGACAACATCGCATTAACCATGATTGGGCGTGGCCAAAATGGTAAATGATGCGTTAACGACATGTCATGCGAAACCGTCCGCTCGTCCTCACCACCGAATCCGCCCGCCATCCCTTTCGCAGGATGCTGCCTCCCCATGTGTTGCGCGTGGCGGAGGAGAACGGGGCCGGTCGCCGCAAGCCGCCGGTGGACGACGACAGCGACTGGAAATTGTTCGCGCTGAGTTTCTGCGCCTTTTTCACGGCCTTCTACGGTTTCATCTTCTGACGGTTCAATGGCATGGGATGCCGTCACATGCCTTGTGCAGCTTCCAGGCGAGCCATGCGCATGGCAGGGATAGCAGCGCGACCAGCAAAAGCTGATTGATCACCGTCACGCCCGCGAAGCTCAGGCCGATGGCCAGCAGCGATCCGACGACCATCGCCCCCGAATTGACGATATTGTTGGCCGCTACCGTGCGCGCCGCTTCGCATTTTTCCACGGTGGTGGTCAGGAAGGCATAAAGCGGCACGACGAACATGCCGCCGAATGTCGCGACTCCCAGCAGGCAGAGCGAAAGAGCGATGGCGAGCGGATGCGCCAGAAAGCCGGAAAGGGTGAGCAACTCCCCTTCCGGTCCCGACGTCCACAGGTCGCAGACGATGTGGAAGGCGACGATGCAAAGCCCCATGCCGATCACGGACGCCGGAGCGAATCGGGCGGACACTTCCCCGCGCAACAGCCGGTTGATCGCGATGGACCCGATAGCGATTCCGATGGAAAATATGGCGAGGAACAGGCTGGCGACGGGTTTGTCGGCGCTCAGCACATTCTTCACCAGCGGCGGGAACTGGATGAACAGGATGGAGCCGACCGCCCAGAAGAGGCTGATCGACATGATCGCGAGGAAGAGGCGGCGGATGTGCATGGTGCCGCGCACCAGCGTGACGGACGAGCGGATGACATGGAAGTCGATCGGCTGCGTCTCCAGCAGCGACGGAGCGGGAGGAACGGCGCGGCCCGCCATATAGCCGATCAGCGCGGTCAGGATGATGCCGATGGCGGCGGCTTCGATCGGGATGATCCCGGCCAGGATCGTGCCCGCCAGGATGGCGATATAGGTGCCCGCCTCGACCAGCCCGGTGCCGCCCAGAACCTCTTCATCATGCAGGTGCTGGGGCAGGATCGCATATTTGATCGGGCCGAAGAAGGTCGAATGGACGCCCATCGCGAACAGCGCGGTCAGCAGCAGGGGAATCGCGAGCATATGGACGGCGATCCCGCTCCAGATGAAGGCAAGGCCCGCCGCGCCCACGGCCATGATCGCGATTTCGGCCGCCTTGATGATGCGGATGATGCCCGCCTTGTCGCGCTGGTCGGCCAACTGGCCCGAAAGCGCGGACAGGAGGAAGAAGGGAAGGATGAAGATCCCCGTCGCCAGCGCGCTGAACCAGGTTTCCGACCGCTCGTCATTATAGACCTGATACACCACGAACAGCACCATGGCGTTCTTGAACAGGTTGTCGTTGAACGCGCCGAGCAGTTGAGTCACGAAAAGCGGCAGGAAACGGCGCTTGTTGAGAAGCCTGAGCGAGGCCTGCATGTGCGATCGGTCTTCTTCGCTGTGGACAACCGGGCGGGGTCTAGCCGCTGACGGCGGCGCTGTCCAACCCTGTCGTCCAATCCCGCCGTCCACCTCGGGCGTTCGATGCCGCCAAGCTTGTGCCTGCGGCCCGACTGTGGCAGTCCGCCGCTATGCTGACGCTGCCCAATCTGCTGACGCTTTCGCGTATATTGACCGTGCCCCTTTTGGTCGCGCTGCTCTGGCCGGCCGAAATCGGCGCGCGCTGGACCACCGGCTATGCCCTGGCCTTCGGTCTTTACTGCCTGATGGGCGTGACGGATTATTTCGACGGCTATCTCGCCCGTGCGCAGGGGGCCGTGTCCCGGCTGGGCATTTTCCTCGATCCCATCGCCGACAAGATCATGGTGGGCGCGGTGATCCTGATGCTGGCGGCGACGCGCGACATTGCCGGCATCCATATCGTCGCGGCCATGGTCATCCTGCTGCGCGAAATCGCGGTTTCCGGCCTGCGTGAATTTCTGGCGGGGTTGCAGGTTTCCGTCCCGGTGTCCCGCCTCGCCAAATGGAAGACGACCCTTCAGCTTATCGCCCTGGGCGCGCTGATCCTGGCGGGCGCGGTGCCGCAATATCCTTTCGTGCAGATGGTGGGCCTGGCGACATTATGGGCGGCTGCCGTGCTGACGCTCCTCACCGGATGGGATTATCTGCGCGTCGGCATCCGGCATATGGATTGAACGATGGCGACGCTGACCCTCGTCTATTTCGCCTGGGTGCGCGAAGCCATCGGCCTGGATGAAGAGCGTATCGAGCGGCCTGCCTCCGGCACGACCATAGCCGATCTGGTCGCGGCGCTGGCGTCGCGGGGCGGCGGATATGCGGAGGCCTTGAGCGATTCGTCCCGCCTTCGCGCGGCCCTCGATCAGCGTTTCGTTCCTTTCGATGATCCGATCGGCGAAGCGCGGGAATTGGCGCTCTTCCCGCCGGTGACGGGCGGATGAAACGCGTTTCCATCCAGACCGCGGATTTCGACGCGGCCGCCGAACTCGCCGCGCTGGAGGCGCTGGGCGGCGGCGGCGTGGCGAGCTTCACCGGCATCGTGCGGGGCGAGGGCGGGCTGACGGCGCTGGAGTTGGAGCATTATCCGGCCATGACCCTGCCGCAGGTCCAACGGATCGCCGATGAAGCGATGGCCCGATGGCCGCTCTTGGGCCTCAGGGTCATTCACCGCGTGGGACCGCTGGAACCGGGCGCGCGGATCGTCTTTGTCGGCACGGCCTCGCGCCACCGGACGGCGGCGCTGGAAAGCTGCGCTTATCTGATCGACTGGCTGAAATCCCATGCGCCCTTCTGGAAGAAGGAGCATTTCACCGATGGCGCGGCCCGCTGGGTCGAGGCCCGCCCGGAGGACGAGGAAAAGGCGCGCGGCTGGACACGCTAAAAGAGGTCAAGCGTCGCCATGATTCAACGGCGGCGTTTCCGCCGCCCGTAATATTTCGGCAAGCAGGCGGAATTCCTTCTCTCGCGGGCTGTTTTTGCGCCAGATCAGCGCAATATCCCGGCAGGCTCGTTCCGATCGCACCGGGCGCGCGGTGATATGGGTATGGTCCAATATGCCGCCGGTGATCGCCATTTCCGGCAGCATGGTGACGCCCAGCCCGTTGTCGACCATCTGCACCAGCGTGTGCAGCGACGTGCCCATCATCGTGGCGCTGGCCCGCAATTCGGGCCGGTTGCACGCCGCCAGAGCATGGTCTTTCAGGCAATGCCCGTCCTCCAGCAGCAGCAGCTTCGTCTCGTCGATCATGTCCGGGCCGATCCATTCGGGCGGATCGCGCGGATCGTCGCGCGGGAAGGCGACATAGAGCCGGTCCTGGAACAGGATTTCGCTGTCCACCTCACCCGTCGGGAAAGGCAGGGCCAGCAGCACGCAGTCGACATTGCCATGGCGCAGTGACTCCAGGCCCGCCTGCGTGGTTTCCTCGCGCAGATAGAGTTTGAGTTCGGGCCGGTCGGCGCGCAGGCGCGGCAGCAGGCGCGGCAGAAGGAAGGGCGCGATGGTCGGAATGACGCTCATGCGCAATTCGCCTGTCAGCGGCTTGCCCGATGCCTCCGCGATAGCGGACAGCTCCTCCGCCTCGCGCAGGACGCGATGCGCCTTTTCCACGATCCGGTCGCCCAGCGCCGTGAAGCGCACCACGCGCCGCGTTCGCTCCACCAATGTCACGCCGATCAGCGATTCCAGTTCCCTGATCCCCGCCGACAGCGTGGATTGGGTGACATAGCAGCTATCGGCGGCCTTGCCGAAATGCTCATGCTCCTTCAGCGCTACCAGATATTGAAGCTGCTTCAGCGTGGGCATGTAATTGGACATATTGATCGGCTTTCTCGATTAACAAGCCGAATATAAGTGGCCTATCCTATATATCCAAGCCATTTGGCCACTCCGAACAGGGACGTCAGCGTCAGGATCGTGCCTACCGCGACAAACAGGACCCGCGGTGCGACATGACGGGCCAGCATGGCTCCGAACGGCGCGGCGACCACGCCGCCGATCAGCAGCCCGATGGTGTAGGTCGTGAACGTCTCCCACCCCAGATGCAGCAGAAAGGTGATGCTGATCGACAGGGTGAGGAAGAATTCGACTGTGTTCACCGTGCCGATCGTGTGCCGTGGGCTGGACCCCTGGATCAACAGGTTGGACGTGACCACCGGCCCCCATCCGCCTCCGCCCGTCGCGTCCATGAAGCCGCCGGCCAGCCCCAGCGGCGTAACCCACTTCGGATCGCGCGCTTGCGGCGGGAAATGGAAACCGCGCCAGATCAGATAGACGCCGATCGCCGTGAGATATAGCTGCACGAACGGTTTGATGAGCGTCCCATCGATATTGGACAGCAGATAGGCGCCGGCCACCCCGCCCAGCACGCCCGGGATGATGAGGCGCGCGAACAGGCGCCAGTCGACATTGCGATGCGCGATGTGGCTGATCGCCGAAACGCCGGTGGTGAAGGTTTCCGCCGCGTGGACGCTGGCCGACGCCTTGCTTGGCGGCAGGCCCAATGCCAGCAGCAGGGTGCTCGAAATCACGCCATAGGCCATGCCCAGCGCGCCGTCGATCATCTGCGCTCCGAAGCCGATGAGGATGAAGGGCAGAATGTCGCCGAAATGATTGAGGAGAGAATCGATCATGAACCGCCTTTAAATCGAATGTCTACCTCAATGATAGAAATGGTTCGTAAAGCCAAGCAGCTTTCCTTTCTCCGGCGATAAGCTGTCTTTAGGGCTTCTCTGGAAAAATCCGGCCCATGCGACTATGTAGAGCGGAACCGTGCATGGCACGGATTGTTCAGGGACGAAATGATGCTGCGTAATCTCATGGCATATCTGGACTCGGTGAAGTCGCGGGACCCGGCGCCGCGATCGCGCGCGGAAATCCTGCTTTATCCCGGCGTCTGGTCGCTGGCCTTTCATCGCGTGGCCCATCGGTTGTATCGCGTGCGCCTCTATTTCCTTGCGCGGGCGGTGAACCATCTGTCCCGCTTCCTGACGGGGAACGACATTCATCCCGGCGCCAGGATCGGCAAGCGTTTCTTTATCGACCATGGCTTCACCGTCATTGGAGAGACTGCGGAAATCGGCGACGACGTCACCCTCTATCAGAATGTGACGCTTGGCGGAACGGACCCAGCCAACGGTATAGCGGGAAAGCGTCACCCGACGCTGGAAGACGGTGTGATCGTGGGATCGGGCGCGCAGGTGCTGGGGCCGGTCCGCCTGGGCGCGCGCGCGCGCGTGGGCGCCAATGCGGTGGTGACGAAGGACGTGCCCGAAGGCGCGACGATGGTCGGCATCCCGGCGCGGCAGATGCTGGTCGACGTGACCGCCTATCAACGGGACTTCGTTCCCTACGGCACGCCCTGCTCGGATTGTTTCGATCCCGAAAAGCAGAAGCTGGAACTGCTCCAGTGCGAGGTGGAGCAATTGCAGAAGCGCCTTGCCCAACTGATCGGGGAACAGTCCAGATCCGGGCCGGACGGCAATGACGACATTCCCCTGTTCAAGGAACGCGATCGCGCCTGATGTCCAATGTGACACCCTTTCCGGCTTATGGGCAAAAGGCCGGGCAGACCGGGTTCGATCGTCAGGAGCTCCAACGGATCATGGATTTGTATGGCCGCATGGTTTCGGCCGGGCACTGGCGTGACTATGCGCTGGACATGGGTCGGGATGCGGCGATTTTCTCCGCCTTCCGCCGGTCCGCCGAACGTCCCGAATATCGCATCGAAAAGCGGCCCGCGTTGCGCCATCGGCAGGGCATGTGGGCGCTGATCGGCGAAGCGGGCCATGTCCTCAAGCGCGGGCAGGAGCTTCAGGGCGTCCTCGCGCCTGTCGAGCGCAAGCTGCTCAAGATCGTCGACGATTAAAATGGTCAGGCGGTGGCCTGACCTGCATTGGGCCGGTCCAGATAGGGCAGGCGGTCCGTCAGCGCGTCGGGCAATCCGCCGACGATCCAGGCCCGCGCCCGATGCCACAGCGCCGACAGCAGCAGCAGGGCCGATCCGATCACCAGGGCCGTGAAGGCGGCGGATAGTTCGACCGCCCCGGCCTTGTGGAACAGCGCATAGAGCGCGAACAACACATAAGCGAGGCTCGACACCAGAAGGGCGCGCCGGTCGATGGTCAGCGCCACCAGCCCGAAGGCGACATAGAGCGCGATGACCATCACGGCCTTGCCGATGCCCATTTCATTCCCTTCGAACACGCCCAGCAGATGAAACAGGGAATGGGCGATCATGGGAGCGGCCGTTAGGTGCAGCCAGAAAGCCACGTCGGCGCGCCGGGTCGTCCGTCCCCGGTCCGACATGTCCCAGCGCATCGCCAGGGCAAAGATCGCAAGGCCCGCGATCAGCAGCAGGATGACCCATAGTCTTTCATTTCCCGGCGCGATGGACAGGACAAGGCCCGCCACGACTGCCGCGCCCGCCGCCGCGCCTGCCGCGACGGTGATCGGCACCATGAAGCGCCGCCAATGCGCCCAGGCCGCGCCCGCGCTCGCCAAGGCGACGGCGGATACGATCAGCCCCGCGGTCCTGTCGTCCGCGTCGGGCAGGATTTGCCCCGCCAGCGCCGCAAGGGCAAAGGCCACGCCGCCCACGAATCCGCCCAGCAGCAATATGGAGGGCAGCGCCATCCGCCGCCGGCGCGTGAAATATTCGGCCAGCCCCCAACTGGCGGCGGCGACCAGCAGGCCCGACGCGATGGACGGATGATGCTCCGCCGCGCCCAGGCGCAGGCTGTTGCCCAGCCATCCGACCGCGACAAGCAATATGATGCTGGCGATGGCGACGAAGATATCGTTGAAGCCCGTCAGCAGGCGGAAATGTTCTTCGTCGACCACCGGGCTGGCGCGCATGCGGGCCACATGGTCGCGCAGCGCCTGGGCGGCGTCGGCGGAAAGGGCGCCGGCCGCTATGGCATCCTGCAAATCGCTCTCGCTATACATGGCCGCCCTCCGCCAAATGCTTGATCCCGTTCGATCTACCATTGCTGTATTGATTAAACAATACAGCATATTTTTCTCCTTTTCCGGGCCATGCGGGAACCCTGTCGCCCTTCGCGCTGGTCGAGGAAATCGGGTCCTGGTTCGACGGGCCGCTCCATCGCCGCGGCGCGGACGGGCGCGGACCTCGCCTATATGGGGTCGCCCTTCATCGCGACGGAGGTGGCCGATGCGGTCCGCCTATAAGCTGATGATCGTCAATAGCGGGGCGGGCGATTCAGCCTGCGGACGCGTTCATCGATCAGCTCAAGGCCGAATATGCGGATGCCGCAGCAGCCTTCCGCTCACAGGAAAGCGCGCAGTTCCGCGATGAAGCCATCGAACCTGTCATGATGCAGCCAGTGGCCGGCATTGGCGAATTCCACCAGCCGGGCGTCCTGAAAATGAGCGGCCCGGCCGTCCTGGACCGGATTTGACGCCCAACTGTCAGCGCCAAGGCACAGCAGGACGGGACAGGTGATCCGGCTCCAGAAATGCGGCAGTTCCTCATCCGCTCCCATGTCGGGCGCCCAGCCGCGCAGGCAGGGGTCGAATTTCCAGCCATAGCTGCCATCTTCGTTCCGGTTGGTGCCGTGGATCGTCAGATGCAACGCCTGCTCGACGGACAGATGGTCGTTGCGCGCGCGCATACGCTCCACCGCGGCTTCGATCGTGGCTAGCCTGCGGCCGGGCTTGCGCAATATGGTCCGCCGCAGGTCGATCCATTCGCGCCACTTGTCGACGACGGCTTCTTCCGCCCTTTCCCGAAGGCGCGCCGGGGAAAGGCCCAGCCCTTCTATGGCGACGAGCTTCGCCACCCGTTCGGGATACAGCCCCGCATAGCGCAGGCTGATCGACCCGCCGAGCGAATGGGCGACGATCGTCACCGTCTCGCTCCCGATCATGTCCACCATCTGCGCCAGATCATAGACGAAGCTGCTCATCATATAGCTGCCGTCCGAAGACCAGCCGCTGTCGCCATGCCCGCGCAGGTCAACGGCCATGACGTGATAGTCGCGGCACAACGCCCGGGCGGTCCAGTCCCAGCTGCGCGCATGATCGAAACCCCCGTGCACCAGGATCAAGGGCGGCGCCGAGGGATTTCCCCAATCCAGATAGTGCAGGCGCGTCCGCAGCGATGTGAAGAAATGCGATGTCGGGGTGGGCGCTGCGGGCGTGTCCATGCGATCCTGCCATTTGGGGAGAAGGTCTTTTCCTTCTTGGTCAAGCACAGGCCGCTTGCAATAGCCATGGCGGCGGAAAAAGCGGTTTTCCGTCTCCGGCCGGGAAATCTATCCCTTGGACCTGCGGCTGTCGGAAACCGGGCTATCAGGCATCGGCCTGCCGCCTATGGTGCTGACGATCCGGGCGAGGGCCGCCTGTTTGAACGGTTTGTCCAGCCTTGGCCTGCTGGTCGCATGGGGCGGCAGTTCGGCAAAGCCGGTGATGATGATGACCGGCAGGCCCGGCAGTTTTTCCTCGATCACATCGGCCAGTTGCGCGCCGGTCATGCCGGGCATCGCATGATCGGTGATGACCAGATTGATGGTCCCCTGCTCCAATATCCGCAGGGCGTCCGCCGCGCTGCTTGCCTGAAATACCGTGTGCCCCAGGTCCTCCAGCATCCCGGCCGTATTGGTCAGCACCAGATCGTCGTCGTCGACCGCCAGAATCACCAGCGGTTCGCCGGTTTCCCATGCGGGTTCCGCGTCGTTTTCCTCGATGCTCTGGGCGTGGGAGGCCGTCATCGGCAGCCAGAGCGACACCGTCGTGCCCTTGCCCACTTCGCTCGCGATGGTTATCGCGCCGCCGCATTGCTCCGCAAAGCCGTGGACCATCGACAGGCCAAGCCCTGTGCCCTTGCCCACGCCCTTGGTGGTGAAAAAGGGTTCGGTGGCGCGCGCCAGTGTCGCCGGGTCCATGCCGTCGCCCTCATCGATGACCGACAAGCGGATATAGGGACCGGGCGCCAGGTCGCTACGCGGAAGCGGGGGCATCGAGACCTCAACGCCTTCCAGGATCAGGCGGCCCACGCTCCGCATCGCGTCGCGGGCATTGACCGCAAGGTTGAGCAGCGCGAGTTCGAGTTGACCCGGATCGGCATGGGCGGATGCCATGGAAAGGGGAAAACGGGTTTCGATGGTAATGCCCGTGCCCAGCGTGGCCTTGAGCAATTCGGCCATGTCGCGCACCAGCGCGATGCAATCGACGCTTTGCAGTTTCAGTTCCTGCTTGCGGG
The DNA here is from genome assembly GCF_007830065.1 of Sphingobium wenxiniae. Taxonomy (GTDB): domain Bacteria; phylum Pseudomonadota; class Alphaproteobacteria; order Sphingomonadales; family Sphingomonadaceae; genus Sphingobium; species Sphingobium wenxiniae. Next base: position 454,623 of record NZ_VLKK01000001.1, on the reverse strand, counting down.
CAAAGGCCAGCATACGCTGGGTCAGCATCGCGCCCCGCTCCGCTGCCGCCATGGCGTTGTCGATATAGCGGGAAATGTCGGCCCCGGTGGCCAGTCGCTGCCGCGCAAGGTCGAGGCTGCCCACGATAACGGCCAGCAGGTTGTTGAAATCATGGGCCACGCCGCCCGTCAGCTTGCCGATGGCTTCCATCTTTTGCGTCTGGAAAATGGCGTCGCGTGCTTCTTCGAGCGCCTGCTGCGCCTCGCGCCGTTCGGTAAGGTCGCGCGTGACCTTCGCAAAGCCAAGCAGTTCGCCCTCCGGATTACGGATGGCGTCGATGACGACGCTAGCCCAGAATCGCGAACCGTCCTTGCGCATCCTCCACCCTTCCGCTTCGAATCGCCCCTCGCGCGCGGCGGTTTCCAGCGCCCGGGACGGAACGCCTGCCAACCTGTCCTCTTCGGAATAGAAGCGGGAAAAATTGTGGCCGAGGATCTCCTGTTCCCGATATCCCTTCAGCCGCTCGGCCCCGGCATTCCAACTGGTCACCGTGCCGGTGGGATCGAGCATGTAAATTGCATAGTCCGTCACACTCTGGACCAGCAGTTCGAACCGATTTTCCAGCTGGTCAGGCACTGCCTTTTTCATCCGGACCCGAAATCCTTGTTATCTTTGCCCAGGCAAAACGCGCTGCCTTGAATAACGGTTCCTCGCAGGAGATGATTCGATCTTCCGCTGGCGGCCGGTATTCGATGGTCCCATAGCATGATCTGCCGCGTATAGGACGGCCCATGTGGGAAGGCCGCGGGATTTATGCAGATGCCAGGATCGGCGAGGATGAGAATGAAAGACTAGAACGTTGTTTCAGGGGAATAACCATGAAGGCTGAACAGATTCTTGCGGAGTTCGTGGGAGTCGATGATTTTGGTCCAATGACCGATTACGTGGTCACTGAGTTGCCAAAAGACACGTATGAGTGCGTGCCGATCAGCGACCTTTCGACAGACAATCCGAAGGGTCATGACCTGACGGACTCCGTGATATGGTATCCTAAAGGCGCGTTGGATATGGTGCGCCGCGTCAGGATTCAGGTGCTGAGACACTCTCCCAGATGCACGATCTACTTTCTCCGAACTGCACCGAGCATGATCCTCAAGCTCAATGGGCCGGGGCATTCGGTTTTGAATCTTTCCCGTAACAAGCTCGCGATGAAGATTCGCATGACCGGCGGCGATGGCGACGCGTTCCGGGGCTGCAAGGTAATCATCGGAGAGGGAGCGTTTGCCGGTGGTGTCGAGGCTGTCCTGTTGAACACCGACCTGCTCATCAAAAAGCAAAGTCTCTGGTCTGATGGAATATTGATTCAAGGCTCCAACCAGCACGGCATTGTGAATCGGGCGACAATGGAATTGGTCAACTATGGCCGCAATCGGATCATATTGGAGCCGCATGTTTGGATCGGCCGTCGCGCGGTGCTCACCAGCGGGGCGCACATCGGGGCTGGTTCCGTCGTCGGGACAGCCGCCGTCGCGACAAAGAGCTATCCGGCTTCTTGCATCATAGCGGGAAATCCGGGGCGGATCGTAAAGCGCAATATGACATGGGCAAACGCGCTTACGAACGTCAGCAATGTCGAACGGGCGATCATCGATCAATATGCGCCATTCGCTATCGATGAGCCGCTGCCCTCTCCTTCATGGATTGGTAAGGCGAAGGCGTTCGCCCAATCGGTCTGGCTCAAGGCCGCTGCCGCCGGGGTTGCAGGAGCGGCGATATTCGAAGCTTTGCAAGAGCTTGTCTTTGCCTTTGAATGACGCAAGGCGCATCATCTGTTGTAAATGGAAGCAAAGCGCCGAAGCTGGAGCGGGTGAGGGGAATCGAACCCCCGTCGTCAGCTTGGGAAGCTGCTGCTCTACCATTGAGCTACACCCGCGTTGTCCTGCCCATGGCATGACCGAAAAGGCGCGTCAACCGACCTGCCGTTTGGCCAGCTTTCGCGCCAATGTGCGGCGGTGCATCCCCAATCGCCGCGCCGCTTCGGAAATATTGAAATCGCTGTCCTTCAGCACTGCGTGGATATGTTCCCACTCCAGCGTCTTGATCGAGGTCGGCCGGGGCGCGAGCGGCGCCGAGGGATTGCCGCCCGAGCGCGCGAAGGCGGCCTCTATATCGTCGGTATTGGACGGTTTCGCCAGATAATTGGTCGCGCCCAGCTTGATCGCCTCCACCGCCGTCGCAATGCTGGCAAAGCCCGTCAGGACCACGATCAGAATCGCGGGATCGTGGGCATGGAGCGTCTGCACGCACAGCAACCCCGACTGCGCGCCGAGTTTCAGGTCCACCACGGCATAGCCCGGATCATGCTCCGCCAGCAGGGCCTCCAGCGCTTCCTGGCTGTTTGCGACCAGCACCCGATAGTCGCGCCGCTCGAACGACCGCTTGAGCGTGCGGGCAAAGGCTTCGTCGTCCTCGACGATCACCAGCAGCCGGTCATCGGTCATCGGCATTCCACTCCTCCTCCTCCATGGCGAGCGTGCCCAGCGGCAGGCGCAGCAGGATCAGCGCCCCGCCGTCCGCGCCGTTGCTGGCGTTCACCCGCCCGCCCAGCTTCCGCACGACGTTGACCACCAGGAACAGGCCAAGGCCGCCGCCCTGCTTGCCCTTGCTCGACCGGTAGGGTTTGCCGAAATCCGCCAGCATCTCCTCGCTGAAACCGGGGCCGTTGTCGCGCACCGCGATGTTGAGCCAGCTATTGTCCCGTCCGATCAGCATGTCGATCCGGCTCGCGCCAGCCTCCCGGGCATTGTCGAGCAGGTTGCCGATGGCCTGGCGGATCACCGGATCGGCGATGATGCGGGGATAGTCATGCGGCCCGAAATCGCACAGCAGCGCCGTGCCGGGATGGGCCGCCCGCCAATCCCGCGCGATGCCTTCCACGAAATCGCGCAGGCTCGTCACCTGCGAGGCTTCCCCGCGCGCTTCGCCCGACGACAGCAGGATGCCGGTAACGATCGCCTTGCAGCGCTGCACCGCCGCCTGCATCTCCTGCACTTCCTCGACCAGAGCGGGATGTTTCGTCACTTCCTTCATATGGAGCCAGTCGCCCAGCACGACGGCAAGCTGCGACAGGGGCGTGCCCAGTTCATGCGCCGCGCCGGACGCGAGCAGGCCCATGCGGACGATATGCTCCTCTTCCGCCGCCTGCTGCCGCAGCCGCGCCAGATATTTCTCCCGCAATTGCAGATTATGCGTCACGCGCGACATGAACAGCACCAGCAGCACCGCGATCATCGTGAAGTTGATCCATGTGCCGACGATGTGCAGATCGAACAAATGCCCTTCCAAGGCGCGGGAAAGGGTCAGCGGATGATAGAATATCGAAAGCAGCGCCGCGCAGAGCGCCGACAGGATCGCGATTCCCCAGACGCTCCATCGGTCGAGCAGCACCGTGCCCAGCGCCACTTGCAACAGATAGAGGCCGATGAAGGGATTGGTCGCCCCGCCGCTCAGGTAAAGCTGCGCCGTCAATACCAGCACGTCGAACAGCAGGGCAAGGAACAGTTCGGGCCGGGCCACGTCGGTCCGGCGGCGTAATATCGCGAAGCTCGCGACGTTCATCGCGCAGGCCAAGGCCGCGATCAGCAGCATCGGCGCGATCGGCAAGTGGATGCCCATGCCGAAATGCACGATCAGGATCGTCGCGACCTGCCCGGCGATGGCGATCCAGCGCAACTGCACCAGCAGCGCCATGTTCCGCCGCCCGGCGGCGTCGGCGGGCCACTGGCTGGGCAGCCACTGGGCATTGATCGGCAATTTTTTCATTCCGCCCCGCGCGCTGTCAACTCCTGACGCATGACGAAGATGTATGCGCCCGCGCTCATGATCGCCAGAGCGAACCATGTGATCGCGTAGGAAAGATGGCTATTGGGAAAGCGCACGACCGTAAGCCCGCCGACGGGCAGCGCGTAGGGGGAGGGGGACGCCTGGGCGTCGATGAAATAATTCGCGACCGGCCTTAGTCCGCGTTTCGCCGCGATGGCTGCCACGTCCCGCGAATACCAGCGGTCCGCGCCCGGATCGTTGGCGCGCAGGAAACCGCCGCCCGGCTCGCTCAGGCGCAGCAGCCCGGTCAGCGCCACGCGGCCCCTTGGCTGTTCATAGCTGGCCTTCGCTTCCGGCGGCACGAACCCGCGATTGACGATCACGGCGAAACCGCGATCCGTCATCAGTGGCGTCATCACCCAATAGCCGGAGCCGCGCACCGTGGACGCCTGAACCAGCGCCGCCCTGTCATGCAGGAAATGCCCCTGCACGGCGACGCGCCGATATTCGTCGGCTGCGCTCGCCATGGCGGGCGCCGCCACCGGAGCGGCATGAACCCGCGCATCCACCCGCGCGATCAGGTCTCGCTTCCATGCCAGCCTGTGCACCTGCCAGACGCCCAGCGCGCCAAAGCCCGCCACCAGCATCGCCGCGATCAGCGTCAGCCCGATCAGGAACCCCGCTGACCGCCGCTTCGCCTTCACGGCATCTGGCTCATGTCATGCGCGCTCATGCCCTGCATCTGGGGCATCATATTGTGATTGAGGTGATACATGACCCACATCGACCCGGCCAGCGTGATGACGACCAGCACCAGCGTGAAGATCAGCGCCATCATCGTCCACCCGCCTTCCGACCGGGTGTTCATGTGCAGGAAGTAGATCATGTGCACCACGATCTGCACCACGGCAAAGGCCATGATGACCATGGCGGTCGTCTGCGGATTGGCGAAATAACCCGTCATCACCAGCCAGAAAGGGATGGCCGTCAGGATCACCGACAGGCCGAAACCGATCATATAGCTGCCGAAAGTGCCATGGGCATGGCCATCGTCATGATGACCGTGATTGCTCTGTTCGTGCGCGCTCATCGCAGCATCCCCATCAGGTAAACGAAGGTGAAGACGCCGATCCAGATGACGTCCAGAAAGTGCCAGAACATCGAAAGGCACATCAACCGACGCTGATTGGCGGGGATCAGGCCCTTTTTGGCGACCTGCACCATCAGCGTCGCCAGCCAGATGATGCCGAAGGTGACGTGCAGCCCGTGCGTGCCGACCAGCGCGAAGAAGGCGGACAGGAAACCCGACCGCATCGGCGTCGCGCCTTCATGGATCAGATGCGCGAACTCATAAAGTTCGATGCCGAGAAAGGCGAGGCCGAACAGTCCGGTGATCGCCAGCCATCCCTGCGTCGCGCCGATCCGGTTCTTTTCCACCGCCAGCATGGCAAAACCATAGGTGATGGATGAAAAGAGCAGCATCGCCGTGTTCAAAGCCACCAGCGACAGGTCGAACAGGTCTTTCGGCCCCGGTCCCGCCGCATAATTGCCGCCCAGCACGGCATAGGTCGCGAACAGGCAGGCGAAGATGAGGCAATCGCTCATCAGATACATCCAGAAGCCCAGCATGGTGCTGGACCCTTCCGGATGATGCGGTTCATGCTCCAGGTGGAAGAGCGGCTTGCCGTCCTTGTCGAGGAAGGCGGGGTCTATGGTGGGTGCGCTTGCCATGATATTAGCCCTGCATCGCGAGCTGACGGGTGCGCTCGCCCTCAGTGCGCTCGACCACGTCCCTAGGGATATGGAAGTCGCGCTTATAGTTGAAGGTATGGCCGATCGCGACGGCGAGGATGCCGACGAAGCTCAATCCCGCAAGCCACCACATGTACCAGATCATGCCGACCGAAAAGGCGATGGAAAGCCCCGCGATGATGACCCCCGTGCCGGTGTTGCTCGGCATATGGATCGGCTCGAACCCGCTGGTGGGGCGCTGATATCCGCGCTTCTTCATGTCCGCCCATGCGTCGCCGTCATGGATGACCGGCGTGAAGGCGAAGTTATAGTCGGGCGGGGGCGAACTGGTCGCCCATTCCAGCGTGCGGCCGTTCCACGGGTCGCCGGTGGTGTCGCGCAGCTTGTCGCGGTTCTTGATGCTGACCCCGAACTGGATGAACATGCAGGCGATGCCGGCGGCGATCATGACCGCGCCCAGCGCCGCGATCTCGAACCATATCTGAAGGCTCGGATCGTCGAACACCCGCATCCGGCGCGTCACGCCCATCAGGCCCAATATGTAGAGCGGCATGAACGCGAACCAGAAGCCCACGACCCACAGCCAGAAGCTGTAGACGCCCCATTTGCGGTCCAGCTTGAACCCGAATGCCTTGGGCCACCAGTAGTTGATCGCCGCGAACAGGCCGAACAGCACGCCGCCGATGATGACGTTGTGGAAGTGCGCGATCAGGAACAGCGAGTTGTGCAGCACGAAGTCGGCGGGCGGCACCGCCAGCAGCACGCCGGTCATGCCCCCGACCACGAAGGTCAGCATGAAGGCGACCGTCCACATCATCGGCAGTTCGAAGCGGATGCGTCCGCGATACATGGTGAACAGCCAGTTGAAGAGCTTCGCGCCCGTCGGGATCGAAATCACCATCGTCGTGATGCCGAAGAAGCTGTTGACGCTCGCGCCCGACCCCATGGTGAAGAAGTGGTGCAGCCACACGAGGTAGGACAGGATCGCGATCACGACCGTCGCATAGACCATCGACGAATAGCCGAAGAGCCGCTTGTTCGAGAAGGTCGAGGTGACTTCGGAAAACACGCCGAACAGCGGCAGGATGAGGATATAGACTTCCGGGTGGCCCCATATCCAGATGAGGTTCACATACATCATCGGATTGCCGCCCATGTCGTTCGTGAAGAACGCCGTCCCGACATAGCGGTCGAGGCTGAGCAGCGCCAGAACGGCGGTCAGCACGGGGAAGGCCGCGACGATCAGCACGTTGGCGCAGAGCGACGTCCACACGAAGATCGGCAGCTTCATCATCGACATGCCCGGCGCGCGCATCTTCACGATGGTCGCGATCAAGTTGACGCCGGACAGCAGCGTCCCGATGCCCGCTATCTGTAGCCCCCATATATAATAATCGACGCCGACGCCGGGGCTGTAGGCGATCCCAGACAGCGGCGGATAGGCCAGCCAGCCCGTCCGCGCGAACTCGCCCACGAACAGCGACATCATGACGATCACGGCGCCCGCCGTGGTCATCCAGAAGCTGAAATTGTTGAGGAAGGGGAAGGACACGTCCCGCGCGCCGATCTGCAACGGCACCATATAGTTCATGATCCCGGTTATCATCGGCATCGCGACGAAGAAGATCATGATGACGCCATGCGCCGTGAATATCTGGTCGTAGTGATGGGCGTTCAGATAGCCTTCCGATCCGTTGAAGGCCATCGCCTGCTGCAACCGCATCATGACCGCATCGGCAAAGCCGCGCACGAACATGATGAGGCCCAGGATCATGTACATGATCCCGATGCGCTTATGATCGACCGTCGTGAACCAGTCGCGCCACAACATGCCCCACAGCCGATATTTGGTGACGAGGCCCAGCACCGCGACGCCGCCGATGGCGACCGCGATGAAGGTGCCGATCAGGATCGGCTCATGGATCGGAATCGCGCTCCAGTCGAGCCGTCCGAAGATCAGTTTCCAGATGCCGCTATTTTCCGAGGCGGGATGAGGGGACATGGTCAAGCCTTCAGGCGAAAGGAAAGGGGGAAGGGACGGCGGGCGCTCGGGGCGCGGGGTGGGGGATCACATGCCATGATGCCCCTCATGCCCATCCTGATCCTGCTGATGCGGCGCCTGATGACCCTGCTCTGCCGGAGTCTTTTCGGCGGCGGGCGTCATGCCCGCGGGCTGGGCGATCTCGCCCGCCCGTCCCGGCTCGACCGGATGGAAGCCGCCGACATCGATGGTGCCGTCATGACGCAGCCCTTCGGTGTCGCGGGCCGATTCCTTGCCCGCGCCGCCCCTGGCGTCGGTCATCATCACCGCGTCCATGCATTTCTTGCCCGGTTGGACGCACATGTTGAGCGCGGCGTGGAACAGGTGCGGCTCGACGCTGCCGAAATAGATCGGCGGCACCTTCTCGCTCGGCTGCTCCAGCTTCACATAGGCGGCGCGGTCAAGGCTGGCGCCGCTGGCCTTCACCTTGGCGACCCACTGATCGAAGCCCGCCTTGTCCAGCGCGTGAAAGCGGAACCGCATGTTGGAAAAGCCCGCGCCCGAATAATTGGCGGAAAAGCCTTCGAAATTTCCCGGCTTGTTGGCGACGGCATGCAGCACCGTCTGCATCCCCGGCATGGCATAGATCTGTCCGGCCAGCGCCGGCACGAAGAAGCTGTTCATGATGCTGGACGATGTGATCTTGAACTCGATAGGCTGGTCCACCGGCGCGGCCATCTCATTCACCGTCGCGATGCCCAGTTCCGGGTAGATGAACAGCCATTTCCAGTCCATTGCCACCACTTCGACCTGCAGGCGTTTGGCGGCCGGGTCGACCCTGCGCTCATGGTCGATGCGCTCAATGGGGCGGTATGGGTCCAGCAGATGCGTGCTGGTCCAGGTGATCGCGCCCAGCGCGATGATGATGAGCAGCGGCGCGGACCAGATCAGCAGTTCCAGCGTCGTGGAATGATCCCAGTCGGGATCATGGTCCTTGGCCTGCGCCTTTTCCCGATAGCGCCACGCGAACCACACGGTCATCGCCATGACCGGCAGGATGATGAGCAGCATCAGGGCGGTGGAGATCAGGATCAGGTTACGCTGCTGCAATGCAACATCGCCCGCCGGATTCATCAAAATCCAGTCGCAACCGCCCAGCGGCAGCAGCAGGGCGGGGCTGAGGCGGCGCAAAAATGCGGAACGATCAAGGAAGCGGCGAACGGTCATGCTGTCCGCATAGGCTGGGCGTTTACGGATCGACATTGGACCTTTTGTCCTATCCCCTCGCAGGTGCAAAATAGGGCATGGCCTGTTCGACCACCGGTACGATTCGACTTGTTGCAACGAAATGCGGCATGGATCGTTCCGCAGACTGAAGGCCAGCGAGACACCATGACTTCCGTGACGACCACGCCCAGTTCGACCGCGATGGAACGCGATGCGCGCAATGTGACCGCGCGGGACAAGCGCGTCGCGCCCGGCGAGATCGCCATCGGCGTCATCATCGGCCGCACGTCGGAATTTTTCGACTTCTTCGTCTATGCCATCGCATCGTGCATCGTCTTTCCCGCGCACGTCTTCCCCTATCTCAGCCCTCTCGCGGGGACGCTCTGGTCTTTCGCCATCTTCGCGCTCGCCTTCATCACGCGGCCCATCGGCTCGGTCATCTTCATGTGGGTGGACCGGCATTATGGCCGGGGCGTAAAGCTCACCATCGCTCTTTTCCTGCTGGGCGGATCGACGGCGGCCATTGCCTTCCTGCCGGGCTACGACACCATCGGCCATTGGTCGGCGGCGCTGCTGGCGCTGTTCCGCTGCGGGCAGGGCGTGGCGCTTGGCGGCACATGGGACGGCCTCGCCTCGCTGCTGTCGCTCAATGCGCCGAAGAACAAGCGGGGCTGGTACGCCATGATGCCGCAGCTTGGCGCGCCGCTCGCGCTGCTGGTGGCGAGCGGCCTGTTCGCCTTCTTCCTGTCCACCCTGTCGCGCGCGGATTTCCTCGACTGGGGCTGGCGTTATCCTTTCTTCGTGGCCTTCGCGATCAACGTGGTGGCTCTGTTTGCCCGCCTCCGCATCGTCGTCACCCATGAGTTTGAGCGCCTGTTCGAATCGAAGGAGCTTCAACCCTCGCCCGTGCTGGAAACCATCCGCGGCGATGGGCGCAACATCGTCATCGGCGCGTTCGCTCCGCTGGCGAGCTTCGCGCTGTTCCATATGGTGACGGTATTCCCGCTCTCATGGATCGCGCTTTACACGGAGCAGCCGCTGGAGCGTTTCCTGGGCATTGAGATGATCGGCGCGGTCGTCGGCATCCTCGCGATCGTCGTGTCGGGCTTCGTCGCCGATCAGGTCGGCCGCCGTTCGCTGCTGGGCTATTCGGCGATCGGCATCGCGATTTTCGCGGTGGCTTCGCCGCTGCTGCTGGATGGCGGCGAACTGGCCGAAGTCGCCTTCATGGTGCTGGGCTTCATCCTGCTCGGCCTCAGTTTCGGCCAGTCGTCGGGCGTGGTCGCGTCCAATTTCTCCAGCGCCACACGCTATACCGGCTCCGCGCTGACGTCCGATCTCGCCTGGTTGGTCGGCGCGGGCTTTGCGCCTTTGGTCGCGCTGGCATTGTCGGCCAGCTTTGGCCTTGCCGCTTCGGGCGTCTATCTGCTGTCGGGCGCGGTCGTGACGGGCATCGCCCTTTTCATCAACAAGGAACTGGCGGGCCGCGACCGCTGAACGGGATCAGGCCCGGCTCTGCCTCTGCATCCGGGCCAGCGCCTTGCGATCGAACCAGCCGGTCATCCCCCCTCTCGGTCTGAAGCGCGGCAGCCATTCGCCATAAAGATCCTCCATCCGGTGGGGCAGTCCTTGCGGACCTTCCCGCCCCATGATGTCGGAAATGATGCGGTTCTGGAAATAGCGCACCGAATAATTGCTCATCCGTCGATATTGCATGCGCCAGCTTGCCGGGCTGAGCAGGCTGACCGGCTCGCAGCGGAAGCCCGCGCCTTCGCATGGGACGATCCGCTCGGACACCCAGTTCGCGTCGCGTTCCAGATCGGTATGCGCCCATGCGGCGACCATCCCGTCGTCGCCGACCAGATCGTCGGGCAGGCGTAGCCCCCGCTCCCGGATCGCGGCGAGAAATCGCCGGGGCAGGGCATAAAGATCGCCGAACAGCCCGCGCTCCACCTTCAGATTGTGCCGGTAAATCTGCGCCCGCCGCCCATTCATCGGCATACCGGCGGCGGCATTGGCTTCCGGATGGGCCGCGAGATCCGCGACCAGGGCGTCGATGGAGCCGGGCGTGATTTCGGCGTCGCCGTCCATGAAGATGACGGCCTCTTCCTCTCCGGTCAGCAGATCGTGCACGAAATGATTCCAGGTCCGCGACTTGCCTCCCTGAGCGATGTCGTGGACGACGACATGCGTCCGCCCCGCCGCGATCCTTTGCGCGTGTTCCACGGTCGCATCGGTGGTGCCGTTCACCAATATGTGGAAGCGGATGTCCGCCCTGTCCAGCGGCAGCGAGCCGAGGCACAGGCCGATGCGCCGTTCCTCCTGATGCGCGAAAATGCCGACCGCGATCGTCATGTTTCAGTGGATATCCCAGGCCTGTTCGCCGTGCAGCGCCATATCCAGTCCGGTTTCCTCCTCCTTGGCGCTGGCCCGCAACGGAAGGAGCATGGAAATCAGCAGCGCCGCGATGGCGGTCCCCGCCATCGACCACAGGGCAACCGCGGCCACGCCGGTAATCTGGCTCAGCATCGCGTCGCTCAGGCTGATCGCGCCTTCAAAACCGACGCCGCCCAGCATGGGAAGGATGAAGACCGGCAGCAAAAGGACGCCCGCAAGTCCACCGATCCCGTGAAGCACGAAAATCCGCGCCGGATCGTCCGCCCTCTTTCCGATGAAGCCAATGATTCCACGGCAGATCGCCGCCGCCGCAAGGCCGATCAGCATCGCGCCGCCCGCGCCCACCAGCGCCGCGCTCGCCGCGATGGCCGCGATACCCGCCAGAGCGCCCGAAACCGCGCCCGTCGCGGCGGCGCGCCCGCTCAGCACTCTGTCCAGCGCCATCCAGCCCAGCGCGCCCGCGCAGGCCGCGAAATGCCCGTTGAGAATGGCCGTCGCCGCATCGTCGGTCGCGCCCAGCGCCCATCCGCCGACGCCGCCCGCCAATCCCAGCCAGATCAGCGCACCGCCCGCCATGCCCAGCACCGGCGCATGGCCGCTTGCCGTGGCGGAGGCGCGCCGTCCCGCGATCAGGGTCAGCGAAAGCACGGAAAAGCCCGCGCACAGATGCACCACAAGCCCCCCGGCGAAATCCATGACGCCCAGGCCCGCCAGCCATCCGCCGCCCCATGTCCAATGGGCGACCGGCACATAGACAAGCAGCAGCCAGAGCGGCGCGAACAAGACCATCCATCCCGTCCGCCCCCGATCGACGACCGCGCCGCCGACCAGGCAGGCGGCGAAGACGGCAAGGCTCATCTGGAACAGGACAAAGGCCGATTCCGGCACGGTCATGCCCTCGCGCAAGGCTGCCAGATTGGCGAGCAGCAGATTACCGCTTCCCCCCAGCCACGCATCGCCCGGCGCATAGATCAGGCTGTATGCCGCTATGGCCCAGGCCAGCGACACGCCCGCCGCGACGCCCATATTCTGCGCCATCGCGCAAAGGGCGCTTCGCACGGAAGATGCCCCCGCCAGCCGCAGCGCCAGCCCCGGCAAAGCCGCCAGCAGAACCAGCATGGCGCACAGCATCATCCATGCGGTGTCGCCGCTGTCGGCCGCCGCGACCTGCGCGAAGGCGGCTTGCGGCGTCAGCAGGGCCATGGCGAAGGGCAGGGCAAGAAAAGGGCGCATGATGAAGACCGGCTGTTTCATATCGGCCTTCCTTAATCCTCCGCCGGTAAAGACTTCGATAAAACAGGCGCGGACGGCGGACATCGTGGCCGCGATGCCTGCCCTCCATCTCCATCGGAACGATGATTCTAGAAGGATTTGCCGCCGCAACTGATGCGGCCGGTCCCGCGATTGTCGACGCTGCACGCGGCCTTGCCCGCGACCGTGATATCGCCCGATCCCGATGCGGTCACTCTGGCGTTCACGTCGGCGGTGATGGAAACGCTTCCCGCACCATCGTTGCTGATTCTGGCCTGCCGCGCCGAAAGCCCCTCGGCGGCGACAGCGCCCGGTCCCGTGATACGAATGTTCGCATCGCCCGCACGGCCGTTCAGCGTAGCCCGGCCGCCGCCTGCCAGCCCAAGGTCGAGCTGGTCCAGCGTCACCGCATCCACCGTGACGTCGCCATTGCCGCCCAGCAAGATTTCGCCGCGCAAGCCCTTCATGCGGTCGATCCTCACCGATCCGCCGCCCGTCAGCACGACGCGACCCAGCGCGCCGGTTGAAAGGCGAAGGGTTACTGGCCCGCCGCCGCTTTCGCCCGGCCGCGCCCGTTCCATGGTGATGGAGAGCAGCCGTCCCGATATGTCGATTTTCAGCCGGTCAAGCATATGCTGGTCGCCATCGGCGCGGGCGGACGGTCCCATGCCGGTGGCGACGACGACATTCACGGGCGCTTCCACCCGGATCGCATCGAAGCTGGTGATGGTATAGCCCCGGCTCGCCGCGTCGGCCGACGCACCGCATCCCGCAGCGCCCAGCAGGATCAGGGCGCGCAGCGCGCCTCGCCCGGGCCGATACCATTTGTCCTGCATTGTGCCTTGCCCTTCACCGTAACATTGCCCGGTCCCATGATGTTGATAGCAACCGCGCCGTCGGACGCAAAGTCGATGTCGCCGCTGCCCATCAGCGAAGCGTCCGCCTTGCCCAGTTTCAGCTTTTCTCCATCGATATCGCCCGATCCGGTGAGGGACAGCTTGCCTTCATCCGCCGTGCCCGCGATCTCGATGGAGCCGGAGCCGGTAATATCGGCCTTCAGGCTACCCAGCCGCACAGCGCCGATCTCCATGTCGCCCGATCCGGTCAACGACAGGTCCAGCGCCTTGCCTTCCGCGCGATCGAGGTCGAAATCTCCCGATCCGGTCAGCGTGACAGCGGCAATGGAGGGCATGGTGACGCGGACCGTCGCACCCCTGTCGCTGGAGCCGGTCCATTGCGACTTGCGCCCGATCTTCAACCGGCCATTCTCGACCTTGATCTCCAGCTTTTCGATGGCATTGGGATCGCCCTCCGCCTTCACGGCAAAGCCGTTGCCGATGGTCACGGCCACATCATCCGGCCCCACGGCCTCGATAGAGCTGAAGTCCTTGAGTCCCGACCAGTCTTGCGCGGCCTGCGCGCCCTGATTGCCCGAAGGCGCGGCATTGCCGCCGCTTTCCTTCGAACAGGCAGGCGTCATGATGGAAAGGCCCGCCAGCAGCAGCGCGGACAAGGGAAGGGATTTGGGCATCGCACACTCCTTAACTGTATTGTATTGTTAATACAGAATGCCGCTTCGGGTTCCAAGTCCCAATGGTTCGCGGATGCATAGAACGCCGGATCTGCCCATGTCCTTCCTGACAAGGAGCAAAGTCCAGCCAAAATGCGCCTCGTGTAACCGCCCCGGACATGCTTTGCCCCCGCCTTCGCTTGATCCGGGAAGGGGAGGGGCCTAAACCCCGCCCATGACTTACGCTTCCTATCCGGCGCTGCGTCTGCGCCGCCCCCGCGCTTCGGCCTGGAGCCGGGCGATGCACGCCGAAAACCGCCTCAGCCCCGCCGATTTCATCTGGCCGCTGTTCGTGACCGAAGGGCAGGAGGTGGAGGAACCCATCGCCGCGCTCCCCGGCGTGTCGCGCTGGTCGGTCGACCTGATGGTTCAGCGCGCGAAGGAAGCCCGCGACGCCGGTATCCCCTGCCTCGCGCTCTTTCCCAACACCCAGCCCGAACGCCGCAGCGACGACGGCGTCGAAGCGCTCAACCCCGACAATCTCATGTGCCGCGCCATCCGCGCCATCAAGGACGCGGTGCCCGACATCGGCATCCTGACCGACGTGGCGCTCGACCCCTATACCGCGCACGGGCAGGACGGCCTGCTGGACGAAGCGGGCTATGTCCTGAACGACGCCACCATCGACATGCTGATCGGCCAGTCGCTCAATCAGGCGGCGGCGGGCGCGGACATCATCGCGCCCAGCGACATGATGGACGGTCGCATCGGCGCGATCCGCGAGGCGCTGGAGGAGGAAGGCCACGCCAATGTGCAGATCATGGCCTATTCCGCCAAATATGCGAGCGCCTTCTATGGCCCGTTCCGCGACGCGGTGGGATCGCGCGGGCTGCTCAAGGGCGACAAGAAAAGCTATCAGATGGACCCCGCCAACAGCGAGGAGGCGCTGCGCGAAGTCGCCCTCGACCTGGAGGAAGGCGCGGACAGCGTCATGGTGAAGCCGGGCCTGCCCTATCTCGACATCATCGCCCGGTTGAAGGACGCCTTCGCCGTGCCCGTCTTCGCCTATCAGGTGTCGGGCGAATATGCGATGATCGAGGCCGCCGTGGCCGCCGGGGCAGGGGACCGCGACGCGCTGGTGCTCGAAACGCTGATGGCGTTCAAGCGGGCGGGCTGTTCGGGCGTGCTCACCTATCACGCGCTCCACGCCGCGCGCCTGCTCCATGGCTGATGTCGCGCTGGAGACGGAGCGGCTGATCCTGCGCGCATGGCGCGACGCGGACGCCGCGCCCTTTCAGGCGATCTGCACCGATCCCCTTTCGGAGGGGAACCCCTTCGCGCCCATGTCACCTACAGCCTAAACAGACCGAATTGAGGACGCCTGCCATGACCAACCATCCCGGAGCGACCATCATCCCCTTCAACGGCAAGATGCCGGTCATTCACCCCAGTGCCTTCATCGCGCCGGGATGCCGCATCATCGGCGATGTGGAGATCGGGGAGGACGTCTCCATCTGGTATAATTGCGTCATTCGCGCCGACGTGAACCGCATCCGCATCGGCGCGCGGACGAACATCCAGGACGGCACAGTGGTTCATTGCGACAGCCCGGACGAAGGCCATGGCCCGGCGGAGGGCTATCCCACCCTGATCGGTGAAGAGGTGCTGATCGGCCATATGGCGATGATCCACGGCTGCACGCTGCTGGATCGCGCCTTCATCGGCCTGTCGACGGTGGTGATGAACGGTTGCGTGGTGGAAAGCGACGCCATGCTCGCCGCCGGAGCGCTGCTGTCGCCAGGCAAGACGGTCCCCCACCGCCAGCTCTGGGCAGGCCGCCCCGCCAAATATATGCGCGACCTGTCGGACGAGGCGCTGATCGGGATGCGCGAAGGCGTCGAACGCTATGTCCACAATGGAAAGGCGCACAAGGGCGTGGTCAAGGCCGCGCGCTGATAAGGGTTCAGGGCTGAGCCAACCGCGCCCGGAGCGCGTCCAGCCGATCGTTCTGGCCGTCCACGATGGCGAGTGCGGTCGACCGTGCGGCATCGATCTCCTCCGTGCCGCCCTGTTCCTCGCCCTCGGCGATGGCGTTGCTGCGTTCGACATACAGTGTGTCGAGGCTGGCGAGCGCCGATACGCTGTCGTTGCGGGCGGACTCCAGCGAACTGACAAGGACCTGCGCCGCGATCCAGCCATCGCTTGATACCGGCGCGCCGCGTGCCGCCTGCGTGGCACGGTCCGCCGAGGGATAGGCATTGTCGAAGGCGGTTTTCCCGGCCTGCGCCTGGGCGGAAAGCTTGCCCAACTGCGCTTTCAACGCCGCATCGGCCGCGACAGGGACGGACGGCGGAGTGACTTGCGCCATCGGCGCGTCTTCCACTGCGCGCTTGGCCAGCGAAGGATAACCCTGCTGCGTCCCCGCGCAGCCGGACAGGAAAAGAGCGATGGAGGTCAGCAGCCGGCGCGATATCATGGCCTTCCATCTAGGGGGCGGCGGCGCGGCGCGCAATGGCGCTTGTGCCGCGTCAATCCTTCGGCTTGTGCTTTGAAAACAGATAGCGCCACACGCCGATCGCGTTGATGACCAGCAGCGCGACATTCTGCCATCCAATGCCTTCGCTGTCCTCCGCCAGGAATCCCCAGAGGATCAGCGCGACCGATGAGGTGACGAAAAGGACAAAGGCCCATCCGGTGATGCGCCGCCCCAGATGCAGCGACACGACCAGCGCCGCCAGCGTCGCCGCCCCCGCGCCATAATATTGAAATGCGTCAAGGACGGTTTCGCTCACCCCTGTTCAACGCCCATCGCACGCCAAAGGTTGCGGGGCGGCGATACCCTCTTTAGGCACGGGGCGATGATCGCCAGCATCGAACCCTTTCACGCCATCGCCATCAGCCGCGAAGCCCATCGGCTGGAAGCGGAAGGGCGCTCCATCCTCCACATGGAATTTGGCCAGCCCTCGACCGGCGCGCCCGCCGCCGCCATCGCAGCGGCCCATGACATCCTCGACACCGACCCGATGGGCTATTGGGAAAGCCCCGCGCTCAAGGCCCGCATCGCCCGCCTCTACGACGAACGCCATGGCGTGACGGTCGACCCGGAGCGGATATTGCTCACCTGCGGCGCATCGCCGGGGCTGGTGCTGGCGCTGTCCTGCCTGTTCGCGCCGGGGGCGCGGGTGGCGACGGCGCGGCCGGGCTACGTCGCCTACCGCAATACGCTCAAAACCCTCTATCTGGAGGTGGAGGAGGTCGATTGCGGCCCCGCCGACCGCTACCAGATCAGCGCGGCCGCCCTCGTGAAGCTTGACCCAGCGCCCGGCGGCCTGATCCTCGCCAGCCCCGCCAATCCCACCGGCACCATCATCCCGGCGGAAGAACTGGCGGCCATCGCGCAGGTCTGCGCGGAGCGAGGCATCCGCATCATCTCAGACGAGATCTATCACGGCCTCTCTTATGGCGAGCCTGCCCATTCCATGCTGGAATATGCATCCGGCGCCCTCATCGTGAACAGCTTTTCCAAATATTTCAGCATGGCCGGATGGCGGCTGGGCTGGATCGTGGTGCCGCCCGGCCTGATCGATGCGGCAAGGGCGCGCATGGGAAACCTGTTCCTGACGCCGCCGTCCCTTGCGCAACATGCGGGCTTGATCGCCATGGACTGCGCGGAGGAGTTGGAGGGGCATGTCGCGACCTATCGCTGCAACCGGCAATTGCTGCTGGATGCGCTGCCCGCGCTCGGCCTCAAGGAAATCGCGCCGCCGGACGGGGCCTTCTACATCTATGCCGATGTGGGACACCTCACCAATGACAGCCTGTCCTTCTGCCGGAAGCTGCTGCGCGAAACTGGCGTCGCCGCCGCGCCCGGAATCGATTTCGATCCCGTGGACGGCCAGCGCCACATCCGTTTCAGCTTCGCGGTGTCGACCGACAGGGTGGAGGACGCCATCGCCCGCATGATTCCCTGGTTCGCCGCGCAGGGAATTTGATTGGAGATTATATGGTCTGCAAACGTCCGCGCCGAATGGCGATTATAAGGGTGTGCGGACGTCGCTCATATCGTTTCCGTCATGCCGGCGAAAGCTGACATCCGGCCCTAAAAAGCCGGACGCGGAAGTCAGCCGCCCGTCCTGTCGAGCAAAAGCTGCTCGGCGGCGTGCAGGCCCGCGGCGCTTTCTATCGCGAGATCCAGCGGACGGGCGCCCAGCGCCTCGTCATGTCCGTTCAGGAACGCGATGGCGTTTTGCGCGCCAACGCGCGCGATCGCCAGTTGCGATATGCGCCCCTGCCGTACCGCCTGTTCGGGTGAAAGGCGAGGACCGCCTGCATTTTTCCTGAATTGCCTAGCCAATGGACTGCTCCTGATCGATCGCCTTTGCGGCGATTTGCCGCTTGCGATCCGCTTCCCCTTTCAGAACCCGGTCGGCCATGGCCTGCCATGCCGCCTCGGCCCGCAGGCAGCGCTCGCGGACATTGACCAGATTGGTTTCGCCGGCCTCACGCTCGCATTGTGCGGCGCGGGCCAGATAGAAATCGCTGGTGGCGGACATGGCAATCTCCCGGACGGGCGGAGGCCGAAGCCTTTCAGCCGAGCATTTCGGCTACGATACGGCGCAGATCCTGCGTTGACAAAATACCGGCGGGGATGGGCTTGCGCTGCGAACGGAGAAGCCGGCGATGGGAAAGGGAAGAAATAGAATGTGTCTTGAAACTCATGATAATCCTGGCGCGCAACAGGCGCGCAATGGGTGGAAAAGGGCGCCGCGTTCGTTAAGCGCGGCCCGCGCCGGCAGACTTGCATCGGTGCAAGCCCGCGGGCTGAAAAATCGGCCGCGCCAAGGCGGCGGCTCCCTGCGTTCAGGGGGACAGCCTCCGCATTCCCATCAGCCGTGCGGACAGGAATGCGAAGAATGTGGTCCGGCAACGCCGATGGCCTTGCCGGGATAGGATCGGACTTTGCGTGAAAACCAGGTTTACCGCAAATCCGGCCTTCAAACCGCTTCGAGGTTGACGGCGGACTGCTTGCCACGGCGGTCGGTTTCGACTTCGTAGCTCAGCCGCTGGTCCTTTTGAAGCGTGGCCATGCCAGCGCGTTCTACGGCGGAGATATGCACGAAGCTGTCATTGCCGCCGTCTTCGGGCGCAATGAAGCCATAGCCTTTGTCGGCGTTGAAAAATTTGACGGTTCCGATGGGCATGAGGTGTTTCCTTTCACGAAAACGATTGACCCGCCCGCAAAAAGCACGGGCGGAGCTGGTAGCGCGAGAAGGGAAGGAGAACCCCATGGGGTCAAATTCCGTCGCAGGCGACGTTAGCGCACCCTATATCGACCATATTCCCGGAAAAGTCAATGCGGCGCCTTCGCGGACGGCATCGCGTACCAGCCCGCCGCCGATCTGCCGATAGAAATGGCAGATGGCGGCGATAGATTCGGCGGACAGGAAAAGCCGGGGATATTCATCGTCGATTACGTCGCGGCCCGTGGCCAGGCGAAGATCGTTCCTCAATGCGGGGGCGTGGATCACCCCGGAACAATGGTGCAGGCAGGCGGATATTCGCCCGATGGCGCGAAGGCGCGGGATGGAGGGGCCGTCCAGGTCCATCATCCTCGCGACGGCAATCAGCTTGCGCGGCGTGTTGCGCTGCCGCGCGAAGGCGCGCCGGTCATGGCCGGGGCCGCCATGGCGAAGAGCCGCTTCATCCAGAAGGACGGACAGAAAGCGATCCAGCTCCCGCAGCCGGTTGCCGGTCAGGCGCGCGACTATCGTGGACCTGCGCCCGGTGGCCAGCTTGTCGCCGATCGGGGCATGGCGTTCCCAGAAGGAACAGCCCGACAACAATGTCAGATAGGCGCGCGTCAGCGGATCGCAGGCGGCGTCTGCTTCGGGCCGGCAGGATCGCGATGGCTGGGTGACGCGCAATTCCCATCAAAAAGCACCGCGCCGGAAAGCGCGCCGTATTGCATGACGGGAACGATTAGCATTTCAGCATCCGGTTCGCCACTTTTCGCCGTCCCTTATCGCGGCGTCCCGCGGACCACGCTGACCGTCACGTCGCCATTGGCGGCATAGGCGGTGGTGGCCTGGGCCTGCGCGGTTTGCGGGTCCTTGCCGTCGATGATGGCGGCGATCTGGCGCGTGCTGGGAACGCGGTCATAGACGCCGTAAAGGTCGGTCCGGCCCAGCGCGTGCATCGACAGGCGGTAGCCCGTTCCGTCCGCCGCGGGATCGAAGGCGATCAGGCCGCCCATGTCGTCCGTCGGCACGATGATCGCGCCGCCCTCCACCCCGGCCTGTTGCAGCATCTCATAACGGCCCTCCGCCGTTTCGATGGTGCCGCGCAGGCACAGGCTACCCTGACCGTCGCGGGGAATCGCTATTATGCCGCTTCCTTCCGCGCCGGCGGGGGCCGCATCGGTGAGGCGGGCGTCGCGGCTGTCGGGGGCGGGGCAGGGGTTGATCTTTGCCGGGGCGGCCGCGTGGAGCGTCTTGGGATCGTCGAAGGCGAGGCTTGCGATCATGCCGTCCAGCCCCGCGAGCACGTCCTTGCGGCGCTCGGCAGGGCCGGTGACGCGCATCTTCACGACCCAGCGGCCCGCATGGACGAAGGCGGCGGCGGTGGCGAGCGCGCCATCGGCGGCATCGTCATAAACCGCGCGGATGGCGGTGCCGGGATGGCCGCCCGCCGCTACGCTGGCGTAGCTGGTGCGGCGGGTCTTCGCGCCGAAGCGCTCCATCACCGCCTTGTCCGTCATATATGCGGCGAGCGCGGCGTCGGCGTAGCTAGGCAGATAGACGTAGAGCGTCGCCTGGATCGTGCCGTCTTCGGACAGATATTGGGCGTAGTTGTCGATGCCCTTGCCGCCGTTCGACGCTTCTCCGCTCTTGGCGAGGGAGAGGCCCGCCACCGTCTGCGGCAGGGCTATGCCCGCGGCATTGGCGCGCAGGGCGGTTTGCGTGGGCGTCCAGGCTTCAACGGCGTCAGCCGCGCGCGCGGAGGCGGGCGCGCTGAGCGCCAGCAGGACCGAAACGAGGGGCAATGCACGCGGCAGGGGCATATCGGCATCCTTTTCCTGATCCAGACCGTCTTGGCGCAGCCTTGAATGACAGGAAATCAGGATGCCGGGCTTGCAAGCGCTCGGCAAGGGATTCGGTCAGGATTTTGATCGCGAAGACGCGGAGAGGCGGAGAGTAGCTTACAACCTCTGTGCGGAATGGCGGTTATGGAGGTGGATTCCTGCCATTCCTCCGACATATTGAATGGCGGAAATGGCCGAAAACAATCCTTGCATGAGCGGATTTGCAAAACTGCATAACCTCCCAACAAAAAGCCTTCGGCCGCGTCCATATTCTCCGCGTGAACCGGCCCCGATCTAGCGAAAGCGGACTTACCGCCCCTGCCGCCGCGCCATGAAGGCGAGGCGTTCGAACATCATGATATCCTGCTCATTCTTGAGCAGCGCGCCATGGAGGGGCGGGATCGCCTTGGTCGGGTCGCTGTTCTGGAGCACGTCCAGTGGCATGTCCTCATTGAGGAGCAGCTTGAGCCAGTCTAACAGCTCGCTGGTCGAAGGTTTCTTCTTGAGGCCGGGCACTTCGCGGATGTCGTAGAAGATATCCATCGCCTTGCTGACCAGGATCTTCTGGATGCCGGGGAAGTGGACGTCGACAATGGCCTGCATCGTCTCGCGGTCGGGGAATTTGATATAGTGGAAGAAGCAGCGGCGCAGGAACGCGTCGGGCAGTTCCTTCTCATTGTTGGAGGTGATGACGACGACCGGGCGTTCCTGCGCGGCGATGGTTTCGCCGGTTTCGTAGACGTGGAAGGCCATGCGGTCGAGTTCCTGCAACAGGTCGTTGGGAAATTCGATATCGGCCTTGTCGATCTCGTCGATCAGCAGCACGGGCAGCCTGGGTGCGGTGAACGCTTCCCACAGCTTGCCCTTGCGAATGTAGTTGGAAATCTCATGGACGCGCGGGTCGCCGAGCTGCCCGTCGCGCAGGCGGGCGACCGCGTCATATTCATAGAGCCCCTGATGCGCCTTGGTCGTGGACTTGACGTTCCACTCGATCAGCGGAGCGTCCAGCGCCTTGGCGATTTCCTGCGCCAGCACGGTCTTGCCGGTGCCCGGCTCCCCCTTCACCAGCAGCGGGCGGCGCAGCAGCACGGCGGCGTTGACCGCGACCTTCAGATCATCGGTGGCGACATAATCCTGCGTGCCTTCAAATCGCATGGTGTTCCCGTTCCTTGCTGTCCGTCCAACGGACTAGGCAAAGCGAGGGGCGGGCGCAATGCGTTTTGTGCGGCGCGGCGGATGCCGGGCGATCAGGAGCGGGCGCGGATTTCGGCGCGGGCGGCCATCAAATCCCACAGGCCGCGATGCTGGGTCAGCAACTGGCGCGCACCGAACTGGAGCGCACGGTCGATGGCGTCGTCGCCGCCGATGGCGCGGGCGACGTCCAGCGTGGCGCGGCGGTCGGGAAGCGTGGAAAGGGCAGGTTCAAGGCCCGCGCGAATCGCGGCCTTGTCCAGCACGCGGCGCACGGCGCGCCAGTCGAGCGCCAGCGCCAGCGCCGCGCCCATCGCGCAGCCGCGCCGGTCGGACTGGGCGAGCATGTCGAGCGCATGGCGCTGCTGGCTGACGGTCGTTTCGCAATCGGCCTGTCCGGCGGTGCTGGGGGCGGGGCCGACTGCCACGGTCACCTGCGTCAGATAGGCGCGCTCGCGGGCGAATCCGTCGGCGGTGGCAATCAACCATTGGCGCGCGGCATTGTCGGCGGATCGGGTGGCGGCATGGTCGATGACGCCGGGATGGCGTCCATGAAGCAGGCAAAGATAATAGGCGGCGTCGGCAAGGTCCGACAGCGACGGCAGCGCGTCGCGCAGACCGTGATCGCCAGCCGCCCGATGCGCATAATGATGAGCGCCGGTGCCGTCCGCCGCGATCAGCGAGTCGAGAACCTGCGCTATGTCCCCAGGCCGATAGCGTTGCGCCGCGTCGTTCATCACCAGAAAACCCCTGTGCCCACATGCATTTAAGGCTGAGGGGAGAAACTATCGCACCGGGGTAAACGAGGGGTTTACGGCAAGAAAAAAGGCGGCTTTTTCCGCCGCCTTTTCCCCGATTTCGTCGTGCAAACCTCTCTATTGGTCGAGGAAGCTGCGCATCTTGCGCGAGCGCGACGGGTGCTTGAGCTTGCGCAGCGCCTTCGCCTCGATCTGACGGATGCGTTCGCGGGTCACGCTGAACTGCTGGCCCACTTCCTCCAGCGTGTGATCGGTGTTCATGCCGATGCCGAAGCGCATCCGCAGCACGCGCTCCTCGCGGGGGGTGAGCGACGCCAGAACGCGCGTCACCGTTTCCTTAAGGTTCGCCTGGATCGCCGCGTCCACCGGGATGATGGCGTTCTTGTCCTCGATGAAGTCGCCCAGATGCGAATCCTCCTCGTCGCCGATCGGCGTTTCGAGCGAGATCGGCTCCTTGGCGATCTTCATGACCTTGCGGACCTTCTCCAAAGGCATGGAGAGGCGTTCGGCCATTTCCTCGGGGGTCGGTTCGCGGCCCTGCTCGTGCAGGAACTGGCGGGACGTGCGGACCAGCTTGTTGATCGTTTCGATCATATGGACCGGGATGCGGATGGTGCGGGCCTGATCCGCGATGGAGCGCGTGATCGCCTGCCTGATCCACCAGGTCGCATAGGTGCTGAACTTGTAGCCGCGCCGATATTCGAACTTATCGACCGCTTTCATCAGGCCGATATTGCCTTCCTGAATAAGATCAAGGAATTGCAGCCCTCTGTTCGTATATTTTTTAGCGATGGAGATGACAAGGCGCAGGTTCGCCTCCACCATTTCCTTCTTCGCGATGCGCGCTTCGCGCTCGCCCTTCTGCACCATGTTCACGATGCGGCGGAACTCGCTCAGGGACATGCCGGTCGCCTGCGCGATTTCGCTCACCTCGTTGCGGATGCGATCGACCGCGCGGGCTTCGGCGGCGGCGAAGGCGGCCCATTTCTTGTCGAGGCCGCTGACCTTGTCGAGCCAGCCGTCGTCAAGCTCGTGATTGACATAGCGCCCGAGGAAATCCTTGCGGCTGACCTTGTGCCGTTCGGCCAGCCGCAGCATCTGCCCGCCCAGCGCGGTAAGGCGCCGGTTATAGGCATAAAGCTGGTCGACCAGATATTCGATCTTCTGCTGGTGGAACTGGACGCTTTCGACTTCGGCCGTCAGTTGCTCGCGCAATTCCTGATAGCTGTCCTCCGCCTTCTGGCTCAGGGTTTCGCCATTGGCCATGGCAGCCATGCGCGCCGCCTGGGCGTTCGAGAAGGTTCGGAAAATTTCCGTGATGGTGGCGAACTTCTCCAGCGCGACCGGCTTGAGCGTCTCTTCCATCTGGGCGAGGGAGAGGGTGTTGTCTTCCTCTTCTTCCTCTTCCACCCGGCGGGAGCGGCGTTCGGTCAGGCCGTCCTCATCCTCGTCGGCGTCGGCGGATTCCTCCTCCGGCTCTTCCTCTTCCTTGAAGCTGGGGCCGGCGGTCTTTTCACTGATTTCGCCGTCATCATTCTCGGCCCCTTCCTCCAGATTTTCCGGAGCCGGATCCTTGGACAGCATGGCGTCGAGGTCGAGGATCTCGCGAAGCTGCATCTCGCCATTGTTGAGGGCGGTCGACCATTCGATGATCGCGTTGAAGGTCGTCGGGCTTTCGCAAAGCCCAAGGATCATCGTGTCGCGGCCCGCCTCGATCCGCTTGGCGATGGCGATTTCGCCTTCGCGGCTGAGCAGTTCCACCGCGCCCATTTCGCGCAGGTACATGCGGACCGGGTCGTCGGTGCGATCGATGGTTTCCTTCTTCTTTTCGGCGACCGGACGCGGCGAGCCATCGTCTTCGGCGCTCTCGTCGGCGCTGTCGTCCTCGGCATCGTCGCGCTGATCGTCGCCGTCTTCGCTGGCTTCCTCATTCTCGACGATGTTGACGCCCATTTCGTTGAGCGCGGACATGATGTCCTCGATCTGCTCGGAGGACATCTGGTCCTGCGGCAGGGCGTCGTTCAATTCGTCATAGGTGATATAGCCGCGCTTCTTCGCACGGGCGATCAGCTTCTTGACCGACGCCTCGTTCAGATCGAGCAGCGGCGCGTCGCCGGTATCCGTATCCTCACCTGAAGCCTTGCCGTTCGCTTTGGTCGCCATTTATTCGCCTTAAACTTCATCGGCCCGAAAGGGACGATCCAATCAAATAATGTCTTCGGACTGCGCCAGTTCCGCCAGGCGGGCCAGATGGTTCCGATGCGCGGTCAGGGCCTGTTGCTGAGCGGACAGGTTCGCCTCACTGACATCTTCCATCGCCCGCCGGGTGGCCGCAGCCAGGTTCATTTCAAGCTCCGGTCCCTGCGCCATCACCCGAATCGCTTCATCCAGATCACGCGCCGCGCGACCGGGGTCGGCTGTCATTCTGTGGGGGGTGAATGTGAACGTGTCGGCCCGGAGCATCCCCTTCGCCATATTATACACTTCACCTTGCCCCAATATGGTAAGGAGGCCCTGGGTTTCAACTGTTTCTTTGCGGAAGGACGCTGCAATCATCGCGTCGAGCAATTGCGCGAGCGCGGAGTCGGCGATCTGAAGCCCCGAAAGCATCTCGCGATGGAGCGCGATCTGTTCGGGATGACGCAGCAGGCTGGCGAGAACCGCGCGCAAAAGGCGCTGTTCCATGCCGCTTTCGCCGATGGCGCGGACTTCGGTTCCGGCGGGCGGGAGCGGCGGTTTCCAATTGCCGCGCCGGTCGCGCTGCCAATTGCCGCCGCCCGTGCGCGGGCTGTGACGCGGGCCGGAGGCGAAGGCCGGGCGGCGGGCGAAGAACAGGGCGTCATAACGCTCGCGGAACGCCTGCACATAATGGGCGCGCACATCGGGATGGGCGATGGCGTCGGTCAGGGCGGAAAGGCGCTGCTTGAGCGCGGCCCGCTGTTCGGGCGTGTCGAGCGGGGCAGCGCCATGCTCATGCTTCCACAGGCGCTCGACCAAGGGTTCGGAGCTTCCCAGCACGGTTTCCATGGCGGCGGGACCTTCGGCGCGGATCAGGTCGTCCGGGTCCTGCCCGCCCGGCAGGGTGGCGAAGGCAAGGCTCATGCCGGGGCGCAGCAGGGGCAGGGCGCGGGCGGCCGCGCGGATCGCGGCCTTCTGCCCCGCCGAGTCGCCATCGAAGCAGAGGATCGGCACGTCCGCCATCTTCCACAAGCGCTCGATCTGGTGCTCGGTGAGCGCGGTGCCGAGCGGGGCCACCGCTTCGGCGAAACCGGCCTGCGCCAGCGCGATCGCGTCCATATAGCCTTCGACCACGACAATGCGGCCCGACCGGCGGCTGGCGGGCGAGGCGCGGTCGATATTGTACAGCGTGCGGCCCTTGTCGAAGAGGGGCGTGTCGGGCGAATTGAGATATTTCGGCTCGCCTTGGCCCAGGATGCGGCCTCCGAAGGCGATCACGCGGCCCCGGATGTCGCGGATCGGAAGCATCAGGCGGCCGCGGAAGCGGTCGTAGCTGTCGCGCTTGCTGGTTTTCCCACTATCCGGTTCGGCGCCATCCGGGTCGATGAGCAGCCCGGCCTCGATCAGCACGGATTCGCCGAAATCCTTGAGCGCGGTCTTGAGCTTGCCGCGCGAATCCGGGGAATAGCCGAAGCCGAAAGCGCGGCGGGTGGCGTCGCTTATGCCCCGGCGCTGGAGATAGGCGCGCGCCTCCGCCCCGTCGATGCCGCCCAGTTGCTCCTCGAAGAAGCCCTGCGCCGCGGCCATGACGTCGTGCAGCCCTCTGGTCTGTTCGGCGCGGCGGGCGGCGCGGGGATCGGGCGCGGGGACATCCATGCCCGCCGCTTGCGCCAGTTCCTTCACTGCCTCCATGAAGGGCAGGCCCCGCTGGTCGGTCATCCAGCGGATCGCGTCGCCATGCGCGCCGCAGCCGAAGCAGTGATAGAAGCCCTTCTCATCGTTGATCGTGAAGCTGGGCGTCTTCTCATTATGGAAGGGGCAGCAGGCTTTATACTCGCGGCCGGCCTTCTGGACCTTCACGGTACGGCCGATCAGCGTCGAGAGCGACGTGCGCGCGCGCAGTTCGTCGAGGAAGGCGGGGGAAAGACTCACAAGCTCCCCTCCCGCTTGCGGGACGGGTCGGGGGAGGGCGTGTCCGCAATCACCGGTTCGATTTCCGCAGCCGCTCCGTCCAGATTTCCCAGCACTTCATTATTCCAGAAGCGGATCACCCGATAACCTTCCGCTTCCAGATAGCGAGTCCGCGCTGCATCGGTTCCCGCGCTATGCTGGCCGCCATCGGCCTCCACCACCAACAGGAGCGAGCGCGCGATGACGTCGCAGATATAAGGGCCGACCGGCGCCTGTCGATTGAAACGCACGCCAGCGACTTTTCGGGCGCTGATCGCCCGCCATAAGGCGCATTCTGTATCTGTCGCGTTGTTGCGAAGCTGCCGTGCTTTGGCTGTGGGGCGGGCATAGCCTTCGTCCATGGGCGTTGAACATTCCCTCCCCAAACCCCTCCCGCAGGCGGTGGGGAGCTATAAGCACTGTCAGATCAAAGCCGCCTTCACCAGCCCGCCGGCCTTGCTCATGTCGATCACCGATCCGTGGCGTTCCTTGAGCGCCGCCATCACGCGGCCCATGTCTTTGACGCTCGACGCGCCGACTTCGGCCTTGATCGCCTCGATCGCGGCCTTCGTCTCCTCCTCGCTCAGTCGCGCGGGGAGGAAGCTGTCGATCACGTCCAGTTCCGCCTGTTCCTTCGCGGCGAGTTCGTCGCGGCAGCCATTCTGGAACATCTCTATCGATTCGCGGCGCTGCTTCGCCATCTTCTGGAGCACTTCGACCACGACCGTATCGTCGTCGGGAACATTGCTGGCGGTCCGCAGTTCGATGTCGCGATCCTTGAGTTTCGCAAGGATCAGGCGCACGGCGGCGAGGCGCTCCTTGTCGCCGCCCTTCATGGCTTCGACCTGGGCGCTCTTTAGCTGCTCGCGAATCATGGCGATGAGAATCCTGTCTACCGGGAAAGAGACAGATATAATGCGAAAAGAGATTTTGAACAGGAGTTGACCGCGCGGCCTGCTAGGCATAGGTGGCGGGCCGTTTAACCCGTTGAAGACGGGGTCCCGCAAAAAGCATAAGAAGGACTTGCAAGCCATGGCCGACGCCAAATCCCTGACCGTGCCCAAAGGAGCGACGGGGGTATTGGTTTTCGCCGATGGCTCGGCCGTGTTCGGACGCGGTTTCGGTGCGGTCGGCGAAGCGGTGGGAGAGCTTTGCTTCAACACCTCCATCACGGGCTATCAGGAGATCATGACCGATCCCAGCTATGCCGGGCAGATCATCAACTTCACCTTTCCCCATATCGGCAATGTCGGCACCAACCTGGACGATGTGGAGGCGGACAGCCCCCATGCGCTGGGCTGCATCGTGCGGCAGGACGTGACCGAACCCAGCAATTTCCGCAATGTCGAACCCTTCGACCAATGGATGAGGGAGAAAGGCCGCATCGGCCTCGCGGGCGTTGATACCCGCGCGTTGACGCGGATGATCCGGATGAAGGGCGCGCCCAATGTCGTGATCGCCCATGATCCCGAAGGCCGGTTCGATCTCGCCGCCCTCGCGGAGAAGGCGGCAAGCTGGCCGGGGTTGGAGGGCATGGACCTCGCCATCGAAGTCACGGGCAAGGAAAGCCGTCTCTGGAAAGACGGCGTGTGGCGTCTGGGCTTCGGCTATGGGCTGGGAGAAGCGGGGGATGAGCGGCCCCATGTGGTTGCCATCGACTATGGCGCGAAGAACAACATCTTCCGCAATCTGGTGAAGGCCGGCGCGCGCGTGACCGTGCTGCCGGCCACCGCGACCTTCGAGCAGATCATGGAGCAGAAGCCCGACGGCCTGTTCCTCTCCAACGGCCCCGGCGATCCGGCAGCGACGGGCGACTATGCGGTGCCGGTGATCAAGCAGGCGTTGGAGGCGGAGGTGCCGATCTTCGGCATCTGCCTCGGCCACCAGTTGCTGGGCCTCGCGGTCGGCGCGAAGACGGTCAAGATGCATCAGGGCCATCGCGGCGCGAACCATCCGGTCAAGCGCCTGTCGGACGGGCTGGTCGAGATCACCAGCATGAACCACGGCTTCGCGGTCGACACGGACACGCTCCCCGCCAATGCCAAGCCGACCCATGTGTCGCTCTTCGACGGTAGCAACTGCGGCATTGAACTGACGGACAGGAAAGCCTTTTCGGTCCAGTACCACCCCGAAGCCTCACCGGGGCCGCAGGACAGCTTCTATTTGTTCCAGCGGTTCGTGGAGGGGTTGAAGGCGTGAGCATCAAATTGCCCGCGGTCGATCCTGCCCGCCTCGACGAGGAGTGGGAAGCCGACAAGGGCGTCCTTGCCAATCTCGCCAAAAATGGCGACAAGCCGCGCATCCCGCGCCTCGTGGACGTCAGCTTCCGTGGAAGCGAGAAGGATTTCGAACGCGTCGTGACGATCGCCAGCCAATTCGGTTTTGTCGAGCTGGACCGGGAAGAAGGCGAGGACGGGGAACTCTACCTCTTCCTCGAATGCGAACAGGCGGTGGATGAACAGTCAATCCGCGCGCTGACCCTCAAATGCCTTCAGATCGAAATCCTGTGCGGCGTCGAATATGACGGCTGGGGTTGCGAAGCCCGGACAGGGGCAGTGCATTGACCATCGCTTCACGAACAGCCTTCGACGGCGCCGATCCTTATAAATCAGAGGCCGAATAATGCCCAAACGCACCGACATCTCCTCCATCCTCATCATCGGCGCGGGGCCGATCATCATCGGCCAGGCGTGCGAGTTCGACTATTCGGGCACGCAGGCGGTGAAGGCGCTCAAGGAAGAGGGCTATCGCATCATATTGGTGAACTCCAACCCGGCCACGATCATGACCGACCCGGAATTCGCCGACGCCACCTATGTCGAGCCGATCACGCCCGAAATCGTGGCGAAGATCATCGAGAAGGAGCGGCCGGACGCGGTGCTGCCGACCATGGGCGGGCAGACGGCGCTCAACACGGCGCTGGCGCTGTTCAATGACGGCACGTTGGAGAAATATGGCGTCCAGATGATCGGCGCGGACGCCGAGGCGATCGACAAGGCGGAAGACCGGATCAAGTTCCGCGACGCCATGGACAAGATCGGCCTGGAAAGCGCCCGCTCGCGCATCGCCCACACGATGGAAGAGGCGATGGAGGCGCTGGAGTTCACCGGCCTGCCGTCGATCATCCGTCCCAGTTTCACCATGGGCGGCACGGGCGGCGGCATCGCCTATAATCGCGATGAGTTCATGAGCATCGTGCGGGGCGGCCTCGACGCTTCGCCCACGACCGAGGTGCTGATCGAGGAATCGCTGCTCGGCTGGAAGGAATATGAGATGGAGGTGGTGCGTGATCGCGCCGACAACGCCATCATCATCTGTTCCATCGAGAATATCGATCCGATGGGCGTCCATACCGGCGACTCCATCACTGTCGCGCCCGCGCTGACGCTGACCGACAAGGAATATCAGATCATGCGGAACGCGAGCATCGCGGTCCTGCGTGAAATCGGCGTGGAAACAGGCGGTTCCAACGTGCAGTTCGCAGTCAATCCGAAGGACGGCCGCCTGGTCGTCATCGAGATGAACCCGCGCGTTTCCCGTTCTTCCGCGCTGGCCTCGAAGGCCACTGGCTTCCCGATTGCGAAAGTCGCGGCGAAGCTGGCGGTCGGCTATACGCTGGACGAGATCGAGAACGACATCACTGGCGCGACGCCCGCGAGCTTCGAGCCGACCATCGACTATGTCGTGACCAAGATCCCGCGCTTCGCCTTCGAGAAATTCAAGGGGGCCGAACCGCTGCTTGGCACCGCGATGAAGTCGGTGGGCGAGGTGATGGCCATTGGCCGCAACATCCATGAATCGATGCAGAAGGCATTGCGGGGGCTGGAAACGGGCCTGTCCGGCTTCAACAATGTCGATCATCTGGAGGGCGCGTCCAGGGACGACATCATCGCCGCGCTGGCCCAGCCGACGCCCGATCGCTTGCTGGTCGCCGCGCAGGCGTTGCGCGCGGGCCTCAGCGTCGAGGAAATCCACGCCGTCGCCAAATATGACCCCTGGTTCCTGGAACGGATCAAGGAGATCGTCGACGCCGAAGCGGAAATATTGGCGAACGGCCTGCCGCAGGATGCGGACGGGATGCGCCGCCTCAAATCCATGGGCTTTTCCGACAAGCGGCTGGCGTGGCTGGCGCTCAAATCCGCCAATCTGCGGGGGATGGAGCGGGGTATCGCGCGCGGGTCCGGCCTGATCCATGAGGCGGTCGTCGCCATGACCGGCGGCGTGACGGAGGAGGAAGTGCGCAGCTTGCGCCATAGGCTCGGCGTGCGCCCGGTCTTCAAGCGGATCGACACCTGCGCCGCCGAGTTCGAGGCGAAGACGCCCTATATGTATTCGACCTATGAAGCGCCGATCTTCGGTGAGGCCGAAAACGAAGCCCAGCCGAGCGATGCGCGGAAGGTCGTCATCCTGGGCGGCGGACCGAATCGGATCGGGCAGGGGATCGAGTTCGACTATTGCTGCGTCCATGCCTGCTTCGCGCTTTCCGAGGCGGGTTATGAGACGATCATGATCAACTGCAACCCGGAGACGGTTTCGACCGACTATGACACGTCCGACCGCCTCTATTTCGAGCCGTTGACGGCTGAGGACGTGCTGGAGATTCTGGAGGTCGAGAAATCGAACGGCACGCTGGTCGGCGTCATCGTGCAGTTCGGCGGGCAGACGCCGCTGAAGCTCGCGCAGGCGCTGGAGGATGCAGGCATTCCGATCCTGGGCACCTCGCCCGACGCCATCGACCTTGCCGAGGATCGCGAGCGGTTCGCCGCGCTGATCGACAAGCTGAAATTGAAGCAGCCCGCCAACGGCATCGCCCGCTCGCGCGAGGAAGCCATCGCGGTCGCCAACCGCATCGGCTATCCAGTGCTGATGCGTCCGTCCTATGTGCTGGGCGGCCGCGCGATGGAGATCGTCGACGGCCAGGCGCAGCTTGAGGAATATATCGCGACCGCCGTCCAGGTCTCGGGCGACTCGCCGGTGCTGATCGACCAGTATCTGCGGGACGCGACCGAGGTGGACGTGGACGCGCTGTGCGACGGCGACGATGTGGTGGTCGCGGGCGTGCTCCAGCATATCGAGGAGGCGGGCGTCCATTCGGGCGACAGCGCCTGCTCGCTTCCGCCCTACAGCCTGCCCGACGCCATCATCGCGGAGATCGAGCGGCAGACCGATGTGCTGGCCCGCGCGCTGCATGTCCGGGGGCTCATGAACATCCAGTTCGCGGTCAAGGACGGCACCGTCTACCTGATCGAGGTCAACCCGCGCGCCAGCCGCACCGTGCCTTTCGTCGCCAAGGCCATCGGCACGCCCATCGCCAAGATCGCGAGCCGCGTGATGGCGGGCGAGAAGCTCAAGGACCTGCCGAAGATCGACCGCAATGCCATCGGCCATATCGCGGTCAAGGAAGCGGTGTTCCCCTTCGCGCGCTTCCCCGGCGTCGATCCGGTGCTCTCACCGGAAATGAAAAGCACGGGTGAAGTCATGGGAATCGATAGTAATTTTGCGACCGCCTTCGCCAAATCGCAGCTTGGTGCCGGCACGGTGCTGCCGACGGAAGGAACGGTGTTCGTCTCCTTGAAGGACAGCGACAAGCCGGTGATCCTGCCTGCCGCGCGCAAGCTCGTTTCCATGGGCTTCGGGATCGTCGCGACAGGCGGCACCGCGCGCTTCCTGGAAGAAAACGGCATCCCCGTCGAAACGGTGAACAAGGTGGCGCAGGGCCGCCCGCACATCGTCGACCGGATCAGCGATGGCGGCGTGGACCTGATCTTCAACACCACCGAAGGCTGGCAGTCGTTGAAGGACAGCAAGGCGATCCGCACCAGCGCGCTGCGGCAGAAGGTGGCGATCTTCACCACCGCGGCCGCCAGCCTGGCCGCGGTGGACGCAATCGAGGCGCTGCGCGGTCACGCCCTTGAAGTGCGCTCGCTCCAGTCCTATTATCCAAGGCCGCAAGCCTGACCCCCTGCATGAAGGAACACGCTGCGGGCGACCTCTTGGATGAGGCCGCCGGAGGGAAGTTTTGACGAAGGATTTGCAATAATGGCGACCGTCGAGAAGATGCCGATGCTTCAGATGGGCTATGACAAGCTCACGGCGCAGCTTCGCGAGTTGAAGGCTGAGCGGCCTCTGATCGTGGATGCGATCGAAGAAGCGCGCGCGCATGGCGACCTGTCGGAAAATGCCGAATATCACGCGGCGAAGGAACGGCAGGGCCAGGTCGAAGCCACCATCGCCGATCTGGAGGACAAGCTGTCCCGCGCGCAGGTCATCGATCCCAGGACGCTGTCGGGCGACAAGGTGATCTTCGGCGCGACGGTGACTCTGCGGGACGAGGACGACAAGCCGGTCCAATATCAGATCGTGGGCCAGGCCGAGGCGGACGCCAAGGTGGGCATGATAAGCTATAACAGCCCGCTGGGCCGGGCGCTGATCGGCCGCGAAGTCGGCGACGAGGTGGAAGTGTCCGTCCCGTCGGGCGACAAATTCTACCTGGTCGACAAGATCGCGTTCCTCTAATCCCGTGAGACTGCCGATCGGCCGCATGACCAATGGAATCGCGGCGATCACCTTCGCCGCGTTCCTGCTCTTGTATCTGACCGGGCAGGTGGACAATGCCGCGATCATGGGCGGGTTCATCCCCGCCCGGATCGGCGATCCCCATCTTCTCGAAGGCATGTGGGCGGTGCCGGCATGGCTGACGCCGCTCAGCTGCACGTTGATCCATGCGGGCTGGCTGCATATCGGATTCAACCTGCTGATGCTGGTCTTTTGCGGGCGGCAGGTGGAGCATGTGCTGGATCGCTGGGGGACGCTGATCCTCTATGTCGCGGGCGGTTATGGCGCGACATTGGTGCAGTGGGCGGTCGATCCCGGCTCCACCGCACCGATGGTGGGCGCGAGCGGGGCGATTTCCGCTGTCATCGCGACCTATTCGCTGCTCTATAGCCAGCAGAATGTGCGGCGGATCGGGCCGCTGTCCGCCAATCTGGTGCGGGTATTGTGGCTGGCGGCGGGCTGGATCGCGATTCAGTTGATGATCGGCATTGCGACAGCGGGCGGCATGGGCGGTCTGGGACAGATCGCCATTGCCGCGCATATCGGCGGCTTTCTGGTGGGGCTGGCGCTGACGCGGCCCTTGTTACGTTGGCGGTTCCGAAAGCGGCCCCAGCCTGTGAATTGAAAGCTCGCAGGCCTGCCGTCTTCGACGACTGCCTGCCACCCCGCCACCGCATTCCCCCAAACCCTCATTCCGTCGTCGGCAGTTCCGGCTCCAGCAGGCGGTGCAGGTGCACGATCACATAGCGCATCTCGGCATCGTCCACCGTGCGCTGCGCCGCGCCGCGCCATGCCTTTTCGGCGCTGGCATAGTCGGGAAACACGCCGACGATATCGATTGCGTTAAGGTCCTCGAATTCGAGGGTCTGGGGATTTTTGACACGCCCGCCCATCACAAGATGCAGCTTGCTCATGACTTTCTCCTCATGGATCAGGGCGGGCTATTAGCAGCGCTTGCCGGAGCGTCCAAGGGAAAGCCCCGGCAGGAGCGATTACCGTTTCGGCAATCGCGCCTTGAGGGCGTCGCTGACGGCATCGGCTTTCGCGGCGACCAGGGCGATCACGTCGTCTGCGAGGCGGGACGCCTTGCCCGGCAGATCGGCCGCCATCGCGCTTTCGCGGGCATGGGCAGCAAATTCGGCCGCATTCTCCTTTGCGGCTTGAAGCGCGACGCCGGCGGTTTCGCGCGCGGTGTGGAGGGTTTCGCCCGCGCTGTCCCTCGCTGCGTGGAAAGCGTCGGCGGCGCTGCTTTTCGCGGCGCTCGCATTTTCCGTCGCTGTGGCGCGGGCGGCAGCGGCGGCCTCCAATACACGGCCCCCGGCGGTGACGGCCAGAGCGGGGAGGGCTTTCATCATCCTGCGGCTTTTCGGGAACATCCAGGCGATGAGGGCGCCAGCGGCGACCGCGCCCGCCACGGCGGTGACGGGATGCTGCTGCACGATCTCATTGGCGCGCGCCGCGACCTTTTGCGTGCGGTCGCGGGCGTCGGCATAGGCGGCGCTGGCTCGTTCGCGCGAATTGGCCAGCGCTTCCCCGGCGCTGTCACGCGTGTCGCGCAGCCGGTCCGTCGCGCCTGCGGCGATATCGTTCGCCGCATCGCGAGCGCGGGTCAATTGGGTTTGGATGTCAGCCATCTTCATTCTCCGGATTGGGATTTTTCCAACGAACGTGCAGGCGGTGGAAAAGTGCCGCCAAGGGACGCCGGGCAAGATAGAGAAGGAAGGCGGTCAGCCCCGCGCCCGCGGCGACCGGATTTTCCTGCACCTTGGCGGCGGCATGGGCGGCCCCGTCCGTCGCGAGCGAAATCACCTTGTCCTTTGCGTCCTGTTTCAGCCGGGCAGGGGCGACGCGGGCCTTCGCGGCCTGGGCGGACAGCAGAAATTGCGCCTTCTTCTCTTCGGCCTGCGCGACGGCCTGGCGATAGGCGGCTTCGCGGTTCATGGCTTCATCGCCCTTTTCATGCGGCCGATCCGCGCCTTCGCCAGCAGCAGCAGGATGAGAACCGCCAGCAGCGTTCCGCCCAGCACCGCGCCCGTCGCG
The DNA here is from genome assembly GCF_007830065.1 of Sphingobium wenxiniae. Taxonomy (GTDB): domain Bacteria; phylum Pseudomonadota; class Alphaproteobacteria; order Sphingomonadales; family Sphingomonadaceae; genus Sphingobium; species Sphingobium wenxiniae. The sequence goes on along the minus strand of NZ_VLKK01000001.1, from coordinate 418,950 downwards.
CCAAGCGGCCCAAGCGCGGGCGCCAGGCTGAGGATAAGGCCCACCAGCACGGCGACGACAACGCCGAACGACAGCATCAGGGCGGCCGCTCCCAATAGGGCGGCATCGCGCACGCCCGCCGCTGCGATGCCCGCGCGCCGCTTCTGCCGCTCGACCTCCGCCTCGGCATAGGCGCGGCCGTCGGCATAGAGGCGGGCAATGCTGTCGCGGACGGATTCGTCGTGCCCATCGGGCTGCGGCGCTTCCACCATATCCGCCGGTTCTTGCGTCAATGTTTCCTCCGCCCGCTCTGGTCAGGGCATTTGGCCGGTTCCGGAAGGTTCAGCCTTCGTCCGAAGAGCCTCTGGCGAGGCGCATCAGCACGAAGCCGACCACCGCCGCCGCCCCGATGGCGACCGCCGGACTTTTCCGCACGAAGTCGCGCGCTTCGCCCATGAGCTGGTCGACATCCTTGCTGTCGAGCGCATCGGCGGCCCCGGCGACCGATTCGGCGGCCTGGCGGGCATAGTCGCCATATTGCGGCCCCAGTTTCGCATCCACCGTGCCCGCCGTTTCGGAGATCAGCTTCGCAAGGCTCTGCATGGCCGATCCGGTCTGTCCCTTCGCGGCGGTCGCGGCGGAGCGCGCGGTCTTCCCTGCCTGTTCCTTCAATGGATCGATATGGGATTTCCAGTCGACGGCGTTCAGCTTGTCCTTCGCGCTTCTTGCCGCCTTTTCCGCCTGCGCCTTGATGGGGGCGATCTGCGCGCTCCAGCCGGCGCCTTCGGCCTTCTCCGCCTTCACGGCGGGTGCCTCGCGGGTGGCGGCCGGCTTGACCGGCGCGGAATCCGTGGCCGCTTTTACATTGGGCGTCTTGGTTGCGGCGGCTTTCCTGCCCTTCTTGGCGGGCGTGTCGCTGGTGTCGGCCATGGTCGATTGTCTCCCTTCACATCAGGCTGTTGGGCAGCGGCGGATCGCCGGGCGGAAACGCCGTTTCCATGCTAATGCACGGCGGCTGCCTGTAGTTCCGTTGCCGTTACCATTTAGAGCATCGGCATTTTTGCCCCGGTTGCAAGCCCCTGCATTGCAAAGAGGGCAGGTGCTGGCTAAGCGGAGCGCGAAAAGCCGCCGCACAGCATTTTCAGGAGCGATCATGACCGCCATTCTCGACATCCATGCCCGTCAGATTCTGGACAGCCGGGGCAACCCCACCGTCGAAGTCGACGTGATGCTGGAGGATGGCAGCTTCGGCCGCGCCGCCGTGCCTTCGGGCGCTTCGACCGGCGCTTATGAAGCCGTCGAGAAGCGGGACGGCGATGCTTCCAAATATCTGGGCAAGGGCGTCCTGGCCGCGGTCGCCGCCGTGAATGACGAAATCGCAGAACAGATCGTCGGCCTCGACGCGGAGGATCAGGCCGAAGTCGACGCGGCGATGATCGCGCTCGACGGCACGGAGAACAAGAGCCGCCTCGGCGCGAACGCCATCCTGGGCGTCAGCCTCGCCACCGCGAAGGCGGCCGCCGACGCGCGCGGCCTGCCGCTCTACCGCTATGTCGGCGGCGTCAATGCCCATGTGCTGCCGGTGCCGATGATGAACATCATCAATGGCGGCGAACATGCCGACAATCCCATCGACTTCCAGGAGTTCATGGTGATGCCGGTCGGCGCGGAAAGCATCGCCGACGCGGTGCGGATCGGTTCGGAAATCTTCCACACGCTCAAGAAGGGCCTGCATGACAAGGGGCTGGCGACGGCGGTGGGCGATGAAGGCGGCTTCGCGCCCAACCTCGCCTCGACCCGCGACGCGCTCGACTTCATCATGGCGAGCGTGGAGAAGGCGGGCTACACGCCGGGCGACGATGTGGTGCTGGCGCTCGATTGCGCGGCGACCGAGTTCTTCAAGAACGGCCGGTATGAGATTTCGGGCGAGGGCCTGTCGCTCAGCCCCACGGAAATGGCCGACTATCTGGCCGCGCTGTGCGCCGACTATCCGATCAAGTCGATCGAGGACGGCATGAGCGAGGATGATTTCGAAGGCTGGAAGGCGCTGACCGACAAGATCGGCGGCAAGGTCCAGTTGGTCGGCGACGACCTGTTCGTGACCAATCCCGCGCGCCTGTCCATGGGCATCGGCAAGGGGCTGGCCAACTCGCTGCTGGTGAAGGTCAACCAGATCGGCACGCTCACGGAGACGCTCGCCGCCGTCGATATGGCCCACCGCGCGCGCTACACCGCCGTCATGTCGCACCGTTCGGGCGAGACGGAGGACGCGACCATCGCCGACCTCGCCGTCGCCACCAATTGCGGGCAGATCAAGACCGGATCGCTGGCCCGTTCGGACCGGCTCGCCAAATATAACCAGTTGATCCGCATCGAGGAGGAACTGGGCGACGTGGCGGTCTATGCGGGGCGTTCGATCTTCCGTTAAGGCCCTTTTCAACGGTTGGCCGCAAGATAAATGATTTTTCGCTTGCGGCCCGCCTTTTCCTGTGATTCATCGGCTGTATGGCCCACATCGCGAAGCTTCGTCTCCTGCTCTTTTCGGCCTTTGGTCCGGCGATCGCGGTGCTGCTCCTCATCCTGTTCGCGGGCTATGTCGTGCTTGGCTCCAACGGGGTGCTGGCATGGGGGGATTATACCCGCCAGCTGCGCGACGCGCGCGTCCAGTTGAAACAGGTGGAGGCGCACCGGCAGGAGCTTCGCAACCGGGTCGACCTGCTCGATCCGCGCCGCGTCGATCCGGACCTCAGCGATGAACTGATCCGCCGCCAGCTCGGCGTCGTTCATCATGACGAAGTCATCGTTCCGCTGAACTGACGTTCCATGCCTAATGCGGCTTGCGGCGTTGCATTGCCGCGCTTCGTGCCGCTATATCTGGCCTTTCTGTCATACCATCCACGCAAAGAGGATATAGTCTTGGCGAAACCAACCACGCCGCGTCCTTCCCGCGCCAAGCCCAAGCCGGCCATTCCAGCCGGAGCCGACCATAATCGGCCTCGGCCGGACGCGCCCGTCGACTACAAGGCGAGCAAGGAGGAACTGCTGGAATTTTATCGCCAGATGGTCCTGATCCGCCGGTTCGAGGAAAAGGCGGGGCAGCTTTACGGCCTGGGCTTCATCGGCGGTTTCTGCCACCTCTATATCGGGCAGGAAGCGGTCGCCGTGGGCATCCAGTCGGCGCTGGAGCCGGGCAAGGACAGCGTCATCACCGGCTATCGCGACCATGGGCACATGCTGGCCTATGGCATCGATCCCAAGCTCATCATGGCGGAACTGACGGGCCGCGAGGCGGGCATTTCCAAGGGCAAGGGCGGGTCGATGCACATGTTCAGCGTCGATCACAAATTCTACGGCGGCCACGGCATCGTGGGCGCGCAGGTGTCGCTGGGCGCGGGGCTGGGCTTTGCGCATAAATATAGGGGCGACGGCGGCGTGTGCGTCGCTTATTTCGGCGACGGCGCGGCCAATCAGGGACAGGTCTACGAAAGCTTCAACATGGCCGAGCTATGGAAGCTGCCGATCATCTTCGTGATCGAGAACAACCAATATGCCATGGGCACCAGCGTCAACCGCTCTTCGGCCGAGGACCAGCTCTACCGCCGGGGCGAAAGCTTCCGCATTCCAGGTTTGCAGGTGAACGGGATGGACGTGCTCGCCGTGCGCGGGGCGACCGAAGAGGCGCTTAAATGGGTGAAGGACGGCAATGGCCCGATCCTGCTGGAAATGAAGACCTATCGCTATCGCGGCCATTCCATGTCCGACCCGGCCAAATACCGCTCGCGCGAGGAAGTGCAGGAGGTGCGGGAGAAATCCGATCCCATCGAAGGCGCGAAGAAGCATCTGGAAGCCGCCGGCATCAGCGAGGAGGAGCTCAAGAAGATCGATCAGGACATCCGCAAGATCGTGAGCGACGCGGCGGATTTCGCGGAAAGCTCGCCCGAACCTGACCTCGACGAACTGTATACCGACGTGCTGGTGGAGCAATATTGATGGGTATCGAAATCAAGATGCCGGCGCTCTCGCCGACCATGGAGGAAGGCACGCTGGCCAAATGGCTGGTGAAGGAAGGCGATGAAGTGCGGTCCGGCGACATATTGGCCGAGATCGAGACCGACAAGGCGACGATGGAGTTCGAAGCGGTCGATGAAGGCACCATCGGCAAAATCGTCGTGCCCGAAGGGACCGAGGGCGTGAAGGTCGGCACCGTCATCGCCGAAATGGCGGGCGAGGACGGTGAGAGCGCGGAGACCGCGCCCAAGGCCGAGGAAAGCGCGCCGCCCGCCAGGCCCGAAGCCGCGCCCGACGCGCCGAAGAAGGCGGAGAGCGGCACGGCCAAGCTCGCCACGCAAGCCAAGGCCACCATCGCAGATCCGGACCTGCCCCAAGGCACCGAATATCTTAAAACCACCGTTCGCGAAGCGCTGCGCGACGCGATGGCGGAGGAAATGCGCGCGGACGAGCGCGTCTTCGTGATGGGCGAGGAAGTCGCCGAATATCAGGGCGCCTATAAGGTGACGCAGGGCCTGCTCGAAGAGTTCGGCGACAAGCGCGTCATCGACACGCCGATCACCGAATATGGCTTTGCCGGGATCGGCGCGGGCGCGGCTATGGGCGGGCTCAAGCCCATTGTCGAGTTCATGACGTTCAACTTCGCGATGCAGGCGATCGACCACATCATCAATTCGGCGGCCAAGACCAATTACATGTCCGGCGGCCAGATGCGCTGTCCCATCGTGTTCCGCGGCCCCAACGGCGCGGCGAGCCGCGTGGGCGCGCAGCACAGCCAGAATTACGGGCCATGGTATGCGTCCGTGCCGGGCCTGATCGTGATCGCGCCCTATGACGCGGCCGACGCCAAGGGCCTGCTCAAGGCGGCGATCCGGTCCGACGATCCGGTCGTGTTCCTGGAAAACGAACTGGTCTACGGCCGCAGCTTCGACGTGCCGAAGGTGGACGACTATGTCCTGCCCATCGGCAAGGCGCGGATCGTGCGTGAAGGCAAGGATGTGACGCTGGTCAGCTACTCGATCGGCGTGGGCGTGGCGCTGGAAGCGGCCGAGGCGCTGGCGGGCGAGGGGATCGAGGCGGAGGTCGTCGACCTGCGCACGCTGCGCCCGCTCGATACCGCGACGGTGCTGGAAAGCCTGAAGAAGACCAACCGGCTGGTGGTGGTCGAGGAGGGCTGGCCGACCTGCTCGATCGCTTCGGAGATCGCGGCTGTGGTGATGGAGCAGGGCTTCGACGACCTCGATGCCCCGGTGCTGCGCGTCACCAATGAGGATGTGCCGCTGCCCTATGCCGCAAACCTCGAAAAGGCCGCGCTGATCGACGCGGGGCGCGTGGTTCAGGCGGTCAGGAAAGTGTGCTACAAAAGCTGATCGGCAAGGATGGGGACGGCGGCTCATCGCCGTCTCCCTCCTCCCCGATCCATCATGTGCAGGTGGACGGCGTCACATCTTCGCTGGGTTGGACCCCCGTCAGGTCACGGTTGTCACGCACGTTGAAGGCCGCCGTTTCGGAAATGTCGTGCAGCGGCAAGTCTAGCAGCGGTAGGATGCGGCGGTAGCGGTAGCTGATTTCCACGACCATCACCGCCGTGCCTTCCGCCGCCGTCACGCGGTTATTTTCGGGACCCATGCCGGGAAAGCTGGTGCCCGTTTCGCCGTCGCCCTCATCGCCATAGGATGAAGGATGCGGCAGGGCGCCGAAGCAGCGCTGCCATTTGATCCACTGGCCGCCTTCTTCGTTCTGCTGAAGGCTGGACAGGATGATCCGGCCTCGCGTGGCGAAGTCCAGCCCGCCGCCCTGCATATCCGCCCCGATGAACACATCGTTGATTTCGGCTTCGCTGATCTGCTTGTCGTTGAGCGCGCTCTGCGCCCCCATGCGGGAAGCGTTGTCGGCGACCAGCACGGCGATTTCGCCGATCCGCTTGGTCGTTATGACATAGTTCGCCAGCTCCAGGCCCGATGTGACGAGGATGAGGAGGATCGGCAGCGAAAGGGCGAACTCCACCAGCGCAAGGCCGCTCTGGTCGCGCCGGAAGCGATGGAGCGCCCGGCGGCAATATCCCTCCGGGCGTTCGGGCTTTCCGGCGATGCGGGCGGAAACGGACATCCGGGCGGTCCTCACAAACATGTGCCGATCAACGGTTCGATCTGCTTGTCGAAGGGCTGGTTGCGCAACAAGGTGGTGGAGGACATGGTGACGTCCTTGCCCCATCCCATGAAGCTTGCGATGGGGAAGATGCGGTCATAGCGCAGCGTGGCCGTGTAGACCGTCACGTCCTTCGCGCCGCCGCCGCCGCTGATGCCCGAGTCCAGGTCCCGCACATGGTTGCGGTTGGCGTCATCGAAGCTTTCGCCGGCGTCGCAAACGCCGTTGCCGTTCTCGTCCTTGAAGGCTTCCGCCTTGGCCTGCGCGCGCCCATAGTCGATATAGGCGGTGCGCTGAAAACGCAGTTCGCCATTGGGCACGAGCTTTTTCACTGCATCGCTGACATGCTGGTCCAGCGTGTCGCGCTGTTCGTCCGTCGCGGTTTCCAGCGTGGAAGCGCGCCCCGCCGCGTTCATCTCCCCGGCAAGCACGGCGTTCGCATAGAGGTAATAGCCCGTGTCGAACAGGAACATCAGCATCGCCAGCAGCACGGGCGCGACGATGGCGAACTCGATCGCCGTCACGCCGCGCTCGTCCCTTGCCAGACGAGGAAAATGAACCCTGCGGCCTGCCATTATTTCGTGATCCGCAACTGCGCGATCTGCGAGGCGATCTGGGAGAAGGTCGCCGTCAGTTCCGCCGCATTGTTCGCCTGATAGGCCCGCCCGGACGACGCGCAATTGGTGAGCAGGCTGGTGAGATCGGTGCCGAACGCGATCACCCAGACGGTGATGTTCTTGTCGTTTTTCGCGAGCGTGCAAAGCTCCCTTAGCCGTGTTTCGGTGATCTCGTTCTGTTCGTCATCGGTCGGGACGCGGTCGGTGGGCGTGCGTCGCCGCGCCATGGCCGATACGCCCCACGCGTCATAGGCGCCGATACGCGTGTCGGTTTGGCCATCCGTCATGAAGATCAGGTGGCGGGCGATCTTGCCTGAGGCGGCGGCGGCCGCATGTTCCGATGCGAACAGACCGTTGGGCGACATCAGGCGCAGGCCCCACAACATGCCGATGTCGTGATATGTGAAGCCCGCCGGCGTGAGGCTGTTAAGATATGTGTTAAGCGTATTGGCATCGATTTCCGACAGCTTGCGGGCAACAGTAGGGCAGGCCCCCGATTGCGTCAGGTCGACTGACGGCGTGTAATAATTTGTAGCGGTGATGCTGACATCGCGCGTCTTGGTTTGCGGCGATCCGCTAAACGCCCATCTATTGAGCCAGGCAGCAGGGTATCTGACCCCAGTGAGTGCGGGCTGCTGATATCCTGTTGTCGTCTGATTGCGGCCATAGACAAGACGCGGCAGATAGGGCTTCCATTGCGTTTCAGGTTGCCCGGGGTTGGGCACCAGATCGACGTCCATGTCATACGGGTTGCCGCGTTCCTCGATGCAGCCGTTGGACGCGTTCCAGGTGATGGTGCGGTCCCTGGGATGGCCGGTTACGTTCCCGTTCTCAACTGGCGCCTTGAAGCTGCTGCCCTTGACGTTTCCGTTGCTATCGGTCGCTTTCAGGGCGGAAATATCATAGGGAATCGGTTTGTATATCCATTGGTAATATGTGGTGGTGGTGGTGGTTTCCTTTACGGGAATGGGTTCGCCGGCATTGGGGTTTTTGTCGACCGTTTCCGTCCGCTTTTCGACCAGATTGTTGTAAACGGTTGGCGTGATCGTGCACACGCCATTTAAAAGCTTGGCGGTATAGGTTGTGCCGTTTCGTGTGCGTGTGTTGACACGAGAACGCGGCACGGCGCTTGAACTCGGAGTCCAGCTCCCATTGACTGTTTTGTCTGTCTGGGTATTGGCCGGGGCGACACAGTTTTCCGCTGGCCCATTATATGGCGTGCCTTGACCGGATGAACCGCTGAAGATTTCCCACGATGAGTAAGTCGTGATCGTATCGGGCTGCACGCCGCCGCCCGATGTTGAGGTTGTGGTCAGGTCGGCAGTGCCATCCGCCTCGCGCGAGTCATAGATAGGATTGTCCTGAAGCCAGTCCGGCTTCAGCAGCGTTCCAACATTGACCGTTCCCGAATAGGGAACGAACCCGTAGCGAATATGGCTGCCTGCTGGTTTCACCCTCTGCAATTCGGTGTAGAAATTGCTGACGGCTTCGCGCAGCACGGCGATGCGGCTTTGGCTGTCGCCCGGATTGGCATCGTTCATCGACAAGGTCGTGTCCAGCACGAACATGACGTCCGTATTGGGCAATTGCAGGTCCGCCGTGCATTCCGCGTGGATCGTCTTGTCGGGCATGTTGAACAGCGACATCAAGGTCATCGGCACCACGACGCTGGCTGTGCCCGTCACCGCGCCCGTATTGGACGCGCTATAATCGACGGCGGTCGTGCCCGTCCCGTATCGCCCATCGGGGAAGTTCATGTGGAAGAATTGTTCGGCGACGATGTTGTTCGCATCGGTCCAGGTGATGCCGGACATCGCCTTCCGCCCGGCCAGCGCGCCCGCGTCGCAAGCCTGCTGCAGGCGCGTCTTGGTCAGATAGAGGCGGCTGATGTCGATGCCCCCGCCGATCATCGCGGCAAGGGGGAATATGGCCGCGGCGACGATCGCCAATGTATTGCCCGACGCATCGCGCCGTAACCGCCCCAGAAAACCCGTGCTCTTGACTGCTTTCTCGCTCATCGCCGCTCATCACCTGCTGGTCCGAACACATCGGATCATGCTCATCGCCCCCAAAGACGATGACGGAAAATGCGCAAATAGCGTATCGGTGGTTAAGGAACGGATAAGGCAGGATCGAACGCCATGCCTGTCCTGCCCGAAGACATGGAGGGCATTTTCCCTGACAATATGGAAAGCGCCTGTATCGGGCGGTTACTATTTGATAACAGGGTGCTTGTCTTGGGCGCGGGCCATCTTCAAAGCTGGGCTGTGCCGTCTTTCAGGCATTCCATTCAGTTGAAGCCGCTTCGTCATGCCGCCAGCCGATTTCGAAATAGCTCCCCTCGCCCGCCTGCTGAGCGCCTATGCCGGGCGCGACGCGCGGCGGCATCGGCTGCTGTGGGCGCTCGATCGGCGGATGGCGGCGCTGGCCGCCGCCACCAGCGAGCCGATGATCGGGCAGATTCGCCTGGCCTGGTGGGGGCAGGCGCTGGAAGATGAATCCGGCGTCGAAGGGCGGGGGGAGCCGCTGATCGATGCGATGCGCGCGGCGGGCATCGCGCCGCCGCCGGGGCTTGTCCCATGGCTGAACGGATGGGAGGCCCTGCTGGGGGATGCCGACCTTGCCGCCTTCGCGGCGGGACGGGGCGGCGGCTTGTTCCGCGCGCTGGTGGGGCGGGAGGATGTGCCGGACTGGCTGACGCGGGCCGGGGCGGTCTGGGCGCTGTGGGATCTGTCGGGGCATGGCGGCGACGGGGATCTGGCGCGCGAAGCGGTCGATCTGGCTCGGCGGCATCTGCCCGGCGCAGCGTTGCCATGGCCCGCGGCCTGGAAACCGTTGCGGATCGCCTTCGGGCTTGCGCGCGCGGATGTGGCGAAGGGGCGGCGCGCTCCGCCCGCATTGACGCCGGGGCTGTATCTGCGCCTGATCGCGCTTGCCCTGCGCGGACGTTGAAAGAAGGGGAGGGGGATCGACGATGACACGGATATTGGCCGGAGCGATGGCCGCGCTGCTGCTGGTGGCGGGCGGGCTGTTCTGGTGGCAGGGGCGGGCGCGGAGCGGGCCTTTGCCGCAGGCGCTGGTCGGGCCTCCGCCGCCGCCGGCGGTCGAGGACCTGCCCGAAGGCGATCCCGATGCCGTGGGCAAAGCGCCGCCCATGCCCGCCGAAGCCAGCCCGCAAAGCCGAGAGGAGAAGCGCTTCGCCCGTTATGACCGCAACCGCGACGGCGTCATCACCCGCGTGGAGATGATGGGCAGCCGGGTGAAGGCGTTCAAGGCGCTGGACAAGGACAATGACAATCTCCTGTCCTTCGAGGAATGGGCGGCGGCGACGGCGGACCGCTTCGCCAAGGCGGACGCCGATGGAAACGGCAAGCTGACCCCGGCCGAGTTCGCCGCCACGGCGCCCAAACGGTCGCCCAAGCCCCGATGCAAATGCTGAGTTAATTCGTCGGCGATGATATCATTTTGCAAACGCTTCGACGTGATGGCCGATTTCGAGTGGTTTGCGGACATCAGACAGGCTGCAATGCTTCGCCCAGCCACCGGCCGAGCGACGCGCGGGCGCGGGCGGTCATGGCTTCCTTGCGCTGCTTCTTCTTCACATCGTCAAGCGGCGGGAACAGGCCGAAATTGACGTTCATCGGCTGATAGTCCGCCGTTGCGACATTGCCCGTCACATGGCCCAGCAGCGCACCCAGCGCCGTATCGGCGGGGGGCGGGGCGAACGGGCGGCATAGCAGCTCCGCCGCCGCGAACCGCCCGGCGAGCAGGCCGATGGCGCTGCTTTCGACATAGCCTTCGCAGCCGGTCATCTGCCCGGCGAAACGGATATGCGGGGCGCTCCGCAGGCGCAGCGTGGCGTCCAGCAGCTTGGGCGACTGGATGAAGGTGTTGCGATGAAGGCCGCCCAGGCGCGCGAACTCCGCTTTCTCAAGGCCGGGAATGGTGCGGAACAATTCCAGCTGCGCCCCATGCTTGAGCTTGGTCTGAAAGCCGACCATGTTCCAGAGCGTGCCCGACGCATTGTCCTGCCGAAGCTGCACCACGGCATAGGGCCAGCGGCCCGTGCGCGGGTCGTCCAGGCCCATGGGCTTCATCGGTCCATGCCGCAGCGTTTCGGGACCGCGCGACGCCATCACCTCGATCGGCATGCAGCCTTCGAAATAGGGGGTATCCTTCTCCCACTCCTTGAACTGCGTCTTCTCGCCGTCCAGCAAGCCCTGGACGAAAGCCTGATATTGCTCCCGGTTCATGGGGCAGTTGATGTAGTCCTTGCCCTCGCCGCCGCCGGGGCCGATCTTGTCCCAGCGGTTCGCCATCCAGCATTGGTCCATGTCGATGCTGTCGAAATGGACGACCGGCGCGATGGCGTCGAAGAAGGCGAGATGGTCCATGCCCGCCGCCGCGCCGATGCTGGCCGTCAGCGCCGGAGCCGTCAGCGGGCCGGTGGCCACGATGGTCAGGCCTTCGCCGGGCAGGGCGTCGATCCGCTCGCGCACGACTTCCACATGGGGATGATCGCGAAGGGCGCGGGTGACGCCCTGGGAAAAGACGTCGCGATCCACCGCCAGCGCCGATCCGGCGGGCACCTTCGCCGCGTCCGCCTGCGCCATGATGAGCGAGTTCAGACGGCGCATTTCCTGATGCAGCAGGCCCACCGCATTCCGGTCCGCATCATCGGAACGGAAGCTGTTGGAGCAGACCAGCTCGGCCAGCCCGTCGGTCTGGTGCGCCGGGGTCATGTCGCCCGAACCGCGCATTTCGGACAGGCGGACCTTCACGCCCGCCTGCGCCAGCTGCCATGCCGCTTCGGACCCGGCAAGGCCGCCGCCGATGATGTGGACCTGATGACCGGTCATATGCCGCGCCGCGTCAGCCCCGCGCCGCCACGCCGTTCGCGGCGGAAAGGACAGCCTGGACCGATGCGGTGGCGACGTCCGTGTCGGTGCCGATGCCGAAGACCGTGCGGCCGTCCGGGGTGCGGCATTCGACATAGGCGGCGGCCGCCACGTCCGTTCCCGCACCGATGGCGTGCTCGCTATAGTCGGCAATGTCCAGATCGACGTTCAACTCGTCGCGCAACGCGGCCAGCACCGAGGAGAGCAGGCCGTTGCCGCGCCCGGAAATGGAGCGTTCTCCGCCCTGATAGGCGATCTTGCCGGTGAAGACCCGGTCGCCCGCCGCGCCGCTTTCATGATAGTCGATCAGGCGATAGGCCTGATCGCCCGACAGGCGGTAATGATCCTCGAACGCGGTCCAGATATCGGCGGCGTTGAGTTCGCGGCTGCTTTCGTCGGCCAGCGCCTGCACGACCCGCGAAAAATCCGCCTGCATCCGCTTGGGCAGTTTCAGGCCCTTGTCCTGCTGCAAGACCCAGGCGACGCCGCCCTTGCCGGACTGCGAATTGACGCGGATGACCGCTTCGTAATTGCGGCCCAGATCGGCGGGGTCGATGGGCAGATAGGGCACGTCCCACATCTCGTCGTTGCGCACTTCCTGCGCGGCGAAACCCTTCTTGATCGCGTCCTGATGGCTGCCGGAAAAGGCCGTGAAGACCAGTTCGCCGCCATAGGGATGGCGCGGATGGACGGGAAGCTGGTTGCAATATTCGACCGTCTGGATGACCTCGTCGATGTCGGAGAAGTCCAGGCCGGGATTGATCCCCTGCGAATACATGTTGAGTGCGACCGTCACCAGATCGCAATTGCCGGTGCGCTCGCCATTGCCGAACATGCAGCCTTCGACACGGTCCGCGCCCGCCATGATGCCCAGTTCCGCCGCCGCGACGCCGGTGCCCCGGTCGTTATGCGTGTGCAGTGAGATGACCACGCTGTCGCGCCGGGAAATATGGCGGCAGAACCATTCGATCTGGTCGGCATAGATATTGGGCGTTGCCGCTTCGACCGTGGCGGGCAGGTTCAGAATCAGCGGCTTTTCCGGCGTCGGCTGGAGAATGTCGATCACCGCCTCGCAGCATTCCAGGCTGAAATCCAGTTCGGCGGTGGAGAAGGTTTCGGGGCTGTATTCGAAATGCCAGTCGGTATCGGGCTGCTTCGCCGCATTGTCGCGCAGCAGCTTGGCGGCGTGGACGGCGATCGCCTTGATCTCCGGCCGTTCCATGCCGAAAACGATGCGCCGCCATGCGGGCGAGATCGCATTGTAGACATGGACGATGGCCTTGTCCGCCCCGCGCAGGGATTCGAATGTGGTGGCGATCAGGTCGTCGCGCGCCTGCGTCAGCACCTGCGGCGTCACGTCGGCCGGGATGCGGCCGGTGCGGACCAGATCCTGGATGAAGTCGAACTCGGTCGCGCCCGCCGCGGGGAAGCCGATTTCGATTTCCTTGACGCCGATCTTCACCAGCAGGTCGAAGAAGCGCGTCTTCTTTTCCGCGTTCATCGGGTCGATCAGCGACTGGTTGCCGTCGCGCAGATCGGTCGAGAGCCAGCGCGGCGGCGCGGTAATGACGCGCGAGGGCCACTGGCGGTCGGGCAGGTCCACCTGCGGGAAAGGGCGGTATTTGACGGAAGGATCGGTCAGCATCATCGGAAAAGCTACTTCTCTGCATACGGGCGCGCGAAGGTGCCCGGTGGAACGACTGTTTGCTTGAAAGTGCCCTTAGGCGTCTTGCCGGCGCATGAAAATGGCGCGCAGCACAAATATCACGCCTAAGGGCGTGTAAGTCGTAGCAGGGATAGGAGCATATGCTGCGTCATGGGAAGCGCCATAACCTCATTCGGCCAACCGCGTCCAGTCGTTTCTTGCGCGTGGCGGGCAGGAGTGAAGGGAACTGTCAAAGTTCTTGCCGGCCCGGAATGACGAAATTTTCACGCGCGCGCGCTGAATGGGGGAAAATGGCCGAAACCAGCCCGGATGCGATGGACCGGAACGGCGGGTTCAGGGAAGCGCCGCCGTTCCGGTCCATCGCTTACTGTTTTTCGAAGGCAGCGACGATCTTCAATTCGATCGCGTCGCCGACCATCGGTACGCCATAGCTCATGCCGAAATCGCTGCGCTTGATCGTGGTCGTGGCGGTGAAGCCGATATTTTCCTTCTTGTTCATCGGATGCGTGCCGACGCCGTAGAAGTCGGCGTCCAGCGTCACGGGCTTGGTGATGCCCTTGATGGTGAGGTTGCCGGTGATGTCGGCATCGTCGCCGTCGACCTTCACGCCGGTCGACACGAAGGTCGCCTTGGGGAATTTTGCCGCGTCGAAGAAATCCGCTTTCATGAGGTGCGCGTCGAGATCGGGAACGCCGGTCTTGAGGTTCGCGATGGGCACATCGACCGAGACTTTCGCGGCCGCCGGGTTCTTGGGATCGAGCGTCAGCGTGCCGGTGGGCTGGGCGATGATGCCGATATTGTTGCTGAAGCCCATATGGTCGTATGCGAAGACGATCTGCGTGTGGCCGGGGTCGATCTTGTAAGTGCCGCCTGTAACTTTCGACACATCCTTGGTGCCGGGAGCGGCGGGCATCTGCTGCGCGACGACGACGGTGCCTCCGGCCAGCGCGACCAGTGCGGCGGCGGGGATCAGATATTTTCGCATTTCGCAACTCTCCAAAACGTTCAAGGGGCGCGGCCAGAATAGGCCACGCCCCTCGATTGTTCCAGTGCGGAAAGCGGAAACGGATCGTTCCCGCGAACGGACCTAGTTCTTGTCCTTGTCCACCAGCTTGTTGGCGCCGATCCAGGGCATCATGGCGCGCAGCTGCTCGCCGGTCTTTTCGATCGGGTGCTGGGCCTGGAGCTTTCGCTTCGCCTTCATTTCCGGATAGCCGGTCTTGATGTCGGTCATGAAGCGCTGGACGAACTTGCCCTGCTGGATGTCGTTGAGGACGCGCTTCATTTCGGCCTTCGTCTCGTCGGTGATGACGCGCGGGCCGGTGTGATAATCGCCATATTCGGCGGTGTTGCTGATCGAATAGCGCATGTTGGCGATGCCGCCTTCATACATCAGGTCGACGATCAGCTTCACTTCGTGGAGGCATTCGAAATAGGCCATTTCAGGCGCATAGCCGGCTTCCACCAGCGTTTCGAAACCCGCCATGATGAGGTGGGTGAGGCCGCCGCACAGCACGGCCTGTTCGCCGAACAGGTCGGTTTCGCACTCTTCCTTGAAGTCGGTCTGGATGATGCCCGACCGGCCGCCGCCGACGCCGCTGGCGTAGGACAGGGCGATGTCATGAGCGTTGCCGGTCGCGTCCTGATGGATGGCGATCAGGCAGGGCACGCCGCCGCCGCGCTGATATTCGCTGCGGACGGTGTGGCCGGGACCCTTGGGCGCGATCATGATGACGTCGACGTCGGCGCGCGGCTCGATCAGGCCGAAATGGACGTTGAGGCCGTGGGCGAAGGCGAGCGCGGCGCCGGGCTTCATGTTCGCGTGAATGTCGGCGGCATAGATCTCCGCCTGGAACTCGTCGGGGGCCAGGATCATGAGGACGTCGGCCCATGCGGCCGCTTCGGCGTTGGGCAGGACCTTGAAGCCCGCGCCTTCGGCCTTCTTGGCGCTGGCGGAACCGGGGCGCAGCGCGATGGCGACGTCCGCGACGCCGCTGTCGCGCAGGTTCTGGGCATGGGCGTGGCCCTGGCTGCCGTAACCGAGGATGGCGACCTTCTTGCCCTTGATCAGGCCGATGTCCGCGTCGCGATCGTAATAAACCTTCATGTTCCGTTCCTTCTTTCTGTCCTTTTTGCTCCTTTTAGGGAGCCGTGATTGCTGGTGGTGAGCGGGGCGGCCCTCACCCTCCCATCGCGGTGCGATGGCCCCTCCCTCTCCCGCAGGCGGGAGAGGGATGATTCGTTATGCCGCTTCCTTGCCGCGCGTGAGGCCGACGACACCGGTGCGGCCGACTTCGACCAGGCCGATCTGGCGCATCAGGGCGACGAAATTGTCGATCTTGTCCGTCGTGCCGGTGATTTCGAAGATGAAGCTCTCGATGGTCGTGTCGACCACCTTGGCGCGGAACACGTCGGCGAGGCGCAGCGCCTCGATCCGGTCCTCCCCGGTGCCGGACACCTTCACCAGCGCCAGCTCGCGCTCCACGAAGGGACCGGCTTCGGTGAGGTCCGTCACCTTGTGCACCGGCACCAGCCGCTCAAGCTGGGCGATGATCTGGTCGATCACCTTGGGCGGGCCGCCGGTGACGATGGTGATGCGGCTGATCGCATGGTCGGTCGTGATGTCCGCCACCGTCAGACTGTCGATATTATAGCCGCGCGCGGTGAACAGCCCGGCGATCCGCGCCAATATGCCCGCCTCGTTCGCGACCGTCAGCGACAGGACGTGCCGCTCGTTCAGTTCTTCCTGGATATGCATCAAATGCCTGCCCCGTTGTCCGGTTCTTCGTCCTTGCGCTCATGGCGCTGCGAGATCATGCCCGTGAAGGCATAGTGCCATGCCCCGTCGCCGCGATAGGCGAGGCGGACGGGAAAGCCCGCCACCGCGTCGAACATCCGCGTCAGATGCTCGCCCACATAGCGCGGCCCGGCCAGCAGGCGGCCGATGCGGCGTTCGTGGAAATCGAACCCCTCGTCCAGATGCACTTCCCATTCCTCATTGTCCGGGTCCGCATGATCGACGGTCCAGCCGGTCAATTCGGCCGTGCCCGCGATCCGCTCGAAATCCCACGGTTCGCTCACATGGATGCGAAGCTTGAGATGTCCCGTCACACCAGCGCCTTCGCCTCGTCCGACAGGCTGCCCGACACCTGACTGGGATCGAGCAGCATGTCGGTATGGGCCGCGCCCGACGGAATCATCGGGAAGCAGTTGGAAAGCTTCGCCACGCGGCAATCCACGATCACCGGGCCGGGCGTGTCGATCATCTGGCGGATGCCGCTTTCCAGCTCCTGCGGCCCTTCGATGCGGATGCCCGTCCAGCCATAGGCCTCCGCCAGCTTCACGAAGTCGGGCAGGCTGTCCGAATAGCTGTTGGAATAACGGCTTTCATAGGTCAGTTCCTGCCACTGGCGGACCATGCCCATATATTCATTGTTGAGGATGAAGAGCTTGACCGGCGTGCGATACTGGCTGGCGGTGCCCATTTCCTGAATGTTCATCTGGACCGAAGCGTCGCCCGCCACGCAGATGACGAGGCTGTCGGGATTGCCGACCTGCGCGCCGATGGCGGCGGGGAAGCCATAGCCCATGGTGCCCAGGCCCCCCGAGGTCAGCCATTTGTTCGGCGCGTCGAAGCCGAAATGCTGGGCGGCCCACATCTGATGCTGGCCGACTTCGGTGGTGATGATGACGTCTGTGGCCGAGCGCGTCGCCTTGTAAAGCTGGGCGATCGCTTCCTGCGGCATGATTTCGGTGGCGCTCTCGGGATAGGCGAGGCTTTTCTGCTCGCGCCAGCCGTCGATCTGCTTCCACCATGCGGACAGGTCCGCCTTGTGGTGATTGCGGGATTTCCAGAGCGCGATCATGTCGGCCATGGCGCTGCCGACGTCCGCGACGATAGGCAGGTCGACCTCCACCGTCTTGTTGATCGAGCTGCGGTCGATATCGATATGGACCTTGCGGCTGTTCGGCGCGAAGGCGTCCAGACGGCCGGTCACGCGATCATCGAAGCGCGCGCCGATGCAGACGATCAGGTCCGCCTGATTCATCGCCCAGTTGGATTCATAGGTGCCATGCATCCCCAGCATCCCCAGCCATTGCGGCGAGGAAGCGGGGAAGGCGCCCAGACCCATCAGCGTCGAGGTGACGGGCGCGCCGGTCATGTCGGCCAGTTCGCGCAGCAGACGGGCGGCTTCCAGCCCCGAGTTGATGACGCCGCCGCCGGTATAGAGGATCGGGCGCTCCGCCGCCGCCAGCATTTCGACCGCCGTGTCGATGGCCTTCGCGTCCGCCTTGATCTGGGGACGGTAGCTGGCATGTTCGAAAGCTTCCGGCTTTTGATAGGGCGCGGTGGCGACCTGCACATTCTTCGGAATGTCGACGACGACCGGGCCGGGACGGCCGGTGGTGGCGATATGGAACGCCTCATGAATGACGCCCGCCAGCTTGCCGGGGTCCTTCACCAGATAATTATGCTTGGTGCAGTGGCGCGTGATGCCGATGGTGTCGGCTTCCTGAAAGGCGTCGGTGCCGATCAGTTGCGTGGCGACCTGCCCTGTCAGGACGATCATGGGGATCGAATCCATCAGCGCGTCGGTGATGCCGGTGACGGCGTTGGTCGCGCCGGGGCCGGAGGTGACGAGCACGACGCCGGGCTTGCCGGTCGAGCGCGCATAGCCTTCCGCCATATGGGTCGCGCCCTGTTCGTGGCGGACGAGGACGTGGCGGATCTTCGGATGGTTGAAAAGCGCGTCGTAAATGGGCAGCACCGCGCCGCCCGGATAACCGAACACGACTTCGACGCCCAGATCGATCAGGCATTCAACCAAAATGTCCGCGCCGCTCTTTTCGGCCACGATGAAATCCTTCCCTTGCGTGCGAGGCAGCCCTTTGCGCCCGGATGAGCGGAAAGGCAAGGTGGGTGCCTCTATTGGGTATAAAATGGCAAGTCAACAGTCATTGTTGTAATTTAATTACTAATTCTGCAATTAATTTCGTATCAATCTGTCTCATTTCGCGGGGCCAGCCATCCGGGGGCTGGCGCGAGAACCAGGTATATTGGCGTTTGGCATATTGACGGGTGGCGATGCGGCCGCGCTCCAGCATGGTGTCGCGGTCGATCTCTCCGGCGAGCCATGCGGCGATTTCGGGCACTCCTATGGCCCGCATGACGGGGAGGTCGGGGGAGAGATTGCGGGCGAGCAGGGCCTGCACTTCCTCGACGGCGCCCTTTTCCGCCATCTGCCCGAAACGCAGGTCGCAGCGGGCGATCAGCCATTTGCGCGGCGGCAGGAGGATGAGGGGCGAGAGGCGGATGCGATGGGCGATGCCGCCGCTTTTATGCCTCTGCCATTGCGACAGGGGCTTGCCGGTGGAGCGCACCACTTCCAACGCACGGGCGACGCGGCTGGCGTCGGCGGGCGCGAGGCGGGCGGCGGCGTCCGGGTCTTCCTGCGCGAGGGCGGCATGGGCCTGCGCCAAGGGCAGCGCGCGGACGGCTTCGCGGATGGCGGGGTCTATGTCCGGCACCGGGGCGATGCCGTCGAGCAGCGTGCGGATATACATGCCCGTTCCGCCGACGAGGACGGGGAGGCGGCCTTCGCCATGGGCGCGGTCTATTTCCGCGCGCGCCTCGGCCGCCCAGCGGGCGGCGGTGCAGGCTTCCGCCCCGTCGATATGGCCGAAAAGGCGGTGCGGAGCCTGCGCCATATCCTCCGCGCCGGGACGGGCGGAGAGGATTTGCAGGTCGGCATAGACCTGGCTTGCGTCCGCATTGATGACCGTGCCGTTCGCCGCCTCCGCCAGGGCGATGGCAAGCGCGCTCTTGCCGCTGGCGGTAGGCCCGGCAATAAGCGCGACGCGTGGGCGGGATTCGCCCGTCTTGGGATCGGGAGTGTTCATGTTCGTCGCGACCTTAGTGGCAAGTGCGTCCTTGAGTCAGGGGGATATTGCGGAAGCGGTCGGGCGGCTCTCCGTCGCCGGTTGCGCGCCGGTCGATAGCGCATGGCTGGACGAGGGCAAGGCGGCGGACATCTTCTTCGGCGCGGACCCGGTGGCGGCGCGGGCTGTTCTCGCCGATCTGGGCGCGGTGGACGTGATCGTCCAGCCCGCCCAAGGGCGCGAAAAGAAGCTGCTGATCGCGGACATGGATTCCACCATGATCACCGTCGAGTGCATCGACGAACTGGCCGATTATGCCGGGATCAAGGCGCAGATCGCGGAGATCACAGAACGGGCGATGCGCGGCGAACTGGACTTTGCGGGTGCGCTGCATGAACGGGTCGCGCTGCTGAAGGGGCTGGAGGACGCGGCCATCGACCGCTGCCGCGCGGAGCGGGTCGTCATCATGGCCGGCGCGAAGGCGCTCGTCCGCACGATGAAGGCGCGGGGCGCGCGGACGCTGCTGGTGTCCGGCGGGTTCACGCGCTTCACCGGGCCGGTGGCCGAAGAGATCGGCTTCGACGGCGCGGTCGCCAATGTGCTGGAGATCGCGGACGGCGCTTTACTGGGGACGGTGACGGTGCCGATCGTGGACGCGGCGCGCAAGCGGGCGGAACTGGAAGCGGCGGTCGCTGGCGGGATCGACCGGGCGCTGACTCTGGCGGTGGGCGACGGCGCGAACGACATCCCGATGATCGAGGGGGCGGGGCTGGGCGTTGCCTATCACGCCAAGCCCAGGACCCGCGCGGCCGCCGATGCGGAGATCGTGCATGGCGACCTGTCGGTGCTGCTCTACGCGCAGGGCATCGCTTCGGCCGATTGGGCGGATTTCAACGCTTGATCCTGGTTAAGGGTCGGTTCGCCGTCATTGCGGTTGGGTAATGGAATCCTTTCCGGCTTTCGGTCGTTGAAAGTCGGCTGCGTCCTGCAGCATCGAGTAATGCAGGGCATCCGCCGTTCGCGCGGACGCCACAGGGAGATGCTATGAATATACGGCAAATGGCTCTGGCCGCCGCGGGGGTGCTCGTTCTGAGCGCCTGCGCCTCCACCAAGGACGAACCCGTTGCGCCGGCGCCGCCGCTCGGGCCGGGTGCGATAGCCGGTACGGTCGCGGCGGACCGCGATGGAGACGGTATCATCGACGGTTATTACACCGCCGACGGTATCTATAACGCGATCCAGGGGCCGCCTTGCCCGCCGCCTCCGCCGCCCATGCCGTCCCGCCGGGGAGAACGCGGCTGATCACCCGACCTTTCCGGGCGCGGCGCATCCGCCGCGCCCTTTTCTGTCCTCAAATCCTCGTCCTTGGCCTGATCGCGAGCGCCGGCGCCGCGCCGATGGCGCGCGCCCAGGACGCCGCCCTGAAGGAAGCCCCCGCGCGGTCGAGCGTCGCGGCGGAAATCCGCGCGCAGGTCGGCGGCAAGCTGCGCGACTTCTACGGTCCGCGCGGCTTCTGGCCGGTCTGGGTGGAAAAGGACGCCGTCGGACCGCAGGCGGATGCGCTGCTGAAGCTGATCGACAGCGCGGAGGCCGATGGGCTGAAACCCGGCAATTACGATCCCAAGGGGCTGCGCCGCGCCATCGAGGATGCGGACGGCAGCGGCGATCCCAAGGCGCTGGCCCGCGCGGAACTGGCGCTGTCGAAGAGTTTCGCGAAGCTGGTCGCGGACATGCGGGCGCCTTCGCGGGCGGTGAAGATGCGCTATCTCGACCCGGAAGTGGAGCCGCGCGATCCCGGCCCGGCGGATATATTGCGCGCGGCGGCGGTGACATCTTCGTTCGAGGACTATGTGGAGAAGGCTGGCTGGATGAGCCCCTTCTACATGCAATTGCGCAAGGCGCGCGCGGACTATGGCAAGACATGGGCGGATTTGCCCGATGTGGCGGTGCCCACGGGGCTGAAACTGAAGCCGGGCGCGAAGGGGCCGGGCGTCGGCGCGCTGCGCGAGCGGCTGGGGCTGTCGCCGGGCGGCGGATATGACAAGGCGCTGGCCGCGAAGGTCAAGGCGTTCCAGGGCGATCACGGCCTGACGCCCGATGGCATCGCGGGGCCGCAGACGGTGACGGCGCTCAATCGCGGGCCGAAATATTATGCGCGCGCGCTCGCGCTCAACATGGAGCGGACACGGCTGCTGCCGGGGCCATGGGTGCGGCATGTGGTGGTGGACGCGGCTTCGGCGCGGCTCTGGTATTATAGCGGTGGCAAGCTCGACGGCACGATGAAGGTGGTGGTCGGCGCGAAGGAAAGCCAGACGCCGATGATGGCGGGCATGATCCGCTATGCGACGCTCAACCCTTATTGGAACGTGCCGCCCGATCTGGTCGAGCGCAAGATCGCGCCCAAAATCCTGGACGGCGCTTCGCTCCAGAAGATGAATTATGAGGCGCTTTCGGACTGGAGCGCCAATCCGCAAAAGCTGAACCAGAGCAGCATCGACTGGCAGGCGGTGGCGTCGGGCCGGCAGGAGCTGCGCGTGCGGGAGCTGCCGGGGCGGAGCAATTCCATGGGGCGGATGAAGTTCATGTTCCCCAACGACCTTGGCATCTATCTGCACGACACGCCCTCGCGCGATCTGTTCGGCAAGCCCGCGCGGCAGTTCAGCAACGGCTGCGTGCGGCTGGAGGACGCGCCGCGATTGGGCAAATGGTTCTTCGGCAAGACGCTGACGACCGATTCCGACACGCCGGAACAACACAGGCCGCTGCCGCAGCCGGTGCCGGTCTATCTCACCTATCTGACCGCGGCGTCGGGCAAGGATGGGGTGGCGTTTCGGCCCGACGTGTACGGACGCGACTAGGACGGATCGATTTTCCCGCGCGGAGCTTCCTTGCCGCCGATATGCCCCTCCGCTGCGAAGGGATCGTCATACAGGGACCGCCCCGCCGTCTCCGGCATGAAGCGCAGCGCGAAAAGACCCACGGCGCATGCCAGCATCATGTAGAATGCCGGCATCAGGTCATTGCCCGTCAGGCCGATCAGGCCGCTGCCGATCGCGGGCGCCGTCCCGCCGAAGATCGACGTGGACACATTATAGGCGACGGCAAAGCCCGCGAAGCGCACCTGCGTCGGGAACAGCGCGGGAAAGGTCGCCGATATGGTCGCAAGCTGCGGCACATAGAGCAGGCCCAGCAGGACGAAGCCGGCGATGGCGCCCGCCAGTCCGGTCGCCATCAGCATATAGAGCGGCGCCGCCCCGACGAGCAGCCCGATCAGCGACACGCGCCACATCGGCCGCCGCCCGACCCTGTCGGACAACCCGCCGGCGAAGGGCAGGAAGACCATCATCAGCAGCATGCCGATGATCGGGACGATCAGCGCCTCGTCGGACGACAGGCCGATACGCCGTTGCAGATAGGTCGGCATGTAGCTCAGCAACGTATAGTTGACGACGTTGAGCGCGACGACCAGCCCGCCGACCACCAGCATCGGCCGCCAGTGCCGCCGAGTCAGCAGGGCCAGGCCGGGCGAGGCTCGCCCGTTGTCATGCAGGCTGGCCGCCGCGCGGAAGACCGGTGTGTCTTCCATCTTCGAACGCAGATACATGCCGATCAGCCCCATGGGCGCGGCGATCAGGAACGGGATACGCCAGCCCCATGCGTGCATCGCCTCCTCTCCCAGCAGCAACGAAAATCCCAGCATCAGCGACGCGCCCAGCGAAAAGCCCGCCAGCGTCCCGAACTCCAGGAAGCTGCCATGGAAGCCGCGCCGCGCGTCGGGCGCATATTCGGCCATGAAGGTCGCCGCTCCGCCATATTCGCCGCCGGTGGAAAAGCCCTGCACCATGCGCAGCAGGATCAGCAGCGCCGGCGCCCAGAATCCGATGGCGGCATGGTCGGGGATCAGGCCGACGCACAGCGTCGCGGCCGACATCAGCAATATGGTGAGCGCCAGCACCGACTTGCGCCCCAGCCGGTCGCCCAGCGGCCCCCAGAACAGACCGCCCAACGGCCGCACCAGAAAGGATATGGCAAAGGTCGCCAGCGCGAACAGCACCGCTTCGTCCGTGTCGCCGGGAAACAGGGCAGCGGAAATATAGGTCACGCCATAGGCATAGATGCCATAATCGAACCATTCGGTCGCATTGCCCATGGCCGATGCGGCGATGGCGCGGCGCAAGGCGGCGTCCTGTGCCGGGGGGGCAGGGGCCGGCGCGGCGGCAGCGGGTGCAATCGCATTCATCTCGTCTGTCCCTGGGTCACGTCGTCATTTGCGCGACCTGGCGCTATGGGCGCCCTTCATGCCGCCGCCGCTTCCATCAGCGGGCCGGATATCGGCCGGATCGCCTTTGGCTCGCCGCGCGCGGCGATGAACTCGGGGCGCGGCTTTTCCACGCCGAAGGGCGCGGCCAGCCGGTTGCTGACGGCATTATAGACCAGGAAGGCGTTGGCGCGGGGGAAGGGCGTGATGTTGCCGTTCGATCCATGCATGACGTTGCAGTCGAAGATCACGACCGATCCCGGCTTGCCGGTCGGCGCGACGATCCCGTGCCTGTGCGCGAGCTCGGCCAGGCTGTCCTCGTCCGGCACGCCATATTCCTGCTTCTTGAGGGAGATGCGATAATGATCCTCGGGCGTTTCGCCCACGCAGGTCAGGAAGGCGCGATGCGATCCGGGGATCAGCATCAGCGGTCCGTTATGCGGCGTATTTTCGGCCAGCAGGACCGACATGGACAATGCCCGCATCCGCGGCATCCCGTCCTCGACATGCCATGTCTCGAAATCGCTGTGCCAATAGAACTCCTTGCCCTGAAAACCGGGTTTGTAGTTGAGCCGCGACTGGTGGATGTACACCTCATCCCCCAGCAGGAAGCGGGCCGCTCCGGCGAGGCGCTCGTCGGCGGCCAGCCGCGCCAGCGCGCGGCTTTGCGCGTGGATCGCGAAGATGGACCGCACCTCCCGGCCGCCCGGCTCGGTGATGACGGTTTCTGCCTCCAGCGCGTCGGGATCGGCCAACAGCTTGCGCGCCTCGCCTTGCAGGAAGGCAACCTCCTCGTCCGGGAACATGTCCTCAAGCACCAGATAGCCGTCGCGGTCGAACTGCGCCGCCTGTCCGGCGCTCAGCGGCGCATCTTCGCTCCAGTTGCCGTGGACGACCGGATCGAGGCGCGGCAGGAACTCCGCCGCCAGGGCGCGGCGGGACGGGTAGACGTCTTTCATGGGACTTCCCCCTGCCTGTGTCTTAACTGGTGAGTTCGCCCTCGCGAACCATGTTCGCCGCGGCGGGATATGCGCCGCTTTCGTCATGCACTTCCCGGCCCGTGACCGGCGGATTGAACACGCAGGCGCATAATATGTCGGTGACGGGCCGCACGACATGCTTGTCATGGGCGTTGAGCGCATACATGACGCCGGGCGCCAGTTGGTGGGTGACGCCCGCGCCCAGATCCTCGATCGTGCCGGTGCCCTTGAGCACCAGCACCGCTTCCAGATGGTTCTGGTAGTGCATGTGCAGTTCCTCGCCCGCGTACATGGTCGTGACGTGGAAGGAAAAACCCATATTGTCGTCCTTCAGCAGCAGGCGGGCGCTGTCCCATTGCTTCGACTGGACATTGCGGTCCGATTTGCGGACCGCCTGGAGTTTGCGGACGATCATTGATGGTGTCTCCTTTTCCTTAAGCGATTACGGCGTTTACAAACCCTTGCGTGGAATGGGGGGGTGGTTTTCGGGCGTTGCAGCCTTCCCTCTTCCATCAGCGAAAGCTGGCATGCCTAAATGAGATTCCGGCTTTCGCTGGGATGACGGATATTGAATGGCGGAAAATGGCCGATAATCCCTTTCCTTATTCCGCGGCCACGCCATAGGCGAGCGGCAGCGCGGCGCGGATGCTCTCCTCAAGGATGTCGAGTCCCGCCGACAGCACGGCGTCGTGGATCACGAGGGGCGCGAGCACCTTGACGATCTCGTCATGGGCGCCGCTGGTTTCGATGATCAGTCCCTGCGCGAAGCAGGCGGCGGTGACGGCTTGGGCGATCTTGCCCGAACCTATGTCGATGCCGCGTATCATGCCCCGGCCGCGTGTTGACAGGCCATGCTCGGACGCCATGGCATCCAGCCGCCGCTCCAGCATCCGGCTCCTGCGGGCGATGTCCTGCTGGAATTGTCCGTCGCTCCAGAAATGGCGCAGCGCCGCGGCTGCCGTGACAAAGGCGTGGTTGTTGCCCCGGAAGGTGCCGTTATGCTCGCCGGGCGACCACTGATCCAGTTCGGGCCGGAACAGCGCCAGCGCGAAGGGCAGGCCCATGCCGGACAGCGACTTCGCCATGGTGACGATGTCGGGGGTAAAGCCCATGCCTTCGAAGCTGAAGAAGCTGCCCGCGCGGCCGCAGCCCGCCTGGATGTCATCGACGATCATCAGCGCGCCGTGGCGTTTGGCGATGGCCGCGATCTCGCGCAGCCATTCCGGCGATGCGGCGTTGAGTCCGCCTTCGCCCTGCACCGTCTCCACCAGGATGGCGGCCGGCGCATCCAGGCCGCTCGACGGATCGGCAAGGCGGCGCTCGAGTAATTCGGCCGTATCGATCTGCGGCCCGTGATAACCCTCGAAGGGTTCATGCGCGACGTGCGAGAGCGGAATGCCCGCGCCGCTGCGCTTGGCGGCATTGCCCGTGCAGGCGAGCGCTCCCAGCGTCATGCCATGAAAGCCGTTGGTGAAGGCGATCACAAGTTCCCGGCCCGTCACCTTGCGGGCCAGCTTGATCGCCGCTTCCACCGCATTGGTTCCGGTGGGTCCGGTGAACATCGCGCGATAGTCCAGGCCCCGGGGTTTGAGGATCACCTGTTCCAGCGCCGCCAGGAAATCGGCCTTGGCGTCCGTGTGCAGGTCGAGGCCATGGGTGATGCCGTTCCCGGCGATATAGTCCATCAGCGCGCTTTTCAGGACCGGATGGTTATGACCGTAATTCAGCGTGGAGCAGCCCGACAGGAAATCCAGATAACGGCCGCCCTGATTGTCGTGCATCCAGACGCCTTCCGCCCTGGCGAACTGCCGTGGCATCGATCGGGCATAGCTGCGCACGGCGGATTCCAGGCGCTCATAGATGGCGGTGTCCGGTTTGCGTTTCGTGGGTTGCGGAAGGGTGGTGATCATGTCGCCAATTCTCCTTGAGGATGGGGTGCGGTCAGCGCGGCAGCGGACCGATGCGCGCTTGCCATTCGGTGGCATGGGCGCCGGCAAAATGGGTTTCGCGCTCGAACAGCGCGCTTTTGGCCAGCGGGGCGTTCCACCGCCGCGCCAGCCCCTCGAACAGGGTCCAGGACGCGCGGTTGTCTTCCGTCACCGTGGTGATGAGGTGGGTGACGCCCGCCGCCGCCGGACGATCCAGCAGCGCCTCGACCATGCGTCCGGCCAGCCCGTGTCCCCGCGCGGCCGGTGAAACGGCGACCTGCCAGACGAAGAAGCTCTCCGGGTCGGACGGCGGGCGATAGCCCGAAACCCATCCGGCGATCCCGCCCTCGCCGCCATGCTCGGCAACGATGCAGCTCTCGGCGAAATGCGTGCATTGCAGCAGGTTGCAATAGGCCGAATTGGCATCCAGCGGCGGGCAATGCGCGATCAGCCTGGTGATCGAAGGCCCGTCGGTCGCCACGGGCGGGCGCAACTGAAACTCTTCTGGCCGCGCGCGCCGCGACGGGCACGCGGACTTCCGTGGCGGCGCCAGCGCCGCGTCGGACTTAGAATTGATGATTATTCATCTCCCGAAGTATATTCTATGGAGCCTGCCCGACCCCGTCATGTCTGTGGCGCCGTATATAACGGTTTAGACTCGATTTTCAACCTTAACGGCTTTCAAAGAGTCTTTCACTGAATGAATGAAGCGCAAACTCCTTCGATTCCCAAAGGATTTTCCATGGCGAAAAAACCCCGAACCTTCTATACTTCATTCATGGATTCAGAGATCGCCTCCCTGACGCTCCGCGCCCTGCGCCGCGTGCTGCGCGCCACCGAAATCGGCAGCCGCCGCCTTGCCAGCACGACCGGTCTCACCCCGTCGCAATGGCTCGTCCTGCGCGAAATCGACTCCCGCGATTCGGCAACCCCCGGAACGATCGCCAACGCCCTCCAGTTCAGCCAGGCGACGATCACCGCGATCGTCGACCGATTGCAGGAACTCGGCTTCGTGCAACGCCAGCGCAGCGAAAGGGACAAGCGCCAGTTCATTCTCTCCGCTCAGCCCGCGGGCAAAACCGCTCTCGCCGATGCTCCGGACCTGTTGCAGACGACCTTCACGCATCGTTTCGCGGATCTACCGCAATGGGAACAGGCGATGATCCTGGCCGCCGTCGAACGTTTGGCGATGCTCATGAATGCACAGCATATCGATGCCGCGCCTCTGCTCGATAGCGGACTCATCGATCGACCGGAACCCGCCTGAGGCTGCATTGCCGATTATGAGCGGGGCCATGGACCGGCATCACGATCAGGCGCTGAGCGGTCGCCCGAGCGTATGCTTCCGCTCCTTCATGCGTCTTGGCGGGCCGGCGCTGCTCGGCTTTTCAGTGATTCCCTGCGTCGCGCTGATGGCTGATCGATTGGGGCCAACACGCCTGTAGTTCTCTTTCCTGTTTATCCCTTTGACGCATGTGGGTGGTTTGAGCGCATTCGCACAACTGTCACCTTAAACAAGGGCGTCATCACTTTCCCCGCCAGCCATGGTTTGAAAAAAGCTCTCGGCACCGCGGATGATCTGTCGGCCGCAAACGGCGATACGATCCTTAACCGGAAGCAGGCGCTCGGCAAAGCGAACGAGTGGTTCGAGCAGCAAGAGTCCGGCGGCGCTGGGATTGACCCCAATATCGCCGTGAGGGATGCTATCGAGCTGACGTGCGAGGCTGGCAACGCCGCCTTGGCACGATGAAGGGATCGAGCAAGCAGCGTGTCCTCATCGAGTTGAAGGCCGCGCTCAACACTCCATTCGAGGGACACCAAAAGGCTTTGCCCAAGGATTTCGGAATCACGATCAAGTTCGGCCTGAAGCCTATGGCTAAAATGACCGGGACATTGCGACAACCGCGTCCCTGTACTTCCTGCCGGCACCCTCTTTGGCGCGGCGGCGATGGCTTCGTGCCGCCTCTTAAATTTGAAAATAATCTCTTGAACCCATCACGGTATTTCCTAATTCTGTTCCGCCGGGTGCCAATTCCGGGTCCGGCTGGACATAGAGGGCGCCGGCTCTCCATTCCCGGCGCTTCTCATGCCCAAATTGCTTCAGTTGGAGGATTTGGAGATGAGAACCAATTTTGATTTTGGGCCGTACAGGCGCTCGACGGTCGGTTTCGACCGGCTGTTCAACCTGCTCGAGGCAGGCGCGCGTGAAGATGACGGCTATCCGCCCTTCGACATCGTGAAGGATGGCGAGGACAGCTATCGCATCACGCTGGCGGTTGCCGGCTTCCGTCCCGAGGACATCGAGGTGGTCGCCCAGCAGAACCTGCTCACCGTCACCGGCAAGCGCGCGGAGGACGATGGCAAGGGCGAATATCTGCACCGGGGCATCGCCGCGCGCCCGTTCGAGCGGCGCTTCCAGCTCGCCGACTTCGTCGAAGCAGGCAATGCCAGCTTCGAGAACGGCCTGCTCAGCATCGCGCTCAAGCGGGTGGTGCCCGAGGCGATGAAGCCGCGCCGGATCGAGATCAGCGGCAGCGCGGCTGCCAATGATCGGATCGAGGCGCCGAAGGACAAGGCCCGCGAAGCGGCCTGATCCGACAACCGGTCTGCCGGCGCCGCTCCCTTGACGGGCCGGCAGGCCATGGCCCTTCCAGCCAGAAAAGGAGATGACCATCATGGCTTTTCGTGATCTCATTCCCTGGAGCCGGCAGGAAAACCGGCTTCCCGTTCCGGTCAGCGCGGCGCGTGACCGCGACACTGATTCCCATCCGTTGCTCTCGCTCCATCGCGAGGTGAATCGCCTGTTCGACGATGCCTTTCGTGGCTTCGGCGCGCCCACGCTCGCAGGCTTCGATCGCGCCGCCGGTTGGCCGCATGTTGAGCTTGGCGAAACCGATAAGGAACTGCGCGTCACAGCCGAACTGCCGGGCCTCGACGAGAAGGATGTCGAGATCAGCGTCGAGGAAGGCGCGCTCACGCTGCGCGGCGAGAAGCGCTCGGAGGTCGAGGACAAGGACCGCGGCTATTCCGAACGCAGCTATGGCCGTTTCGAGCGGCGCATCGGCCTGCCCAAAGGCGTCGATCGCGACCAGGCGAGCGCGAGCTTTAGGAACGGTGTGCTCACCGTTACCCTGCCGAAGACCGAGGCGGCGAACGAGGATGTCCGCCGTATCCCGATCAATGGCAAGGCGGCGTGACGACGTGGCCCGGAACTTCGGTTCCGGGTCGATCGCCAACGACAATCAGGCTCGCCCCCGCGCCGGAAACGCGCTTCCATCCGACGCCCATGCCGTGATCGAGCCATTGCCGCTCGCCGTCCATCAGGCCGGTCGAGCCCGGCGCGGGCAATGGCGGGTGCGTTTCGCGCCGCGCTGGCGCCCGATCGCCGATCCCCTGACAGGCTGGACCGGCGGCAGCGATCCGCTCGAGACGATCGAGTTGCGTTTCCCCGATCGCGATGTGGCGGTGGCTTATTGCCGGCGCGAGGGGCTGGGGTTCTCAGTCCGTGGACAGCCATCCGATCAACGATCGCTGGCCGTTCGCGCGCCGACGGAGCAATCCCCGGCCCGGCACTGGTGGCCGCCAGCACCGCAAGCGCGCCGTTGCGCGGCCTGTCAGGCTGGCGCAGCAGAGCAGGCCATCCAGGGTTCAGCATGACGGGATAGATTTCACCTTCTTATCAACCAGCAATGAAAGGACGATTGATGCGAAAGTCACCTCGGACAGCCGCCCTTGCCGGCGTAGCGGCGCTCGCCGTTGCCGGAACGGCTCTGGCGGCTGGGAATGACAGTCGGGTCATGACCGTCGACCTGCCCGACGGCTCGCTGGCCCGGATCGAATATAAGGGCGATGTCGCGCCAAGGGTTGTCGTAGAGCCCGGGACGCGGTTCATGCCGGTGGCATTCGCCGATCCGTCGATGATCGCCCCCTTCGCCCTGTTCGACCGGATCGCCGCCGACATGGACCGGCAGTCTGCCGCGATGTTGCGCCAGGTCCAGGCGCTTCAAGCGGGACTGCGCGACCACGGTGGGCAGCTTGACTTCGCGAAGTTCGGCAACCTGCCCGCCGGAACAGTCAGTTATCGCTTCGTCTCGATCGGTGACGGCAGCCGCGTCTGCTCTCATAGCTGGCGGCTGACATCGCAGGGCTCCGACCAGCAGCCGAAGCTGATCTCGGCCAGTTCGGGCGATTGCGCTGCCGATGGTAAGATGTCGACGCCTGTGGCGGGCGGCAGCGGGTCGGCCAGGACGATGTTGATCAACCATGCCGTCGTGACACCGCCCCCGGCTGCGCCCTCTACCATTTGAACCCGGAGAGCGGCCCTTGGTGCCGCTCTCCCATTCGCTTTTTCGTGGATTTGATTGGCGCGCGTAGCGCGCGCCGATCGTCTGCGATCCCGCTTGATATCATGCACGCTGCCCCATCGATTCTGTCGAGCTTCGTGACCCTCTTCGTCATGATCGGTCCGGTCGAGACGGCGGTGGTCTTCGCCAGCCTCACCGCGGGCGTGCATCGCGGCGATCGCCGCAGCCTCGCGCTGTGTTCGGTGATGATCGCCGGACTCGTCCTGCTCCTGTTCGCGATCGGCGGGGCGTTCGTGCTCTCATTGCTGGACATTTCGCTGCCGGCGTTTCGGGTAGCTGGAGGTCTGCTGCTGTTCCTCCAGGCGCTGACGCTTACCTTCTCCAGCCCGGGTCTTTCGTCGCTCAACGAAGGAGAGAAGCAGGATGCCGAGCGGCCGGGGGATATAGCGGTATTTCCGCTGGCCTTTCCGCTGATCGCGGGACCGGGCAGCCTCGCCGCGGCGGTGCTCGTCATGGGGCGAACGGCAGGCTGGATCGAAGCGGCGGGCTTCATCGCGATGATCCTTGTGTGCCTGCTCCTGACATTTGGCGCGATGCGGGCGGCCGAGCGCCTGATTGCGCTCCTGGGCTGAACAGGCGCGGACGTGGTGGGCAGGATATCGGGCTTTTGCTTGCCGGCCTCGCCGTGCAATTCATGTTCGACGGCTTGGCCGAGGCGCCGTTCCTACGATAACGCGCTCGCTTCCTGGGATCAGTCGGCGCGGTGGCGATGCGACGCGGCATCCAGCGCGGCGAGGACCCGATCGAGCATTGCCGCGTTGCTCGCGCCCTTGGGAAGCTCGCGGCGCGAGAAATGTTGCAGACGATCGACGTCGCGCTGCGGCAGGTTGAGTTCGATCGGCGTGGTGCCGAGCCGCTCGGGGCCGATCCCCTGCGCGGCCTTGCCCGAACGCAAGAAATGATCGAGCAGCCGTTTCCGATCGGCGAAGGTCCAGCCCAAAGCGTCGAGCGCGGCCGGCGACAATGCGAGCAAGACGAGCGCGAACTCCATGATGTCGTCGAAAGGAAGGACGAGGCGGACGTTACGTCCGCCTCGCTCGCGCCAGCGCCGAACCGGCCCGCGCTTCACTGGATCGAGATGACGCCATCGACGGCGCGCCACTCCGCCGGACGGATCAGCTGGTCATGCGCGATCCGCACGGAATGGAGCGCCGCTTCGATCTCGCGCCGCCAATGATCGAGAAAGTCGAACAGCACCGGAAAATCCGGCGCGAGATCATAGTCCTGCCAGACGAACAGTTGCAGGAGCGAGGGCGCATCGGGGCGATAGTAATGGACTTCCGCCGTCGTCAGCCCATAGCCTTGCAGTTGCGCGATGAAGGCGCGGTCGCTCATTGCAGCGGCGTCCCGCGACCCACGCCGTCGTCAAGCGTTCGCATCGCGGCGAAGATGTCGTCGACCGGAACGGCGCGCCCCGCGCCGGGCGGTTTGCGAAGCGAGGGATTGTCCCTGACCGCCGCGCGGTCGGAGGCCCAGGATGCGAGTATGGCGCGCTTGACCTCCGGCTCCAGGCTCGGATGGCGCGCGATGTCGAAGGGATGCAGAAAATGCGAATAGGGCTGCGACATGCCATATCTCCTTTCCTTGTGTCGCTGCTTCTCGTCTCGGCGGGCAAAGCCGCAGGATGACATTTTGGTGCGGATTTGAGGCGCGTCAAGCCTTTGAGATTGGCCGAATTGGCACTCCCGCGACATAACTGCCATTTTTTTCATGAACCCTCTTGAACAGAAAAATCGGCTTTCCTAGCTCGGCGGAACCTGTCGTTCCGGTGAACGACAGGACCAACACATCTTGTTTTGCAACTGGAGGTTCTGCCTATGCAATTCCGCCCCTTGCACGACCGTGTGGTCGTCCGCCGCATCGAAGCCGAGGAGAAGACCTCGGGCGGCATCATCATTCCCGACAACGCTAGGGAAAAGCCGCAGGAAGGCGAGATCGTCGCTGTCGGTCCGGGTGCTCGCGACGACAATGGCTCGCTCGTCGAACTGTCGGTCAAGGCTGGTGACCGGATCCTGTTCGGCAAATGGTCCGGCACCGAGGTCAAGATCGACGGCGAGGATCTGCTCATCATGAAGGAGAGCGACATCCTTGGCGTGATCGACAACGTCGTGCCGCTCAAGCAGGCGGCCTGACCGCATCATCCTCAAACATTTCAGGAAGGACATAGAAAGGAGACAGGCCACGATGGCTGCCAAGGAAGTCAAGTTCGCCTCGGACGCGCGCGATCGCATGCTGCGCGGCGTCG
Organism: Sphingobium wenxiniae; assembly: GCF_007830065.1. Lineage (GTDB taxonomy): Bacteria > Pseudomonadota > Alphaproteobacteria > Sphingomonadales > Sphingomonadaceae > Sphingobium > Sphingobium wenxiniae. The sequence continues at coordinate 385,979 of NZ_VLKK01000001.1, read as the reverse complement.
ATACGCTGGCGAACGCCGTGAAGGTGACGCTCGGTCCCAAGGGCCGTAACGTCGTGATCGAGAAGAGCTTCGGCGCGCCGCGCATCACCAAGGACGGCGTCACCGTCGCCAAGGAAATCGAACTCGCCGACAAGTTCGAGAATATGGGCGCGCAGCTGCTGCGCGAGGTCGCCAACAAGCAGAACGACAAGGCCGGCGATGGCACGACGACCGCCACTGTGCTCGCGCAGGCGATCGTGCGCGAGGGCTCGAAGGCGGTTGCCGCCGGCATGAACCCGATGGACATCAAGCGCGGTATCGACCTTGCCGTGAACGCCGTGGTCAAGGATCTTGAAAGCCATGCCCGCAAGGTCAGTGCCAACAGCGAGATCGCGCAGGTCGCAACCATCTCCGCCAATGGCGATGAGGAGGTCGGCAAGATCCTCGCCGAGGCGATGGACAAGGTCGGCAATGAGGGCGTGATCACCGTTGAGGAGGCCAAGAGCCTCGCGACCGAGCTGGAAACGGTCGAAGGCATGCAGTTCGACCGCGGCTATCTCTCGCCTTATTTCATCACCAATGCCGAAAAGCTCAAGGTTGAGCTGGATGACCCCTATATCCTCATCCACGAGAAGAAGCTCTCGAACCTGCAGGCGCTGGTGCCGCTGCTCGAAAAGGTCGTCCAGTCGGGCCGACCACTGCTGATCATCGCCGAGGATGTGGAAGGCGAGGCGCTGGCCACGCTCGTCGTCAACAAGCTGCGCGGCGGGCTCAAGATCGCGGCGGTCAAGGCGCCGGGCTTCGGCGACCGCCGCAAGGCGATGCTCGAGGATATCGCCATTCTCACCGGTGGCAATGTCGTCTCCGAGGAGCTCGGCACCAAGCTTGAGAATGTGACGGTGTCGATGCTGGGCCGCGCGAAGAAGGTCACGATCGACAGGGACAACACAACGATCATCGATGGCGTCGGCACCAGGGCGGACATCGACGGACGCGTGGCGCAAATCCGCCAGCAGATCGAGACCACGACCAGCGACTATGACCGCGAGAAGCTGCAGGAGCGGCTCGCCAAGCTCGCGGGTGGCATCGCGGTGATCCGGGTCGGCGGCGCTACCGAGGTCGAGGTGAAGGAGAAGAAGGATCGCGTCGACGACGCGCTCCATGCCACCCGCGCCGCGGTCGAGGAAGGCATCCTGCCGGGCGGCGGCGTCCCGCTCCTGCGCGCGCTCAAGGCGCTCGATAGCCTCAAGGCGGCCAATGACGACCAGCAGTCCGGTATCGACATCGTGCGGCGCGCGCTGCGCGCGCCTGCGTGCCAGATCGCCGAGAATGCCGGCGAGGACGGCGCCTGGATCGTCGGCAAGTTGCTCGAAGCCGAGGACTATAATTGGGGCTTCAACGCCGCCACCGGCGAATATCAGGACCTGGTCAAGGCGGGCGTGATAGATCCAGCCAAGGTCGTGCGCACGGCGCTTCAGGACGCCGCCTCGGTCGCCTCATTGCTCATCACCACCGAGGCGCTCGTCGCAGAAGCGCCGAAGGAAGAGAAGACCACCGCAGCGGCCATGCCGGCGATGGATTATTGAGCGTGAAAGGGGCTGGCCGATGCGTCGGCCCCTTTTCATCCGGCTTCTGTCCGTGCCGCGCGAAGAGATATGTCGTATCTTTTCAAGTGCGGTATGTGCCGTGGATGATCACTTATACCGTAGCACCTCATCAAACACCCGAAATCGTCGATGGCATCGCGGATCTGCGAGGAACCCGTTGCCTGTGCTTCGGTGCGGCGGTGCCGTTTCTCGGCTTTGCATTCTGGCTGCCGGTGGCGGCGGCCGGGGCGCCCAACCGAAATCCAGGCAGCGATGGCCTCATCATGCTGCTGATCGCGATGGCGGTGGCGCTTGCCGCCGGGCTCGCAGTTAACCTCATCCGGCGGGGTCTGCACCCCGGCGCATGGTTCCAGGTGAGCGCCAGCGGGATTGGCTATGGTGATGGGCCGACCCGGCGCGAGCAACCGAGGTCGGGAATGCAAGGATGATCGCCTGGGAGCATGTCGTTCGCAATCCCGAGCGGGCCTATGACATCGGAACATCGTCCATGCGCTATCGCGCGCTCAATCCGCGCATGACGTTCTGGTACAGGATGCCAGAGGGCAGTCTGGTGGAACGCAGCCTGCCGTTGCAGTTGCGGGAAGACGTCCTGCGTTGCCTGCGCTTTCGCAATGCCCACGCCGTCAGGGTCGCCATGCTCCAGCACCTGGCCCGCCGTGAGGGCCTGCGCTTTCACCCGGATGTGTTTGTCGAGGCCGGGATTGACCCGGAGACCTGGCAAGCGATGAAGACGCCGCGTCGGATTCTCTGGCTCGCCGCAGCGGCCACCCTGGCGTGTTTGCTTGGCTTCGCCGCGCTTGTTTCGCAGAGTGTCTCCCCGGGCTTTCTGGCCCTCGGCGCGGTCGCCCTTCTGGTCCTGGCCTTCGGGATCACGTCGAAAGGCTGGCAGGCCGCCTATCCCCGTCTATCCGAGATCATCACCTTTCGACCCGGGTCATGACAGCCGGCTGGCCTCCGCTTCAGCCCGATGGCGGATGACGTTCAGCACGGTCCCGTGGAAGTCGTTCAGGAAGATCTGCCCCCACCAGGTGCAATAGGCGTTGATCGGGGTGGCGATGACGTAGCGCGTCGTCAGCGTGAGCCGTGTCCGGCCGCCCGGCAGCGGATCAAGGCGGTAGTCTCCGCCGGCCAGTTTCAGATAGTCGCTGTCGACGCTGATATGTCCTTCGACGGCTTCCGGAATGGATTTCGGCCCGAACCGGAAATCCCACGCCAGATAGCGGTCCTGCCGCCATCCGGTGACCACCTCCTCGAACGTGACGCCTCGCGTCCAGCGGAGGTGACGGACGGATCCCACGCCATGACCTGCCAAACGGGCGTCCACTGGCCTTGGAATACCGACGATATTGTGGCTGAAGGTCCACTTGAGCTCGCTTGGGCGAACCTCTGGAATTTCAACCGTACTCCGCCAGACCGTCTCGGGCGGTGCGTTGATGTCGATGATGGTCTGCACCTGGCGCTCGATCGCAGGCGCAGGGATGCCCGGCTCTAGGGGTAAGCCGACCAGCGGAAGGATGGCGACGCATGATACGACCGAGCGTGAACGCGAACGCAACTTGCGCAGCGCAAGGCTGGAGATCCACGACCCCAGCGCCGATCCCGCATAAAAGAAAGGCGCGGCCATCACGGCGCAAATGCCGGCCTCGCGCAGCAGGATGATCGCGAGCACGATGAACAGCGTTATGCAAATCCAGCCGATCTTGATGTGGCGCCATGTGCTCCCTTCTCCACGCGGGTCCGCCAGAATGGTGGCGACACTGGTGATCGCCATCGGGAAGAATAGGAGACCGGCGATGAAGGGCAGGGCGGGGGTCCGCGGGTTCCAGACCACGAAATATAATAATGTGCCGTAGATCAGGGCGGCAGGTAGCGCGAAGATCAGACGTTCGGAAATCGAGGGGCGCTTGGTGGCAGATGGGGCATCGGGCGACGTCAACCTGGATCCTCGCATTATGAACGATCGTGGAGTGCTTGAACGGCCTTGCCAGGCGCGCTGCGATCACGCGCCTGAAGGTCGTGCATTGCAGCGAGGAGGAAATCCGCGACCTTCGGCCCTGCGCGCGTCTCGGTCACAGGGCAGCCTCTATGTCCGTCATGGGAAAATCATTGCCCTTGAACAACAGGGGCTCGCCGTTCGCCTTCGCCAGCGCATAGGAAAAGCAGTCCCCGAAGTTCAGGCCGGCCTTGTGGCGGCCCTTGCCGAAGTCGAGAAACGCTTGCCGCGCCAGCTCGCCATGTTCGACCGTCACCGGCTCGATGGTGATGCCCGCACGCCGGAAGAAGGCTTCGGCCTGGCGCATCCCTTCCGGACCGAGTTGGGTTTCAACGACCATCGACAACTCGACATAGCTTGCGACGCTGATACGGCAAGCGTCGGCGTCGTGGATCGCCTGGACGAAAGATTCCGATTCGGGTTCGCGATAGAGGATGGCGACCAAGGCCGATGTGTCGAGGATCATTTGGGCAGGCCGTTTTCGTCGTAAAGCAGATCGGCATGGTTGGCATAGGGCCGCTTGACGTGCGCGGCGGCGCGGCCGGCGATCGCCAGCAGTTCCGCGACACTGGCCTTGCCCTTGCGGCGCTCGATCCGCGCATGACGCTCGCGCAGCGCCTCCGTCACCACGCGGGTCATGCTCTGGCCGGTTGCCTGGGCGATGGCTTGTGCGAGCCGGTGGGCCTCGGGGTCTTTGATGTTGAGGCTCATCATGCACCTTTCTAGAAAACTGTCATCCTTTCTACCATATCGTAGTTCGTGACGAAAGAGTATGATGAAAGGAGATCGAAATTCGGTGGTTTTTCGGTCAAAATTGGGCCTCGACTGTTAAGAGGCCGATCCGAAAAACATCGATCTCAAGGCCTTGTCGACAGCCTGCCTTGCAGTACCGTGTCAACGCCTCATTGCCTTCCCATAGCCCGCACAATAGACCTGCCGGATGACCCGTGCGTCGATACGAAACCGGTTTCATTGCATTGCGGCGTTTGCTGTCGCCTCCGCGATACCGGCGCCGGCATGGGCGAACCACTGGTTCATGGGAGAGCCTGTCAGGACAGGGGACTCCGTTCAACTGGCCGGCATCGATCGCGACTCGATCGGACGGGATGCCGATAACGTCCTGCACGTCACGCTCGTTTCCTTCGCAGGGTCGAAGAAGCGCAGCATCAAGACAATAGCGCAGCTTAACGTGGACTGCGCCAAGCGCGCGTTCCAGCAGACCCGATTGTCACTCGAGCGATCGGATGGCGAGCGGCGGACCATGCTCTCGAATGGGCCGGACTGGGAGGAGCCCAACGAGGCGCTTGGCGCTATGTTGATCGACGCGGCTTGCAAGCTGGACTTTTCGAGCCTGAACGATCTCCGCGACGAGAGCCCGGAGCGCTATGCATCCCGTTTTGCGCGCTTTAAGGTCTGGGGCCGCGGCTCGGGTCATCGCGAACCGTAATTCCCTGAGACTCCCCGCTCACAGATCAGCCTCGAGCTTCTCCGCTGCCGGAGAGCATTTGCAGGTCGCCTGCCTAGTGGCAGACAAATAGGCCCATGGGCAACGGACTTGGCATTGCTTGGCAATGGTCCGCAGTCCTGGGTTGCACGGCTCATTCGGACGCGAGCAGCCGAAGTGTCAAAGGATCGCGTGCGCCCTCGAACCAGCGGTCGATCGCGGCGGAGAACAGCGGATGGGGGTTTGCCGACTCGAAGAGGGTCAGCGAAGATCTCAGCTTCATCGCGTCGATCTCGCCCAATACAGTCACCGGGTCGCTGTCCGGCAGGCCCTGCAGCGTCTCGACACATTCCAGATAACGGGGACCGAGCACGGGATGTTCGAGATAGGCCCGCGCTTCTTCAGCCGTGCGGATCGCGAAGCTACAAGCTGGGCGACGAAGTGCTCAAGCTGCTGTCCTAGATCCGCACTGATCATCGCGATCTCCTTTCGCGTCGTGGCGGGATCGGCCGAACCGATTATCAGACCGCCATCTTGCACGAGTTCGGCCACGCGATTGGTTTCAACCATCGCACCGACGGCAACACCTGCCCATGCATCATGGCAGCATCTGTGCCTCGCGGAACGATCAAGCGCACGATATGCGCTGACGAGCGACAACGGATGGTGAGTGTATATGGCGCGCGCTAGAGAAATCATAGCGTTGGCTGTCGCCGCCGCCCTCGCGGCATGTGGGGGAGGGGGGCCGCGAAAGCGGTTCCCCTGCTCTGAAAGGCGGCGCCGTAAAGAAATATGGGACCATCGACCGCGAGGGCTTTGCTCATCCAAAAGTCCGGCGGCCGGAAGCGATCACGATAGACGGGTGCTGCACGATCGAGGCTACCTCGGCAAAGGTGATGGCGCTTCAGGGCGACGCGCAGCTTCGTGTTGTCGAAGGACCAGGCTATCGGGCCGAGATCAGCTTCGGTTTCGCGGAAGGCGACGGTGATTTCGCCGGGCGCTCGATAGCGCGAAAATCGATCGATGGAGTTGTGCTCCGCCGCCTCAGCGACACCGGAGAAAAACTCGGACCTGGGTGCCGAAGTTCCTGTGACCTCGCAGGCGGCTGCCCGCGGCCTTGTTAACCCCAAGCTGCGTATCAAGGGAGAATATGATTCTGAAGCTTCCTGCGGCAAGCTCGAAGAATTGATGGCCTCAATCCGCTTCTAGGCATCGATCCTTTCTATCAGGGTTTGCAGCCCCGTCAGAACCATTGCCCCCGAAGGATCGGGCCGAACTCAATCGCGACTGTGACGACGTCGGCGATCAGCGCGGCTAGCGCGAACAGCACGAGCCGCGCCGGGACGGGGTTCGGATTGGTATCCGGCATGTCGCGCCGACCGACGGAAACCGACAGTTGACCTGAGGGGGTGTTCGCATGGGTGGCAATATGGAGACGGCTTATGCGCAGAGGCGACAAGAGCAGCTATACCGATAAACAGAAACGCAAGACCGAGCATATCGAAAAAGGGTATGAAAAGCGCGGCACTCCCCGGAAGGAAGCGGAGAGTCGGGCCTGGGCGACGGTCAACAAGGAGTCCGGGGGCGGCAACAAGTCAGGATCTGGTCGCGGGAAGGAGGATACGTACGCCTCCTCCTCGCGTGGTGGTCGGGCTCACCGATCGGGTTCGGCCGAACAACGATCCGCCGCAGCGCGCAAGGGCTGGGAGACACGCCGGAAGAACGCGAACAGCAAGTGACAGCCGGCATAGGGAGATTGGAAAGCGCTTATCTTGCCGGCGCACCGTGGCGGCCCCATGACCGCTACGAAATCGCGACTTATCTTCGCGTTTGCGCGCGCACAATCGAAGCCAGGCCTTCGCGATACCTCGTGGCGCGGAAGTCCGGAAATCGTGCCTTGAACTTGTCCGAGACAAAAATGTTGTCCACCGCATATCTCGGCAGCAACTCCGCAGCATCTCGGATGGTGCTGTTGAAGAGACCAGCCACCAACTGCCAGCGCTTGAGTACCTGGTATCGAGGTTGGGCGCCCAATTGTTCCGCGGCCAGATGAATGAACCCGCGATAGGTCAGCCGGTCATCATCGCAGGGCAGATGCCAGGTCTGATCGTAAGCATCGGATGTGTTGCCTAGCATGGCCATCGCGCGGCTCGCGTCAGGCGTATAGATCAAGGTGCGCAAGGTGTCGTCGCGCAGGAATACCCTCGCGGTCTTACCTTGAACCAAGGGTTCGATGATCGCACTATTGGTGATGCTTTGTGTCTTCCCCGGGCCATAGAATTCGGGAGTCCGGCAATTCATCGCGCTCAGCCGGTTTCGATCGATCGCCGTAAGGAGTTCCTCGGCGATCGTCGCTCGCACGCGCCCTTTTGCGCCATAGGGCAGGAAGGGCGTGCTTTCCGTCTGAGCGTCGGCGGTCTGTGGATACATGTAAGTGTTGTCGAAGAATACCAGCTTTGCACCATGCACAGCGCAGGCGTCGATCACGTTTTCATGATCACCGGCCATTGCTCGACCCATAGCCTTGAATCCATCGGCAGGCCGGCGGTCAGATAGACAATCTCCGAACCTTCGACCGCCTGCTGTGTCTCCCCGGCATCCAGGAGGTCGGCACGATGTAGCTGGTCGCTCTCATTCACTTGTCGCGGGTTTCGGCTGACAAGTCGTCTTCGGTGAAATCGCGCCTGAGAGAGACGGCCAGTTCATGCCCGATTTGCCCGGAGGCGCCAAGAATCGTCTGCATATAGTGTTCTCACGTCGAGCGTTGCAGCGGGCCGGAGTTGTTCAGATCGGGCGAGCGCCGTCAGCCTTGCGTGAACGACAAGAGATCGGCGTTCAACTGTTCGGCGTGCGTCGTGGGAATGCCATGCGGCGCACCCTCATAGGTCTTGAGCGTGCCGTTCTGGACCAGTTCGGCCGATCGCGGCCCAGACGCCTTGTAGGGAACAACCTGATCGTCGTCGCCGTGGATGACAAGGACCGGGATCGAGATACCCTGAAGATCGGTGGTGAAGTCAGTCTGCGAGAAAGCCACTATGCCATCGTAGTGCGCCTTGGCGCTTCCCATCATGCCCTGTCGCCACCAGTTGAGGATGACCGGCTCCGATGCCTTCACCAAAAGGCGGTTGTAACCGTAGAACGGTCCCGAAGGGACGTCGTGATAGAATTTCGCCCGATTCGACGCGAGTTGCGCCTGGAAGTCGTCGAACACTTGCCTGGGCGTGCCATCGGGATTGGCTTCGGTCTTCACCATCAACGGCGGGACGGCGCTGACCAGCACTGCCTTGGCAACCCGGTTCTCTCCGTGCCGTGCGATGTAGCGGACGACCTCGCCGCCGCCCGTCGAATGACCAACGTGAACAGCGCCCTGGACGCCGAGTTGATCGACAACCGCAGCGACATCATCGGCATAATGATCCATGTCATGGCCGTCCCACACCTGTTCCGAGCGGCCGTGTCCGCGACGGTCGTGCGCCACAACGCGAAATCCCTGATTGACGAAGAACAGCATCTGCGCGTCCCAATCGTCGGAGCTGAGCGGCCAACCGTGATGGAAGAAGATCACAGGCGCGCCCTGCGGTCCCCAGTCCTTATAGAAAATTTCGACGCCGTCTTTCGTGCTGACGTAGGGCATAGATCTCTCCTTGGTGTTCGCGCTGAAACTGGATGACCCGGAGCAAGACCGCCGACTTGGCACCCTCTTGCTTGACCGAAACCCGACCATAACCTTAAAGTCCCATTGAAGGTCAACCGGGTTATGAAGACACGCATGAAGATTGGAGAACTGGCGAAACGCACCGGCCTCAACGCCTCCCGAATCCGCTTCTATGAAACAGAAGGGCTACTCGGCACCGTTGAGCGCGGAGCCAATGGCTACCGCCGCTATCCGCCGGAGGCCGTCGCGTTGCTGGGGATCGTCACCAGCGCGCAACGGGCCGGCTTCACGCTCGATCAAATTCGATATCTGATGCCCGCTGGCTCGCAAGGCTGGAAGCATGACGAACTGGCGGCGCGGCTGAGGGAGAAAGTCACGGAGATCGACGTCCTGCAGGAGCAATTGGCGCAGAATAAGGCCCAACTCCTCGCCGTCATCGACGGCATCGAGAACCGGCCAGATGGAATCGCCTGTTCGGACAACAAGCAGCGGATGTTCGATCTGCTGCGCCCTGAGGAAGGCAAGGCAGGCCAAGCCGATTGACATTAAAGTCAGGTTTAGGGTTACAAGGCTTGTCCGCCTCGATGGGCTGGCGTGCGAGGCCCCATCCGAAGACCGGAAAGGGCCGAAAGCATGAGTGAGCGTTGCGTCGAAGTCGAGTTCGGTCCGGAGCGCGTTCGGGTGCCTGAAGGCGGCTATTACGACCGCTTCCGAATGAACCCCGATCTCGATGAGGTGGCGCGCGACCCAGCGGCCGGTAATATCGATTTCTTCCGCAGGATTCCCAAGCAGCAGGTGGATTCGCGGGTGGGGCGGGTTTGGGCGCCCAACTTCTTCTATCGCATGTGCAGCGTCCAGCTCCTGTATCTGGCCCCGGCCGCCAGGCTGCGCGCGATGCTGCCGCAGCCGCTCGAGCCTTTGCGGGCGCTGCCCGGCCGAGGGTTGGTCGCGTTGACCTTCTTCTCCTATCTGGTCGCCGATAACGATCCCTATAACGAGGTTTCGATCGCCGTCGTCGTGCGCCGACCCGGCGCGCGCGGACCGAACATGCTGGAACTGATCAAGTCGATGCGCCGGCGCAACGTCTATGGGCATGTGCTGGCCCTGCCGGTCACGACCGAGATCGCGCGCGTGCGCGGTGTTCAGGGCTATCAGCTGCCCAAATGGCTGGCCAGGATCGATGTCAGCATGGAGGAAGGCGTCAGAGCGGACATCGCCGCCGCCGACGGAACGCCTGACCTGACACTGGAAGCCCTGCTACCGGCGTTGCGTGCGGTACCTTCACAGTCGCGGATCAATACGACGAACATGCTCAATCTGATCGACGGGAGGTGGCATCAGACCAAGGTCCAGACCAACATCTTGAACCATGCGGAGCAGATGCTTCCCAAGGGCGTCGAACTGACCAGGCATGGCGGGCCGATGAGCCAGCTTTTCGATGGTTTGGGCGTGGGCAAGATTGTCCGCATGGATGTGGTCAAGGACGGGCAGGCCGTCCTCAACATGCCGACGCCGCTCAGCGCGCTCGATCCCAAGGGACGGTAATATCCACGATGACCAAGCGCATCCTCCACGTCGTCACCAACGTTTCCCATTATGCCGATCCGCACGAGTCGACCGGGCTGTGGCTTTCGGAACTGACGCACGCCTACGATATCTTCGAAGCGAAAGGATATGAGCAGCGCATCGTCAGCCCTCAGGGAGGGCCGTCTCCGCTGGAGCCTCGCGCCTTGAAATGGCCTCTGATTGACGCCTCCGCCAAGGCGTGGCTGAACGATCCCGCGCGCATGGCGCTTCTGTCTCAGACGGCGCGGCCCGACGAGATCGATCCGGCGCAGTTCGACGCCATCTATTTCACCGGCGGCCATGCGGTGATGTGGGACTTTCCCGACGACACCGGCTTGCAGGAGCTAGCCCGCGCCATATGGGAACGGGGCGGTATCGTTTCTTCGGTTTGCCATGGCTATTGCGGCCTTCTCAACATCAAGCTCCGCAACGGAACCGCGCTGGTGGCAGGCAAGCGCGTCACTGGCTTTGCCTGGTCAGAAGAGGTGGTCGCAGATGTTGCCCGCAAGGTGCCATATAATGCCGAAAAAGAGATGAAGCGGAGAGATGCCCGCTACCAAAAAGGCGATTCTGCCGTTTATGCCCTATTCTGTGGCAGATGGACGCTTGATTACTGGACAAAATCCCTTCTCGGCCAAAGCCACTGCGAGGAAAATCGCCGCTATGTTGCAGGATCGATAGATAAAGGATCGATTGGTGATGAAAATGAAACTGATTTCCGCTGCTACACTTGCGCTCGTTGCTACGACCATGGCTGCTTGTCAAACAGACAAGAGCCGGCTCGCAGGCGATGCCGCTCCGGGGCTATGCCGGGCGGACGCGGCTGAGGCATTGGCGGGCATGGATCATTTGACCGATGAGCAGGCGATGCAAAAGACCGGCGCAACCATCGTTCGGCAGATCGCACCCGGCCAGGGCGTGACGATGGATTATCGTCAGGAACGGGTAACCATCGAAACCGACCCAGGAACCGGCAAGATCGTTCGCGCGGCCTGCGGTTAAGCGAGAATTGGTCGCTGGTTAGCTGGGTCCGGCGCGCTCGATTGTTCCGCGCAAACCGTTGGGCGCATCACAGCGGTCGTCCGCGGGCAAATTGCCGGTGAGCTCGGCGCTGGGAGAGATGTCGAACTGGTCCGCGTTCGTGGCCGGCGTGGCCGCGCACGGGGGGCGTTCCGGACATGTAGCCCAATGAGCTGTCCGCGTTGAAATTACCCCTTATTTTAGTTGCGGGCCTTTGGTCTGCGCGTCGATTGGCTGCATTTCGATCCGCGCGTAATAGTCCTGCCACTCTGATCCATCTGCTTCGGATGAGATCGACGCTGCGATGCCCTTCCTATATCCCAGCCAAATGGCGCAGCGGCTCCAGATTGGCGAGAGCGTCGGAAACCGCGTCGGGTTCGGTGAAGATGTCCTCTGATATGTCCATGTAGATCCTTTTTCTGCCCGTGACCTGGGCGCATTCGCTTCCAAGGCGCTCAGCGTCCGTCTCGACGAGTCTTCGAGAATCCGACCACAGCCAGCGCAACCGGAAATGTCCTCGCCGGGCACTAATTTCCTAACTCTCGGACCGGGCCTTAGCCACAGGGAGGCGCCGCCGCGCGATCTGGCAGATCATTGCGCCGGCCTCCGCTTGTCGCCGAGTTCGATCCATACCGGCGCGTGATCGCTGGTCTTTTCCCAGGCGCGCGGGCGCGTATTCATGACACGCCGAAGGTATGCAGCCCGGCAAAATGCGCCAAACGCGGCCGTTGGGCGCCGATTTTCGCGCATCTCATAGCGGACATCCGAAGAGGGCGTTACATGCCCGCGCGCAATTAACTCAGGAATTCGAGAAATGCTGGCGATGATTCAACCAAGCGCGAGGCTCAAGGATAATCTTCAGCAATTGTCGCCCGTCGATGGCGTGGAACGCATCGACCTCGTAGACGGGAAAGGGGCTGTGGTCGCCAGCATGGAAAATCGGCCGGCAAGCAAGGCTCGCTAGCCGTCTACCAATACCTGAAGCAATTCTTTGACACCTTGGATGCAAAAGCGGCCGAACATGGCTTGGCCATATTCGCCGAGCATACGGCGGATGCGCGCAACTGCCCGGGCGCGCATCCGAATGTCGACCGCCTACTTGCTATCGCCGCTGGCGGTACTCCGCTGAGTATCGAAGTCATCGCCGTCAGCCGCTGACCTAGCTGCTATGCGCTCAATCTCCCTCGTTTAAATTGGAAAATGCTGATTCCGTAACCGGCCATTCATTTGGTCGCTTCCCCGTTCTCTTGAATGCCAGAAATTGGTCAAGCCGGAAACAGGCGAGACTGCTCTGTGGCAAGCTGCCCCGCCAGCGAGGGTCAACTTGCAGCCTTGTCTAATGCCTGAGTCAAATCAGCCAGAATGTCCTCAATATGCTCAAGGCCGATAGAAAGTCTGACATAGCCTGGGGAAACGCCGGTTGCAGCTTGCTCGGCCTCGGATAGCTGGGAATGTGTGGTCGATGCAGGATGTATGGCAAGGCTGCGCGCGTCTCCAATGTTGGCAACATGATAGAAAAGCTGCAGAGCATCGATGAACCGTCGCCCCGCATCACGGCCCCCGGCCAGTTCGAAACCCAGCAGACCACCAAAACCACCGGGGAGATATTTCGACGCGCGTTCCGCCTGAATACCGGTCTGCACTGAAGGGTGGATCACGCGCATCACATCCGCCCGGCCCTGGAGAAAGGTCGCAACCTTCATCGCATTATCGCAGTGTCGCGGCATGCGCAGCGGCAAGGTTTCAAGGCCCTGTAGAAGCTGGAAGGCGTTGAATGGTGAAAGCGCAGCGCCAAGGTCGCGCAGAAGCACGGTGCGTGCGCGAAGGATGTAGGCGATCGGGCCGAGCGGCTTAGCTGCTACGCTCCATATCGCGCCATGATAGCTGGCATCTGGCGTATTGAGAGCGGGGTGACGTTGGGGGAACGCTTCCCAATCGAAATTGCCGCCATCCACGATCATGCCACCGATCGATGTGCCGTGGCCGCCGATATATTTGGTAGTCGAATAGACGATGATTGCTGCTCCGTGTTCAAACGGACGAGCGAGCAAAGGTGCTGCGGTATTGTCAACGATAAGCGGGATCCCAATCGGACGACCAAGGGCCGCGATCTCGGCAATCGGGCAGACCACCAGCTTGGGATTCGGTAGCGTCTCGACATACCAGGCGCGCGTGCGCTCATCGCTTGCACGCGCGAAGGCTGAGGGGTCTGAGGGATCGACGAATCGCGTCTCAATACCCTGATCCTTCAGTGTATTGGCGAACAGATTATAGGTGCCGCCGTAAAGGTCCGTGCCGCTTACGATATTGTCGCCGACACGCGCGAGATTCTGGACCGCATAAGCAGAGGCTGCCTGGCCCGATGCGACTGCCAATGCTGCAGCACCACCTTCCAGCGCTGCAATGCGCTGCTCAAGGATGTCTGTCGTCGGATTGCCGAGCCGGGTATAGATATTGCCAAGCTCTTCCAGAGCAAAAAGGCGTGCGGCATGGTCGGCATCGTGAAACTGATAGGATGTCGTTTGATATATAGGCGGCGCGACCGAGCCTGTTTGTGGATCCGCACGGTCGTGTCCCAGGAGGTGGTGTAGGAAGGTTTCCCTGAGAGGGTGGCCACCGTCGATCTTCTGGTAGGGTTCGGATGCGAACTCGAACCTGGAGAAGAAGACGATGACCGATGACAGAATGGCCCTTGTTGAGCTGATCGAGCAAGGGGCTGACAGCGATTTGGTGCGCGAGATGCTGGCTTTTGCCGCTGAGCGCATGATGGATCTGGAGATTGAGGCCAGAACCGGTGCGCCCGCCGGCAGTCGCAGCCAGTCGCGACTGAACCACCGCAACGGCTACCGCGAACGGGGATGGGACACCCGTGCCGGTCGGATCGATCTGGCGATCCCGAAGCTGCGCAAAGGCAGCTACTTTCCGAGCTTCCTGGAGCCGCGCCGCACCGCCGAGAAGGCCTTGGCAGCGGTGATCCAGGAGGCCTATGTGCACGGCGTCTCGACCCGTTCGGTCGACGATCTGGTTAAGGCGATGGGCGCCAGCGGCGTATCGAAGAGCCAGGTCAGCCGCCTGGTTGCCGAGATTGACGAGCGGGTGAACGCCTTCCTCACCCGCCCGATCGAGGGCGAGTGGCCCTATTTGTGGATCGACGCCACCTACCTCAAGGTGCGTGAGGGCGGACGGATCGTCTCGACGGCGACGATAATCGCCGTTGGCGTCAACACCGATGGCCGCCGTGAAGTTCTGGGCGTCGCCACCGGCCCTTCGGAGGCGGAGCCCTTCTGGAAAGCCTTCCTGCGTTCGCTGGCGGATCGCGGACTGCGCGGGGTGAAGCTGGTCATCGCCGATGATCACAAGGGACTGCGCGCTGCCGCCAGCAAGGTGTTTGCCGCGAGCCAGCAACGCTGCCGGGTGCACTGGATGCGCAACGCGCTGGCCCATGCCGCGCCCAAACAGCGGCCCGCCGTGATTGCCATGATCAAGACGATCTTCGCGCAGGAGACGACCGAAGCGGCGCACCAGCAGTGGGAGCAGGTCGCCGATGCCCTGCGCGAGAAGTTCCCGAAGCTGGCCGACATGATGGACGCATCGCGCGAGGATGTGCTTGCCTACATGGCGTTCCCGAAGGATCACTGGGCGCAGATCGCGTCCACCAACCCGCTGGAAAGGGTGAACAAGGAGATTAAGCGAAGGGCCGATGTCATCGGCATCTTTCCCAATGATGCCTCGGTCATACGCCTCGTCGGCGCGCTGATGCTGGAGCAGAATGATGAATGGGCGGTGTCACGCCGCTACATGACGCTGGAAACAATCGGCGCGGTGAGCCATAACCCCATTGTCAGCCTGCCAGCTCTGGCTGCCTGACCCGAACCCGATCCCGATCCTGCCGTGGATTGACGGTTCCTACACCACCTCCTGGGACACGACCATCCGCACGCCATCCGGCATGGAGGGCCAGGGTCTCGGGGTGTAATTTACGCTCGCTCATGGGATTCCTCAGACTTTGTTCGATCAAATCATATCGGGCTGCCCATTTTATGCACTGACATCAACAGCCACGCTGCCGGCGCTACACATTTTTCTGGTAGAACGCAGTATCACTGAGCTGCCGAGCCGAAATCGGTGGAGTCTCACGATCGGCCGCAAAATGAACGAATGTCTGGTTTCGAGAAGCAGGAAACCAGCCCTGAGTGGCTGATAATGGTGAAGGATTTCGGGCGCCGACAAACGACAGCTATCGCACGGCCGCCTTCTAGAACCCACCGGACCGGAGTCGGCCACTTTCCGGGTCATGCTGGGATGGGATGAGATTGGCGAGGCATGGGAGAAGCAATCCCGAAGCGATCCACCGCGCGATTATCTGCGCGTGCAGATCGACGATCCGCTTTGCCCGATCAACGCCCATTGTTCCCCGACCCCGAAGGACTCACCGCTGCCATGCTTTTGAAACAAGCTACGCGGGCGCCCGGTGCCGAGCAGGGGCGGGCGAATCGAGGTTTCATCCAACCCTCGGATACATACTTCCATGAGCGCGGAGGGAAGCCATGAAGCGGCGGCAGATACAGAATGACGTAGCGCGACCGCTCGAAAATCGCCCGTTTCAAACGATGCCGATCACCGTCCGCATCCCGCAAGCGGTCGCAATGCTTGGGATGAGCAGATCAGAGCTTTATCAGTTCATACAATCCGGAGAGATCGAGATTGTGAAGATCGGGCGCGCGACGCTAATTCCTGTCGAATGCCTCACTCGCTTTATCGCAGCGAGGCGTTCGCCGGAACGCCCGAGCGAATGACAACGATCGCACCGCGTTACTTATCGAAGAATTTGATTACCGGCATACACGGCTGTTCACCCGAGTCCATGGACGACGTATGGACGAAATGGGCCTTTAGGCACCATCGAAGTATCTCTAAGCGCTTGATTTTATTGGTGACCCCTACGGGAATCGAACCCGTGTTTCAGCCGTGAGAGGGCCGCGTCCTGACCGCTAGACGAAGGGGCCGCGATCACATCTGATGATCGGCAGGCGGTGGCAATTAAGCGCGCGCATGGTCCGCGTCAAGCAAAACTGCGGCAATCCCGTTCAGCATAAAAAAACCACCCCATGCGATTCGCACGGGGTGGCCAGGTTCAGGGAGGAGACGCCTCCAAAGGGGGAGGCGCCCATACGACGCACCCGAAAGGGGGGCAGGTGGCCGTATGTTCGAAAGATAGGGGACGTTGGCTTTCCTTTCAAGAGGAATGCAACATCCCCGCATTCAATAATTTACGATGCCGCCTTTAGACACGCTTCAGGCTTGCGCGGGCTGCGGCGCGTCGGCGCCGGCGATCGGCCCCTTGCCCTGCTGAACCTGCGCCTCGAAAATCTCGCGCATCAGTTGCAGCGAGAAAAGATGGGCGTGGATCAGGGGGAGCATCCCGCTCTGGTTGATCTTGCGAAGCTGATCGCCGCGCAGGTCGCGCAGCTTTTCCTCGTTCACCATGCGGAAGCCGCGATAGATGAAGGGCTGCTCGCTGCCGGGCACCTGAATGGCGACCTCGCCGTCCATGAGAAGGTCCAGTTCCTGCAATTCGCGGACGAACTGGCCGGTGCGGGCCGCTGCCTGTTCGAAGTCCTCGCAGAATTTCAGCACGCCCTGCGTCAGCTCCGTCGGCTTGCCGTCCTCGAACAGGGGCTGGCCTTCCTCGAACGTGCCGAGCGCTTCACTGGTGGGATCGAAGCAGAGCGAAAGTTCGTCGCTGTCCGGACGCAGCTTGGCGAGCATCCAGGGATAGCGGCGGACATAGGCAGGAACATAGGTGGGGCCGCGCAGCTTGCCTTCCTCGTCGAGGAAGATGTTGACCCCTTCGTTGAGGCCCATCAGCGCCAGCGGAACCGAATCCTCACCCGCCGAAAAGATGATGGGCAGGAAGCGCTGGGCGGCGACGAATTCGTCGACGGTCAGCGGAACCGCGTGCTGGTCCTTCAGGAACGGCGCCGCATCGAGCGCGCGATTGCGGTAATCGGCATGGTCCGCGCTGCTGAGCGGCAGGAGATCATTGTAGAAAATGGGAAGGCCGGTCGGTGCGCTTGCCATGATATGCGTTCCATTCCTTCAAAGGCGGCTATGTCTGGACAGGCCGCTGGCTGCAAGATTGGCCGAGGGCAGTAGAGCCGTTGGCCTTTTGAGGCAATTGCTTTGTCGATGCGGGGTATTCAGCCTTCGTCGCGGCGCGGGATGAGCTTGCCGGGGTTCATGATGCCCTTGGGATCGAATGCGGTCTTTATGGCCCGAAGCGCCGCGATCCGGGCAGGGGAGGCGAGACGGCCGAATTCGGCGCGCTTCATCTGGCCGATGCCATGTTCGGCCGAGATCGATCCACCCACGGCCGCCACGGCGTCATGGATGAAGGTGTTGATGGCCTGACCCTGCGCCGCGATCCAGGCCGGGCCGTCCATGGTCCCCTTGGGGGCACGCACATGGAAATGCACGTTACCATCGCCCAGATGGCCGAAGGAGGAGGCTGTCGTGCCGGGGAAAGCGCGTTCGGCGGCGTCCGCCGCATCCACCATGAAGGCAGGCATCCGCGCAACGGGCACGCTGATGTCATATTGCAGGGCCGGCCCTTGCGCCCGTTCAGCTTCCGAAAGGGACTCCCGGATGCGCCAGAATGCCTCCGCCTGCGCGTCATTGGCCGCGATCGCCGCATCCACCGCGATATTGCGTTCCAGCGCCTGCGCCAATGCGCTTTCCAGCCGTTGCGCGGGACCGGGTTCGCTCATGTCGGCATGATCGACTTCGATCAGCACATGCCAGGGCGTGCGGGTGCCGATGGGGCAGCGCGTGCCGGGAATATGGGAAAGGACATGGCCCAGGCCGTCATCGGCGATGATCTCGAACCCCTCCACGCTGTCGCCCAGGTGCGTTTCGGCAAGGCGCAACAGCGCCAGCGCATCGTCTGGCGACCGGACGCCGATCCAGCCTACCGCGCGCGCGGCGATCGCGGGGACCAGCCGCAGGGACGCGGCGGTCACGATCCCCAGCGTGCCTTCGGCGCCGATCAGCAACTGCTTGATGTCATAGCCGCGATTGTCCTTCTTCAGGGCGTCGAGACCCTCGAAAATGCTGCCGTCGGGCAATACCGCCTCGATGCCTTCCACCAGCGCGCGCATCGTTCCGTGACGCAGGACCTGCGTGCCGCCCGCATTGGTGGAAATGAGGCCGCCGATGGTCGCGGACCCCTTGGCGCCGAGGCTGAGCGGAAAGCGGCGGGCCACCGCCGCGGCCGCGTCATGCAGGCTCGAAAGGATGACGCCCGCCTCGCATATCGCCAGATTATCGTCGGGCGACAGTGCCCGGATATGGTTCATGCGGCGAAGCGAAAGGATCAGCGCGCTGCCGTCGGCGGGAGGAGTCGCGCCGCCCACCATCGACGTATTGCCGCCCTGCGGAACAAGCGGAATGCCCGTTTCCGACGCCAGGGCGACGGCCGCGGCGACCTCCTGCGTGTTGGCCGGAGCGAGGATGGCATCCGCCGCGCCATGATAGCGGCCGCGCCAGTCGGTCAGCCACGGGGCGATATCGTCCCTGTCCGTGATGACGCCTTTGGACCCCAGCAAGGATGAGAAACGATCGATGATGCTTTGTCCGGTCATGGAACTGTCCTATGCCCCGGAGTTCATCGATTGTTCAACCAGTGACCGATAGCTTGGCTTTCCCAAAAAGGGGTTCGGCTTGTTTCATTCCATTCTGCTGCTGCTGGTCGCGCCGGCCGATGCACCGACGCAATGGGCGCAGTTGACCATTGAGCGCCGCGTCATCATCCGCGTGCCGATGGCCGGCAAGGGAAGGGCGCCTGCGCCTCTCGCGCCTCAGGCGAAAGACGCTTCGCGGGAAAAGAAGGGGCCGCGCTGCATTGCGCTTCGTTCGATTCGATCCGCGAGCATCGTGGTAGCCAATGGCGTCGACCTGACACTGGCGGACAGCCATCGGTATCGGGCCCGGCTGGAGCGGGGGTGCAATGCGACGAGCTTTTATTCCGGTTTCTATGTCGAGCCGGATGAGGACGGATCGCTCTGCTCGGGCCGGGACGAGTTGCAGGCGCGTAGCGGCCTCAGCTGCGGGATTGACAGCTTCAAACGGCTGGTGGCGCAGGACCCGGATGAGTGAACATACACAAGGCGAGCGGCTGATTCCAGCGGCCGGCCATGCGCGATTTTCTTGACAAGACGACGATATTTACGCAAGGCGCGCCCGATTTGCGCTGCATTGTCGCGGCGCGGACTCTTCCTGCATCGGACCTTTGAATGACTTTTGCCGATCTCGGCCTTTCCGACGAATTGCTCAAGGCTGTTGCCGAGGCGGGCTACGATACGCCTACGCCCATTCAGGCGCAGGCGATTCCGTCCGTCCTGATGATGAGGGACATTATCGGCATCGCGCAGACCGGCACCGGGAAGACGGCGGGCTTCGTGCTGCCGATGATAGACATTCTGGCGCATGGGCGCGCCCGCGCCCTGATGCCGCGCAGCCTGATCCTGGAGCCGACGCGGGAACTGGCGGCGCAGGTGGCGGAAAATTTCGAGAAATACGGCAAATATCACAAGCTCTCGATGGCGCTGCTGATCGGCGGCGTGCAGATGGGCGATCAGGTCAAGGCGCTGGAAAAGGGCGTCGACGTGCTGATCGCGACGCCGGGCCGTTTGATGGACCTGTTCCAGCGGGGCAAGATCCTGCTCAACGGTTGTTCGATGCTGGTCATCGACGAGGCCGACCGGATGCTCGACATGGGTTTCATCCCGGACATCGAGGAAATCTGCACGAAGCTGCCGGCCCAGCGGCAGACGCTGCTTTTTTCGGCGACCATGCCAGCGCCGATCAAAAAGCTGTCCGACCGCTTCCTGTCCAATCCCAAATCGATCGAAGTGGCGCGGCCCGCGACCGCCTCCATCAACATCACGCAGCGCCTGGTGAAGGTCGATTCGCGCAAGAAGCGCGACGTGCTGCGCGCCATGCTGGCCGCCGACGATGTCGTGAGCGCGGTCATCTTCTGCAATCGCAAGACGACCGTGCGGGAACTCAACAAGAGCCTGCAACGGCATGGTTTCCGGTCCGGTGAAATCCATGGCGACATAGACCAGTCGGCGCGCATCGCCGAACTGGAACGCTTTCGCACCGGCGGGGTCAACATATTGGTCGCATCCGACGTCGCCGCCCGCGGTCTGGACATCAAGGGGGTAAGCCACGTCTTCAATTTCGACGCGCCCTGGCATCCCGATGACTATGTGCACCGTATCGGGCGCACCGGCCGCGCGGGAGCGAAGGGCGTCGCCTATACCTTCGTGACCTCCGAGGATGCGGAGGCGATCGACAATATCCAGAAGCTGATCGGCCAGAAGATAGAGGCGATCGGCGCGCCAGCGGTGGAAGCCGAGAAGGAAGATCGGCGCGAGGAAAAACCCCGTAAAAGGGATCAGCCGGTCAGTGAGGGGAAAGCTGCCCAGCGGGCCGAACCCCAGCCGGTTCCCACGCCTGCGCGCGGACGGCGGCGCGACATGGCGGACGAAGGTCCGGACGAGGGCTGGAACGGACCCGTCCCGGAATTTCTGTCGGTCGGCTTCGACTTCTGAGTTTTTGGCGGGCAGGATTTGCGCTTTTTCGGCAATCCTATAACAGCCCCTTGGCCCGCATGCTGCTATGCCCATGCGACCCGATGATGATGTGATCATGGACCGATATGTTGAGCCGCTTGCCGGCTTCGATGATCTGTCGCGTGACTTCTATATCCTGCCGGCTGGGTTCGGGCGATCCGCTGGGGTGATTATGGACCAGTATCAGCGCGGCTGATCCCAGGTCGATGGCCCGGCGGATCACTTCCCGCGTGTAGATGGCGGCCTGGTCGATGGAGCCGTCGCCCATATGTTCGTCGCGGATCAGCATGTTGCGGCTGTTGAGGTGCAGCACCCGCACGCGCTCCACGCCCAGATACGCCATATCCGCCCGCAGATAATCGAGCAGGGCCTGCCAACTTGCCAGAACGGGTTTTTCCGCCACCTCGTTACGCAATAGGCGCAGGAGCGTGGCATGGACGATCTTGATGGCGGCGATGCTGGTATCGCCCATGCCGGGCACGCGTGCGATGGCTTGCCAGTCCGCCGCCATCAACCCGCCGATCCCGTTGAATTCCCGCAGCAGCGCTTTCGCCAGAGGCTTTGTATCGCGGCGGGGAATCGCAAGGGCGAGCAGATATTCGATCAGTTCATGGTCATGCAGCGCATCCCCGCCGCTATCCGCCAGCTTCCGACGCAGCCGGGCGCGATGCCCCGCGCCGTCATGGCTGGCCTTGCCATCGCTATCCGCCAATCTTGCCCCCTGTATATGCGGGAAGACGCTATGCGTTGCGGATTTTGGGAGCAAGGATATTTACTCTAGGTGGGACGTTGTGCAGGCGTTACGGATAGAAATGCGGTTCGAGAGCCGGGGTTGACCAGACGGATGGAAGAAGATGACGGCGAAAAGAAGGTTCGCCGAAGCTGGTTGCGCTGGCTGGGCTTGGGCGTGGGATTGCTGGCGCTGGTGCTGGCCGCGCTATGGACGCAACGTGCCCCGATCGCCGAGAATTTCATCAGCCGCGAACTGAACCGGCGCGGCGTCCAGGCAAGCTATGACCTGACGCATATCGGCCTGCGCACCCAGCGGATCGAAAATATCGTGCTGGGTGACCCGGCCGATCCGGATTTCACTGCCCGGTGGCTGGAAGTCGACATCGCCTTTGCCGGCGTGACGCCGCAACTGGCGGCCGTCCGCGCGGACGGCGTGAGAATGCGCGCGTCGTTGCATGGCGGCGTCCTCGATCTGGGGGAACTGGATAAGTTCCGCGACCCGACCTCTGCCGAACCGTTCAGCCTGCCGGACCTCCTTCTGTCGCTGACCGATGCGCGGGTTCGGCTTGATACCGATGCCGGGGCCGTGGGTATGCGGATCGACGGGAAGGGTAATCTCCAGTCCGGATTTCGCGGCAAGCTCGCCGCCGTCATGCCCCGTGCGCGACTGTCCGGCTGCGGCCTTGCGGGCGGATCGGCCTGGCTCGATATCGCCATGAGCGCGGGACGGCCGCGCCTGTCGGGGCCGCTGCGGGGAGAGGCGCTGGCCTGCCGGGACGCGGCCACGGCCATGGCCCGCCCGGTCGCGAATATCGATCTGTCGCTCGGCAAGGCTTTGGATCGCTGGACCGGGACGGTCCAGATCGATGGCGAAGCGCTCAAATCCAATGGAATCGTGCTGGCTGCCCCGTCGGCGCGGATCGCTTTCGACGGCACGGCCAAAAGCACCGGCGGACGTGCGCGCATCGCCGCGCGCGCCTTTTCAGGAGCGGGGGCGCTCGCCGAACAGGTGGCGCTCAACGGGGTGTGGAACGTGGGAAGCCGCGGCGCGGATTTCCAGGGAGAAGCGTCGGCGCGGCATATTCATGCGTCGGCGGCGCGCGATCCTCTAGCCGCCATGCGCGAATCGGCCGCAGGATCGCCCGTCGGTCCCGTGGCCAGGCGGTTGGCCGATGCGTTGCAGCGCGCGGGCGAGGACAATCTTCTCCATACGCGCGTGGCGTTCGTCCAGCGCGAGAGGGCCGGCAGCCTTGTCCTGAACGACACGCATTTCACCGCGCGAAGCGGCGCGCGGGCCGATCTGTCGCGGGACGGTCGTTTCACGCTTGCCTGGCCGGGCCGGCAAGGGGCGGGCATGGACTGGGCGCTGGATGGAGCGCTGACGACCGAAGGCGGCGGCTTGCCGCGAGCGGCGTTGCGGCTTGCAAAGCGGCCGAGTGGCGGATTTGGCGGGCAGTTGTTTGTCGATCCCTATGCCGCCGAAGGCGCGACCTTGTCCCTGGAGCCGGTGCGATTTTCGGCCGGATCGGAAGGGCAGACCCGCTTTTCGACGGTCCTGCGACTCGACGGGCCTTTGCCCGACGGCAGGATAAGAGGGCTTTCGGTGCCGGTCGAAGGCGCGATGACGTCCCGTGGAGCGCTCGCCATCAACAGCCGATGCGTCCCTGTCTCCTTGACCGAAGCACGCTATGGGGGATTTGCGCTGGGCCGGATGCGGCAAACCGTCTGCCCGCTGCCCGGAGAGGCTATGCTGTCCACTGGCGCGGGCGGCTTGCGCGGCGGCATCTCGGTTCGGAAAGTTGCGCTTGACGGGCGCAGCGGGGCCAGCCCCATGCGTCTGTCGGCGGATGAGGCAAGAGTGAAGCTGGGCAAGACCGGTTTCCAGCTCGCCAATGTCGTCTTTGCGGTGGGGCCGCGGGACGCGCCCGTCCGATTGGCTGCGGTTAAGCTGGATGGCCGCATGGCCGATGGGGGCTTTGTCGGCCGGGTCGAGGATGCGGGGGGACGGATAGGCGCTGTCCCCCTCCTTGTGGAAAAAGTTCGGGGCGACTGGCGTTTCGCGGACGGCGTGCTGACGCTCAAAGCGGCCTTGTCGGTGCGGGACGCGGAGCAGAAAGCGCGGTTCAATCCGCTGGACGTGCCGGATTTCGCCCTGACGTTGAAAGGAGGACGCATCGCCGCGACGGGTAATCTGCGCGCGCCGCGAAACGATGCGTTGGTAGCCCGCGCGGACATTGTCCATGATCTCGACAGCGCGCGGGGCAGGGCGGACCTCGCCGTTCCCGGCATCCTGTTCGATTCACGCCTTCAGCCCGACGATCTGACCAGCCTGGCCCTGGGCGTGGTCGCCAACGTATCGGCCACCGTCAGCGGTGAAGGGCATATCCGGTGGAACGGTTCGGCCGTGACCAGCGACGGTCTTTTCCGCACGGACAATGCCGATCTGGCGGCCGCCTTCGGTCCCGTGCAGGGCCTTTCGGGCGAATTGCGGTTCACAGACCTGCTGGGACTGGTGAGCGCGCCGGGTCAGGAAGTACGGATCAAGTCGGTCAATCCCGGCGTCGAGGTGTATGACGGCGTCGTGCATTATCGCCTGGAACCCGATCAGCACGTGCATATCGAAGGGGGCGGGTGGCCCTTTGCCGGCGGGCAGTTGGTTCTGCTGCCCACCACCATGGATTTCAGCGCGGACGTCGA
Source organism: Sphingobium wenxiniae (assembly GCF_007830065.1). Taxonomy (GTDB): domain Bacteria; phylum Pseudomonadota; class Alphaproteobacteria; order Sphingomonadales; family Sphingomonadaceae; genus Sphingobium; species Sphingobium wenxiniae. The sequence continues at coordinate 361,651 of NZ_VLKK01000001.1, read as the reverse complement.
CCGCTATATGACGTTCCGCGTTCTGGGGCTGGATGCGGGCGCATTCATTCAGGCGATGGAACTGGAAAATGTGTCGGCCACCGGAACGTTCGATGGAATCATGCCGCTCATCTTCAACGCGAATGGCGGGCGCATCGTCGGCGGCGTGCTGGTCGCCAGGCAGCAGGGGATGCCGCAATTGATGATGCCGGAAGGCGTGCTGCCCACCATCCCCTGCGATCCCACGCGCCAATCCGGCGTACTATCTTATGTGGGGCCGGTTTCGAACGAACAGCTTGGCGTCATGGGCAAGATGGCCTTCGACGCCCTCAAGAACCTGCAATATAAGTGCCTGACCATATTGATGGATGGCGCGCTGGATGGCGAAATGGTGACCAATGTGGTCTTCAACGGCGTCAATCGCGGGAAATTGAGCGATGCGCCCAGCGGCATCGCGCGGAATTTCATCGGCCTGCCGTTTATCTTCAACGTGCGGATTGCCGCGCCTTTCCGGGGATTGATGGGCACGGCCCAGTCGCTCGTCAATCCCAACAGCCTGATCCAGAACAGCATCGGCGATGAAGTGCAGCAGAAGATGCGCGAAGGGGTTGCGGTTCAGCCTGCGTCAAGCGACACTGCGCCAGACAGGGAGCGTAAATGAGAAAAGCGACTATCATGACGGCGAGCATCGCCAGCCTGGCCTTGGGGGGCTGTATTCAGGTGAAGGCACCCGACAAGCCTATCGAGATCAACCTCAATGTGAAGATCCAGCAGGAAGTTGTGGTGAAACTGCAACGCGACGCGCAGGATCTGATCCAGAACAATCCGGAGTTGTTCCCGCAATGACACGCATGATTGCAACGATCGCCGTCGGGGCCGTGATCGCATTGGCGACGGGCCTTGCCATGAATATGCCGGCGCAGGCGCAGTCCGGGGCCGTCGCCTCGGCCATCGCGGCGGGGACGGTCGGCGAACAGGCCGACGGTTATCTCGGCATCGCCGGATCGGTCGGCGCGGATGTGAAAGCCGAAGTCGAATCGATCAATATCAAGCGCCGGGCCGCCTATACCGGCTTGGCCAGCAAGCGGGGGGTGACGGTGCAGGACGTCGCGGCGGCCACCGGTTGCCAAACGCTCAGCAGCCGGGTGAAGCCGGGCCAGGCCTACCGGATCGGCGGCGGGGCCTGGCAAACCAAGGGCGCGGGCGCGATCGCGCTGCCTTCCTATTGCGCGACGGCGAATTGATCCGACCCATGCCGCGCGGCATTCCGTTGCGCGGCATGGGGAAAACCATCTCCATCCCATGCACGGTTGACTATCCCGAAACGCCTTTCTAAACGGGCCGCGCCTTGACGGGTGCAGCCGCACGCTTCATTGCCGCTCCAGCAAGTTCATCCGAACGGAGGGAGAGGCCATGGCTGCGGATACACCTGGGCAGGACCCGGCGGGGGAGGACGCGCGGATCACTTCGTTGGAGGAGCGGATCGCGCAGGCCGAACAAGCCGAAAAGGTCAGACAGGGGACGGTCGAGCAGCAGCCTGACGATGGCTCGCGGCTGGGCAACAGGGTCCTTGCGGAGCTGATTGGGGGTCTTGCCGGCGGCGCGTTGATCGGCTGGGTTCTCGACCGGCTGCTTGGCACGTCCCCATGGCTCCTGCTGGTTTTCCTCGGTCTTGGGATCGTGGTGGCTTTCAGGAATATCATCAGATTGACGACGAAGCGTCCCGATCAATAGAGGGACGCTTTTGTCTTAGTTCGAAGACAAGGCACGCAGGGGTCAAAGTGGCAGAATCCGGTAAAATCGATCCGATGCATCAGTTTGCGATCGAACCGCTGTTCGGGACCGATCACCTGTCCATCGGCGGTTTCAACATCGCCTTCACCAACAGCGCGCTCTATATGGTGGCCGCCGCTGTGGTGCTGTGGATTTTCGTCGTCGGCGGCATGAAGCGTGAACTGGTCCCCGGCCGCTGGCAGATGGCGGTCGAATATATGACCGGCTTCATCAAGAGCCTGTTGGTCGCCAATGTGGGCGAGGGCGGCAAGAAATATATTCCATACGTCTTCTCGCTGTTCATGTTCATCCTGTTGGCGAACCTGCTGGGCCTGCTGCCGCTGGGCCTGCTCGGCCTGCACCCCTTTACCTTCACCAGCCATTTCACCGCGACCGGCGTGCTGGCGATCCTGAGCTTCTCGATCGTGCTGATCGTCGGCTTCTGGAAGCATGGCCTGCACTTCTTCTCGCTGTTCGTGCCGCACGGTACGCCGCTGCCGATGATCCCGGTCATCTTTCCGATCGAGCTGGTCTCCTTTCTGGTCCGTCCGTTCAGCCTTGGCCTGCGATTGTTCGTGGCCATGACCGCCGGGCACGTCCTGCTCAAGGTGCTGGCGGGCTTCGTCATCAACAGTTCCAACGCGGGCCTCGGCTATGGCCTCACTGTCGGTTCGGCCAGCTTCCTCCTCATGATCGGCATCAGCGCGCTGGAAGTGCTGGTCGCTGTCATCCAGGCCTATGTGTTTGCGCTGTTGACCTCGGTCTACATCAACGACGCCGAGAACCTGCACTAAATTTTCCAAATTTGTTCAACGCTTAAAAGAGTTTAGAAAAGGAGTTTACAACATGGACGCAGAAGCCGCGAAGCTGCTCGGTGCTGGTCTGGCCGCCATCGGTGCGGGTCTGGCCTCGCTTGGGGTGGGCAATGTTTTCGCTTCGTTCCTCGAAGGTGCGCTGCGCAACCCTGGCGCCGCCGATGGCCAGCAGGGCCGCCTGTTCATCGGTTTCGCCGCTGCGGAACTGCTGGGTCTGCTGGCGTTCGTTATCGCCATGATCCTGGTGTTCGTGGCCTGACAACCGCTTGGGAAGCGGGCGGACGGCCAATGGCGCCGTTCGCCCGCTCCTTGAATTGACCGCGCCTGATCGGACGGATTCGAAATGCCTCAAATCGCGCAAATCGCCGAAACCTATTCATCCCAGATCTTCTGGTTGCTGTTGACGTTCGGCTTCGTGTTCTTCGTCATCGGCCTGGGCATGGTGCCAAAGGTGCAGGGGACGGCGGACGCGCGCGACGCGAAGATTTCCGGAGACCTCGACGCGGCGAAGGCCGCCTTTGCCCGCGCTGACGAGGTGGAGGCGGATTATCGTGCCCGCGAAGCCGAAAGCCGTGCCGCCGCTCAGGCGGTGCTGGCAAAGGCAAAGGCCGACGCCGCCAAGGATTCCGAACGGAAGCTTGCCGCCGCCGATGCGGAGGTCGCGAGCCTCATCAGCGCTGCGGAATCCCGCATCCAGGCCGCATCCAACGCGGCCATGGCACAGATTGAAACCGTCGCCGTCGACGCGGCGCGCGACATGGTGGCCCGTATTTCCGGCGTTGAAGCGACGGAAGCAGCGGCCCGTAACGCAGTAAAGGCAGCACTGGCCCATGGCTGAGGCAGCAGGACAAAGCCAAGCAGCGCCCAGTCTGGGCGAGGCGATCCACGCCGAAGGGATGGAGCCGGTCGGCACCGTCGCGCATGAAGGCATCTCACCTCATACCGATCCCAAGGCAGTGGGCATGGACGCTACAGGCTGGGTCAGCCTGGCGATGGCGGTGTTCATCGTGCTGCTGCTGGTTAAGAAAGTGCCCGGTCTCATCGGCGGCGCTCTCGACAACCGGATCGCCCAGATCAAGGCGCAGCTTGAGGAAGCCTCCAAGCTGCGCGCCGAAGCCGAGGCGTTGAAGGCGGAATATGAAGCGAAGCTGGCCGCCGCCGCTGGCGAGGCTGAAGCCATGCGCAAATCGGCGGAGCATGAAGCGGAGACGCTTCTGGAAGACGCCAAGGCCAATGCCGTCGCGCTCGTGGCGCGCCGACAGAAAATGGCCGAAGACAAGATCGGCGCCGCCGAGCGCTCTGCCGTCGCCGCCATTCGCGCCCGCGCGGTCAATGCCGCGACAAGCGCCGCGGCCACGCTGATCGCCGATGGCCATGATGCGAAAGCTGACAAGGCCCTGGTGGATGGCGCAATCAGGGATCTTGGCCCGGTAGCCTGACGGGCAAGAGATCGGTCAACGAAATCAGGGGCTGGCGCGGTTTCGTGCTGGCCCTTTTTCGATTAGGGAGCTTCAAAGTCGTGTGGCGAACGGATGTTTATGTTTCGGCAACGTCAGCTCCTGGCCGAAAATCGCCATCACTTGATCCTTGCCTGCCAACCGCATAACCTCCTTGTCTTGCCGGCTACGTAAATCCGCCGGCGGTGCCACGTCGCCATTGCGATCCGCGCGCCTCCCGCTATCTCAGCATCATGTCGCGTCCCCAATCTCCCGACCGCTTTCATGAAGACAAGGCCACCTTCACGGTAAGGGGCAGCCAACCCGACATCGATGCCGGCGTGGAGGCGATCCGCACGACGCTGAAGACATTGCCTTCGCGTCCCGGCGTCTATCGGATGCAGGATGCGCGTGGAGAGGTGCTGTATGTCGGCAAGGCGCGGGTCCTGAAAAACCGCGTTGCGAACTATACCCAGGTCGACCGGCTGCCCCGGCGGTTGCAGCGCATGGTCGCCCAGACCCGGTCGATGACGATCGTCACGACCAACAGCGAAGCGGAAGCACTGCTGCTCGAAGCGCAGCTCATCAAGCGCTTCCGTCCGCCTTATAATGTGCTGTTGCGGGACGACAAGAGCTTCCCCTTCATTCTGCTGCGCGAAGATCATGCGTTCCCCCGGGTGCAAAAGCATCGCGGGGCGAGGAAATATAAGGGGCGCTATTATGGGCCCTTTGCCAGCGCCGGGTCGGTGACGCGGACGATCAACGCCTTGCAGAAGCTGTTCCTGCTGCGGTCCTGCACCGACAGCTTCTTTGCCAACCGCTCGCGGCCTTGCCTGCTGTATCAGATCCGCCGCTGTTCGGCCCCCTGCGTCGGGAGGATCGACGAAGCGGGCTATTCCGAACTGGTGAAGGACGCCCAGGACTTTCTGGGCGGCAAGTCGACGGCGGTGCAGCGCAAGCTGGGGGAAGCGATGCAGACCGCGTCCGACGCCCTCGACTTCGAGCAGGCGGCCATGCTGAGGGACCGGCTCAAGGCGCTGACCTTCATTCAGGGCAGTCAGGCGATCAATGCCGAGGGGTTGGGGGATGCAGACATCTTCGCGCTGGCGGCAAAGGGTGGTGCGATGTGCATCCAGGCCTTCTTCATTCGCGGCGGACAGAATTGGGGGCATCGCAGCTTCTTCCCGGTCCACACCGCCGAAGTGGCGGAGGACGATGTGCTGGCGAGCTTCATGGCGCAATTTTATGAGGAAGTGCCGCCGCCCCGGCTGATCCTAGCCGACCGTGCGCCGGCGGACTGCGAGTTGATGACGCAGGCACTGGCGGAACGGGCCGGGGCAAAGGTGCGGATCGAAGTGCCGCAGCGGGGCACGCGGACCCGCCTGATCCGACAGGCGCAGCGCAATGCGGTGGAGGCGCTGGATCGGCGCCTGGCGGAAACGACGACGCAGGCGAAAATCCTTGGCGAGATGGTCGAGGCATTCGGCCTGGACGGCGTGCCCGACCGGATCGAGATATACGACAATAGCCATATCCAGGGCAGTCATGCGCTGGGCGCGATGGTGGTCGCCGGACCGGAGGGATTCCGCAAGAATGCCTATCGCAAGTTCAACATCAGGAATCCGGAAACCATGCCGGGCGACGATTTCGCGATGATGCGGGAGGTGTTCGAACGGCGCTTCGGCAAAGCCCAGCGGGAAGATCCTGATCGCGACGGCGGGGAATGGCCCGACCTGGTGCTCATCGACGGCGGCAAGGGGCAATTGTCGGCCGCCCGGACGATGCTGGAGGAAATGGGCATCGAGGATGTGTGTATGATCGGCATCGCCAAGGGGCCGCATCATGGCCGCGAAGGGCGGGAGGTGTTCCATTTGCCAGACGGGCGGGAGGTGACTTTCCCGCTCAATCATCCGGTGCTGTTCTACCTTCAGCGGCTGCGGGACGAGGCGCATCGCTTCGCCATCGGAGCACACCGGCAGAAACGCAGCAAGGCGATCACGACCAGTTCGCTCGATGACGTGCCGGGGATCGGTCCGGCGCGGAAGAAGGCGCTGTTGATGCATTTCGGCACGGCGCGCGCGGTGAAGGATGCGGCGCTGGAGGATTTGCAGCGCGCGCCAGGGGTTTCCAGGGCGGTGGCGCGGCAGGTGTATGATTATTTTCATCAATGATGCCGCGTTGCCGACATGGCGGACGTTAACGCGACCTCGCCGCAAATCCTTGCGCGCGGGCGCTGCGCCTTATAGCTATCGCCTATGTCCGATCTGTTCGCGAACCAGCCCGCATCTTCCTCCGGTTACGACGCCTCCACCATCGAAGTCCTCGAAGGGCTGGAGCCGGTCCGCCGTCGGCCCGGCATGTATATCGGCGGCACGGATGAGCGCGCCCTTCACCACCTCGCCTCCGAAGTGCTGGACAACAGCATGGACGAAGCCGTCGCAGGCCACGCCACCCGGATCGAGGTGACGCTGGAGCCGGGCAACCGCCTCACCATCACCGACAACGGGCGCGGCATCCCGGTCGACCTGCATCCCAAATTCCCCGGCAAATCCGCGCTGGAGGTGATCCTCACCACCCTTCATTCCGGCGGCAAGTTCACCGACAAGGCCTATGCCACGTCCGGCGGCCTGCACGGCGTGGGCATCAGCGTGGTGAACGCGCTTTCCATCGTCACCGTGGTCGAAGTCGCCCTCAACAAGCAGCTCTATCGCCAGAGCTTCTCGCAGGGCCTGCCCACCAGCGGCCTCGAAAAGGTCGGCGCGGCCCCCAACCGGCGCGGCACCTCCGTCACCTTCATCCCCGACAGCGAAATCTTCGGCGAACAGAAATTCAAGCCCGCCCGCCTCTACCGCCTCGCCCGGTCCAAGGCCTACCTGTTCGCGGGCGTCGAAATCCGCTGGAAATGCGCGCCGGACCTCATCACCGACGACACCCCTCCCGAAGCCGTGTTCCAGTTCCCCGGCGGCCTTGCCGATCATCTGAAGGAACAGGTCGGCGACCGCGAATGCGCCACCAGCCAGTTCTTTTCCGGCAATCAGGATTTCCCCGAAACCGCGGGCCGCGTCGAATGGGCCGTCGCCTGGCCGCTCTGGTCGGACGGCAGCTATAGCTGGTATTGCAACACCATCCCGACCCCCGATGGCGGCACCCATGAAGCGGGCCTGCGCGCCGCGCTGGTGAAGGGCATCCGCGCCTTCGCCGACCTTGTGGGGCAGAAGAAGGGCAAGGACATCACCGCCGACGACATCATGACGTCATCGGAAATCATGCTGTCCGTCTTCGTCCGCGATCCCCAGTTCCAGAGCCAGACCAAGGACCGCCTGACCTCTCCCGAAGCCGCGCGCCTTGTCGAAAACGCCGTGCGCGACCATTTCGACCATTTCCTGACGGACAATATGGAGCGCGGCAAGGCGCTGCTCGGCTACGTCCTCGACCGCATGGACGAGCGCCTCAAGCGCAAGCAGGAGAAGGAGGTCAAGCGAAAGACCGCGACCTCCGCCCGCAAACTCCGCCTCCCCGGCAAGCTCACCGATTGTTCCACCGACGATCCCGAAGGCACCGAAATCTTCCTGGTGGAAGGCGACAGCGCGGGCGGCTCCGCCAAGCAGGCCCGCGACCGCAAGACGCAGGCCATCCTCCCCCTGCGCGGCAAGATCCTGAACGTCGCATCGGCCAACACCGCCAAGATCCTCGCCAATCAGGAAATCGCCGACATGATCCTCGCGCTGGGCTGCGGCACGCGCAAGGATTGCAACCCCGACAATCTCCGCTACGATCGCATCGTCATCATGACCGACGCGGACGTGGACGGCGCGCATATCGCGACCCTGCTCATGACCTTCTTCTTTCAGGAGATGACGGAACTGGTGCGGCGCGGCCATCTCTACCTTGCCCAGCCGCCGCTCTACCGCATCGTCGCGGGCGGCAAGAGCCTCTACGCGAAGGACGACGCCCATCGCGAGGAACTGCTGGCGAAGGAATTCAAGGGCAAGAAGGTGGAAGTCAGCCGCTTCAAGGGCCTGGGTGAAATGAATCCCGGCCAGCTCCGCGAAACCACCATGGACCCCAAAACCCGCAGCCTCATCCGCATCACCCTGCCCGACGATTATGAGGACCGTCAGCAGGTTCGCGATCTGGTCGACCGCCTGATGGGCAACAACCCGGCGCACCGCTTCGCCTTCATTCAGGAAAACGCGGCGGCGGTGGATGAAGAGGCGATCGACGCATGAGGGCGCTGGGGGCGCTGGTCCTGTTCGCGCTGGCGCTGCTTCCGCTCGCCGCCCGCGCGCAGGTCGCGCCGACCTATCAGGCGCGCGCGCAGCAACTGGTGATGCTGCTCGCCACGGACGGAGCGGAACGGGACTTCTTTTCCACCCTCTTCCTCGATGCCGTCCCCGTGGACCAGTGGCGCAAGCTCACCGCCGATCTGCGCCGTCAATATGGCAAGCCGCTGTCCCTCGGCTCCGTCCGTCAGAACGGCCCGACCGCCGGCCAGGTGGAGGTGCGCTATGAACGCGCCACGGTCGGCTTCACCCTCGTCGTCGCGTCGCAACCGCCGGGCCGCGTGGTCGGCCTTCAGGTCGTCGGCGCGAAACAGGCTGATGACAGCCTTATCAAGGTCATCAACGACATTGATGCCCTTCCGGGGCGCAGCGCCTTCGCCATCGCCCGCCTGACCGATAGCGGCCCGCAATGGATCGCCTCCCGCGAACCGGACCGCCAGATGGCGATCGGCTCCTCCTTCAAGCTGTATGTGCTGGCTGAACTCGCCCGGGCCGTGGAGGCGGGCGAACGCCGCTGGAGCGACGTGATCCCGCTCGCGCGCAAGAGCTTCTCCGGCCGCCTTGCCGCCTATCCCGTCAATGCTCCCATGACGCACCACAGCCTTGCCGCCGCGATGATCGCGGAAAGCGACAACAGCGCCGCCGACACGCTGCTGCTCGCCCTGGGCCGCGGGAAGGTCGACGCCCTCCTTCTCCGCACCGGACACGCCAGCACCGACGCGGCTCTCCCGCTTCTCACCACCGCCGAAGCCTTTGCCCTGAAAATGCCTGCCAATGGCGATCTGCGACGCCGCTATGAAGCGGCCTCGCCCGATCAGCGCCGTGCGCTCCTTCGCGAAAACGCCGCGCGTCTTGACGCAAAGGCCGTGGATGTCGGCTCGGTCGCCGAAACGCCCGTCTATATCGACAGCCTCGAATGGTTTGCGTCGCCCAAGGATGAAGTCGCCCTGCTGGACTGGCTCCGCCGCCATGGCGGAGACGCTCTACCCATCATGGCCGTTAACCCCGGCATAGCTCCCGCCGACGCCGCCCGCTGGCGCTATCTGGGCTATAAGGGCGGCTCGGAGCCGGGCGTCATGGCCATGAACTTCCTCGCGCAGGCGAGCGACGGAAACTGGTATGCCGTCAGCGGATCATGGAACAATCCTACCACCCGCCTGGACGAACCGCGCTTCGTTGCGCTGATGACGCGAGCGCTCAATCTGCTGGCCCGTTGAATAGGCCGATTGAGCGCCCTGCCTCAACGCACGCGCGGGCCGCCGAAAGGCAGAGGCGGGGGCGGGCGGCGGGTGCCGCGCGGGAGTTGCGCCTGATAGGCGCGGCCGCAATGTTCCACGCAATAGGGAAAGCCGGGATTCACCGGCTCACCGCAGAAATGGAAGTCCGGCTCACCCGGATGGCCCAGCGGCCACTTGCAGATGCGCTCCGTCAGGTCGAGCAGAGACGTCTTGTCCGCGATTTCCGGGCTGGGCTTGGCGGGAACCAGACGGCGCGGGGGCGCGGGAGGAATCGGCGCCTGCTGATCGCCCGGACCCTGACGCAGGAAGCCGCCGGGACCGACGGAGATGATGCGCGGCTGCGGGGCGGCCGGCTGTTGCGGCGCGGCTGCTGCCGGGGCGGCAGGGGCAGGGGCAGGCGCCGGCGCTGCGGGAGCCGCTGCGCGCACGGGCGCGGGTTGCGGCACGGGCGCGGCGGCGCGGGGCGCCGGATCGAGCGCGGGCGCCGCAGCGGGTGCGGGCTTGCGCGAGACGGCGGGCTTCTTCGGCGCTTCGTTCGCCTTCACGGGGGAAGGCCGGGATTGCAGGCCCAGACGATGCGCCTTGCCGATCACCGCGTTGCGGCTGACGCCGCCCAACTCATCCGCGATCTGGCTGGCGGTCAGGCCCTTTTCCCACATAGCCTTGAGCTGGTCGATGCGCTCGTCGGTCCAGGACAATGAAAAACTCCTCACATTCCAAGAATTGCACCCTATATGGGGCGCGCCGGCGCGGGTTCAAATCCGCGCACAACATCCTTGCGGGTTATCCGCCCAGCCGATAGTCGATCCAGCCATGAACGACCAGTCCAAAATTGCAGCCTCCGTGTCCGAGATCCCGCCATTCCACGAGCCGGGTGAGATGGTCATTCGCAACGTCAACTGGGCTGGTGCGCGCGCGCTCTACGTCAAGGAAGTGCGCCGCTTCATGAAAGTGCAGCTCCAGACGATCTGGGCGCCCGCCGTCACCACGCTGATGTTCCTGGTGATCTTCACGGTCGCGCTGGGCGGGGCGGGGCGGCAGGTGCTGGGTGTGCCCTTCGCCGATTTCATCGCGCCGGGTCTCATGATCATGGGCATGATGAACAATGCCTTTGCGAACAGCAGCTTTTCCCTGCTGGCGGGCAAGATGCAGGGGACGTTGATCGATTATCTGATGCCGCCGCTGTCGAGCAGCGAACTGCTGCTGGCATTGGTGGGCGCGGCGGTGACGCGCGCCTTTGCCGTGGGCCTCGCATTGTGGGGCGCGATGGCGCTGTGGCCGGGCGTGCATGTGACTCCCGCGCATCCCTGGGCGATTCTTTGGTTTGGGCTGATGGGCGCGGGGCTGACGGCCTTCATCGGCGTGCTGACGTCGATCTGGGCGGAAAAGTTCGATCATGCCGCCGCGATCACCAATTTCGTGATCGGGCCGATGACGCTGCTGTCCGGCACTTTCTATTCGATCGACCGGCTGGCGCCGGCGTTTCGGACGATCAGTCACGCCAATCCGTTTTTCTATGCCATTTCGGGCTTCCGCTATGGCTTCGTTGCCGCGACCGACGGCGATGTGGTGGTGGGCAGCATCGTGCTGCTGGCGCTCAACATCGGTCTTGGGCTGCTGTGCTACGCGCTGCTCAAAAAGGGATGGAAGCTCAAGGCGTAAACGCCATCGTTACCTTTGTCTGCAAAGGGAGATGAAGCAGACAAAGGGATGATGATGAAGGTTGCGCTGGTTTTCGGGACTCGGCCCGAAGCGATCAAGCTGTTTCCGGTGATCCATGCGCTGAAAGCGCGGACTCATGTGGACACGCGCGTCATCGTGACGGCGCAGCACCGCGGACTGCTGGATCAGGTGCTGGAGATTGCCGGGATTGCGCCGGACGTCGATCTGGATGTGATGACTCCCAATCAGACATTGGATGCACTGACGGCGAAGCTGATCGTCGAGCTTGGCGCGGCTTTCGATGCGGAAAGGCCGGATCGGGTGGTCGTGCACGGCGACACGCTGACCACCATGGTGGCGAGCCTCGCAGCCTATTATCGCAAGATTCCGGTGGCCCATGTGGAAGCGGGGCTGCGGAGCGGGGACATTCATCATCCCTGGCCGGAAGAAGTGAACCGGCGCGTGGTCGCCTGCATCGCAGACATGAATTTCGCGCCGACCGACGCGGCCGCCGAAGCGTTGCGCAAGGAGAATCGCGATGCGAAGGGCATCCATGTCACCGGCAACACGGTGATCGACGCGCTGCTCGCCACGCGGGAGCGGGTGATGGCGGAGCCGTCTCTGGCGGCCGGGCTGGACGATCTGGCGGCGCGCTTTGCGGGCAAGCGGATTATCGCCGTCACCAGCCACAGGCGGGAAAATTTCGGTGGCGGGATGGAGGCGATCGCGCGTTCCATCGCCGATATCGCCGCGCGGCCCGATGTGGCGGTGATCTTCCCTGTGCATCCCAATCCCAATGTGCGCCCGGTTATGGACGCGATGCTGGGGGACAAGGCCAATGTCGCGATGATCGAGCCGCTGGATTATCCGCATTTCGTGCGGTTGCTGGATATGTGCCATCTGGTGCTGACGGACAGCGGTGGGGTGCAGGAGGAAGCGCCTTCGCTGGGCAAGCCGGTGCTGGTGATGCGCGAGACGACCGAACGGCCCGAAGGCGTGGCGGCTGGCACGGCGAAGCTGGTGGGGACGGACCGCGCGCGGATCGTGCGCGCAGTGCTGTCGCTGCTGGACGATGAAGCGGCCTATGGCGCTATGGCGCGGGCGCATAACCCTTTTGGCGACGGTAAGGCGGCGGCGCGGATCGCCAGCATCATCGCGACGGCAGCATGAAACTGCCCCCCGCCCGCAAGGGATGGGGCGAGGGGCATATCCCATCTTGCTGTCGGGCAGAAAGGACGCGCCGTCAGTGACATATGTGCAGCCGCAACGCATCCCCCAAAGGCTATTCGCCGGTTAATTATTTTTAATCAAAATCAATATCAGGTCCGCAGGCAAGCGGTCGTTACCGAAATCTTCAGCATTTCCCGGCAGAAACGAAAGCGAAATCACAGGCTTTTCAGGATCGTTTCATGCCCGTCGACACCAAGCAGAAGGTTTCCGTCATTGGTCTTGGCTATATCGGCCTGCCTACCGCCGCGTTGATCGCGCGTGGAGGCGCACAGGTCGTGGGCGTGGATGTGAGCGCGCATGTCGTGGAAACCGTCAATTCGGGCCGTGTGCATATTGAGGAGGTCGATCTCGACGGGCTGGTGCAGGGCGTAGTGTCGCGGGGTCATCTGCGCGCCAGTCTTGCAGTCGAGGCGAGCGACGTATTCATCATCGCGGTGCCCACGCCCGTGGCCGAAGACCGCGCGCCCGACATTTCCCATGTGCTCCAAGCGGCGCGGACGGTCGCGCCGGTATTGAAGGCGGGGGACGTGGTAATCCTCGAATCCACCTCTCCGGTAGGAACGACAGAGGCGATGCGCGACCTGTTCGCGCAGCTTCGGCCGGACCTCAAAATGCCCGGCCCCGGCGTTGCGGGCGACATCGCCATCGCCTATTGCCCCGAGCGGGTGTTGCCGGGCCGCATATTGGTGGAACTGATCGATAATGACCGCTGCATCGGCGGCATCACGCCCCGCTGCGCGCGCAAGGCGCTGGCCTTTTACCGCCAGTTTGTGCGCGGCCAGTGCATCACCACCACGGCGCGCGCGGCGGAAATGGTGAAGCTGGTCGAGAACAGCTTTCGCGACGTGAATATCGCCTTCGCCAATGAATTGTCGGTGATCGCCGAGCGGATGGACATCGACGTGTGGGAGGTGATCCGCCTCGCCAACCGGCATCCGCGCGTCAATATCCTGCAACCCGGACCCGGCGTCGGCGGCCATTGCATTGCGGTCGATCCGTGGTTCATCGTGCATGGCGACCCGGAAAATGCCCGGCTGATCCGAACCGCGCGCGAAGTGAACGACGGCAAGACGGACTATGTCGTCGCCAGGGCATCGGACCTGATCGACGAATTTCCGGGCGAAACGGTCGCCTGCCTGGGCCTCGCCTTCAAGCCGAATATCGACGACTTCCGCGAAAGCCCGGCGGTCAAGGTCGCGGCGCGGCTGGCCCGGCGTTATGGGCGCCGGATCAGGCTGGTCGAACCCTATGCCCAGGCATTGCCGATGGAGTTCGCAGGCACGGGCGCTGAGTTGATGGACCTCGATACGGCTCTGGAACAATGTGGCGTTTTCGTCATTCTTGTCGATCATGACATGTTCAAATCCGTCCCCGTGGACGAGCGCGCCGGCAAGGCGGTCTACGATACGCGCGGCATCTGGCCGGACCAGCCGCGCCGGATTCCCGACGCTCCGACCGGGAGGATCGCGGTCTGACGGACGCGCCGCCGGCCATCGCCAAGAGCGCGCGGCCCATCCAAGCGGCGGTTGCCATAGGGTCGACGCGCCGCTAACCCCCAAGCCCAGCCGCTTGCCTGACGGTGCGGCATTGGATCGAAAGGGGTGTCCGGACGGATGAAGCGGTCTTTCCACGGCAGGATAGGCGTATCGGCCTGTGCCGCGCTTTGCGCGGCTGTGGCGGGCTGCTCCACGGTGGAGGATGCGCCGCGCGGCAAGGAAGCCTACGCCGCCATTCCCGCGCCGCAGGCCGTCGGCATGGACTATCGCATCGCGCCGGACGACGTGCTGCGCGTCAGCATCTATCATGAGCCGGACCTGTCGCTGGAGGATGCGCGGGTGACGGCGGCGGGCATGGTGCGGATGCCGTTGATCGGGGATGTGTCGGTGGCTGGACTGTCCGCAAGCGAGGCGTCGGACGTGATCGCCGGCCGGCTGGGGCAGCGCTATCTGGTGTCGCCGCAGGTCACGGTCTTCGTGAAGCAGGCGGTGGGGCGGCGCATCACCATCGACGGCGAAGTGCGCGAGCCGGGGCTGTTTCCCTTTGACGGGCGGCTGACGCTCAGCCAGGCGGTGGCGATGGCGAAGGGGCCGACGCGGCTCGCCAGCCTCGGCCAGATCGTCGTCGTGCGGGAGGAAGAGGGGCAGCGCAAGGCGGCCATGTTCAACCTGTCGGAAATCCGCAAGGGCGATGCCGCCGATCCCGAAATCCTGCCGGGCGACATGGTGATCGTGGGCCTGTCTCGTGCCAAGGCGATAGTGGGCGGCGTTCTGCTGGCCGCGCCCGCTTTGACGACCGCCTTCATCGTGCTGGACGGCAAATGAGGGAGATACGCCGCATGATCCCCGAAGAGGACGCGATGCTCGCGCAGGAAGGGCGTCCGGCGCGCATGGTCGCGGCGGCGTGGCGGGGGTGGGCCATCGTCCGGCGGCATCGCGTGATCCTGTTCCTGACCATGGCGCTGTGCGTGCTGGCCGGTCTGCTCTTCATCCTGATGGCGACGCCGGATTATCGCGCGACCGCTTCGGTGGAGGTGGAGGACGTTCCCGCCGGCGCGGCGGGCGCTGGCGCGACGCAGCGGCCCAGCACGCCGGGCGACACCGAATCCCTGATGCAGACGCAGCTCGAAGTGCTCCGCAGCCGCGCCCTGGCCGAGGATGTGGCACGGGAACTGGCGCTGGTGGGCAGCCGGACCTTCTTCGACGGCATGGGCCACAAGCGGCCGGAGCAGGGCGCGGGTTCGCTCAGCCAGCGGCAGGTGGAGCAGGAAACCGCCCTCAAACTATTACAGGACAATCTGGATATCGACTTGCCGGGCAAATCGCGGGTTATCCTTATCAGCTTCACCAGCGCCAATCCGGTGCTGTCGGCGCGGGTCGCCAACAGCTATGCCGACAGCCTGATCAGGGCGGACCTGAAGCGCGGGTTCGAATCGGGCGTGCAGGCGCGGCGTTTCCTGCTGGGTGAGCTGGATGGGGCGCGGCAGGACCTGGAGCGGGCGGAGCGCGATATGGCGGTCTATGCCGCGCGGGTCGGCGGCGTTCCGGCGGATGCGAAGGACGATGGCGATGCCGCCGCGCCCACGCCGCAGGGATCGGTGGCGACGCGGCTGGCGCAACTCAACGCTTTTCGCGCGCAGGCGGCGGCGGAGCGGATCGCGGCGCAGAAGAAGTGGGAAAGCGCCCGCCTTTCCAGCGTCGATACCCTGCCCGAAGTGCTGAACAACGGCGCGATGCAGCAATTGATGACGCAAAGGGCCGAAGCGCGGGCCGAACTGGTCCGCCAACGCCAGTTCCGCAAGGACGATCATCCTGAAATGCGCGAGGCCCGTGCGCGGCTGGCGGCGCTGGAGGATCAGGCGAATGCGATGGCGAACACCATCCGCGCCTCGCTGAAAGAGCAATATGACGTAGCGATCCATGGCGAAAAGCAGATCGCGTCGGAAATCAAGGATCTGGAACGGCAGGCACAGGTGGAGCGCGGGCGCGACGTGCAGATCGGCATCATGGAACGGCAGGTCGATACGTTCCGGCTGCTGCACGACAGCCTGTTGCAGCGTTACCGCGACATGGCTTCGCAAGCCGGGTTCCAGGCAGGGCGCATCCAGCCGCTGGACCGGGCGGCGGTGCCTGCGCGGCCCTCTTCGCCCCATGTCGGCAGCACGATGCTGCTTGCCTCGCTGGGGGGGCTGTTCCTGGGGCTGTTGCTGGTGGGGCTGCGCCATATCTTCGACGATGCGGTGACGTCGGCCGAGACGCTGGGCGAGCGCGTAGGCCTGCCCATGCTGGGCGCGGTGCCGGTGACGGGCGACCGGGCGCAGCCGCAGGAGATATTCAGCCCCATCGCATCCTCGCTGCTGCTGGCATCGGTGGAGGGATTGCCGCGATCCATCCTCGTCACCAGCGCGCAGGAGGGCGAGGGCAAGTCGCTGACGCTCAATGCGTTGGCGCGGGCGCTGGCGGCGCTGGGAAAGAAGGTGCTGCTGGTCGATGCGGACATGCGCCGGCCGGTGCAGCATCGGCTTTTCGGACTGGTTCCCGCTATCGGCATCAGCGAGGTCATGACCGGGCAGGCGCGCGTGGAGGACGCCGTCATCGAAACGGGCGTGACGGGGCTGTCCGTCCTGCCCTGCGCCGCCGTTCCGCCCAATCCGGGCGAGTTGCTGGCGACGCCCGCGCTCGACGGGCTGATAGATCATGCGCGGGAGAGATTCGATACAGTGCTGATCGATGCGCCGCCGATCCTGGGGCTGGCCGATGCGCCGCTGCTGGCGGCCAAGGCGCAGGCGACGGTGCTGGTGGTGGAATGGGGGCGCAACCATCATGGCGGGCTGCGGGTCGCGGTCGAGCGGTTGCGGCGCGCGGGGGGAACCATCATCGGCGGCATCCTGACCAAGCAGCAGGGACGCGCCCATGATTATGACTATCATAGGGACGGATAGCGCCCCCGGCTGTCGGAAGAGGAATGTCGCCACGACGGAGAAATCGCCGGCCCGGTTGATTGACGACGATCGAGGAACCGGCCGATTGGCGGGGTGCGCTGTTGGCGCGGCCGCGCGCGCTGTTGAAGCAGGCCGATCCCGATATCGACGAGGATGGAATGGCGCTTCGCCTTTCGCCGGCATGGGGGAAATCGGCCAGTTTCCGCCGTCCAACCCTCCGTCGTCCCAGCGACGGAGGAAAGAGGACTCCGCACGTCCGCAATCCACCCAGAACCGCCAATAGCGGCAAGCCCAATCTTACGGAAGACGCGCCCTCAAGCGCGGGTCATCAGTCCTTCGACCAGCCCTTCGAACAGGCGGCGGCCATCGGTCTTGCCGTGGGCGGCTTCGATCACGCGTTCGGGATGGGGCATCATGCCCAGCACATTGCCCGTTTCGTTGAGGATGCCCGCGATATTGCGGGCCGAGCCGTTGACGCCCTCCGCATAGCGCAGCGCCACGCGGCCTTCACCTTCCAGCCGGTCGAGCGTTGCCGCGTCCGCGAAATAATTGCCGTCATGATGGGCGACGGGATAGGTCACCGTTTCGCCCGCATCATAGCGGCTGGTGAAGGCGCTCTGGGCGTTCTCGACGGTCAGCGCCACGTCGCGGCAGACGAAATGGCCGCCCGCATTGCGGAGCAGCGCGCCGGGGAGCAGGCCGCTTTCGGTGAGCACCTGAAAGCCGTTGCAGATGCCCAGCACATAGGCGCCGCGGTCCGCCGCCTTCGCCACCGCCTGCATGACCGGGGAGCGCGCGGCCATCGCGCCGGAGCGCAGATAGTCCCCATAGGAAAAGCCGCCGGGCACGCCGATCAGGTCGATGTCGGCGGGCAGGTCCGTGTCGCGGTGCCATATCATTGCGGGCTTCGCGCCCGTAACCGTCTCGAACGCCACGGCGAGGTCGCGGTCGCAGTTGCTGCCGGGGAAGACGATGACGGCGCTTCTCATGGCTCAGGCCACCTTTTCGATGCGGTAGTTTTCGATCACCGTGTTGGCGAGCAGCTTGCGGCACATGGCGTCGATATCTTCGTCGCTGGTGCCGTCGGCCAGGTCCAGCTCGATCAGCTTGCCGGCGCGCACGTCGTTGACGCCGCCAAAGCCTAAACCTTCGAGCGCATGATGGATCGCCTTGCCCTGCGGGTCGAGGACACCGCCCTTGAGGGTGACGAAGATGCGGGCTTTCATGAGGTGCGGAACTCCGTGGATGGCTTTTGCGATCCCCTAGGCGCGGCAGCCCGCGCAAGCAAGAGGATATGCCGTTTCGGTCCTGTGAGACTGGCCGCAAAAGGGGGTTTCAACCCGCTTGCCGACCTGCTTTAGCCGGTGCCATGGATTCCGCCCTGCTCTATTATGCCTGCGCCATCGTCGCCGTCGTCATTTCGGGACTCGCCAAGGGCGGATTCGCAGGCGTCGGGTCATTGGCGATGCCTGTCATGGCGCTGGCGATCGACCCGGTCCGGGCCGCCGCGATCCTGCTGCCGATCCTGATCTTGCAGGATGCGGTGAGCGTCTGGGCGTTCCGCCATAGCTGGGACCGGCATGTGCTGTGCGTGATGCTGCCGGGCATGGCGATGGGCGTGCTGCTGGGCTATCTGTTCGCGGCGGAGGTGCCCGAAACCGCCGTTCTGGGCGTGTTGGGCGCGATTTCCGTTCTGTTCGGGCTGCAAAGGCTGTGGGTCGAGCGGGGCAGGGCCATCGTGCTGCCGTCCAACTCTCCCGCCTGGGTGGGGGTGCTGTTCGGCGTGGCGACGGGCTTCACCAGCCAGATCGCGCATGCGGGCGCGCCGCCCTTTCAGATGTGGGTGCTGCCCAAGCGCCTGCCGCGCGATGTGCTGGTGGGGACGACCGCCATCGCCTTTGCCGTGATGAACTGGATGAAGGTGCCCGCCTATGCCGCGCTGGGCGAGTTCACGCGGGAGAATCTGACCGCGACGGCGATGCTGGCGCCGGTGGCGATCGCCGCGACGTTCGCCGGGGTGGTGCTGGTGCGGCGGGTCGATCCGGCGCGGTTCTACACGCTGATTTACGTGCTGATGGTGCTGTTGGGGATCAAGCTGATGGCGGACGCGATCACGGGGTGAAAGCGTCCGCCGGAAAGGTCAGTCCTTGCTGCGTTTCTTGCGGTGGGTGTCGAGGTCGAGCACGGTCGTGTCCGCGCCCTCGGGCAGCAGGCCCAGACGGCGGGCGACTTCCTGATAGGCTTCGACTTCGCCGCCCAGATCGCGGCGGAAACGGTCCTTGTCCAGCTTTTCGCCTGTCGCCATGTCCCACAGGCGGCAACCGTCCGGGCTGATCTCGTCGGCCAGGATGACGCGGCTGTAGTCGCCGTCCCACAGGCGGCCGAATTCCAGCTTGAAGTCGACCAGGCGGATGCCGATGGCGGCGAACAGGCCGCACATGAAGTCGTTGATGCGGATCGCCATGTCGGCGATGTCGTGCATCTCTTCCTGCGTGGCCCAGCCGAAGCAGGCGATATGCTCTTCGGAGATCATCGGATCGCCGAGCGCATCGTCCTTGTAGCAATATTCGATCAGGGTGCGGGGAAGCTGAGTCCCTTCCTCGATCCCCAGCTTCTTGCTGAGCGATCCGGCGGCGACGTTGCGGACGATCACCTCGATGGGCACGATTTCCACCTGCCGCACGAGCTGTTCGCGCATGTTGAGGCGGCGGATGAAGTGCGTGGGCACGCCGATCTGGCCGAGCAGGGTGAAGATATGCTCGGAAATGCGGTTGTTGAGCACGCCCTTGCCGGTGATCGTGCCCTTCTTCTGCGCGTTGAAGGCGGTCGCGTCATCCTTGAAATACTGGATGATCGTGCCCGGCTCCGGCCCTTCGTAAAGGATCTTGGCCTTGCCTTCGTAGATCTGGCGGCGACGAGCCATGCGCGCTCCTGTCTTCCTGAAAAAGAATGCGCCCCGGCAAACGCGAATCGAAGGGGATCAGCGGGTGCCGGGGCTGCTTGGCGCCGCCCATAGACCAAAGCGGGCAGGGGCGCAATCGGTGCGCTTTAGAGCACGTCGCCGAACATGAACCACAACAGCGCCATCCATGCGGCCAGGCCGACGATGCCCAGCAGGACAGAGGATCGGGCGCGCAGGCCGGCGATGAGGCCGGTGGGTTCGTCTTCCATTCAGCTCGCCGTTTCCGCTTCGGAAAGCTGGGTCTTGTCCTGCGCCGCCATCAGCCGGCTGGTGAAGGCTTCGCGCCACCAGCTTATGTCCTGCGTTTCCACGCTGTCCATCATCGCCCGCCAGCGTGCCTTTCGCTTTTCGAGCGGCATGTCGAGCGCGCGGCTGATCGCGTCGGACATCTCCTCCGGGCTGTAGGGATTGATGAGCAGCGCGTCCTTGAGCTGGATCGCGGCGCCGGCGAAGCGGGAGAGGATGAGCACGCCGGGATCGTCCGGGTCCTGCGCCGCCACATATTCCTTTGCGACAAGGTTCATGCCGTCGCGCAGCGGCGTCACCAGCCCGATCCGCGCCGCGCGGTAGATGCCGGCGAGCTGGTCGCGGGGATAGCCCTGATTCACATAGCGGATCGGGGTCCAGTCGACATCGCTATATTGCCCGTTGATGCGGCCTGCCAGCGCGTCCAGCGTGGCGCGGATCTGCTGGTAGCTTTCCACTTCGCCGCGGGAGGGCGGGGCGATCTGGGCCAGCACGACCTTGCGGTGATATTCGGGGTGATCCTTGAGGAAACGGGCATAGCCGTTGAAGCGCTCCTCCAGCCCCTTGCTGTAATCCAGCCGGTCGACGCCGACGATCAGGGCGCGGTCCTGGAGCGAGGCGCGGACCTGCCGGTGCATCTTCTGCGCGGTTTCGCTGGTGGCGGCCTGCGCGAAAGCCTGCGCGTTGATGCCGATGGGGCAGGCGATCGCCTGTATGGTGCGGTCGCCGAGCGTCACATAGTCGCCCTTCACCGTGCCGCCCATTTCCTTTTCGATATAGTGGCGGAAGGATTCGAGCCATTCCTCGGTATGAAATCCGACCACGTCATAGGCGAACAGGCTGCTCACCAGCTTGGTGTGGTGGGGAAGGGAGACGAGCAGGCGCGTGGGCGGCCAGGGGATGTGGAGGAAGAAGCCCATGCGGTTCTTGAGACCCCGGTCGCGGAACATCTGGCCCAGCGGGATCAGGTGATAATCCTGCACCCAGATGATGTCCTCCGGCTCGATCAGGGGGCTGGCGCAGTCGGCGAAGCGCTGGTTGACGCGGTTGTAGCCGCCTTCGAAGTCGCGCTCATATTCGGCCAGGTCGATGCGGAAATGGAAGAGCGGCCACAGCGTCTTGTTGGCGTAGCCGTTGTAATATTCGTCGACATCCTGCTCTTCCAGGTCGATGGTCGCGGTCTTGACGCCGTCGGCTTCCGCAAAGCCGATATGGCCGGTGAAATGATCCGTCACCTCGCCCGACCAGCCGACCCAGATGCCCCGGCTTTCCCGCAACGCCTGCGAGAGGGCGACGGCCAGGCCGCCCTGGTTGCTGGACTTGCCGGGGCGACTGACCCGGTTGGATATGACTATCAGGCGGCTCATCGCATCACGCTCCATGGTTTGCTCAGCAGCACGGCGCAGTTGATGATGCCGACCAATGAGTATGTTTGCGGATAATTGCCCCACAATTCTCCCGTCACCGGATCGATGTCTTCCGAAAGCAGCCCGGCGGCGGTGCGGCGGGACAGCATTTCCTCGAACAGGTCGCGGGCCTCTTCGCTGCGGCCGGTGCGGTGCAGCGCCTCGATCAGCCAGAAGGTGCAGACGTTGAAGGCCGTGACAGGCTCGCCGAAATCGTCGGGCGCGCTGTAGCGCAGCATGTTGTTGCCCCGGCGCAGGTCCGTTTCGAGCGCGGCCAGCGTGCCTATGAATTGCGGATCTTCCGCCTTGAGGAAGCGCAGGTCGAGCAGCTGGAGCAGCGACGCGTCGCGCGCATCATCCTCGAAATTGGCGGAGATGGCCTTGCTGTCGGGGCGCCATGCGCATTCGAGTATGCGCTGTTTCATGGCTTCCGCCCGGCTGTTCCAATGCGCGGCGCGCAGCGGCAGGTCGAGCGCGGAAGCGGCATGGGCCAGCCGGTCGCAGGCGGCCCAGCACATGACCGCGCTGTAGCTGTGGACATGGGCGCGGGTGCGCAGTTCCCACAGGCCCGCGTCCGGCTGGTCATAGACCTGCCAGGCGCGCTCGCCCACCGCCTCCAGCGACTCGAAATCCGCGTGGCCCGCCATGCGGAGCAGGCGCTGGTCGATGAATCCCTGCACCGAGGACAGCACGATCTGACCATAGGCGTCATGCTGGATCTGCGAATAGGCCGCGTTGCCCACGCGCACCGGTCCCATGCCGCGATAGCCGGGCAGGTTGGCGGCTTCCCATTCCTCCAGCGTGGCGTTGCCGCGCACGTCGTAGAGCGGCTGGATATGCCCGCCGCGCGCATTGTCCACGATGTTGCGAAGGTAGACGAGATAGCTTTCCAACACGTCGAGCGCGCCCAGCCGGTTGAGCGCCTCCACCGTATAATAGGCATCCCTGATCCAGCAGTAACGATAATCCCAGTTGCGGCCGCTGTCGGCATGTTCGGGGATGCTCGTGGTCAGCGCCGCGACGATGGCGCCCGTCTCCTCATGCTGGCAGAGTTTCAGCGTGATGGCGGAGCGGATGACCGCTTCCTGCCATTCGGGCGGAATGGCGAGGCTGCGCACCCAGGTCTGCCATTCATGCACCGTGTCGTCGAGCATCCGTTCGATGGCGGGGCGCAGGGCGTCGGAAAAGCTTTCGTCCGGCCCCATGAAGAAATGGATGTCATGTTCGAGGCGGAACCAGCTTTCCTGGCTGATGAGGCCGATGGGCGCGTTGGTCGATATCCGCATCGCCATGTAGGACAGCACGATGCGGATATGGTTGGAGCCGTAGCTGATCGGCACATGTTCCGAATGCCAGCTCGTCGTCGGGCGAAAGCGGACGCGGATACGGGGCGATCCCGCCACGGGCCGCACCACGCGGGCGAAGGCCACGGGGCGGTACATGCGCCCCTTGTGCCGGTAGCGCGGGCAGAAATCATAGGTTTCGACGGCATTGCCCTGCGCGTCGCTCTGCCGTGTGACCAGGACCGGCGTGTTGCGGACATAGCGCTGTTCGATCTGGACGCAGCCTTCCAGCTCTATCGCCCAGAAACCGCGCGCGTCCGGGCTGCGCCAGTCCTTGTTGTCCAGCAGCGCGGAAAAGACCGGGTCGCCGTCCACGCGCGGGACGCAGGCCCAGATCATGCGCCCGGCCCGGTCGATCAAGGCCGACGCCTGGCAGTTCCCGATGGGCCAGAGGTCGAGCGTCCGTCCGTTTCCGCCCATGAGAGTGTCGCTATGATCGACTATTGGTCTGCCCCCTTTTTTGTCCGGTTCCACACGAAAGGGGGCCGCCGGGTCAGGCCGACACCCCTTGTTGCAGATAATGCCTGACGGCCGCCACCTGTTCCAGGGAAAAGCCTGCCCGCGTTTCGCGGGGCGTTCCCACCAATATGCCGTTTCCGCCCAGTTCGGCGGCGGCGGCGAAACCTTCCTCATCGGTCACGTCGTCGCCGATGAAGAGGGGCGTGCCCGCCTTCATCGGCGCGCGGGACATGAGGGCATGGACCGCACTGCCCTTGTCCGCGCCGCCGGGGCGCAGTTCGAACAGCATCTTGCCCGGTTGCAGTTGAAGACCGTGCCGCGCGGCGAGATCGGCCGCAAGGCCGCCCGCTTCCTCGCCCCATTGCGGCGCACCCCGGAAATGCAGGCCGACGCTGATCGACTTGCGCTCGACCAGCAGGCCGGACTTGTCGTCGGCAAAGGCGTGGAAGGCGGCTTCCGCCGCATCCACGGCGGCGGGGCGGTCGGGCGCTTCGACCGGGCCGTCGGGGCGCGCGAACTCCAGCCCGTGCGTGCCGGCCAGCAGAAAGGGAGAAAAGCCAAGCTCCCTTAAGGTGGCGACCGAACGTCCGCTGACGATGGCGAGGCGGCCGTCCAGCCGCTCGCGCAACCGTTCGAGCAGGCGGAGGAGGTCCTGATCCACCGCCACGCCGTCGGGCGTGGCGGCGATCGGCGTCAGCGTCCCGTCGAAATCGAGGAAAAGCGACGCGCCGTCCAGCAACGCCTGTGGGGGCGGCGGAAGAGGGGGGAGGGAAAGGGGGGAATGGGTCACGCCCTAAAAGTGGAGCACTCGCCGGATTTCGCAACCCCTCATTTGCTGCAACTGCACAATTTCTTTGGGAGGCAGGGTTCATGCGGAAAAGCGTTCCCCATCGTCTTCCGGCTTGCTATTCGGCTGGCAATGACTGATTTCCGCGACCCGTTCGACGCCATCAAGGACCATCCTTTCGACGATGCGCTGTCGCAGCGCTATCTGGTCTATGCCCTTTCCACGATCACCGCGCGGTCGCTGCCGGATCTGCGCGACGGGTTGAAGCCGGTGCATCGGCGGCTGCTCTGGGCGATGCGGCTGCTCAAGATGGAGCCGGGGGGCGCCTCGCCCGAGGTGCTGATGGCCAATCCGGCGCGCAACACGACCGGATACAAGAAATGCGCCCGCGTCGTGGGCGACGTCATCGGCAAATATCACCCGCATGGCGACGCGTCGGTCTATGATGCGATGGTGCGTCTGGCGCAGGACTTTTCGCTCCGCACGCCGCTGGTCGACGGGCAGGGGAATTTCGGCAATATCGACGGCGATAATGCGGCGGCGATGCGCTATACCGAGGCGCGGCTGACACAGGCGGCCGCCGACCTGATGGCGGGCCTGGACGAAGGCACGGTCGAGTTCCGCCCAACCTATAATGGCGAGGATGAGGAGCCCGAGGTATTTCCCGGCCTGTTCCCCAACCTGCTCGCCAATGGAGCGAGCGGCATCGCGGTCGGCATGGCGACCAGCATCCCGCCGCATAATGTCGCGGAACTGATCGACGCCGCCACGCTCCTGATCGACAATCCGGAGGCCGATCACAACGCGCTGATGGAGATCGTGAAGGGACCGGACTTCCCGACCGGCGGCGTGCTGGTGGACAGCCCCTCCATCATCTCGGAAGCCTATGCGACCGGGCGCGGCGCATTCCGCACAAGGGCGCGCTGGCACAAGGAAGAGGGCGGACGCGGCACATGGGTCGCCATCGTCACGCAAATCCCTTTCCAGGTGCAGAAATCCAAGCTGATCGAGCAGATCGCGGCGCTCATCAACGACCGGAAACTGCCGATCCTGGCCGATGTGCGGGACGAGAGCGACACGGAAATCCGCATCGTCATCGAACCGCGCGCCCGCACGGTCGATCCCGATGTGCTGATGGACAGCCTGTTCCGGCTGACCGACCTGGAGAACCGTTTCAGCCTGAACCTCAACGTGCTGGATGCCAGCCGGACCCCGCGCGTCATGGGCCTGCGCGAGGTGATGGTCGAATGGCTGCGGCACCAGATCGACGTGCTGGTGAAGCGCGCGCAGCACCGGCTGGACAAGATCGCGGCGCGGCTGGAACTGCTGGACGGCTATATCATCGCCTATCTCAACCTCGACCGGGTGATCGAGATCATCCGCACCGAGGATGAACCGAAGGCGGTGATGATGGAGGAGTTCCAGCTTAACGACCGGCAGGCCGAGGCGATCCTCAACATGCGGCTGCGCTCCCTGCGGAAGCTGGAGGAGATGGAGCTTCGCCGCGAACATTCGGGCCTGTTGAAAGAGCGCGAGGAACTGACCAAGCTCGTCGAAAGTCCGGCCCGGCAACGGACACGGCTGAAAAAGGATCTGGCGGACCTGCGCAAACGCTATTCGCCCGACAGCGAAATCGGCCGGCGGCGCAGCCTGGTCGAGGAAGCCGCCCCGGCCCGCGAAATCCCGCTGGAGGCGATGATCGAGCGGGAGCCGATCACGGTGATCCTGTCCGAACGCGGATGGATCAGGGCGATGAGCGGGCATCGCGACCTGGCGTCGGCCGATACGCTCAAGTTCAAGGAAGGCGACGGTCCCCTGATCGCCTTCCACGCGCACACGACCGACAAGCTGCTGCTGGCAACGGAAACGGGCCGCATCTACACGCTGGGCGCGGACAAGCTGCCGGGCGGACGCGGTTTCGGCGATCCGGTGCGGATGATGGTGGACATGGACAATGAAGGCGGCATCGTCGCCCTGCTGCCCGCGCGGACCGGCGGCGAGTTGCTGCTGGCGGCATCGGACGGGCGCGGCTTCGTCGCGGCGATGGGGGATGTGATCGCGGAAACGCGCAAGGGCAAGCAGGTGGTGAATGTCCGCGCCGGCGCGAAGCTGACGGTCGTGCGTCCCATCGCGCAGGACGCGGACAGCGTTGCGGTCGTTGGCGAGAACCGCAAGCTGCTGGTCTATTCGTTGACCGAAATGCCGCGCATGGCGCGCGGGCAGGGCGTGCAGATGCAACGCTATCGCGACGGAGGATTGTCCGATGCCATCGCGTTCCGCTTCGCCGATGGGCTGAGCTGGACGATGGGCGGAGAAACCGGGCGGACCCGCACCGAAGCCGACATGACCCCCTGGCGCGTGGCCAGGGGAGCCGCCGGACGGATGCCGCCAACGGGGTTCCCTCGCGACAATCGCTTTTGATGTGAAAAGCCAATCACGTTTCCGGAAAATTTACCGTTTCGTTTTACCCCGGAAACCATGTCGGTTCGAAGCGGCCTTTCAGACAAGACCGGGGACGCGCCTGTGCGTGCGCACGATGCGTCGCGTGCCGAACCGATCATCGATACGGCCCAATGGCTGGCGGCTCTGGGCCAATATGCGGCCATTCTGACATATGCGGATGACCTGTTGATGGTCGTCGGCGCGAACGAAGCCTTTGCAAAAACCTTCCCCACCGCGACGCCCCGGGACGACGAAGGCCAGAAGGCGTTTGGCGAGTGGGCGAAGAAGATCCAGCATTTCATCGCATCGAAACGCGATCGGGACAGTTTCGAACTGAGGCGGGAAGGCCCGCTGGGTCCGGAACATTTCCTGTGCATGATCGGGCGCTTGCCGAACGGGAGCGACGGCGGGCAGCAATATCTTTTCACGGCGGTCGATTGCACACGCGAGCGCAGCGTCGAAAAAAGCCTGCGCCGCGAATTGCTGTCCGATGGATTGACGGCCCTGCCGAACCGGGCCGGTTTCGGCGAGGAAATCGACGATCGCATCTGTCATTCCACATGGCCTGAAACCGCACAGTTCGGCATCATCGCGATCGATCTCAGCCGGTTCAGCCGAGTCAATGAATCGCTGGGACCGATGGCGGGCGACGAATTGCTCATCACGGTGGCGAAGCGGTTCAAGTCCTGCCTGCGCCAGGGCGACGTGCTCGCGCGGATCGGCGGCAATGACTTCGCCGTTTTCGCACGCCTTAACAACGGATTATCGGACGCACTTCAGATTGCCCAGAGAATCAATGACGCACTGAGCGCACCCATCCGCCTTAGCGGACTGCATATCCGCGTGGATTGCGCGATCGGCTGCGCTCTTTCCGCGAATATCGGGGAAGATCCCGACGATGTGATCCGCAAGGCGCAGGCCGCGGTCAAGATCGCCAAGCGGAGCGGCAAGGTCGAAATCTACCGCAACGGCGTGCTCAAGGAAGCGCAGCGGCGCTTCACGCTGGAAAGCAAGCTGCGCGATGCTCTGGCGCAAGGCGGGCTGACGCTTGCGTTCCAGCCGCTCATCCATTTGCAAACGGGTGAAATAACGGGTTTCGAAGCGCTTGCGCGCTGGCACGATCCGGAACTGGGCCATGTTTCCCCCGCCGAATTCATCGCCGTGGCGGAAGAAAGCGGCCTGATCGCGCCGCTGGGGCGCTGGGCGACCTATGAGGCGACCCAGACGCTGAGCCGATGGGATGCCAAATTCGGCGAGCCTTTGCCGGTGGGCATGAACGTGAACCTTTCGCCGATCCAGATGGCGCGCGACGACGTGGCGTCCATGTTCGAGGAGGCGCTGCACTATTCCGGCATCGCGGGCAACCGGCTGACCGCCGAAATCACCGAGAGCGCGATCGTGGCGGACCCCGGCAAGGCGCGCAAGCTGCTGGTCGCGCTCAAGGATCTGCGGATGCATATCGCGATGGACGATTTCGGCACCGGCTATTCCAACCTCGCCAGTCTGCACAGCCTGCCGATCGACATATTGAAGATCGACCGCAGCTTCGTCTTTTCCATGCTGGAAGACCGGGACAAGGCGGTGATCGTCCGGACGATCCTGTCGCTCGCCGAATCGCTCAACCTGCGCGTGACGGCGGAGGGCATCGAAACGCAGGAACTGGCCTTGGAACTGCAACGCATGGGCTGCTGGCAGGGGCAGGGCTATTATTTCGCCAGGCCGATGAGCGAAGCGGACGCGTTCGATTATTGGCGCGCGCGCTGGAACTTCGAAACCGTCTGATCCGCTATCTCAGCGACGCGGGCGGCGTCGGGAAAGCCCTCCGCCACCCAGATTTCCTGCACTTCGCCAAGCGCTCTGGCCACGTCCGGTCCGGGCGCGAGGCCGCGTGCGATCAACGCGCCGCCGCCGATGGGCAGGCTGGGGGGCGTCCATCCTTCAAGCGTGGACAGACCGGACAACGGCGCGGAAAAATCGAGAAGGATGCGATCCGTCGCGCTTTCCACCCCGACGCGCCAGGCAAGCGCGCGCACGGGCAGATCGTGCGGCGTGGCGTCCAATGCGGCGGCAAGCCGCTTGCGGGCCTTGTTGGAGAGTTTGAGCCGCGCGCCCACGGCATCGGCCGCGCGGGCATCGGCGGGGAGCAGCGCGGCCAGCCGGCGCAGCGGCGCGGGATCGGTGGCCGAGGCTCGCTCTCGTTCGATAAGGGTCGCGAGCCGTTCCACCCCCGCTGCGTCGATTTCCGGCAGGACAGGGCGCAATATGCCGCCGTCCACCATCAGGCGCAGGGCATTTACGGGCGCCGCCACCGACAGCAGCTTCAGGATTTCATCGGCTATGCGTTCGCGCGACAGGGCCATCAGGCTGTTGGCCGCCGCCTTGCAGGCGCCATAGGCTTGCATGTCGGGAGCGTCCCGGCCGAAACGCGCGAGAAAACGGAAATAGCGCAGGATGCGAAGGTGATCCTCCGCGATGCGCGCGGCGGCATCGCCGATGAAACGCACGCGCCGGGCCTCCAGATCGGCGACGCCGCCGAAGAAATCGCTGATCTCGCCCGTCAGCGGATCGGCATAAAGGGCGTTGATGGTGAAATCCCGCCGGGCCGCATCCTCCCGCCAATCGTCGGTATAGGCGATGGTGGCGCGCCGGCCGTCCGTGCTGACGTCATGGCGCAGCGTCGTGATCTCGACCGGGCCGCCCGCTATGACGGCGGTGACGGTCCCATGATCGATGCCGGTCGGCACGGCCTTGATCCCCGCCGCTTTCAGCCGCTCCATGACCTGTTGCGGCGAGAGCGTGGTCGCGATGTCCAGATCGTTGACCGGCAGGCCCAGCAGGCTGTCGCGCACCGCGCCGCCGACGAAGCGCGCATGGCCGCGCTCCGCCTCCAGCGCGATGAGCAGACCATCGAAGCCCGGCCGGTGACGCCACGGGGCGTCAGGCAGCGATGCGGTCATATCCCAGCCTGCGCGAGAGGTTGGCGAGGATCGCGGCGGTCACGCCCCAGATGCGGCGCTCTTTCCAGAGTATCTCGTAATAATGCCGCTCAGCACCCTGAAATTCCATCACTCTCTTGATGCGGTTCGCGGGATCGAGCGCGAAGGCGAGCGGGAGTTCGAACCAGTCGTCAACCTCGCTTTGCTGGGGGACGAGCGGCAGGTCCGGTGGAACGACGCCCAATACCGGCACGATGTCGAAACCGGTGAAGGTATGATAGCGGTCTGACGTCCCGATGATCTGCACCTGGTCCGACGGCAGGCCGATCTCCTCCCGCGCTTCCCGCAGCGCGCCCGCGATTTCATCCGGATCGCTTTCATCCACCCGGCCGCCGGGGAAGGCGACCTGCCCCGCATGGGTGCGGAGCGAGGATGACCTTTGCGTAAGGATAAGGCCGGGGTCGGCGCGGTCGGTGATCGCTACCAGCACGGCGGCGGGCGCCAGCACCATCTCGCCATCGATCCGCGGATCGCGCGTGGCGGAGGGAAGGAGGATCGTCTCTTCCCTATGCCCCTCGATCAAGGCGGCGCGCAATCGTTCGGCCAGCGTCATGCCGCGCCGTCCAGCGGGAAGAATGCGCCGTTGCTCCACAGGCCGACCCGCTCGCCGCCTTCGTCAAGGGCAAGGTTCACCAGTTCATAATAGACGCTGCGCGCGACCAGCGCTTCCATGCCGCCCCGGACATACAGATAGGGATGGGGACCGTTCTCCCCCTCGCGCACGGTGAGCGCGTTGTCCGGTCCTGCCGCCACCAGATCGCCGGTGTTGAGGCGGAAGGCGAGGGCGCGATCCTTGCCCACGCCTTCGCTTTTCAACTCGACCGCGACAAAAGGGGCGTCCTCCACTTCGATGGAGAGCTTTTCGACCGGGGTGACGAGGACGTAGGAGCCGTCCGGCTCACGCCGCAGGATGGTGGAGAAAAGGCGCACCATGGCTTCGCGACCTATGGGCGATCCCTGGTGAAACCATGTGCCGTCGCGAGCGATCCGCATTTCGCTGTCGCCGCAATGCTCCGGGTTCCACTTGTCGACCGGCGGCAGGCGCTTTTCGGCAAGCAGGCGCGCGATATCGGTCAGGGACAGGCTGGCAAGATCGGGCGGCGGTTCCATCGGCATGGAGCCGAGATAGGGTGAGCCGCGCCCGAAGGCAAAAGGGAAATCAGGCCGCGACCGCAATTCGGGGGCCAAGCATCCCGCTGCCGCCGATCGGGCGTCCGTCGACCGACAGGGCCAGCAGCCGTCGCGGTTCGAACGGGCCGGGGGCATCCCATCCCTGGGTGCCTTCCGCGGAAAAGCCCCAGAATCGGCCATAATATTCCGGATCTCCGATCATCATCAGCGGCTCGGTCGCATGGGCGCGGGCAGCGGCGACCACCGCATCCATCATCATCCTTCCATGCCCGGTGCGCTGGAGCGAAGGTGCGACCGCCACCGGGCCTACCATGATGAGGGGCGTCTGCGCGCCATCCTCGCGGGTGAGGGCGACCGGCCAGCTTTGCAGGGAGCCGACCAGTGCGCCGTCTTCGGCCACCATGCCGAAGGACAAGGCGTTCAGCCACGGCATGTCGTTGCGAATCAGATAGGCGGTGCGCCCATGCCGGTCCATGCCGAATGCGTTGTCCAGCAAGCGCTCTATCGCGTCTTCCGGCACAAGATTCAGGGGCACTATCGATGACACGTCTTGCCGATCCGCCGTCAATGGCGCATGGACCGCGCCGGGAAGCGGCGGGCTTTAGCGCCTGCCGCATAAATTGAAAGTGTAAACTGGTCCGCGCGGGATGGCCCGGCGGCCCGATTATGGCGAGCTATGGACACTCCATTTGACGATTTTCTGACGCTGGAGGTCAACAACCTGCACGTCGACGTGCTGACCGGCATCTATTCGGAGGAAACGCATCTGCCTCAGCCGCTGCGGATATCCATCCGTGCGCAGCTCCGCATCGCGGATCATTATGAGCCGGATACGCCGCTGAATCAGTCCAAAAACTATATGGACCTGAAACATGCGGCGACGTCCGCTTTGCCCGAAGGCGGGCATTTCACGCTGATCGAGGCGGTGGCCGACCATATCATCGACACCATCTTCCTTCAGGACAGCAAGGTCAGCCACGTCCAGGTGAAGATCGTGAAACTGGCGCTCAGCGAGCGGGGCGAGGAGATCGGCATCACGCTTGGGCGCGGCCGGAAATAACTGATTCCGGCCAATAACGGACGTCGCACCGGCCCATTCCCAAATCCTTATTCCTTCGCGACCAGCCCGATCTCGACCAGCCGTTCGGTCAGATAGTCATGCGCGCTGATCGGCGGATCGCGGCGCGGATTCGCCGCGCTCACGCATTGCGGCAGGGCGTCGATGACGAAATCGGGCCGCAAATGCAGGAAGAAGGGCATGGAATAGCGCGAATATCCGCGCCGTTGCGGCGGCGGATTGACGACGCGATGGCTGGTCGAAGGCAGGACGTGGTTGGTCAGCCTTTGCAGCATGTCGCCTACATTGATGACCAGCGCGCCCGGCGGCGGGGTCACAGGCAGCCAATTGCCGCTCCGGTCCTTCAGCTCCAGCCCGCCTTCCTCCGCGCCGAGCAGCAGGGTGATGAGGTTGATGTCCTCATGCGCGCCCGCGCGGATGCCGGGCGCTTGTGGAGAGACGGGAGGATAGTGGAGCAGGCGCAGGATCGAATTGCCGTTGCGGATGGGATCGTCGAACCAGTCGGCCTCCAGCCCCAGGCACAGCGCGACGGCCGACAACAGCTCTGCGCCAACCTGATCGAACTGCCCGAAGAGGCGGGTGAAGACCGGGCGGAAATCCGGCAGCTCCTCCGGCCAGACATTTGGCGGCATGGTCTGCCCAAGCGAATCGCCGGCGGGCAGATCGCGCCCGATATGCCAGAATTCCTTGAGGTCGTTTTCGCGCGCGCCCTTTGCGATTTCCCGCCCGAACGCGGTGTAGCCGCGCTGCCCGCCATTGCCCAGCGCGTCGTGGCGGGATTTTACCTCATCGGGCAGCGCGAAGAAGGAGCGGGCCAGCGCCCAGCCCCTGTCGATCAGCGCCTGATCGATGCCGTGATCGCATATCATCGCGAAGCCGAACCGTCGGAAGGACGTACCCAAAGCCGCGGCAAAGGCCGCTTTGTCCATGTTTGCGAGGGACAGCAGCGGCATTTGATCCGGTCCGGATTGAGTCATGCCGTCACCTTCCTTTTCCCAATGCCCGCCTGGTCCTTGATCGCCCTTTGCCGCTCATGCAAGGAGGGGGCATGAACTATTGGCTGATGAAATCCGAGCCCGACGTCTTTTCCTATGACGACCTCGTCGAAAAGGGGAAGGCGGAATGGGATGGCGTGCGCAATCATACGGCGAAACTGCACATGATGGCGATGAAGAAGGGGGATCTCGCTCTTTTCTATCACAGCAATATCGGCGTCGAGGCGGTAGGCGTGATGGAAATCGTCGAGGAAGCCGCCCCCGACAGCACGGATGAAACGGGGAAATGGGTCGCCGTCCACGTCGCGCCGAAGGAAAAACTGGCAAATCCGGTGACGCTGAAAGCCATGAAGGCCGATTCGGCGCTGTCCGGCATGGTCATGCTGCGTCAGTCGCGCCTGTCCGTCTCGCCGCTCAGCGAGCAGGAGTTCCGGCATATCCTGGCCCTGTCGAAGAGGTGAGCCGCCATTGGCTATGGTTGCGCGGCGCGCAATCGCCGCGGCGAAGTTTGCGATTGCTGAGCGGTTGCACGCCGACGACATTGGTCCGGTAAGAACAAGAACGCAAAGAGGTGTTTGATCGGCATTCACAAGGAGAAACCCCATGCGAATGCTGTCCAAATTTGTTGTTTCCGGCGCGCTTGGCGCCCTTGCCGTCATCGCTCCCGCCCATGCTGAAGAAGCTGGCAAGCAGCGCTTCACACATGAAGGCTACACCTATGTGTATGAAGTGAAGGAAACCAAGACCGGCCGGATCATCAAGGGCCGTCGTTTCCCCGATGCCGTCGCCTTCAATCTGGCGGTAAAGAATGGCCGCGTTTCCGGTGTGACCGGCGGTCAGGCCGTAAGGTTCGACGTCGCCGACGCCAAGGGTGCGACCGCCCAATGAGCTGCCGCTGGCGGGCGTAAAGACAGGGGCGGCTCCCATCAGGAAGCCGCCCCTTTTATTGCGATAGGCCGGCCGTCAGCGGCAACGACGCTTGCTGTCGATCTCCTTGCCGAGCAGCGCGCCGCCCGCGGCCCCCAGGATCGTGCCGGTCGCGCGATCGCCTTCCGTATCGATGGTCCGGCCGAGCAGCGCCCCGCCCACGCCGCCGACGATCAGGCCGGTGGTGCCGTTGGACTTGCGGCAATAGGTGCGGCCGTCGCGACCGCGCCATTCCTTGTAACGGTAATGTTTGCGAGCCTGCGCGCCGTCCGTCGGGAAAGCCATGGAAACAGGCACGGCCAGCGACACCGCGGCCAGGGTTAGAATGGCTTTACGCATGATTATCTCCTCCGAAACTTTTGCCGGTTCAACCCGCCCAGTCCTAGCATGGCTGCATGAACGTGCGGCAACGGTGCAAATCATTGTTCCGGTGGGATTAAATTTTCCGATGAAAGGAAGAACGGATGCGATGAACGGAAGAGGGGGCGGCAGGCCGGGACTGATCGCAATTTTCGATCAGGCAGGATGGGAAGCAGTTTCATGGGGTCAGACGTAACGAATTGATATTACAAATATAATTGAAGTTATCCACATTCATCCACAGCTTTTGAATCGCGGGAGGCAAATATCGGTAAAATTCGCTTTGTTCGACTCGCCTCCCATGAGACGATTTCCTTGCCGAGATGGGAAGGTGCGGAGAAATCCTGACCGGCAAGGCCTGAGAAATCAGAGGCTTGCAAGTCATTTCGGAAGTTCGTCCTGAAGCGAGATCTGCAAGGATCGAGAAGAAGGCCGGGCGGCTTCCTTGAAGGAAATGCCGAGTGCGCGCGAAAGTGAACGCCGGGCATAGCCAACGGGAAGTTTAGCGAAGGAACAGGACGGCAGTCTGAAGCCAGCGCTATGCGGTGTGGATGTCTTTCAAAGGCGAACGCATCGGTCACGCCGAAGCCGACGATTGCATTTTTCGCCAGGAAAATGCGTATCATGCGCTCCGACGGAAGTGGGGACCGGCAGCGATGCCGGCCCCCATTTTGTTTGGGGATTGGGTAGTGGCAAATCCGCGTTCAATGGCGGATTGGGGTGGTTTTCGGAAGTTATGCACGTCCTCTTTCTTCCATCATCCCAACGAAAGCTGGGATGACGAAGTTGAATGCCCGCTTCTTGCCATAGACAGCCGTCTGAAAAATGCTTTAGCGGCGGGGATATGGCGGGACGCATATGACAGGGTTTGCCGAACGGGACGCGGCGCGGGACGTGGGGATGGACGCGGACCGGATCGATGCCCTGGTGGATCGTCTTGACCGGACCTATGTGGCGAGCGGGAAATTGCCGCACCTGCAACTACTCCTCTCGCGGGATGAGCGCACCGTCCTGTCGGTGAGCCTGGGGCAGGCGAGAGAGACTGGCGAAATGCTGCGGGATGATGCGCTGTTCCGCATCGCTTCCATGACGAAGCCGGTGACGGCGGTCGCCTTCATGATGCTGGTGGAGCAGGGGCTTGTCCGGCTGGACGATCCGGTGACGGACGTGATCCCCGAATTCGCCCGGTTGCGGGTGGGGCTGGAAGGGTGCGCCCTTAAAAGGCCGATGCGGATGATCGACCTGCTGCGCCATACATCCGGCCTTACCTACGGATTGCAGCGGCGGACGCCCATCGACGCGCGCTATCGGGCGCTGGGCCTGGATGAGTTCCAGCAGAAGCGAACGCCCGACGACTTCATCGCCGCGGTGGCGGATATCCCGCTGGAATTCTCGCCGGGGGAAAGCTGGAATTATTCGATTTCGACCGATGTGCTGGGCGTGGCGGTCGAGCGGCTGACGGGCATGGACCTGGAAAGCCTGTTTCATGCCCGGATATTCGATCCGCTGGGAATGCCGGACAGCTTTTTCACCGTGCCCGCCGATCGCGTGGATCGTCTGACCGATGCATGGCGATTTACGGAAGACGGTCTTGCGCTCAGCGATCGAGGGGCGCGGAGCAGTTGGAGCCGTCCGCTGCGCTTCCGGTCGGGCGGCGGCGGGCTGGTGTCCTCCACGGCGGATTATCATCGCTTTGCGCGGATGCTGCTGCGCGGCGGGGAACTGGACGGGGTCAGGCTGCTGCGAGCGGAGACGGTGAAGGCGATGCGGGCCAATCATTTGCCGGACGGCCGCGACCTTGCAAGCATGTCGACGGGCATGTTCAGCGAGGTGGACTATGCCGGAGTCGGCTTCGGCCTCGGTCTCGCCATGGGGTTGGAGACGCAGGACTATAGCTGGGGCGGAATTTTCTCGACCTGGTTCTTCGTCGATCCGGTCCTGCGGATGATCGGCATCCTCATGACCCAGCATCTGCCGTCCAGCACCTATCCGATCCGCGCCGAACTGCGCGCGGCGGCAAGAACGGCGGTGAAATGAAACAAGCCCCGCACGATGGCGGGGCTTGCAACATTGTCTTGCGATAGCCGGTCGATCAGAAGCGATAGCCGAGGATCAGCGCCGCCTGATGGCGTTCCGGCTTTACGCCCACGATATGCTCATAGCTCGAATAGCGATACTCGGCGCGCGCGGTGAAGCCGTTGTAGGTGGTTTCCACACCGGCACCCAGGCGATAGCCGTCCAGATTCTTGCTGAAGCGTGCAATGTCGACGCCATCGTCATAGGTCGCCTTGACGCGGGCGTTGGTGTAGCCGCCCTTCGCATAGAGCATGATGTTGTTGGCGACTTCGCCGCCGATGCGGACGCCTGCATAGAGATCGCGGCCGGTCTTCAGCGAAGCGCTGTCGCCGGGGATCAGGACGTTGGTCGCGCGATCCTTGGTGTTGGAATCGGCATATTCGCCCTCGATGCCGAACACGGCGCCGTTCAGGTTGATGTCATAGCCGACCACGCCGCCATAGAGCAGGCCGCTGTCATGGGTGCGGGCATCGAAATCGGTGTGGTCGAGGCCGACGACGGCGCCGATATAGGGTCCGGAGAAGGGCGTGGCGTCCTGCGCGAAGGCGGGAGCCGCAACACCGGCGGAAAGCAGTGCGACCGCTGCGATAAGTTTCTTCATTGTCTTCACCTCATTCATCGTTCCATGAAAGCGAGGTGCCCCTTAAGGGTAATAATGATGGCTCGTAAAGCGTCGGTGGCGCCATCACATGGATATTGATATTGACGATGTTGTAATTTTGCATCACGCCTTGAATTCAATGAATAGCTTTCCATGTTGCAGGAATGTTGCTCCATTAATCTGGCATTCATTTTCACTGAACTTAACAAGATGATCCGTTGCGGACGGATGGTATCGTAAGCGAAAGGCGACTGCGGCCGGCGGTGGGACGAGATGAAGCAACCGCTGGCGGGTGCATGGCATCGGAACAGGGGCTGTTGTAAACCTACCCGTCCGGGTCTCGCCGAATGCCGGGGAAATGGTAGCGGAGGAGGGACTTGAACCCCCGACACGCGGATTATGATTCCGCTGCTCTAACCAGCTGAGCTACTCCGCCCCATGGGCTTCGCGCGGCGTGTCGCCTCGCGGTGAGGGCGCGCTATACGCAGCGGGACCGGACGGGTCAACGGGGTTTGGAAGCGGCCCATGAAATTATCCGTCCTCCGGGAAAGCGGGGCGCTCTGTGAATTTCCGGGCGGAAGCAGCCCCTCACCGTCAGGGAGGCGCGAAACCGACGGGAAGGCGGCGTTCCTACGCATTTTTGTCTTGCAATCGCAGGCAAGCGTTGCATTAATGTTGCAATGCACAATTGGCCTTTGGCCGAGGGAGGATCGACGCTTTGCCCTTCCATGAAATGTTTGAGCCTGATGGTTCCGTTCGCGCCTGTTATGACGAAGTGCAGAAATGGGTGGAGCGAACCGGGATATCCGGGCTCAATCGTCGCATGGAGGAAGCCGAGGCGATCTTCCGCCGCATCGGCATCACCTTTGCCGTCTATGGCGAGGGCGGCGACCCGGAACGGCTGATCCCCTTCGACCTGCTCCCCCGCATCTTCACCGCGCAGGAATGGCGGGTGCTGGACCGGGGCATCAAGCAGCGGGCGCGGGCGCTCAACGCCTTCCTGCTCGACGTCTACCATCGGGGGGAGATCGTGAAGGCGGGGATCATTCCGCCCGACATCATCTATCGCAACAGCGCCTATCTAGCGGAAATGGTGGGCTTCACGCCGCCGGGCAAGGTTTATAGTCATATCGTCGGTATCGATATCGTGCGGACCGGCCCGGCGCGCTTCGAAGTGCTGGAGGATAATTGCCGCACGCCGTCGGGCGTCTCCTACATGCTGGAAAACCGGGAGATCATGACGCGCATGTTCCCCGAACTGTTCGGGCAAGGGCTGGTCGCGCCGGTCGACGATTATCCGGCCGAGCTTCTGAAAAGCCTCAAGGAGGTCGCGCCGCCCGCGTGCAAGGGCGACCCCGTGGTCGTCGTGCTGACGCCCGGCTCGCTCAACAGCGCCTATTATGAGCATAGTTTCCTGGCCGACCTGATGGGCGTGGAGCTGGTGGAGCCGGCGGACCTGTTCGTGGATGAAGGCCGGGTCTGGATGAAGACCACGCTGGGACCCAAGGCCGTGGACGTCATCTATCGCCGGATCGACGATGAATATATCGACCCGCTGACCTTCCGCCCCGACAGCCTGCTGGGCATCCCCGGCCTCTTCCACGTCTATCGTAGCGGCGGGGTGACGCTGGCTTCCGCGCCCGGAGCGGGGATTGCGGACGACAAGGCGGTCTATATCTACGTGCCGGAGATGATCCGCTTCTACCTTGGCGAGCAGCCGATCCTCGACAATATCCAGACATGGCAATGTTCGAAGCCCGACGAATGCGCCTATGTGCTGGAGCATCTGCACGAATTGGTGGCGAAGGAAGTCCATGGGTCGGGCGGCTATGGCATGTTGATCGGGCCGAAGGCGTCCACGGTGGAGATCGAAACCTATGCCGAACGGATCAGGGCCAATCCGGGCGAATTCATTGCCCAGCCGACGCTGGACCTGTCGACCGTGCCGACGCTCGGACCCGCCAGCGTGGTGGGGCGTCATGCCGATTTCCGTCCTTACTGTCTCGTCGGCAAGCAGATCCGGCTGGTGCCCGGCGGCCTGACCCGCGTGGCGCTGACCGAAGGGTCGCTGGTCGTGAACTCCAGCCAGGGCGGCGGGGTCAAGGATACATGGGTGCTACAGGATTGATGCGATGCTGAGCCGGACCGCTGAAAATCTCTTCTGGATGGCCCGCTACATGGAGCGGGCGGAAGCCACCGCGCGCCTGCTGACCATGGGGCAGCGCATGACCATCCTGCCGGGCGCGCATCACCGCGACGAATGGCGTTCGGTCGTCCGCGCGGCGGGATGCGAGGGGCAGTTCCCCGCAGGAACGCCCGTCACCGAAAGCGATGTCGTATCCTATCTGATGCTGGACCCGGACAATCCGTCCTCGATCCGGTCCTGCCTGCTCAAGGCCCGCGCCAATGCGAAGTCGGCGCGCACCATGCTGACGCAGGACATGTGGGAATCGCTCAACGAAGGCTGGCGCAAGCTCGACAGTTATGAACTGGCCGATGCGCGGCAGCAGCTTCCCGCGCTGATCGACTGGGTGAAGACGCGGGTGATGACTTTCCGGGGCGCGGCCGACGCCGGACAGCTCCGCAATGCCGGGCATGATTTCCTGCGCGCGGGCGGAGCGCTGGAACGGGCGCAGATGACGCTGCGGCTGCTGGACGTCAAATATTATGTGCTGCTCCCCGAAACCGAGGTGATCGGCGGCAATCGCGACCATTATCAATGGACGTCGGTGCTCTACGCGTTGTCTGGGGTGCGGGCTTATCACCATGTCTATGGCGGCACCTATACGCCGTGGCAGATCACCGATTTCCTGATGCTCAACCGACTGTTCCCGCGCAGCGTCGCCTTTTGCGCCGACCAACTGGCCTATCGACTCAACCGGCTGGCGGGATGGCATGATTCGCGGGGAGCCTGCCATGACACGATTCAGGAAATGATCGGCGTCGTGGAGGGACTGGACAGTGGGGAAATCTTTCGCCAGGGCCTGCATGAAACGGTGCAGATGGGCCTCAAGATGACCAACAGGCTGGGCTTCGAAATCGCCCAGACCTATTATTTCGGGTAGGAAAGGGGGGAGGAGCCGGCCATGAAACTGCTCATCCGTCACCAGACCGTCTATCGCTATGCCCAATCCGCGGGCCGGGTTGCCATGCGATTGAAGCTGATGCCCGTGGATACGCCGCAGCAGAAGGTGCTGGAATGGCGCGTCAGCGTGAATGACGAGCCGGTCGCGGCCTTCCACCCTAACGCCTATGGGGAAAAGGAAGCCGTCTGGATTCGCCATGGCCAGATCGACCATGCGACCGTCGTGGCGGAAGGGCTGGTGGAGACGGAGGAGACGCACGGCGTCCTGGGCTGGCCGACGGGACAGGTCGACTCCCGCTATTTCCTGCGCGACACGCCGCTGACCCGCGCTTCGGACGGGATAAGGGGGCTGGCGCTTTCGGTGGCGGAGCAGGGGTCGCCGCTGGACCAGCTTCACGCCCTGTCCGCCGCCATCAGGGAAGC
Organism: Sphingobium wenxiniae; assembly: GCF_007830065.1. GTDB lineage: Bacteria > Pseudomonadota > Alphaproteobacteria > Sphingomonadales > Sphingomonadaceae > Sphingobium > Sphingobium wenxiniae. The sequence goes on along the minus strand of NZ_VLKK01000001.1, from coordinate 321,480 downwards.
GGTCAGCTATCGTTCCGGCGTGACATCGACGGACACCAGCGCCGCCGAAGCCTTCACGCTGGGGGCGGGCGTCTGCCAGGACCATGCCCAGATATTCATCGCCGGGGCGCGGGTGCTGGGGATGCCGGCGCGCTATGTGTCGGGCTATCTGCTGGCGGACGAGGGTGATGTGCTGCACGAAACCCATGGCTGGGCGGAGGCGCTCGTGCCCGATCTCGGCTGGGTGGGGTTCGATCCGTCCAATCAGGTCTGCGTCACCGAACGCTATCTGCGCCTGGCGTCCGGGCTGGATGCCGATGCCGCCGCGCCAATCCGGGGTTCCGTCACGCTGGCGGGCGATATGTGGATTGACGCGGACGTCCGGATCGCGCAGGCGGAGGAAGGGCTGGAGGAACGGCAGTTGCAGCAACAGCAGCAGCAATGCGCCCGGTTGATCTCCATCCCGGTGGGATAGGCAGGCATTCGGGAGCCGCGAGGCATGACATATTGTGTGGCGGTGCGCGTCGACCAGGGACTGGTCATGCTGTCCGACACCCGCACCAATGCGGGCATGGACAATATCGCCCGCTTCCGGAAGACCTTCACCTACTCCGTGCCGGGCGAACGCGCCATTGCCCTCCTGTGTTCGGGCAATCTATCGATCACGCAGGGGGTGAAGGCGATGCTGGGCCGCGCGATCAAGGATTCCGCGCTCGACCCGGACGTCGAAACCATCCTCAACTGTCCGACCATGCATCGCGTGGCGCAGATCGTGGGCGAAGCCATGTGCTCGATGCAGGGGCAGTATCGCAGCACGATCGAGATGCAGGGATCGGCCGCCGACGCCTCCATCCTGATCGCGGGGCAGCGCAAGGGCGGCAAGCCGCGCCTCTATCTGGTCTATTCCGCCGGAAACTTCATCGAAGCGACCGAGGACACGCCCTTCTTCCAGATTGGCGAGCATAAATATGGCAAGCCCATCCTCGATCGCATCATCCAGCGCGAAACCAGCCTGGAGGACGCCGTGAAGGCGGTGCTGGTGTCGATGGATTCGACCTTGCGCTCCAACCTGTCGGTGGGGATGCCGCTCGACCTCAACGTGATCGAGCGGGATGCCTTCGACTTCCGCGTCCGCACCCGGATAGAGGCGGATGACGAGCAGTTCGCCACGATCTCCCAAAGCTGGTCCGCCGCCCTGCGGAAGGGGTTCGAGGACTTGCCCAACGTGCTGAGCTGATTGCCCGCCTATCAGGGGCAGAGGGAAATCCATGCCCAACCGGTGCTTGCGCGAAGGCGGGCACGGCTTATTTCCTAGCCGATAACGAATCGCAGCCGAAAGAGTATCATGACCGCAACTCATTCCACCCGCATGCTCATCCTCGGTTCCGGCCCGGCCGGCCTCTCCGCCGCCATTTACGGCGCGCGCGCGGGGCTGGCGCCGATCGTGGTGCAGGGAATGCAGCCGGGCGGACAGCTTACCATCACGACGGATGTGGAGAATTATCCCGGCTTCAAGGATGTCATCCAAGGGCCGTGGCTGATGGAGCAGATGCAGGCGCAGGCCGAGCATGTCGGCGCGCAGATGGTCTATGACATGATCGTCGACGTCGACCTTTCGCAGCGGCCCTTCCGCCTGAAAGGCGATAGCGGCACGCTCTATGTTGCCGACAGTCTGGTGATCTGTACCGGCGCGCAGGCCAAATGGCTGGGCGCGGAGGGCGAGCAGCTTCTGCAAGGCAAGGGTGTGTCGGCCTGCGCCACCTGCGACGGCTTCTTCTATCGCGGCAAGAAGGTAGTGGTGATCGGCGGCGGCAACACGGCGGTTGAGGAAGCGCTTTACCTCACCAACCACAGCCATGACGTGACGCTGATCCATCGCCGCGATTCGTTCCGTGCGGAGAAAATCCTTCAGGAGCGTTTGTTCGCGCATCCCAACATCAAGGTCGTCTGGAACCAGACGGTCGAACGCTTCGTGGGCGGCGGCAATCCCGAAGGGCTGGTGGGCGTGGACCTGATCGACACGGTGACGGGCAAGACCAGCCATATCGAGGCGGACGGCGCCTTCGTCGCCATCGGGCACCAGCCCGCGACCGAATTGTTCGCGGGCAAGCTGCCGATGGACGAGGGTTATCTGCTGGTGGAAAAGGGCACGACCCGCACGGCAATCCCCGGCGTGTTCGCGGCGGGCGACGTCACCGACAAGATCTATCGGCAGGCGGTGACGGCGGCGGGCATGGGCTGCATGGCCGCGCTGGACGTGGAGAAATTCCTTGCCGAAGCCGATTTCGAGGCGCTGGCGGCGGAGTAGGGCCGCTTTTCGCGCCTCGCGGCAGCTCTAAGGGTGGCGTGGGGAAATGTCCGCTTCTGGCTGAAAGCAGGCAGCGCTAACCGCCGATCTTGCCCCGCGCGAAGGCGACCAGCGTGCCGAACGTCTCGAACGTGTCGCCGTCGATATCCTCGTCCTCGATCAGGATGTGGAAGCGGTCCTCCATTTCGGTGAGCAGGCCCGCGACGGCCATGGAATCCAGTTCCGGCAGCGCACCGAAAAGCGGCGTGTCCGCCTCGAAGGCGTCGACCCGCTCCTGAGACAGGCCCAACACGTCGCGCAGCAGCGCGCGCGTCAGGCCATCCACATCGTCCATCCGGTCGACCGGCTGAGAATCTTCTGCCCGCATGATGGGCGCGCCTTAGTCGTTCCCGGCCTATCCGACAAGCGCGGAAATCGCGATGCGCGCCGCCGGAATCCAGGTGGAGGCGAAACGGGGATTGAAACAGTCGACGCGATACAATGTCGCCCGCTCGTCCATCCAGTCCTTCTTATAGGCGTTGTCGCCCGTGCCATAATCGATCGTCCCGACTCGATCCGCGTCGATCGCATACGCGAACATGGCATGGCTGAGCAGCGTGCCGGGCGAGGCATGATCGAACGCCTGATCGTGGGACAGCTTGTGGATCAGCGCGACGCCATTCTCCACGGTCCAGAGCTGCGTGGCCACCGGCAGCCCTTCGCGCCGCGCAAAGCCGATTCGCAAATGGCCCGCCGCGCTTTCCCTTTCGGCCAGGTCGCGCAGGAAGGGCAGGGCCGGCTCCGCGTCCTTCCAGCTACGGGCTTGGACATGCCGATAATCATTCCATAGAGCGTCTGTCAGGCGGTCGGCTATCTCCATGGCGAAGGGATCGCCGCGCCCCTTGCGCCGGACCTGATTGCGCAGGCGGCCGGGGCGTTGCGCCCAATAGCGGGCGAAATCGCGCCCCTTGAGGTGCAGCAGATGCCGTCCGCCCATGGGGCGGCGCACCGCAAACCATCCCGCACGGCGAAATGCGGCAAGCATATGATCGGATCGGTCCTGCATCGGATAGAAATCGATCTGGGCATGGCCGTTCAGCAGATGGCGGGCGGCGGCTTCCAGCAATTCCGCCTGCAATGGGGGACGCGGCGCGCCGAGGAAGACGGGCCGCCAGGAAAAGCTATACCAGTTCGCAAGGGCCGAAAGACGACGCGAATCCGATGGAAGCAGGAACAGCCAGAGTTCCGCTTCATCTTCCTTCACCTGAAGGACAAAAGCGGGTTGTTCAGCAAAGCAATGGCCATGAAGCGATTCGAACCAGTCGATGCGGTCGAACAGGCAGGGCGTCGCGGCGCGGTCCAGCCGTCCGGCCAGCGCCGCGCGAACTTCCGCGAAGCTGCGATATTCCCTTGTGACCGCCAAACCACTATCTCCCCCGGCACGCTCCTCCCGGTCTAAAGGAAAAGTCTGGAGATGAAGTTAAGCGATCCCCTCCACGGGGAAGTGGAGTTGCTTCCCATCGACCATGTGCTGCTGCGTGGCGTTCCCGCGCGTCCGGCGCTGGACGGCCGGTCGGGCAGCTATGATTTCTCCGAACTGGAGAGGGCGCTGGCGCGTCTGGCGGGCTGGCTCGCCGGGTTCGGGCTGGAGCGCGGGGCGCGGGTCGCAAGCTGGATCGCCAAAGGGCCGGTCGCGGCGTTGATGCCGCTCGCCGCGCCGCGCGCCGGGCTGGTGCATGTGCCGGTCAATCCGCAGCTCAAGCACGCGCAGGTCGCGCACATCCTGGCCGACAGCGGCGCGGCGCTTTTGATCGGCACGCCTGCCCGGCTCGACACGCTGGGCGAGGGCGATGCGCCGCCCGGCTGCCGCCTCCTGCGCGAGGATGACGCCGCAGCCGGGATGAGCGGGGGGGAAGGGATCGGCCCGTCCGAGGCCGCGCCGGACGACCTGGCCGCAATCCTCTATACCAGCGGTTCGACAGGACGGCCCAAGGGCGTGATGCTGAGCCACGCGAACCTGTGGCTGGGCGCGGTGGCGGTGGCGGACTATCTGCGCCTGTCGCCGCACGACCGAACGCTTTGCGTCCTGCCATTCAGTTTCGATTATGGGCAGAACCAGCTCCTTTCCACATGGTATGCGGGCGGCTGCGTCTATCCGCTTGACTATCTGACGCCGCGCGATGTCATGAAATCGGTGGATCGGCGCGACATCACGACGCTGGCGGGGGTGCCGCCGCTCTGGGTGCAGCTCACCGAACTGGACTGGCCCGCTGAGACGGCCGCGAAGCTACGGCGGCTCACCAACAGCGGCGGGGCTTTGACCCGTCCGCTGGTCGCGAAGCTGCGGGCGCTGTTTCCGCAGGCGGACCTCTATCCCATGTATGGGCTGACGGAAGCCTTCCGCTCCACCTATCTCCCGCCCGCTCTGGTGGAGAGCCGTCCCGACAGCATGGGTTCGGCCATCCCCTTCGCGGAGATACTGGTCGTCCGCCCCGACGGTAGCCTTACAGGTGACGAAGAGCCGGGCGAACTGGTCCATTGCGGTTCGCTGGTCGCGCAGGGCTATTGGCGCGACGACCGGCGCACGGCGGAGCGGTTCAAGCCCGCGCCGCCCATGTCCCGTTATGGCGGCATGGCCGTGTGGTCGGGAGATACCGTACGGCGGGACAAGGACGGGTTGCTCTTTTTCGTGGGGCGGGACGATGCGATGATAAAGTCGGCGGGCAACCGCATCAGCCCGACCGAGATCGAGGAAGCCGCCGTCGCGGTCGAGGGCGTGGCCGAAGCCGTCGCGCTGGGGGTGAAGGATGAAAGGCTGGGGCAGGCGGTGCTGCTGTTGTTGCGCGTGGGGAATGAGGGTGTAAAGGCGCAGGTGGAAGCGCAGCTCAAGGCCGAGCTTCCCAATTTCATGCAGCCGCGGGAGATTGTCGTGCTGGCCGAATTTCCGCGCAATCCCAATGGGAAGATCGACCGGGTGGCCCTGGCAAAGGATTATGCCGCATGAAACCCATGGGTCCGATACCGCCGCATTTTTCCGGCGAGGACGACATGCTGCTGATCGGCGGCTGCGGCGCGGCGAGTCTTGCCGACGAAGCGGGCGACACGCCGCTCTTCGTCTATGACATGGGCATTGTCGAGGCACAGGTCCGCTCCCTGCGCCAAGCGATGCCCGATGCGTTGGCGATTCATTATGCGATGAAGGCCAATCCGCATCCGCCGTTGCTGGCGCGCATGGCGGGCCTGGTGGATGGCTTCGATGTCGCGTCGGGGGGGGAGCTTGCGCTGGCGCTGGAGGCGGGGATGGACCCGGCGCACATCAGCTTCGCCGGCCCGGGCAAGCGCGACGATGAACTCACCGCCACCATTCATGCGGGCGCGACGCTCAATCTGGAGTCGGAGGGCGAGGCCCGCCGCGCGCTTGTCATAGGCAGGCGGCTTGGGATTGCCCCGAAACTCGCCATCCGGGTGAATCCGGACTTCGATCTCAAGGGTTCGGGGATGCGGATGGGCGGCGGGGCAAAGCCCTTCGGCGTGGACGCGGACCGCGCTGCCGCTCTTGCCCGGATGGTGATAGAGGCGGGCGCGGAATGGCGCGGCTGGCACATCTTCGCAGGCAGTCAGGCACTCGACCCGCACGCGATCATCGAGATGCAGGCGGCGACCATTGCCCTCGCCGCGCGCCTTTCGGAGGAAGTCGGAGCGGCCCCGCCGCTCGTCAATCTGGGCGGCGGCTTCGGCCTTGCCTATTTCCCCGGCGACCGGCGGCTCGATATCCGCCCCATCGGCACCGCGCTGGCAAGCGTGCTCGAAAGCCGAGCCGACATTCTGCGCGGCAGCAGCTTCGCCATTGAACTCGGCCGCTGGCTGGTGGGGGAGGCGGGTGTTTACCTGACCCGCGTGATCGACGTGAAGCAAAGCATGGGCGAAACTTTCGTCGTCGTGGATGGGGGGCTGCATCATCAACTCGCCGCCAGCGGTAATTTCGGCACCGTGGTCCGGCGCAACTATCCGATCGCCGTCGCGAATCGTTTCGGTATCGAACCGGCGCAGGAAGCCGTAACGGTCGTTGGATGCCTCTGCACCCCTATCGATCGTCTGGGGGACAAGGTCGCCCTGCCGCCCGTGGCGGAAGGCGACCTGATCGCGATCTTCCTCGCCGGAGCCTATGGCGCATCGGCCAGTCCCAACGCTTTTCTGGGCCATCCCCTCCCGCGCCAGCTTCTGATCGGCTGAATCCGGGATGATGTAAATCCTAACGGTATCTTTACCCTTTGCGGGCATGAGGGAGGCTGAAGCCATGTGCTGATCCGGCCTGCCTCACCTCTTAGGCGGCCACCGGCGCGTGACGCACAAAGAGGGTGAGATTATGGGTTTTCAGCGGATTTCCAGGCTCGTTATCGGCACATCCCTTTCGGCCATGGTGCTGTCTGGATGCGCGTCGGGCGCCAACGGCCCGCAACTGCCGCCCGCATCCTTCGTCGCCACGGAGGAAAAGCCGGGCGAGGAATATGTCATCGGGCCGCTCGATGAACTCACCATCTTCGTGTGGCGCAATCCTGAACTGGGCGCGAAGGTGCAGGTGCGGCCCGACGGGCGCATCACCACGCCGCTCATCACCGACCTGCCCGCCGTCGGCAAGACGCCCAAGATGCTGTCGGAAGACATCAAGCAGGCGCTGTCCAAATATATCGAAAATCCGCTGGTGTCGGTGATCGTCAACAATTTCTCCGGCACGTTCAGCCAGCAGGTGCGGATCGTCGGCGCGACCGAAAAGCCCGCCTCCATTCCCTATCGCGCCAATATGACGCTGCTGGACGCGATGATCGCGGTGGGCGGCCTTTCGGAATATGCGGCGGGCAACAAGGCCCGCCTGGTCCGCTTCAACAAGGATAGCGGCAAGCAGACCGAATATCAGGTCCGCATAAGCGACCTGCTGAAGCGCGGCGACAGCAAGGCGAATGTCATGCTGGCGCCCGGCGACGTCATCATCATTCCGGAAAGCATGTTCTGATATGGCGGGTCTATTCGACGAGCTTCTGGTCATCTTCCATGGCATATGGAACCGCCGCTGGATCGCGCTGGCGGTGGCGTGGGGCGTGTGCATGCTGGGCTGGCTGGGCGTGGCGCTTATCCCCAACAGCTATCAGTCCAAGGCGCGCGTCTATGTGAACACGCAATCGCTGCTGGAAGACAAGATCGGCATCACGCAGGTCCAGTCGCAGCAGGATCTCGACCGCTTGCGCCAGACTCTCGCCAGCGCGGAAAATCTGGAGAAAGTCGTGCGCGGCACCGACCTGTCGCAGGGCATTTCCGGCCCGCGCGACATGGCCGCGAAGATCAGCGCCCTGCGCGAGAACATCTCCATCATGGCCCAGGCCGATCCCAGCATGATCGACATCATCGCCGTGTCCGCCGATAGCAGCCTGTCGGATGGCGCCAATGCCCGCATCGCGCAGCAGGTGGCGCAGAAGATGATCGACATCTTCCAGGAAGCCAATCTGACGAGCGACCGCGCGGAAACCAAGCAGAGCCTCAGCTTCCTCGACCAGCAGATCGCCGAACGCGGCAAGCAGCTCGCCGCCGCCGAACAGCGCCGCGCGGAGTTCGAGCAGCGCTTCGTCGGCCTGCTCCCCGGCGCGGGGTCCATCGGTCAGCGCATGGATGCGGCCCGGCAGGAAATCAGCAATATCGACTCGCAACTCGTGCAGGCGCAAAGCGCGCTGAGCGCCATGAATGGCCAGCTCGCGGGCACGCCGCAGAGCTTGCCCGGCGTCGGCGCGTCGGGCGGTCCATCGGCCCTCGCGCAGGCGCAGGCGGAGCTTTCCTCCATGCGTTCGCGCGGCTGGACCAGCGACCATCCCGACGTGATCGCCATGCAGCGGCAGGTCGACGCACTCCGCCGGCAGGGCGGCGGCGGAAGCGGCACGGGCGCGGGCGGCACGCCCAATCCGGCCTATCTCTCGCTCAAATCCATGCAGGCCGATCGCGCGGCGACCGTGCAGGCGCTCAATGCCCGCAAGGCGCAGTTGCAATCGGACCTGAATGTCATGACCTCCAGGCAGACCGATGAGCCGGGCGTGGCGGCGGAGCAGGAAAAGCTCGCCCGCGACTATGACGTGCTCAAGACACAATATGACAAGCTGCTGTCCGACCGCGAGGAAATCCGCCTGCGCGGCGAGGTGAAGACCGAAACCGGATCCGTCCAGTTCCGCGTCATCCAGCCGCCCAGCGCGCCTACGGCGCCCGTCGCGCCCAATCGCCCGCTGCTGCTGATCGGCGTGCTGGTGCTGGGCATCGGCGCGGGCGTCGGCGTCGCCTTCGCCATCGATCAGCTCAAGGGCACCTTTCCGACAGCGGCCCGTCTGGAACGCGCGGCTGGCTTGCCGGTCATCGGCTCCATCAGCCAGGCGCTGAACGCGGGGCAGGTAGCCATCGAGCGGCAGAGGCTCAAATGGTTCGCCGGCGCCAGCGGCGGACTGGCGGCGGTGTGCCTGTTGCTGATCGCCGTCGAATTCATCCAGCGCGGCATGGCGTGAGGAGGCTTCATCCATGAACAAGCATAGCTCCCTATCGGCCACCGGTTCGCTGTTCGAGCGCGCGACGAAGATCTACGATTTCGACGCCGCCCTGAAAGGACGTGCCGCGCCCGCGGTGGAAACGCCCGTCGAAGCGCCGGTCCCCGCTGCCGAAATCGCGCCGGAATTTGCCGCTCCCGCTTTCGACGAACCGCAGTTCCGCGCTCCCGCCTGGACCGGCCCGACGCAGCATGTGGACCGCGAAAGATTAGCGGAGGCGGGCTATCTGCTCCCCGGCGGTCCCGTGACGACGATGAGCGAGGAGTTTCGCCTTTTGAAGCGCGACCTGCTCGCCCAGCTTCAGGACGATCCGCGCGGCAACCGCATCCTCGTCTGTTCGCCCCATAGCGGGGAGGGCAAGAGCTTCTGCGCGATCAACCTCGCGCTCAGCCTGGCGGCGGAAAAGGATCGCGAGATCCTGCTGGTCGATGCCGATTTCGGCAAGCCGGGCATTCCCGATGCGCTGGGGCTTGTCCCCGGACCGGGCCTGATGGACGCGCTCAGCGATCCCGCCATCGCCATCGAGGATTGCGTGCTGCGGACGGACATCCCCTCGCTATCGGTGCTTCCCGCCGGCCAGCCCAGCAACAACGACACCGAATATCTATCCTCCGCCCGCACCGACGCGCTGCTGAAGCGTCTGAGCGAAGGGCGGCCCGATCGTATCATCCTGTTCGATTCGCCGCCCCTGCTGGCGGCGTCGGCGGCGGCCGTCCTGGCCGGGCATGCCGCGATCTCCCTGCTCGTCGTGCGGGCGGACAAGACCACGGAAAGCGCCCTGCGCGAAGCCGCCGCCATGCTCAAGGGCGGCACGCAGGTGCGGCTTCTGCTCAATGGCGTCCGCTTCGCGGCGGGTGCGCGCCGCTTTGGCGGCTATTATTCCAAGGAAGGCAGTAGTTCATGACCATCCGGCTTCTTGCAGGACACGGGCGATGGATCGCTTTCGGCGCGGCGGCCGCGCTTATCGGCGCGACGCCTGCTCTGGCCCAGTCGGGCGGCGGGCAGCGCACCGACGTGACGCCCTATCTGGGGATAGATCAGATCGTCTTCGCCCCGATCAAGGGAGATGGCGACGCCCTGACCTATACCACCGTCACGGCGGGCGTCACCGCGCAATTCCAGAACCGTCGGGTGGAGGCGGTCGCCGACGTCCAGTATAGCCATCTCTTCGGCTGGGGCGGCGATTTCGCCGATCAGGACATCATCAGCGGTATCGTGAGCGGCCGGATCAATATCGCGCGCGGCCTGGCCATCGATGCGGGCGCGCTGGGCACGCGCGCGCGGACGGACGGCTATTCCGGCGCGTCGACCTTCGGCAGCGGTTTCACCAGCCAGGTCTATGCGGGCTATGTCGGCCCGACCTACGCCGACAAGCTGGGCATTTTCGACGTTACCGCCGCCTATCGCCTCGGCTATGCGCGGGTGGAGGACGATATCGACAGGGATTTCCCCGGCGCGCCGCGCGGCGGATCGTTCGACGATAGCTGGTCGCACATGCTCAGCGGATCGGTCGGCGTCGGGCCGGGCGTCCTGCTGCCGGTCGGCCTGGTCGCGAGCGGCAGTTACACCCGCGAGGACGCGCGCCAGCTCGATCAGCGGTTCGAGGACAAATGGGGCAGGCTGGACGCCACGCTGCCGGTGTCGCCGACGCTCGCGATCGTGGGGGGCATCGGCTATGAAAATATCACCATCGGCCAGCGTTCGCCGCTGCTGGACACGAATGGCATTCCGGTCGTTTCCAACGGCCGCTTCGTGACGGACAAGGGTTCGCCCCGCGCGCTGCTCTATGATTTCGATGGCATCATGTGGGATATCGGCGTTCTGTGGCGGCCAAGCCAACGCACTTCGCTGGAGGCGCGGGTGGGCCGCCGCTACGGTTCCATGACCTATCAGGGCAGCTTCACATGGCAGGGGCGCGACAGTTCCTTCGCCGTTGTCGTCTTTGACGGGATCGACAGCTTCGGCCGGATGATAACGTCCGACGTGGCGGGCCTGTCCCGCACCAACCTGAACGTGATGCGCAATCCCTTCACCGGCGACCTGACGGGCTGCGCCTTTTCGCCGACCGGCGGCGGGCAGTGCTTCAACGATGCGCTTTCGGGCATCACGGACGCCAATTTCCGCTATCGCGGCGTCGCCATGCAATATGCGCGGCAGCATGGCCCCTGGGGCCTTGGTGTCGGCGGCGGCTATTCGCAGCGCAAATTCATCACGCCGTCGGGCGAAACGATCTATATCCGGGGCACCAAGGATGAGAACTGGTTTGCCCAGGCCGCGCTCAATTATGCGCTGAGCGAGCGGGACAGCATCGGGGGCAGCGTCTACGTCAATTATTTCGATTCCAGCGGCGGGCGGCCCGACGTGCTGAACATGGGCGCGTTCACCAGCTACGACCGCATCATTTCCCGTCGTCTGCGGGCGTCGGCGGCGCTTGGCATCGACGGTTCGAAGGCCGACGATCTCGACACGGTCATCGCAGCCATGGGGCAGATCGGCCTTCGTTACAGCTTTTAAACGGTTTCCGGCCAGAATGCGGCTGGCCGGATGGAGACGACAAGATGTACGACCAGTTCTATGGATTGCAGGGCCGACCGTTCCAGCTGACGCCGGACCCGCATTTCTATTTCGAAAGCGCGACCCATCGCAAGGCGCTGTCCTATCTGGGCTATGGTCTGGCGCAAGGTGAAGGCTTCATCGTCATCACAGGCGACATCGGCGCGGGCAAGACGACGCTGGTCGGCCATCTGATGAACACCATCGATCCGGCGCGGCTGACGGCGGTGAAGATCGTGTCGACGCAGGTGGAAGGCGACGACATGCTCCGCCTCGCCGCGCAGAGCTTTGGTCTGGCGGTCAACGGAATGCCCAAGGCGCAGATATTGCGCCAGATCGAAGGCTTCCTCCACGCGCAGGCGCGGGCGGGCCGCCGCTCGCTGCTGATTGTGGACGAAGCGCAGAACCTGCCTATTTCCGCGGTCGAGGAACTGCGGATGCTCTCCAACTTCCAGCTTGGCGGGCAGTCGTTGCTCCAGATATTCCTGCTGGGCCAGCCGGAGTTCCGCGACCTGCTCAAGTCGCCAGAACTGGAACAGCTTCGCCAGCGCGTCATCGCTACCCATCATCTGGAACCGATGATGGCGAATGAGGTCGAACCCTATATCTTTCATCGCCTGTCGCTGGTCGGCTGGACGGGTAATCCGCATTTCACCGCCGATGCCTTCGCCGCGATCTATGCCGCGACGGACGGCGTGCCGCGCCGCGTCAACGCGCTGGTCAGCCGCCTGCTGCTGCTGGGCGCGATCGAGCAGCTTGGCGAGATCGACGGCGATGCCGTGCACGCGGTGCTGGCCGACATGGGCATCGACGAGGCCGAACCGGAAACACGCGCGCCCTCCGCGCTCGACAGGGTTGCGGAGCCGGTCGAGCTTGCCCGGGAAAGCAGCCACGCGGAAGCCCTTCCCGTGCCCGATGCGCCCGCCGACGACTCTCTGCCTTCGGCCCTGCTGGAGGAAATCGCCGAACTGCGCGCTGAAATATCGTCGCTCCGCGCGGTTCAGGCGCATATCTCCATGGTGCCTTCGGTCGATCCCGAAGCGCTCAAGGGTTGCTTCACGTTGATCGAGGAGCGGCTGGGCGGCCTTGAATCCCGTGCACAGGAACAGGACGCCGCGCTCCGCCGTGTCCTCACCTTGCTGATCGACTGGGTCGAGCGGGAACAGCGCATGGCTCCGATGCAACAGGACGCCGCCGCCTGATCGAGGAAAGGGAATGATGCTGAACGCCCTGTCCGTCGATGTGGAGGACTGGTTCCAGGTCGGCGCGTTCGAGCGGACGATCCGCCGCGACGATTGGGACGGCCTGACCCACCGGGTCGAGCGCAACACCGACGCCGTGCTGGACCTGTTCGACGCGGCGGGCGTCACCGCGACCTTCTTCACGCTTGGCTGGGTGGCGGAGCGTTATCCCGCGCTGATGCGCCGCATCGCCGGGGCGGGGCATGAGGTGGCGAGCCATGGCTATGATCATGCCCGCGTCTTCACCTTCACGCCGGAACAGTTCCGCGCCGATCTCCGCAAGTCGCGCGCCATTCTGGAGGACGTCAGCGGGCAGGCCGTCACCGGCTATCGCGCGCCCAGCTTCTCCATCGACCCGCGCACGCCATGGGCGCATCCGATCCTCGCCGAGGAAGGCTATCGCTATTCCAGCAGCGTCGCGCCGATCCGGCACGATCATTATGGCTGGCCCGATTCCCCGCGCTTTGCATGGAAGCCGGTGAAGGACGCGCCGCTGGTGGAGCTTCCCGTCACCACCGCGCGTCTTGGCGGACAGACGCTGGCGGCGGGGGGAGGGGGCTTTTTCCGCCTGCTGCCCTATGGCTTTTCGCGCTGGGCGATCCGGCAGGTGAATGGGCAGGACCAACGTCCCGCCATCCTCTATTTCCACCCATGGGAGATCGACCCCGGCCAACCGCGCGTGGCTGGCGCACCGCTGCGTTCCCGGTTGCGGCATTACAGCAATCTGTCGGCCATGGCGGGCAAGCTGCGCCGCCTGACACGCGATTTCGCCTGGACGCGCGTGGATGCGCTGGCCGACAGGGAAGCGGAGCGCGCGCCATGAGGGCGGGCAATCATGCCGATCTGGCGCTGACGACGCTCGACCTTCGCGATCCGGCGCAGGGGCAGGCGGTGGATGATTATGTGCTGGCTCATGCGGGCGGCACACCCTTCCATCGCCCGGCCTGGCTGCTGGGCGTGGAGCAGGCGGCGGGACATCGCTGTCATCTGCTGGCGGCGGCCGCGCCTTCGGGCCGGATCGCGGGCCTGCTGCCGCTGCATCATGTAAAGAGCCGCCTGTTCGGACAGGCGCTGGTTTCGTCGGCCTTCGCCGTTGACGGCGGCATATTGGCGGACGATCCGTCCAGCCTCGCCGTTTTGGTCCGTGCGGCGGAAGACCTCGCGCGGGCAAAGGGCGGCCTGTCGCTCGAACTGCGGGGCGGCCCTGCGCCCGCCGCACATTGGGAGCGCCGGGAAAACGAGCATCTGGGCTTCGTCCGTCCGCTCGCCGCCGATGACGAGACGGAATTGCTCGCCGTCCCGCGCAAGCATCGCGCCGAACTCCGCAAGGCGCTCGCCAATCCCGCGCTGCGCGTCGAGCATGGCCGCGAGCCGCGCCACATTCGCGACCATTACCGCGTCTATGCGCAAAGCGTCCGCAATCTCGGCACGCCCGTCTTCCCCGCGCGTCTGTTCCGCGAAATACTGGCCCGCTTCGGCGAGGACGCCGATTTCACCATCGTCTATGAAGGCGACCGTCCTGTTTCCGCGGTGCTGACGCTCTATCATGGCGACAGGGTGATGCCCTATTGGGGCGGCGGCGTGCACGATGCGCGGCGGCTGCGTTCCAACGAACTCATGTATTACCGCCTGATGAGGCATGGCCATGCGCGGGGATTGCGCCTGTTCGACTTCGGCCGGTCCAAGGCGGGCAGCGGCCAGGCGGCATGGAAGAAAAGCTTCGGCTTCGAACCCGGGCCGCTCGTTTATTTCGGCTGGTCCCCCACCGGCGACAAGCGCGACATCAGCCCGCAAAGCGAGAAATATCAGTGCCGCATCGACCTGTGGAAGAAGCTCCCGCTCCCCGTCGCCAACCTGATCGGTCCCTTTATTTCGCGAGGACTGGGATGAGGGGCGAAATCCTTTTCCTCTGCCACCGCATCCCCTTTCCGCCGGACAGGGGCGACAAGATCCGCTCCTACCACCTGCTCAAAAGGCTGGCGGAAGTCGCGCCGGTCCATGTCGGCTGCTTCGCCGATGACGCCCGCGACATGGGTTACGCGGAGGATATGGCCGCGCTCACCGCCAGCCAATGCGTGCTGATGCGCGACCGCTCCCGCATGATGGCGGGCTTGTCGGGGCTGGTCCGGGGGCAGCCGTTGCTCGTCTCCCTGTTCGACCATCCCGATCTGCATCGCTGGACGGCGCGGGCCCTTGCGGAGCGTCCCATCGCCGCCGTCGTCGCCTATTCCGCACAGATGGCCCATTTCGTCCCCGCCTTGCCCGACGGCGTGCGCTTCCTCATGGATTTCGTCGATTTCGATTCCGCCAAATATGCCGCCTATGGCGCGGAAGGCTCCGGCCCGATGGCGTGGATCAACCGGCGCGAAGGGCGCGTCCTCCTCGACTTCGAGAAATCCGTCGCCGCCCGCGCGGACATCTGCGCCTTCGTCAGCGAAACCGAAGCCGCCCTGTTTCGCCAAGCCAGCGGGCAGGGACTGGGCAAGGTCATCGCCATAGAAAATGGCGTGGCGCTCGACATGTTCGATCCCTCCGCCGACTTTCCACCCGTGGAGCATGGAGAGGGACCGCTGCTCGTCTTCACCGGCCAGATGGATTACCGCCCCAATGTCGAGGCGGTGGAAAGCTTTGCGCGGGAAACCTTCCCCGCCATCCGCGCCGTCCATCCGCAAGCCCGCTTCGCCATAGTCGGCCGCAAGCCCGCCAAAACGGTGCAGGCACTCGCCGACCTCCCCGGCATCGTCGTGACCGGAGCCGTCCCCGATGTGCGCGGCTGGCTGGCGGCGGCGGATGTGGTCGTCGCTCCGCTCCGCATCGCGCGGGGCATTCAGAACAAGGTGCTTGAAGCCATGGCCATGGCCCGCCCCGTCGTCGCCTCGCCACAAGCCGCCGAAGGCATCGACGCGCAGGATGAAACCCATTTCCTGATCGCGGCCAATCCGGACGAAGAGGCCGCGAAGATCATCGCGCTCCTCGCCGATGCTGCAAAGGCGGCGGGCTTGGCGCAAGCCGCCCGCGCCCGGATGGAGGAACGCTATCGCTGGTCCGCGACACTGAGCGCCGTGCCCGAACTCCTCTTCGGCGTCAGGGACAGGGACGCGCGCGCGGCATGACCGAACAGGCCCTTTCCTTCATGCGGGCGCGCCGAATGGAGCTTTCCGGTTGGCGGGGGCATCTGACCGCGCTGGGCGTGGTCGCCCTCGCCATATTGGCGCTGTTCTTCGACGATGTGCATTCCATGGTGTCGATCTGGTGGAACGCCTCCACCTTCGGCCATTGCCTGTTCGTGCCGCTGCTTGTCGGCTGGCTGGTGCAGCAGCGCATCCCCGGCCTCAAACAGCTTGATCCGGTCGCATGGACGCCGGGGCTGCTCTGGCTGGGCGCGGGCGTGACGGCATGGCTGGTGGGCGCGGCTTCGGGCGTGGCGCTGATCCGTCATGGCGCGCTGATCGTCATGCTTCAAGGCGCAACCATATCCCTGCTTGGCCCCGCCATATCGCGTGCGCTGGCCTTCCCGCTTTTCTACGCCTTTTTCATGGTGCCCTTCGGCGAAGAACTGGTCCCCCATCTCCAACTCGTGACGGCGCGCCTTTCCATGCTGTTCCTGACCGGCGCGGGCGTTCCCGCGCATCTGGACGGCATCTTCATCACCACGCCGACAGGCTATTTCGAGGTGGCCGAAGCCTGTTCCGGCGCGAAGTTCCTGATCGCGATGACCGCCTATGGCGTGCTGGTCTGCAATGTCTGCTTCCGGTCCTGGCCGCGCCGCCTGATCTTCATGGCCGGTGCGCTGTCGCTATCGGTGCTGGCCAATGGCGTCCGGGCTTTCGCGACGATCCTTGTCGCCCATATGACGACGGTGGATGCGGCGGTGGGCTTCGACCATGTCGTCTATGGCTGGGTGTTCTTCGCCATCATCCTTGTCATCGTCATGGCGACCGCCTGGCCTTTTTTCGACCGCAAACCGGGCGATCCCTGGTTCGATCCCAGGCAATTTCAGGGAAAAGCGCGCGCCGCCGCCACGGGAACCATAGCAGGAGCGGCTCTCGCCCTCATCGCCGCGGCGCCGCTCTGGCTCGCCGCCACCGCAGCGGCGGGCGAACCTCTGCCGCCGACGCTCAACCTCCCGCAAGTCCCCGGATGGACCCATAGCGATACCTCCCAGCGCTATCCATGGAAGCCCCGTTTCGACGGTGCGGACCATTTCGTCATGGCCCGCTATCGCAACGCGGCGGGGCAGGTGGTGGACCTCGCCATCGCGACCTATGACCGGCAGGAGGAGCGGCGCGAACTGGTCGGCTTCGGTCAGGGCGCGGTCGATCCTGACGGGAAATGGGTCTGGTCCTCTCCCGCCCCCGCGCCCCGCAACGGCCTGGGCGAGCAGATCACCGCCCCCGGCCCGGTCGTGCGCGACGTGGTCAGTTTCTTCACGGTCGGCGCGGCCGATCCCACGGGCAGCAAAGCCCATGTCAAGCTTGCCACCATGCAGGCCCGCCTGCTCGGCACCGATCAGCGCGCCTCCGCCATTCTCGTGTCGGCTGAGGAAGCCGAGGGCCAGCCGGCGGGCAAGGCGATTGCCGCATTCCTGGCCGATCTCGGCGATGTGAAGGATTTGGCCGACCGCAGCGTCGGTATCCATCAGGGGCTATCCGGTTCGGACTCAGCCGATAGTCCCTGAAATTCTTTTGTCTGTCGCGATTTATCTTCGATGAACTGCGTTTCGGAGCCGCCAGATGTTCCATCTGGCCCGAAATCGCTCTAAGGCCCTTTCGCATGTGCGGGATAGCGGGCATTTTCCACCTCGAAACGGCAAAGCCGGTCGATCCGTCGCGTGTGCGGACGATGCTGGATAGGATGCCGCATCGCGGACCGGACGGCAGCGGCGTGTGGACCGCGCCCGGCGTCGGTCTGGGTCATCTGCGCCTTTCCATCATCGACCTCGCCGCCGGGGCGCAGCCGATGCTGACGGAGGACGAAAGCCTCGCCGTCGTATTCAATGGCGAAATCTACAATTTCGCGGACCTCCGTGCGGAACTGGAGGAAAAGGGCCATGTCTTCCGCACCCACAGCGACACCGAAGTCATCCTCCACGGCTATCGCCAATGGGGCGAGGCTTGTGTCGAGCGCTTCCACGGCATGTTCGCCTTTGCCCTGTTCGACGCGCGGGCGCAGTCGCTCTGGATGGCGCGCGACCGGCTGGGGGTGAAGCCGCTGCATTATGCGCTGCTGTCGGATGGCAGCCTGATCTTCGGATCGGAATTGAAAAGCCTGCTCGCTCATCCGCTGCTCCGCCGCGCGCCGGACATGTCGGCGGTCGAGGATTATATGGCCTATGGCTATGTCCCTGACGACGCCTGCCTCGTCGCGGGCGTGAAGAAGCTGGGCGCGGGCGAAACGCTGCGTCTCGTGCGCGGCCGTCCCTTGCCCGGCCCGCAACGCTATTGGGACGTGAGCTTCGCCGACCGGACGAAGTCGAAACCGGCCGAACTGGAAGAGGAGCTGGTCGCCCTGATGCGGCAGGCGGTGCGGTCCCGCATGGTGGCGGACGTGCCGCTGGGCGCGTTCCTCTCCGGCGGCGTGGACAGCTCCAGCGTCGTGGCCCTGATGGCCGAAGCGTCGAAACAGGCGGTCAAGACCTGCACCATCGGTTTCGACGTCGCATCGCTGGACGAAACGGCCTATGCCGACCGCATCGCCCGGCGTTTCGCGACCGACCACCGGACCCGCATCGTCTCGCCCGACGATTATAGCCTGATCGACACGCTGGCCTTTCATTTCGACGAGCCTTTCGCCGATGCCTCCGCGCTCCCCACCTATCGCGTGTGCGAACTGGCGCGCGAGCAGGTGACGGTCGCCCTGTCCGGCGACGGCGCGGACGAAGCCTTCGCGGGCTATCGCCGCCACCGTTTCCAGATGCAGGGGGAGCGGGTGCGTGCGCTGCTGCCCGCTGGATTGCGCCAGTCCGTCTTCGGTACGCTGGGCCGCTATTATCCCAAGGCCGATTGGGCGCCGCGCCCGCTGCGCGCCAGATCGACCCTGCTGGAACTGGCGGGGGAGGGCGGGGAAGCCTATGCCGCGTCGGTCGGCGTCACCCCCTATGACCTGCGCCGCCGCCTCTTCACCCAGGATGTGAAGACGGCGCTGGGCGCTTACCGGGCCGAAGACCGCTATGTCGCGGCGATGGCGAACGCCCCCGCGCGCGATCCGCTGGACCGGGCGCAATATGCCGACATCCGCATCTGGCTCCCCGGAGACATTCTCACCAAGACAGACCGGATGAGCATGGCCGTCAGCCTGGAGGCGCGCGAGCCTTTGCTCGACCACCGTCTCGTCGAATTCGCCGCCCGCCTGCCGGTGTCGCAGCGCATCCGGGGCAATAGCGGCAAATATCTGATGAAGAAGGCGATGGAGCCTTATCTGCCGCAGGACATTCTCTATCGCCCGAAAATGGGTTTCGTGACGCCGATCAGCGACTGGTTCCGCGGCCCGCTCGCCGGGGAGGCGATGGCGGTGGCGGGCGGATCGACGCTGGCGAAGACGGGCTGGTTCGACACCAAACAACTGGGTAAGCTCGCCGCCGATCACAGGTCCGGCCTCGCCGACCATGGCCGCCTGCTGTGGCAGCTCGTGATGCTGGACAAGGCGCTGGGGCGGCTGTTCGGGCTTTAGCGCGCGGCGGTTCGCGACGCTATGGCGATATGGCCGAGCATCCGCCCTGGCCGTAAACGTTCATCGCATGGGTGTCGGCCAGCAAGTCCGATCATCCTCATTCCTTAACCTCTTGCAACCGCCGCCCCACGATGTCACGGAGCGCGCAGCGAAAGCAGTAATTGGGCGCACCAGTGACCATCTCCAAGGAAATCGTGCGGCTTCGGCTTTACCTGCTGTGTCTGCTTGGGGACATGGCGGCGCTTTTCCTGTCTTTCCTCATCGCCAATTTCCTTGTGCTGGGCGCCTGGGCCGGCGAGCCGGGCAAGCCCCATGGTCTCGTCATGTTCGCCATGGTCGCGCCGCTCTACGCCCTGCTCGCCATTCAGGGCGGGGCCTATGGCATCCACATGCTGGAGAATGTGCGGCGCGGCGTCTTCCGTGCCCTGTTGGCGCTGGCGCAGGCCGCGCTGCTGATGCTCCTTATCGTCTATCTGGGCAAGATCGCGGAGCAGCTTTCGCGCCTGACCTTCCTCACCGGCCTGCTGCTTTCGGCCTGCGGGGTGGCCGTCGTGCGCCTTGCCATAGCGCGCCTTGGCGACAGGCTGCTGGGCCAAGTGCCGCATCTGACCGCTGTGATCATGGACGGCGTGGCGATCGACACCGGCCCGCATATGCTGGTCATTCCCGCCGACGCCGCCAATCTCCACCCCGAAAACCATGATGCCGACATGGCGGCCCGCCTCGCTGCGGCGGTGGGTATGGCAGAACGGGTCATCGTCGCCTGTCCGCTCGAACGCATGGACGACTGGTCGGCTGCGCTCAAGTCCCTGTCGGCGCGCGGCGAGATCGTGGTGCCTGAAATGCTCCGCTTCGCGCCGGCGCGGGTGGACGAGTTTGATGGCCAGCCCACCATCATTGTCGCAGGCGGCCCGTTCCAGTTTCGCGACCGCATCATCAAGCGGCTGTTCGACCTGGCGGTGGCGAGCGCCGCGACCGTCGCCCTGTCGCCCGTCCTGCTCGCCGCCGCGCTTGCGGTGAAGCTCACCAGCCCCGGCCCCGTACTGTTCCGCCAGCCGCGCATCGGCCGCGACGCCCGCCCTTTCAACATCTACAAGTTCCGCTCCATGCGGATCGAGGCCAGCGACCGCGATGCCGGCAGGCTCACGGCCCGCGACGACGATCGCCTGACGCGGGTTGGCCGCGTTCTGCGCCGCACCAGCATCGACGAATTGCCCCAGCTCTTCAACGTCCTGCGCGGCGACATGAGCATCGTCGGTCCACGCCCCCACGCCGCGGCCGCCAAGGCCGGCGACAGCCTCTATTGGGAAGTCGACGCCCGCTATTGGGAACGCCACTGCATAAAACCGGGCATGACCGGCCTGGCGCAGGTGCGGGGCCATCGCGGGTCGACCGATCATCATCAGGACCTGATCGACCGCCTCCAGTCGGACCTAGAATATGTGACCGAATGGTCGATCCTGCGCGACATTCGCATCATCGTCATGACGCTGGGCGTGGTCGTCCATCACAAGGCCTATTGAGCCGGTGGCGACGTCGAACCTGTTCCTCGCGCTCGTCCTGCTGCTGTCGCTGGCGGCGGTGGCCTGGCCGTTCCTGTTTTATCCGCTGATCCTGCGCGCGCTGCCGACCAGGGCGGAGCACCCGATCACCGGCCCGCGCCCGTCCGCCTCGCTCCTCTTCTGCGCCTATAATGAAGCCGCCGCGATGCCGGAAAAGCTCGCGAATCTGGCGATGCTTAAAGCCCGTCATCCAGACCTTGAGATATTGGCCTTTGACGATGGATCGTCGGACGCCACCGCCGCGCTGATCGAAGGGCAGGGCGATCTCGTCACGCTGCTCCGGGGGCCGGGCCGCAGCGGCAAGGCGCACGGCATGAAGCGACTCGCGGCCCATGCGCGGGGCGAGGTGCTGATCTTCACCGACGCCAATGTGCTGCTGGATGCGGACGCCGTCGACAATCTGCTCGCCCGCTATGCCGACCCCGACATCGGCGGCGTGCTGGGGTCGCTGCATTATGTGGGGGAGGACGAAAGCGCCACCGCCTCGGTAGGCTCGCTCTATTGGCGGATCGAGGAACGGCTGAAGGATGAGGAATCCCGCACCGGCAATGTGCTGGGCGCGGACGGTTCGATCTTCTCCATCCGCCGGGCGTTTTATCCGGACTTCCCCGATAGCGTGCTCGACGATCTCACCGTCTCCATGGCCGTGGTGTTCGCCGGGCGGCGGCTGGTCAAGGCGAAGGACGTGATCGCCCGCGAACGCCTCGTCGCCGTGCGGGGCGACGAATATCGGCGCAAGGTCCGCATCGCCGCCCGCGCATGGCACACCCATAGCCTCCTGCGCCCGCAACTCCGCCGCATGGGCGCGCTCGACCGCTTCAAATATGCCTCGCGCAAGATCGTGCGCTGGTTCGGCGGCGTCTTTATCCTGACCGGCGCAATCGCGGCGGCGGCGCTGGCGTGGCGCATTTTTCCGCCTCTTTTCGGCACCGGCCTGCTCGGCGCGGCGCTGCTGGCGTGGATCGCCTTCCGCGCGAAGGGCGGTCCGCTGGCGGCGCTGGCCGATATCCTCATCGCCTATGCCGCCACCTTGCAGGGGGTGGTCAAGGCCATGCGCGGCCGCACCGTCACCGTGTGGAATCCGGCCAAATCGCGCTGATCCCCCTCGCCAAAGCCGGTGCATATTGTATAGGCCGGTCCCTGTCCTCATGCGGAGAATGGCGTGATTACTGTTCAGCGGGTCGCGAAAGCCGCCGGCAAGCATTTGACGAGAGCGGGATTGAAACTCCGCAAGGCGCTGGGCGCGCGGCCCAGCCGGGCGTGCCCGGCCTGCGGGGGCATGGTGGTCGGCTTCTTCCGCTATGGCGGCAATGCCGAATGGGGCTGTCCCGACTGCGGCGCTTCCCCGCGCGAGCGGCTGATGAACCACCTGATCGCGCAGGGTGTGTTGAGCGTGCCCGCGAACGGCGCGATCCTGCACATGGCGCCCAATGAAGGCAGCCTCGTGAAGCGTTTTTCCGCCGCGAAGGATTATGTCCCCGCCGACCTCGATCCGGCCCGCTACGACGTGCCCGGGATGCGGCGCGTCGACCTCATGGCCCTCGCCGACGCGGATCGCTACGACCTGTTCTACGCCAGTCACGTGATGGAGCACGTGCCCGACGACCGCGCCGTGCTCGGCAATATCCTGCGCGCTCTGAAACCGGGGGGCGAGGCATGGCTGATCGTGCCCCTGTGGGACAAGCCGACGGAGGACGGCAGTTTCGACATTCCCCCGCGCGAGCGGGAGCGGCGTTTCGGCCAATGGGACCATGTGCGGCAATATGGTCCCGATTTCGCCGACCGCATCCGGCAGGCGGGCTTCGATCTGGAGGAGATCGACGCAGCCTCCATCGACGCTGATACGCGTCATCTCCATGGCCTCGACGACCGGCTGTTCCGCGCCCGCAAGTCCGAAGGAGCCACGCCCCGGTGAGCGGGCAGGCGGCCGGGGGGCTGCTCGCCCGGATGGAGGGATCGGCGCGGATATTGGCGCTGGTGAAGCTCGCCAATGTCGGTCTGATCCTGATCTGGGGTTTTGCCGTCACCTATGTTTTCGTCCGCGTGCTGCCCCTGACGGAGTTTCAGGCGTTCCTGCTGCTGGTCGCGTTCGGCAATTTTACCATTTCGGCGGAGTTCGGCCTCACCAGCATCATCTATGCCCGGCTCAGGCGATACTGGCTGGGCAGCGGCGCGGAGAAGGATGACGGCGGCTTCCGGCTGGAGGAGATGGGCGTCCTCTTCCTCTTCCTCGGCCTGCTGATCGCGGGAGGCGTGCTGATCCTGCTGATCGCGCTGGCGGCGGGCGGATTGAAAACGGCGATGCCGCTGCTCTTCATCCTCTTCTTCCTGTCGGCCTGCCTCAACCTGCCGGGGCTGCTCGCCAAGCGCGCGCTGGCGGCGGTGGACGGCAATTTTCTCTGGGAAGCGCTCGACTGCCTGCGCCGGGTCATGACCATCGCCCTGTTGCTGGCGATCCTTGACGGGCTGGACCCGCGCCTGTCGGTCGCGCTGCAACTGGCGGTGAGCATCGCGGTGATTGGCTATGCCATCGCGCTGGTCCACCGGCGGCTGGGAATGCGGGGCGCGCACTGGTTCGCCTTCCGCACCGGCGGAGGGCATATGCGGCAGCATTATCTGCGCGATATCGGGGCGTCGGCGGCGTTCACCATGTCGGATATCCTGGCCTATAACGCGCCCTATTTCACCGTCGCCCTGGCCACGAACGACGCTCGGCCGATGCTGCTGTTCGACTTCTTCTTCAAGATGTCGCGGGCGCTGTCCATGCTGGTGCGGGCAGCGGTGGAGGCGGCGCTGCCCCGCATCACCCGCGCTTTCCATGCCGCCGACCATGCGCGGCTGCGGCAGTTGATGGGCAGGGCGCTGGGCGCGGCCCTGTTCTTCGCGGTGGGGGCGTCGGGCGCGTTGCTTCTGGCCGGGCGCTGGCTGTTCGACCGGCTGTTCGACGGGCGAGCGAGCATCGGCTTTACGGAACTGCTGCTGATCGACCTTGCCCTGCTGTCGCTCGCCGTCATCTGCGTGTCGGTCTATGTGCAGGCGGCACTGGGACGGTTCCCGTTGCTGCTGCGGCGGTCGCTGCCTTTCCTGGCGGGATCGTCGCTCAGCGTGCCGGTGGCCCGGCTGCTTTGGCCGCAGCATTTCGACACGGCCTTCCTGTCCCTCTATGCCGCGACGCTTGCGGGAGCGGCGGCGCTGCACGCTTTATCGCTTCGCCGCCTCATCGGGGGGCCATCATGAAGGTCGCGATGCTCGACCCATCGCTTTTCACCGGACGCTATGACGATAGCCTGTGCGCGGCGATGGCGGAGGCGGGGGAGGAGGTGACGCTGCTGGGCCGTCCGATGCGGCCGACCGACGCCATCACGCCGCAAGGCTACCGCTACGCCTCGCGCTTCTTCCGCCATAGCGAAGCGCTACGCGAACGGCTGGGCGAAGGCCGCGCCTTCCGTCTGCTGAAAGCGGCCGAATATGGCCTTGCCTGCGCGGTGGGCGGCATCGGCGATCTGCTGCGGGCCGATATCCTCCATTTCCAGTGGCTTCCCCTCGCGCCTGCCGACCGCATGCTGCTCCGTCGGTTGAAGGGCAGGGCGACGCTGGTGCACACCGTCCACAATGCCAATGCCTATCATGCCGATGCGGGCGTGCAGGCGCGGGGCTATGCGGCGCTGCTCGATATGTTCGATGCGCTGATCGTCCATGGCGCCACCACGAGGCAGGCGCTCGTCCGGCGGGGCGTGCCCGCGGAGCGCATCCACGTCACCCCGCATCCGCCGATGCGCCTCGCCCTCGCGACGTCCAAAGACCTCGCCGCCGTGCCGGATCCGAAGCTGCCGCGCCTGCTCTTCTTCGGCACGATCCGGCCCTATAAAGGCGTCGATCTGCTGGTGGAGGCGTGCTTGTCGCTCTGGCGGGCGGGGCATGGGTTCGAACTGGCGCTGGCGGGAAAGCCCTTCATGGACATTGCTCCGCTGATGGACTCCATCCGTCGGGCGGGCTTTGGCGAGCGGCTCGTCACCGATTTGGGTTTCCTGCGCGAACAGAAGCTCGACGCGCATATGGCCAAGGCCGATATCCTCGTCTTTCCCTACCGCCATATCGATTCGAGCGGTGCATTCCTTTCAGCGCTCCATCATGGCAAGGCGATGGTGACGTCCGACGCGGGCATGTTCGCCAGCCTGCCGGAGGAGGTCGCCGTCCGTTTCGCGGCGGGAAATGCGTCCGCCCTTGCACAAGCCCTCTTGCCGCTCATAGAAAGCCCCGCCATCAGGCGGGCAAGGGGCGGGCAGGCGCGCGCCCATGGCGAGCAAATGGGCGACTGGAAGGACATGGCCTTGGCGACGATCGACATCTACCGCAAAGCCATGGTTTCCCGCGTATGAACCGTTACGTCCGCGAATTGTCCGACCGCTGGCGCGCAATGCGTCTGGCCTTGAGCGGGCGCGTCCACCAATATCCCGAAATCCAGGCGTTGCGCCGCTTTCTGAGCGCTTTCAAAGTCGATTGCGTGTTCGACGTAGGCGCCAATCGGGGCCAATATGCGACGATGCTGCGCAAGGACGCGGGGTTCACCGGCACGATCCTGTCCTTCGAACCGAACCCGGATATCTTCTCGGCGCTCTCCCGCCATGCCGGCTCGGACAAGCGCTGGCATATATTCAATATGGCCCTGTCCGATTTCGATGGGACGGCGCGCTTCAACATCATGGCTGCCGACCAGTTCAGCTCGCTCGAAAAGCCGGCCGCCGGGCAGGACGCGGTCTTCGCGGGCCGCAACAAGGTGACGCGCACGGTCGAGATGCCATGCCGCCGCCTTGAAAGCCTGATGCCCGAATTGCAGGCCGCGCACGGCTTCACCCTGCCTTTCCTCAAGATGGACACGCAAGGCCACGACCTGTCGGTATGCGAAGGCGCGGGATCGGCCCTGGGCGTGATGGCCGGCGTCCAGACAGAACTGGGCGTGCGGCCCATCTATGAAGGCGGCGCGGGCTATCGCGCCATGATCGACTGGCTGGCGGAGCATGGCTTCGCCCCATCCGCCTTCTTTGCGAACAACAAGGGACATTTCCCCCTGCTTGTCGAAATGGACGGCATCTTCGTCAATCAGGCGCTGCTGGCGGCGGCGGATTGATGCGGCCCGCCGGCTCTTCCCGGATAGATGCGTCCAATCTGTTCCGGGCAGGGGCGCTCGGCCTGGCGTGCTGGCTGACGGCGACGTTTCTGTGGCACATCACTTTCGGGCAGGGCGCCAGCCTGCCGGTGATCCTGTTCCTGGATCAGGATTTCCCCGCACTGCTGATCGCCATAGCGCTGTTCGCGCTGGCGGTGCCCTTTGCCGAAGGGAAGGGATTTGCCCTGCCGACACCCCGGGCGCGCATCATCATTCCGTTGGTCGTGCTGTTCGGCATTGTGGCCTGGGCCGGGCATTACGGACTGTTCCAGAACTACGCCATTTCCCGCGATGAGGAAGTGGCCCGCTTTGCCGCGGCCTATATCCGCGAAGGATTGTTCGCGCGGCCCATACCGCCGGAATGGGAAGCCTATCGCCGCGCCATCATGCCGGAATTCTTCTCTCCTTTCGGCGCGGCGGATTATTGGACGGCGGCCTATCTGCCGATGAACAGCGCGATACAGGCGCTCTTCTGGAAAATGGGCGATCCCAACCTCGCCGGGCCGGTGCTGCTGGTCGCGGGACTGATCGCATTATGGCGGGTGGCGCTCCATCTGTTTCCCGACCGGCCCGACGCGATTTGGGTGACGATGCTGCTCGCGCTGTCTTCGGCGCAGCTGTGGATCACGGCGATGACGCCCTATGCCATGACCGGGCACTTCGCGCTCAACATGATCTGGCTGGCGCTGGTGCTCAGGGGCGGCTGGCTGGCCCATCTGGTCGCGGGTCTGGTCGCGCTCGTCGCGGCGGGGCTGCACCAATGGCATTTCCCGCCGATCTTCATTTTACCCTTCATCCTTTGGATGCTGCTCGGCCGACGATGGGCGGTCGCGGCTTTCCACATCCTGATCCTGGTCCTGATCGTCATCGTCTGGGCGAAGCTGTGGCCCGGTTTCCTGACCCATGTGCTGGGACCGCCGATGGACGTGCGTCCGACGGCAGGCGTGGCCGACAAGGTCGGCAGCCTTTTCGAGCGATTGGGGGATCGCTGGCAACCGCTCGTCAACCTGACCCGTTTCATTGCGTGGAACAATATCCTGATGGTGCCGCTTGCGGTGCTGGGCGTTGCTGCGATGCACTGGCGCGGGGCGCTCAAGGGGCAGGAAATCGCCTTGCCGCTGGCGCTGGGTTGCCTGGCGGGATGCGGCCTCGCGCTGGCGCAGGGTTATGGCTGGGGTTATCGCTATGCCCACGGGTTCATCGGCCCCTTCTGCCTGCTGGCGGGTTTAGGCTGGGCGCGTTTCCGTCCGGCGGGGATGATGCGGCCGATCTTCATCGCTGTGGCCATCACCCTGCTGACCGGGGGATTTCTTGCGTGGCGAACGCATCTCTTCGTCGCTCCCTATGCCGCGAGCCATCGCATGATCGACGCCTCGCGCGCCGATGTGGTGCTGGTCGATCCGCGTGGTGGCTTGTTCGTCACGGATCTGGTGCGCGGGCGCAACGGCGTGCCGGGGCGGCCGATGGTCATGAACCTCGGCATGTTGACGCTGGATCAGGTGGACAGCCTCTGCGCCGATTATGTGGTGGAGCTGTTCGACCGCGCGGAGTTCCGTCCGCTCGGCGTTCCGCTGGCGCGCTGGAATCTGGGCCGCATGGATGCGCTGCGGGCGCACATGAAGGCTGTGGGCTGTGACAAGCCTGTGCAGCCCCCGCTTCCCCAGACGCTGGAAGACGCCTTCAATGTGGCGGGGAATGTTCTCTGAGGAAGGGAGAGGGCGGGCTGTTTTCGGCCATTTGCGGTCATCCAACCTCCGTCATCCCAGCGAAAGCCGGGATATCTCTTTTCTAGGGCGCGGCGAAGGTTAAGAGAGAGACCACCTTTCGCTGGCATGACGGATGAGTGGCGGGAATCCATTCATAACCGCCATCCGCCGCACTTGGCGGTAAAGGCGGCATCGCCTCACCGCCCCTTCACATAGACCCGCTTGCCGCCGATCCATGTCTCCAGAACCTGCGTTCCGCGAATGTCGGCAGGGCGAGCGACGGAGATATCCCGGTCGATCAGCAGGAAGTCCGCCCGCTGTCCGGGGATCAGGCTGCCGAACCGCTTTTCCGCGAAGCCCGCATAGGCCGCCTGCCGCGTGAATCCGTCCAGCGCCGCCTCGAAGCCGATCCGCTGTTCCGGCATCCAGCCGCCCGACGGCTCGCCCTTCGCATCCTCACGGCTCATGGCGACGGCGATGCCGGGGAAGGGATTGGGGCTTTCGACCGGCACGTCCGATCCGAAAGCCAGCGGCACGCGATTGTCCAGCATCGACTTCCACGCATAGGCGCCTTTCAACCGCGCCTCACCCAGACGCGCTGTCGTCATGCGCCAATCGGACGCCTCATGCGCCGGCTGCATCGACGCGACGATGCCGTTCTGCCCGAAGCGCGGGAGGTCGGCGGACGAGACGATCTGCGCATGTTCGATGCGCCAGCGCCGGTCGCCCTTATAGGTTTCGGCCAGTTCCGTGACGGCGTCCAGCATTTCGCTGTTCGCTGCGTCGCCGATGGCATGGACTGCGACCTGGAAATTGTCCATCGACGCCCGGCTCATAATGTTGCGAAGCTGGGTCGAGGGGATCATCGGCAATCCCTTCTGTCCTGGCGCATCGGCATAGTCCGCCTTCAGCCACGCCCCCCGTGACCCCAGCGCGCCGTCCAGCAGCAGCTTAACCCCGCCCATCCGCAGACGATCGTCATAGAGCCACGGCGTCGGCTCCGGCCCCGCGATCAGCACCATATTTTCCAGGCCCATCGCATAGGACATGATTCGAACCCGCAGCGCTCCCCGGTCGGCGGAGCGGCGGAACGCCTGCCAGTCCTCTATGCGCGTGCCCATGTCGGCGACGGCGGTGATCCCGGTGGCGAGCAGCGTCTGCTGCGCCTTTTCAAGCGCGATGTCGCGATCCTTGGGTGCGGGCGGCGGCACGACGCGGGCCATCAGGTCCATCGCCTTGTCCACCAGCACGCCCGAAGGCTTGCCGCTGTCCATTTCGATCCGCCCGCCCGCAGGCGCCTTGGTCGCGCCGGTGATCCCGGCGGTTTTCAGCGCCAGGCTGTTGGCCCACCCCGCATGACCGTCCACCCGCTCCAGCCAGACCGGGATGTCGGCCACGGCGGCGTCCAGTTCAGCGGCGGTCGGAAAACGTCCCAGCCCCCACAACTCCTGATTCCAGCCGGTGCCGATGATCCATTTGCGTCCTGGATTGGCCGCGGCATAGGCCCTGATCCTCGCCTGCGCCTCCACCAGCGACCGCGCGCCCGAAAGGTCCAGCGTCACGAGCGACAGGCCCAGCGCCATCACATGCCCATGCGCGTCGATCAGGCCGGGGATCAGCGTCTTGCCGCCCGCGTCCAGCTTGAAATCCAACCGCTTGGGCGCGGCTTCCTGCTCGCCCTTGCGCTTCTTGCGCTTGGGCGGCGGCGGCGGTTCCTGATAGCGGCCGGGAAGCAGCTTTTCGACCTTGCCCTCATCATCGATCAGCAGGGCGTTGAAGTGGACGATCCGTCCCTGCGCGTCGAGCGCGATGCCGTTCACATTGTCGATCACGCCCGAAGCAAGCGCCGGCATGGGCAGAGCGATTGCGGCCAGCGCCGCCAGCAGCCCAGCCCTCATGCCCGCGTGATCCGCCGCACCAGTGCGCTGATGTCCTGCCGGTGCCCGCCCATCGCCTGCACGTCGGCATAGAATTGATCGACCAGAGCCGTCATCGGCAGCGTCGCGCCATTGGCTCGCGCTTCGTCGAGCGCAAGTTCCAGGTCTTTCCGCATCCAGTCGACCGATAAGCCGAAATCGAAATTGTCCTGCGCCATCGTCTTCCATTGATTGTCCATCACCCAGCTTTGCGCCGCGCCGCCGGAAATAGCCTCATAGATTTTTTCCACGTCCAGATTCGCAGCCTGCGCGAACCGCAAGGCTTCGGCCACGCCCTGCAAGGTGCCCGCGAGGCATATCTGGTTCACCATCTTCGTCGTCTGTCCCGCACCCGCGCCGCCCACATGGACGATCCGCGCGGCATAGGCCTGCATCACGATCTTCGCCGCCGCGACCGCCGGCTTCGCCCCGCCGCACATGATCGAAAGCGTGCCGTGCTCTGCCCCGATCTGTCCGCCTGTCAGGGGCGCGTCGACGCTATACAGTCCCAGGCTCTGCCCCTCGACATAAAGCTGCCGGGCGATGCGCGCGGACACGGTCGTATGGTCAATGAAGAGGCTGCCCGGCTTCATTGCGCGGAAGACGCCCTCGCGGCCCAGCGTGATTTGCGACAGATCGTCATCGGTGCCCACGCAGCTTATGACGATTTCCGCGTCCTCCGCCGCCTTGGCGGGATTGATCGCGACCTCTCCGCCATAGGCTTCCGCCCAACTCTTCGCCTTGCCGATGGAGCGATTGTAGACGGTGAGCCGATGCCCCGCCTTCGCCAGATGTCCCGCAATCGGGCCGCCCATGACCCCCAGGCCGATAAACGCGATGTTAGCCATAGATCCCGTACTTGATGTGCGTGCCCCCTAGCCATAGGGCCAGTTTCGAGCGGGTGCCAGTTTCTTCCGTCGCAATTTTCGTATAGGGGGCTGGCCATGAACACTCTGACCAAGATCGAAGGCGCCTTGCCGCTGCCCGTTTCCGTGGACGACATCCTTGCGGCGCGCGTGCGCATTTCCGGCGCGATCGTTCAGACGCCCACGCTGGTCAGCCAGACGCTGTCCGACATGCTGGGCTGCAAGGTGTTCCTGAAGTTCGAAAATCTCCAGTTCACCGCTGCCTATAAGGAGCGCGGCGCGCTCAACCGCCTGCTGCAACTGGACGAGGAAGCGAAGCGGAAAGGCGTGATCGCCGCGTCGGCGGGCAATCATGCGCAAGGCCTTGCCTATCATGGCAAGCGGCTGGGCGTGCCCGTCACCATCGTCATGCCCAACACCACGCCCACGGTGAAGGTGACGCAGACGCAAGGATATGGCGCGCGCGTGGTGCAGTTCGGCGAAAAATTCGACGACGCCTATGCCCATGCCCGCAAGCTGGCGGCAGAGGAAGGACTGACCTTCGTCCACCCCTTCGACGAGCCGGACATCATCGCCGGGCAGGGCACCATCGCCATCGAAATGTTGGAGCAGGCGCCGGAGATCGACACGCTAGTCATCCCCATCGGCGGCGGCGGCCTCTTTTCCGGCATGGGTACGGCAGCCAGGGCGATGAAGCCCGATATCCGCCTGTTCGCGGTGCAGGCGGAACTCTATCCGTCGATGTACGACTATATCAAGGGCGCGGATCTGGCGTGCGATGGCGACACGCTGGCCGAAGGGATCGCCGTCAAATATCCGGGCGAACTGACCCGCCGCTTTGTCGAGCGGCTGGCGGACGACGTGCTGCTGGTCAACGAACGCCGTCTGGAGGAAGCGGTCAGCCTGCTGCTCCAGATCGAAAAGACGGTGGTGGAAGGGGCCGGGGCCGCAGGGCTTGCCGCGCTACTTACCCATCGGGAGATGTTCGCGGGCCGTAACGTCGGACTGGTCCTGACTGGCGGCAATATCGACACGCGGCTGCTCGCCAACGTGCTGCTGCGCGATCTTGCACGGTCGGGACGGCTCGCGCGCCTGCGGATACGGTTGCAGGACCGTCCGGGCGCGCTGTTCCATGTCGCCCGCATCTTCGATCAGGAAGCGGTCAACATCCTGGAACTGTCGCACCAGCGCATCTTCACCAACCTGCCCGCCAAGGGTCTCAGCCTCGACGTCGAGTGCGAAACGCGGGACAGCGCCCATCTCCAGGGCCTGCTCGCCGCCTTGCGGGAGGCCGGTTATGAGGTTGCCCCGATCGAGGTGGCGTGATCCGCGGCGGTCTATCGCGTTTTCTTGGTAAATGATCTTTTCACAGGCGGTCATGGGCGGCATAGTCTGCCCATGAATCGGCCCTTGAACAGTGTTTGCGGGGAGTCGGAGGCGTGACCGCGCCTTTCCGTTTTCCACGCTTTTTCGTGACCAATCCGTCGCCCTGTCCCTATCTGCCGGGCAGGAACGAACGCAAGGTGTTCACGGAGCTATCGGGCGAAAACGCGACGGAATTGAACGATGCATTGGGGCGGATCGGCTTTCGCCGCAGCCAGAATGTCGCTTACCGGCCCAGTTGCGCCGACTGCTCGGCCTGCGTGTCCGTCCGGGTGGCGGCGGCGGAATTCCGGCCGAACGCGACCCAGCGCAAATTGCTGCGGAAGAATGAGGATCTGGTCGTCACCGCCTGCAAGCCGTGGTCGACCGAAGAACAGTTTGCGCTGCTCCAACGCTACCTCTCCGCGCGCCATCCCGGAGGCGGGATGACCGAAATGGACGAGATGGACTTTGCCGACATGGTCGAGCAGACGCCGGTCGACAGCCATGTGATCGAATATCGCGAACCGGACGAGGACGGCCGGCCGGGCCGGCTGGTTGGTGCATGTCTCACCGACCGGCAAGGCGACGGCCTTTCCATGATCTACAGCTTCTTCGACACGGAGCTGGAGCACCGCAAGGGCCTCGGCAATTTCATCATCATGGAACATATATTGTGCGCGGCGCGCGCGGGCCTGCCCTATGTCTATCTGGGCTATTGGGTCGAAGGATCGGCGCGGATGCAATATAAGATCCGCTATCGCCCCCTTGAGAAACTGACGCGGGCAGGCTGGACCCGCTTCGATCCCCAGGAGCGGGTGACCGCCATTCACAACGGCGTTTCGCGCGACGAGCCGCCTCTGCGCGGCGAACTGGCGCGGGTCTTTCGCAAATAACGGCCCCTCGGACCTGCCGGAATCGGTTCTGCCGCCCTATTCGTCAGGAATGTGATGGCTTCGATCTTGGTGCCGTCGAACAATCAGCGCATGATCGGGCTGAGTCCGATGCCCTCTACGCGTAAACATCCGCATCCTTTTCAGGCGATTATGCGGCTTGCAAATCCCTGATCCTGCGGGCTGATTTCGGCCATTTTTCGCCATCCAACCTCCTTCATCCCAAATTTCGCTGGGATGACGCAAGAAAGAGGGCCTCTGCAACGTTCGCCGACCGCCCCTGGCCGCCATCCGCACCCGTGGCCTGCAACAGGCTGGGATCAACGCAACGCTGCCGTCAGGTGGTGGCGCATCGCTGCGCGCCAGGGGTCAGTCGCGCCATCCTTCCAGCAGAGGCGCGAGTTCGTCAAAATGATGGATCACCGCATCGGCCTCCAGATTTTCGACCGGGCCGTCGAGAAAGCCGAAGCTGACGGCGATGCTGGGGATGCCCGCATTGCGCGCGCCCGCTATGTCGTTGATCGTGTCGCCCAGGAACACGGTCCGCCCGCCGCCCGCGCGCGCGATCATCTCGCGGATCGGTGCGGGATCGGGCTTGGAGACGCCGACCGTGTCGCCGCCCACGATGCTGGCGAAACGGTCGGACAGGCCAAGCTGATGCATCAGCGGGATGGTGAATCGTTCCGCCTTGTTGGTGCAGATGGCGAGCTTCACGCCCATCTCCGCCAGCCGGTCCATGGCCTCGATCAAGCCGGGATAGGGCACGGAATGGATCGCGAGGTTCTGCGCATAATAATCGAGCAGGATCGGCAGGCTTTCCGCCAGTTCGGTTTCCTCATAGCCGCCCGATGCAGTCAAGGCGCGTTCCAGCATCACCTTCGCGCCCTTCCCCACGAAGGGACGGATCGCTTCGACCGGAAAGGGCGCGCGGCCCAGCGTGCCGATGGCGTAGTTGACGGCGGCCGCCAGGTCGCCGCTCGTGTCGATCAGGGTGCCGTCCAGGTCGAAGCCGACAATGTCGAAAGCTATGCGTGTCATGGCGCGGCCATGCCCTTGCAGCGGTGGCAAAGGCAAGCCAAACATGGCAGAGGGGCGCCAGTAAATCGTCCGATAACAGGAGTCGCGCCGCTGTGACCGCCAGCCGTCCCCTTGCCGTCATCATCCTTGCCGCCGGGCAGGGCACGCGCATGAAATCGTCGCTGCACAAGGTGCTGCATCCCGTGGCGGGCCGCTCGATGCTGCTGCACCTGCTGGCGAGCGTGGCGGAATTGCAGCCGGAGCGGCAGGTCGTGGTCGTCGGTGCGGGCCGCGAGCAGGTGGAAAAGGCGGTCGAGGGCAAGGGCGTCGTCATCGCCGTGCAGCATAGGCAGCTCGGCACCGGCCACGCGGTTGCGCAGGCGCATGATGCGCTGGCGGGCTTCGCGGGCGACGTGCTGATCCTCTATGGCGACGTGCCGCTGGTGCGGGCCGAAACGATGCGGGCGATGCTGGACCGGCTCGCGCGCGGGGATGAGCCGCGCGCGGTGGTGCTGGGCTTCCGCCCCGACGACACCGCCGCTTATGGCCGGATCATCGCCGACGGGCAGGGCATCATCGAGAAAATGGTCGAATATAAGGACGCTACCGCAGCCGAACGCGCGGTGACGCTATGCAATAGCGGGCTGATGGCGGTGCGGTCGACTGACCTGTTCGTGCTGCTCGACAGGATCGGCAACGACAATGCGGCAGGCGAATATTATCTCCCCGACATCGTCATGCTGCCCGGCGCGCAGAGCGCCGTCATCGAGACGGAGGCGTGGGAAGTCGCAGGCGTCAACAGCCGGATCGAACTGGCCGGGGTGGAGGCCATCTGGCAGGCGCGCCGCCGGGTCGAGGCGATGCGCGACGGCGCCACCCTGATCGCACCGGACACGGTGTTCTTCGCACATGACACGGTGCTGGGCCGCGACGTGGTGGTTGAGCCGAATGTCGTCTTCGGTCCCGGCGTTGGCGTGGCGGACGATGTCGTCATCCACGCCTTTTCCCATCTGGAGGGCGCGCGGGTGGAAAGCGGCGCGGAGATCGGTCCCTATGCGCGCCTGCGTCCCGGCGCGAAGATCGGCTGCAGGGCCAAGGTCGGCAATTTCGTGGAGATCAAGAAGGCCGAGCTGGCCGAAGGCGCGAAGGCCAACCACCTGTCCTATATCGGTGACGCCACCGTGGGGGCGGGGGCCAATATCGGCGCGGGCACCATCACCTGCAATTATGACGGATTTTTCAAATACCGGACGGAGATCGGCGCGGGCGCGTTCATCGGCTCCAACAGCGCCCTGGTCGCGCCGGTGACGATCGGCGACGGCGCGATTGTCGGCGCGGGCAGCACGGTGACGCGCGACGTGGATGCCGGCGCGCTCTGCCTCGTCCGGCCGGCGCAGGACGGCAAACCGGGCTGGGCCACCCGCTTCCGCAAGAAGATGCAGGAGCGCAAGGCGGCCAAGGCGAACGGGACGGCATAGTTGCTTGCGGCGGTCGGGGATGGGCGGTTGCGGCCAGGAGCGGGCATTTCCCCAAATTCGTCATCCCAGCGGAAGCTGGGATCTCCCTTCGGTGTGTCGTGCCTATGAAGAAGAGAGATGCCAGCTTTCGCTGGCATGACGGAGGGGGCGATAACAGACATCGCGCCGGCCCTCCCCCCACCCCTCCCGCAAGCGGGGAGGGGGGCGAGACTTGCCGAGCCGCAAGCGAGGTTTAGTCGTAGCAGGGTGGGCCGCCGCAAAATCCGCGAAACACCCAAGCCAGAGACGCGCGCAGATCAGCTATTTGCCGGAACCGCCACTTCGACCGCGCCACCCGCGACTTTCGCCGTGAAGGGGGTCCGGGCGAGCACTTCGCCGTCGATGGAGAGGCGCTGGGGCGGCCGGGCCGTAAGGCGGAAGGACTTTCCGCGAAATTCCTCCGTATGGGCGTTGCGGTCGCGCAGCCTGAAGAATTTCGCATACCAGTCCCAGGCCAGCCGCATATGGCTGCGTCCGACAATGGCCTGCACGACGATTTCGCCGGTGTCGACATCGGCGGCGTCGGACAATTCGACCCCGCCATGGAAGGGGCCGTTCAGGATGCGGACTTCGGTCGACCACATGCGATGTTCCTTCATCCCGTCGTCGACGACCAGCCGGAAGGCCCTGAACCCGAAAGAACATTTGACCGCCCAAAGCAGATAGCCGACCCGCCCCAGATAGCGTTTCAGCTTGTGCGGCACGGTGTCGCCGATCAGGGGGGAAAGGCCCATGGAGGCCGCATTGACGAAATAGTCCCGGTCGATCATGCCCAGGTCGATCCGACGCCGCCGTCCATGGGCGATGGCGTCCACCGCCCCATCCAGTTCCAGCGGCAGGCCCAGAGTGCGGGCGAAGCTGTTGGCGGTGCCCAGCGGCAGGACGGCGAACACGCAATCCTTGCCCACCAGTTCATCGACCGTGCCGGACAGCGAGCCGTCGCCGCCGCCCACGATCACCATGGGTGCGCCGGATCGGACGGCCGCCCGCACCGTTTGGGCCATCTGGTCCGGGTTCTTCACGGCATGGGCGGCGATAAGCCGCACGCCAGCCTTTTCCAGCAAATCCCTGGCTTGGGCGAAGCTTGCCTCGCCCTTGCGGGATTGGGTGTTGACGATCAGCACGGCATCGCGAGGGAGCGGTTTCGTTTCCATGCCATAACAACTCGCCAGATCGGCATCGGCTCCCGACGCAACCCGAGGGCGCGTGGCTCGTTGGATAGGCGTGACTCGTATCGCTCATCTTTCCGACCTGCATTTCGGCGCGCATGACGAACGGATCGTGACGGCGGCGGAAGCATGGCTGCTGGAAAGGCGGCCCCATCTTACCGTCATCAGCGGTGATCTGACCCAGCGCGCGCGGATCGTGCAATTCCGGCAGGCATCGGCATGGATCAACCGGCTGCGCGCCGCCGGGTTGCCGCTGCTCGTCATTCCGGGCAATCACGATGTGCCGCTTTATGACCTGGCGAACCGGTTCCTGCGGCCCCTGCATCGCTACAAGCGCTACATCTCCAATGAGCTTTGCCCCTTTTACGAGGATGAGGCGGTTGCGATCCTCGGCCTCAACACGGCGCGGTCGCTCACGATCAAGGACGGGCGGCTCAATCAGGCGCAGATGGCCTTGTTGCGCGCGCGATTCGCTCCCGTCGCGCCGGAGAAAACCCGCATCCTCGTCACGCATCACCCCCTATTCGCCATGCCCATCGGCAAGGGCGGCGAATGGAGCGAGGCGGTCGGCCGCCATGACGACGCCGTCAAGGCCGCGCGCGAGGCCGGCATCCACATCGCGCTCGCCGGCCATTTCCACCGCACTTATGCGCAAGCCGCGCAGGAAATGGCGGAGGATGCGGGCGGCGCCCTGATGATTCAGGCGGGGACGGCGACCTCCACCCGCCTTCGCAACGCGGAGCCGCAGAGCTTCAACTGGCTGCACGTGCATCGCCATGACCGGATCGAATTGCAGGTCGTGGTCTGGGACGGCGCGGCTTTTCGCCGGGGGAGCCATGTCGAATATGCCTTCCGGTTTGCCGGCTGGCAGGCGTGGAACGTCGCCGATCCGCCTACAATCGGGGCATTGGCAGGCCAGCCCGCGCACCATGGCGCCGTGTGAGGGGGCGGTCAGGTCTTTCCCTTCAATGCCTGGGCGAGGGAAACCGTGGCGCTGCCCCGCCGGGCGGGCTTGGCCTGGCTGGGGTCGGGTTTCCAGCCGCTGAGGTAAATCACGCAAATCTGCTCGGCGGTCCGGCCGTCCGAATCGGCCGCCTGGGCGAAATGCGCCATGGCCCTCATCAGCACATCGCGCCGCAACGCCGGGGGACGCGACGCCAGCGCATTGCCCGCCCCCATGCCGCGCAAGTCGTGCATCAGCCGGATCATGTCGCCATAGCGCACGGTCAGCGTGTCGCCGTCCGCCACCGGCATGGCGAAACCGGCCCGGCCCAGAAGGTCGCCCGCCGACCGGACATCGACCTGCGGATGGATATGCTGTCCGGGCCGGTCGCCTTCCCCCGCCATCAGCGCCGCGCGCAGCCGGGGTAGGCTGCCCGCGCCTGCAAAGGCCGCGAGCATCAGCCCGTCGGGCCGCAATATCCGGCGCATCAGGATCAGCGCGCCGGGCAGGTCGTTGACGCTGTCGAGCGTCCCGCAGGCAAGGATCAGGTCGAAGCTGTCGTCGGCGAAGGGCAGGGCGTCCTCGTCCGCCTGCACGCCGCCCGCGCGACGCGCCGCAAGACAGCCCGGATCGACGCAGGCGACCTGCTTGCCCATTTTCTCCAGCGCTGTCTTCGCGCCGCCGTCCGGACAACCGACGACCAGCGCTTCGGGCAGATCGCGCCGCACGTCGGCCAGCCGGTCCAGCA
This sequence comes from Sphingobium wenxiniae, assembly GCF_007830065.1. Lineage (GTDB taxonomy): Bacteria > Pseudomonadota > Alphaproteobacteria > Sphingomonadales > Sphingomonadaceae > Sphingobium > Sphingobium wenxiniae. The sequence goes on along the minus strand of NZ_VLKK01000001.1, from coordinate 283,310 downwards.
ATTCCTCCAGCATCGCGCGATAGAGGAAATCATGATCCGCAAAGGCGTCCATCATCCGGTCACGCCGCAAGGCGCGCAGGCGCCGGTCGAAGATGTCTGGATCGGTCATGGCGGGCCTTGTGCATCGGTCGCGGAGCGGGAACAAGGAGGATCATGTCGTTCCTCCTGCTTATCAAGATCATGGCCGTTTCGGCGCTGGATTATGCGTTGCCGCCCCGTTGTCCCGGCTGCGGCGTCGTCGTGGAGCGGGACCGCTCCTTCTGCCTCGCCTGCTGGAGCGGGATGCATTTCCTGGGCGATCCGTGCTGCGCGCGATGCGGCCTGCCGTTCGAGCATGAGATCGGGAAGGGCGGGGAATGCGCCGCCTGCTTGTCCCAGCCGCCGCCCTTCGACAGTGCGCGGGCGGTGCTGGCCTATGGCGATGTGGCGCGCGCGGTCGCGTTGCGGCTCAAATATGGCCGCCGCATCGGCCTTGCCCGGCTGATCGCGGGCCATATGGCACGGCATGTCCGGATCGAGGATCGGCCGCTGATCGTGCCGGTTCCGCTGCACCGCTGGCGGCTGTGGTGGCGCGGTTTCAATCAGGCGGCCCTGATCGCAGATCATCTGGGCAGGGCGACGGGGCTGTCCGTCGAAAAACATGCGCTGCTGCGTCCCCGCCGGACCCAGCCGTTGCGCGGCATGGATTCCCGCCATCGCGCAAAGGCTGTGCGCGGCGCCTTTGCGCTGGCGCCGGGCCATGATCTTGCGGGACGAACGGTCCTGCTGATCGACGATGTGCATACTAGCGGAGCGACGGCGGCGGCCTGTGCGCGGGCGTTGAAGCGCGGCGGCGCAGCGCAGGTGCATCTGCTCTGCTGGGCGCGGGTGCTGCCGGACGCGGAACCGCTCGATTGACAAAGGCATCCTGCATTCCCCATCTCGTGCGATTGAGGAGTATCGAGAATATGGCGAAGGTCGAAATCTATACCAAGGCGTTCTGCGGCTATTGCGCGCGGGCCAAGGCCCTGCTGGAAGGCAAGGGCGTGCCGTTCGAGGAATATGACATTACCATGGGCGGTCCGAAGCGGCAGGAAATGCTGGAGCGCTCCAACGGCGGCGCGACCGTGCCGCAAATCTTCATCGACGGCAGGCATATCGGCGGCAGCGACGACATCGCCGCGCTCAACCGGCAGGGCAAGCTCGACCCGCTTCTGGGCCTGTGACCGTCATGCGCGCAGCCCTTTTCCAGATGACCAGCGGCATCGATCCCGCCGCCAACGCCGCCGCGATCGCGGACATGGCCGCGCGCGCCAGGGCAGAGGGCGCGGACATGCTCTTCACGCCGGAAATGGCGGGCTATCTGGATCGCGACCGGCGGCGCGCGGCGGAAACATTGCGGGCCGAAGCGGGCGACCCGGTGCTGGCCGCCATTCGCGAGGCGGCGGCGAAGCATGGGCTGTGGGTGCATATCGGCTCGCTCGCCTTCAAGGACGAGCGGGCGGACGGGCGCTGGGCCAACCGCAGTTTCGTGATCGACGACCGCGGCGAAATCCGCGCGCGCTACGACAAGATCCACCTGTTCGACGTCGATCTGGCGACCGGAGAAAGTTGGCGGGAATCCTCCGTCTATGGACCGGGCGAGCAGGCCGTGGCCGTGGATACGCCCTGGGCGCGCATGGGTCTTTCCATCTGCTACGACATGCGCTTTCCCGATCTCTATCGTGTGCTGAGCAATGCCGGCGCGACCGTCCTGCTGGTGCCCGCCGCCTTCACGGTGCCGACCGGACAGGCGCACTGGCACATATTGCTGCGCGCCCGTGCGATCGAGGCGGGCTGCTTCGTCATCGCGCCCGCCCAGACGGGCCGCCATGCCGACGAACGCGAAACCTATGGGCACAGTCTGGTCGTGGACCCGTGGGGCGACGTCCTGCTCGACATGGGCGGGGAGGCGGGCCTTGCTCTTGCCGAGATCGACATGACGTGCGTAGAGGATGTGCGGGCGCGCGTGCCCGCCATCGCCAATCGTCGTGCAATATCCAGGGACGTTGTAATCGCGTGATCGTGTTCGACCTCAAATGCGAAGGCCAAGGCCATATGTTCGAAGGCTGGTTCGGCTCCAGCGCGGATTATGAGGATCAGAAGGCGCGGGGCCTGCTTTCCTGTCCGATGTGCGGGGACGCGAATATCGTCAAGGCGCTGATGGCCCCGGCGGTCGCATCCAAGGGCAATAGTCGCCCGGCGAGGCCCGCCGCATCGCAGGAAACGGCCGTCGCGATGGGCAATCCCGAGGAAAGCCGGGCGCGCGCGCTCATGCGGGCGCTGGCGGAAGCGCAGAACAAGGCGTTGGAAGGGTCGACCTGGGTCGGCCGCGACTTTGCCGAGCAGGCACGCGCGATGTACTATGGCGAACAGGACCGCGCGAGCATCCACGGCGAAGTGGCGCCCGAAGAGGCCCGCGCCCTGATTTCGGAAGGCGTGGACGTCACCGCCCTGCCATTCCCCGTCCTTCCTCCCGAAGGGAAGAATTGACCGCGCGTCCCGCGCATAATAGAGCCGCAAGCGGGCACCCGTAGCTCAGCAGGATAGAGCATCAGATTCCTAATCTGAGGGCCACAGGTTCGAATCCTGTCGGGTGCGCCATTCTCGAACAAAAGAGAGAATTGAGGGCGTGGGTTTTCAGCGGTGCCCCCGCGCATGTCTGTAGCGGCCGCAGGAGGGCATTGGCCTGATCGCCAGCGCATCAACCATCATTATAACGAGGCAGCCATCGCGGAACAGCCGCGGCAGTCGTCAATTCAACTGATCCGATAAACCAAAAGATCATGATTTGAATGTATTTCCATGCAGATAATTGCTGCATGGGGGGCCGATATCAATCATGGCTCCGGATCATCATATGGGAGATTTGGTGTGTGGTCGCAGGTTCGCTGGCGTATCAAGCGCAGGATATATAGCTATCGCTGCGAGGCCATTTTCAGCACGCCGCCGATTCGCGCGCGCAATGATGGGGTGATCATCTTTTCAATGATCGGCACATCGGTGATGACCTCCTATCTGATTGCAGCCAAATCGCTGCACCATCATTTGAAACGGGGCCGCATGGTCATCATGGATGACGGCACGTTGACCGAGCTGGATCGCTCGCTCCTGCGCCGGCATCTGGACGATCCGCACATCCTCTCTTTGAAAGACGTGGATGTGGGTTCTTGCCCGCAGGGGGGAACCTGGGAACGGCTGCTGACGATATTGGATATCGCAGCCGATGATTATGTGATCCAACTCGATTCCGATACTGTGACTGTCGGCCCTGTTCCCCATGTGGAGGAAGCGATCAACGCCAATAGATGCTTCACTCTGCTGGGTGCGGAAACGCAGGTTCGGACTGTCATGGAAGTGATTGAGTTTACGAAATATTCTTTCCCCGGCGGTCAACCGTCCAAGGAGGATTTCGAAGGACATATTCAAGGTGCGACAGAGTCCATCCTGACCCGACTTGCCATTACGGGTCTGGACCGGCCCCGTTATGTTCGTGGCTGTTCGGGCTTCGCGGGGTTTGCACGGGGCAGCAACCGTCATCTCGCCGCCGCTTTTTCGCAATCGGCGAGCGCCATTCTTGGCGCCGAGCGATGGAAGGAATGGGGCACTGAGCAGATCACTTCCAACTTCGTCATTGCGAACAGTGAAAATGCCTTGGTCCTGCCTCCCTCGCTATACGAGAATTATTGGGGGAGTTCCCCTTCCCGGGACATACGCTTCCTGCATTTCATCGGCACCCACAGATGGCACGCATGGGAATATCAGCGCCGTTCCCTCGCCGTGATACGGACCCTGAATGCAGCGGGACGCGGCGTGGCATTGGCGGCATAAGGGATCAGCTTCCGATTGGCGCCTCCACTGGACGGCCGCGCACCATGGCCAGCAGTTCCATGAGCAATGAACGCGAGCCAATGACCAAGGCGAAGCCATAGGCGATAATCCCTGCCGTGACGAGCACGCCAAGCCGTGCAAAGGCAGGCATGGCCGGCAATGCCAGCGATAACGCGAACACCAGGGAAGCCATCGGAATAGAGGCGCACAGAGACGGCGAGATTGCCCGCAGCAGGTCCGTGATGCGTAGTCCCATCACCGGCGCGGCTATCCGGATCGTCGCCACGGTCAGCAACGCTATGCCTCCCGCCCATGCGAAGGCCAACCCCATGATCCCGAAACGCGCCCCGATGAGAAAGGCCAGCGGCATCAACAGCGCGCCGACGGCGGCGGTCCGCATCGTCAGGCGCGGCAGGCCGATGGCATTAAGGGCAGGGCTGAACAGCACCTGCAAGGCATAAAGAGGCATGGAGGCGGCGAGGATCGACACCAGCGGCGCCATTTCCAGCCATTTCCGTCCAAACAGCGTCTCGACCAGCGGCGGCGCCACGACAGCCATGCCCAGATAGAGCGGACAGGCAATGAGCAGGATGAGCCTGACGGCCTTGCAGAAGGAACGCGCGAGCAGCGCCTTGTCCGTTTGCATCCGCGCATAGGCGGGAAAGGCGACATCGTTGAGCGGCGGGATGAACCGCGACACGAAGATTTGCGTCAGGAACAGGGCTTCGGCATAAAGGCCGAGTTCATGGGGGGATAGCATCCTTCCCCCGATCAATATGTCCGATTGGCTCTGCACCATGATGAGCAGTTGGGACCCGAGCAGCGACGCGCCAAAGGCGATCATGCTTCCGGTTCCCCGGAAATCGAACGAGGGCATCACGAAAAAGCGGGTCGCGATCATGTTGCCGACCCCCTTTACCCAGAAACCGACCAGGGGTGCGAATACGAGCGTCCATATTCCCCAGCCCAACAAGGCACCTGTCAGGGCGACAATCGCCGTAACCATCGCCGTCAGAATATTGACGAGGGCCGGGCGCTTGAAATCGAGACTTCGGCCGATCAGGACTTCGGGCAGCGAGATGAAGGGCGTAGCCAGATAGATGAGCGCCTGAACCCGCAACAGTTTCGCCACCATGGGCTGTCCGTAATAATCGGCGGCGAAGCCCGCCAGGATGAACTGGGCAAAGGCAAGGCCGACATTGAGCACCAGCATTAGCCCGAAAGCCTGCCGAAGCCGCCGATTATCCAGCGTGGGCGACTGCACGAGGGCGCTCACCAGTCCATAGCCGTTCATGAAGCTCAGGAAGTTCATGAAAACCGCTGTCATGGCGAATAGCCCATAATCAGCGGGTTCGAGCAGGCGCACGACTATGAGCGTGCTTGCCCAGGAAACGACTTGGCTGGCGATCTGGCTTCCCGACCGCCAGAAGATCGCCTGCCTTATCCGGGTTCCGAAATGCCGGTCCTGCGCGTTGGCGTCGTTGAAATCGTGCATTCTCGTATCTTCCAGAGTGGCAACGCATTTCTGCGCGACGACAACAGCAGGCCGGCGAATGGGCTGCCTTGATCGCGCATGGCGAAGGCTAGCCACGCCTGTTCAAGATAAGGTTAAAGTGGGGCCATCTTCCTTGAACCGGGCCGAATGAAGGGGGTGGTTCGACATCGAAACCGGTACGTTGCCGTTGGAAGCCGAATGTCTATTGTCGGGTCGGGTAGGTGTCCCGTAACGGTCAGGTTCCCGATCCGTGCCCGTTGTCCTCAATTCGGCGGTAGCGGAAGTACCAGACTTCATGACCCTGACGCCGGGCCTTCGCTTCATAGCGGGTTTCGGGCCAGCCGCCGGGGCGGGTGAGGAAATCCTTCGGTTCCTTGGCCAGCCATTCGAAGGCCGGATGGCCGTTCATCACCATCAGTGCCCAGCGTAGATAAACGGGATGATCGGTGCCGAAGCGAAATTCGCCCCCCGGACGCAGTTTGCGCGCAATCAGGTCGATCGGCCCCTTGTTCATCATGCGCCGCTTGGCATGGCGGGCCTTGGGCCAGGGGTCGGGATGGAGCAGATAGGCGAAACTCAACGCGCCGTCGGGCACGCGCCTCAGCACTGACAGCGCATCGCCCATGTGGAGGCGGACGTTCGGCAGTCCCTTGTCGCGGATATGGCCGAGCGCGCCCACGACACCGTTCAGGAAAGGCTCGCAGCCGATGAAGCCATGATCGGGCAGCATGTCGGCGCGATAGGCCATGTGTTCGCCTGCGCCGAAGCCGATCTCGAAATGCAGCGGGCGGTCATAGCCGAACAGGCTTTGGGCGGTGATTTCGCCTTCTTCCGGAACGGAGATGGCCGGGAGCAGACTGTCGACCAGCTCCTGCTGGCCCGCGCGCAACTTGTGGCCGGACTGGCGCCCGTAGAGGCGGTTGAGGGTTGTGGGATCGCCGGATTTGTGCGCGGTCATGGCGGGGCGGATAGCGGCAGGCGCGAGCGGGGGCAAGCCAAGAGCGGACATTCTTTGTCCCCTGCCAGAGAGATTGAGTGGGACGGAAGCCGCCAGAAGCCGCCGCCGTCCCCCATCCGGCGTCAGGCGATGGCGGCCTTGAGCTTTTCCACCAGATCGGTGCGTTCCCAGGGGAAGAAATCGCCTTCGGGCTTGCGGCCGAAATGGCCGTAAGCGGCGGTGGGGCGATAGATCGGTTTGTTGAGGCCCAGATGCGTGCGGATGCCGCGCGGGGTCAGGCCGCCCAATTCCCCGATCGATTTGATCGCCGCCTCGATCCGCGCGTCGTCCACCGTGCCGGTGCCGTGCGTGTCGACATAGAGCGAGAGCGGCTCCGACACGCCGATGGCGTAGGCGAGCTGGATGGTGCAGCGCCTGGCGAGGCCCGCCGCGACGATGTTCTTCGCAAGATAGCGGGTGATGTATGCCGCCGAACGATCAACCTTGGTCGGGTCCTTGCCGCTGAACGCGCCGCCGCCGTGGGGTGAAGCGCCGCCATAGGTGTCGACGATGATCTTGCGGCCGGTGAGGCCCGCGTCGCCGTCCGGCCCGCCGATCTCGAAGCTGCCGGTCGGATTGATGTGATAGACGGTTTCGTCGGAAAGCAGATGCGCGGGCAGGATTTCCGCGATCACGCCCTTCACATAGTCCTTCAGTTCCGCTTCCTTTTCAGCCGTATCATAACCCGGCGCGTGCTGGGTCGAGACGACGATGGCGGTCGCGGCGGCGGGCTTGCCGTTTTCGAAGCGGAGCGTCACCTGGCTCTTGGCGTCGGGCTCCAGGAAGGGCGCCGCGCCGGAGTGGCGGTCGGCGGCCATCTTCGCCAGGATCTTGTGGCTGTAGTCGAGCGTCGCGGGCATGAGGTCGGGCGTTTCGTCGCAGGCGAAGCCGAACATGATGCCCTGATCGCCCGCGCCTTCATCCTTGTTGCCGGACGCATCGACGCCCTGCGCGATGTGCGCGGACTGGGCGTGGAGATTATTCTCGAAGCGCAGCTTTTCCCAGTGGAAGCCGTCCTGTTCATAACCGATGCGCTTCACGGTTTCGCGGACGGTCTTTTCGATTTCCTCCTGCGCGCCGGGCGCCCACCGGTCGTCCTCGTAAACGCCCTTGCAGCGGATTTCGCCCGCCAGCACCACAAGCTGCGTCGTCGTCAGCGTTTCGCAGGCGATGCGGGCTTCGGGGTCCTTGGAGAGGAAGAGGTCGACGATGGCGTCGGAAATCTGGTCCGCGACCTTGTCGGGATGGCCTTCGGACACGGATTCCGAGGTGAAGAGATAATTGCTACGCATGGGACTCCCGTTATCACGCTGATCGCATGAGCGACATAAAGAAAAGTTTATGTGGCTATTAGCGGCTCGATCCGCGCGTGGCAATGGCAAGTCCGGCGAGGAGCAAAAGGAGGAGGAACGCCGCCCAGTTGCCGAGGCGCGCAAAAAGCGTGGGGGAGAGCGCCGGGGGCAAGGCGCCGTCGAGGAACCCGGCATGGTGCGGGCCAAGCGCGCGCAGCACATGGCCGCGCGCGTCGATAATGGCGGAAACGCCCGTGGGGGTGGCGCGGACGATGGGCAGCCCCTCCTCCATCGCGCGAAGGCGGGCCTGGGCGAGGTGCTGGACCGGACCCCAGCTTCCGAACCAGGCGTCGTTGGACGGGTTGAAGAGGAAGGCGGGGCGGTTGGCTGCGTCGACCACCTGGCCGGAAAAGATGATCTCGTAACAGATCTGGACGCCCATCTGCATTTCCGGACGGCCGGGCGCGGCGGGCAGCGTCAGGCTTTGCGGGCCGGGACCGGGCCAGAAATCGGCGTCTCCCGGCACGAGGCGCGACAGGCCCAGCGGCTGGAGGATCGAGCGCATCGGCAGATATTCGCCGAAGGGAACGAGGTGCGCCTTGTCATAGCGGGCGGGCAGGCGGGCATCGGGGGTGACGATCCAGACGCTGTTGTTCGCCCCGGCAAGCACCGTTTCGCTGTAGCCGCCCTTGTCGGCCTGCTTGTAATAGACCTTGTTCGCGCCGGTCAGCAGCAGGTCGCCGGGACCCAGCAAAGCGGCAAGGCGCGCGCGCCATGCGGGTTCCATGTCGAGATAGGCGGGGATCGCGGCTTCGGGCCAGAAGATGAGGCGCGGGGCGGGACGCGGCGTGCCGGAGAGCGCGGCCAGGGTGCGGAAATGCGCCTCTTCCAGCGCGGCGGAATATTTCTCGTCCTGCCCTATATTGGGCTGGACGACGCGGATGCGCGGCGCGCCTGCGGGCGTGGCCGGGGCTTGGGCGAGCAAACCCCAAAGCGCGAGGGCGAGGAGCGGCGCGGCCATGGCGGCGGCGGGCTTGAAATCGCGGCGGGCCGCGAGGAACAGCACCCCCGACGCCAATAGGGCGAGCGCGCCCAGGCCATAGGTGCCGATGAGGGTGGAGGCGATGGCGATGCCGGTCGGCAGCCAGATCACCCCCAGCGGGTTCCAGGCAAAGCCGGTGAAGACCGCCGCGCGCAGATATTCGCTCGCGATCCAGCAGGCGGCAAGGAAGAGGAGGAAGGGGAGCGTCCTGCCGGATGCGAAGCGCCGGGTCAGCCACCATGCGCCCAAGGCCGCGAGGGCGGGATAGACCGCCAGATAGAGCGAGAGCAGAACCACCGCGCCATAGCCGAACCAGTGCGGCATCGCGTCCTGAAAGGTGAAGGCGTGGGCGATCCAATTGAGGCCCAGCGTGAAATGGCCGACCCCGAACAGCCAGCCGCGCGCCAACACGGCGCGGCGGTCGGGCGCGCGCTCGACCAGCAGGATCAGAAGGGCAAGGCAGGCGAGCGTGACGGGCCAGAGCTTCAGCGGTTCGAAGCCCGTCGCCGACAGGAAGCCGGCGATCAGGGCGGCGAGCTTCGGGCGGCGGTCGAGGACGGCCTGCATGGAAGGGGTCAGCGGACCGTCTCCATCGTGGCATTGTTGCACTTGTCGTTCTTTTCCCCGCCGCCCGTCAGCATGGACGCGGCGATGAAACCGCCCACGACGAGGACCAGGAACAGGCCGGAGAGCAGGGCCAGATATTTCTCGATGAACGCCTTGATCGGGCGGCCGAACTTCCAGAAGAGGAAGCCCACCAGCATGAACTGGAAGGCGCGGCTGAGGATGCTCGCCCAGAGGAAGGTGAGGAGCGGTAGTCCGATGAAGCCCGCCGTGATCGTGAGGAGCTTGAAGGGGATGGGCGTCGCGCCCTTTATCAGGATGATCTCCGCGCCATATTCGCGCAGGTAGCAGGCCGCGACCGGGAACCGGGCGGTCAGGCCGAGCGCGGCGAGAATCTGATGGCCGACCGTTTCATAGACGAAGTGGCCGATGGCATAGCCCAAGAGGCCGCCCAGCACCGAGGCGAGCGTGCAGATGAGGCCGAAGCGGATCGCGCGTTCCGGGCGGGCGAGGCACATGAGGCCGAGCAGCGGGTGCGGCGGGATCGGGAAGAAGCTGGACTCCATGAAGGAGATTGCGAAGAGCCAGCGTTCGGCATGGGCGTGGGCCGCCTTGGCGAGCGTCCATTGATAGAGCCGGGTAAGCATCGCGGGCGGGCCTAGCCGAGATTGCGGCGGGTCGCCAGTGGTTTTGCCGGCACGACCATCTCATGAGGCGGATCGAAGGGAACAGGAAACGACCGTTCTCCCCGGTCAGAGACGGCGGGAGGAGAGGTTGGGCACGCGCGGCCCGCGCCGGTCTGGCGCCCGGAACGCGTCGCATCGCTGAAAATTTTCCCGGCCTGGGGCGGGGGTGGCCTTGGCAGTTCGGGGACGATCGCCTAGCTATGGATTCCAAGGAGACGAACGATGCAAGGCATGGGAGAGGGCGCGTGCCCCTTCGCGTTCAACACGGACCCGGCGACCTTCAAGGTGGGGGACGAGGTCAGCTATCGCGTGACGGGCAGTCTGGAAGGGATGCCCTTTGCCGGCGTGCTGCTGGAAGTGCATGACGATTATGTGGTGCTGACATCCGATCCCGACGACAAGGCGAGCCGGATGCGCGCCACGCGCGAAAGCCGCCCGGTCGTGCGCGAAGAGGATGTGTGCTGACGGGACGGCGTTGACCGCCCCATATCGTCTGTGCCAGAGCGCCGATACGGCCTGAGCAGGCGATTTTCGTGTGATTTTTTCTTCCTCTTCCCGGTCCGGCGTCAAGGGCCGGCCTGATTTCAAGGAACGCGCCGGCGGGCTGGCCTTTGCGCTGGGGCTGAACGCGCTGCTGCTGCTGGCGCTGCTGACGCTGGCGCCGAAGATGCAGCCGCCGCCGGTCGATCCGCGCAATCCCGTGACCTTTGAACTGGCGCCCGGACCCAAGGCGGCGGAGGAGAAAGCGCAGGCGCGGAAAAGCGACGAGGCGTCGAAGGAAAACGCGCCGCAAAAGCAGGCGGACGCCGCGATCCGGCCGCCGCGCCCGGTGGAAAAGCCGCCGGAAAAGCCGCCCCTGCCGCTGCCCTTTCTGGTGCTGGACAGCAGCCAGATGGCAGCGGCCGACATCGGGAGGATGCCGAAGAAAGGGCAGGGCCAGGGCGCGGCGCAGGGCGACAGCGCGCAGGTCGCCGGGCCGGGCGAAGGGCCGGGCGGCGTGCAGCTTTTCGCCGCCGAATGGTATCGCAAGCCGCGCGACGCGGAGCTTTCGCCCTATCTGCCCGCCAGTGCGCCGGGCAACGGGTGGGGCGAGGTCGCTTGCAGGACGATCGATCATTATCGCGTCGAAAATTGTCAGGCGCTGGGGGAATCGCCGCTGGGGTCCGGCTTTGCGCGGGCGGTGCGGCAGGCGGCATGGCAATTCCTGGTGCTGCCGCCCCGCGTCAACGGCAAGGTGATGGTGGGAAGCTGGGTACGCATCCGCATCGATTATTCGCGCACGGTGATCGGGGATGGCGACCGCGCCGATGGGGCGGGGCGGTAAGGCGGGCGTTCACGGAGGAAAGAGGGCTCCGCACGTCCGCCAACCACCCAAAACCCCCATTCAACGCGAGTCGGCAAGCCACCCCATCCCCTTTTTTAAAGGCGGACATTTCCCGAGCGGAAGCCGGTTACTTGCAGCGGCAGGACCGGACGATCTTCGACCGCGCGGCCGTTTTGCGATAACGGACCTTTTCGGTCACATAGCTGGTGGTTGTCGTGGTCGTCGTCGCGGGATGGACCACGACCGTCGTCACCGTGGGCGCGGGGTAATAATAGCCGCCGGAGATATAGCCTCCGCCGTAGGTCGTGACGCCTCCGTCCGACCAGTGTGCCGGGCCGTGATAGGGCGGCGGCGCATAGTCGACGCCTGGGGCGCCTTCGGCCGTGCCTTCGAAGCGCCCTTCATATTCGCCGCTATAGGCCTTGCCGTCCTTGTCGCGCCAGGTGCCGACCCAGCGGCCCTGATAGGCATTGTCATAGGTGACGGCATCGTCCGGCGCGCCGGAGTCATAGTCCGCACCGGCGCGCGGCGGGGGAGGCGCATCGCGGCCCCGATCCTCCGCCTTGTCGACGGCATAGCCTGCCGCCGCGCCTACGCCCGCGCCGATCAGCGTGCCCGCCGTGCGATTGCCCTTGCCCCCGATCAGGTTGCCCGCGACGCCGCCGACCACCGCGCCCGCGACCGCGCCGCCTACGCCATTGTCCCGGCGCTCGTCCGCATAGCCGCCTTCATGGCGGTCCCAGTCGATATCGCTGCGGCGGTCGTAGACGCGGCCATAGCGATCCGTCATCACCGCATCGTCATAATAGCGGGACCAGCCATAGCCATAGGCCGGCGCAGGCAAGCCATAAGCGCCATAATTCACGATATAATAGGCCGGATTGATCCAGTAGCGCGGCAGGACATAGCCGTAGACCGGACGACGATAGGCGCCCCAGCCGCCCGGCGCCCGCCAGCCTGCATACCAGCGTCCATTGTGGCGCGGTCCCCAGCGATGGCCGCCATTGGTCCAGCCGCCGCGAGGGCCGGAATAGCCCTTGCCCATGACCGGCAGCGCGGCGCTCGCAGGCGTCGCGCCGTTGCCGGAAGCCATGGCGGGAAGGCTCGTTCCGCCCAGCATGACCGCGCCGAGGATAAGGATGCTTCTGGTCCGCATCGTCCAACTCCCTGTTCGTCAGGCAGGACATGCCGCCCGCCAATTGCTAATGCGCGGTTTAGCATGGCGATCCACGCGATTCCAAGGTTCGAGGAGGCATGCGCCTGTCCCGAAACGGGGCACCGCGATCAAGCGATCCGGGATGCGATCCGGTCCACCAGGGCTTCCAGCCCTTCCGCATCGGCGGCGTCGAACCGGGCGGCAAGCGGACTGTCGAGGTCAAGCACGCCGATCAATTCGCCTTCATGCATCACGGGCACCACGATTTCCGATGCGCTGGCGGCGTCGCAGGCGATGTGGCCGGGGAAGGCGTGGACATCCTCCACCCGTTGCGTCTGGCGCGTTTGCGCTGCCGCGCCGCACACGCCCTGCCCCAGCGGGATGCGGATGCAGGCGGGCTTGCCCTGAAAGGGGCCGAGCACCAGCTCGCTCTCCATCATCCGGTAAAAGCCCGCCCAATTGAGGTCCGGGAGGAATTGCCAGATCAGCGCGGCGACATTCGCCATATTGGCGATGGCGTCCGGCTCCCCGTTCGTCACCGCGTCGGCGGCTGACAGCAGATCGGCGTAAAGCGTGGGCTTGTCGGCGGCGGCGGGCGCGAAATCGAACATGGCGGGGATATAGGCGCGGCTTTCCCCTATGGCCAGAGGATCAGTCGATGGGCTTGCGGCGCAGGCTCTTCACCGTGCCGCGCTTTGCCTTGCTGTCCATCCGGCGGGTCTTGGACGCCCTGGTCGGCTTGGTCGCCTTGCGGTTCTTGGGGACGATGGCGGCTTCGCGGATCAGGCCGACAAGCCGCGCCATCACTTCCTGCCGGTTCATGAGCTGGGAACGCGACCCCTCCGACCGGAGGATCAGCACGCCCTCAGCGGTTATCCGCCGCCCGGCGAGGATAGCCAGGCGGCGTTTGACGGCATCGGGCAGCGAAGGGCTGTGCGCGACATCGAAGCGCAACTGCACCGCGCTGTCGGTGGTGTTCACATGCTGTCCCCCAGCACCCGTCGATCGGATGAAGCTTTCGGATATCTCGTCGCTGTCTATGGCGATGGATCGGGTGATGGGGATGGCCGGCATGGCGGCGATGTATCGCAAAGCCGGGCGGCGCGGGAGGAGGAAAATGACCCGGCAGCGAGGGGGAGGGGAAGACTGCCGGGTCATCCGATGTCCGCCAAGCAGCGGACGCACGGCATGTAGGCAGCGGCAAGCCGGTTTCAATAAGCAACGAGAAAATATTTCCCGCTATACATCCTCGCCCAGGCAGTCCGCCCCGAAGCCGGCCGCTTCGAAGGCCGCGGGCAGGGGAGCCGTGGCTTCCGCCGCCGGTTTGCCGTCGCGGGGCACGCTCAGGAAACGGCTGTGCAGCAGCATGGGAACGCCTGCTTCGCCATAGACCTGATCGCCCACGATTCCCATGCCAAGCCCGGCAAGCGCGTGGACGCGGATCTGGTGCGTGCGCCCGGTGCGCGGCGCGAAAAGGATCAGCGCGCGGCCATCCTTTTGCGCGATCTTGCGCCATTGCGTGACGGCGCTCTTGCCCGCCGCATCGGCGATCATGCGCCATCCCTTTTCCGCGCTGCTGATCTTCTTGAGCGGCAGGTCGATGATGCCGTCGTCCTGCGCGGGCACTCCCTCCACCACCGCGAGATAGCGCTTCACCACCGTCCCTGCCTCGAACGCGGCGGCGAAGCGCTTGTGCGCCTTGGGATTGCGGGCGAGCAGCAGGCAGCCGCTGGTGTCGCGGTCCAGCCGGTGCACCGGCAGCGGCCAGCGCTGAAAGCCGAAGGTCAGCGAGGACAGATAATTCTCCAGGCTCAGCGACCCGTCGCGGGGCGCATCGACCGGCATTCCGGCGGGCTTGTCCAGGATGATGGCTTCGCCGTCGATGAAGAGGACTTTGTCGTTGAGCAGGGACAAGGGGATGATCCGGAACAGAAGGTGCGATTGACGTGCGGCTGTCATCCTATAGGGCGGGAAGCCGATGCAGAACAGGGATTAATGGGCGTTGCAGGATCGGGACAGGCTGGAATGGGTCGATGTCGCCCGCGGTGTCGGCATCATCGCTGTCGTGGCCGGTCATGTCTGGACCACCGGCGCGTTGCGGGAAGCGGTCTACAGTTTTCACATGCCGCTCTTCTTCATCCTCTCGGGCTATCTCTCCAGACCCCAGCCGCCGCTGCAATTCACCTTGCGGCAACTGAGCGGGCAGATGCGTCCCTATGCGGCTTTCCTGGCCGTGCTCGTCCTGGCCGACCAGATCATCGAAACCGCGCGGGGAAAGGTGCCGATATTTCATAATTGGCCTCAGGACATTCTGCCGATCCTGCTCGGCGGAACATGGCTGCGCGGCCCCTTTACGATATTCTGGTTCGTCCCCTGTCTCACGATGTCCCGCATTCTGTTCAATTGTCTTCTGGTGCGCTGGGGCGATCCTCTCGGCCGGAGATGGTTCCATGCGGCCATGGCCTGCCTCGTCCTGGCCTATTGCATCGGCGGGGTGACGAGGGATTCGCCGCTTGGCCTTTTGACCGTGCCTATGGCCGTCGTCCTGCTCTGGGCCGGCGCCGTGTGGCGGCGCATCAAATGGGGCAACTGGATTTGGCTTCCTCTCGTCCCGCTTTCGCTATGCGGGCTTGCGCACCTTTTCCCCGCGCTCAACATGAAGGCGGCGGATTATGGATGGCCGCTCCTGTCCCTCGCTTCGGCAATCGCGACATCGCTTCTGCTGTTCCGCTTTTCCCAGTTGTCCGCCCCTGTCGGCGCGCCGCTCGCCGCTCTTGGAAGGGCCTCGCTCGTCATCATGTATCTGCATGTGGCATTCATCCATTATCTGACGCCATATCTGGGCAAGATGTGGCTCGCCCTCATCGCCTTGTTCGTGCCCTTCCTTCTGTGGCAGGTCATCCGCCGATGCCCACCGGCGCGCAGGATATTCCTCTAAGGGAGGGAAGGTCCGACGCCCCGAAGCGCCGGACCCTTTCCGCACGGCCTCAGCCGTGCAGCTTGATCGCCGTTTCCGCGACCCTGCGGCCCTGATAGCGTGCGCCGGCCAGCTCTTCCTCGCCCGGTTGGCGGCTGCCGTCGCCGTCCGCGATGGTCGTTGCGCCATAAGGCGCGCCGCCGCGCACCTTGTCGACGCCCATCTGCTCCGTAAAGCCATAGTCCAGCCCCACGATCACCATGCCGAAATGCAGCAGGTTGGTGATGATCGAAAAGAGCGTGGTTTCCTGCCCGCCATGCTGCGTGGCGCTGGAGGTGAAGGCGCCGCCGACCTTGCCGTTGAGCGCGCCTTTCGCCCACAGGCCGCCCGCCTGGTCCAGGAAAGCCGCCATCTGGCCCGACATACGGCCAAAGCGCGTGCCGGTGCCCACGATGATCGCATCATAGTCCGCCAGGTCCGCAACGATCGCGACGGGCGCGTCCTGATCAAGCTTGAAACCGGCTTTCTGCGCGACGTCCAGCGGCACGGTTTCGGGCACGCGCTTTATATCGACCTGCGCGCCCGCGCTCGCCGCGCCTTCCGCGACGGCCTTCGCCATGGTTTCGATGTGGCCATAGGAGGAATAATAGAGAACCAGAACCTTTGCCATGTGAGTGCTCCTTTGAGGGGAAGAATGAAGTGACCGCCCGCGTCAGGGGAGGGGAGAGGAACGCGGGCGGCCTTTCGGCCCGTGGGAGGGCGGGCCTATTCGCTGTCGACCAGGACGATTTCGCTGTCCTCGATCGCCTTGATGGTGATCGGCTGGCCACCGATGATCGCGGCGCCGTCCCGCGCCTCGAAGAGTTCGCCGTCGATCTCGACCCGGCCGGTGGCAGGGACGAGATAGAGGTGCCGTCCGGGTGCGCTTTCATAGGTCACGCTGTCTCCGGCCTTCACCGTTCCACCCAGCAAGCGGGCGTCGGCCCGGATGCGGAGTGCTTCGGCGTCATCCTCATACCCGCTGGCCAGTACCGCCAGCTTGCCCGAACGGTCGCCCGTGGGGAAAGGCTTCGTCCCCCAACTGGGGGAACCGCCCCGCGCCCGCGGAATGACCCAGATCTGGAAGAGCGTCGTGGTTTCGTCCTCCAGATTATATTCGGCGTGGCGGATGCCGGTGCCCGCGCTCATCACCTGGACGTCGCCCGCCTGCGTGCGGCCCTTGTTGCCCAGGCTGTCCTGATGGGTGATCGCGCCCTGACGGACATAGGTGATGATCTCCATGTCGGCATGAGGATGCGGCGGAAAACCGGACCGCGCGGCGATTTCATCGTCGTTCCACACGCGAATCTTGCCCCAGCTCATACGGTCGGGATCATGATAGTCCGCGAAGGAAAAATGATGCCGCGCGTTCAGCCAGCCATGGTCGGCAGCCCCAAGCGACGCGAAGGGGCGGCGCTCGATACGGCTCGCGGTGTTCGTGCTCATATGCTTGCCTTTCAACTGTCTTGCCGGAGGTTCCGGCTTGCTTTCCGACAATCTAGCGATCAGGATCGTTTCTTGAATAAGCAGCATTGAAACGGATTGTTTCCCTTATGCGTCTCCCCGATTTCGAAGCCTGGGCCATGTTCGCCGCCGTGGTGGAGCATCGCAGCTTCACCGAAGCGGCCAGGGCGCTCAGCGTTTCGAAAGCCACGGTGTCCAAGGCGGTCACGCGGCTTGAGCAGCATCTCGACACGAGCCTCTTCAATCGCACCAGCCGCCGCCTTGCGCTGACGGAAAGCGGCAAGCGCCTTGCCGATCACGCCGCCCGCATCCTTGCGGAGGGGCAGGCGGCGGAGGAAGCCGCGCGGGACGAAACGGCGGAACTGTCCGGCACGGTGCGGCTGGGCGCGCCGATGACTTTCGGCCTGCTGCGCATCGCCCCGATGATCGCGGAATTCGCGAAGCAGCATCCGTTGGTCAATGTGGACCTGCACCTGTCCGATGCCCGGATCGACATCGTCGACATGGGGTTGGACGCCACCATCCGCA
This sequence comes from Sphingobium wenxiniae, assembly GCF_007830065.1. Lineage (GTDB taxonomy): Bacteria > Pseudomonadota > Alphaproteobacteria > Sphingomonadales > Sphingomonadaceae > Sphingobium > Sphingobium wenxiniae. Next base: position 265,957 of record NZ_VLKK01000001.1, on the reverse strand, counting down.
TTGCCGACATGCCCGACAGCTCCCTGCGCGCGCGGCGGCTGGCGGATGTGACCATGCATGTCGTCGCTTCGCCCGGCTATCTTGCCCAGCGGGGGGCGCCCGGCCACCCCTCCGACCTGGGCGATCACGATTGCCTCTGCTACGCCAATATGTCGCCGCCGGATGTGTGGCGCTTCAGCGGCCCCGGCCAGCAGAGCGTCGCGGTGCAGGTCCGCGCCCGCATCCTGGTGAACAGCGGGGAGGCGATGCTGCCCGCGCTCCGCATGGGCGTGGGCATCGCGCGTCTCCCCGATTTCATCGTCGGCGAGGCGCTGGCGGCGGGCGAACTGGAAGAGATATTGGCCGACTGGCGGCCCCCTGCGTTCGGCATCCATCTGGTCACGCCGCCGTCGCGCCTGCGGCCTGCGCGGGTCGATGCGTTGCTCGATTTCCTGGCGCGGCACCATGGCTGCTGAGCGGTCGTTTCGCCTCTGAATCCAGCGTGAATCAAGACCGGCCGTTACGCCCCTCAACCCTTTGTAAACAGATTCATTTTGCCGCGACTCGTGGAATCCTGCGGGTTAGCGAAAAATTAACCTTTGTCCTTCAGAAGTTTTTTGGTTAATGAATTACAGCAGATACCGTTCTGGTGGGGTGAACGGATCTGTTACCAAAAGGGGCTTCACATGCGCGTCCTGCTTATTGAAGATGAACCGACCACGGCCAAGGCGATCGAGCTTATGCTCACGACCGAAGGGTTCAACGTCTATACGACGGACCTGGGTGAAGAGGGCCTCGATCTTGGCAAGCTCTATGATTACGATATCATCTGCCTGGACCTGAACCTGCCGGACATGCACGGCTATGACGTGCTCAAGAAGCTGCGCGCGGCGCGGGTGCAGACTCCGGTGCTGATCCTGTCGGGCGTGGCGGAGATGGACAGCAAGGTCCGCTCCTTCGGTTTCGGCGCCGACGATTATGTGACCAAGCCCTTCCATCGCGAAGAACTGATCGCGCGCATCCACGCCGTCGTCCGCCGCTCCAAGGGCCATTCGCAATCGGTCATCCGCACCGGCAAGCTGGCCGTCAACCTGGACGCCAAGACCGTGGAAGTGGACGGCAACCGCGTCCACCTGACCGGCAAGGAATATGCGATGCTGGAGCTGCTTTCGCTTCGCAAGGGCACCACGCTGACCAAGGAAATGTTCCTGAACCACCTGTATGGCGGCATGGACGAGCCTGAACTCAAGATCATCGACGTCTTCATCTGCAAGCTGCGCAAGAAACTGGCGCTGGCCTGCGGCGGCGAAAATTATATCGAGACGGTGTGGGGCCGCGGCTATGTGCTGCGCGACGCCGAGGAAGAGACGCAGGTTCAGGCCAAGGTCGCCTGAATGTCCTGAGATAAAGGGGGGTGGAAAGGCCGGCGGTCCTCACGGAGCGCTGGCCTTTTCCGTTTGTGGTGTGGCGGATTGGGGTGGTTTGTGGACGTTTCCATCTCCCTTAAACCCCGCTCGCCACCCCCGTCTGAATAAACCAGCGCGCCGTTCCTTCCAGCCCGATCGCCGTCAGCCGCCCGGACCGATAGGCGCCGGTATCTATGCCGATGCGGTTGGGCTGCGCGTCTACATTCTCGCTGATGCTATGGCCATGGACGATCATCTTTTCATGCCCGTGCGGATGATCGAGAAACTCGGCCCTGATCCAACGCAGGTCATCGGGCGACTGGGCATGGAGCGCGACGCCCGGCTTCACGCCTGCGTGGACAAAGAAATAATCGCCCATCTCCACGCTGTCCTCGAACCCCTCCACGAAATCGACATGCGCGCGGGGCACATTGCCCAGCATCCAGTCCGCAAGCGCCTCATCGTCCATCGCGCGGCAATCCCGCGGGTCCAGCCCGTAGCTCGCCGCCGTTTCCGTGCCGCCATATTGCCGGAAAAAATGGGTCGCGCGGACATGACCGCGCGCCGCCAGCAGAAAGGCTTCCTCATGATTGCCCTTGACGAAACGGACGAGAGGATCGGTCCGCGCCAACTCCATGGCGCGTTCGATCACCTGCGCCGATCCGGGGCCACGGTCGACCAGATCGCCCAGCAGGATCAGGTGCGCCGGCATCGCTCCCCGCGCCTCGCTGTCACGCGCGATCAAGGCCAGCAGGTCGCCCAACAGGTCGTCCCGCCCATGAATATCGCCGATGGCATAGACCCGCTGCCCATCGCCGACGCTGGGCGAGGGCGGCGCTGTCATCGGCGCTTTACGGCGCAGCCATGCGGGCGGTGCGATCATGCGGCCGATTGTCGCACGGCTTTAGAGACGCGGCAATGTCACGCCTTGCTGGCCCATATATTTCCCCGCGCGGTCCGCATAGCTGACTTCGCACGGCTCATTGCCTTGCAGGAACAGGAACTGGCACGCCCCTTCATTGGCGTAGATCCTGGCGGGCAGCGGCGTGGTGTTGGAAAATTCCAGCGTCACATGCCCCTCCCAGCCCGGTTCCAGCGGGGTGACGTTCACGATGATCCCGCACCGCGCATAGGTCGATTTGCCAAGGCAGATCACCAGAACGTCGCGCGGCACCCGGAAATATTCGACCGTGCGGGCAAGGGCGAAGCTGTTGGGCGGGATGATGCAGCAGTCGGTCTTGCGGTCGACGAAGCTGTTCGCGGCGAAATCCTTGGGGTCCACCACCGCGCTGTCGACATTGGTGAAGATCTTGAACTCGTCCGCCACCCGCGCGTCATAGCCGTAGGAGGACAGGCCGTAGCTGATGCACCCGTCCCGCCGCTGGCTCTCCACGAAAGGCTCGATCATGCCTGTGTTCAGGGCCTGCTCGCGAATCCATTTGTCCGATTGGATAGCCATTGATCCTCAGCTTCTCTTCTTGCGTGTGACGCCCAGGTCCATCGGGCCGAAGGCATAAGGCAGCAGCGCCGAAACGCGATGTTCCGTCACGGCGTCACCGCTTGCGGAAGCGCAATAGACGGCGATGGGGCGGCCCGCAATCTGCTCCGCCTCCACCATGACCTGACGGCACCGGCCGCAGGGCGTGACGCCGTCCGCGCCCCCGACAACCGCAATCGCCTCCACATCGGCCAGCCGCCCGCGCGAATTGACGGTCGCCAGCGCCACCGTCTCGGCGCAGAGCGACAGGCCATAGCTCGCATTTTCGAAATTGGTCCCGGCGACGATCTCCCCATCGGTCAGCCGCACCGCCGCGCCCACCGCAAAGCCGCTATAGGGCGCATGGGCATGAGCCATCGCTCCGCGCGCCGCCTCCACCAGAGCCGCGACCGAAGCGTCCTTCATCGTCATGGCGCAACCACATTCCATCGCACAGGACCGTCCACCCCATCGATATGGCGCATGTTGCTGGCGGTCCACATCACCCATGGGCGGGTCGCATAGTCGGGGGGAAAGAAGTTGCCGTCCAGCCACAGCGTCCGGTTGACCCCCGACCCGATATCATAATCCGCGTCGAAATCCTTCGTCACGTTCAGCACGGCGGATTTGCCCGAATGGCTTTCGATCAGGTTGACCAGCGTGTTGAGTTCCGAAAGCACCTTGTCCCGGCCCGGCCGCACCTTGCAGCCCGGATCGAAGGCCAATCGGATCACCGGGGGCAGGGCGGCATTGTCGCGCGGCACGGTCGTGATGAAGGGCGTCGCCTGCTCATAGGCGCGGCGGCAGAGGCTGAATTCCAGCATCGCGCCATAACGCACCCCGGCCTTGCGCGCCTCCGCCCAGTTGGTCCCGAAGGCCGGATCGCGCTGCCCCCAGCCGTTCGCGGCGCGGATATAGGCGAAATCCGTTCCCTGCGCCGCCAGCGTGCCCCATTCGATGATACCGTTGCCCGCGCCCACCGAAACGCCCTGCGTGGGATAATGCGCGCGATCGGGCGCCCAGCCGCGCGCGAAGAGCCACAGCGCCGTCACCAGCGCCGTGCTCACGGCCAGCGCAAAGACGATGCGCGCCAGCCATTGCCGCGAAGTCAGCCCCCCGATTGTCCTTACCCCTTGATATGCAGCACGCAGATCAGCGTGAAGAGCCGCCGCGCGGTGTCGAAATCGACCGCGATCTTGCCGTCCAGCCGCTCCATCAGCATTTCCGCCGCCTGATTGTGGATGCCGCGCCGGGCCATGTCCACAGTTTCGATCTGTTGCGGCGAAGCATTGCTGATCGCCTGATAATAGCTGTCGCAGATGGCGAAATATTCGCGGATCGGCCGCCGAAACCGCCCCAGTCCCAGGATAACGGCCTCCAGCGGCGCATCGTCCTCCCGACGGATTTCGATGGCCAGCCGCCCTTCCTCGACCCGCAGCAGCACCTTATAGGGACCGGCATAGCCGTCCTCATGCGCCCGCTGCGGCGCGAAATGATTATCCTCCAGCAGGTCGAAAATCGCGATGCGCCGTTCCTGTTCGACATCGGCGTTGCGCCACAGGATCGTGCGCTCGTCGAGCTTTATGTCTATGATGCGCGGATCGGCCATGGCGTAATTTTCCGTCAGTGCGGCGATAGGCGGTGAAATGCAAGCGGGACTTATCCACAGATCGTTTCGAACTGGCATCTTGCGCGGGCGCGGCGCCGGCGCGATGAGGGGTAAATGGTTGAACTTGTGAAGCTGAACGCCGCCCCCGATGCGGGCGGCCCTGAACTGCCGCGCAATGTGGAGGCGGAGGCGGCGCTGCTTGGCGCGCTGATGATCGACAACCGCATCGCCGAGGATATCCAGCTCAAGCTCAAGCCCGAACATTTCTTCGAGCCGCTCCATGGCCGCATCTACGAAGCGGTGATGCGGCTGGTCGAGCGCGACATGATCGCCAATCCCGTGACATTGAAACCCATGCTGGATCAGGACCCGGCGCTCAGGGAGCTGGGCGGCGCGAGTTATCTGGCGCAGCTTACCGGCAATGGCGCGGCCCTGCTGGGCGCGCGGGACTTCGCGCAGCAGATCTATGACCTCGCCTTGCTGAGGCAGCTTGTGAATGTCGGCCGGGAACTGGTTGAAAATGCACTGGACACTAGCGAGGACGTCAATCCCCGCGAGCAGATAGAGCAGGCCGAAGTCTCACTCTACAAAGTCTCCGAAGGGGAGGGCGAAGTCGGCTCGGTCAAGAGCTTCGCCGCCGCCACCACCATGGCGGTGCAGGTGGCTGAGCGCGCGCTCAACAGCGGCGGCCATGTGTCGGGCATCACCACCGGCATCAACAGCCTCAATGAAAAGATCGGCGGCCTGCACAATTCGGACCTTATGATCCTGGCCGGCCGTCCGGGCATGGGCAAGACCTCGCTTGCTACCAACATCGCCTATAATGCCGCGTCCCGCTGGCTGCGTGACAATGCCGACGGCATCCCGCCGGAAAAGAACATGGGCGCGAAGACGGCCTTCTTCAGCCTCGAAATGTCGGCGGACCAACTCGCCACCCGCGTCCTTGCCGAACAGTCGGGCATCAGCGGCGAAGCGCTCCGCATGGGCAAGATCAGCCGCGCCGATTTCCAGAACCTGTCCCGCGCCGCGCGCGAGTTGCAGGAACTGCCGCTCTTCATCGACGACACGCCCGGCCTCACCATCGCGGCGCTCCGGACCCGCGCCCGCCGCCTGAAGCGCCGCCACGATATCGGCTTCGTCATCGTCGACTATCTCCAGTTGCTGCAAGGCACCGGCAAGGGCAGTGACAACCGGGTGCAGGAAATTTCAGAAATCTCCCGTGGCTTGAAGACCTTGGCAAAGGAACTTAACTGCCCGGTTCTGGCCCTGTCCCAGCTCAGCCGTGCCGTCGAACAGCGCGAGGACAAGCGCCCGCAGCTATCGGACCTTCGCGAATCCGGCTCGATCGAGCAGGATGCCGACATGGTCTGGTTCGTGTTCCGCGAGGATTATTATGTCGCCGCCAAGGAACCGGGGAACAAGGAAAGTCCGGAGCATCTGGAATGGGCGCAGGAAATGGAGCGCATCTACGGCCTTGCCGAGCTGATCGTCGCGAAGCAGCGCCACGGCTCCACTGGCCGCATCCGCATGAAGTTCGACGCGAAGATCACTCGCTTTTCCGATCTGGCTGAAGGCAGCTATATGGAAAGCTACGAGTAGATCAGGCCCGGATCAGCGGCGTCAGCACCATCGCCAGCCCGACAAGGCTGACCGCGAAGGCGAGGGTCCGGACCAACGGCACGCCCATGCCGTAAAGCGGCAGGTACACGACCCGCGCGCCCAGCCAGATCCAGCCGCCCAGCGCGGTCCATTCGCTTGTCCGGTCCGCCATGACCACGCCGATCAGCGCCACGATGGCGATGGGGAAAGTCTCCTGAAAATTGGCCTGCGCCCGCACCAGCCGCCCAGCAATGGGCCGCAGCGGCGGCAATGCCTCATCACGTGCGCCCATGTTCCAATGCGGGCCATATTGCTTCGTCTTGAGATGCGCCGCCGCGAAGATATGGACCAGCAGCAATATCGCGCCCCAGGCCAGGATTTTGAGTTCAACCGGCATGGCACTCTCCCTTGTGGTGAGGAGCCATTCTAACCATCTGGCCGCAAAGCGAAAGCCTCTCTCCGGCCGCTACACCGAAAGAGAGGTTTCGCAATATCATTACGAAACCGGAATGGATCAGAATACCGGCTGGTTCGCCGGATCGTCGGGATCAATCACCGGCGTCACGGCGGGAACCGGCGTGTGGATGCCGCATTCCACCTTGTCCCAACCGCGCCAGCGGCCCGCGCGCGGGTCTTCGCCCGGCATCACCTTGGACGTGCAGGGTTCGCAGCCGATGGACAGATAGCCCTGCGCCTCCAGCGGATGGCGAGGCAGGTCATGCTCGGCGAAATAGGCTTCCAGATCGTCCTTGGTCCAGTCGCCCAGCGGATTGAGCTTGAGCCGCCCATCCTCGACCTCGAAGCGAGGCAGGTTCTGGCGCGTCACCGACTGGAACGCCTTGCGCCCGGATATCCAGGCGTCCAGCCCATCCTTGGCGCGGGCCATCGGCTCGACCTTGCGGATGTCGCAGCAGCCGTCCGGGTCGTAGGACCAGCGCAGGCCCGTCTCGTCCTTCGCCGCGATCACGTCGGGTTTCGGCGCCACGACCCGGCTATCGGTGAAACCGAATGCGCGGATCAGCGTGTCGCGATAGTCCAGCGTCTCGCCAAACATCTTGAGCGTATCGACGAAGATCACCGGCACATTGGGGTCCGCCTGCGCCACGAGATGCAGCAGCACCGCGCTTTCCGTGCCGAAGGAGGATACGACCGCCACATTGCCCGCCAGCCCTTCGGCAAAGACGGTCCGCAGCATCGTCATCGTATCCACGCCCTCGAACCGCCGGTTCAGCGCGTCGGCCTCCGCCTGCGTGAAGGCGGGGCGGGCGTCGATCAGGTCGATTTCACGGACGGCTTTAGCCATTCACTGTCTCCGGGTGGCGCTTCGCCCACACCGGGCGGCGGCCGTCGACGCTCTTCTGATAAACGTCGGCATAGCGGTTGAGCGCGCGTTCGACGGCGTCGTCGTCCAGCGCCTTGTCGGGGTGGAAGCTGTCGAACCCGCATCGGCGCATAGCGACGATCTGGTCCACCAGCACGTCGCCCACGGCGCGCAATTCGCCGACATAGCCCGCTTCCCGCAGGATGCGCGCCGCCGAATAGCCGCGTCCGTCGCCGAATGCGGGGAAGTTCACTTCCACCAGCGCCAGTCGATCCAGATAGGGCAGCAATTCGCGCGCATCCTCGCCCGCTTCGATGCGGACGGCGGTGGAATTGGACTGGCCGGTGAAGGATTCCACCGTCACGGTCGGTTCCTGCGTGGCTTCGCCTTCGCGGAAGGACAGGAACTCAACCATAGATCGCCTCCTTGAAGGGTTTCATGCCGATGCGGCGATAGGTGTCGAGGAAGCGTTCGCCCTGCTCCCGCTGCGCCAGATAGATGTCCGTGACCTTCTCGATCGCGTCGACCACGCCGTCCTCGGAAAAGCCGGGGCCGGTGATCTGGCCGAGCGAAGCATCCTCCGCGCCCGATCCGCCGAGCAGGAGCTGGAAATTCTCCACGCCCTTCCGGTCCACGCCCAGAATGCCGATATGGCCCGCATGGTGGTGGCCGCAGGCGTTGATGCAGCCGGAAATCTTGAGCTTGAGTTCGCCCAGATCCTTCTGCCGTTCCGGCGACGCGAAACGCTCCGACAGCTTCTGCGCCAGCGGAATCGAGCGCGCATTGGCCAGGCTGCAATAATCGAGGCCGGGGCAGGCGATGATGTCGGTGATCAGGTCCAGATTGGCCTCCGCCAGTCCCGCCTCGTCCAGCTTCCGCCAGATGGCGTGGAGGTCGGCTTTCCTGACATGCGGCAGGACGAGATTCTGTGCGTGGGTCACGCGCAGTTCGTCCAGCGAATATTGCTCCGCCAGGTCCGCGATCAGGTCGATCTGGTCGGCCGAAGCGTCGCCGGGAATGCCGCCGGTGGGCTTGAGGCTGATATTGACGATGGCGTAGCCCGGCTGCCTGTGCGCCGCGACCTGCCGGTCGACCCACAGCGCGAAGGCCAGGTCGCCGCGGTCGATTGCGTCGGGAAGGCCGTGCTCATAGGCCGGGCCCGCGAAGAAGGGGCGGATGCGGTCCAGTTCCTCGCGGGGCGGGTTCAGCCCCAGCGTCTTCATATGCGCGAATTCTTCCTCGACCTGCCGCTTATATTCCTCGACGCCCAGTTCATGGACCAGGATCTTGATCCGCGCCTTGAACTTGTTGTCGCGGCGGCCATAGCGGTTGTAGACGCGCAGGCAGGCTTCCAGATAAGATACGATCTCATCTTCGGGCACGAAGTCCCTGATTTGCGGCCCGACCATCGGGGTGCGTCCCATGCCGCCGCCGGCATAGACCTCCGCGCCGATTGCGTCCCCGCGCTTCACCAGCTTGAGGCCGATGTCGTGCAGGCGCATCGCCGCGCGGTCATCTTCCGATGCGATCACGCAAATCTTGAACTTGCGCGGCAGGTAAGTGAACTCGGGGTGGAAGGTCGACCATTGCCGCAGCAATTCGGCCCAGGGGCGGGGGTCCGCCACCTCGTCGGCGGCAACGCCCGCATATTGATCCGAAGAAATGTTGCGGATGCAATTGCCGCTGGTCTGGATGGCATGCATCTCCACCGTCGCCAGTTCGGCGAGGATGTCGGGCGCGTCGGCCAGCTTGATCCAGTTATACTGGATGTTCGTCCGCGTGGTGAAATGGCCGTAGCCGCGATCATATTTGCGCGCGATTTCGCCGAGCTTACGCATCTGCCTGCTCGACAAAGTGCCATAGGGGATGGCGACGCGCAGCATATAGGCGTGAAGCTGGAGATAGAGGCCGTTCATCAGGCGAAGCGGCTTGAACTGGTCCTCGGTCAGGTGCCCGGCCAGGCGGCGCTGCACCTGATCGCGAAATTCGTCGACACGGGCATCGACGATGGACTGGTCATAGCTGTCGTAACGATACATGGTTCAGATCACCCAGTTGCCGGCGTCGGCGTCATGCGGTTTCAGCGTCAGGTCGGGGCGCACCGTCGGTCCCAGCGCGCGGATGCGGTCCTTGATATGCGCGGGGCGGATGCCTTCGTCCGTCACGGTGGCGTCGATCACATAGGCGCCCACGACGCGCAGCGCGGCCTCCTCGGCGCGGGCGAGTTCGTCGCCCCTTTCGCCGACATCGACCGAATCGCCTACCTGCCGCGACCAGCCGTCGCCCGCCCACCAGATCACGTCCCCGGTGCCAAGGTCATTGCCGGTTAAAATCTTCACGAAATCATCTCCGCCCCATTGCCTGTCCGTGCGGCCCATTCGGCCAGCACATCCTGCGCCAGCGCATAGGCCGCCACTTCGCCGACCACAATCAGGGCCGGGCTTTTTACGCGTTCGCGCGCCACCATGTCGCCAAGATCCGCGAGCAGCGTGCGGAGCACCCGCATATCGGCGCGGGTGCCGTTTTCCAGCACTGCGACCGGAATCCCCGGCGCGACGCCGTCGGCCATCAGCTTGTCGGCAATGTCCGCCGCCGTCGCCACGCCCATATAGATGACGAGCGTGCGCCCCTTGCCCGCGAGGCCCGACCAGTCCTGCTCCGTCAGTCCCTTGCACTGGCCCGCGACGAAGCTGACCGCGCTCGATGCCGCACGGTGGGTGAGGGGGAGTTGCGCCTGCGCCGCGCAGCCGATGGCGGCGCTGATGCCCGGCACGACCTCCACCGGCACCCCGGCCTTGCGGCAGGCATCCACTTCCTCGCCGCCGCGCCCGAAGATGAACGGATCGCCGCCCTTCAGCCGCACGACCGGCCGGCCGGCCTTCGCCAGCCGCACCAGCAGCGCGTTGATCTCTTCTTGCGGCATGGAGTGGCGGCTGCGCTGCTTGGCGACGGAGATCATCTCCGCCCCCGGCGCGGCCATCGCCAGTATCTCGCGCGAAACCAGTCCGTCATGCACGATCACCCGCGCCGCGCCGATCAACCGGGCGGCGCGCAGCGTCAGCAGTTCCGGATCGCCCGGACCCGCGCCGACGAGATAGACGGTGGCAGGTGCATGTTCGGCCATGCTGGGCAGATGGCGAAGCCGCAGGGGAACTGCAATCCCATAATGCTTTTACCGGGGCGTAGGAAAAGTTGGTCCGCCCTGAAAGTCAGGCTTTTCAGTCGCCCATCGCGCTGGTGTCGATGGGCTTCAACCCCACGCCGATGGACGCGCGCGGCTGCTCGATTTCCGAGGACACCACCGGATAGGCGCAATAGTCCGCCGCATAATAGGCGCTGGGCCGGTGGTTGCCCGAAATCCCCACGCCGCCAAAGGGCGCCGCGGACGAAGCGCCGTTGGTCGGCCGGTTCCAGTTGACGATCCCGGCGCGGACCTGCGTCCAGAACTGCTCATATTGTTCCGGCGATCCTCCGATCAGCGCGGCGGACAGGCCATAACGCGTATTGTTCGCCTCCGCGATGGCGGAGTCGAAATCGGGCACGCGCACGACTTGCAGCAGCGGGCCGAACAACTCGATATCGGGCCGCTCCGCCATCGCCGTCACGTCGATGATCGCGGGCGTCAGGAAGGGCAGGCCCTGGATCGGCCGCACCATATGCTTGATCGGCCTGCCCCCGTTGCTCATCAGATAAAGGAAGCTTTCCGTCAGCCCATCCGCCGCATCATTGTCGATCACCGGCCCCATATAGGGCGCTGGGTCGGCATGAGGATGATCAACGATCAGCCGGTCGGCGATCTTCTTCACCTCCGCGATCACCGCGCCGGCGATGCTGTCTCTGACGATCAGGCGGCTTGCCGCCGTGCAGCGCTGTCCGCTTGAAAGGAAGGCCGACTGCACCACCAAAGTCGCGGCGGCGTTGATGTCCGGCGTGTCCCAGGTGATGATCGGATTGTTCCCGCCCATCTCCAGCGCCAATATCTTGCCCGGATCGGACGCGAACTGCCGGTTGATCGCGATCCCGCTCTGAGCCGATCCGGTGAAGAGGATGCCCCCCACATCGGGATGCGCGGCCAGCGCCTTGCCCTCCGCCGCATTGCCCAGCACCAGGCGCACGACATCCTGCGGGATGCCGGCCTCATGATAGAGCTTCACCAGATATTCGCCGACGGCAGGCGTCTTTTCCGAAGGCTTGAACACCACCGCATTGCCCGCCAACAAGGCAGGTACGATATGCCCGTTGGGCAGATGCGCCGGGAAATTATACGGCCCCAGCACCGCCATCACGCCATGCGGCTTGTGCCGGACGGACTGGCGCGCGCCCATGGCGGCATCGAGCCTTTTCTGCCCGGTGCGTTCGGCATAAGCGGATATGGAAATATCGACCTTGCCCATCACGGCGGCGACTTCCGTCTGCGCGTCCCACAGCGGCTTTCCGGTTTCGCGGGCGATCAGGTCGGCGAGCTTCCCTTCATGCGTGCGCACGACGTTGACGAAGCGGCGCAGCGTTTCGATCCGGTAAGCGATGGGCTGCGCCGCCCATTGAGGCCATGCCGTGGCGGCGCGGGCCACTTCCTCATCTACATTGCCGGCCACGCCCTCCCATAACAGCGCGCCGGTGGCGGGTTCGAACGAAGTTAAAGCGGAACTCATGCTGTGCGGATATGGCCGAAAATGGCCGGAGAGGAAAGGCGGTTATGCCGACCGGCGTTGAATGACGGCCGTGGGAGGATAGCGGACGTGCCTATTCGTCATGCCAGCATCTCTCTTCTTCGTAGGCGCGTCCAGGCCTAAGGGAGAGCGCAGCTTTCGCTGCGACAACGAATTGGAGAGATGCCGGAAAATGACCGTTTTCTATTCTCAGGCTCGGCCATATCAAGGCACATCCGGCGCATTTCCATGGGCTTCCCCCATCCGCCGGATCGCCGCCACCTTGTCGTAAAGCGGCTGCCAGTCGTCGTCTCGGTCGATGGCGTTCCAGATCGCTTCGACTTCCTCGATATGCATGGAGCAGGGGGATTCGTCCGTCCAATAGGGATGGCTCCCGTTCCCGCTGGCTTCGAATCCGGCGACCGCCTCGCGAAACGGCGCCCAGCTTTCATCGGCATAGCGTTCCGCCGCCCGCGCCCTCCCGCCGCGCCAGTCGTGGAAGAAACGGTCGATCTCCGTTCCCGTTTCCACCATTCCCTGCACCGCCGCCTGGACCAGAGCCGACGCATCGCCGCCGGTTCCAACCCCCAGCCGCCAGCAAAAGCGGCGCGCCAATGCTTCTTCAAAAAGCGCCGGAAATCGCTCCATCTGCTCGATCAGTGGCTCCGCTTCCACCAGAGGCCGTAGCGAAACCGCCAATTGCGCCGCATCCCAATGGATCGCCTCGGCCTGCCGCCCGAAGGCATAAAGCCCGCTCTCGTCGAAATAGGCGGCGGTGAATAAGCGGTCCCATTTCGGCGTGAATCGCCATGGTCCGTAGTCAAAGCTCTCCCCCGTCACGTTGATATTGTCGCTGTTCAGCACCCCGTGGACGAAGCCCGCGACCATATAGCTCGCCGCCAGATCGGCCAACCGCTCCATCACCCGGCCCATCAACTGCGCCGGCGGATTACCCCTTGGCGTTTCGCCATAAAGCCGGGTCAACGCATAATCCGTCAACTTCTCCAGCAACGCCTTGTCGTCGAAATAGGCTGCCCGCTGGAACGTCCCGATACGGATATGCGAATGGCTCAATCGCACCATCACGGCGGAACGCGTGGGGGAAGGCTCGTCATTGCGCTGCAACGCCTCGCCTGTCTCGATCAGGGAAAAAGTCTTGGATGTGTTGACGCCCAGCGCCTCCAGCATCTCCGTCGCCAAAATCTCCCGCATCCCGCCTTTCAGCGTCAGCCGCCCGTCGCCGAAACGGCTGTAAGGCGTCTGCCCCGATCCCTTGGTGCCCAGATCCAGCAGCCGTCCCGCCCCATCCCTGAGTTGCGCGAACAGGAATCCCCGGCCATCCCCGATCTGCGGATTATAGCTGCGGAACTGATGCCCATGATACCGCAAGGCCAATGGATCGGGCATCGATTCCGACAAAGGACGGAAACGGCCGAAATGTCCGATCCATTCCGCATCGCTCAGTGTCCCAAGCCCCACCGCATCCGCCCAGCGATCATTGCGGAACCGCAGGATGGCTTGCGGAAAGCCGGCCGCTTCGACCACATCGCCGATGTCGGGCATCAGCGCGGCGATTTCGTTGGCGGGGCTGTATTTGGCGGGTTGCAGGCGCGTGATCATAAGGCGATATGGGGGATAGTTGGCGGAGGGATCAAGGTTGAGCGGCTATACCGACGGATTTTGGTGGTCCCCCGACGGCCTGCGGCTCCATTATCGCGACTATGCCGGGGGCGGGGAAGGGCGTCCGCCCTTGCTCTGCCTGCCGGGCCTCACCCGCAACGCCCGCGATTTCGAGCCTTTGGCGGAGCGCCTCGCGGGCGACTGGCGGCTGATCTGCCCCGACATGCGCGGACGGGCCGAAAGCGCCTATGCGAAAGACCCGATGACCTATGTGCCGCTCATCTATTTGCAGGACATAGGGCGGCTGCTCGCGGACCTTGCCGTCAACCGGTTCGTCGCCATCGGCACGTCGCTGGGCGGGATCATCGCCATGCTGGTCGCCGCGACTCATCGCGAATGGCTGGCCGGGGCGCTGCTCAACGATGTGGGGCCGACGCTGGAGACCGCCGGGCTTGCCCGCATCCGCACCTATGTCGGCGTGGGGCAATCGCATCCAAGCTGGGTCCATGCCGCCCGCGCGCTGGAGGAAAGCAATCGCGACATTTATCCGGCCTACGACCTGCAGCAATGGATCGCCATGGCCAAGCGGCTCTATCGCCTGAATTCGGCGGGCCGCGTGGTGCTGGACTATGACATGCGCGTGGCCGAGCCTTTGCGCCTGACCGGCGGAGAGGAAGCCGCTCCCGATATGTGGCCCGTCATGGCCGCCTTTCGCGGCATCCCGACACAGATATTGCGGGGAGAGCGTTCCGATCTCCTCAGCGACGCCGCCGCGCGCCGCATGATCGCGGAAATAGGGGAGGGCGCGGAACTGACCGTCGTGCCCAATGTCGGCCACGCCCCCGCGCTGGACGAGCCCGAATCGGTGGCGGCGATAGACCGCCTGCTCAGCCGCGTCCTCCATGGCTGACACGTCATCGCGGCCGCCCCGGCTGCTCCACGTGCACGGCAGCTTCTCGCTGGGCGGCAAGGAAGCGCGCGCTGTCCGGCTTATGAATCTCTGGGGCGAGCGCGCCCATCACGCGATCGTCAGCGCGGCTCCCGACGCCATGGACGCCCGCGACGCCATAGATCCGGCGATCAAGGTCGACTTCCCGCCTCCCCCTCCGCTCACGGGCCGTCCCGGTTTGCGCCGCTTCCGCGCAATTGCCCGATTCCTCGAGGGCTTCGATCTGATCCTGACCTATAATTGGGGGGCGATGGACGCGGTGATGGCCCATCGCCTGTATGGCCGCGCCATGGGCCTGCCGCCGCTGGTTCATCATGAGGATGGTTTCAATGCCGATGAAGCCAGCGGATTGAAGATCCAGCGCAACCTCTATCGCCGCGTCGCCCTCCGGCGTGCAAACGCGCTCGTCGTGCCTTCGATACGGCTTGAAACCGTCGCCCGCCACATCTGGCGGCAACCGGCGGGCAAGGTCCACCTCATCCGCAACGGGATCGACATCGCCCGTTACGCCGACACACCGGCACCCGATGCCATCCCCGCGCTGCGTCGTTCACCGGGTAAGCTGCTGGTCGGCACGTTGGCGGGCCTGCGTCCGATCAAGAACATCCCGCGCCTTGTCCGCGCCGTCGCGTCCCATCGCGACCGTTTGCAACTCGTCGTTGTCGGCGAAGGCCCTGAGCGCGACGCCATCCTTGCCGAAGCGGCCGTCCATGGCCTCGACGACATCTGCCTTGCCGGGTTCATGACCGACCCATGGCGCTTCGTCGGCCTGTTCGATATCTTCGCATTGTCCTCCGACAGCGAGCAGTTCCCGATCTCGCTGGTGGAAGCGATGGCGGCGGGCGTTCCGGTCGCCGCGATGAACGTGGGCGATGTCGCGAACATGGTCGCGCCCGGAAATCGTCGCTTCGTCGTGCCCGATGAACGGCAGCTCGCAGCCGCCCTGGGCGCGCTCGCGGCCGATGCCGGATTGCGTGTCCGGCTGGGCAAGGCGAACCGCGAACGCGCAGCCCGCGATTTCGACGAGGCGCGAATGGTCGGCGCCTATGCCACGCTTTACGGGAAGGCGCTGGCCCAGCCGGACATTTTGCGCTAGGGGCCGCGCGAAAATTCGTTATTTGGCCGATAATCTGCTATGGGTCGGCCTTTACGTGGCTGGGGGAGCCACCGGCTTTTATTCGGGAGATGTCTTTGTTCAAGGGTTTGAAACCCATCGTCTATGGTGGTCGCGAAGTCTGGCCGCTGGTGGAAGGCGGAAAAGGCGTGGCGGTTTCCAACCACGCCAGTTCCGGCGCATGGGCCGCGGCGGGGGGAATCGGCACCGTGTCCGCGGTGAACGCCGACAGCTACGATCCGCTGGGCAATGTCATCCCGCAAATCTATCATGGCCGCACGCGCCGCGACCGGCATGAGGAACTGATCGCCTACGCCATCGACGGCGCGGTCGAGCAGGTGAAGCGCGCCTTCGAGATCGCGGGCGGCAAGGGCGCGATCAACATCAACGTCCTGTGGGAAATGGGCGGCGCCCAGCGCGTGCTGCACGGCGTGCTTGAAAAGACGAAGGGCATGGTCGCGGGAGTCACCTGCGGCGCGGGGATGCCATATAAGCTGAGCGAGATCGCGGCGTCCTATGGCGTCAACTATCTGCCGATCGTCAGTTCCGCCCGCGCCTTCCGCGCCCTGTGGAAGCGCGCTTATTCCAAGGCGTCCGAATGGCTGGCCGCGGTGGTCTATGAAGATCCGTGGCTGGCGGGCGGTCATAACGGCCTGTCCAACGCCGAAGACCCGCGCGAACCGCAAGATCCCTATCCCCGCGTGAAGGCGCTGCGCGAAACCATGCGTGAAGGCGGCATTTCCGACGATGTTCCCATCGTAATGGCGGGCGGCGTCTGGTATCTGCGCGACTGGAACGACTGGATCGACAATCCGGAGCTGGGCGCCATCGCCTTCCAGTTCGGCACCCGTCCGCTCCTGACGCAGGAAAGCCCCATTCCGCAGCCGTGGAAGGAAAGGCTGATGCAGTTGGAGTCCGGCGACGTGCTGCTGCATCGTTTTTCGCCCACGGGCTTCTATAGTTCCGCTATCCGCAATCCCTTCCTCCGCAATCTGGAAGCGCGGTCGGAACGGCAGATACCCTTCAGCACCGAACAGGCGGGCGATCACACGCATCAGCTTGACGCCGGCGTGAAGGGCAAGAATTTCTGGGTGACGCGTAACGACCTTCTGCGCGCGCGCGAATGGGTGGGGCAAGGCTTTTCGTCCGCCCTCAAGACGCCGGACAATACGCTGGTGTTCGTGACGGAGGAAGAGCGCGGCGTCATCCGCAAGGATCAGACGGACTGCATGGGTTGCCTCAGCCAGTGTGCTTTTTCCAGCTGGATGGACAGCGAAACCAATTCGACCGGACGCCTTGCCGATCCGCGCAGCTTCTGCATACAAAAGTCGTTGCAGGAAGCCGTGCATGGCGGGTCGTTGGACAAAAATTTGCTGTTCGCCGGTCATGGCGCCTATAATTTCCGGAAAGATCCCTTCTATTCCAACGGCTTTGTTCCGACGGTGAAGCAGTTGGTGGACCGGATTCTCACGGGCGACTGATGGCGGATATTCAAGGGCTTGCGGTACTGCGTTATGACACGCCGCATTTCGATGTGGTGCGTCCGGGACAGTTCGTTTTATGCGCGGTTTCCGGCGCGCGCATCGATCTTGACGATTTGAAATATTGGAGCGCCGAGTTCCAGGAAGCCTATCGGGGGCCGGAGGAAGCCACGCAATCCTTTCTCCGGCATCGCGGCCTCCGCTGACGCTGTGTTCGAGCGGGCGGGGCGCGGCTTCATAGCGCACGACCGCGTCCCGTCGGCCATTTCCTCCGCTTCATCCGATCTTTGCTGTTCCCCCATGAGGAAAACTGCTGTATCCTACGGTTAAGGCGTCGGAAACAAGAACGCCTGGCGGAAGGATGTCGAAATGTCGCGAATGGATGTTTTTGGTGATCGTGTGTGCGTGGTCACAAGCCTGCTTATTATGGGTTGGTTCCTCTACTCGTCGATCTTCTGATCTGCTTCCCGTTTCCCGCCGGATTTTCCTGTTGGGAAGAACTGGCCTTATCCGCTTGAAAACGGCTCGCTTTCTTCAGCGGAATATGACGGTTTTGCAGCCGTTGAGCAGCACCCGGCGATCGGCGATCCAGCGGACGGCCCTAGCCAGGACCTGCGTTTCTATATCGCGTCCTATGCGCACCATGTCTTCTGCCGTCGCGCGGTGATCGATACGTTCGACCGCCTGTTCGATGATCGGTCCCTCATCCAGATCCGCCGTCACGAAATGCGCGGTCGCGCCGATCAGTTTGACGCCCCGCTCATGCGCGCGATGATAAGGGCGCGCGCCCTTGAAGCCCGGCAGGAAGCTGTGGTGGATGTTGATGCAGCGTCCGATCAGCTTTCCGGCTAGTTCTTCCGACAGCACCTGCATATAGCGCGCCAGAACCAGATAGTCGGAACGGGTTCGATCGAAAATATCGAGCAGAGCGGCTTCCTGAGCGGCCTTGTCGCCATTGGGAGGCAATTCGTGATAAGGAATGCCATGCCATTCCGTGATGCGGCGCATGTCGGGATGGTTGGAAACGACGCCCATGATATCGACCGCCAATGTACCCGTTTGCCAGCGGTGCAAAAGGTCCGCCAGACAATGAGATCCCTTGGATACGGCGATCAGGATACGCGGGCGTTCACCAATATCGGTAAGGCGCCAATCCATGGCGAACCGATCGCCTGTCGGCGTGAATTCCGTCCGCAGCCATTCCGTGCCGCCATCCATGCGGCTGTCGGTCGCTTCAAAGGCGACGCGCATGAAGAAGCGTCCCGATTCCCGATCGGCATATTGCTGACTGTCCGTGATGAAGCCGCCGCGATCCGCCAGAAACCGGCTTACCGCCGCGACGATTCCGACGCGATCTTCGCAGACGAGCGTCAACACCCAGGATGAAGCAACAGGACTGTTCAACTACGCCTCCCGACAATTGATGGCGACGCGTTGCCCTAAGCCCTTTCGCTTGGCAATCATCGATCCCATTTCCGCATCATTTCCCGGATCGAAAAATACTGGTCATCAGACGGCGCTCGTCATGGCGAAGATGCCGGTAGCATTGCCAGTATCGAAAGCAAGATCGAGCATCCCGGTGGCCGGATCGACATCCCGGCTGATGAATTCATAAAAGGAGCCGGGCACGATGCGGGATATGCCGTCGGCGAAGGGTCTTTCGACGCCGTCCGCGCGAAAAGCTGTCTGGCGCACCCGGCCGCTGGCGGAGATTTCAAGTTTTTCCTTCATGGGGCGACCTTCCGATTTCAGCCGATCGGCCAGTGCCGCCACGTCCGGCACGCGATCCGTGGCATGGTTGAAGGCATTGCCTTCCGTCGCGATCCATGCGGCTTCGTTCGAACGGGATCGCAGCAACGCATAATCTTCAAAGGCGGCGGGTTCATGCTGCCGGTCGAAGGCGGCGGCGATGACCGGTAGGACCTGCGCCGCTCTTTCCAGATCCACCGGGCGGCCCGCTGCATAATCGTCCAGCAGGATTCTGGCGCCGCTGTCCAGCGGATCGTGGGAAGTGCCGAAAACACGCTGCGCCGCCTCGGCGAATTCCGCGTCGAAACGATCGACATGCAGTTCCGACAGGAAGAATTGAGGAATGGTCTCCGGCGCGTCGATGTGGCGATAGGCGCGGCCCGTCATCTTCAGCCTGTCAAGGGGATAGATGGCGGCCATCTCATAGCCAAGCGGGAGGAAAATCCGCTTAAAGGCGGTTTCTCCGGCGGGCAGATCGCCGGTCGGCCCTTGCCCGAAACATATGGTGCGCAGCGCTCCGTGGTCGAATGTGACGCGGCGGCCCTGCGCCAGCGTATCGCGAACATAAGCCGCGCCGCTCGGAACCCGTTCAAGCAGATCATGGAAAAGCACGACATTCATCGCCATGGCGAAGGCTGAGCGAGAGACGTTGCGGCCCCGCTCATGCATGAGGGCGTCGTCGATGGCCAAGGCATCCAATGCCCTTTTTCCGCCCTCTTCTCCCAGGGTGGCGATCACCAGCGCATATATCGTTCCGTCATTCCCCGAAATCATGCAACGCTCCTTGGAAATCGCCACAGTATCTCAGATTATGAGGCGTGGCTCAAATCGAGAGCGTTTATCTCTTCAGGCGTAGCGGGAATGATCCCCGACACGGCCATCCCCATTCCTTGCATTAATTTTTCTTCGGCAGGCAGTCCGCGCCGGCCGATCTTATCTGCGCGCAAAGCCGCATGGCGTCCGCCGAACTGCCCAAGGGGCCAGCTTGCAGGCGGGTGATGCCGTCAGCCTTCACGAAATAGGATTGATAGGAGGAAAGACCGCGAACCTTGCCGGTGAGCTGCGTCCACATCGCGCGCGCGCGGGTGTCTGCGCTGAAAGCGCCAAGTTGGACACGCCAGGCGCCGACGGGAACGCGGGCGGGGGCGGCGGTCGGAGTCGGGGCCGGCTGCGGAGGGGGCGAAGTTTTGACCTTGGGTGCTTCCGCACGCTCGGGCGTATGCGTTGGAGGAATCCGGGCGGTGCGGATCGGGGAGGACGCCGGGCGCCCGGCCGGTCCGGCGCTTTCCGTCCGCGCCGGGGCTGACGCCAACTGGACGCCCTTGTCACGCTCCATTTGCGCCGCGAGGGTTTTTGCCTGTTCGCGCTGGTCGCTGGAGATATATTTGTTCATCTGCTGCAAACTGGTGTTTGCCTGCGATAATCCCGCGGCGGAGGCGCGGGTCATCAGGGCATAGGCACGCACCCAGTCCTTTTCCACGAGATCGCCGTTAAACAGCGCCGTCCCGAAGATATATTGCGCGCGCGAATCGCCTCTGGCGGCCGCGCGTTCCAGATAAGGCATGGCCGCGGCGCGGTCGCTCTGCTGGAACAGGCAGAGGCCGAGATTGTCTTCGGCGCGCATATGGCCCTGCGCCGCTGCTTTCCGATACCATTGGATGGCTGCGGTGAGGTCCGGCGACACGCCGCGCCCCAGCTTATAGGCTTGCCCCATATTGAACTGAGCATCGGGATCGCCTGCCTCCGCAAGCGGCCGCCATTCCGCGATTGCCTTTGCATAATCGCCCTGCTGCCAGGCATCCACGCCGAGTTTCACATCGGCAAGGAGGGGCTGGCTCAGGCTTAACGTCGCGATTGCGATAAGCGCTCCGTGGATAGTGTTCATGAAAAGGCTGCTCCCGGATCGACGGCATTCGCGTCCTTTTATCGCGTATATTGGTTAAAAGGCTATTAGCACCGTGGATCGGGCCCGATGCGTCATTCTCCATTTTGCGAGGGGATTATGGGTTAACCAAATTTTAGGTGCGGCCATGGCATTCCCGACCGGAACTGGATTTCCTTGGGGGGAAGCGCGTGCGCATCTTGGCACTGGCATCGCAGAAGGGCGGATCGGGAAAGACGACGCTTTCCGGGCATCTTGCCGTGCAGGCGCAGCGGGCGGGGCATGGTCCCGTCGTCCTGATCGACATCGACCCGCAGGGTTCACTCGCCGACTGGTGGAACGAGCGTGAGGCGGAATTGCCGGCCTTTGCCCAGACGACCGTGGCGCGTCTCGCCGCGGACCTTCAAATCCTGCGGCAGCAAGGTTTCAAGCTGGCGGTCCTGGATACGCCGCCGGCCATCACCATGGCTATCCAGAGCGTGATTTCGGTGGCGGAACTGATCGTGGTCCCGACGCGGCCCAGTCCCCACGATCTGCGGGCCGTCGGCGCTACGGTCGACCTGTGCGAACGGGCTGGCAAGCCTTTGCTTTTCGTCGTCAACGCCGCGACGCCCAAGGCGCGGATCACTTCGGAAGCAGCGATCGCCCTTTCCCAGCATGGCACCGTCGCGCCGGTCACGGTGCATCATCGCACGGATTTCGCCGCTTCGATGATCGACGGCCGCACCGTGATGGAAGTGGACGCGAAAAGCCGTTCCGCCGGCGAAATCGTCCAGTTGTGGAGCTATATTTCGGATCGCCTTGAAAAGAATTTCCGGCGCACCGTCTTTTCGGTTCCGCATGGCAGCGTCGGCACCACGGGAAGCGCGCGCCCGACAGGGGGCGGATTCGGCCGCCGGCTCGTGGGACAATAAGGGGGAAACGTCATGCCCGAAGCAAAGCCGATCGCCTCCCTGACCTCCGGTCTTCTCGCCCGCAAAGGCGCGGCGCAGCCCGCCATGCGCAGGCCGATGCTTGGCCTGGAGCTTTCCGGGTCGGCGGCGCTCGCGCAGGATGATCTGGGTTGGAACGACATGGGTGGCGATATGCCCGTGGCTCCCTTGCCGCGTCCGCTGGAGCCATCGCCGCTCGCCGGCCTCACGCCCATGGCGAATATCGTTCCCCAGGAAACGCCCGTTCCAGCGGTTATCGCGGAAAGAAACGAACTGGCTGAACGCGTGGCGGATGCGCTTCTGACGGGAAAGCGGAATGCGGGGGCCTCCCGCAAGGCAGCGTTCACGCTGCGGCTGGATGCCGAGCGGCATCTGCGCTTGCGGCTCGCCTGCGCAGTGGAGGGACGATCGGCGCAGCAGATCGTCACGGACGCTGTCGATAAATATCTGAGCGGCATACCGGAAATCGATCGGTTGGCGCAGCAGGTGCCGCCGATGCGCGGTGTCAAATAAGGGTGGGAATGATTATGAAGCGTTCTGCATTCGGCAAGGCGGCGGCGTCTTCCCTGATCGTGGCCGTTACGATGGTGGGCTGCACCGGAGCAGCATTCCGTCCTTCCATGGCAACGGTGAAACAGAAGGACGATGCCGGTAAGCAGGCTTTGGCGGCTGAAAAGGCGATAGCGCGGCGCGAGGCCGATCGCGCCATCCGCGCTGCCGAGGAAGCCGTCCGGCTGAAGCCTGACAATGCAGCCTATCGGCAATTGCTGGGGCTGGCCTATGTTGCGGGCGGGCGTTTCGCCTCCGCGGAAACGGCGCTTTCCGACGCGATGACGCTGGGAAATCGGGACAGCCGGACCGTCGTCAATCTGGTTCTTGTGCGGATCGCACTTGGCAGGAACGATGCCGCGCAGGCATTGCTCGCGGCCAATGCCGACAAGGTTCCGGCGGCTGACTACGGTTTGGCGATGGCGATGGCGGGTAACGCGCCGGAGGGGGTGCGTATTCTTTCCGAGGCCATTCACGATCCTTCGGCTACCGCACGCACCCGCCAGAATCTTGCATATGCCTATGCTCTGGCCGGGCGCTGGAAGGATGCGCGATTGGTCGTTGGAATGGATCTCGATCCCCAAGCCGCCAATCAGCGGATTACGCAATGGGCGGCCGTTGCGGCTCCTGAACTCGCGCCCCTGCGCGTGGCGTCCCTGATCGGCGTGAGCATGGCCGGCGACGATGCGGGACAGCCGGTAGCCCTGGCGCTCGCGCCGGAGGCGGCTCCTGTCGCCGATGCTCCTGTGCAAATGGCTTCCTATGAAATGGACGTTCCTCGGCATGTCGCGGAGGAACTGATCGAAACGGCTGATTCCGCGCCGATCGGTGCTGCGGATGCAATTCCCGTTCGCATCGCCGTTTCCTCCACGCCAGGAGTATCGCATCGTGATTCGATGCCGCGCAATATTCCGGCGCAAACGGCGTCGCGCAAGACAGCGTTTCCGGTCATGCAGAAGGTGGCATTGATCCGGCCCGTTGATAACGGAGCGAGCAACTGGGTGGTGCAACTGGGCGCCTATGACAGCGCGGCGGTCGCACGCGAAAAATGGATGAGCATGTCGCGTTCGAATGGGATGCTGGCAGCGTTTCCGGTGATGGCGAGCCAGGCAACGATCAACGGCACCGTCTTCCATCGCCTGGCGATCAAGGGATTTGCCAGCCGCGCCGATGCCGTGGCGCTGTGCCGCTCCATCCGCCTGGGCAAAGGCCAATGCTTCGTGCGTGAGGGCGCTCCCAACGCTGCTCCGCTCCGTTGGGCAGCCGCGAAAGGGCGTCAGTTCGCGTCCCGCTGAAACACTCGCCTTATGAAATGCAAAGCCCCGGAAGACTGATCTTCCGGGGCTTTCGACAACCGATCATGCCGAAACCCAAGGGCGTTCGCGATACCATTTCGTGATGACATGCTTCACGCCCGCTCGCACCTTCATGCCGTGGTGAAGGCTTGACGGGTTGTAGACACCCGGACCAAGCCGGTTGTTCCAGGCAAGCAGCTTGCCGATTTCGGGCTGAATCGTCTTTCCGATCCTAAGGAAACGGGTTGCCCCTCCCGCCGCGGGTTGGTTGAGGTAGACCATCAATGTCCAGGTGCGATTGCCCGCTATTCCGCAATATTTCTCGAAATCCGTGCCCTTGGGATCGAAATAGTCGGTATGTGCCTTGAACTCCTGTCCAACCGCATATCGTTGCCCCTGCATCGGCTCTCCATGGGCGGGATCGATCCCGGCAAAGTCCGCGAGCCGGGCGTCGACTGCCGCGACAAGCGGTTCGGCGGCGTCGATCTCGCAGGTTTCGCTGGTGCGAAAATAATGATCGCCATTGGCGTCGGCGATCGTTGACGGGCGACGCTTGGAATCGATCAATTCCACGAGTCCGCTACATTCTTCCGGCGTCAGGAAATTGCGGACGATGAACAGGGCCAGGTCGCGATTCGGCACGCGCTGGACGCCGGGATGGCGGGCGATCCACGAGGGATCTCCATCGCAAGACAAGGGGTTTTGACGGTCCGACATGACGAATCCGAACTGAGGGAAAAGCTCTCCTGATCGGTTCTAGCTATCGCTCGGCGCTATAAATGCAAGGCTGGCAGCTTCGCCGTTGCGCCTGTCATGAATTGGACATGTAACTGTCATCATTGCGTAATCGCCGTTGCATAGCAGACGGCGGTGGCGAAAGGGGGCAGTATCATGCATTGGCCGATCGGCGAAGCTGCGCGAAGACGGACGGGGCGGCTGCGTCCTGTCGACGGCGTGGCGATCATCGAAAAGATGGTCCTGGCGCTGCTCGCCATTCAGGCGGCGCGATTGGTCTGGGCGCTTGTCATGCCGATGGGAAGCTTCGGCCTGTGGCTCGGTCCGCAACCCCAATTTCCATCGTCCTCCGCGCGTCAGGTTCTTTTTGCGAATTTCGACCCGTTTTTCCCTGCTGCGGCGCAGCAGGAAAGCGCCGGTGTCGTGACGTCCCTTGCTCTTACCTTGTACGGCGTGCGGCTGAACGAAGGAACGGGTTTGGGATCGGCCATCATCGCCGGGCCGGACGGCGCGCAGAACAGTTTTGCGGTCGGTGATGAAATCGCTTCCGGCGTCGTGCTCAAGGCCGTCGCATTCGACCATGTGGTCCTGGATCGCGGCGGGGCGGAAGAGCAGCTGTTTATCGACCAGTCCCAATCCACGCCGCAAGCCCCGCAGGAAGAAGCGGCGGCTTCCCAGACGGACATGGGTCCGGTGCGGGGACGAGGCAATCCCACGGCAGAAAGCATCAAACAGGATGTTGGTATCACGCCCAGGATGGAGAATGGGCGCATCACCGGCCTGATCCTGACCGCCAAAGGGCCGGGCTTTGAAAATGCGGGCTTCCAGGCCGGCGACATTATCACGCAGGTCGACGGGCAATCCATCGCCTCTGCAAGCGACCTGCCATCGCTGCGGGCCAAGATCGCGCCCGGCGCGCGCATTTCCCTTACCGTTGAACGCGGCGCCTCCACCGCGGCCGTCAACCTCATGCTGCAAGGCCAATGACAAGACATTTCCTTTTATCCGCCGCCGTCGCGCTCGTTCTGGCCGTTCCCATCGGTGCGCCCGTTCATGCACAGCAGACGCTGAACGTCCGTGACGCCGACATCCGGGCCTTCATTCAGGACGCGGCCCGCGTGACGGGGCGCACGTTCATCATCGACAATCGAGTCCAGGGGAAGGTGTCGGTCGTCACCGACCGGCCGCTGTCACGTTCGGAATATTTCGAGATATTCCTGTCCACCCTGCGCGCGAACGGCCTGGTCGCCGTGCCAGCGCCGGGCGGTGCCTATCGCATCCAGCCCGCCGATGGCGCGGCGGGGCAGCCAGGCGCGGTCGGACGGGCGGCCAATCGCAACCAGTTCGTGACGGAAGTCTTCCGCCTGCGTTCCATCGACGCGGCCAGCGCTCTGGAAACGCTCAGGCCGCTGGTCAGCAGGGACGGCTCAGTCACGGCCAATCGCGGAGGGAACAGCGTGGTCGTGGCGGATTATGCCGATAATATCGCGCGCATCCGGCAGGTGATTGCGCGGATAGATCGCGACACGGCGGCGACGCAGACGGTGATGTTGAAAAACGCCGGGGCGCGGGAAATCGCCACCTCGCTTCAGGCATTGATGGCGGGAGGCGGCGGTGAAGGCGGGACTCCGTCCGCCGCGACTGTGGTTCCGATCGACAGCAGCAATTCGGTGGCCATACGGGGGGATGCGGGAACCGTCGCCCGGCTCGTGCAGATGGCGCGCGATCTGGACCGGCAGGCGGCGAGCGGCACGGAAATCCGCGTCTATTGGCTGGAACATGCCGATGCGGAAAAGCTCTTGCCGGTGCTTCAGCAGCTTGTCGGCCAATCGACGAATGAGCCAGTCACCGCATCCGCGCCTGCGGCAAATGGGGCGTCGCCAGCGGGGGCCGCGCCGTCGGCTCCGGCAATATCTTCCGCGAGCACCGGCAACACAGGCATTTCGACGCGCGGCCCCTCGATCGTCACCCGCTATGAAGGGGCTAACGCCATCATCGTCGCGGCGAACAGCGACGTCCAGCGCATGTTGGGCGAAACCATCCGCCAGATCGACACCCGCCGCGAACAGGTGCTGGTGGAAGCCATCATCGTCGAGATCAGCGACGCGGCGGCGAAGAAGCTGGGCGTGCAGTTCCTGATCGGCAGCACGAAGACGGGCTTTGCCGCGACCAACTATTCCAACGCTTCGCCCAATATCCTGACATTGGCGGGGGCGGTGGGCGCTGACAGGCTGGGCGAGACGACCACCACCGTCGTGGCGCCGGACGGAACGCGCACCACGACCACGACACGCGAAAATGGCGATCTGTCCAATACGCTCCAGCAGGCGGCCGTGGACAGCCTGATGAACGCGACCGGCGGTTTCGGCGGGATTGCGACGCAACTCGGCAATCACGGCATCTTCGGCGCGATCATCAACGCCGTGAAGTCGGATACGGACAGCAACATCCTGTCCACGCCATCTGTCATGACGATGGACAATCAGAAGGCGTCGATCCTCGTCGGCCAGCAGGTGCCCGTGACCACAGGCGAGGCGTTGAGCCAGAATTTCGACAACCAGTTCCGCACCGTCCAGCGGCAGGATGTCGGCATCAAGCTGGAAGTGAAGCCCCAGATCAACGCGGGCGGCGCGATCAAGCTGTTCCTGAAACAGGAGGTGTCGAGCGTCGCCGGACCGGTCAGCAACAACAGCAGCGACCTCATCATCAACAAGCGCGAGATTGAAACCACCGTCACCGTGGACGATGGCGAGATATTGGCGCTGGGCGGCCTGCTGGACGACAATGAGCGCAAGACCATTGAACGGATTCCGCTGCTGTCCGACATTCCGGGGCTGGGCGAGTTGTTCAAGTCCCGCAGCCGCAGCCGGACCAAGACCAACCTCATGGTCTTCATCCGCCCGACCATATTGCGGAGCAAGGAAGACGCCCAGCGCCTGACGCAGCAACGCTATGGCTATGTCCGGGACATGCAGATGCGGCGTAATCCGGATGCGGAACCAGGCATCGACGAACTGGTGCGCGATTATATGGGCGCGCTGCCTCCGGGCGCGGCGGCAGGGCCGGGCGATGCGGTCGTCCCGCCGCCGCCGCAAGTGATCGAGCCTATGACCCGTCAGTCGAGCGGTGTCGTGCGCCCGGTAGAGATTCCGGCAAGCGAAGCACGGCCATGAGCGATCAGGGCGATCCCGATCCGATCCCGCCTTATGTCGCGGCGCGGGCGCTGGACATACCCTATCTATTTGCCCGGCGGCATGGCGTGGTGCTGTTGCCGGAGGAAGACGGTCGGCTGGCGGTCGCGATGCGGGAAGGGAGCGATCCCCGAACGCTCCTTGAAGTGAGGCGGCATCTGGCGCGCAGTTTCGATGTGCGATTTGTCGACGCGGCGCAGTTCGACCGGCATCTGTCCGATCATTATGCGATGGAGGGCAGCGCGGCGGCGATGGCCGGTTCCATCGACATGGGCGCGGACGAGCTGGACATGCTGGCGGCGGATATTCCGACGGCGGACGATCTGCTCGACAGCGCGGACGATGCGCCCGCCATCCGCCTTATCAACGGCATCATTGCCGAAGCGGCGCGGCAGGGCGTGTCGGACATTCATATCGAGCCATATGAAACGGGCCTCGTCGTGCGGATGCGGGTGGATGGCGTGCTGCGCGAGACGCTGCGGATGCCGCCGCATGTCGCGCCGGTGGTGGTGAGCCGTATCAAGGTAATGGCGCGGCTCGACATTGCGGAGCGGCGTGTGCCGCAGGATGGGCGTATCGGATTGACGCTGGGCGGCAAGTTGCTGGACGTGCGTGTTTCGACGCTGCCGAGCCGGGCGGGCGAACGGGTGGTTTTGCGCATATTGGACAAGGAAAATGCCGGGATTTCGCTGGAACTGCTGGGCATGACCGGCACGGCGGACCGGATATTCCATGATGGGTTGAAAGAGCCGAATGGGATTATTCTCGTCACAGGCCCCACGGGGTCGGGCAAGACGACCACGCTTTATGCGGGATTGCGGCATTTGAACGATGGGACGCGCAATATCCTGACGGTCGAAGATCCGGTCGAATATGCCGTCGAAGGCGTGGGGCAGACGCAGGTGAACGCCAAGGTTGGGCTTACTTTTGCCGCAGGTTTGCGCGCCATCCTGCGTCAGGATCCCGATGTCGTGATGGTCGGCGAAATCCGCGACCGGGAGACGGCGGAGATCGCGGTGCAGGCTTCGCTGACGGGGCACCTCGTCCTGTCGACCGTCCACACTAATGACGCGGTGGGGGCGATTACCCGGATGCGGGACATGCGGGTCGAGCCGTTCCTGCTGGCCTCCACCCTGCGCGCGGTCATCGCGCAGCGGCTGGTGCGGCGGCTGTGCCAGCATTGCCGCGAACCGGTGCAGGCGGACAAGTCGGCCAGCGCCCTGCTTGGTTTCGATCCCGGAACGATCATCTATCGCGCCAAGGGGTGCGAGGAGTGCAGCGGCACAGGCTATAAGGGCCGGATCGGCGTGTTCGAGGCGATCCGCATCGACGACACCATCCGCCGCCTCATCAACGACGGAGGCGATGAATCGCTGATCGCGCGCCATGCTTTCCTCAATGCGCCCAATCTGGGGTCGGCGGCGCGGGCGCTGGTGCGCGACGGGCAGACAACGGCGGAGGAAGCCATCCGCGTGTCGCGGCGCGACGCGATCGAGGCGGAAACCATCTCCGATGGCTGAGTTCGACTATGTCGCGATCGATCCGGCGGGGAAGGAACGCAAAGGCAGCGTCAAGGCCGAAACGGTCGAGGATGCGCGGGCGCGGCTCGACGCGCGCAAGCTGTTCATCGTGCGGATCGAGCCGGGCACGGTCGAAGCGGCGCGCAAACGGGCGGGGCTGGCGTTGCGGACGCCGCGCCTGACCGCGAAGGAACTGACGCTGTTCACGCGGCAATTGTCGACGCTGGTGCAGGTCAGCCCGCTGGAAGAGGCGCTTCGCACCATCGGGCGGCAGAGCGAGCAGGATCATGTCCGCGCCATCGTGGGAAAGGTCCATGCGGGCGTGCTGGAAGGGCGGCGGCTGGCCGATGCGCTGGCCGCGGAACCGAAAAGCTTTCCGCCGCTCTATCGGGCGATGATTTCGGCGGGCGAAAGCTCCGGCAGCCTGCCCACGATCATGGAACGGCTGTCCGACCTGATGGAGCGGCAGGCGGTGATCCGGTCCAAGGTGCTGACCGCCATCGCCTATCCCAGCGTGCTCGCGATTTTCGCTGTGTGCGTGGTGGCGGCGCTGATGATCTTCGTCGTGCCCAAAGTGGTGGAGCAGTTCGATACGGTGGGGCAGGCATTGCCGCTGCTGACGCGGATGGTGATGGGCGTTTCAGCCTTTCTGGCGGGCTATTGGTGGCTGCTGCTGATCCTGATGGGTCTGGGCGGTTTTGCCTTCTGGCGGGCGCTCAGGCATGAGGGGGTCCGCTATCGCTTCGACGCGACGCTGTTGCGCCTGCCGCTGCTGGGGCGGCTGATCCGCGACCTGCATGCGGCGCGGATGGCGCGAACGCTCTCCACCATGGTCGCGAGCCGGTTGCCGCTGATGGAGGGGCTGTCGCTGACCACGCAGACGGTGCATAATCGGGTGCTGCGGCAGGCTTCGGAACAGATTGTCGAGGCCATTCGCGGCGGCGGGAGCCTGTCGGCGGCATTGCGGCGGGCGGGCGTGTTTCCGCCGCTGCTGGTCTATCTCGCGGCGAGCGGGGAGAGCGCGGGGCGGCTGGACACGATGCTGGAACGGGCGGCGGACTATCTGGAGCGGGAGTTCGACAGCTTCACGTCCGCTGCGCTGGCCATGCTGGAGCCGATCATCATCATCGCGATGGGCGGCATCGTCGCCGTCATCATCCTGTCTATCCTGCTGCCCATCTTGCAGTTGCAGAGCCTGACCGGGGCCTGAGGAGTGAATATGTTGACCAGGATTTTAACCTCCGTTCGTGCCACGCCTGTCGGAGCACGCATGAAAATATCCCGCTGGCGCGCGCCCTTCGACAGGCTCGGGGCGAACGGGGGAGGGCATAACCCGTCAGGCAGACGTTCCGCCGAACATGGCTTCATGTTCATGAGGCGTTCCGCCGAACACGGCTTCACGCTGGTCGAACTGATGGTCGTGATCGTCATCATCGGCCTGCTGGCGACGATCGTGGCGATCAACGTCATTCCGGCGACCGACACGGCGCGGATCGAAAAGGCGAAGGCGGATATTTCCACCATCGAGCAGGCGCTGGAGCAATATCGGCTCGACAACCTGACCTATCCGGCGGGAACGGACGGGTTGCAGGCGCTGCTGACTCCGCCCGCTTCGCTGACGCAGCCGCAGCGTTACCGGCGCGGGGGTTATATCAAGAAGCTGCCCAACGATCCGTGGGGGCGGCCTTATAGCTATACAGTGCCGGGCAGGAAGGGCGCGTTCGATATCGTGTCGCTGGGTGCGGATGGTCAGCCAGGCGGCGAGAATGAGAATGCCGATCTTTATTCCAGCGCGCTTTGATGACGGTGGGATGCGCGGCTTTATGCCTTTGGAGCGTTCCGCCGAACACGGTTTCACGTCTTTGAAGCGTTCCGCCCAACAGGGCTTCACGCTGATCGAACTGATGGTCGTGCTGACGATCATCGGTTTTATTTCGGCGGCCGTCGTGCTGGCGATGCCGGACCCGCGTGGGCGGGTGATCGAGGATGCCGACCGCTTTGCCGCGCGCGTTGCCGCCGCGCGCGACGAAGCGGTCGTTACCTCGCGCCCGATGGGCGTGTGGGTGTCGGCTTCCGGCTATGGCTTCCAGCGCCGGGAAGGCGCGCAGTGGGTAACGGTGGAGGACAAGCCCTTCGCCACCGCCAACTGGAAAGCGGGCACGCGGGCGCTGGTGGGCAAGGAAGGATTGCGGCAGATCGGTTTCGACGGGACGGGCCTTCCCACCGATCCGCTCAAGGTGACGCTGGCGCGGGAAGGCGAGCGGGTGTCGGTGACGGTCGATATGGCCGGGAAGGTCATGGTCGGTGGGTGATTCCGCTCTTTGTCGCGATGAACGCGGCTTCACGCTGCTCGAAATGCTGGTGGCGCTGGCGGTGTTCAGCCTGGCGGCGCTGGCGCTGGTGCGCTTGCAGGGGGTGACGCTGCGGACCGCCGCCGATCTCGACAGCAAGGCGCTGGGACAGATCGTGGCGCGCAACCTGATGGTCGAGGTACAGACCGATCCCGCGCCGCCTTCAGTCGGCGAGGAAGAGGGCGACGTCGAAAATGGCGGGCGGCGCTGGCATTGGAAACGCGCAGTGAAGGCGACCGACGACAAGCGGCTGTTGCAGGTGGACCTGACCGTCGATGGGCAACCGGGCGCTTCGCCGGTGGTGTTGAGCTTCGTGCGGGTGGTGGGGTGATGCAGGCTCCCGGAACGCGCCGTGACGGGGGCTTTACGTCTTTGGAGCGTTCCGCCGAACACGGCTTCACGCTGATCGAACTGCTTGTCGCGCTGATGATCTTTGCGATGCTGGCGGGCGCGGGCGTGCTGTTGCTGGGTAATAGCGTGTCGGCGCAGGCGCAGGTGAAGGCGCGGCTGGACGATCTGGCGGCGGTGCAGCGGGCGGGCGGCGCGCTGGCGGCCGATCTGGGGCAGGCTGTGCCGCGCATCAGCCGCACGGAAACGGGGACGCTGGCGCCCGCCTTCTGGTCTCATCGCGGGGGCGAGGGGATGCCGGCGATGCAGTTCGTGCGGGGCGGCTGGGACAATCTGGGCAACCTGCCGCGGCCTTCGCTCCAGAAGGTTGAATATTGGGTGCGGCAGGGAAGGTTGGAGCGGCGGACCTATGCACAGGTCGATGGGGCGGCGGGGGATGAGCCCGCCGCGCTGCTCGATCATGTCGAGGATGTGGCTTTGCGCTTTCGCGATGCGGACGGGGAGTGGCGCGAGGAATGGACGCCGACGCAACCGGACCTGATGCCGCGCGCGGTCGAGATGACGGTGATGCGGACGGGTGAGCCGCCGGTGACGTTGCGTTTTCTGATGGGGCCGGGTCCGGTGGAAGAACGAGCGGTCGAGGGGGAGGCTGATCTTGGCTGACCCCCGGAAAGACGGCGAGCAGGGCGCGGCTCTGCTGACGGTGCTGCTGCTGGTGGCGGTGATGGCGGTGGTGGCGGCTTCCGCGCTGGAGCGGCTGGCGCTGGCGACGCGGATGACGGGCAATGGCGGCGCAGTCGATCAGGCGCGGGCTTTTGCCGATGCGGGGATGGAGATTGCGCGGCTGAAGATCGGCGATCTGGTGGCGGCCAATCCGGGTAAGACGACGCTGGCGGGCGGATGGATGGGCGCGCCGCGCGATATTCCGGTGCCCGGCGGAATGGTGACGGCGCGGGTGAGCGACGGGGGGAATTGCTTCAACCTGAACAGCGTCGTGGCGGGAGAGAGCGAGGCGAATTTGAAGGTGCGGCCGGTGGGCGTGTCGCAGTTCCAGGCGTTGTTGCAGGCGCTGGGCGTCGATGCGCGGCAGGCGCAGGTGGCGGCGGCTTCGCTGGCGGACTGGATCGACAGCGACAGCGTGCCGCAGCCAGGCGGGGCGGAGGATGAAACCTACGCGCAGGCGGAGCGGCCCTATCGCACGGCCAACCGTTTCATGGTGGACGCGAGCGAGTTGCGGGCGGTGCACGGGGTGACGCCCGCTATCTACGATCTGGCGCGGCCCTGGGTGTGCGCGCTGCCGATGGCGGACCTGTCGCCGATCAATGTGAATACGCTGCTGCCCGATCAGGCGCCCTTGCTGGTCATGCTCCTCCAGGGGCAGATGAGCGTGGCGCAGGCGCGGCAGGTGCTGGCGCAGCGGCCGGAGCAGGGTTACGGCAGCGTGAAGCAGTTCTGGGACGTACAGATGCAGGTGGGCATCAATCCGCTGGAGGAAGCGGCGCGGCAGGTGAAAGTGACGACAGGATTTTTCGGGGTGGACGTGGCGGTGAATGTCGGGGGAACGCAGATGGTGGAGCGCGGGCTGATCGACGCCCGGCAAAGCCCGGCGACGCTGGTGCGGCGCAATTGGGGTGGCGGCGCATGAATGGGCGCGAAGGATTGATCGTCGCTCTGCCAGACGAAGCGGGCGGGGAGCCGCTGTGGATGCGGGTGGTGGATGGCGCGGTCGTACAGCGGGGCGCGGGGGCGAACTGGCTGGCGGCGTGCGGATTGACGGCGCTGCCGTCGGAAATGGTTGTTATGCTGGTGCCGCCTGCGGCGCTGGTGACGCTGCACTGGGCGCTGCATCCCGATCTGCCCGTGCGGCAGGGGCGCAGCGTGGCGCGGCTGGCGGCGCTTGCCGGGGGGATCGTGCCGCCGGACCAGTTGTTCGCGGCGGCGGATGAGAATGACGACCCGGCAAGGCCGTATCTGGTGGCGCTCGCGGCGCGGAGCGATATGCAGCATTGGCTGCTTTGGGCGCAGCATCATGGGCTGGACCCGGACATGATCGTGCCCGCGCCGTTGTTGCTGCCGGAGCCGGAGGAGGGCTTTGCGCGCGGCATCATTGGCGGCGCGGCGGTGTGGCGCGGGCGGGACGTGGCGTTCAGCGGCGATATGGCGCTGGCCGAGCTGGTCGGCGAGGCGGAGGTGCGGGAGGTCGCTCCGGCGCAGGTGGAGGCGCGGGCGATCGCGGCGCTGGAAAGTCCTGCGCTCAACCTACGGCAGGGCGATTTCGCCAGGCGGGCGCGGCGCGATTGGGATAGGAAGGCGCTGGGCCGGATCGCGCTTTGGAGCGGCCTCGTCCTGCTGGTCAGCCTGTTGATCTCCGTCGTTGGCGTGACGCGGGAATATGTGACGGCCAAAAGGCTGGACGCGCAAAGCCTGACCTTGGCGCGGGAGGTGCTGCCCGATGCCACCGACGTGGCATCGGCGGAAAGCGAGATGGAACGGCAACTCGCGGCGCGGGGTGCGGGCGGCTATGCCTTCACGGCGCCCGTCGCGGGGCTGATGCGTGCGATGCAGGATAGTCCGGGCGTGTCCATGACGGCCTTGTCGCGCGATGCCGACGGGATGATCCGGGCGACGCTGGCGGCGGCGAAAGCGGATGACATCAACAGCGTGCTGCTGGCCTTGCAGGCGGCGGGCTTCACGATCACGGCCACGCCGTCCCAGGACCCGGGCGGGCGGACGCTGGCGGACATAACGGTGCGGCCATGATGGAACGGTGGAAAACGATGTGGGGCGAACGGTCGCCACGCGAGCAATGGATGCTGGGCGTGATGTTCGCGCTGCTGGCGGTTGTAGTGCTGTGGCTGGGCATCGTGCGGCCGCTGGAGATGGCGCAGCGGTCGGCGCATGCGGCGCTGGGCGCGGCGACCGACCGCCATGCGTCGATCCGGGGCAAGGTGAAGCTGCTCAAGTCCCTGCCGCGCGCCGCCGCGCCGGCCTCGTCCGGAACGCCGCTGGACCAGTTTGTCGGGCAGAGCGCGGGCGAAGCGGGGCTGACGCTGGAACGGGCGCAGGCGCAGGGCGCGGACCGGATGGTCATCGCCATCGCCGCCGTCCGGCCCGTGGCGCTCCTGACATGGCTTGCCGGGCTGGAGGCGCAGGGCGTCAGAGTGGAAACGATGAGCGCGCGGCCATCGCCGACGGCGGGCAGCATATCGGTGCAGGCGGTGCTGGTGCGGGGGACGGCGCAATGATGGGCCTTTCCCTGTCGCGGCGGATGCGGATCGCGCTGATCCTGATATTCGCGGCGGGCCTGCTGCTGTTCCTGCCGATGCGGATGGCGTTGGGCATGGCCGGGCTGGAGCGGTTCGGGCTGTCGGCCCGCGATGTGCGCGGCGTGCTGTGGAGCGGGCGGATCGACCGGCTGATGCTGGGCGAAACTTCGCTCGGTTCCGTTCATGCCGGGTTGTCGCCGGTGTCGTTGCTGATGGGGCGGGCGCGGTTCGACCTGTGGCGGCGAACGGGCGCGGCGGACGATATAAGCGGGGCGATCAACGCCGGTTTCGGCACGATCGGCGTGGACGATCTGACAGGCCCCGTTCCGCTGGGCCGCGGCTTTGCACCGCTGCCGCTGAGCGGCTTTTCGATGAACGACGTGACGGCCACTTTCACCGGCACGCTTTGCGGTCATGCGGAAGGGCGGGTGCGCGCCCATATGGCGGGGCAATGGCCGGGACTGAATCTGGCGCAGGGGCTGTCGGGCGAGGTCCGCTGCGACGGGGAGGCGCTGCTGCTGCCGCTGGTGAGCCAGTCCGGCATGGAAAAGATCGATCTGCGGATCTGGCGGTCAGGCCGCTATGTAGCGGAAATGCGAGTGGAGACGGCCGATCCAACGCTGGCGGCGGCGCTGGCCGGAGCGGGCTTTGCCGAAGCGGGTGGCGTTCGCGTGCTGAAGGTCGAAGGGACGCTGTGATCGAGCCTCTGGCCGCCCTGTCCGGTGGGATTGTCGGTGCGATCGCGGGCAGTTTCCTCGCGACGCTGATCCTGCGCTGGCCGCAAGGACGAGGTGTCATGCGTGGGCGTTCGGTCTGCGACGGGTGCGGACGGACGCTGGGCGTGGGCGATCTGGTTCCGCTGCTGAGCGCTATGGTGCATTGGGGGAAATGCCGGACGTGCGGGGCGAGGATCGATCCCCTGCATGGCCGGGTGGAAGCCGGTTGCGCCATGATCGGGGCGCTGGCGGTCGGCTTCGCGCCGGATGTGGCGGGGGTTGGCTGGGCGCTGTTGGGATGGATATTGCTGACGCTGGCGGTGCTGGACTGGCGGCATTTCTGGCTGCCTGACGCATTGACCCTGCCGCTTGCCTTCCTGGGCTTCACCCTTGGCCTGTGGGTGACGGATGCAGCGTTGACGGACCGGGCGATCGGCGCGGCGGTGGGCTATCTGGCGCTGCTGGCGGTGTCGCAGGGCTATCGGCTGGCGCGCGGGCGCGAGGGACTGGGGCTGGGTGACGCGAAGCTGTTGGGCGCGCTGGGGACCTGGTTCGGGTGGCAGGCTCTGCCGTTCATCCTGTTGCTGGCTGCGGGCATGGGGCTGCTGACGGTGGCTGGAAGCATGGTGCTGGGCAAAATGGTGGAGCGCACGACGCAGGTTCCGCTGGGCACGTTTCTGGCCGTGGCAGCTGTGCCGGGGTGGTGGCTGTCGGCCCTGTTGCTGGGATAGGCGCGCTCCTTCCCCCTCAGATGGCAGGGAAAGGAGCGCGCGGATCATCAAGGCGTGGAATAGATTTTGAAGCCGCGAATAATCATGTCGCCCGTGCCGTCATTATAGGCGCTGTCGGTTTTCACGGCGACGTCCATGATCGGATACCAGCGGAATCCGTTGAAGGGATTGACCGACTGATAGCTTTCCTTCCCGTCGATGAACCAAGTGATGTAGTCGCGCTGGATATCGATGGCATAGCGGTGGAAATCCTGGCTGTAGCCGCTCCAGCCATAAGCCTGATCGGTCTGTATGACCGCGCCGCTCTGAAAGGTGCGGGTGATGTTCGCGCCGCCGTGGATGGTGTGCGCGACATGGCGGTCGAAATCCCAGTAGCTTTGCTGGCCGAACCCTTCATAGACGTCGATTTCCGGCGGCCAGCCGCTGGTCGACACCAGCCAGAAGGCAGGCCATGCGCCGCGCCGGTCGGGCATTTTCGCGTCCCATTCATATTGGCCATAGCCGATCTGGGTCGCCAGATAGTTCCGGCCATCCAGCACCGAAGCGCCATAAGACCAGTTGCGCCCTTCATAATAGATGGGCTGTTTGAGCTTCTGGCTGTGCAGGACCAGACCCTTGTCGCTCCAGTAGACCGGCCCTTCGACGCCGGGAAATACCGACGAGTCGAGATAAAGACCGGTTTCCTCATTCGCGATCTGCGTGCGGCCATTGGCGAGCGACGTCGCCCAGCGGTTCCATCCGCCTTCGGGTGAACGCTTGTGCGTTTCCTTCTGAAGCTCGAACTGGAGCGTGCCGGTCGCGGCGAAGGTGCGCGGGGCGCGGAACGTGCCCGTTGCCTTGGCCGTGGCGGTCGCGCTGCTGCTGGCGGTGACGGTCGCGGTGGATTGACCTTGCAGGCCGCCCCATGGGGCTTCGCGCATCTTGAGCTGGAACTGCTGTCCGTCCTGCGCGGTGATGATGGGCACGGCCACGGTCTGCCGCAGCGGATCGCCGGGGCGGAAAATGACGACCGTATCGACTGTCTGGTAATTGATGTTGGATTTGGCCGCGTTGGTGCCTGAACCGTTGACGGTGGTGAGGCGGATGATGACCGTATTGGGCGTGGGCCGGTCCAGCGTGAGCGGGACATAGGCGACGTTGACGCCTGGCTGGAACGTGGCGTTGCCCAGCGAGGCCGTTGCCTTGTCCGGCAGTTTCGTGCCGCTCGCGAAATCGAAGGAGGCGAAGGCGCCTTCGGTGCGGCTGTTATAGTCCACGCTGCCTGCCGCCGTGGCTGCGGCATAGGACGCCGTCGTCGTGGACGGATTGCTGCTGCCGCTGCCGATGGTGGTTGCGCTGCCTTTGGCGGCGGGGAGCGACGTTCCCATATTCGTCACCGCCGCCGCCGCGCTGACGGCGAGCAGGATCATCGCGCCGGCCCCTGCCGGACCGACGCCCTTTATTCTATTCCACATGAACGACCCCCGTTCTATTGGTTTATTGCACAGGAAATGCCCCGATTTTCTTCTCTTTCTCTATGCAGCAATGGTTGAAGAAATCTTTGCCGTGAAAACAGTTCGTCGCAAATATCATGGAGTATAAATAGCGCTCATCCTGATCCATGGGATCATGACAGGACTCTTCGATATTTCCGAGCGGTTAAGGTCGATGATTCAGTACCGAAACGATTTATCGCTCGGTCGTTCAGATGAAGCGATGAATGGAATTGTTCGGGTGATATGCCGCGTCGTAAGTATATTCAACTATTGGGTGAATATAGCTTCAGCGCATCGCTAGGGCGACAAGGGCGTCGATATCGATATGCGCTTCGAGTTGCGCGGCGATATCATCGAGCGCCGCGTTCACGGCGACGCCATGGTCCTGCTGCGAGGAGGACAGGTTCCAGCGGTCCAGAAACGCGCTGCGCAACGCCGTGCCGCCGAACAGGCCATGGACGTAGGTGCCGAGCACGCGCCCGTCGGGGCTGGAGGCTCCGTCCGGGCGTCCGGCTTCCAGATGGGCGAAGGGGCGACCGCAGTCGGGACCGGACGTTTGCCCGATGTGCATTTCATAACCGGCGAAGGAGGCGCCGAGCGCACGGCCTTTCACCTCTCGCAGCGTCTTGTCGCCGGACAACACGGTTTCAATGTCGAGCAGGCCGAGACCCGCCACCGTGCCGGATGGCCCTTCGACGCCTTGGGGATCGGCGATCCGGCGGCCCAGCATCTGATAGCCGCCGCATATCCCCAGGACAGCGCCGCCGCGCCGGTGATGGGCGAGGATGTCGATATCCCATCCCTGCGCCCGCATCGCCTGCATGTCGGCGATGGTGGCCTTCGACCCGGGCAGGACGATAAGTGATGCTTCCGCCGGAAGGGGACTGCCCGGCGGGATCATGAGCAGGTCTACGTCGGGTTCGATCTTGAAGGGGTCGAGGTCGTCGAAATTGGAGATGCGGGGCAATATGGGGCAAGCGATGATGAAACGCGCGCCGTCCGGGCGCCGCTTCCTTTCGAGGATGACGGCGTCTTCGCTGGGCAGGCGGACGGCGGCGCTGAGCCATGGAACGACACCCAGGCCGCGCCAGCCGGAAATGGATTCGATCTGGCGGTAGCCGTCTTCGAAAAGGGCGATATCGCCCCTGAACTTGTTGATCAGGAAGCCGTGGATCATGGCGGCGTCTTCGGGGTCGATCACCGCTTTGGTGCCGACGATGGAGGCGATGACGCCGCCCCGGTCGATGTCGCCCACCAGTATGACCGGCACGTTGGCGGTGCGGGCAAAGCCCATGTTTGCTATGTCGCCCGCGCGCAGGTTGATTTCGGCGGGCGATCCCGCGCCTTCCACGACGACGATGTCGCATTGCGCGCTGAGCCGGTTGAAGCTGTCCATCACTTCGGAAAGAAGCTGTCCGCGCGCCTGCCGGAAATTCCCTCCGCCCAGCGTGCCGCGCACGCGGCCATGGACGATCAGTTGCGACGTGTGATCGGCCTGCGGCTTCAGGAGAACGGGGTTCATGTCGCTATGCGGATCGACGCCCGCGGCCATGGCCTGCAAGGCTTGCGCGCGGCCGATCTCTCCGCCGTCGATGGTCACGGCGGCGTTGTTGGACATGTTCTGCGGCTTGAAGGGACGGACCCGATAGCCGCGCCGCACCAGCGCGCGGCATAGTCCGGCGACGAGCACGGACCTGCCGACATCCGATCCGGTTCCCTGTAGCATGATGGCGCCCATGGCTTCGCTCCCTGAAGGCGGGAGCGAAGCATGGCAAGGGGTCAGGCCACGATGGTGGCGATACCGCAGCGCATTTCATGCACGCGCACATCCGCCGTGCCCAGCCGGACGCCCAGCAGCGCGGTCACATTGTTCAATATGCCGTCGAGCAGGGGCGCGGTCGTGCCCAGCAGCGCGCCGATAGGGGCGGTCAGGGGACTGAGGCCGACCTTGATGCCGAGAAGATAAACGTCGATCTGCGCCTGTTTCAGGAGGCTGACGGCAAGGCCCTGCGTCAGATCCTGCGTGTGGACGGTCTTGGTCTGCTGGGCGCTGATTTCCGCCGGAGAGAAATGGACCGACTGCGGCTGCACGCCGCCCAGCGAAATATTGGCATGGCCCGTCACCTTGGTGGTCAGCGCCTGCGCCAATAGCGCGGGCCGGAAATTGGGAGGCGTGGAGAAATCGGTCAGCGCGTTCGTGTCGACTTCGGCCAGGGCCGCCGTGCCGATGGACGGCGTGACCGTCAGCGTTACGCCATTGCCCGGCGTGTCGCGGGCGCAATTAATGTCGGAAAGCCGCGCCTGCGCGGCGGCGAGTTCGACATAAAGCGGGATGCGGACGGATGCGAGGGGAGCCAGCGCTGCCGCCACGGTGCTTTCCAGATAGAGGCGCGTCTGGGCGGTGCGCAGCACGACATTCCGGTCCGAGGTGATGCTGAGCAGCGGGGAGCGCGCCTCGCCGCTGCCCAGGATCAGCTTGAGCCGGGTGCTGCTGAGGCCGGGGACGCCCAGTTGCAGGTCGATCGGCACCGATGTTCCCGGCGCCGGGTTCAGGATCATGCGCAGCATCGAGAAGGCGTCCATCAGGATGGTCGGTTGCCCGGTCGCGTCGCCCGCGCTTCCCGCCGGCCCCAGATCGATGACATCCTTGAGGCGCACGGTGCGGCCGGGGATGCTGTTGCCGATCCGGCGCAGCGTGGCGGCGGTCTGGCTGTCGGTCACGCCATCGGCGACGGCATTGACGATATCGCCGACCGGAATGTGGCGGTCGAACAATTGCGCGAAGGCTTCGTCCTGACGGCCGAGCCTCAATTGCAGGGCGTCGGCCATGCCGAGCAGGTCCACCTTTGCATTGAGCAGTCCCTGCGTATCCATCACCGAAAGATTGAGGCTGGTCCCGGCAAGGCTGGAAAGCAGCATGTTGGGCAGCCCGTCGCTGACCGAAGCCAGTCCCGTACCGATGGAAAAGGCAGCGGCATCCTTGCGCGCCGCGGTGGCGCGGGCGTTGATGTTGACGCCGTCTTCGCCCACCAGCAGGCGGCCGAAGAACAGGGGCGTGCGCCGCCGCACTTCCAGACGCAGCGCGCCTCCCGCCGGGCCGCCCGCGACGAAACGCTCGCCAGCGGGCACGGCAGGGTCCGGCCGATATTGGCCGTCCTCGACGGAAGCGAGGAAGGCGCCGCTGACGCCGCTGCGGGCGATGAGCTGTTCGGCGGCGGGCCGGCCTCCGCTGACCGCGGCGAGCGCGGCCGCGTCCGCAATGCCCTGCAACTGGCGTTTGGCGAGATAGATGGAACCAAGGTCCACCGCCACCGTCGCGGACCCCGCGAGCATCAGCAGCGATCCGGCGAGCAGGATGGTGACTCCGCCTTTTTCGTCGCTGCGAAATGGCATGAAGCTGCGCGAAAGGGACTTCATCGTTCATAGATCCTTATAACGGCGCTGCGTTCAAGGATGCGCGAGGGGACGGGAATGAAGGAGGACGAGAAGAGGGGGTTGCCCGACAGGTCGTAATCGAGCGTGACCGTAAAATAGCCGCCATTCTCGCTGCTGTTCACGCCGATCGGGTTGCTGTTGCGTAGGGGAAGGGATGCCGTGCTGGCGGTCACGGTCTGTTGCGCAAGGGCTTGCCGCTCCGCCGCGTCCAGTCCTGCGACAGCGGCGCGGGCGGCGTCATTGGCGGCCTGTTGCAGGCTGTGCGCCGTCATGAACCACGATCCGTAGATCACCATGCCCAGCAGCAGGGCGATAAGCAGAGGAAGCGCGATGGCGGCTTCCACCAGGACGCTGCCGCGCATGTCGCGCTTGAACGGCTGGGCCGGACGGGCGGGATGAAGGCGCTTTTTCATGCCGCCAGCCTAGCGAAGACCGCTCAATGGCCGGTTTTCCGATAAATGGAGCCACTATGCAGGATTTGCGTAAATGGTTTCGCGGCAACGGTTGCCCAGCAGCGAAATGAGGCGCCTTCCTTATCTAAACCCTGGATTTTCCTTCCGGAATGGATTCACTTTGCGGAATTTGCGGTTTCCTCCCGGCGAGTGACGACCAGAATCGCCCCTTCGGACCCGTAAATGCCCTGTAATCGCGCGATGCCGATGTCCGCGGGAATGACGGAGCCGGTGTTGGTCAGCAGGCTGGCGGCGATCCTGCGGTCGCCTTCGCCGCGCAGGACATGCTCCAGTTCCTCGCGCAGCCGGGGCCGGGCGGGCAGGTCGGCCAGTTCCACCAGACTGACCTGGACCAGCCGATCCAGCGGCAGTCCGATCATCGCGCAGAACATGTCGTCCGCAAACTCGATATATCCCCGGCTCGACACCTTCAAATGGCCTATGCCTCCGTGAACGCGTAACGCCTGCATCAACGACGCCTTCGCATCGGCCAGCCGGTTCCGTTGCACATCGTCGGTGATGTCGCTCAGCAACAGGGCGACGCCCTCCGGGAAGGGAAAGGTTTCGAATCGAATCCAGCAATTTTCGCGGAAGGGGGAGGGGATGTCGGCCGCGCTGCCTTCTCCCGAAATCATGCTGTGCCGAATATGCGACTGGGTAAGGGATTCGGTCAGTTCCGGCAGGGCCTCCCAGAGCGGCAATCCCTCCAGATGCCTGTCCCACCGGCGCGTCATGGCCAGCGCGGCCTGATTGACATGGCCGATCGTGTAATCGGCGCGGCACAGAATGAGGCCCTGATGAATCCAGGCCGGCAGGCGGGACAGCAGGTCGGGACCGGTCGCCGCTTCCGATCTGCTCACCGTCATCGTGCGGAAATGGTCAAGCCCCATGAAGATATGCGTTTCCCGTCCATGATGGGTGACCAGCAGCGGTTCCTGCACGCCGATTTCCCGCCAGTGGGCGAAATTGCGGACAAGTTCGGCAGCCGGGACGCTTCGGCCGTAGCGATCGTTCAACATCGATCATCCCCTTCCTCATCGTTATTTGGAAAAGGATACAGCTGCGCGGCAGGGCGCGAAGACGCAGACGTGTCGAAAGTGGAGGAATCCCGCGTCAGCGAGGAGAAGAGATCAGCGCGACAGCGCTCTTTGCATGTCCACGGCGTCCAGCATCTTGCCGCCCGCCATGAACACCGCGCCGGTGCAGGCGAGCGCAAGCAACTGGCCGCCGAAACCGGGATATTGGTGCATGTAGACCGCGCCCCGCTCCGTCGCGCCGAGCGCCAGGGCGTATATCACCAGAAACGCCTCGAACTTGGTCTTGATCGTGAAGAGGCGCTTGATCCGTTCCATTGCAGTCCCACCTGGCGATCACCCGCCCGCCGCTATGGGATTAAGTCGCCTGAAAGCTGCAAATGGTCAACCAGCGTTAACCATGATTGTTCGATCCGCGCGATGAGCCGGGTGTCGGCAAGGTCGGCCGGAGCGATTTCCTCCGGCCAGTAATCCGCGACGATGGCGGCGATGCGGTCGAGCTTGGCTTCGTCGAGAAGGAAGCGGGGGTCGATATCGGCGGGATCGGCCACGACGCGCAGGCGCAGACAGGCGGGTCCGCCGCCGTTCGCCATGGATTGCCGCACATCGACGGGGACCAGGCGGCGGATGGGGCCGTTGCCCGCCACCATCCGTTCGAGCCAGGACCAGACGGCGGGCGTTTCCCGTGCTTCGGTGGGAAGGATGAGCGCCATGACTCCGTCGGGAAGCGTCACGAGCTGCGCGTTGAAGAGATAGCTGCGGATCGCGTCGGCAAGGCTCACCGCGCTGGCGGGGACTTCGACGATTTCGACGCCGGGGAGCGCGGCCTTGAGGGCGGTGTAGAACGCTTCCTTGTCGGCGAAAGCCTGTTCATGGGTGAAGAGGACGCGCTCATTGGCGACGGCGACCACGTCATTG
Source organism: Sphingobium wenxiniae (assembly GCF_007830065.1). Classification (GTDB taxonomy): domain Bacteria; phylum Pseudomonadota; class Alphaproteobacteria; order Sphingomonadales; family Sphingomonadaceae; genus Sphingobium; species Sphingobium wenxiniae. Next base: position 222,174 of record NZ_VLKK01000001.1, on the reverse strand, counting down.
TGGAAGGCGCCCGCCGCGATGGCTTCCTCCGATTGCTGGACGAAGAGGGTGCGGGCGGGGGCGAGTCTGTGGAGGCGGGCGACGGCTTTGCTGGCCTCGACATGCTGGCGGGCGGGGAAGGGGCCGCCGGACTGGCCGTAAACGAATACCTCGACACCGGGCGCGCCGTGGCTTTCGGCGAGGCGCATGTGATTGGCCGCGCCTTCGTCGCCGAAAGGGGCCGGAATGGGACCGTGGACCGTGAAGGCGTCGCTGGCCCCGAAGGCGATCTGAAGCTGCTTAAGCGTCTGGGGCCATTCATGGCTGCGGTGGGGCATCGTCACGAGATTGGCGACGGTGAGGTGCGTGCGCCCGTCGCTCGTATCGCTCGCGGGGGAGACGGTCGCGGCGTTGGCGGCCCACATGGAGGACGCGGACATGGCGGCCGCGCGGATATGCGGCTCCGCATGGCTGACATTGGTGCCGAGCAAGGCCAGCCATGCGTTATCGGGCCGCCATTGGGGCAGGAATAGCCCTTGCATCAGACCCAGGCGAATGTTGCCGCGCATTTTCTCCAGCCCTTGCAGCGCGGCGGCGCGGGGGCGGGATACGGCTCCGGCATTGCGGGCGGAGGCGAGGTTGCCCAGGCTGAGGCCCGCATAATTGTGGCTGGGACCGATCAGCCCGTCGAAATTGATTTCCCTGACGCTCATGCCCGCCCCGCCATGCTGAATGTCTCGCCCGGCTCAAGGCCGAGCAGGGCCGCACTGTCCGCGTCCAGCGAGATCGCGCCATCCTCGCCCTCGCGCACGAAGCCGTAGGTGCAGCGATAATCGGCAAGACGGCCGGTAGCGATCAGCATCTTGTCCCCGCTTTTGTCGTGCAGGGCAGAAAGGGTGACGTCGCGCGCCTGCGCGATGGTGCGGAGCGAGTCGATCTGGCCCACCATGGTCGGGCCGCCGTCGAATATGTCTACATAGCCGGGGTTGGTGAAACCTTCCGTCTCCAGCATCCGCATTGCCGCGCGGCCATTGGGGTGGGGCAGGCCGATGACGGCGCGGGCGCTGTCGGTCAGCATGGCCGTATAGATCGGCGTCTTGGGCATCAGGTCGGCGATGAACTGGTTGCCGTTGATGGCGTTGAATTCATCCGCTTCCTGAAAGCTCATGCCGAAGAAACGCCCGGCCAGGCCGTCCCAGAAAGGCGATCCGCCCGCTTCGTCGATGACGCCGCGCAGTTCCGCGATGATCTGGCTGCCGAAGCGCGGGCGGTGGTTGCGGATGTAGAGATAGCGGCTGCGGGCGAGGAGCAGGCCCAGCCCTTCGGCGCGCTCGCGGGGGTGGAGGAAGAGGCCGCCGACTTCGGTCGAGCCTTCAAGGTCGGTGGTGAGCGACAGCATCTGCGCGCGGAAGGTGCGGCCGAGTTCGCGGCTATGCTGAGTCAGAACGCCAAGGCGATAGGAATAGAAGGGCCAGCTTTGCCCCACCATGCTGAATATCTGGCAGGTTCCGCGCACCTGCCCGGTCTGGGCGTTTTCCAGCACCATCAGGATCAGTTCGTCCTGGATGCTCTCGTCTGTGCGGGACAGCGCCTGTTCGGTCCTTTCGAGCTTGGCGGCCAGCGCTTTGCGGTCGGGGGGCAGGTTGGTGAAGCCGCCGCCGGTCAGCTTCGCCATTTCGTAGAGGGTCTGAAGATCATCCGCCCGCGCGGTCCGCATGAAGAAGGTCAAGCCGTCATCCTCTCTCGCTCTATTTCCCCTGCGCGATCCGCATCAGCGCCAGCGCGGACAGGCGGGCGCGTTCGGGCAGGCTGTCGGTCATCAGATATTCGTCCGGGCTGTGGATGGCGCCTCCCCGCGCGCCCATGGTGTCCACCACCGGCACGCCGCAGGCCGCGATATTGTTGCCGTCGCACACCCCGCCCGTGTCGCGCCAGTCGATCGAGAGGCCCAGATCCGCGCCGCAGCGGCGGACGAGGTTGAAGAGATTTTCCGCCTTTTCGTCCATGGGCTTGGGCGGGCGCCCGAAGCCGCCATGGAGGTGCATGGCGACTTCATGGTCGCGGGCGACCGCTTCCATGCTGCTTTCGATCAGGCAGCGGACGGCGATTTCGTCGGCGGGGGTGCGGGGCCGGAAATTGACGCGGAGAATGGCGTGATCGGGCACGACATTATTGGGGCCGCCCCCATCGATTCGCGCCGGGTTGCAGGAAAAGCCGCTGCCGCTCGCCGCTTTGAGGCGCAGTGCGAGGTCGGCGGCGGCGAGCAGGGCGTTACGGCCTTCGTTGGGATTGCGGCCGGCATGGGCGCTGCGGCCCGTGACGATGATGGAGAAATTGCCGCTGCCCGCCCGCGCGCCTGCCAGCGTGCCGTCGGGGAGAGCGGGTTCATAGGTGAAGGCCGCGACCTTGCCCGCCGCCCTCTGCCGCAGCAGGCCGGCGGAGGAGGCGCTGCCCACTTCCTCATCGCTGTTGATGACGACATCATAGCCCAGCGCGGCGCGGCCTTCCCATGTTTCCACGGCCTGAAGCGCGGCGAGCATGATGGCGAGACCGCCTTTCATATCTGCGACGCCGGGGCCGTTCAGCACCGCGTCGTCCAGCCATCGCTGCGCCTGGAAGGGGTGATCGGCGGCGAAGACCGTGTCCATATGGCCGGTCAGCAGGACGCGGACCGGCGCTTCGGAACGGACGGAAAGGAAGAGGTGGCGGCCATGGCCGACCTGCAACAGCACGCCGTCGGGGGAGACGCTCTCGACGGGCGCAGGATCGATCAGGCGAATGTGGCCAGGCAGGGCGGAAAAGGCGTCGGCCAGCATCGCGGCCAGCCGGGCAAGGCCGTCCAGATTGCGCGACCCGCTGTTGACCGCGGCCCACGCCTGCACCTGTTCCAGCATCGGCGCTGCCGATACATGGTCCAGAACGGCCTGTTCCGCGGGTGAAATGGCTGTCATTTCCGATGGTCTAACAGAGCGCGGCGCGGCCCTCCACCCCTCGTGAAATTTGGCGGTTATGGCGTTTGCAATCCTCCGGGCCGGACGGCTTTCATGGGTGGTGGGCGGGCATCTCCCAGCCGTCATGACGGCGAAAGCTGGCATCGATGTGGAATGGCTGGAAATGGCCGGAAGGGATCATGGCATGACGATGGGCTTGTAAACGGCGTAATCGCGTAAAATTTGCAGGTGGAGAATCAGAAATCATAGCTGAGGGTCAGGCGACTCAGCGTGTCGAAATCCTTGTCGGACAGCAGCGTTTCCGATTCATATTGGACGTTGTAGGAAAGGGCGGCCGACCAGCGGTCCGTCACCTTGGTTTCGAGCGCGGTCAGGGAATTGAGCGTGAAGACCCGGCTTTCCGCATAGCCCGACGCCGTCTGCTTGAAGGTCAGGGTAGGCGTGATGCGCCAAGCCAGATCCATGGAAGCGCGTCCCCCGACCTTGGTTTCGCGCTCGCCGCTCACATATTTGGCATGGCGGACGGCGGGACCGGCATCCACGGTCAGGTCGACTTTCTTGCTGACGATCAGCTTGTAGCCGATACCGGTCGATGCGGTGTAGCGTTCGTCATAGCCGATGGACGTGTCCCGCTCGAACTGGACGAGGCCGTAGGCGAAGCCGCGCGGATCGAACTGATAGCGCGGCTCGTAGCTGCCGAAATAGCGTTCGCGCGACGTGACGCCGTTGGCGCGGCGATAGTCGGCGCTGGCGGTCAGCTTGTGCGACCATTCGATGCCTGTCCGGGTCGCCGTCGCATTGGCGCTGATGCCGATTTCGCTGGTGGAGCCGGTGGAGCGGAAACCGCCCGCCTCGATCCGCCCGGTCCAGAGGTCCGTGAAGCGGGCTTCGCGAATCACCGCGTCATGGGTGGCTTTCGTCCGGTCTTTCCAGCTCGTCACCATCCGCTGGATTTCGTCGGAGGAGGCGGGGTTGGTCTGCCGCGCGATCTTGGCGATGGTGACGATCTCCGTCTCATTGCCGTTAGCGATGGCGGCTTCCAGCATTTCCCGAACGGCGGGCGGCAGGAGCGGCGGCTCCTCCGCGCGGGCGACGGACGTGAAGAAAAAAGGCAGCAGAAACAGAGAATGACGCATGGGGGGCGTCATAGCCGCTCGTCCGGGAAATTTAACCCCGATGGGATGAACCGTTCAGATGAGCGACTGGAATTCGTGCAATATGTCGCGATAGAGCTTGCGTTTGAAGGGGACGATCAGGTCCGGCAGCGTTTCGGGCGCGGTCCATTTCCATGCGCGAAATTCCGGGTGCGGCGTTTCGATATTGATGTCGCTGTCCTGGCCCAGGAAGCGGGCGAGGAACCATATCTGCCGCTGGCCGCGATATTTGCCGCCCCAGATCTGGCCGATCAATTCAGGCGGCAGGTCATAGAAATGCTCGTCGCGCGCCTTGGCGATGATTTCCACAAGCTTGCGGGTGATGCCCGTTTCCTCGCCCAGTTCGCGCAAGGCCGCCGCTTTCGGGTCCTCGTCCTCGTCTATGCCGCCCTGGGGCATCTGCCAGGCGTCGGCCCTGTTGTCGATTCTCTGGCCCACGAAGACCTGCCCGTCCATGTTGACGAGCATGATGCCTACGCAGGGGCGATAGCCGCGATCTTCATCCTTTGGCATGGACGCCGTGAATCCCTATCTTCATCGTCCCGCCGTGACGCGGGCGCTATTGCTGATCGAGACAGGAGATAAGCCCGGTTGCGTCGCGCGTCCATGGATCGAATCGGATTCCATGCGCCATTGCGGGCCGCGCCGGCATGAGGCAGAGACGAACGTCATGAACGCGATCGAACCCCGAAGGGGAAAGGCGGCGCTGGGCACCCGGCGTCCACCCTCCCATGGACCCGCCAGCCTGCTGGCGCGGATGGTGGGACCGCGCTTTCACAGGCTGCTGGACCGGATCGACAAGGGATTGGAGGCAGGCGCGCTGGAGGCCCTGCTGCCGGACGGAACGCGGCGGATATTGGGCGGGCGCGCTCCGGGGCCGGTGTGCGAAGTGCATGTGGTCCACTGGCGTGCGCTGCTGCGGCTGGCGACGGGCGGATCGGTCGGCTGGTATCGCGCCTGGGCGGCGGGGGAATGGACGAGTCCCGATCCGGTCCCTCTGTTCGCCCTGTTCATGCGGAATGCCGAGGCGCTGGGCAATGTCGCGCGGCCCCGCGGCCCCGCGCGATGGGCCGGGCGCGCGCTGCACTGGGCGCGGCGGAACAGCCGGATCGGATCGCGCCGGAACATCGCCTATCATTATGATCTGGGCAATGATTTCTATGCGCTGTGGCTCGATGCGGACATGCATTATTCGAGCGCGCTGTTCATCGATCCCGCCGACCGGTCGGAGAGTCTGGAGGCGGCGCAGCGGCGCAAGGCCGACGCGATCCTGGATCGGCTCGCTCTGCGGGATGGGGCTTCCCTGCTGGAGATCGGATGCGGCTGGGGCGGGCTTGGCGAACGGGCGATGGAGCGGTGGGCGGTGCGCTATGACGGCCTGACGCTTTCCACCGAGCAGGCGGATTATGCGCGCGACAGGCTGGGATCGGGCGCGAGCATCCTGCTGACCGACTATCGCGATGCCGTGGGGCAATATGACGCCATCGCCAGTGTGGAAATGGTGGAAGCGGTGGGGCAGCGTTACTGGCCCGATTATCTGGCCGCCATCCATCGCCTGCTGAAGCCGGGCGGACGGGCGGCGATCCAGTATATCCTGATGGATGACGCGATATTCGAAGGCTATGCCCGGGGCGCGGATTTCATCCAGACCTATATCTTCCCCGGCGGCATGCTGATTTCGGAAAGCCGGTTCCGCGCCATGGCGGAGCAGCAGGGGCTGGAGTGGCGGGACGTGTCACGCTTTGGCCTGCACTATGCCGAAACGCTGCGGCGCTGGCGCGAACGGTTCGAGCGCGTGGTCGATGCGGGACAGTTGCCCGCCAGTTTCGACCGGCATTTCGTGGACCTGTGGCGCTATTATCTGATGTATTGCGAAGGGGGATTCCTGGGCGGCACCATCGACGTCGCGCAGGTGACGCTGGTAAAGCCGGGCTGAGGTTCAGCCGATCCGCGTGCGGAAACCGGTCGGCGTGTCGGCGCGGATCATGTCGACGATGGCGTCGGCCACCACCTTCGGTTCCTTGAGCGTCGCGGGGTCTTCGCCGGGGAAGGCGCGGGCGCGCATGGCCGTGCGGGTCGCGCCGGGATCGACGATATGCGTGCGGATGGCGGAGATGTTCCTCACTTCCTCGCCATAGGCGCCGACCAGCGTTTCCAGCGCCGCCTTGGATGCGCCATAGGCGCCCCAATAAGCGCGCGGCGTGGCAGCGACCGAGGAGGTCAGCGCCACGACTCGCGCATCCTTGCTGGCGCGGAGCATGGTGTCGAAGGCGGCGACCAAGGCTTGCGGCGCGGCGATGTTGAGCATCAGCAGGCGCGCGAATTCCTTGGCGTCGATGGCCGGGACAGAGGCCAGGGAACCCAGCGTGGCGGCGTTGAGGACAAGAATGTCCAGCGCCTGCCAGCGGCCGCCGATGGCCTGCGCCAGACGGCCGATGCTCTCGCCGTCGATCAGGTCGAGCGGGGCGATGGTGGCATGGCCGCCCGCTTCATGGATGCGTTCCTCCACTTCCTCCAGTCCGCCGCTGGTGCGGGCGGTGAGGATGACATGCGCACCCGCCGCCGCCAGCGCTTCAGCCGTGGCGGCGCCGATGCCCCGGCTGGCGCCGGTCACGAGCGCGAGCTTGCCGGAAAGGGGAAGAGTATCGGTCATGATGGAACATCCAATCGTCCTCGCGCGGGGCGAGGCGCGTCAGGGCAGGAAAAGCGGCGAAGAAGAACGGTCTTTAGATTCAGACCACTCTTTCGGCCAGCATTTCGAATTGATTGTGAACCACCGAATCATCCTGATCGGTGAGCGTGGTGGGATAGTCGCCGGTGAAACAGGCGTCGCAATATTGCGGGCGGATGTCGGCCCGCTTCGCTTCGCCCAGCGCCTTGTAGAGGCCGTCGATGGATACGAAGGACAGGCTGTCCGCCTGAATGAACTCCTGCATACCGTGCACGTCCATGCGGTGCGCCAGCAGCTTGCCGCGTTCGGGCGTGTCGACGCCATAGAAGCAGCTATGCCGCGTGGGCGGGCTGGCGATCCGCATATGGACTTCGGCCGCGCCCGCCTCACGCATCATCTGCACGATCTTGAGGCTGGTGGTGCCGCGCACGATCGAATCGTCGATGAGCACGATGCGCTTGCCGTCGATCAGCGCGCGGTTGGCGTTGTGCTTGAGCTTGACGCCCAGATGGCGGACCTTGTCGCCCGGCTGTATGAAGGTGCGGCCGATATAGTGCGAGCGGATGATGCCCAGTTCGAACGGTATGCCGGATTGCTGGGCGTAGCCGAGCGCGGCCGGAACGCCGCTGTCGGGCACCGGGATGACGATGTCGGCATTCACCGGATTTTCGATGGCGAGCTGCGCGCCGATCGCCTTGCGGACCGAATAGACGCTGGAGCCGTCCACGATCGAATCGGGGCGGCTGAAATAGACATGTTCGAAGATGCAGGGACGCGGATGAACCTCGCCAAAGGGGCGGTGGCTCCGCACATCGCCTTCATGGGTGACGATGACGAGTTCCCCCGGCTCGATGGAGCGGACATAGTCCCCACCGATCACATCCAGGGCCACGGTTTCGGACGCGAAGACGGTGGCGTCGCCAAGCTTCCCCATCACCAGCGGCCGGATACCCAGCGGATCGCGGCAGGCGATCATGCCTTCGGGCGTCATGACGATGAGGGAATAGGCGCCTTCGAGTTGCTTGAGCGCGTCGATGAACTTGTCGAGCAGCGTCCGGTAGGTCGACGTGGCGACCAGATGGATGATGACTTCGGTGTCGGATGTCGACTGGAAGATGGAGCCGCGGCGGATGAGTTCGCGGCGCAGCTTCATGGCATTGGAAATATTGCCGTTATGGGCGATGGCGAAACCACCCGAATTCAATTCGGCATAGAGCGGCTGGACGTTGCGGAGCGAGGTTTCGCCCGTGGTCGAATAGCGCACATGGCCGCAGGAATAATGGCCCGGCAGCCCGCGGATCACTTCATCGCGGTCGAAATTGCCCGCGACATGGCCCATGGCGCGATGGGTGTGGAAATCGTGACCGTCCCAGCTCGTGATGCCTGCGGCTTCCTGACCGCGATGCTGGAGGGCGTGAAGGCCGAGCGCCACGATGGCCGATGCGGTTTCAGCGTTGGAAACGCCGAAAACGCCGCATTCCTCGCGCAGCTTGTCGTCGTCGAAAGGATGTGTCGTCAACATGGGTGTGAGCGGGTCCATAACCGATCCTGTCGGTCCCCATAAGGGGCGCCGTTGCCGCGCATATAGTCACTCCCATGTCATTTGTCGCCTGTCTGGCATAAAAAACCTTGGGCGGTTTCCGCCGACGGCCATGTTATAACGGGGAAAGCCCCCACTGGCGTTACGCGAAAGGCGCGTCTAAGACACTGCCCGATGCATCGTTTCGCCAATCCCGCCCGCTTTTTGAAGATCGCACGGCCGCTGACGGGCTGGCTGTTCTGGCCCGGCCTGTCACTGATACTGGCGGGATGTTTCTGCGGCCTGTTCGTCACGCCCGCTGACTATCTTCAGGGAGAGACGGTCCGTATCCTCTATATCCATGTGCCCGCCGCCTGGCTGGGCATGGCGGGTTGGAGCGGGATCGCCGTTGCGGCGCTCATGCAACTGGTCTGGCGGCATCCGCTCGCTTCCATCGCGGGGCGGGCGCTCGCCGCGCCGGGGGCGCTGTTCACGGCCATCTGCCTTGCCACCGGGTCGATCTGGGGACGGCCCACCTGGGGAACATGGTGGGAATGGGACGGGCGGATGACGTCCATGCTGGTGCTGCTGTTCCTCTACCTTGGCTATATCGCGCTCGCCAATGCCAGCGCGCGGCAGGGGCAGGGGGGCGTTAGCGCCGTGACCGCCATTTTCGGGCTGGTGGGCGCGATCAACATTCCGATCATCAATCGGTCGGTTGTGTGGTGGAACAGCCTGCATCAGGGGCCAAGCATCACGCTGCGCGGGTCGAGCATCGACGGGTCGCTGCTATGGCCGCTGGGGCTGACGTTCCTGGGATTCAGCCTGCTTTTCGGCGCCATCGTGCTGATGCGGATGCGGACCCTGCTGGCGCGCAACAAGATAGAGGCGCGGATGCAGCGTCTGGCGCGGGGATAGGTCAATGAACCAATGGGCTTTTGTAGCGGCCGCCTATGCGCTCGCCCTGTTAGCGACCGCAACGGTCATCGTCCTGAGCTGGCGCGCCATGCGCGAGGCGGAGGGGCAAGCGGAGGACAGGCCCCGCCCATGAAGGCCAAGCATCAACGATTGATCCTGGCGCTGGCCGCGCTGGCCGCGCTGATCGGCGCGGGCCTGCTGGCGGCATCGGCGCTCAAGGACGAGGCGGCCTATTTCTATGCGCCCGCCGACGTGAAGGCCAAGGGCGTCGAGCCGGGCAAGGCGATCCGGCTGGGCGGGATGGTCGTCAAGGGCAGCCTCAGGCGCGCGGCGGACGGCGTTACGATCCATTTCGACGTGACGGACGGCAAGGCGCGCGTGCCCGCGATCTTCAGCGGCATCGCGCCGGACCTGTTCCGCGAAGGATCAGGCGTCGTGGCCGAAGGGGCTTTCGACACGAAGGGCACTTTCGTCGCCACCAACCTGCTCGCCAAGCATGACGAACGCTATATGCCGCGCGAGCTTGAGGGAATGCAATATGACGAGAAAACCCATCAGATGAAGGCCGGGCAATGATCGCGGAGGCCGGACTTGCCGCGCTGTGGCTGGCGGCGGCGCTCGCGCTGCTGCAACTGGTGCTGGTCGTCTTCGGTCTGGCGGGGCGCAAGGAGGAATTGCTGGGAGCCGTGCGGCCGGTGGCGGTGTCTCAGGGGCTTTTGACGCTGCTCGCTTTCCTGTCGCTGATCCTGTTGTTCCTGCGGTCGGACATGTCGGTGATGCTGGTCGTTACCAACAGCCATTCGATGAAGCCGTGGCTCTACAAGTTCGCCGGAACGTGGGGCAATCATGAAGGATCGATGCTGCTCTGGGTGACGGTGATGGGCGCCGCCGGGAGCGCCGTCGCGCTGTTCGAGCGGGCGCTGGGGCGGAGCACCCATATGGCGACGCTGGGCGCACAGGCGGCGATCAGCCTCGGTTTCTATGCGTTCCTGCTGTTTTCTTCCAATCCCTTCGCCCGGATCGACCCGCCCGCGGCCGACGGACAGGGGCTGAACCCGCTGTTGCAGGATCCCGGCCTCGCCTTCCATCCGCCGACGCTGTATCTCGGCTATGTCGGACTTTCGGTCGCTTTTTCCTTTGCATTGGGCGCTTTGCTGACGCGGCAGGTGGACGCCGCCTTTGCGCGGGCGATGCGGCCATGGGTGCTGGCGGCATGGGTGATGCTGACGCTGGGGATCACGGCGGGCAGCTATTGGGCCTATTATGAGCTGGGCTGGGGCGGCTGGTGGTTCTGGGACCCGGTGGAGAACGCCTCGCTGATGCCGTGGCTGGCGGCGACCGCCCTGCTGCACTCGGTAACGGTGCTCGCGACGCGCGACGCCTTGCGGGCATGGACGGTGATGCTGGCGGTCATCGCCTTTTCCATGTCGATGGTGGGCACTTTCCTGGTCCGGTCGGGCATATTGACGAGCGTCCATGCCTTCGCCGTCGATCCGGAGCGCGGGACGTTCATCCTCGCCTTGCTGGCGATCTATATCGGGGGTGCGTTCGCGCTGTTCGGCTGGCGGATCGGGGCGGTGCGGGAAGGCGCGCCCTTCGAACTGGTCAGCCGCGAAACGATGCTGGTGGTCAACAACCTGCTGCTTTCGGTCATATTGGGACTGGTGCTGATCGGGACGCTTTATCCGCTGCTGACGGAGGCGTTCGGGCACAAGGTTTCCGTGGGCGCGCCCTATTTCGACCGGATGGCAGGTCCCATTGCGCTGGTCCTGATGATCGCCATGGCGGCGGGACCGTTGACGCGCTGGCGGCGGGACCGGTTTCGCGCTGTCGCCGGACGTTTGCTGATACCCGCGGCCGTCGCGCTCGTCACGCTCGCGCTCGTCGTGGCGCTGGCCTGGGGGCGGATCGGCGTCCTGCCCCTGGCGGGGCTGGTGATCGCCGTGGCGGTGGCCGTGGGGAGCGTTGCGCCGCTATGGAAGCGGAACCTGCGACGCACGCCGCTTTTCACCTGGGGCATGGTGATCGCGCATCTGGGCTGTGCGGTCAGTCTGGGCGGCATGGCCTCCGATTCCGCCTTCACGGTGGAAAAACTGGCGGCCGCGCGTCCCGGCGACACGATCGAAACGGCGGGATGGGCGTTGCGCTTCACGCGGATCATGCCGATCGCGGGCGACAACTGGACCGCGTTGCAGGCGGACATGACGGCGAGCCGGGACGGCGGCGGCGCGGTCGAACTTCATCCGCAGTCGCGCTTTTTCGCCTCCCCGCCGACCACCACGACCGAAGCCGCGCTGCTGACCCGCTGGAACGGGCAGCTTTATGTCGTGCTGGGGCAGGAAACCGGCGATGGACGGTGGCAGGTCCGGGTCTGGTGGAAGCCCTTCGTCACATTCATCTGGCTTGGCGGGATCATGATCGCCCTGGGCGGCGCGCTGGCGCTGGTCGGGCGCGAGCGGCGCGGATGGCTGATGAAATGGCGGGCGAGGGCGGCGGCATGAGGAAGATGCTGATCTGGTTGCCGCTGGTCCTGTTCCTGGGCTTTTTCGGCCTGTTCGCGAGCGGGCTGCTCAAGCCCGACGATCGCGTCATCTCGTCGAAGATGGTGGGGAGGCCCTTGCCCGCCTTCACGCTCCCCGCCGCCGCCAGCGACCGTCCGCCTCTGGCGAGTTCTCAGCTTGCGACCGGCAAGCCGCGCCTGCTCAACATCTTCGCGAGCTGGTGCCTGCCCTGCGCCGCGGAAGCGCCGCAGCTCATGGCGTTGAAGCGGGCGGGGGCGGAGATCGACGCCATCGCCATCCGCGACGCGCGCGCCGACGTGGATGCTTTCCTGCGCCGCTACGGCAATCCCTATGCCCGCATCGGTCTTGACGCCCGCAGTGCGGTGCAGATCGCGATGGGGTCTTCGGGCGTGCCGGAAACCTTCGTGATCGATGGCAAGGGACAGATCGCCTATCAGCATATCGGCGACATCCGGGCCGATGACGTGCCGATGATCCTCGACCGGCTGAGAAGCGCACAATGAGGGGATTGCTGGCCGTCATGCTCTTGCTGGCGAGCGCGCCTGCGCTGGCACAGTCCGCCTTGCCGCCCGCGCCCTATGCGGACCGGCAGATCGATGACCCGGCGCTGGAAAGGAAGGCGCGGGGGCTGATGGAGACGATTCGCTGCCTCACCTGCCAGAGCCAGTCCATCGCGGACAGCAACGCCAGCATGGCGGGCGACATGCGCTCGGAAATCCGCCAACGGATCATGGCAGGCGAAACGCCGGAGCATATTCGCGCCTGGCTGATCGAACGCTATGGCGATTGGGTGAGCTATGAACCGACGGCCGCGCCGATCCTGTGGCCGCTTTGGGCCGCGCCGGCGGTGCTTCTGTTCCTGGGGCTGTTGCTGCTGCGGGCGCGAATCAAGCGGAGGAAGCGGTCATGACGGGATGGGTGATCGCCGCCGGCCTCGCGCTGCTCGTGGTGCTTGTTCTTTTCTATGCCGTTTCCATTCCCAGGACGGCACGGGAGATAACCGCCGCCGCCTTGTTGATCGGGCTGGCGGGTTACGCCTGGCAAGGGCATCCCGGTCTTGCGGGAACGCCCCGGAAGTCCGCAGGCGCGCAGGCGGCATCGTTCGACGAGGAGCTGGCCGAACAAAGGCGGGCGCTGGCCGAACGCTACGGCCCTGCCGGGCAATGGCTGATGATGTCCGATGGCCTGGGACGCCAGGGCAAGCGCAAGGAAGCCGCCAACGTCCTGCTTTCCGGACTGCGCCAGACGCCGGACGACCCCAATCTCTGGCTTGGCCTTGGCAATGCGCTGGTCGCGCACGCCGACGGCGTCGTCTCCCCCGGCGCGGAGTTCGCCTATCGCCGCGCCATGGCCGTTGATGAAAAGGCGATCGCGCCGCGCTTCTTCTATGGACTGGCGCTGGCCAGAAGCGGCCAGTTGCGGCGCGCCCGCGCGCTTTGGGCGCCTTTGGCGGAAACGCTGCCAGAAGGCAGCACGCTCAAGGCGGAACTGAAGATCAATATCGGACGTATTGATGCCCTGCTTGCATCGGAAGGCGCGCGTCCCGAATAGGAGCAGCCGGCACGGAAGGCGCATTGCGCGGGTGAAAGAGGCGTGATAGGGGCCGGCGGTTTGAGGCATAAAGAGGTCGCCTCCGTGGCGCAGGTGTCGAAAAAAACATGACCACTCGGCGTTCCCTTCATGGCTGAACAGACAGACCCCGATGCAGTGATCGCAGCGGACGGGGAAGAGCAGGGCCACGGCCATGCCCGGCAAAAGGCGACGGCAAAGCTGGTCGTGGGCGCCATCGGCATCGTCTTCGGCGACATCGGCACCAGCCCGCTTTACGCATTCCGCGAAACCTTCGCGGGGCATCATCATCTCGATCTCGACCCGGATCACATTTTGGGCGTCATCAGCCTGATGTTCTGGTCCATGATGCTGGTCGTGACGCTGAAATATGTCTCGATCATCATGCGGGCGGACAACAAGGGCGAAGGCGGCAGCCTGGCGCTGCTGGCGCTGATAAACGGCCAGACCAAGACGCCGCGCTGGTCGAGCGGTATCGTCCTGCTGGGGGTTTTCGCAACAGCCCTGTTCTATGGCGATTCGATGATTACGCCCGCCGTGTCGGTGCTGTCGGCGGTGGAAGGGCTTGCCGTCTATAATCCGGGATTCGGCCCGGCCATTCTGCCCGTGGCGGTGCTGATCCTGCTCGGCCTGTTCTGGATTCAGGGATGGGGGACCAGCCGGGTCGCAACCCTGTTCGGGCCGATCATGCTGTTCTATTTCGTGACCATCGCGACATTGGGCGTCATCAGCATCATAAAGACGCCAGGGATCGTCTTTGCGCTGAACCCTTATTGGGCGCTGATGTTCTTCGTGACCGATCCGCTTCCGGCCTTTCTCGCGCTGGGGTCCGTGGTGCTGGCGGTGACGGGGGCGGAGGCGCTCTATGCCGATATGGGGCATTTCGGGCGCAGTCCGATCCGGGTGTCGTGGCTGGCCTTCGTGCTTCCCGCGCTGATGCTGAACTATATGGGGCAAGGCGCGCTGCTGTTCCGCGAAGGCGCGGCGGCGCTGCACAGCCCCTTCTACCATCTCGCCCCGCAATGGGCGCAGTTGCCGCTGGTGGGGCTGGCCACCATGGCCGCGATCATCGCCAGTCAGGCGGTGATATCCGGCGCGTTCTCGGTCACGCAGCAGGCTATTCAACTCGGTTTCATGCCGCGCCTGCGGATCGCGCATACCAGCGCGTCCACGGCGGGACAGATCTACATCCCCCTCGTCAACTGGGGGCTGATGATCATGGTCATCCTGCTGGTGCTGGTGTTCCAGACATCGTCCAACCTGACGGCGGCCTATGGCATCGCGGTGACGGGCGCGATGTTCATCGACAATCTGCTGCTGACGGTGGTGCTGTTCCGCCTGTGGCATTGGCGCTGGTATTATGCCGCGCCGGTGCTGGCGGTGTTCTTTATCGTGGACGGCGCCTATCTGGCGGCGAACCTGACGAAGGTGCCGGACGGCGGGTGGTTCCCGCTATTGATCGGCTTCGTGGTGTTCACGCTGCTCACCACCTGGTCGCGCGGGCGCAAGCTGATGCAGGACCGCCTGCGGGAGGCGGCGATGCCGATCCCCGTGTTCGTGGCGTCGGCCGCCAACAGCGCGGTCAGGGTGCCGGGGACGGCGGTGTTCATGACTTCGACGCCCGATGGCGTGCCCCATGCGCTGCTGCATAACCTCAAGCACAACAAGGTGCTGCATGAGCGGGTCATCCTGCTGACCGTCAAAATCAAGGATGTGCCGGTGGTCGAGGATGACGGTCGGTGCAAGCTGGAAGAGCTGGGCCACGGCTTCTTCCGCATGGTGCTGCAATATGGGTTCATGCAGGAGCCGGACGTGCCGGCGGCGCTCAAGAACGTCAGCGGCTGCGGGCAGGCGTTCAAGATGATGGACACCAGCTTCTTCCTGGCGCGGCAGACGCTGTTGCCGTCAGCCAAGCCGGGTATGCCGCTGTGGCGGGAAAAGATCTTCGCCTGGATGCTGCGAAATGCGGAAAGCGCGATGGAATTCTTCCGCTTGCCGACCAATCGCGTGGTCGAGCTAGGCAGTCAGGTAGAAATCTGATGGGAAGGGGCGCAGCCGGAAAGGCGGCGCCCCGATGATCCGTCAGGCCGCGTCGCGGTCGTTGCCGATTTCCACGAGTTGACCGCCGTTGATGGCGATCTTCTTGGGCTTCATGGCTTCGGGGACTTCGCGGACCAGTTCGATGATGAGCAGGCCGTCCGCCAGGTCCGCTTTCTCCACCCGCACGAAATCGGCGAGTTCGAAGCGGCGCTCGAAGCTGCGGTTGGCAATGCCGACATGCACGAACTTGGCGCGGTCGGTCGGCTGCGTTTCCTCCTTGCGGCCGGACACCTGGAGCAGGTTCTGCTGCGCGGTGATCTCCAACTCGTCGGAGCGGAAGCCCGCGACGGCGAGGGTCACGCGATAGCGATCCTCCGACAGGCGTTCGATGTTGAAGGGCGGATAATTGTCGCCCTGCTGCAACCGGGCGTTGTTTTCGATGAGGTCGAAAAGACGATCGAAGCCGACGGTCGAGCGGCGATAGGGGGTAAGGTCAAAACCACGCATTGTCATAATCTCCCAAAGAGCAGAATGAACATGCCGGACCCGGAAAACGGCGTCCCGCGATACTATATCCGGTCCCTGATGGCGGCCGGACAGACGCGATATGGTTCGGCGGAACGGGGTTTCAAGGGGAGGGAAAGACAGGAAATTTCCCCTTCGACACCGCAATGCCGCGCAGGATGCAGCATTGTGTTGCGCGGTTGATGGCTATACCCGAACCCGCCATAGCAAAAGCGCCCGGATCGCGTTTCCACGATCCGGGCACTGATGGACGATTTCTCGCCTCCCCCTTGGTCTGCCTCAACTCTTTTCTTAGCCCCCTAAGCTCGAAAAGAGGAAGCAGGATCCCTGAACCACGGCCTTGTTTACCTGTGCTTCGATTGCTTTGCTATGGCGGCCGAGCGTTGCTGTCACGGCCTATTTCCGCACCGCTGTGATTTTGTCCTGCACCCTGTGGCCGCGTTGCAACAATGCGGCAATGCTTGCCGTGGGGCCATAGCCTGCTAGAGGAGCGGACAGGCAATTTCCAAGGGGCCGTCCGCGCCGTCATGATTCTATCCCGATACGAACGCATGATCGCCAAGCGTTACCTGCTGCCCGGCAAGGGCGAGGGCTTCATCTTCCTGGTCGCGGGGATCAGCCTGGTCGCGGTGATGCTGGGAGTCGCGGCTCTCATCATCGTCATGAGCGTGATGAACGGCTTCCGCGCGGAGCTGTTCGACAAGATCGTGGGACTGAACGGCCACGCGGTCGTGCAGGGCTATGGCGGGCGCTTGCCGGACTGGCAGAGCATATTGAAGCAGGCGAAGGATACCCCCGGCGTCACCAGCGCCACGCCGATGATCGAACAGCCATTGCTGTCGACCTTTCAGGGGCGGGTCGAGGCGGTGCTGGTGCGCGGCATGGCCGTGCCCGACATCCGCGGCAATGCGACGCTGAAGGGCAAAGTGCTGGCGGGGAGCCTCAACAACCTGACCGCGGGCAGCGACAAGGTGGGGATCGGGTCACGGCTGGCGGAGAATCTGGGCATCCAACTGGGTGACAGCATCACCATCATCAACCCGGCGGGGCGCTCGACGCCGTTCGGCACGGTGCCCCGGCAAGTTTCCTATCAGGTCGCGGCGATCTTCGAGGTCGGTGTCTATGATTATGACAAGGCGTTCGTGGTCATGCCGATCGAGGATGCGCAGACGCTGCTGCTGCTGGGCGACGTGGTCGGCATGATCGAGATCGAGACGGTGAACCCCGACAAGGTAGGCGCGATCCTGGAGCCGCTGGCCGCGAAGGTTGCGGGCCGCGCGGTCATCAACGACTGGCGGCAGATGAACGCGTCGCTGTTCGAGGCGCTGGCGGTGGAGCGGGTCGCGATGTTCGTGGTGCTGTCCATCATCGTGCTGGTGGCGGTGTTCAATATCCTCTCCTCCCTCATCATGCTGGTGCGCGCCAAGACGCGGGACATCGCGATATTGCGGACCATGGGGGCAAGCCGGGGCGGTCTGGTCAAGATCTTCATGACGGTGGGCGTCACCATCGGCGCGCTGGGCATGGCGGCGGGCATGGTGTTGGGCTTCACCTTCCTTTTCTTCCGGCAGGCGGTGGTGAACGCGATCCAGTTCGTGACGGGGCAGAATCTGTGGGACCCGTCGATCCGGTTCCTCACCGAATTGCCGTCCAAGCCCGATCCGGTGGAAATCACCATCATCTGCCTGATGGCGCTGATCTTCAGCTTCCTTGCGACGCTCTATCCCGCGTTCAAGGCCGCCAATACCGATCCCGTGCAGGTGCTGCGTTATGAATGACGTTCTAAAGGTCACGGGGCTGACGCGCAGCTTCACGCAGGGCGGCGTCACCATCGAGGTGCTGCGCGGCGTCGACCTGAACGTGGGGCCGGGGGAGATCGTGGCGCTGCTGGGGCCGTCGGGATCAGGCAAGTCCACCATGTTGCAGGCAGTGGGGCTGCTGGAGGGCGGCTTCGACGGGTCGATCCGCATCGGCGGCGAGGAAGCGGCGAAGCTGGACAATGACGGGCGGACGCGGCTGCGGCGCGATGCGCTGGGCTTCGTCTATCAGTTCCATCACCTGCTGCCGGATTTCAACGCGGTCGAGAATGTGATCCTGCCGCAGGTGATCCGCGATGTGGAAATGGCGGCGGCGCGGGCGAGAGCGGAATCGCTGCTGACATCGCTGGGGCTGGGCCACCGGCTGGAGCATCGGCCGAGCCAGCTTTCGGGCGGCGAGCAGCAACGCGTGGCGGTGGCGCGCGCGCTGGCGAACCAGCCCGCCCTGGTACTGGCGGACGAGCCGACCGGCAATCTGGACGAGCGGACGGCGGATGTGGTGCTGGCGGAGTTCCTGCGGCTGGTGCGGGGGGAAGGCTCCGCCGCTCTCGTGGCGACGCATAATGAGCGGCTGGCGCAGAAAATGGACCGGGTGGTGCGGCTGCATGAAGGGCGGCTGGAGGAAGATGCGGGAGGAGCGGCGGCCTGATCCGGCTGTCATTTGTGGCTGTTTTGGGCCATTTTCCGCCATTCAATGCCCGTCATCCCAGCGAAAGCTGGGATCTCACTTGGGCTTCGTCCGCGCCCTAGAAGAGAGATCCCAGCTTTCGCTGGGATGACGGAGGAGTGCGGGAATCCACTCAAACCCGCCATTCACTTCGCCAGCGCGGCGAGGCGGTCGAGGCCGATGGCGTTCACGGCGGCTTTCAGTTCGTCGATATTGGCGACGGTGCCGTTGGCCTCCACCATGAAACGGTTGGCGAGGGTGGTGCCGAATTTGCCATGGCGGCTCTCATTGTCCCATTCCTCCGTCACGATGCGGCCATCGACGGTTTGGGTCTTCTCATAGCCGGTGGCGGTCTGCTTGCTGGACTGGACGTTAAGCGCCGCGCCCAGGCCCGCAAAGGCTCCGGCGGCGGCCATGTCGGTCAGTTCGAGGCGGATGTCGTCCTCCCCGGCGGTATAGCGCGCGCTGGCGCGGGCACCCGCCGACATGCCGCTGCTTTCGATCTCGGTGCGGGTGAAGCGGCCGATCTTTTCGGGGAGCATCGCTTGCAAGGCGGCGGGGGCGACGGCGGCGGACGTGCCGTTCTTCGCGGCGTCCTCCATCTTCCGGGCGGCGGTTTCCATCTGCTTGCTGGCGGCGTCGAGCTTGCCGAGGTCGACCTTGCCCACGCCGGGGACGGTCATTTCGCCGCTGACCGTGGACGGACCATAGCCGCCGCTGAACATCGTGCCGAAGGGTCGCGCCAGCGCGCCCGCGACGATGAAGAGGATCGCGGCGGCGACGATGGTGACGATGGTGTAGACCAGCGCCTTGTCCTCCGGCGCTTTCATCAGGCGCGGCAGGCCGAGATAGAGGAGATAGAGGCTGTAGAGCCCAAGGATGCCGAGGATCGAGAGCGAAGGCACCAGCGAGAAAATGCCCGCGAGCCAGCCCGCCGTGCCGGAATAGGCGGCGACCTTGAATGCTTTCACCCTGTCCTTCCGCCCGCCGAACTGGGGCGCGAGGAAATCGATGATGAGCGCGAGGACGAAGAGCCCGATCAGCGCGAAGACATAATGGGCGATCGCCATGCTGATCGCGCCCACGAGCGACGGGCGGAACGTGACGCCAAGCGCGCCATAGCCGAAAATCTGGCCGCCGATGAGCGCGGCGAGCGGCGGGATGGCCGCCAGGATCAGCACATAGCCGGTGAAGATGCCGCCGATGGTCGCCGGTTCGGCGTCTATGACCGGCCATTCTTCCCTGGGCTTGAGGATGATCGCCTTTGCCCTGGCGGCGATGCTGGGCGGGGTGGAAACCGGGTTCACGTCCGTCATGTGGCATTCTCCCTGTTCGTTACGGGGATAGGATCAATTTCGGATGCATAACGCAAGCGCTATCTGCCTTAATTATCCCCAGCTTTCGATGATGAGGGCTGGCATCGAATCGGGGAGGGTGCATAATGCCGCGATGCCTCACGCCGGTTTCGTTCCCCTTCGCATATTGTCGTCCTTCACCATGCTGGAAGGAGCGATCGATCCCAAGAAGATCGCCAAGCAAGCCAAGGCGCTGGGCTTTCCGGCGGCGGCGATCACGGACCGGAACGGGCTTTACGGGTCCATGGCTTTTTCCGACGCCTGCAAGAGCGAAGGGGTGCAGCCGATCATCGGCGCGATGCTGGGCGTGCAGCGGCCGGGGCGGCCGCTCAATGCGCCTGCGGTGCATGACTGGCTCACGCTCTACGCCCAGGATGCCAAGGGCTATGACAATCTCTGCGCTTTGGTGTCGATGGCGCATCTCGACCGGCCGGTGGAAGAGGTGCCGCATGTCACGCTGGAGGCGATGGAAGGGCGGACGGATGGCCTGATCGCGCTGACGGCAGGGGGCGAGGGTGCTATTGCCCGCCTGTTCGCGGAAGACCAGCCGGATGCGGCGCTCGCCTATGTCGAACGGCTGGAGGCGCTGTTCCCCGACCGGCTCTATGTCGAAATTTGCCGGCGGCTGGACCCCGTGGAGGGCAAGGCGGAGCCGGATCTGCTCGACATGGCCTATGCGCGCGATCTGCCGTTGGTGGCGACCAACCCGACCTGCTTTGCCGAGCCGCATTTCCATGAGGCGCACGACGTGATGCTGTGCATCGCCGACAGCGCCTATGTGGAGACGCCCGACCGGCGGACCAGTTCGCCCGATGCCTGGATGAAGCCGGCGGCCGAGATGAAGCGGCTGTTCGAGGATTTGCCCGAAGCGCTGGCGAACACGCTGGTCGTGGCGCAGCGCTGCGCGGTGGCCGCGCCCAAGCGCAAGCCGATCCTCCCCAGCCTCGCGGGCGATATCGAGGGTGAGGCGCGGATGCTGCGCGAACAGGCGAGTGCGGGGCTGGAGGCGCGGCTTGAGAAACTGGGCATCGTCGACGAGGAAGCGCGCAAGCCCTATTTCGATCGGCTGACGTTCGAGACGGACATCATCGTCCAGATGGGCTTTCCCGGTTACTTCCTGATCGTTGCCGATTTCATCAAATGGGCGAAGTCGCATGACATTCCGGTGGGACCGGGGCGCGGATCGGGCGCGGGGTCGGTGGTGGCCTGGGCGCTGACGATCACGGACCTCGACCCGTTGCAGCTTGGCCTGCTGTTCGAACGCTTCCTGAACCCGGAACGCGTGTCGATGCCGGACTTCGACATCGACTTCTGCGAAACGCGGCGCGGCGAGGTGATCCGTTACGTCCAGAATAAATATGGCGCGGACCATGTGGCGCAGATCATCACCTTCGGAAAGTTGAAGGCGCGCGCGGTGCTCAAGGATACGGGGCGCGTGCTCCAGATGAGCTATGGGCAGGTGGACCGGCTGGCGAAGCTGGTGCCCAACCATCCGACCGATCCCTGGACGCTGGAACGATCCCTGAACGGCGTGGCGGAGTTCCGGGCGGAATATGACAATGACAATCAGGTCAAGCGCCTGATCGACTATGCGATGAAGCTGGAGGGCTTTCCGCGCCATAGCTCGACCCATGCGGCGGGCGTGGTGATCGGGGACAGGCCGCTCAGCCAGCTTGTTCCGCTCTATCGCGATCCGCGATCCGACATGCCGGTGACGCAATTCGACATGAAATATGTCGAAGGGGCGGGGCTGGTGAAGTTCGACTTTCTCGGCCTCAAGACGCTGTCGGTGTTGCAGAAAGCCGTGCAGTTGCTGGCCGCGCGGGGCGTGGAAGTCGATCTCGACGGCCTGAGCTGGGACGATCCGGCGGTCTACGACCTGCTCCAGCGCGGCGACACGGTAGGCGTGTTCCAGTTGGAATCGGAGGGGATGCGGAAAACCCTTGCCGCCGTCCGTCCGACCAATTTCGGCGACATCATCGCGCTGGTGTCGCTCTATCGCCCCGGCCCGATGGACAATATCCCGATGTTCGGCCGTCGCAAGAACGGGCAGGAAGAGATTGAATATCCTCATATTCTCCTGAAACCGATTCTCGAAGAAACCTACGGCATCTTCGTCTATCAGGAACAGGTGATGCAGGCCGCGCAGATATTGGCGGGCTACTCGCTGGGCGACGCGGACCTGCTGCGCCGCGCCATGGGCAAGAAAATCAAGGCGGAGATGGACGCGCAGCGCGCCCGCTTCGTGGAGGGCTGCGCCAGGAGCGACATCAAGCCCGCCAAGGCCAATGAGCTGTTCGACTTGATCGACAAGTTCGCGGGTTACGGTTTCAACAAGAGCCATGCGGCGGCTTATGCCTTGCTCGCCTATCAGACGGCGTGGCTCAAGGCGCATTATCCGGCGGAGTTCTATGCCGGGTCGATGGCGTTCGATATCCACCTGACCGACAAGCTCACTGTGTTCGTGGACGATATGCGGCGCATGGGGCTGACCTGCCTGGCGCCTGACATCAACCGGAGCGAGGCGGATTTCTCGGTCGAGGCGGTGGAGGTTGAGGGCGACGATCCGCGTCTGGGCTTTGCGGTGCGCTATGCGCTGGGCGGCCTCAAGGGCGTGGGCGAGAAGGCGATGGAACAGCTAGTCGAGGAACGGGAGGCGCGAGGGCCTTTCCAGTCGCTCGACGATTTCGCCGACCGGATCGAGCCGCGGATGCTCAACCGGCGGCAATTGGAAAGCCTTGCGGCGGCGGGGGCGTTCGACGACATCCATGCCGATCGCGCGGGAGTTCATGCGGCGGCGGAGACGATCCTGACCGTGGCGGCGAGCAATGCCGAGGCGCGGGCGAGCGGGCAGGGCGGATTGTTCGGCGGGGAGGAGACGCCCCATGCCGACGTCCGCATCCCGCCGCATCAGACATGGTCCACGGCGGACCGCATGGCGCAGGAGAAGGAGGCGTTCGGCTTCTATTTTTCGGCGCATCCGGTGGATCGTTACCGGCATCTGGCCGATGCGCGCGGGGCGAAAAGCTACGGCGCGATCTGTTCGGAGCCGGTGGCCGAAGGCGGGCGCATCAATGGCGTGATGGCGGCGATGGTCGAGGATGTGCGCTGGCGCGAGACGAAGCGCGGGGCGCGCTATGCGGCCGCGACCTTCTCCGACAATAGCGGGCAGTTTCAGGCGAGCTGCTTCGACGAGGATGCGTGCAAGGCCATCGAGGACATGGCGCGGGAAGGCGATTGCGCACTGTTGATGGTGGAACTGGATCGGCTGCCGGGTGAGGAAACGCCGCGCGTCACGGTCCGGGGCGTCGAACCTTTCCGGCAGCTTGCCAATGCGTCGCGGATGGAATTGACCGTGGATGCCAGCGACCCGATGGGCGTGGCGGCACTGGCGCAACTATTGTCGCGGGCGCGAGGCGGACGGAGCGAGGTGTTCCTGCGCGCGCCGGTGCGGGACGGAAAGGCGGCGCGGATTTTCCTGGGCGACGACTATGCCATCGGCGCGGATCAGGTGGACGCGATTGCGCTGATTCCGGGGCTTGCGATTCATGCCTTCGAGCGGATGGAGCCGAAGGCGGACGGTTACAGGGCGCGCAACCGGCGGCCGGGGTTGCGACTGGTTGGTTAGATATGCGGGTGGCGGGAAATGGCCAGTTACGGACATTCAACTTCCGTCATCCAGCGAAAGCTGGGATCTCATTTAGGCTTGGTTGCGCCCTAAGAAAGAGAGATGCCGGCTTTTGCGGGCATGACGACCGGGAGGGGGGGAATGTCCGCTAACCAACCATATCATAGCCGCTAAAAAGCCCGGCTTTCCTGGAAAAGCCGGGCTTTTTCCATTCGGTCGCCGCGCGATCAGAGAATCTGGCAGGCGTCCTCGAACTTGAGGCGGGGGAGGCGGTCGAAGGGTTCGTCGATGCCATGGCCCAATGTGCAGAGGAAGTTGGACTGGATCTTAGTCCCCGCGAAGAAATCCGCGTCCACCGCCGCATTGTCGAAGCCCGACATCGGCCCGCAATCCAGGCCCAGCGCCCGCGCCGCCAGCATCAGATAGCCGCCTTGCAAGGTCGCGTTGCGGAAAGCGGTTTCCTGCTTCACCTTTTCGTCGCCGAACCAGTGCTGCGCGCCGGGATTGTGCGGAAAGAGTTCGGGGATCTTCTTCGCGAAGTCGAGATCCTGCGCGATGATGACGATGGCGGGCGCGTCCACGCTCTTGGCGGCGTTGGCCGCCGACATATGTTTGGCGGCGCGGGCCTTGGCTTCCGCGCTGGTGCAGAAGACGAAGCGGGCAGGCGACACATTGGCCGAGGTCGGACCCATTTTCAGCAGATCGTAAATCCGGCGCCAGATGCTGTCGGGCAGCACTTCCTTGCGCCACTGGTTGCGCGAGCGGGCGGAAAGGAAAAGCTGGGAAAGCGTGGCATCATCAAGCTGATCGGGCATGGCTGGTTTCTCCTGCCTTGGGAAGGACGGCGCCCCTCTTAGCCGTGGGAGCCGGCGCAAGGATAGGGGCCGTGGCGATAAAGGCGATGGACCGCATGAAAAACGATCGATGCCCCACCCCCCCTTCGGAGGCGCGATCAGCCGCAACGTTTGCGGCTCAGCCGCGTAGAGAAAAGAATTATTGCGATGGAAAAGATTAGCGCGGATGGTGCGGTGACGGGAGGGCGCTCAACCATCATCGTTCGTCGCCGGGCGCAGGATGGCGGCATGCGATCAGTTGTGGGTCATACAGGGGGCAGAGATTGAAGCATGAGGGATGAAGTCTTCGAGTTCAAGAGGGAGCGGATATTGCAGGAAGCCGTTCCCCTTTTTGCCGAACGCGGTTTCCAGAGCGTCAGCATCGATATGATCGCCAAGCAGTTGCACGTCACGAAACCCTTCATCTATACTTATTTCGAAAATAAACATGCCTTGCTCGAAGCGATCTTCGAACGCATCAGCCAGTTGTTCCTGACCGGCGTGGAAGGCGTATTCGCGGTCGATCGTCCGCCGGCCGCGCAACTCGCCGCGCTGGTGGAATTCTATGTCCTGCAAAATCTCAAAAGCGCGAACATGACCGCCATCTTCCTGAACGAGGAAAAGCACCTGTCCGAGGAAACCCGGCGGAAGGTCCGCGAACAGTTCCATATGTTCGATGTGAAACTGGCCGACCTGTTGCGCGAAGGGGCCAGGCAGGGGGTGTTCGACGTCGAGGATCCTGCGCTGGCGTCCATGGCGATCAGCGACATGGTGCACTGGGTCCATCGCTGGTATCGCCCCGAAGGACGGCCGACGCCCGAGGACATCGCGTCCGGGATCGCCCGGCTGGCGCTGAACGCCGTCCGATATGACCCCGCGCGCGCAGGCATGTGAGGACGGCGCTTCAGTCCTTGAGGCGCGCCGCCGAGGCGAAGGTGCCATCGACCCAGACCAGCGGATCGATTTCCGGATGGTTCACGATGCCGGTGACTTCGCCGGTGTAGAGGATGTGCGTCGACACTTCGAACGCGCCGGACTTGCGGCACATCATGCTGGCGACCGCATCGCCCAGGACCGGCGGACCGTCGGGGTTGAGCCGCCAGTCCCCGGTTTCGAAACGCTCGCGTCCCTTCTTCTGGCCGCTGAAGACGCTGACCAGCCCCTGATGCCGGGCGGCGAGCAGGTTGACGCAGAATTCCTCTTCATCGGTGAGGATCGGCGCGATGCTGGCGTTACGGTTCACCGCGACGATGAGCGTCGGCGGATCGGCGGTGACGGACATCACGGCCGTCGCGGCCATGCCGGTGCACTCGTCGCCCTTGCCGGCGGTGACGATGGCGATGGTGGTGGCAAGGCGGCGCATCGCCTGTTTGAAGTCATCTGTAAGATTGGTCATGGGTGCCTTTCCTCAATCAAGCGACAGCGGCAATCCCCATGGACTAAATGCCGGGTTCCTCAAATAGCTTCTTTGCGATCCGGATTGCGCTTTCCGCGTCTTCGCGTCTCCGCGCGGAAATGTCGATCGCTCTTAGAAAAGCCGCATTTGCGGTCCTTCCGGCGGCCGGAAAAGGTCGGTTCTGACCGTCAGCCGTTCCCCTGTGAAGCCTGCACGCTTCCTTGCCTTTACGAAACGGGCGCGGATCAGGTCGGCCCATACGCCCTGACCGCGCATGCGCGTCCCGAAATCGGGATCATTGTCGCGTCCGCCGCGCATGTCGCGGATGATGGACATTACCTTCGCGGCGCGGTCCGGATAATGTTCGTCCAGCCACGCCCTGAACAACGGCGCCACTTCGTGCGGAAGGCGGATCGGAATATAGCTGGCCTCGCGTGCCCCGGCTTCGGCCACCCGCCCTATGATCAGCTCGATCTCATGATCGGTGATGCCCGGAACGACAGGCGAAACGCTTGCAAGGACCGGGATGCCCGCCTCCGCAAGCTGGCGGATCGCTTCTATCCGGCGCAGGGGATGGGGCGCTCTGGGTTCAAGCGTCCGCGCTACCATCGGGTCGAGCGATGTTATCGAAAGGGCCACGGACACCAGCCGGTCGCGCGCCATGTCCGACAGCAGGTCGATGTCCCTCAGGATGCGGTTCGATTTGGTGGTGATGAACAGAGGATGGCGACATTGGGCCAGCACCTCAAGGCATTGGCGCGTGATTCGCCAATCCCCTTCAATCGGCTGATAGGGATCGGTGTTGGTGCCCATGGCGATGGGAGCGACCGTATAACCGCTCCGCGACAGTTCCTCGCGCAGCAGGCTGGCGGCATCGGGCTTGGCGAAGAGACGGGTTTCGAAGTCCAGTCCTGGCGAGAGGTCGTGATAGGCGTGGGTGGGCCTCGCGAAGCAATAGATGCAGCCATGCTCGCAGCCGCGATAGGCGTTGATGGACTGGCTGAATGCGATGTCCGGCGAACTGTTTCGGCTTATGATGCGCCGCGCGCGCTCTACGGTCACTGTCGTACCGCGGCGCGGAACGGGGCCATCGATATCGCCCAGCGCATCGAGCCAGTCTCCATCAGCCTCCCGCCGAGGCAGGTTGAAGCGTCCGCTCGCTTCGTTCCGCGTTGCGCCTCTACCCTTTTCGCTGACCATGGCGAATTAGAACATATCATGAA
Organism: Sphingobium wenxiniae; assembly: GCF_007830065.1. Classification (GTDB taxonomy): domain Bacteria; phylum Pseudomonadota; class Alphaproteobacteria; order Sphingomonadales; family Sphingomonadaceae; genus Sphingobium; species Sphingobium wenxiniae. Next base: position 195,407 of record NZ_VLKK01000001.1, on the reverse strand, counting down.
CGAATTGACAATCCCCTATCATCGAAGGCACAGGGCGGCGAACCAGTGAAGGACATCAGATGCGCTTTATCGTGACCAGCCTGGCCCTTGCGGCCGCCGCCTTTTCCCTGCCCGCCTTCGCCCTGGACGAAGAACCATGCGGCAAGGGCATGGTGTGCGCGAGCAATCCGCGATCGGTGGCCGACGCCGTGCAGGCGGCGGGCTACAAGGCGGTCCTGTTGAAGAGCGAGACGACCGGCAACCCCATGATCGAAAGCGCGGCCAACGGTTACAATTATTCGATCTTCTTCTATGAATGCGAAGACGGCAAGAAATGCGGGTCGATTCAGTTCCAGATCAGTTTCGAGGATGACGGCGCCAACACGCTCGAACTTGCGAACAAGTGGAACAGCAACAAGCGCTTCACCCAGATGGCGGTATCCGACGACAAGTCGCTGGTGGTGAGCTATGATGTGGCGACCATCGGCGGCCTCAATGCGAAGAATTTCGCCGATGTGGTCGACTGGTGGGCGCTGATGCTGGGCGAACTGAGCAAGTTCTTCAAGGAGAACCCCGCGCCCGTGGCCGCGGTCAAGGAATCCTGATTGCGCGCCGCGATCAGCGTTCGTTGAGGCGCGGCATCAATTCGACGAAATTGCAGGGACGGAAACGGCTGTCCAACTGGCTGGCGAGGATGCCGTCCCAGGCATCCCCGACCGCTCCCGTCGATCCGGGCAGCGCGAAGATATAAGTGCCGCGCGCCACGCAGGCGGTCGCGCGCGACTGAATGGTCGACGTGCCGATGGTCTGATAGCTGAGCCAGCGGAAAAGCTCGCCGAAGCCGGGGATTTCCTTGTCCTGCACTTGCGCCAGCGCTTCGGGCGTCACGTCGCGCCCGGTGACGCCGGTGCCGCCGGTGGTGATGATGCAGTCGACCTGCGGATCGTCGATCCAGGCGTGCAGCCGCGCCACGATGGCGGAGCGCTCGTCCCGTTCGATATGCCGGTCGGCGAGGATATGGCCCGCCCCCTCGATCCGCCCGGCCAATGTGTCACCGGAGCGGTCCTCGGCCAGGGTCCGGCTGTCGGAAACGGTGAGGACGGCGATGCGGACCGGCTGGAAGGTCCGGCTTTCGTCGATCGGCATCTCAGTCGCTGCCGCCCGCGACGCTGCTCTGCCCGCCGGCGCGCGACAGGCGGACGAGGCGGCTGCCCTTCGCGCCGGGGAAGGTCGGCCACAGGCCCTGCGCCATGCCGGTCAGGCAGTCCGCTTTCCCCTTCGCCTGGATCTGATACATCCAGTAGTTCCGCATGACGATGTTCACATAGGCGCGGGTTTCATAATAGGGCAGCGATTCCATGAACAGCAGCGGGTCGCCATTGTCCTTCACCTGGACATTCCACCGCTGAACGGGCAACGGCCCCGCATTATAGGCGGCCATGACCTTGGGCAGCAGCCCGCCCGTCGCGCCCATGTCGCGCAAGGTTTCCAGATAGCGCTGGCCATATTCCATGTTGGTGGACGGCACGAACAGCTGCGCCGCCGATGTGAGGCCCATGTCGCTGCCGGTGCCGGGGAGCACCTGCATCAGGCCGCGCGCGCCCGCCGAACTGACGGCGTCCGCGCGAAAGCCGGATTCCTGGAGCGTATGGGCGAAGACCAGCGCGGGATCGACGCGCCATCCGCCGTCGGGCTTCCAGTCCGGGACGGGGAAGCGGGCGAAGCTTTCCGGCTGCTTTCCGGCGGGGCCGTTATGGGCGAGCCAGAGCTGCGTCGCGGGAAGGTTGAGGGAGCCTGCAAGCCGCAGCAGCGCATCATATTGCGCGGCGCCGCCCAGCTTCGCCTGATAGCGCAGCGCTTCGTCGGCCTTGCCGGACTGGCCGATGGCGGCGAAGACGATGGCGGCGCGGGCGTTGGGGCTGACGCTGAGCTGCTGCCATTCCGCATCGCCGAAATGCGCGCCGGCCGCCGCGCCGCCCAGCGGCAGCCCCAATGTCTCGCGGGACAGGAGGCCGTAGAAGGTTTCGTCGGAGCGGGCCGCCACCTTGAGCAGGTTTTCGACCTTTTCGGGCTGGCCGCAGACCATATAGGCGCGCGCGGCCCAATAGGCTCCAGCGGCGCGCATGTCCGCATTGCCCGCCAGCGCGGCGACATTGGCGAAGGAAGGCGCGGCGGCGGTGCAGTCATTCTGACGCCAGGCGGCAAGGCCCGCGGTCCAGTGCGCCTGGACCGTCCAGTCGCCGCCCGAGCGCGCTTCCAGCGCCTTTGCGGCCATGCGGCGCGCATTGCTGTCGTCATTTTCGATATAATAGGCCCAGGCGACGCGCTGGCGCACTTCGGTCAGACCTTCCGGCGTCAGGCCCGCCTCGCCGGTCGCCAGCAAGCCTTCCGCCCCGATGGGATCGTCATTTTTGACATAGCCCTGGATGCGGCTCGCCAGAGCCTGCGCCAGCACGTCCGTCTTCGTCGCGCGCACATATTCGCGGCGGGGCGCGGAACCCAGCCAGACGAGCTTCTGGATCTGCGGCAGGTCGGGAAGGATGGTGGCGCCGCGTCTTTGCGCCAGGCGGGAAAGCTGGTCGGCGCGGGGCAGCCAGGGCGCCTTGTTGAGCAGGTCGAGCAGCTCGAACAGCTCGACGCGCGGCGAGTCCTTCGCCAGGAACAGTTCGGACAGGGCGACCGGGCGCATGGCGTCCCGATCGTCCAGGGCGAGGGCCATGGCCCTGGCCTCTGCCCATTTCTGATCGCGAATGGCCGTGAAGATGGCGCTGTAGCGCGCCTTGTCGCCATCGGTGAGGGTGAAGGGACTGGCCGCCCGCGCCGGAATGGCCGTTGGCATCGCGGCGGTGTCCGCCTGCGCCGGAGAAAGGAATGCCCCGATCAGCAAGGCAATGGGAGACAGGGCTACGGCGCGAATCACGAACGGCTTTCCTCGATCAGGCTTTGCAGGGCACGCCAGCATTCCGCCTTCGCCGCGGGCTGGCTGAGCAGGAGGCGCGGATGGAATGTGGCGACGACGGGCACATTGCCGCCATCATGGTTAAAGAATCGTAAACCATTGCCCTCATCCCCACCGCCGGGCGGCAATAGCGCACGGCCCGTCCGATCGCCGAGCAGCAGCAGCCTTTGGGGCGCGGCAAGGGCCACATGGGTCCGCATCCTCCAGGTCGCGTGGTCGATATCGGCAGCTTCCACCATGCCGCCGGGCGGGCGGGCGGAGAAAAGCGAGGCGACATACACGCCCGCGCGGTCGAAACCCGCCGCGCGCAGCATGGCGTCGAACAGCGATCCGGCGCGATCGGCGAACAGGGCATTGGCGACCACGTCGGCGGGATCGGGCATGTCGGTGACGATCATCAGCGGCGCGTGCGCGGGTCCCGAAGGCAGGATCGGCGCGGAGGCCCAGCGGCGTTCGGGCTGTCCGGCATCCTGCGCCAGCCATTGATGGAATTCCTGCAGCGTCGCGGGCAGGGCCGCGACCGGAGCGGCGGGCATCGTGGCAGGCTTTGGCGGCGCCGGGCGCAGCCAGTTGACCGGCGCCTCGCTCACCGCGCCATCCACGCCCGCCTGCGCCCACCACGCCAGATAGGCGTCAGCCGCCGCCGACAAGTTAATCTGCAATGCACCCCGCATAGTTCTTCTAGGGCCAGAGGTTGACGGCGTGGTCAAGAATCTTCATCGCGCTTAATGTCAGAATGTTGGAGTAATGCGGCGACCGGATGGGAGAGGGAAGCCAACCGGTATGCCATATGGAGGGACTATGAGCGAACGGGAATCGATGCCCTATGACGTCGTCATCGTCGGCGGTGGACCCGCTGGCCTGTCGGCGGCGATCCGGCTGAAGCAGCTTGCGAACGATGCGGGGCAGGAACTGTCGGTATGCGTGCTGGAGAAAGGGTCCGAAATCGGCGCCCACATCCTGTCCGGCGCCGTGATCGACCCTAAGGCGCTGGACGAGCTTCTGCCCGAATGGCGCGATCAGGGCTGTTCGCTGGCGCAGGTGCCGGTGACGGACAACCAGCACTGGTTCCTGACCAAGGGCGGCAAGATGGCGATGCCGCACATCCTGACGCCGGGCTGGATGCACAACAAGGGCACCTATACCGGGTCGCTGGGCAACCTCTGCCGCTGGCTGGCGGAGCAGGCCGAAGGGCTGGGCGTGGAGATATTCCCCGGCTTCGCGGCGGCGGAAATCCTCTATAATGAGGATGGCAGCGTGAAGGGCGTCGCAACCGGCGACATGGGCATCGACCGCGAAGGCAACCGCAAGGCGGATTATCAGCCGGGGCTGGAGCTGCACGCGAAATACACCTTCTTCGCCGAAGGCGCGCGCGGCCACCTGACCAAGATATTGAAGCGCCAGTTCGATCTGGACGCTGGCAGCGAGCCGCAGGTCTATGGCCTTGGCATGAAGGAATTGTGGGACATCGATCCCGCCAAGCACAAGCCGGGACTGGTCATCCACACGCAGGGCTGGCCGTTGACGGACGCCTATGGCGGGGGTTTCCTCTATCATCAGGCCAATGGCCAGGTGGCATTGGGCTTCGTGGTCGGCCTTGGCTACCGCAACCCCTATCTCTACCCGTTCGAGGAATTCCAGCGTTGGAAGCAGCATCCGGCGATTCGTAAATATCTGGAAGGCGGCCGCCGCGTTTCTTATGGCGCGCGCGCGATCAACGAGGGCGGCTGGCAGTCGATCCCCAAGCTGGTCTTCCCCGGCGGCGCGCTGATCGGCTGCACGGCGGGCTTCGTGAACGTGCCGCGCATCAAGGGCACCCATACCGCGATGAAGTCGGGCATGTTGGCCGCCGAAGCCGCGTTCGAGGCGATCCAGAACGAACGCGCCCGCGACGTGCTGCACGACTATGAGGATCGTCTGCGGTCGAGCTGGGTCGCGACCGAGCTGCAACTGGTCAAGAATGCCGAGCCGCTGCTGTCGAAATTCGGCAACACCATCGGCACGCTGCTTGCCGGGATCGACATGTGGATGCGGACGCTCAAGATCGGTCTGCCTTTCACGATGAAGCACAAGCGGGATTGCGATAAAATCTGGCCCAAGGATTCCTGCCGGAAGATCGACTATCCCAAGCCCGACGGCGTCATCAGCTTCGACCGCCTGTCTTCGGTGTTCCTGTCGAACACCAATCATGAGGAGGATCAGCCGGTTCACCTCCAGTTGAAAGACCCGTCGATCCCGATCAGCTACAACCTGCCCATGTATGACGAACCGGCGCAGCGTTATTGCCCGGCGGGCGTGTATGAAGTGGTCGGTCAGGAAGAAGGCAATCCGCGTTTCCAGATCAACGCGCAGAACTGCGTCCATTGCAAGACCTGCGACATCAAGGACCCGACCCAGAACATCAACTGGGTCGTGCCGGAAGGCGGCGGAGGGCCGAACTATCCCAATATGTAGGCCCATCGTCGCTTTGGGACTGCTGGCGCTGCCGGTCGCCGTCGAGGCGTCGGTGGCGCCGGATAGCGCGCTTCATGCCTATGCGCGCGCGCGGCTTGCCGATGGGGATGGCGCGTCTCCCCTGGCGGTCGCCAATTACCGGCTCGCGCTGGAGGACGATCCGGCGAGTCCCGCCATCGCGCGGCGATCCTACCTTCAGGCGCTGGAAAGCGGCGACTTTCCCCTGGCTCTCCGTTCCGCCCGATTGCTGGATGGGGAAGGCCTTCTGCCGCGCGACGGAACCTTGTTGCAGATCGCCGACGCGCTCAACCGGAAGGATTGGGCGGCGGCGCGGACGTGGACCGACCGAATGGCGGACGAAGGCAATTTCGCTTTCCTCGCTCCGCTTGTAAGGAGCTGGATCGCGCTGGGCGAAGGCAATCCTGTTCCGCCCATCATCGTCGCACAGGATCGTTTCGCGGCGCTTGTGCGGCGTTATCTGGATGAACAGGTCGCATTGCAGGCGCTGGCCGGTGGCGATGTGCAGGCCGCGCTTCCCGCCATTCGTGCCGCCCTCGCCACGCGTATCCGCGATCAGGATGCCTTGCGCCTGACTTTCGCCGCGCAACTCGCCAATCGGCGAGCGGTCGAGCAGGCGCTTGCCCTTTTGCCCGATGATGAAGCCAATTTCGCCCTGGCGCGGGCGGATATCCTGCGCGGCAGGAGCAGGAAACTGCGCCGGGAAGGGGCGCCGCTGACGCCCGCGCAGGGCTTTGGACGATTGCTGGCGCGGCTGGCCATCGACGCGGATGCGATGGAAGGCGGCCGGATCGTCGCGGTCCGGCTGGCCCGTATCGCGGCCTTCGCCGATCCGGGGGCGGAAAGCCGGATCGTGGCGGCGCGGATGCTGACCGAAAACGGGAAGCCGCTCCTGGCCCTTGCCGAGGCGCGCAAGGTGCAGCCGGACGCATATCACGGCGCATTGGCGCAGGCGGAACAGGTCGACGCGCTGGATGGGGCAGGGCAGGCGGAGGCCGCGATCGCTCTGGCGCGATCCCTGGCGGAAAAGCCGAACGCCGAGGCGGAGCGCTTCGTGCGATTGGGTCGATTGCTGGCGGATGCGGGGGATTTCCACGGCGCGGCGGAGGCATTTCGCGCCGCTCAGCATCGGTATCCGGACGATGCCGTTCCCTGGGCGCTGCTGCTGTTCGAAGGCAGCGCTCTGGAGCAGGGCGCGCGTTGGGACGAAGCGCGCGCCGTGCTGGAACGCGCGGCGAAGATCGCCCCTGACGAGCCGTTGATATTGAATTATCTGGGCTATGCGCAGATCGAGCGGCGGCAGAATGTGGATGAGGCGCTGGCGCTGCTTAAAAAAGCCAGCACCCTGAAACCCGACGATCCTTCGATCACCGATTCGCTGGGATGGGCGCAGTTCATCGCGGGGGATGTGAAAGCGGCGGTCCCGATCCTCGAAAGGGCGGCGGCGGGCGCGCCGGCCGACGTCACGATCCACGAGCATCTGGGCGATGCCCTGTGGGCGGCGGGGCGTCGATATGAAGCGCGCTATGCCTGGCGTGCCGCGGCGGTGTCCGCCGATGGCGCGGCGGCGGAGCGGCTGGACGCGAAGGCGAGAGAAGGGATGAGGCCCGAATATGCCGCGCCTTGAACCGGATGTGATGCAGGACAGGGACAGGGGCGTGCAAGCCGTTGAAACAGCTTATGCGAAGGTCAATCTGGCCCTGCATGTGCGCGGGCGCCGGCCCGACGGCTATCATGCGCTGGAAAGTCTGTTCGCCTTCGCCCAGGACGGCGACCGCCTGGAGGGCGGCCTCGCCGATGACGGATCGATCACACTCCGGGTCGATGGGCCGTTCGGCGCGCAGGTCGGAGACGGTGAGGATAATCTCGTCCTGAAAGCGGCGACGGCGCTTCGCGGTCATCTGGGAACGCGCGCCGGAGCCGCGTTGCGCCTGACCAAGAACCTGCCCGTCGCATCGGGCATCGGTGGAGGATCGGCGGATGCCGCGGCGGCGCTAAGGCTGCTGGTCCGGCTCTGGGACGTCAGGATCGAACCGGCCCCGCTGGAAAAGCTCGCCCTGGAAATCGGGTCGGACGTTCCGGCCTGCCTCGCCAGCACCACCCGGCTGGTCCGGGGACGCGGCGAATTGCTGGCGGATCACGATCTGCCCGGATTGGCCGGGCGGCCGCTGTTGCTGGTCAATCCGGGCGTGGCGCTTTCGACGGGGCGGGTCTTTGCCGGATGGGACGGAATGGATCGGGGCGCGTTGGCCGCCGATACTGTGAGGCAGCTTCGCGCGGACGGACGCAACGACCTCGAGGCGGCGGCGATTGGGCAGGCGCCGGCAATCGCGGATGTGCTCTCGCGATTGGCCCGATGCGAAGGCCAGGTTCTTGCCCGCATGTCGGGGTCGGGCGCCACCTGCTTCGCGCTGTTCGATGCGCAGGCCGACATGCGGGCGGCCGCGCGAACCTTGCGCGCGGACCATCCTCTATGGTGGATCATGGAAACGCGGATCAGGACGGCATGAGCGAGGCATTTACCCAGATCGACGGCGGCGGCCTCGATATCCTTGTCGTCGCGGACCATGCTTCCGCGCATGTGCCGGACGATATCGATCTCGATATCGATCCCGTCCTGCTCAAGGACCATATCGCCGTCGACATCGGCGTGGCGGAGGTGAGCGGGACGATCGCGCGGCAATTGGGCTGCACGGCAATCCTGGGCGGGGTGTCCCGTCTGGTGATAGACCTCAATCGGGAAGACGACGCGCCCGGATTGCTCCCGGTGATGAGCGACGGCCATGTCATTCCGGGCAATCGCGACGTGGATCTGGCCGAGCGCATGATGCGGTTCCACCATCCCTATCATCACCGGATCGGCCGCTTGCTGGATGGCATGACGTCGCCTTTCATCCTGTCGGTGCACAGCTTCACGCCCCATCTCGTTAGCGATCCCGGCCAGCAGCGGCCCTGGGACATCGGCGTCCTTTATAATGAGGACGACCGCGCGGCCCGGATCGCCATTCCCCTGCTGGAGACGGCGGGTCTCAAGGTCGGCGATCAGCTCCCCTATTCGGGCAAGCTGCTCAACGCGACCATGAACCGCCATGCCGAAGCCAATGGCATCCCCTATCTGGGCGTGGAAATGCGACAGGATCTGGTTGGCGAGGCTGCGGGTCAGCGCCGGTTTGCGGAAATATTGGGACAAATTGCGCTTGAATGCCGTAACAGACTTGCGTGAATTGCTCTTTTTGGAAGAGCCGCCGCAAGAAGGGTCGGTTTTATGCGTCATACGAACGGCGCAAGAACTGGCAACCGCGCCAGAATGATTATCAGGCGGATGCATTGTGGCGCTATGCACAGAATGCCGGTCCGGCCTACAAGGGAGCGGTGACACATCCCGAAGCAAAGGCCGAAACCCATGTTTATGCGGATATCTGATGGTTTGATCGGGGCGGGGCTGATGTGCTTCGCCCTTGCCGCTTGCGGGAAGCAGGGGCCGGACGCCGGAGCGGCCGGAACCGATGGCGGCAGGATCGAATGCGCCATCGGGGCAAAGACGGACTGGACGCGCGATTGCGTGGCCGAACGCAAAGGCGAGGTGCTGACATTGCGCCATGCCGATGGGGGCTTTCGCCGTTTCCATATCGTCAAGGATGGGCGCGGCCTTGTCCCTGCCGATGGCGCGGAACAGGCGACGATCGATATTGCCGGAGATCGTCAGATCGACGTGACGGTGGGCGACGCCCGCTATCGCCTGCCCGCCACCATCGCGGGCGTTTCGCGCTGACGATGGGCGCGCCCGTTCTGACAGCCGCCGCGATGCGGGCGGCCGAGCAGGCGGCCATCGCATCGGGCGTGCCCGAATATGATCTGATGGAGCGCGCGGGCGCCACCGCTGCCGAGATCGTGTGGCGGGCGGGCGGATCGCGCGACACGTTGGTCCTGTGCGGTCCGGGCAATAATGGCGGGGATGGCTTCGTCATCGCGCGGATATTGCGGGCAAAGGGCGTGCCGGTGCGCGTCGCCGCGCTGGGAGAGAGCGGGACCGCCTCCAGCCTTCGCGCCCGGGCGAGGTGGGATGGTCCTGTGGAGGCGCTGCATCAGGCCAAACCGGCGGCGCAATTGGTGGATGCGCTGTTCGGCACCGGCTTGACGCGGGGGCTGGCGGATGCGGTTGCTGCGTCATTGGAACGGCTCGTCGGGAGAGCCAACCATAGGTACGCGGTCGATCTGCCGAGCGGAGTGGAAACGGACAGCGGCAGGCTGCTGTCGCCGGTGCCGCGCTTTGGCGTCTGCATCGCGCTGGGCGCGTTGAAGCCCGCGCATCTGCTTTATCCGGCGGCGGACAGGTTCGAGCGGCTGGTTTCGGTCGACATCGGCATTGCGCCCTCATCCCCGCTGCACAGCCTTGCGCCGCCGCATTTGGATGCACCTGCTTCCGACGCCCATAAATATAGCCGGGGCCTAGTGGCGGTGATCGGCGGAGGCATGGCGGGAGCCGGCCTGCTCGCCAGCCGGGCGGCCGCGCGATCCGGGGCGGGAGCGGTGCGGAGGATCGTGCCGGATGCGGATGGGCGCGGGCCGGACGCGATCATCACCTCTGCCGCCATGAAGGTCGCGGACGTGGCAAAAGCCCTTGAGGACAAGCGGCTGTCGGCGGTTCTGGCAGGGCCGGGCCTGGGCCGGGACGATGGCGCGTGGGAGCGGCTGGAGGCGGTGCTGGAAAGCGAGCATCGGTTGGTGCTGGATGCCGATGCGCTGACCTTGCTGGCCGACAAGGGGCCAGATCAACTCCCCGCCGGAGCGATCCTGACGCCGCATGAAGGCGAATTCGCGCGCCTGTTCGGGGATGTGCCGGGAAGCAAGATCGACAAGGCGCTGGCAGCGGCGCAGCGGTCGCGCTGTGTCCTCGTCTATAAAGGGGCCGATACCGTCATCGCCGCGCCGGACGGAAAGGCGGCCGTTGCAAGCCGCGGGTCGTTTTGGCTTTCCACGGCGGGGACCGGCGATGTGCTGGCGGGGCTGGCAGCAGGCAGGTTTGCGGTGACGGGCGACCCGTTCCGGGCGGCCTGCGAGGCGGTATGGTTGCATGGCGAAGCGGCGCGGCAGGCGGGTGCCGCCTTTATCGCGGATGATTTGATCGAAAGGCTTCCTGCCGCTATTGCCCGCCGCTTGTGACTGACCAAGACAAAGACCTTATCGTCCGCATCGCCGCCAAGGGCGATGGCGTAACCGGCGATGGACGCCATATCCCTCTCGCCGCGCCGGGCGACCGGATCGACGCGGATGGAGGCGTGGCATTCGGTCCGCATCATGCCGATCCGCCCTGCGCGCATTTCCCGGCCTGTGGCGGCTGCGAATTGCAGCATGTGGATGAGGAGAGCTATGCCGGCTTCGTCGCCATGCGGGTCACGGGCGCGCTGGCGGGACAGGGAATTGCGCCGGACATGGTCCTGCCGCCCCATATTTCGCCGCCGCGCACCCGCCGCAGGGCATCGTTGCGCGCGATCCGGCAAGGCAGGCAGGTCGCTATCGGTTTCGCCGAAGCGGGGAGCCATCGCCTGATCGACCTGACGATGTGCGAGGTGCTGGACGCGCGACTATTTGCCCTCCTGGCTCCGCTCCGGCGGCTCCTGGCGGACATCCTGCCGGCGAAGGGCGCGGCGCATGTCCGCATGTCGATCGTGGATCAGGGAATCGACCTTTTGCTGGAAGGGGTCGCCCCCCAAGGTTTGACGGCCGATGAGGCGCTGCGCGATTTCGCCGCCGTGAACCGCCTCGCCCGGCTGGCGATAGATCAAGGGGACGGCCCGGAAACGCGCTGGGAACCCGATCCTGTGACAGTCAGCTTCGGCGGCGTGGCGGTCGGGTTCCCGCCCTTCGCCTTTCTCCAGGCGACTCCCGATGGCGAGGCGGCATTGGCGCAGGCCGTGCGCGCGGCCCTGCCGCCGCAGGGCGCCATCGCCGATCTGTTTTGCGGCCTTGGCACCTTCGCGCTGGGTGTGGGAGAAGGTCGCCCGGTATATGCGGCGGAGGCGGCGCGCGACCTGATCCTGTCGCTCAAGGCGGCGGCGGGAAGGACGCAGCGTAAGCTGGCGGCGGATCATCGCGACCTGTTCCGCCGACCTCTGACGCCGCAGGAACTGGAGCGCTTCGCCGCGATCATCATCGACCCGCCGCGCGCGGGGGCTCGCGAGCAGGTTATGCAGCTTGCCGCCGCAAGGGTGGCGACCGTCGCCTATGTATCCTGCAATCCGGCGAGCTTCGCGCGCGATGCCGCGCATATGGTCGCGGGCGGATACAGGCTGGAAAGCGTGAAGCCGGTGGGGCAGTTCCGCTGGTCGACCCATGTGGAGCTGGTCGGCATTTTCCGCCGCCTATGAAATGTCCCTCGCCGCGGGGGGAGCGCGGCGAGGGACCAGCATCCTCTCCAAAAGGGGAGCTATCCCCTTCTATCCCAGCTTGATGACATTTGCGCGACGGCGCACCGGAACCGGATCGGCATAGAGGCTAGCCATCGGCTCGTCCTCCACTTCGATGACCGCTTCCGACGTGAAGCCGTTGAACCCGGTCCGCATCGCCGCGCCGTAAGCGCCCAGCATCCCGATTTCGATATAGTCGCCCGCTGCCACGTCTTCGGGCAGCAGGAAGGGACCGGCCATATGGTCCATATCGTCGCAGGTCGGGCCGTAGAAGGAGAAGCCGGTCAGTTCCTCCTCGCTTTCCTCGTCGCGCAGCAGCGCCACGGGGAAACGCCAGCCGATATGCGCCGCGTCGAACAATGCGCCATAGGCGCCGTCGTTGATGTAGAGTTCCTTGCCGCGGCGGCGCTCCACACGCACGATGACGGAGCTGTATTCGGCGGACAGGGCGCGGCCCGGCTCGCACCACAGTTCAGCGGAATAGCTGATCGGCAGGCTTTCGAAACCGCGATGGATCGCATCGAAATAGGCTTCCAGCGCGGGCGGTTCCATGCCGGGATAGACCGATGGGAAGCCGCCGCCGACATCGACGATGTCGACGGTGACGGAGGCATCGACGATCGCCGCGCGGACGCGTTCGATGGCGTCGCTATAGGCTTGCGGACTCATTGCCTGGCTGCCCACATGGAAGCAGATGCCCAGCGCGTCGGCCGCCTGGCGCGTGGCCATCAGCAGTTCGCGGGTTTCGCTCAAATCCGCGCCGAATTTGGACGCGAGGCTGAGTTCGGAATGCTCCGACGACACGCGCAGGCGCACGCACAGTTCCAGATCGGTGGCGTCGCCGGTGGCGCGCATGATCTTTTCCAGCTCGTCCATCGTGTCCAGCGAGAAGGTCCGCACGCCATGGGCATGATAGGCTTCCGCGATCGCTTCCTCGGCCTTGACCGGGTGCATGAAGCAAAGCTTCGCCTGATCCTGTCCGGCCAGCGTTTCCGCGACCAGACGCACTTCCGCGATCGACGCCACGTCGAAATGCGTGATTCCGCAAGCGAACAGCGTGCGGATCAGGTCGGGAGAAGGATTCGCCTTGACCGCATAGAGCGAGCGTCCCGGAAACTTCTCAACGAAGAAGCGGGCAGCCCTGGCCGCGGCCTGGGGGCGAATCAGCGTTACCGGTGCTGCCGGCTTGAGGGCGGTCGCTACCCCCAGCGCGCTATGGTGCTTGTGCAACTCAAGGGACCTCCAGTGTAGTTCGTGGCAATCAGCTGCCTTGCGGTGGAAGTCCCATGGGGCAGCGGAAGGGCGATATATGCCGAGGGGGTCCCCCTGTAAAGCGCATGGACGAATTTTGTTGCGCGGCTGGCTATGAAACGTGCTCTACGAAAGACGGCCCTTGAAGTCGGCATAGGAAAACTGGCGGATTTCCTTGAGTTCGTCCGTCATTGAGTTCCACAGCCAGATGGAGGGCAAGGGCACGCCGTTGAAGGTATTTGTCTTCACCATCGAATAATGCGCCTGATCCAGGAACGCGATGCGCCGTCCCGGAGTCGCGCCGCCGGGGACTCGATAGTCGCCGATGATGTCGCCAGCGAGGCAGGATGGGCCGCCGAGTCTGGCCGGCTGGCCTTCCGGCTCCTCGTGCAGCATGGCGGGGCGGTAGGGGGCCTCGATCACGTCGGGCATGTGGCAGGTGGCGGAAATGTCGGTGATCGCGACTTCCATGCCGTTGTCGATCACGTCGAGGATCTCGCCGACGAGGATGCCGGCGTCCAGGGCCATGGCCTCGCCCGGTTCGATATAAAGCTGGAGGCCGGTCTTTTCCCGGACGCCGCGCAGGAAGGCGATCAGCTCCTCCCGCTGATAATCGGCACGGGTGACATGATGCCCGCCGCCGAAGTTCAACCATTCAAGGCGGCCGGCATGGGGAAGGACGCGCGATTCGATTGCGGCCCATGTCCGTTCCAGCGGCAGGAAATCCTGTTCGCACAGCGAATGGAAATGGAGACCGGAAACGCCCTCCAGATGCTCCGCCCTCAACTGGTCGATGGGGAAGCCCAGGCGGCTGTGCGGCTGGCAGGGATCGTATTTGGGCACCTCTCCCTCGGCGTGGAGAGGATTGATCCGCAGGCCGATGTCGAAGGCGTGACCTTCGGCGCGGGCCGCCTCGATGATCGGGCGCAAGCGGGCGATCTGGCCGGGGCTGTTGAAGATCACATGATCCGACAAGCGCAGGATTTCGGGCAGGTCCTGTGCCTTGTAGGCGGCGCAGTAGGTTGCGACTTCGCCGCCATATTCCTCGCGGCCCAGGCGCGCTTCGTAAATGCCGGAGGCGCAGACGCCATCGAGATATTCCGCCACCACGCCGCCCAGCGACCACATGGAGAAGGCCTTGAGCGCGCCCAGGACCTTGATCCCGGCGCGTTCGCCTATGTCGGCCAGGATGGCGAGGTTGCGGCGAATCGCGGCCTCGTCCACCACGAAGGCGGGGGACGGGACGCGGTGAAGGTCGAACTGCGCGAAGGCGGCGGGGTCGCCGGCTCTGGTTTCCATAGTGTCTTCCCGTCCTTCCCGCGAAATCAGAAGTCCAGCGGCGCGGGCAGTTCCTTCACCTGCCAGGGCAGGCCGTGCTTGTTCAGCATGTCCATGAAGGGATCGGGGTCGAACTGTTCGATGTTGAACACGCCTTCGCCCTTCCACGCGCCGGTCAGCATCATCGCCGCGCCGATCATCGCGGGAACGCCGGTGGTGTAGCTGACCGCCTGATTGCCGGTTTCGGCATAGGCGTCTTCATGATCGCAGATATTATAGACATAGACGGTCTTCTGCCGTCCGTCCTTCTCGCCGGTCGCGATGTCGCCGATGTTCGTCTTGCCCTTGGTCGTGGAGCCGAGGCTCGACGGTTCGGGCAGCACGGCCTTGAGGAACTGGAGCGGGATGATCTCCTTGCCTTCGTAGATCACCGGGTCGATCCGGGTCATGCCGACATTCTGGAGCACCTCCAGATGCTTGAGATACGCGTCGCCGAAAGTCATCCAGAAGCGGATGCGCTTGATTTCCGGGTAGAATTTGGCGAGCGATTCCAGTTCCTCATGATACATGAGGTACATGTTCTTTTCGCCCACGGCTTCGAAGTCGAACGCCTGCTTGTGGCTGAGCGCAGGCCCTTCGACCCATTTGCCGCCCTCCCAATGGCGCGAGGGGGCGGTGACTTCGCGGATATTGATTTCCGGGTTGAAGTTGGTCGCGAAGTGCTGGCCATGGTCGCCGCCATTGCAGTCGAGAATGTCGAGCGTGTCGATCCGGTCGAGCAGATGCTTCTTGATATAGGAGGCGAAGACGCTGGTGACGCCGGGGTCGAAGCCCGAACCCAGCAGCGCCATGATCCCGGCTTCCTTGAAGCGGTCCTGATAGGCCCATTGCCAGCCATATTCGAATTTGGGCGTGTCGCGCGGTTCGTAGTTGGCGGTGTCGAGATAGTCCACCCTGGTCGCGAGGCAGGCGTCCATGATGTTGAGATCCTGATAGGGCAGGGCCAGATTGACGACCAGCTTGGGCTGGACTTTCTCGATGAGGGCGATGGTGGCGGCGACATCATCGGCGTCGACCTGCGCCACGTCGATGGTGACGCCGGTGCGGGCCTTCACCGATTCGGCGACCTTCTCGCAAGAAACGAGGCGGCGGCTGGCGAGCGTGACGTGCGAGAATATCTCCGGGTTCATCGCCATCTTGTGAACCGCGACAGAGCCGACGCCGCCCGCGCCGATGACCAGAACCTTGCTCAATTTCGTCTCCATGACCAGACCGCGCGTGGCACGCGAAAGCGCCCATATAGGGGCTGCGCATGACAGCGCAAAGTCAGTCTGTCAGAAGCGGGCGCCGTCGACCCTGTTGATGGTGAGGGCGTCGATATCGACGGACGGCACGCAACGCAGGTTGATGGCGCGCATCGGGCCATCCGGGGAATGGCCGAGCGCGAAGGGCTGGGTGCCGCAGGTGGCGCAGAATTGGTGCGTGATCTGATGCTTGTAGAATTGATAGTCGGTGAGCTTGTCCGCGCCACTGTTGAGCGTGAACTGGGCGTCGGGAACGAAGGTGAGGGTCAGGCCCTTTGCGTGGCAATGGGAGCAGTTGCAGGTCATCGCTTCGGTGGGCGCGTCGGCGGCGACGGTGAAGGCGACCGCGCCGCAGTGGCAGCTTCCGGTGTAGGGCATGAGGACTCTCCTTTGGTATGGAGAATAGGACTTCCGCGTAACGAAGGGAACCGTTCAACCAGTGTGGATGGCTCGTGATATTAACTGCTAATGTTTGGGGGACGGTGGTTCAAACCAACCTCTTGTCGGCTGTAAAGTTTGGAGTTGATCGATTTCAACTTGGCAGGAGTACCTACCCAAATGCCCGAACGAACCCGGCTCCAGCGCCAACCGCCCTTTGCCTCGCACCCAATAGCTCCCCTCGTCCAATCTTCCGGATTTCGTTAATCTTTTGAGATCGGCGCTGCCATTGGGAGTGAGTTCAAGCCAGCATGGTTGATAGGAACCATCCACATTTGTTGGCATGCGGCAGGAATTTCGATCAGCCGGAGCGAAAGAATAGGACCCAGAGGACGAAAGCGGGTCGCATATGGCGATATCGCTTTGCTCCGGGCCGAATGTAGCAATCCCAGCCATCAGGATTGCATTGGTGTATGCAGGTGTCCGTGCACTGTCCCGCATTTCGCGCAATTCTTTGACTTCTTGCTCCAGCGCTTCGTTGCGCTGACAAGGAGCCTTTGAGCACGAGGCCAAGGCTATAACCGAAGCTAAAAGGATGATTCTTGGGACGTGCACATTTTTAAACATCACGCTGATGGAACGATTGCAACTGATTGTGTGTGAATGTGATGTCGTGCCTCCTCCCTCTACCTGCCAGGGAGAAGGACGGAGTTAACTTACCAACCGCCTCAATCCCTCCACCGTATCCGCCTCGCTTGCAGGCTTGTCGCGCCGTATCCGCGCGATGCGGGGGAAGCGCATGGCGAGGCCGGATTTGTGGCGTTTGCTGTCGTGGATGCTATCGAAGGCGACCTCCAGCACCAGGGACTTTTCGACCTCTCGCACCGGGCCGAAGCGGTTGACCGTGTTGGTCCGCACGAAGCGGTCGAGCCATTTCAGTTCCTCGTCGGTGAAGCCGGAATAGGCTTTGCCAACGGGGAGCAGTTCGCCTTCCTCCGTCCAGCAGCCGAAGGTGTAGTCCGAATAATAGGATGAGCGTTTGCCGTGACCGCGCTGGGCATACATCATCACGCAATCGGCGGTTAGCGGATCGCGTTTCCATTTGTACCAGAGCGCGGCCTTTCGTCCGGCGACATAGGGACTGTCGCGCTTTTTGAGCATCACCCCTTCGATGGCGGCGTCCCTCGTGCCGGCGCGCAGGTCCGCCAGCGCGTCGAAGCCGGGGGCCTCGATCAGGGCGGAAATATCGAAGCGCTCCGGATCGAGTTGCGCCATGAAGGTTTCCAGCCGATCGCGCCGCACAGTCCATGGGAGCGGCCGGAGATCGTCTCTCCCCTCCAGCAGAAGGTCATAGAGCCGCACGAAAGCGGGATAGTCGTTCATCATCTTCGCTGAGACGGCCTTGCGCCCCAGCCGCTGTTGCAGGGCGTTGAAGCTGGCCGCTTCGCCGCCCTGATAGTCTCCCTTCACCAGCAGTTCGCCGTCCAGCACCGCATCGCCCGAAAAGGCGCGCGCGATATCGGGGAAACTGCCCGTGATGTCGTCGCCCGCCCGGCTGTAGAGCCGCGTTTCCCGGCCCGTTCCGACGATCTGCACACGGATGCCGTCCCATTTCCATTCGGCGGCATAGGCGTTGAGGTCGATGCTTTCCGCCTCCAGCGGATGCGCCAGCATGAAGGGACGGAAAAAGGGCATTCCGCCGGGGTCGGGCCGTTCGGCGCGTCCTTCGGCCCAGTGGAAGAGAGGCGTGTAGGGCGGCTGGAGGACGTGCCATAACTGCTCCACATCATCCACGTCGAGGCTGAAGGCCCGTGCAAATCCGGTCCGGGCCAGACGCGCGGAAATGCCCACGCGCAACCCGCCGGTGGCCAGCTTCAGGAGGGCGAAACGGCCCGGTGCATCCAGATGGTCCATCATCGCGGCCAGCGCGGCGGGCGCCTCCGCGCGGCTAAGGCCGTGGAGCCGCTCCACCACGGTCGACAGGGTGAGCGATCCGTCATCCGTCTCTTCTCCCTTGGGCCATAACAGAGCGACCGTTTCGGCGAGGTCGCCCACATAGTCGCGGCTCATTTCGAACAGCATGGGATCGACGCGGGCGCGGATCATGTCTCCGATGGCGGATGCCTTGACGGCCTTGAGGTCCAGATTGCCGGTCAGCGCGGCGAGCGCCCATCCGCGATCGGGATCGGGCGTGCCGCGCATATAGTCCGCGATCAGCGCGAGCTTGCCGTTGCGCGACCGTGTATAGACCAGGCCGTCGAGAAGCTGGGAAAAGCTTCTCATCCCTCGTCCTCGTCTTCGCGCCCGACCAGCGCCAGCGCACGGGCGCGCATCTGATGGGTCATGCACCAATGCGCCAGCGCTTCGTCGCGTCCGTGGGTGATCCATGTTTCATTGGGCGCGACTTCGCGGATGGTGCCGGTCAGTTCGTCCCAGTCGGCATGGTCGGAAATGACGAGCGGCAGTTCGACATTGCGCTGCCGCGCCCGCTGGCGGATACGCATCCATCCCGACGCCATGGCCGTGATCGGATCGGGCAGGCGGCGGCTCCAGCGGTCGTTGAGGGCCGAGGGCGGCGCGACGACGATGGCGCCGCGCATTGCCTTTGCAGGCAGTCCGGTCGCGAGACGAAGCTCGCCCAGCTCCACGCCGAACGAACCGTAGAGCGCACACATCCTTTCAAGCGCGCCATGGATATAGATCGCATCGTGATGGCCCCTTGCCCGAAGTCCCGCGATCAGGCGCTGCGCCTTGCCCAGCGCATAGGCGCCGACCAGCACGCACCTGTCCGGATTGGCGTGAAGCGCGCCCAGCAGCCGGTCGATCTCGCTGCCGGTATCGGGATGGCGAAAAACCGGTAGGGCGAAGGTCGCCTCCGTAACGAAGATGTCGCAGGGCACCGGCTCGAAGGGCAGGCAGGTGGGGTCGGCGCGCCGCTTGTAGTCGCCTGTCACCACGACCCGCTCGCCCGCATGTTCCAGCACGATCTGGGCCGATCCCAGGACATGGCCGGCGGGCACATAGCGGATGGACACGCCGCCCAATCGGAAATCCTCGCCATAGCCGACCGCCGCGCCCGCCGCCGTGCCGTAGCGCAGCGCCATGATGGCGAGCGTTTCCCTGGTCGCCCATGCGCGGCCATGCCCCCCGCGCGCATGATCGGCGTGGCCATGCGTGACCAGCGCGCGTTCTCGCGGAACGGACGGATCGATCCATGCATCGGCGGGACGCACATAGATGCCGGTGGGATGAGGCTCGATCCAATGGGACATGCAGGCACAAGATGGGAAAGCCCGCATCGGTTCCGCAAGGGTCTTCATGGAATCGGCGCGCGCCGTTCGGTCGGGCGGCGCGCTTTCATGTGTCGCCGCAGGCCGATTTGCCAGCGGCGATCAAGGCATTGGCGGCAGACATGAGCGGCCTCCCGCACGGCCGGACACTCTATTCGCGGCTATACGGGCTGGGCTGATCCGCGTTTGAGGATCAAGCCGCCTTCCTGAGCTCCAGTTCCAGACGGTCCCAGATTTCCACCAGCGCATTCACCAGGTCGCGCATCATGGTTTCATCATGCGCCGGGCCGGGGGTGAAGCGCAGGCGTTCGGTGCCGCGCGGCACGGTCGGATAGTTGATGGGCTGCACATAGGCGCCATATTCGGCGAGCAGGACATCGCTGATGCGCTTGGCCTTGACCGGGTCGCCGACCATCAGCGGGACGATATGCGTGACCGACGGCATGACCGGCAGGCCAGCCTCGCGCATCATCTGCTTGAGCATGGCTGCGGCGGCCTGCTGCCCTTCGCGTTCCTCGCTCGATTGTTTCAAGTGGCGCACGCTCGCCAGCACGCCCGCGACCAGCACGGGCGAAAGCGAGGTGGTGAAGATGAAGCCCGGCGCATAGCTGCGGATGACGTCGATAATCATCTGGTCGGCCGCGATATAGCCGCCCATGACGCCGAACGCCTTGCCCAGCGTGCCTTCGATGATGGTCAGGCGATCGGCGACCTCATCCCGTTCGGAAATGCCGCCGCCGCGCGCGCCGTACATGCCGACCGCATGAACCTCGTCCAGATAGGTGAGCGCGTTGAATTCGTCCGCAAGGTCGCAGATCGCCGCGATGGGGGCGATGTCGCCGTCCATCGAATAGACGCTTTCGAAAGCGATCAGCTTGGGCGTTTCGGGGTCTTCCGCCGCCAGCAGTTCGCGCAGATGCTCTACGTCATTGTGGCGGAAGACACGCTTTTCGCAGCCGGAATTGCGGATGCCCGCGATCATCGACGCATGGTTCAGCTCATCGGAAAAGATGATGCAGCCCGGCAGCAGCTTGGCGAGCGTCGACAGCGTGGCTTCGTTCGACACATAGCCGGAGGTGAAGAGCAGCGCGCCTTCCTTGCCGTGCAGGTCGGCCAGTTCGGCTTCCAGATCGACATGATAATGGGTGTTGCCGCCGATATTGCGCGTGCCGCCCGATCCCGCGCCGACATCGTGCAGCGCTTCTTCCATGGCGGCGACGACCTTGGGATGCTGGCCCATGGCGAGATAGTCGTTCGAGCACCAGACGGTGATCGGCTTCGGCCCGTTATGGCCGTGAAAGCAGCGGGCGTTGGGGTAAGCGCCCTTGTTGCGCAGGATATCGATGAAAACGCGATAGCGGCCTTCGCTATGGAGCCGGTCGATCGCCTGCGTGAAGATATGCTTGTAGTTCACTGAAAGCCCTATTCCTGTGGCCAGCATCCTCTTGATGCGGGCGTTTAGCTGCTCCACGACGCCATTACCAGCGATAACCGTTCGCAAATATAGGGCGAAGTGCCGGCCGTTGGAATCGGACTTTTTGTCCTATAGCGCCTCGATCCGGGCCAGGCCGTAGCCCGCCAGGGCCTTCTCCAGCGCATGGACGTCGTCATTGACGCGCGTGAACACGGCTGTTCCGGGCGGAGGGGCATCCGGCCAAGGCTGGCCCTGCGTCAGATAGGCGATTCGCCGCGCGATGCCTTGGCCGCCATGGACGAAGCGGATGGGATGCGGCGCGGCGGCGGCAAGCTCTTCCTCCACCAGCGGAAAATGCGTGCAGGCGAGCACGGCCACATCCATACGGTCCCCGCCCGGTTGATCCAGCAATCCGGACAGCGCATCGCGGGCGACGGCGGGATCGAGCGTTTCGCCCCGCAATTTCGCCTCCGCCAGTTGCACCAGGGCCGCCGAACCGTGGCGCAGCACGATGCAGTCATTCCCGAACTCGGCGGCGAGCCGGTCGACATAGGGCTGCCGCACGGTTGCGTCCGTGCCCAGCACGCCCAAGACCCGGCTTCGGGAGAGGAGGGCGGCGGGCTTGATCGCGGGCACCGTGCCCACCACCGGAATGTCGAGCGCCGCGCGCACCACGGGCAGGGCGATGGTGGAGGCGGTGTTGCACGCGATCACCGCCAGCCTCGGCCGATAGCGTTCCACCAGACGGCCCAGCAGCGCGGGCACGCGGGCGGCGATTTCCGCCTCGCTCTTCGTGCCATAGGGGAAACCGGCGCTGTCGGCGGCATAAACTACCGGCGCATTGGGCAAAGCCGCCCGTGAAGGGCCAAGGATGGAAAGCCCGCCAACGCCGGAATCGAAGAAGAGCAGAGGGGCTGTGGGCGCGACCGTCATGGGCGTTCACATCTCGCCATCCCGAAGCGGGCTGTCAACCGGCGGAAAGCCCACCTTCGTCATTGCCCGGCGCGCCGGGGACGCTATGGTCGCGCCGCAACCTCCCGTTTCGGAGAGACTATGACGGCGCCCTGGCTTGTTCCCGCTTTCCTGCTGCTGATCGGTTATCTGCTCGGCTCCATCCCCTTCGGCCTGCTGCTGACGAAGGCGACGGGCGCAGGCGACCTGCGAAAGA
Organism: Sphingobium wenxiniae; assembly: GCF_007830065.1. Lineage (GTDB taxonomy): Bacteria > Pseudomonadota > Alphaproteobacteria > Sphingomonadales > Sphingomonadaceae > Sphingobium > Sphingobium wenxiniae. The sequence goes on along the minus strand of NZ_VLKK01000001.1, from coordinate 173,507 downwards.
TCGGGTCCGGCAATATCGGCGCGACCAATGTGCTGCGGACGGGGCGCAAGGGGCTTGCGGCGGCGACGCTGCTGTTCGACCTTGCAAAGGGAGCGGCCGCCGTGCTGATCGGCGACTGGATGATCGGCGGCGGCGGTGCGATGGCGGGCGCGATGGCGTTTATCGGCCATTGCTATCCGGTGTGGCTGCGTTTTGCCGGGGGCAAGGGTGTGGCCACCATGATGGGCGTGGTGACGGCCCTTTACTGGCCCGCGGGGATCGTCTTCGCGCTGGTGTGGCTGGGCACGCTATTCGGCACGCGCTGGTCGTCGGTGGGAGGCATGAGCGCGGCGGTCAGCGCGCCCATCGCGATGGCGGTTATGGGGCGATTCGACATTGTGCCGGTGACGCTTGCGCTCGCGCTGATCGTGTTGTGGCGGCACCGCGCCAATATCGCGCGCCTTGCCAAAGGCGCGGAACCGAAGGTCGGAGCGTCCAGGGGGTGAGCGAAAAAGAGCGGTTCGACCGCCTGCGCCTGATCCGTTCGCCGCGCATCGGCCCTGTCAGCTTTCGTCAGCTTCTGGCGCGTTTCGGCACGGCGGGCGAAGCCCTGCGCGCTATTCCCGATCTGGCGGCGCGCGGAGGCGGCAAGGGGCAGGTAGCCGACGCGCGCGCGGTGGAAGCGGAGATCGCGCGCAGCCGTTCCTGGGGCGCGCGATATCTGTTGTGGGGCGATGCGGACTATCCTTTCCTGCTGGAGCAGATGGAAGGCGCGCCGCCCGCGCTGATCGTGAAGGGCGACAGCGCCCTCGCGGCGAAACCCTGCGTGGCGATGGTCGGCGCGCGCAATGCTTCGGCGGCGGCTTGCCGTTTCGCGCGGACCCTGGCGCAGGAACTGGGCGGGATGGGTGCCACGGTGGTATCGGGCCTCGCGCGCGGGATCGACACGGCGGCGCATCGGGGATCGCTCGCCAGCGGGACCATCGGCGTGATCGCGAGCGGCATCGATCAGGTCTTTCCGCCCGAAAATGCGGAGATTCAGCAGCAAGTGGCGGAGATCGGCCTGCTCATCACCGAGCATCCGCCCGGCACCCAGCCGCTCGCCCGTCATTTCCCGGCGCGCAACCGCATCATCGCGGGGGTGGCGGTGGGAACCGTCGTGGTGGAGGCCGCGCCGAAATCGGGGTCGCTCATCACCGCGCGGCTGGCGGGAGAGGCGGGGCGGGAGGTCATGGCGGTGCCCGGATCGCCGCTCGACCCGCGCGCGCAGGGTTGCAACCAGTTGATTCGCGAAGGGGCGACGCTGATCCAGAATGCCGCCGATGTCATGGAGGCGATCGGTTCGATCGACACCGCCATGGTGCGGCAGTCGCGCATGGATTTTTTCGCCGAACCCGTCAGCGCCGACGTTTCGGAGAAGGAGCGCGCCACTGTCATGACTCTGCTCGGCTCCGCGCCCGCGCCGGTGGATGAGATCGTGCGGCTGTCCGGTCTTGGCTCTGCGCTGGTGCAGACCGTGCTGCTGGAACTGGAACTGGCCGACCGTTTGGATCGTCATGCGGGCGGGCGCGTCAGCCTGCGTTGAACGTCCATGGAAGAAAGTCTTGCTGGCGCTTGAGCGACTTACCACTTAATCACCGCACCGCTTGACGCCAGCCGTCAGCGCCTTCCAGACTCGCGCGTACGTGTGAGAATATCCAGAACCGGGGCCTGAATGCAGCTAGTTATCGTCGAATCGCCCGCCAAGGCGAAGACAATCGAGAAATATCTGGGCGGCGATTTCCATGTGCTCGCCAGCTATGGTCATATCCGCGATCTGCCGGCCAAGGACGGCTCGGTGGACCCCGACGCCGGCTTTGCGATGAGCTGGGAAAATTATGGCGACAAGGGCAAGCAGCTCAAGGCCATCACCGATGAGGCCAAGAAAGCCGATCGCCTGATCCTGGCTACTGACCCCGATCGCGAGGGCGAAGCGATAAGCTGGCATGTCCAGGAAGTGCTGCGCGCGAAAAAGGCGCTTCCCGCGAAGGTCGACCGCGTCACCTTCAACGCGATCACCAAGCAGGCGGTGACGGAGGCCATGGCGCATCCCCGCGCGCTGGACGAGGATCTGATCGACGCTTACCGGGCGCGGCGGGCGCTCGACTATCTGGTGGGTTTCACGCTGTCGCCGGTGCTGTGGCGCAAGCTGCCGGGGGCAAAATCGGCGGGGCGTGTGCAATCGGTGGCGCTGCGTCTGGTGGTGGACCGCGAGCGCGAGATCGAGAGTTTCACCCCGCAGGAATATTGGTCCGTCGCCGCGGAGATGGAGCAGGGCGGACAAGGCTTCATCGCGCGCCTCGTCCGCTGGCGCGGCGAGAAGATCGATCGCCTGACCATCGGCAAGGAAGGCGACGCCATGGCCGCGAAGGCGGACGTGGAGGCAGGCCGCTTCACGGTCGAGAAGGTCGAGACGAAGCCGCTCACCCGTAATCCTCCGCCGCCTTTCACCACCTCGACCCTCCAGCAGGAAGCCGCGCGCAAGCTGGGCTTTTCCGCGAGCCACACGATGCGGATCGCGCAGCAGCTCTATGAGGACGGCGCGATCACCTATATGCGGACCGACGGCGTGCAGATGGACGGCAGCGCCATCTCCGCAGCGCGCAAGGCCATAGCGGAGCGCTATGACGGGGGATATCTGCCCGAAAAGCCGCGCCAATATCAGACCAAGGCCAAGAATGCGCAGGAAGCGCACGAAGCCATCCGTCCGACCGATTTCGGGCGGGACAAGGCGGGCGGCGGGGATCATGCGCGGCTTTACGACCTGATTTTCAAGCGCGCGCTGGCGAGCCAGATGGCATCGGCGCGGATGGAGCGCACGACCATCGACCTGCTCGACGGCACCGGCCAGCACGGGCTGCGCGCGACCGGGCAGGTGGTGATCTTCCCCGGTTTCCTCGCGCTCTATGAGGAAGGCCGCGACGATAGCGAGGATGAGGACGGCAAGCTCTTGCCCCGCATGGCGGCGGGCGATGCCCCGGCCAAGAAGAAAGTGACGGCGGAGCAGCATTTCACCCAGCCTCCGCCGCGCTATTCCGAAGCGAGCCTTGTGAAGAAGCTGGAGGAACTGGGGATCGGGCGGCCGTCCACCTATGCCTCGACGCTTCAGGTGCTCAAGGACCGCGACTATGTGCGGGTGGAGAAGAACCGCTTCTTCGCCGAGGAAAGCGGGCGGCTGGTGACGGCGTTCCTTGAGCGCTTCTTCGAGCGCTATGTCTCCTATGACTTCACGGCGGGCCTTGAGGACGAGCTGGACGAGATTTCCGGCGGCCGCGCCCAGTGGCAGGCGGTGCTGGAAGCCTTCTGGCGCGACTTCAAGCCCAAGACCGCCGAGGTCATGGAGCAGAAGCCGTCCGACATCACGGCGGAACTGGACAAGTTCCTCGAACCCATGCTCTTCCCCCCGAAGGCGGACGGCAGTAACCCGCGCGCCTGCCCGATGTGCGGCGACGGGCAATTGTCGCTGCGCGGTGGGCGTTTCGGCGCGTTCATTGCCTGCTCCAACTATCCGGAGTGCAAATATACGCGGAAGTTCGGCCAGCCCGGCGGCGCCGATGGCGGCCAGGATACGGGACCCGAAGTGCTGGGCCAGCACCCCGAAACCGGGCAGGATATCGTCAGGAAATCGGGCCGATTCGGTCCCTATATCGAAATGGGCGTGGGGAAGGAGGCGAAGCGCGGGTCGATCCCCAAGGACTTGCCGGATGGCGAACTGACGCTCGACTGGGCGGTGAAGCTGCTGAGCCTGCCTCGGGAAATCGGGATGCATCCCGAAACGGGCAAGCCCATCGTCGCCAATATCGGCCGCTTTGGTCCCTATTTGCTGCATGACGGCAAATATGGCCGCCTCTCCTCCACCGCCGAGATTTTCGAGGTCGGCATGAACAGCGCGGTCGCCAAGCTGGCAGACGCTGCCAATCGCGGCGGGCGTTCGGCGGGCGGGCGCGAGCCGCTCAAGGTGCTGGGCAAGCACCCGCGCACCGAGGCGGAGATCAAGCTGATGGCGGGCCGCTATGGCCCTTATGTCACGGACGGCACCACCAACGCCACCTTGCCCAAGACGATCGAGCAGGACGCCCTGACGCTGGAGGAGGCCGCGCAACTGATCGACGCGCGCGCGGCGGCGGCTCCGGCGAAGAAGGGCAGGAAGGCGGCTCCCAAAAAGGCGGCGGCCAAGAAAGCTCCGGTGAAGAAGGCGCCTGCAAAGAAAGCAACCGCGAAGAAGGCCGCGGCTGAATAATCATGCTCGGCGGGATCGCGCCCGGATCGATCCCGCCGCCATCATTGCTTCCCGTGTCCGACAAGCCCGCCGCGCCCTGACATGGTCGATGAGACTGGTTCCGCAGGTCCGGAAATTCAATCGACCCAGTCCAGCCCGATATCCCGGTAAATCCCGCGATCTTCCTCCCAATCCTCCTTCACCTTGACGTGGAGGTAGAGGTGGACCCGGCAGCCCAGCAGGGCGGACAACTCGGCCCGTGCCTTCGACCCGATTTCCTTGAGCCGCTGCCCGCCCTTGCCCAGCACGATGGCCCGCTGGGTGGGACGGCCGACGAGTATCTGCTGGTGGATTTCCACCGATCCATCCTCGCGCTCGGTATATTTCTCCGTATCGACGGCGGCTGCATAGGGCAATTCGGCGTGGAGCTGGTGATAGAGCTGCTCGCGTGTGATTTCGGCGGCCATCATGCGGTCGGTGGCGTCGGAAACCTGATCCTCCGGGAAGTGCCATGGCCCTTCCGGCATCGCGGCGGCGAAAGCGGACTTGAGTTCGGGCAGGCCGTCCCCGGTCGCGGCGCTGACGAAGAAAATCTCCTCGAAGCCCAGCGCGTCGTTCAGCTTCTGGGTATGGACCAGCAGCTTGTCCTTCGCGGCGATGTCGACCTTGTTGAGGATCAGCCATTTGCGTTCCGACCGGGCGGATAGGGCTTCGATGATCGGTTCGACCTTCGGTCCCAGTCCCGCCTTGCCATCGACGATCAGCGCGATCAGGTCCGCCCCCTGCGCGCCGCCCCATGCCGCCTGCACCATGGCGCGGTCCAGCCGCCGCCTGGGCTGGAAGATGCCGGGCGTGTCGACCAGCACGATCTGCGCGTCGCCCTCTATCGCGACGCCCATGACGCGGGTGCGGGTGGTCTGCGCCTTGGGACTGGTGATCGCCACCTTCTGCCCCACCAGCGCGTTGACGAGCGTGGACTTGCCCGCATTGGGAGCGCCAACAATGGCAACCACGCCGCAGCGCTGGTTATTGAGGTCAACCGTCAATCAAAACTCCATTCATCCGCATGTCGGCGCGGCTGTTTCTGCTTAATCCAAAAATTGCGACGACGACAGGCTTTCAGCCCATCAGCTTTTCCAGCAGCGCCTTTGCAGCGGCGGTTTCCGCCTCCTGCTTCGATCCGCCCGTGGCGCTCGCCTCGCCCGCGCCCTTGATCGAGACGGTGACGGTGAAGCGCAGCGCATGATGCGGGCCGGATCGGTCAGTCATCACATATTCGGGCGGCTTGCGCCGGTTGGCGGCGGCCCATTCCTGGAGCGTGGACTTGGGATGGCGGGGCGCGCTGGTCTGCGTGTCGACCCGGTTGCCCCAGAGCCGCCGCACCAGCGTGCGCGCTTCGTCCAGCCCGCCTTCCAGATAGAGCGCGCCGATCAGCGCCTCCATCACGTCGCCCAGCACATTGTCGCTGTCGTTCGCGCCGTCGTCGCGCGCCTGTTTGCCCAGCACGAGATGGGTGGGCACGCCCGCCCCACGCGCGATCTCGGCACAGGTTTCCCCGGACACCAGCGCATTGAACCGGCGGGATAGTTTCCCTTCCGGCTCGTCTGAAAAGCGGTCATAGAGCCATTCGGAAATCAGCAGCCCCAGCACCCGGTCGCCCAGGAACTCCAGCCGTTCATAATTGGCGGCATTGGCGCTGCCATGGGTCAGCGCCTGTCGAAACCGCCCCTCATCGCGCGGCGCGCGCCCAATGAGGGCGCTCAGCCACGCCGCCGTGTCGGGCTTGGTCAAAAGCCTTCCCCGATCCGGCTCCATCGTGCGGCGGTGAACCAGGTCCACGGCAGGAACCAGTTGGCGCTGCCGTCGGTCGAGAAGACGGAGATCATCGCCTTGCCCACCAGATTTTCCTCCGGGACCAGGCCGATGCCGCCGCCGTCGACCGCCGGAAAGCGGCTGTCGGCGCTACGGTCGCGATTGTCGCCCATCATGAACAGATGGCCTTCGGGCACGACCACCGTATCGCGATCGTCGGCCGCGCCATCGGGCACGAGATCCAGCACATTATAGCTTTTCCCGTTGGGCAGCGTCTCGCGATATTGCGGATAGCGGCACTGGCGTCCGCCGCCGGGCGCGGCTTCCTCGAATGTCGGGCGATAGCAGGGGGAGGGGCTGCCCTCCTTCTGCGCCGCGTCCACCATATTGGGCGTGACGGGGATCACCAGATCGGCGACACGCTTCTTCGGTATGGCCTGTCCGTTCAGGTAGACCGTGCCGCCGCGCACGGAAATCATGTCGCCGGGCAGGCCGATCACGCGCTTGATATAATCATTCTTCTGGCTGGGCGGCGCCTTGAACACCGCCACGTCGCCGCGTTCCGGCGTCGAGGCGAAGATGCGGCCGGGGATCAGCGGCACGCCGAAAGGCAGGGAATAGCGCGAATAGCCATAGGGCCATTTCGCCACCAGCAGGTAATCGCCGATCAGCAGGCGCGGCTGCATCGATTCCGATGGAATATTGAACGGCGAAACGATGAAGCTCCGCAGGACAAAGACGAACACCGCCAGCTTTGCGAGAAACCAGAGGAAATCCCGCGTTTCGGATTTTGCGCTCATGCTCGTTCGATGTGTCCCTTCGTGATGCCGGCAAAGCGGCCTGTCGCGGCTTTTGCGGGCTTGAATGAGCCGCGTCAAGCACGGGCACCGATGCAAATGGTCCCGTCTTTGACTAAAGAGGGAAAGAATCGACAGGCGCCGCGTCGGTATCGCCAACGTCACAAGAGGATTTCCCCATGCCGTCTCCTGCACAGGCCGCCATCGCGCGCCTTCCGCAAGCTGACCTCAAGTCCATCTTCACGGCCGATCCCGACCGGCTGTCCCGCTTCGTGCTGACGCAGGGGCCGATCCGGTTCGACTGGTCGAAGACGCATCTGACGGACGATCTGATGGATGCCTTCCTGACGCTGGCGCAGGAGCGGGATTTCACCGGCTGGCGCGAGGCATTGTTCGCCGGAAAGCCCGTCAACAACAGCGAAGGCCGCGCCGCCGAGCATCCCGCCGAGCGGGGCCAGGGCAATGCCGACAGCGTCGCGCGGGCGCGGATGTTCCATGCCCGGATGCGCGCCCTGATCGACGCCATAGAGGCGGAGGCGCTGGGTCCGATCCGCCATATCCTGCATATCGGGATCGGCGGTTCCGCGCTGGGACCCGACCTGATCGTCGATGCGCTGGGCGGCGACGGTCTGCGCTATGATGTCGCCATCGTCTCCAATGTGGATGGCACCGCGCTGGAGCGGGCGATCAGCAGCTTCGATCCGCACACGACATTGATCGCCATCGCGTCCAAGACCTTCACCACGACCGAAACCATGCTGAACGCGGCGAGCGCGATCAACTGGATGGTGGAAGCGGGCGTGGACGACCCCTATGGCCGTGTCGTGGCGCTGACCGCTTCGCCGGACAAGGCGATAGAATGGGGCGTCGACGAAACGCGCATCCTGCCTTTCTCCGAAAGCGTGGGCGGGCGCTATTCGCTCTGGTCCTCCATCGGTTTCCCGGCGGCGCTAGCACTGGGATGGGACGCCTTCGAAAGCCTGCTGGAAGGCGCGGCCGCCATGGATCGGCATTTCCGCCTCTCCGCCCCGCATGAGAATGCGCCGCTGATCGCTGCCTTCGCCGACCAATATTATACGCGGGTGATGGGTTGCCAGACCCGCGCGCTGTTCGCCTATGACGAGCGGCTGCGGCTGCTCCCCTCCTATCTCCAGCAGCTCGAGATGGAGAGCAACGGCAAGAGCGTCACGCGGGAAGGCGATCCGGTGGATGGTCCCACCGCGCCGATCACCTGGGGCGGCGTGGGGACAGACGCGCAACATGCCGTGTTCCAGCTTCTCCACCAGGGCACGATCCTGACGCCGGTCGAGTTCGTCGCCTCGATCGAGCCGGGCCATGCGCTCGATCCGGCGCATCACCGGGCGCTGCTGGTCAACTGCTTTGCGCAGGGAGCGGCGCTGATGCGCGGGCGCGACAATCCCGACGATCCCGCGCGGGCCTATCCAGGCAATCGCCCCTCCACGACCATTCTGATGGAGGACGTGACGCCGGAGGCGCTGGGCGCGCTCATCGCCTTTTACGAGCATCGCACATTCGCCAATGCCGTGCTGATGGGCATCAACCCTTTCGACCAGTTCGGCGTGGAGCTGGGCAAGGAAATCGCCAAATCCATCGAGGCGGATGGGCCGAAGGGTTTCGATCCGTCCACCATGGCGCTGATCGGCATCGCTTTGGGCGGCGGGTAGGGATTGCGGCGGGCTGATTGCGGCCGTTTTTCGCCATTCAATGTCCGTCATCCCAGCGAAAGCTGGGATTTCACTTAGGCTAGGTCGTGCCTACGAAGAAAAGAGATGCCCGCTTTCGTCGGCCTGGCGGAAGAAGGGAGGCTGCAACGTCCGCCTTCCACCCACAGCCACATAAAAGCTGTTTGTAACTCCGCCGGGGTGCCGTCATATGCGCGGCATACCCAGTGGAGGCTTGCATGAGCGACTATGATTTCGACCTTTTCGTCATTGGCGCGGGATCGGGCGGCGTGCGCGCCTCGCGGGTCGCCGCCGGTCATGGCGCGAAGGTCGCGGTGGCGGAGGAATATCGGGTCGGGGGCACCTGCGTCATCCGGGGCTGCGTGCCCAAGAAGCTGCTCGTCTATGGTGCGCATTTCGCCGAAGACTTGAAGGATGCGCGCCGTTTCGGCTGGAATGTGCCCGATTGCGGCTTCGAATGGCCGACGCTGCGCGACAATGTGCTGGCCGAAGTGGATCGGCTGGAGGGGCTATACAAGAACACGCTCGACAGCCATCAGGTCGAACTGATCCCCGAACGCGCCGCCATCACCGGCCCGCATTCGGTGCACCTCGCCAGCGGGCGCGAAGTCACGGCGAAACATATCCTGATCGCCACCGGCGCTTGGCCGGTCGTCCCGGAAATCGAAGGGGCGGAGCATGGCATCACCTCCAACGAAATGTTCCATCTGGAGGCGTGCCCCAGGCGTCTCGCCATCGTCGGCGGCGGCTATATCGCCAATGAGTTCGCGGGCATCTTCCACCAGTTCGGCAGTCAGGTGACGCTGGTAAACCGCTCCTCGACGCTGCTGCGCGGCTATGACGAAAGCGTCCGCGACCGGCTGATGCAGATTTCCATGGGGAAGGGCATCCAGTTCCGCTTCAACGCGCAGTTGGACAAGATCGAAAAGATGGATGACGGCACCCTCTGCGTCCATTTCAAGGACGGCGATCCGATCCCTTGCGATGTCGTTTTGTTCGCGGCCGGGCGACGGCCCCATACCGATGGGCTTGGCCTCGAAAATGCGGGCGTGGAAGTCAACGAAAAGGGCGCGATCAAGGTCGACGATCATAGCCGTACCAGTTGCGAGAGCATCTATGCGGTGGGCGACGTGACCGATCGGTTGCAACTCACCCCCGTCGCCATTCGCGAAGGCCATGCCTTTGCCGACACCGTGTTCGGCGGCAACCCTCGCACGGTCGATTATGACTGCGTGCCCTCCGCCGTGTTCAGCGATCCGCCGCTCGCGGGCGTGGGCCTGACCGAGGCGCAGGCGAAGAACAAGCTCGGCACGGTCAAGGTCTACACATCCGACTTCCGCCCGATGAAGAATGTGCTGGCGGGCCGGGAGGAAAGGGCGCTCTACAAGATGGTGGTGGACGCCACCACCGACCGCGTCGTCGGCCTCCACATGATCGGTCCCGATGCGCCCGAAATCCTGCAAGCCGCGGCCATCGCGGTCAAGGCGGGCCTTACCAAGCAGCAGTTCGACGATACGGTCGCCCTCCACCCAAGCATGGCAGAGGAGCTGGTGCTGCTGAAATAGGCTTATTCCGCCGCGAACGTCACGACCAGGGCATCCCGCCAGGCGGGCCGTTCGGGATCGACGGCATGGATTTCCGTGACGCCGTGCAGGATGCGGCGATCGTCGATCAGCACCGCGTCGCCCGGCAGGGCCAGCGTGAACTCGCCCAGCCCGGTTCCGTCCGGCGCGCCGATACGGGTAACGCCCTCGCGTACATTGCGGCGTTCGATCAGCATCACGAAGACCCAGTCTACGCCGTCCCGATGCAATCCTTCGGGCGTGGGCCTGCCTGTCTCATCCTTGCCGGTTTCGATACGGAACTGATGCGCCTCGACATGCCAGGACGGCGCGCCGCGCTCCGCAAATGCCCGCGCGCACAGCGCGAAGACGGCCTGCATCACGGCGCCGTCCGCCGTTGCGTCCGCTACTGGATCGAACCAGCGCTGCACGTCGCCGTTCAGCGGATTATAATCGCGGCTCTGGAAATGCGGCTGATGCGGCTTGCGGATGAAGACTCCGTCCTCGCAGCGGAAAGCCGCGTGACGGCGGCGGCGGTAGCGCCCTCCGTCCGCCATGTAGAGATCGGAGCCAAGATCGTTCCAGCTTGCCGCGAAACTCTCCCATGCATCCGACGCGACATTCAGCAGCGCCAGCGTCTGGGCGCTCTCCAGCCGCGCGTAGCCCCGTTCCGCAAGGTCATCGCGCAGGTCGGGAAGGGCGGCGTCATATGTCATCGCATCCCCTTTTAGGAAAGCCGATCCCCGCCTGGCAGGGCCAATTGGATCAAACTGGCTCAACCGATCCAGTAGGGCACGATCTGCCGGTTGTCGGGATCGACATGGATCGGCCGGTCGGCGGGCGGGAACGCGCGCTGGTCGCAGCTTTGGCGCGGGCAGAGGCGGCAGGTGATGCCGATGGGCGTCGCCGCGCCCTCGTCCTCCAGCCGCAGGCCGTCCGCATAGACGAAGTTCGCCGCATGGGCGACTTCGCATCCCAGCACCACGGCATAGCGGCGCGGCGTTCGGGCGTAGCTGCCGGACGGCTTCACCAGCCCCTTGGCCATGGACACATAGCGCACCCCGTCCGGCGTTTCGCCAAGCTGCACGTTGATGCGGTCTGGAATGGCGACTGCCTCATGCACGTTCCATAGCGGGCAGGCCCCGCCGAAGCGCGCGAATTGCAGCCGGGTGGCGCTGTGGCGCTTCGTGATATTCCCCGCCATGTCGACCCGGCAGAAAAAGAAGGGAATGCCGCGCAGCCCCGGCCTTTGCAGCGTCGAGAGGCGATGGCATGCCTGTTCGAAACTGACGCCGAAGCGCCGCGCCAGCTTGTCGATATCGTGCCGGCTTTCCCGCGCCGCCTCCCGGAACGGAGCATAGGGCATCAGCAATGCGCCCGCCGCATAATTGCCCAGGCCGACGGCCAGCAGCCGGTCCGCGCCCGCCACGGACAGGGCGGCCTTCGCCACTATGTCCGCGATCAGCGTCTGCCCCTCCAGGATCATCAACTGATGGCCCAACATGAACTTGCGGCTTTCGGTGGGCAGGGCGGCGTTGACGAACAGCCGCCTGTCGTTCGCGCTATAGGTGCGAAGCGATGAGTCCGGCGTGTCGGCGATCAGCGTTTCGATACCGTGCCGCCGCGCCAGCGCTTCCACCAGCATCCCTTCGTCCAGCGCCTGCCCCGCGGTGAAGCTGGCGGCCATATCCTCCGCCAGGCAATCGAGCGGATGGACGTAATTGCCCGCCTCATGGAACCAGTCGCGCGCCGCTTCCCATGGCAGGCGGGCTTGCACGGCATGATCGTTGGCGATGGCCTCCTCGATCATGTTGATCCGCTCATTGGCGCGCATATGGGCGTTGTAGAGATCGACATAGCGGGCTGCGAATTCGGGGAATTGGAGATGAAGCTTCTCGATCCGCTCCGGCTCCAGCAATGCGCCCGGCAATTCGGGGTGCGCCAGGGCGAAGGTGAACGCGCCCAGAAGCTGCTCCTCCTCCCGGCTGTCGAAACTCGCCCAGTCGGTCGGGAAGGCGCTGGCGAGTGCTGCCTTCACCTTGGCGGTGAGCGGCCGGTCGTCATTCTCCAACTGGCTAAGATAGGATACGGAAATCCCAAGCGCCTGCGCCATGGCGGCCTGGTCCATGCGATGATCGATCCGAAGCTGACGGAGCCTCTGACCGGCGAAGATGCGATTGCCGCGTGCCATGCTGCTCCGCATAATTTGCAAAGTCGTGATTTGCAAATTAGCAAATTTACATTTGCGAAAAAGCGCCAAAGGCTGGAAAGGGGCAGGCATACCCGTCCGTACCGACTGGAGAGATGCCTTATTATGTCCAAGCTCGCCATCATCGAACAGCTTGAAGCGAAGCGCGAAGCCGCCCGCCTCGGCGGCGGCCAGCGCCGCATCGACGCCCAGCACGCCAAGGGCAAGCTGACCGCGCGCGAGAGGCTGGAGGTGCTGCTGGACGAGGACAGCTTCGAAGAACTCGACATGTATGTCGAACATAACTGCGTCGATTTCGGCATGGATGAGCAGCATATTCCGGGCGATGGCGTCGTCACCGGCTCCGGCACCATCAACGGCCGGCTGGTCTATGTCTTCAGCCAGGACTTCACCGTTTACGGCGGGGCGCTATCCGAACGGCACGCGACCAAGATCTGCAAGATCATGGACATGGCGCTGAAGGTCGGCGCACCGGTCATCGGCCTCAACGATTCCGGCGGCGCGCGTATTCAGGAAGGCGTCGCCAGCCTCGCGGGCTATGCCGAGGTGTTCCAGCGCAATGTGCTGGCATCGGGCGTCGTGCCGCAGATCAGCGTCATCATGGGGCCGTGCGCGGGCGGCGCGGTCTATTCGCCCGCCATGACCGACTTCATCTTCATGGTGAAGGATTCAAGCTTCATGTTCGTGACGGGTCCCGACGTCGTGAAGACCGTCACCAACGAAGTCGTGACGCAGGAGGAACTGGGCGGGGCCGTGGCCCATACCACCAAGTCGGGCGTCGCCGACGTGGCGTTCGAGAACGATCTGGAAGCGCTGCTGTCGGTGCGCGATTTCGTGGATTTCCTGCCCGCCTCCAACCGCGAGCCTGTGCCGGAGCGCCCCAGCGCGGACCCCTGGGACCGGGCCGACGAAAGTCTCGATACGCTGGTTCCGGCTAACGCCAACCAGCCCTATGACATGCATGAATTGATCCGAAAGGTCGTGGACGAAGGCGACTTCTTTGAAGTGCAGCCCGCCCACGCGGGCAATATCCTCTGCGGTTTCGGCCGGATCGAAGGGCGGACCGTCGGCATCGTCGCCAATCAGCCGATGGTGCTGGCGGGGGTGCTGGACATCAACTCGTCCAAGAAGGCGGCCCGTTTCGTCCGCTTCTGCGACGCGTTCGAGATTCCCATCGTCACCTTCGTCGATGTGCCGGGCTTCCTGCCGGGCACCGCGCAGGAGCATAACGGCATCATCAAGCATGGCGCGAAGCTGCTCTTCGCCTATGCCGAAGCGACCGTGCCAAAGATCACCGTCATCACGCGCAAGGCCTATGGCGGGGCCTATGACGTCATGTCCTCCAAGCATCTGCGCGGCGACCTCAACTATGCCTGGCCGACCGCCGAGATCGCGGTGATGGGCGCGAAGGGCGCGGTCGAGATCATCTTTCGCGGCAAGACTCCCGAAGAGATCGCCGAGCGCACCAAGGAATATGAGGACCGCTTCGCCAATCCCTTCGTCGCCGCGAGCAAGGGCTTCATCGATGAGGTGATCCAGCCCCATTCCACCCGCAAGCGCATCGCGCTCGGCCTCCGCAAGCTCCGCAACAAGAGCCTGGAGAACCCCTGGAAGAAGCACGACAATATTCCGCTCTGACATATCGGTCAGGTGACGGATCGTTAAAGCAAAAAGGTATTGGTCATGGACGATCGGGACATTTTCATTGTCGGCGCGGCGCGCACCGCGATCGGTGATTTCGGAGGGGCGCTCAAGGATGTACAGCCCGACGAGCTGGGCCGCATCGTTGCGGTCGCCGCCATGGAACGGGCGGCCGTCGCGCCCGCCGATGTACAGCACGTCGTTATAGGACAGGTCATCCAGAGCGGCCCGCGCGATGCCTATATCGCGCGCGTCATCGGCGTGAACGCCGGTATTCCCGTTGAAGCGCCCGCGCTGACGCTCAATCGTTTGTGCGGATCGGGGTTGCAGGCGATCATTTCCGCCGCGCAGACGCTGAAGCTGGGCGAGGCCGATATCGCCCTGGCAGGCGGCACGGAAAGCATGAGCAATTCCCCGCATGTGGTGAAAGCCGCCCGCTTCGGCACCAAGATGGGCGACATCAAGATGATCGACGCCATGCTGGAGGTGCTTTCGGACCCGTTCGAGCATTTCCACATGGGCATCACCGCCGAGAATGTGGCTGAGAAATATCAGGTTTCCCGCGCCGCACAGGATGCGCTTGCGGTCGAAGGGCATAGCCGTGCCGCAAGAGCCATTGTGGAAGGCCGCTTCAAGGAACAGATCGTGCCGGTGGAAGTGAAGAGCCGCAAGGGCGTCGTCACTTTCGATACGGACGAGCATGTCCGCGCCGACGCCAGCCTGGAGGAGATGGCGAAGCTCAAGCCTGCCTTCCGGAAGGAGGGCGGCACCGTGACACCCGGCAACGCATCCGGCATCAACGATGGCGCGGGCGCCGTCGTGGTGGCAAGCGGTAAGGCGGTGGCGGAAAAGGGCTTGAAGCCGCTTGCGCGCATCCTGGGATGGGGCCATGCGGGCGTCGATCCGCGGATCATGGGCGTCGGGCCGATCAAGGCGGTCCCCATCGCTCTGGAGCGGGCTGGTGTGACGCTTGATCAGATCGACGTGATCGAGGCCAATGAGGCTTTTGCCGCGCAGGCCTGCGCCGTCGCCAAGGAACTGGGCTTCGATCCGGAAAAGGTCAATCCCAATGGCAGCGGCATCGCGCTGGGTCATCCGGTCGGCGCGACCGGCGCGATCCTGACGGTTAAGACGGCCTATGAACTCAAGCGCACGGGCGGTAAATATGGCCTTATCACCATGTGCATTGGCGGCGGTCAGGGGATCGCCATGGTCATCGAGAATGTGGCATGAAACTCGGACGGCTTAACCATATCGGCATTGCGACCCCCTCGCTGGAGGCCAGCATCGTTTATTATCGCGACGTGATGGGCGCGACGAAGATCCACGAATCTTTCGATATGCCTTCGCAGGGCGTGAAGGTCTGCTTCGTTGACACGCCGGGCGAAAATGGCACCAATGGCACACAGATCGAGCTGATCGAACCGCTGGGCGAAAACAGCCCCATTCACGGCTTCATCGCCAAGAACCCGGCGGGCGGACAGCATCATATGTGCTACGAAGTGCCCGATATCCATGAGGCGAAGGCATGGTTTGAAGGTCTGGGCAAGAAGGTGCTGGGTGAACCCCGCATCGGCGCGCATGGCACGCTGATCTTCTTCGTCCATCCCAAGGACATGAACGGTGTCCTGACCGAAATCATGGAAACGCCCAAAGAGGCGCACTGAACGGAATGAACGTCTCTCGACTGCACTCGGGACGAACGGAGATTGAAGTGACCGACAAGCCGACGCTGGATCAATGGGCCGCCGCCGCGACCAAGGAAGTGAAGGGCAAGGACCTTACCTGGCACACGCCGGAAGGGATCGACGTCAAGCCGCTTTACACGGCGCAGGATGTGCAGGTCGATCCGGGCTTTCCCGGCTTTGCGCCCTTCACCCGCGGCGTGAAGGCATCCATGTATGCGGGGCGTCCGTGGACCATCCGCCAATATGCGGGCTTTTCGACCGCCGAGGAATCCAACGCCTTCTATCGCCGCAACCTGGCGGCGGGGCAGAAGGGGCTTTCGGTCGCCTTCGACCTTGCCACCCATCGGGGATATGACAGCGACCATCCGCGCGTCGTGGGCGACGTGGGTAAGGCGGGCGTGGCGATCGACAGCGTCGAGGACATGAAGATCCTGTTCGACGGCATTCCGCTCGACCAGATGTCGGTCTCCATGACCATGAACGGTGCGGTCATCCCGATCCTCTCCTTCTTCATCGTGGCGGGCGAGGAGCAGGGCGTCGACCGCAAGCTGCTCGACGGGACCATTCAGAACGACATTCTGAAAGAGTTCATGGTCCGCAACACCTATATCTACCCGCCCGAACCCTCGATGCGGATCATCTCCGATATTTTCGGCTATACCAGCCGCGAGATGCCGAAATTCAACAGCATCTCCATCTCCGGCTATCACATGCAGGAAGCCGGTGCGACGCAGGTGCAGGAACTGGCCTTCACCATCGCGGACGGCATGGAATATGTGAAATATGGCGTGGCGTCGGGCCTCGACATCGACAAGTTCGCGGGACGGCTGAGCTTCTTCTTCGCCATCGGCATGAACTTCTTCATGGAAGTGGCGAAGCTGCGCGCCGCACGCGTCCTGTGGCACCGCGCCATGACGAAGCTGGGCGCGCAGGACGAGCGCTCCAAGATGCTGCGCACCCACTGCCAGACCAGCGGCGTGTCGCTGACCGAGCAGGACCCCTATAACAACGTCATGCGCACCACCATCGAGGCGATGGCCGCGATGCTGGGCGGCACCCAGTCGCTGCACACCAACGCGCTGGACGAAGCCATCGCGCTGCCGACGGATTTTTCGGCGCGCATCGCCCGTAATACGCAGATCATCATCCAGGAAGAGACGGGCATGTGCAATGTCGTCGATCCGTTGGGTGGCAGCTATTATGTCGAAGCGCTGACGCAGGAACTGGTCGACCGCGCGCAGGAGATCATCGACCGCGTCCAGAGCGAAGGCGGCATGGCCAAGGCGGTCGCGGCCGGCTGGCCCAAGGCGATGATCGAGGAAGCCGCCGCCGCCCGTCAGGCCCGCGTGGACCGGGGCGAGGACGTGATCGTCGGCGTCAACAAATATCGCCTTGCCAATGAAGACCTGCTTGAAACGCTGGAGGTCGACAACACCAAGGTCCGCGAAGCGCAGATCGCCCGCATCAACAAGATGAAGGCGGAGCGCGACGAGGCGAAGTGTCAGGCGGCTCTGGACGCCCTTCGTAAGGGCGCGGCCAGCCCGGCGAGCATCGAGAACAACCTGCTCGCGCTGGCGGTGGAGGCGGCACGCGCCCGCGCGACGCTGGGTGAAATCAGCTCCGCGATGGAGGAGAGATTCGACCGCTACGGCACCGTGCCGACGCCGGTGAAGGGCGTCTATGCCGCGCCTTACAAGGACGACAGCCGCTGGAAACAGGTTCTTGACGGTGTGCAGGCCGTCGAGCGGCGCCTTGGTCGCAAGCCGAAGATCCTTATCGCCAAGATGGGGCAGGACGGCCACGACCGGGGCGCCAATATCATCGCTTCCGCCTTCGGGGACATGGGTTTCGACGTCGTGTCGGGACCATTGTTCCAGACGCCGGAGGAAACCGTCGTGCTGGCGCTGGATAGCGGCGTGGACGTGGTCGGCGCATCGTCGCTCGCCGCCGGGCACAAGACGCTGATCCCCGACCTCATCCGCCAGCTTCGCGAAGCCGGGCGCAACGACATCAAGGTGATCGCGGGCGGGGTCATTCCGCCGCAGGATTATGACTATCTCCGTGACGCGGGCGTGCAGGGGATTTATGGCCCAGGCTCCAACGTCGTGGAATGCGCCGCCGATGTGCTGCGCCTTCTCGGCCACAACATGCCCCCGGCGGGGCTGGAGGAAGCCGCTTGAACCAGATGACGCCCCGCACCGACTGGACGCGCGACGAAATCGCCGCGCTGTTCGACCTGCCCTTCAACGACCTGATGTTCGAGGCGCAGTCGATCCACCGCGCGAACTTCCCGCGCAACGAGGTGCAGCTTTCGACCCTGTTGTCGATCAAGACCGGCGGTTGCCCCGAAGACTGCGGCTATTGCAGCCAGTCGACCGAAGCGGAAAGCGGCCTCAAGGCCACCAAGCTGATGGACGT
The DNA here is from genome assembly GCF_007830065.1 of Sphingobium wenxiniae. Taxonomy (GTDB): domain Bacteria; phylum Pseudomonadota; class Alphaproteobacteria; order Sphingomonadales; family Sphingomonadaceae; genus Sphingobium; species Sphingobium wenxiniae. The sequence goes on along the minus strand of NZ_VLKK01000001.1, from coordinate 155,440 downwards.
GCAGGCTGTGCTCCAGGCGGCGGCGCAGGCCAAGGATCATGGGTCGGGCCGTTTCTGCATGGGCGCGGCATGGCGCAATCCCAAGGAACGGGACATGCCCAAGCTGGTCGAGATGGTGAAGGGCGTCCGTGCGATGGGCATGGAAACCTGCATGACGCTCGGCATGTTGAGCGAGGGGCAGGCCAGGCAACTCGCGGATGCGGGCCTCGATTATTATAACCACAATATCGATACCTCGCCGGAAAACTACGCCAACGTCATCACCACCCGGACCTTCGAGGACCGGATCGAGACGCTGGAAAATGTGCGTTCGGCGGGCATCAACGTGTGTTGCGGCGGCATCGTGGGCATGGGCGAGACGCGGAGCGACCGCATCGGTTTCCTCCACGCGCTTGCCACCATGCCGCATCCGGAAAGCGTGCCGATCAACGCGCTGGTGCCGGTCGCTGGCACGGTGCTGGGCGATATGCTCAAGGACACGCCGCTCGCGAAGATCGATGAGGTCGAGTTCGTCCGCACCGTGGCCGTGGCGCGGATCGTCATGCCGCAGTCCATGGTGCGCCTGAGCGCGGGCCGCGAGAGCATGAGCGAAGCCTGTCAGGCGCTCTGCTTCATGGCGGGCGCGAACAGCATCTTCACGGGCGACAAGCTACTGACGGCGGCCAATGCCGGGGACGACAAGGATGCGACGCTGCTGGGCAAGCTGGGGCTGACGCCGATGATGGCGCAGCCGCACGGGCATCTGGAGGCGGCGGAATAATATTTCCCTTCTTCGGTCATGCTGAACTTGTTTCAGCATCCATTGTGCCTTTCCGGCCTTTGGTTCGAGAGGAGAGATGGGCCCTGAACTGAAAGTCGGCGCAAGCCAAACATGTTCAGGGTGACGGTCGCGAGGGAACAGGATAGCCCGCAAGGGCGAGAAGAATAGGACTGGGCAAGGACTAAAGATGGCAATCACCAAGATCCTGATCGCGAACCGTGGCGAAATCGCGTGCCGCGTGATCCGCACCGCGCAGAAGATGGGCATCAAGACCGTGGCGGTCTATTCCGATGCCGATGCGCGCAGCCCCCATGTGCTGATGGCGGATGAAGCCGTGCACCTCGGCCCGCCGCCCGCCGCCCAGTCTTATCTGCTCGCGGACAAGATCATCGAGGCGTGCAAGGCGACCGGCGCCGATGCGGTTCACCCCGGCTATGGCTTCCTGTCGGAGCGCGAGAGCTTCCGCAAGGCGTTGGATGCAGAGGGCATCATCTTCGTCGGCCCGCCCGCCAACGCCATCGCCGCGATGGGCGACAAGATCGAATCCAAGAAGCTGGCGATGGAAGCGGGCGTCAATGTCGTCCCCGGCTATGTCGGCGTGATCGAGGATACCGAACATGCGGTGAAGATCTCCAACGAGATCGGCTATCCGGTGATGATGAAGGCGTCGGCCGGCGGCGGCGGCAAGGGGATGCGCCTTGCCTATTCCGAGCAGGACGTCCGCGAAGGCTTCGAGGCGACCAAGCGCGAGGGGCTGAACAGCTTCGGCGACGATCGCGTGTTCATCGAGAAGTTCATCGAAAGCCCGCGCCACATCGAAATCCAGATCCTGGGCGACCAGCACGGCAATATCGTCTACCTCAACGAGCGCGAATGCTCGATCCAGCGCCGCCACCAGAAGGTGGTGGAGGAAGCGCCTTCGCCCTTCGTATCCCCCGAAATGCGCAAGAAGATGGGCGAGCAGTGCGTCGCCCTGGCGCGCGCGGTCGGCTATTTCAGCGCGGGCACGGTGGAACTGATCGTGTCGGGCGCGGACAAGACGGGGGACGGTTTCTACTTCCTCGAAATGAACACCCGTTTGCAGGTCGAGCATCCTGTGACCGAAGAGATCACCGGCCTCGATCTGGTCGAGCAGATGATCCGCGTCGCCAATGGCGAGGAACTCTCCTTCCGTCAGGAGGATGTGAAGATCAACGGCTGGGCCATCGAAAACCGCGTCTATGCCGAAGATCCCTATCGTGGCTTCCTGCCCTCGACGGGTCGTCTGATCCGTTACACGCCGCCCGAAACCGGCGATGGCGTGCGCGTCGACGACGGCGTGCAGGAAGGCGGTGAGGTCAGCATGTTCTACGACCCGATGATCGCCAAGCTGATCACCTGGGCGCCGACGCGCCTGGAAGCCATCGACAAGCAGATCGTGGCGCTCGACCGCTTCGAGATCGAAGGGCCAGGCCATAATATCGATTTCCTGTCGGCGCTGATGCAGCATGAACGCTTCCGTTCGGGGGACATCACGACCGGCTTCATCGCGCAGGAATATCCGGAAGGTTTCGAAGGCGCGCCGGCGTCGGAGGAACTGCTTCGCAAGCTGGCGGCTATCGGCGCGTTCGCCGCCATGGCACAGGCCGACCGCGCCCGCCGCATCGATGGCCAGCTCGGCAAGAAGCTGAAGGCTCCGACCGGCTGGCAGGTCAGGATCGGGGAAGCGATCCATGATGTCGTCATCATGGGCGACGACGTGACCGTCGACGGCGAGCCGCTGGACATGAGCCTTGAATATACGCCCGGCGACCGCCTGATCGAGGCGGAGTTCGGCGATGAGCCGCTTTCGGTCAAGATCGCGCCGGTGCGCGCAGGCTTCGTGCTGACCGCGCATGGCGCGAGCCACAAGCTGCGTATCCTGCCCGCTCACGCCGCGCCTTATGCGAAGCACATGATCGAGAAGATTCCGCCCGATCTTTCGAGGTTCCTCATCTGCCCGATGCCGGGCCTGCTGGTGGCGCTCAATGTGAAGGAAGGCGACAAGGTCGAAATCGGCCAGCCGCTCGCGGTGATCGAGGCGATGAAGATGGAGAACATCCTGCGCGCGCAAAAGGCGGGCGTGGTGAAGAGCGTCTCGGCGGCGCAGGGCGAAAGCCTGCCGGTCGACGCGATCATTCTGGAACTGGAATAGCCGTTTTGCAGGACATGGGCGAGAACAGGTCTTGCGCCTGTTCCTGCCTTGGCCGCCCGGATATCCGTTGAAACGCGCGGAAAGAAACTCGATGCCTGAACGCTCGACCTGAGAGTGGGATGGGTCTATCGGCGGAGCCATGCGTTCCTTTCCCGCTCCGCTCCGCTTGCGCCTCGATAGCGATGCGCTGGTTTCGAACTGGCAATGGCTTGCAAGGCAAAGCGGCGCGGCCGCCTGTGGCGCCGCGATCAAGGCGGACGGCTATGGTCTGGGCGCTCGCGAGGTCATGCGCCGCTTGATAGCCGCGGGTTGCAGGGATTTCTTCGTCTCGAACTGGCATGAAGCGGAGCAACTGGAAACCCTGCTGGAAACGGGGACCTGCCTGTCGGTCCTGCATGGGGTGCGTGAAGAAGACATGCCCCATGCCCGGATTTCGCGCGCCATGCCTGTATTATGCTCGCCCGGCCAGATCGAACGATGGAAAGCCGCTGGCGGGGGCGAATGTCACGTCATGGTCGATACCGGCATGAACCGCCTGGGAATCGACTGGCGGGATGACGTCGCCGCGCTGGTCGAAGGACTGCCGATCGATACCCTGTTCAGCCATCTGGCCTCGGCGGACGAGGACACGCCGTTAAACGCGCTTCAACGCGAACGCTTCCTCGCGATCAAGGCCAGGGTCGCAGCCCGGCGCTATAGTCTCGCCAACAGCGCAGGCATTTGCCTGGGCCGCGATTATGCCTTCGATCTGACGCGTCCGGGAATCGCGCTCTATGGCGGCATCGTGCACGATCTGGCCGCCCGCCATATCCGTCAGGTGGTGTTTCCCGAAGCGCAGGTGCTGCAACGCCGCCGTGTCATCGCCGGCGACACCATCGGCTATAATGCAACCTTCCGCGCGCCCGCCGATATGGATATAGCGATATTGAACCTTGGTTATGCGGACGGATATTTGCGCAGCTTTTCCGGCTGCGGCGCGGTATTCGTGGAAGGTGAGAGGCTGCCGCTCGTCGGGCGCATCTCCATGGACTTGCTGGCGGTCGACGTGACAGGCAAGCCGGGCATCGGCGAAGGGCAATGGCTGGGCATCGATTATGCGTTATCGCGGGCCGCCGCCGCATCGGGCCTGTCGCAATATGAACTTCTCACCGGCCTTGGAAATCGTTTCGATCGAATCTGGGTATAAGGAAGGCCGCCGATCCATCGACCGGCGGCCGCATCTCCGACGCTGAAAAATCAGCGCTCGATGCACATGGCGACGCCCATGCCGCCGCCGACACACAATGTTGCCAGACCCTTTTTGGCGTCGCGCTTCTGCATTTCATAAAGCAGCGTGGTGAGCACGCGCGCGCCGGAAGCGCCTATCGGGTGGCCGAGGGCGATGGCCCCGCCATTGACGTTCACCTTCGCCGGATCCCAGCCCAGCTCCTGTCCCACGGCCAGGGACTGAGCGGCGAAAGCCTCATTGGCCTCGATCAGATCGATGTCGTCCAGCGACCAGCCGGCCTTCTCCAGCGCGATGCGGGTGGCCGGGGCGGGGCCTATGCCCATGATCGCCGGGTCCACGCCGCAGGTGGCGAAGGAGGCGATGCGTCCCAGCACCGGCGCAGTGCGCCTGGCTGCTTCCGTCCCGCTCATGACGACCAATGCCGCTGCGCCGTCGTTGATGCCGCTGGCGTTGCCGGCGGTGACGGTGCCGTCCTTCTTGAAGGCGGGCTTCAATGCCTGCATCGCCTCCAGCGTCGCGCCGGTGCGGATATATTCGTCGCTGTCGACCACCACATCGCCTTTGCGGCCCTTGATCGTGACGGGCGCGATTTCGTCCTTGAAGCGACCGGCTGCGCGCGCGGCCTCCGCCTTGTTCTGGCTCGCGACGGCGAACTGATCCTGCGCATCGCGGGAAATCTGGTATTTTTCGGCCAGGTTTTCAGCGGTTACGCCCATATGGTAATTGTGGAACGCGTCGGTCAGGCCGTCGAGGATCATGGTATCGACCAGCGACAAGGCGCCCATCTTGACGCCGTTGCGCAGATTTTGCGCATGAGGCGCCATGGACATATTTTCCTGACCGCCCGCGATCATGATGCGGGCGTCGCCGGCCTTGATCGCCTGCGCCGCCAGCGCCACGGCGCGCAGGCCCGAACCGCAAAGCTGATTAAGCCCGATGGCGGTCCGTTCGACCGGAATACCAGCGTTGACCGCCGCCTGCCGGGCGGGATTCTGTCCTTGTCCGGCAGTCAGTATCTGGCCCAGTATGACTTCGTCCACGTCTCCGGGCGAGACACCCGCCTGCGCCAGGGCGGCGACGATTGCCGTCCTGCCCAGTTCGTGCGCGGGCGTGTTGGCATACGCGCCCAGGAAACTCCCGACGGCGGTTCGCTTGGCTGCGGTGATGACGATGTCTGACACGTTCACATCCTTGTATTGGGAAATCCTTAGGCCGATCGGCCCCTAGCGCGTCCGCATATCATTATCCGCCATGTCCCGAAAGCCACCGGGATAAAGGATTCCATAGCAGGTCCGGTGCCCGACGCCCTACGATCATCCCCACATGCCCCATTTGCAGGGTCCGGCCTTCCGCAAGCCTTGGCGCGGCGGCCGCCGGAACGATCCGGTCCGTGGCGGAACGAATGGACAAGCCGGGACAGCGCAGGGATTCGATCTGCACGGCGCGGCCCCGCACCGTCCATTTCCCCGATCCGCTGATATTCCCGTGATAGAATGCCTCGAAGAGGTCGCGTCCCGCGGCAAAGGTCAAGTGCGCGCCGCCATTCGCCCAATCTTCCACCGCGAGGAAGGCGCGCTCATCGTCCGTTCCGTGCGGCGTGTCGGCAAAGGCCGCGAATTTCCGGATGGTTCGCGCGGGATCGAGGGCCCAGAAACCCGATTGAAGAACTTCCATCGGAACATAGCCAAGACGCTGGCATGTCGCCTTCGCGCCCCTCCATAGGCCGATGATCTGATCGAGGTCGGCTTGCGGGAAACCATCGAAATGCCAGGGGGCGGCGATGGTTGCGATGGCCCGCACCGGGTGCAGCATAGCCGCGCCCAGCGCCAGGCTGCCTCCAAGGCAATAGCCGACGAGGAGCGGGGGAGCGGGGAGCGCCGCCAGCATCGGAACCAGTCGCTCCGCTACATGGCCGTCCAGGCCGAGCGTCGAATCTTCTGCCGCAGGCGTTCCCCAGTCGACCAGATAGGCGTCATGTCCTTGTGCGGCCATGTGGCGCAGCATCGATCGGCTTTCCGATAGGTCGAGCACGGTGGGCGGATTGATGAGCGATGGCACGAAGACGACGGGATTACGCCCGCTCGCCTTGCCGTAACGCAGCAATCGGGCGTTTCCCGCCGCAGCAAAAACGGGGGCGGAAGGGGGCGGGTCGGGCCGCTCCGCCCACTGATATTTTTTCAGGCCTTCAAAAGCGCGGCGGCGCAATTCCGGGTCGCCCTCTGTTTCCCGCCATAAAATATCCAGGAAAAGCGGCAAGGGGCGGGGGCCATGTTGCGGCGCGGCATTGGCTTGTGCTAATGCGGAATGAGCAGGTGTGGGAGAGATGTCCATGGCGAAGTCCAAGACGGCAAACGAATCCGAGCCGGTGATTATCAAGAAATATGCTAACCGGCGGCTCTATAATACGGAAACATCGAGCTATATCACGCTCGATCTGTTGTCGCAGATGACTCGCGAGGGGCGCGAGTTCGTGGTGGTCGATGCAAAGACCGGCGAAGACATCACGCACAATGTCCTGACCCAGATCATCATGGAGGAAGAGCAGCGCGGCAAGAACATGCTGCCCGTCAACTTCCTGCGCCAGTTGATCGCGATGTATGGCGATTCCATGCAGTCGATGGTGCCGCAATATCTGGAGGCGTCCATGGATGCGTTCCGCAAGAACCAGCAGCAATTCCGGGAAGCGATGAAAGGCGCTTTCGGCGGCGGCCCCTTCGCGGAGATCGCCAAGCGGAACATGCAGATGTTCGAGGCCGCGGCCAGCGCCTTTGGCGGGAGCGTCGCTTCGCCGGCGGCGGCGGAGCCTGCGCGATCCGACGAAAGCAAGGATGACGAGATCGCCGACCTCAAGGCGCAGCTGGCGGCGCTCAACGCCAAGATCGACAAGCTGGGCTAAAGAGTCCCGCCCGCTCGCTTCGGGGGTCGACAGAGGCCGTGCGCGTGCCCTATGGCGCGCCATCATCCGCACTCAGGCAGCCTAAGGTCGACCCCGTGAAACACGCCCTTTCCGTAACCCGTGAACAGGATTTCGCCGCCTGGTATCAGGCGGTCATATCCGAAGCCGACATGGCCGAGGAAAGCGGCGTGCGCGGCTGCATGGTCATCCGCCCGTGGGGTTATGGAATCTGGGAACGCATCCAGAAGCTGCTGGACGACCGGATCAAGGCGACGGGCCACGAAAACTGCTATTTCCCGCTGTTCATTCCGCTTTCCTATTTCGAGAAGGAAGCGGAACATGTGGACGGCTTCGCCAAGGAAATGGCTGTCGTCACCCATCACCGCCTGATCCAGAAGGACGGCAAGCTGGTGCCGGACCCCGAAGCGAAGCTGGAAGAGCCGCTGGTGGTGCGTCCGACGTCCGAAACCGTGATCGGCGCGGCCTTTTCCCGCTGGGTGCAGAGCTGGCGCGACCTGCCCGTGCTCATCAACCAATGGGCCAATGTCGTGCGTTGGGAAATGCGGACGCGCATGTTCCTGCGCACCAGCGAGTTCCTTTGGCAGGAAGGACATACCGCCCATGCCACCGTCGATGAAGCGATGGACGAGACGATGAAGATGCTGGAAGTCTACCGCAGCTTTGCCGAGGAATGTGTCGCGCTTCCGGTCATCGCGGGCGAAAAGCCGGAGAATGAGCGCTTTCCCGGCGCGGTCGCGACTTATTCCATCGAAGCGATGATGCAGGACGGGAAGGCGCTTCAGGCCGGCACGTCGCATTTCCTGGGCACGACCTTCAGCCGGGCGCAGAACATCAAGTTCCAGAACGCCGAAGGGCAGCAGGAACTGGCGCAGACGACAAGCTGGGGCATGTCTACGCGCATGATCGGCGGACTCATCATGGTGCATGGCGACGACGATGGCCTGCGTGTCCCTCCGCGTGTCGCGCCTCACCAGATCGTCGTGGTGCCGATGCTGCGCGACACGGAGGAGGATGCCGCCATTCTCGACTATTGCTCGGCGCTGGTCGGCGCGCTGAACGGACAGGACGTGTTCCGCGAGCCGGTCCGCGCGCTGCTCGACAGGCGGCCTGCAAAGGCGGCCAACAAGCGCTGGGGCTGGATCAAGAAGGGCGCGCCGATCGTGATCGAGGTCGGCGGCCGCGATGTCGCCGGGGGGAATGTATCGGTATTGCGGCGCGACCGGCTCTATCGCGAGGATGGAAAGCTCGATAGTCGGATCATTGCCAAGGACGATTTCCTCGCGCAGGCCACGACAATGCTGGAGGGCGTCCAGCAGGCGCTTTTCGAGCAGGCACATGCCCGGCTGCACGACAATATCGACCGGACGATTGCGTCCCTGGATGATCTCAAGTCCCTTTTCGCAGCCAGTTCAAAGCCGGGCTGGGCGCTGGTGCAGTGGAGCAAGCCCACGGGCGCGGCGCTTGATAAGGTCGTGGAATGGCTGAAGGGGGAAAAGCTGACCCTCCGCAACATTCCCCTGGATGTGGAAGCCGCGGACGGGGCGTGCATCTTTACCGGGCAAGCCGCGGTGGAACGGGTTCTGGTGGGGCGCTCTTATTAAGCGGCGCATCAGATTGAGTCCCCTGACGCGAAGATGCTTTATATCGCCGGCAGTTTCTGGGCGGCAAAGCCCCAGCCTTTGAGTTTCGACGCACGCTCGATCAGGCGGTCGGCATCCTCGATCGTGAAGGGATGGGCATTTTCCACGCTTTCCAGTTCTTCCCAATCGACAGGCGCCGCGACGGGCGCTTGCGCCCGCGCCCGGGCGGAATAGGGGAGGATGGCCGTGCTCCCCCGCTGATTGCGCAGCCAATCGATGAAAATTCGTCCCTTGCGCTTGGCCTTGCTCATCGTCGCGACGAAGCGCTCCGGTTCCGCCAGGCTTAGCGCTTGCGCGAAGCGGGACGCGAAATCCTTGTGCGTGTCCCAGTCATGGCCGGGCGTGAGCGGAACGACCACATGCACGCCCTTGCCCCCGGACAGCATCGCGAAGGACATCAGCCCTATATCGCTCAACCGGTCGCGGATATCGCGGGCCGCACGCTTCACTTCCCCGAAATCCAGCCCCTCGTCGGGATCGAGGTCGAAGATCATCCGTTCGGGCTTTTCCACCGCATCGGCGCGGCTGGCCCAGCCATGGAACTCGATGGTCCCCATCTGCACGCAGGCGAGCAGGCCGTCGGCATCCTCGATGTAGATATAGTCTTCGCTGCTCCCGTCCTTTTCCCGGATCGGCACCTGCCGCACATGCTCGCCGAAGGCGCCGCTGTCATGCTTCTGGAAGAAGCATTTTTTCGCTCGTCCCTGAGGGCAGCGGACGAGGCTGATGGGACGATTCGCCGCAAAGGGAAGCATGAGCGGGGCGATGCGCGCATAGTAATCCGCCAGTTCGCCCTTGGTCTGGCCGCTTTCGGGGAACAGGACGCGGTCGGGGTTGCTGATCCTGATGCTGCTTTTGCTGACGGGGGCGGGTTCGCTCTTCTCGGGCTTTACGGTCCCGGCCTTCTTGTCGGCGCGCAGGCCCAGGAAGCTGCCATGGCGGATGCGCCCGTCGGCGGTGAATTCGGAAAAGGCGACCTCGGCCACCAACCGGGGTTCGATCCAATGCGCGCCCCGCGCTTCCGCCCTGTTGATCTCGACCGGGGCCTTGTCCCTTGCAAGCGGAGACATCGCCCTGGCCAGATCATCCATCGCCGTTGCATCGAAACCGGTGCCGACCTTGCCTTTGAAGACCAGCTTGCGACCTTCATGCTGCGCCAGGAACAGGGAGCGGAAGGGGCGTCCCTTCGCGCTGCTCGCGCCCCAGCCGACAATGACGAACTCCTGTCGCCGCGTGCATTTGACCTTCACCCAGCTTTTCGTCCGCGTGCCGCGATAAGGGGCGTCGACCCGCTTGGAAATAATGCCTTCCTGCCCGGCATCGCACATCGAACGATAGAGCGTTTCGCCCGCGCCGATGACATGGTCGGCGACATGAACGGGTGGCCTTGCATCATGCAGCAGTGCTTCCAGCCGCTCCTTGCGCTCGATCGTCCCCAAGGGTTTCAGGTCCATGCCGTCCAGCGCCAACAGGTCGAAGGCGAAGAAGCTGAACGGCGTTTCTTCCCTCTGCGCGCCGTGACCGCGTTTCAGCACGGCCTGAAGCGCGGAGAAGCTCGGATTGCCGTCCGCGCCGAAAGCCACGATCTCCCCATCGATCAAGGCCGGCGGGAGGTCGAGCGCGGCGATGCCGCGGGTCAGGGGGATGAATTTGTCGCTCCAGTCCAGGCCGCTGCGCGTGAAGACCTTCACCTGCTTTCCCGCGGCCGCGATCAGCGCGCGATAGCCATCGAACTTTATCTCATGCAGCCAGTCGTTGCCGGTGGGCACGCTGTCCACCAGGGTTGCGAGTTGCGGCGGGGAGAAGCGAGGCAGCGAACCGCTTCCCTTGCGGCCCCTGGGCTTCACCTGCGCATTGTGATCGCGCGCCGCCTGCATCTTTTGGGCGAAATCCTTGCCCTTGCTTCCCGCAAGGGATTGCGTTCCCGCCCGGTCCGCCGCGATTTCCGCCATGGACCGGCCGGTAAGAACGCTGGTCAACGCGCGGTCGACCAGCGGGGCGCCCGTGTCGGCCTCCTTGTCCTCGATCTTGCGGAGCAGCCAGTTCTCCCGCTTTTCGCCGGGCCTTCCCTTCATGCGGACAAGCAGCCATTCGCCCTTCATGCGCTCGCCATGCAGCACGAAATGGAGATGGCCGTCCTTCAGATCCGCGTCCTTGCCCGCAACCGGCTCCCATGTGCCCCGGTCCCACAGCATCACCGTGCCGCCGCCATATTCCCCCTTGGGAATAGTGCCCTCGAAATCGCCATAGCTGATCGGGTGATCCTCCGTCCGCACCGCCAGCCGCCGGTCGGCGGGATCGAGGCTGGGACCCTTGGTCACGGCCCAGCTCTTGAGCACGCCGTCCATCTCCAGCCGGAAGTCCCAGTGAAGGCGGGTGGCCTCGTGCTTCTGCACGACAAAGCCGTTGCCGCCCTTCGTCCGCATTTCGCCCTTCGGCTCGCGGGTGCGCGTGAAGTCGCGCTTGGCGTTGTAGGAGGCGAGGGCGTCGCGCGTGCCCATCAGTCTTCCCTGTCCCGCTTACGGGGGTCTAGCCAGCGCGTTTCGACGACGCGCAATGCCGTCAGCATCAGGACGGCGACGATCGCCGCGCTGATCACGAGCGGCCATTGCGCCGCCCCACAGGCAATGCCGATCATCCCCGCCAGCCATATATGGGCCGCGGTCGTCAGATTGTGGATTTCCCCTTTGTTGAACACGATCAGGCCCGCCGCGATAATGCCGGTGAAGGCGGCGGAGGCTTCGAACACGCGCAGGGGATCGATATTGCCCTCGCCCCGCAACTGTCTATGCAGCGTGATCGCGCTGATCGTCATCAGGGCGCAGGTGAAGCAGATGATGCCATGGGTGCGCATCCCGGCGGGGTGTCCCCGCAATTCCCGATCCAGGCCAAGAAGCAGCCCTAAACCCGCCGCCACGCCGAGCCGCGCCAGGATCGGTCCATCCACCAGATGCAAGGGCGTAGGCGCGTTCAGCTCCATGGTTCGCTCCTGCCTCGCCAATATGCACGCGCCATCGGAAACCCTCCCCGGACACAGCGCGCATGTGGAGGAGAAGTTCCCTCGATCTCCTTCAATGCGGCTTCGATCAGGGGCTGGGGCGTTGGCGCGCCGCGAGGCGGATGACGCCTATGCCCTTTTCGATCGCGATGTTCGTTCCGAACGGCGCTGACAGCCGTGCGAGGCGTTCGAGGATGCGCGCGCCGACCGCCGCATCGGCAAGATGCGGGACGCCGCGCTCCGCCCCCTTCGCCGTCACGCCCAGGTCAACGGGATACAGTCGGATTTCCGCAATCTGACCGTCGATGAAGCGGCTCTCCGCGATCACCGATTCATACAGGTTCGGGTCAGCGAAGATCGCCGCGCCGCGCGCCTGAAGGAACTCCGGCGCCGTCACCTTCGCCGGGTCGATGCCGAACTGGTCGTACATGTCCGCCGGGAGGTGATCGAGCGAGTTGTTCATCATCGCAAAGTTGCCGAGCGAATAGAAGATCGGCCGTCCCTTGTAGATCTCGATCCCGCGCAACTGGTGCGGGCCATGCGCGATGAAGGCGTCCGCGCCCTCGTCTATCGCACGGCGGGCGAAATCGACCGTGAAGGCGGGTGGCTGCTGCGTTTCCTCGTTCGGTTCGTGATTGTGGAAGGAAAAGATGACGAAATTGCCGTTCTGTTTCGCTTGCCGGATCGAGCGCAGATTGGCGGTCTCGTCCTTGCCGTTCGGCTCATATTCGATCGTCAGCGGCTGCTGGGGTGAGGGGGTGGCGCGATAGGTGCGTTCGCCCAGTGTCACCGGGGAACCGGGCTTCGCGCCCGCCAGCCTTCCCAGCACCGCGAGATCCGCGTCGGACACCAGCCCGATCTCGCGCGTGCGGATCACGTTCGCGCCCGGCCGTCCCGGCACCATGCCCAGCGGGTCGGAGGCCGGCGTCATCGGCGTGAAGGTGGAGGTAGCGGCCACCAATCCGATCCGGCCCGGCGGCGCGTCGAGATAATGCGGCGCGCGCGCTTCCGACATGGTGCGGCCCGTCCCGGCATTGACCAGTTTTGCCGCGTCGAGCCGCCGGATCGTTTCCAGCATGCCCTCCACGCCCCAGTCGGTCGCATGGTTGTTCGCGGTGCTGACGAGGTCGAATCCCATCGAGACGAGATCGTCGACCACCTTGGGATCGCCGAGCATCCATGTGCCGCCGGATTCGGCCTGCGGCGCGCCCTTGAAGGTGGAGAGGTCGAACACGACTTCCTCGAAATTGCCGTAAGTGACGTCGGCGCGGCGCAGAATGCGCAGCATCTCCGGCGACTTGCGTTCCATCGTCGCCAGCATGGGCCTGAGATAGATCAGGTCGCCGACCGCGGCGAGAGTGAACGCCCCGGCGACCGGCGTGCTGGGAACGGGGGTGATGGCAAGCGGCTCGCGCTCATTCGCCGCAGCCGGCGCTGCAAGGCCCGCCATCACCGCCACTATCGCAAGCGTCGCGCAGCGCGATCTTGCCATCCATCCGATGCGTCCAGCCCCCATCTGCCATTCTCCCGTTCAAACCGTGCCGAATTTGGGCAGAGGACTAGAATGTCTCGCTGTCATCAACCTGTCATGATCGGCGGTCCGGGTCATTCTTCGGCGCCGGGAAATCGACGATCGCGCGCAGGCCGCTGCCGCCCGTTCCATCCGCCAGCGCGACATGCGCGCCGATCCGCTCGGCCAGCGCGCGGACGATCGGCAGGCCAAGCCCGCTGCCGGGCGGCGCATTTTCCCGAGGGACGCGATAAAAACGGTCCCACACCTTTTCGCGCTCGGCTTCGGGAATGCCCGGCCCATCGTCTTCCACGATCAGCCGCACGCCCTTTTCCGCGCGCTCCACGATCACGCGAACGGTGCCGCCCGTGCGGTTGTAGCGTATCGCATTATCGACCAGATTGCTGGCCAGCTCTGCCGCCAGCGCCGGGTCGCCCAGCGCGGCGAGCGGAGCCTTCGCCTCGAACACTATGTCGACGCTGTCATTCTCACTCCGCGCGGCATGTTCGGCCGTCACGCGGCCAGCGAGCGCAGTGAGGTCAAACGACTGGGCCGGCAGGCTCTGCTGTTCATCGGTGCGCGCCAGTGCGATGAGTTGGAACAGCAGCCGTTCCAGCGTCTCCACGGCAAGGGTGATGTCGCGCATAGCCGCGCGCGCATCGGGCGTATGAGGACCCGCGCGGCGCAGCACGTCAAGATGCACGCGCGCCACCGCCAGCGGCGTGCGCATCTGGTGCGACGCATTGGAGGTGAACTGGCGGAGCGATGCGTTGATCTTCTCCAGCCTCGTCATCAGCCCGTTGAAGGATTCGACGAACGGCACCGCCTCGCGCGGCATGTCGGGCTGGAGATGGAGGCGGAATTGCGGTGACGGATCGGTCTGCGCCGCGCCGACCTGCCGGGTCAGCGCGGCGAAGGGCCGCAGGCCCCAGCCGATCGCCAGCCAGATCAGCAGCACCGCGACGATCAGCGTCGCCGCGCCTTCCCCCGCGATCTGGAGCGCGTAACGGCGGGTATAGGCTTGCTGGTCGTCGACATAATCGGCGATCTGGATCGCCACCAGATCGGGGCCGCCGTCCAGCCGGCGAATTTCGGTCGCTATCCTCGCCGGCCGGCCGTGCAGGGTTCCGTTGCGCAGATAGGCGGCCTGCGTCACACTGGCGGCATCTTGCGCGTGGACATAGCCGCGCACCATGGGGGTGCCGCGCGCCTGCTTGGGAAACTCGGTCGGCGGATGCCGATCGATCACGCCATCGTCGTCCAGGCGATAATCGGGGGGCGGGCGCAGGTCCGGATCGCCCATCAGCACCTTATTCCCCCGATAGACGCTGAAGTTGACCACAGGCCGGGCGCGGCGCTCCAGCAGGTGAATGACGATGGGGGCGATCTTCTCCCGCACGGCGGGCGGCTGACCGAAGGCGAGGCTGAGCGTGCGCACCGATCCGACCAGCACGCGATCGAGCGTTTCGGCTTCGGTGTTGCTCACCACCCAGCCGGCGATGCCGGTCAAAAGCGCGACGAGCAGCGCCACCGGCAGCATCACGGCCGCGATCAGCCGGGTCTGAAGCGACTTGTAGCGCCTGTGCGCCATCGTTCAGTGGGCCTCGATCATATAGCCCAGCCCGCGCACGGTGCGGATCGCAGGCCCCTTGTCGCCCAGCTTGCGGCGCAACCGCCCGATATAGACCTCCAGCGCGTTGATCCCGACATTGTCGTCGAAGCTGAACACCGAAGCGGAAAGCCGCTCCTTGCCCACCAGCCTGCCTGGCTGGGTCATCAGCATCTCCAGCACGGCCAGCTCCCGCGCGCGCAACGGCACGACCACGCCCTCCAGCAGCACGGTGCGGCTGGAACGGTCGAATTCCAGCGCGCCGAGCTTCAGCACCGGGGCCGGCGTGCCGTGCGCCCGGCGCATCAAGGCGCGGACGCGGGAATGCAGTTCGCGCGGGTCGAAGGGCTTGACCATGTAATCGTCGGCGCCGTGATCGAGGCCCGTGACGCGGTCGTCGATCCGGTCGCGGGCGGTCAGGATCAGGATCGGTGTCTTCACTCGCGACTGGCGCAGGCGGCGCAGCAGCTCGATCCCATCGAGGTCCGGCAGGCCAAGGTCGAGAATGATCGCGGCATAAGGCTCGCTCGGCGCGATCAGCAGCGCATCCTCGCCGCTGCCGACAATATCGACCGAGCATCCCTCGGACCCAAGGGAGGATGCGATCCCGCGGGCGAGCGCGGCGTCGTCCTCCACCAGCATGATGCGCATCCCGCTTTCCTTCGGTTGCATGCGTCCAATTCTTTCCGGAACTTCCTCGCACTCCCGCCAGCCACGTCAAGTGGAACGGCGCATTGAAAATGAAAAAGGGGGCGACCGCCGTGCGATCGCCCCCCTGTCCCTTTTCAGCGCCCTGTGCGACGCTGGATCAGAAGTGAACCTTCGCGCCGACATTCATGTAACGGCCGATCGCATCGTAGAAGATCGAGCCATAGGTGGTGAGCGGCGGCTTGCGGTCGAACAGGTTGTTGACGCTGGCGAACAGGGTCAGCCCGCCGATCGTCGCCTGACCGCCAAGATCGACATAGGTGCGGCTGCCGATCTTGTTGTTGGCAAGGTCGAGCAGGTGGTCATAATTGCCGCCGCCGACATAACGCACGCGCGCGTCGATGGAGAAGTCGCTGTTCGTGTAGGTGATCGAACCCGTGCCGCGCCACTTGGGCGTGCCGAAGTTGACGCCGTCGCCGACGTCGCCGGCGCGGTCCATGACCGTCACGCCGTTGTCGATCTCGACCTTGGGAACATAGGTCGCCAGGGCGCGGAAGCGCAGCGAGCCGGGCAGGTTGCCGATGCGGTCCAGCGGCAGGGTGTAGGACGCTTCCATGTCGATCCCGCGCGTCTTGTAGTGCGCCAGATTGATGTAGGTCGAATAGATCGTGGTCGGCGCACCGTTGGTATCGCGGACGATCTGGGCGCACAGCGTGGGATTGCCCCGGCCCTGATCGCAGCCGCTGATGATATCCTGCGCGCCGAGCGACACGATCGCATCCCGGATCTTGATCTGGTAATAATCGACCGAGAGGTTCAGGCCCGGCACGAAGGTCGGCGTGAACACCGCGCCCAGCGTCAGCGTGCTGCCGATTTCCGGCCGCAGGTTCGGGTTGCCGCCCGCATAGCGGGTGACGTTGTAGGTATTGCCACCCTCCGCGACCGAGAAGAAGCTGGTGGCGACCGTGGTGTACAGTTCCGTCAGGCTGCCTGAACGGATGTCGCGTGAACGTGATACGCGCAGCAGCAGATTGTCGAAGATACGGTCCGTCAGGCCCAGCTTCCATGACCAGATGCCGCCGCTGGTGCTGTAGTGGCTGTAACGCGCCGCGCCATTGACGTCGAGCTTGCTGAACGGCTGGTCGAGCAGCGGCACGGCCACTTCGGCGAAGCCTTCCTGCACGTTGAACCCACCGTTGAGCGGCGAGAAGTTGAAGCGGCTGAAGCCGCTCGCCGCCGACACCGGATCAAGGTTGCTGGTCGAGATGCTTTCCCAGCGCGCCTCGCCGCCGATGGCCACCGAAACCGGACCGGCCCAGGTGTCGAAGGCATCACCGCGCAGGCTGACGCCGGTCGAGTCCAGCTTGGTCGTGTAGGCGACATGCGCCTGGTTGCCGAACACATAGTTCACCGCCGCCGGATCGGCTGCGCCTTCGCCGAAGATGTTGAGTGGACGGCACGCGGTGCCGGGATCGGTGAGCGCAATGGCGCAGACGATGTTGTTATTGCCGTCGCGCACCGCATCCAGCGCGTTGGCAAGGTTCGTGCGGGTGATCTGGTTGTCGTAGCTCTGGGAATTTTTCAGTTCGCCATGGGAATAATAGGCGCTGTACTTCCAGTTGCCGTCGCCGATCACGCCGTCGACGCCGATCGCGCCTTCGATGTTGCGGCGGCTGAACCCGAAGGTGCGCATGCCGTAATCCTCGAACACGCGGCCGACCGTGATTTCCGTTTCCCCGGCTGCGGCGAGTTGGTTCTGCACGCCCTGGGTCAGGAACGGATTAGTAGCCGACAGCGTGTAGGTGCCGGTTTCCGCATAGAAGGGATATTTCGCCCAGATGCGGCTCACCGCGGCGTCGGCCCAGAAGGTCGCCTGCCCGACTTCATAGCTGAGGCGCGCATAGCTATTGTAGCGCTGGTAGGGGTTGGTCAGCGTATGCTCGCTGTTCGACGACACACCCTCGCCGCCGACCATGGAGCTGCCGCTCACCTGACCGAATTGGAACGGACGCAGCGAACCATCGGCATTGAAGGTCTGGCCCGCCAGGTCGCCCGAGGTGATCAGGCCGTTGGTGCCGAAATTGGAATAGAAAACATCGCGCGACAGGATCAGCTTATGCCCGTTGACGCCGCCGACCGGCGAAAACAGGTCGGTGCTGCCCACATTCGGACGCGAGAAGCGATCGAAGATGCCCATATCCTGCTGATATTCGCCGCCGATCATGAAGTGGCCGCGCCCTCCGGCGAAGCTGGTGCCGAACGAACCGTCGAAGCTGTAGCGGTGGCCGTCCCCGCGCGAGGAGATGCCGGTCTGCCCGCCGACCGTCAGCCCTTCGAGCTTGTCGTCGAGGATCAGGTTGACCACGCCGCCGACCGCGCCCGAACCCCAGGCCGCGCTGGCGCCGCCGGTGACGACCTCGACTCGCTTGATCATGTTCTGCGGAATCGTGTTCAGGTCGGCCGAGCCGGTGAAGCGGCGGTTGTTGAGCAGCGTCAGCGTGCGCGTCACGCCAAGCCCGCGCAGGTCCATCGCCGAGGACGAGGAATTGGTATTGGCGACCGTGCTGACCGGGGTCTGGGTCGCACGGAATTGCGGCAGGTCGTTGAGCGCCTGCGCAATGCTGGGACGCGCGCCCATGCGCAGGTCGACGTCGCTGACCACCGTGGTGGGGGTCGGTGCGTCGAACCCGGCCTTGTCGATGCGCGAACCGGTGACGATGATCTCGGGCTGCGCGTCCGCGTCGGCTGCGGCGTCGGTGGCCGGAGCGGTCTGCGCCAGCGCGGCGCCCGCCGCGAGCGAGGTCAGGAGGACGGCGGTGGCGGAGGTGCCCCTTAGAAGGACATGGCGCAGGCGATCACAATGAATTGACATGACTACTTCCCCTTTTGATTATCGGTCGACCGGAATGCCCGCGGTTTCGGGTCCGGTATCTTGTTGCTTGCTGTGCACGGGCGCGGTCGGACCGGCCCGGTTGAACAGAAAATCGAAGGCGCGGCCGTCCCCGGCGCGCAGCGTGTCGACGCGGCCGGCGGCGTCGCGCTGGAACTTCAGCACCAGCTCTGGCGCGACCGGCTCGGCGGCGCCGGTGAATACGTCGCGATAGGCCGGCACCAACGCCTGCCCACGCCAGCGCGGTCCGCTGAACACCAGCCGCCCGCCATCGGCCGCGACCGTGATGCATGAAAGATTATCGACGCCGCAGAAGCGGCCGAGATAGGGCGTCAGGTCATTGGCGGGCGGCGCGGCAAGGTCGGCGGGCAGGCGCTCACCCTCCCGGACTTCACGGACGAGCGTGTCGCTCTTGAAGGCGAACACATCCTCGCGCAGCCGCCAGCGTCCCGCGCCGACCGGCGCGAGCGCGCGGCCATTGACGGTCAGCCCGCCCTTGCCGTCCGCGGCAAAGCGATAGGGGAAGCCCGTCAGCCGGTCGGCCCACACGCCTTCCGGCAGAGGGCCGCGCGGTGCGTAAGGCTTTTCCGGGCGCGTCGGGAGGTAAAGATCCGCCACATCCCGGCCCAGTGCCGGCGTGTCCGCGTCGCCGCTATTGCACAGCAGCGACACCGTCAGTTTTTGCGCCGGATAGCGCGCCATCCATGCGCGATAGCCGCCGGTCGAACCGGAATGGCCGACCTCGAACACACCTTTGTAGTCGCCCGCCACCAGCGCGAGGCCATAGCTGATCCTGGTGCCGTCCTTCAGCATGGCGGGCTGCTGCATCTCGGCGGCGAAACCCTTGCCGAAAAAGTCGTTGTCCAGCGCCGTCTGCCATTTGACGAGATCGCCAACGGTGGTCAGCAGTCCGCCGTTGCCATATGCGTCCTCGATCACCTGTTCGTTGAGATAGCCCTGGGGCGAGGCCTCATAGGCTCCGGTCCGTCCGGCAACGATGCGATGATGGTCGTCGCGCCAGCTCGTGCGGGTCATGCCCAGCGGCACGAATATGCGATCACGGGTGAATGCGGCCAGCGACTGGCCGCTGACCCGCGCCACGATGATCGCGGCCAGATTATAATTGCTGTTGCTGTAGAGATAATGCGTGCGGGGCGCGAAGTTCAGTTCCTTCTGCCGCACGACCATATCGAGCACGTCCTGATTGTCGGCGGTGCGGCTGTTGCGCGGCCAGCCTTCGATGGCGGCGATCGATCCCCAATCGCGCAGCCCGCTGACATGGTGCAGCATGTCGCGCAGCGTGATGACCGCGCCGTAATCGGGCAGCTCAGGGAGATATTCGCGCACATCGTCGTCGAGCGACAGCTTGCCTTCGCGCGCGAGCATCAGCAGCGCGGCGGCGGTGAACTGCTTGGAGTCGGACCCTGCTTCATAGATCGAATCGACGGTGGCCGGGATGCCCTGCTCCAGATCGGCCATGCCATAGGCGCGCATCGCGACCGGCTGGCCGGCGCGCGATACGGCCACCGCGCAACCGGGGGTGTCCTTGCCCGCCCAGCGTGCGAAGATCGCGTCCAGCCGGTCAAGCGGCGCATCGGCCGCCCACGCGGGGTTTACGCCAAGAGCGGCGATGCCAAGCGTGACGGCGACTGGCAGCCCCGCTATTCGTCGTATAGCATCGCGCACCCGTTTCCTCCGATTTGCGCCCGCCGCCCCTAAGTCGGATTTGCGGCGGAGGCGATCCAACGGCAGGCCGATAACGCAGATCGCTGTCATCAACCTGTCACGGAAATCGGAAGACGGGATGTAGTCTGAAGCGCCGTGGGTAAGACCTGCGCCGCGCGGCGTAGCCGCTGAGGCTAAACGCCATCCTCCCGCCAGCCACCGCCCAGCGCCTGGTAGAGCGTCACGCGCGCGGTCAGTTCGTCGGTGCGCAACTGTACGAGGTTCAACTCTGCCGCGAGGAGCGCCCGTTCCGCGTCGATCCTCTCCAGCACACTGGCATAGCCCGCTTCGTAGCGGTCGGTTGCCTGCCGCACCGTCTGGCGCAAATTAGCGACCTGCGCCTCCTGGAGCGCGCGCTGGTCGGCGAGCCGGGCGATTGCGGTCAATGCGTCTTCCACATCGCGAAAGGCTGTAAGTGCCGCCTTCTGATAGGCATAGGCAGCCTGATCCCGCCGCGCTGCCGCCGTTTCGACGCCCGCGCGCAGCGACCCGCCCCGGAAAAGCGGCGCGAGGATGCTGCCGCCCACCGACCAGATGGTGACCGGATCGGGCAGCGCATTGTTGAAGACCGCTCCGGCCGAGGCGGAAAGGCGGAGGCTTGGAAGGAATTGCTTGCGTGCGGCGGACAGGGTGGCATCAGTCGCGGCGAGCGAATATTCCGCCTGCGCGATGTCCGGCCGCCGCCGAAGCAGTTCGGAGGGCAAGCCCGTCTCCGGCAGCAGGGGAGGCGTAATGGTCTCGATCTCTGCGGACGGCACCGGTCCCGGCGTGTCTCCGGTCAGCAGTCGCAAGGCATTTTCCTGTCGGCTGATAGCCAGTTCGACCTGCGGCGAGATCAGCGCGGCGCTCTGATATTCCACCTCCGCCTGCCGCACTTCAAGGGCGGAGATATAGCCCGCTTCGCCGCGCTGACGCGCGAGCCGCAGCGCCCATTGCCGGACTCGTACCGTATCCTGCGCCACCCGCAACCGGCTGTGCAATCCGGCGAGCGTCAGCCAACCCGACGCGGTGGCCGCGGCGACCGACAGCCGAACCGTGTCACGAGCCGCCTCGCTCGACAGCGCGGCATTGCGCGCGGCCGACACCTGATCGCTTATGCGTCCCCACAGGTCTGCCTCATAGGCTGCCTGAACGGCGGGCTGGGCTGTGCGTCCCTCTATACCCTGGCCGAGCGCATTGACCGTGCGCGTCTCGCTGGCGGAGGCGTTTGCGTCAAGCGTGGGGAAAAGCGCCGCGCGCGCCAGCCGTTCCTGCGCCCGCGCTTCGCGCACGCGGGCCATGGCGATCGCTATATCGGGATTATGGTCGAGCGCGCGCGCCACCAGCGCTTCCAGCGGCGGGCCGCCAAAGCCGCGCCACCATTCGCTGTCGACCGGCGCGGTTCCGGCAAGGTCGCTGCGCCATGCATCGGGCGCCACGACGGCCGCTCCTTCAGGGGGCGGCGTATCGCGCAAGGTGCAGCCGGTGAGCAGCAGCAGCCCGGTGCAGGGAAGAAGCAGCCTTCCCATCAACGCTGCCTGGGCACGGGGCCGTCCGTCGTATCGATCCGCGCGATCACCGACATGCCGGGCCGCATCCGCCGGTAGAGCGGGTCTGTCCGATCAAGCGCGATGCGGACGCTGATGCGCTGCGGCACCTTCACAAAATTGCCGGTGGCGTTGTCGGAACGAATGACCTGAAACTCGTTGCCCGCCGCCGGGGCGAGACGCTCGACCCGTCCCTTGATCTCGGCCCGGTCAAGTGCGTCGACGCTAAGCCTGACCGGTTGTCCCGGCGCCATGCGCGCTGTCTGCGCTTCCTTGTAATTTGCCGACACCCAGATGAGCGGGGGCACCAGGAAAGTGAGCTGGCTGCCCGCAGTCACATATTGGCCCAGTCTCACGCCCACCTCGCCCAGTTGTCCGTCCTGCGGCGCGCGGATGATCGTGTTGGCGAGATCGATCTCCGCGAGGCGGAGCGCGGCGCGAGCCGCCTCGACATTGGCGCGCAGGCCGCCCCGGCCGACCGTGACAGTCCGGACCTGCTCGCCCGCGACGGCGCGCTGTGCCTCCGCCTGGCGAACGGCGGCTTCCGCCTGCCGCAGCGCCGCCAGCGTTTGGTCCCGCTCGCGCACCGAAATGGAACCGCCGCCGAGCAGGTCGTTCACACGGCGCATGTCGGCCTGAGCGCGGGCAAGCTGGGCACGGGCGCTCGCCACATTGGCTTCCTGCCCGCCTAGCTGCGCCTCGCTGGATCGCTGGCTTTGCTGGCTGTTTTCAAGATTGGCGATCTGCGCGCTCACCTGCGCCTTCGCCTGGTCGACCCGCTGGCGGTATATGCGGTCATCGATGCGGGCGAGCACCTGTCCCTTTGTCACCCGATCATAGTCCTGCACCGCGACATCCACGACATAGCCGGATACTTGCGGCGCGATCACGGTCGTCTGCCCCCGCACATAAGCATTGTCCGTCGTCTGCACCGCCGAGGAGAAGGGAGGCAGGCCCCAGGCGTAGAGCACCAACGCCAGGCCGATAAGGATGAAGGCGACGGTCAGGATCGTGACTGTCCGTCCCGCACGCGGCGGCGCCCAACCGCGCTGCGGCTCGGGCGGGGGAGGGGCCGGCTCTATAATATCGGCGGGCACCTCGACCGGGTCGTTGAGCCGCTTGTCGTCCTGATCGGGGCGGGCCGGCGTGTCCATCATGCGGACGCAGCCCTTTCCCGCATTGCGGCCATCGCCGCCAGTTCATTCGCCAATGGATTGATCCCCTTGATCGTGAAATAAGTCCAGCGCCCCAGAAGATAGACGAGACCGATCGTCGCTATCGATCCGATGAGAAGGAAAACGTCGTTGAACGCCAATATGGCCGCTTCGCGCGACACTTGCTGGGAAAGGAGGACGGTGCCTTCCGCCTGGCGCAGTGCAGGGTCGCCCAGCGTGCGGCTGTAAGCGCCGCCAAGCTGTTGCAGGCGCAAAGCTACCTGCGGATCGGTGGGCAGGATCGACTGCGCCAGCATTTCCGAATGGAAGCGTTCGCGAACCGTCTGGAATGTGCCGAGCAGCGATGCGCCGCCAATGCCTCCCAACTGCTGGGAGATACCGAAAATCGCGGCGAAGCTCACGATATGGCTCGGACCCTTGGCCAAGGCGTGCAGCACGCCCGACAGCATGGTCGGACCCATGAAATAAATCGCCGCGAAGGCGATCATCGCCTGCGTCAGATAGAGTTGCGCCGGACGAGTCAAATTGCTGGAATCGGCGTCGAGAAAAGCCGCTACCGCAATGAGGCCGCAGGAAAAGGCGACGGGCCGCAACAGGTCCATCGGGTTGAGGAAGATCATGCTTGCTATCAAACCCAGCACAGTGGCTCCCGTCACGACCGCATAGAAAGGCACAAGTTGCTCCTGCCCCATGCCGACAACGGCGAGCAGCCCGCTGGCGCCAAAATTCTGCTCCGAGAGCAGCAGACGCATGCTCGCAGCGACGATAGCGAAGCGGACAACGTCCGCGCTGGCAAGCCATCGCGTGTTGAGAAGAGGATTGGCTCGATTATGTTCAATGATCAGGGCTATGCCGATCAGGACGATGGAAGCAGCCAGCGCATAGCCGATCCAGGGCGTTGACCACCAGACGATGCGTCCTTGAACAAGGATGGCGCACAACAGAGCGATGCCGGGCGCGAAGAAGGCGAAGGTCAGGAAGTCGATGGGTTCGAACGCCTCGATCCGTTCGCTGGGCGGAAGGCGAAGCAGCGACACGGCGGCAAGCGACAGCAGCGTCAGCCCGAGTTCGAAGAGGAACAGGTTCTGGATATCGCCGCTGATGAGCAGCGCGGGAGAAATGACGCGCGCGAGCGGCAGCGCCACCTGCGATACGCCGATGCCGAGCACCAGCCCCTTGAGCCGCCATTTGGCCGGCATGGCCTGCATGAAGTAGAAAAGCCCCAGCGTGGAAAGGCCGCTTGCCACCACTCCGCTCGCCGCACGCACGATCAACTCCGTGCCATAGTTATGGACGAACAGTTGCACCACGTTGAGAATGAGGAAAGCGAACAGAAAAATGCGCGTAAATCTCTGAATGCCGAATTGCTGGCGGAACTTGATGAGCAGCAGGCTCATGCAGACATTGGTCATGGAATAGGCAGCCGTCAGCCAGCCCGCCTCTTCGCTGGTCAGGCCCAGCGCGCCCTGGATCTGCGGCAGGTTGGCGGTGAGCAGGCCGTTGACGAAGCCGCCGGTCAACCCGATCAGAATGCCTGCGGCGAAATAGCCGACCCGGCGCCGCAGCGGATGATCCGGAGTGGCCGGCGATCCCGGCATCATCGGCCGCTCATGGGGCGCGAACCGATAATCGCTGGATGTATGCTGTTCTCTCACCACATCGCTGCCCTGCTCCGCCGACGGTCCGAACGCAAGTCCAGATCAAATCTTTTCGTCTGGTTCTAAACGAGGGTGGCGAGAGTGGGCAAGGCGTGCGTCCCGAACCTCAAAAATTCGACCGGGACGCCGCTGATTGAAGTGCTGAAAGGCTCCGCATGTGTTTCCGGGCGACTAGCGCAGCCGGACGCCTTCCTTGTCCCATCGAACGGCGGCGGCCGTCCGGCGCGTGATGTTCAATAGCGCATCCTGATATTCGCGAACAACGTCCGGCCTGGCTCCGGAAAGCCATCGGTCAGCATGTAATAATCGTCGAACAGGTTTCGTCCGCCTACTCCGATGTCGATATGGTCGGTCAGCGCATAGTCGATGCGCAGCCCCGCATTCACATAGGCGCCCGTGCGATAATAGACCTGCGGCGCCCCAGCCGGGGTGGCGGTGAACAGTGTCCAGCGGTTCGACGCCAGATCGATGCTAGGGATTATGTGCAGCCCTTCGACCGGCGCCCAATCGATATAGGCGAAACCCTTGTGCGTCGGCACGCCGGTTGGGCGAAAGGCAGGATTGGCATCATATTCGAGCTTCCGCTTGATGCCCGTATAGTTGATCCCCGCGTCGAGGCCGGGCAGGATCGTCGCGGAAACCGACAATTCCACCCCGTAATAATGGCCCTCGCCGACATTGCGGCTTTGCGTGAGGTTGGTGAGCGCGCAGCCCGGCGTGGGCACGGCCGGGGGCAGGGTCGATGCGGTGCAGGGATAGGCGGGCGTCGGCACGCCGAAGATGGCGCGCCGGACCCAACTGTAGAACAGCGCGCCTTCGACGCGGATGGGCCCATCGGTCCAGTTGGCGCCGATTTCCGCGTTGGTGGCGCGTTCGGCCTTGAGGTCGGGGTTGGGAATGGCCGTGTTGAAACGCTGGCTGAACCGCTCGAAGATGGTCGGAAAGCGGGCGCGGGACGACAGGCTGGCATGCAGGTTCAGTGCATCGCCGGCCTGCCAGTCGATCCGTCCCTGGAGATTCCATGCGTCCGCGTCGCGTCGCGGATATTGGAAGAGGACTTTGGGCGTGGTATTGGAATTGGTGCCCAGCGGCGCGCCATATTCCTCCGCCAGCTTGAGGTCGCGCCAATCGAAGCTGCCGCCGACGGTGAAGGTCAGGGCAGGAGACAGCTTCAGTTCGTTTTCCAGCGCCAGCGACCATGTATTTTTAGTCTGGGTCTGCCTCGGTTCGGTCGTCGGCACGCCCGCGCTGGAGAAGCCGGTCTGGAATTCGACATGCTTGTCATGGCGATAGTGGAAGGCGAGGCGCAGCGTATCCGCCTCGCTTGCCTGGAAATCGAGTTGCGCGGACCCGCCCCACGCCCGGTCCTCATAAGGGCTGTCAAAGGCATAGCCCCTGCTCTGCGTCGTTTGGGCACGGGTATCGAAGGACCGCAGGATGGAATCGAACCGATTGTAATAGGCCCGCGTCTTGAGCGTCGCCCGATCGCCGAGCGCCGTGGTGGAGAGGAAATAGACGCTGGTGATGTCCCAGGACGGCCAGTCCCAATAGCGCGGGTCGTTCACCGTGTCGCTGATGTGCAGCGGCGCGTTTTTCGCCCCTTCCTGATGCGTATTAGCTGATCGCATATTCATCCGTCGCGTTGGGGGTGAAGCCCAGCTTCACATTGGCGCGCCAGTCGCGTGTGCGCGAAAAATCGCGCGCGCCGCCATCTTCGAGCGCAGGTATGCGCGCGGTGAAATCGTTGGGCAGGTCCCAATGGTCGGTGAAGCTGCGGGCGTAGCTGGCCTGCGCATACCATTTGTCCTGCCGGGTGCCGACCATGGCGGATGTGGAATAGCCCGCATAATCGGCGTCATTATCGAAATTGACCGTGCCGCGCACATCGATGTCCAGTGCCTTCGTCGGCTTGCGCGTGACGAGATTGATCGCGCCGCCCATCGCGCCCGGCCCGTCGAGGACCGAGGCATAGCCCTTGGCGACCTGCACCTCCGCAATGTCGGTGGTGAGGAAGCGGCCATAGTCGAGCCGGTTGTCGGCGGGCAGGTAGACGCGGATGCCGTCGATCGACAGCGGCACCTGGAACCGGTCGAAACCCCGCACGAAGACGAGACGTTCGTTGCGGGTGCCGCCACTGTTCCCAGCCGCAATGCCGGGCATAAGGTTGACCGCATCGTCGAGCGCGGTGCGGCCGAAGGTGTAGATGGCATCCGACGATAGCGTGTTGCTGTCGATCTCGATGCCCTGCGTTCGCGGAGCGGTGACGATGATCTGGCCAAGCGAGAAGCGGTCGGACGCATCCGCATCCGGCGCGGCAGCGGCTTGGGCGCGCGCCTGCGTCGTGAAAATGGTGCCCGTCAATAACAGGACAGTCAGAGCAGCGCGCATGAATTCCCCTTTTCCAGTCGTTCGACTCACTATATCCGGTCGTATATAGCTTTGAGTCTGCGAAGGAAGACCTTCATGCGATTACGGTTCCGCACCGTTCTACCGTTATTGGACATGGTGTGCCTTGCCGGACCGGCACATGCCCGGATGGAACAGGCGCCATCGACCTGTGCCGTACCCGCCGAATTGCCCGCTCCTCTTGCATCGTGGCGCAATCCGGCAGCGTTAAAAGGCGCCACCGATCGCAAAGGCGCGGCGCGCTCCGTGCTGGAGCCAGGCAAGACGGTGACGATGGCGCTCAGTCCTACGCCCAAGATCGACTATCCGGTGCGGCCCGCCAAACCGAGCGGATCGGTCAGTTTTGGCGGGCTTGCCGGTTTCACCGTGCGGGAAGCGGGAACCTGGCGTGTGGCGCTCGGCTCGGGAGCTTGGGTCGATGTGGTGAAGGATGGCAAGGCAGCGCCTTCGGTTGCCCATGGCCACGGTCCCGACTGCAGCGGCATCCGCAAGATGGTGGACTATGACCTGAAGCCGGGGCGCTATACGCTCCAAATTGCCGCCAATGGCGAGGATCGGCTGACGCTGCTGGTGACGCGCTTGCCGTGAGGCGCTTGTTGCTGGCCGCCGCGCTGCTGCTTTCGGTCGCGGCGGGTCAGCCGTGGCGCTGGGACCTTCCGGCGGGGATCGCAGCGCCGCCGGTTCCAGCGGACAATCCGATGCGCGAAGCCAGGGTCGAATTGGGGCGGCGTCTGTTTTACGATGCCGACCTGTCGGCGAACGGCACCATGGCCTGCGCAACTTGTCATGAACAGAAGCGTGGCTTTGCCGATGGTAATGAGACCCGGCCCGGCGTGCATGGCGATCCGGGCCGGCGCAATGTGCCGGGCCTTGCCAATATCGGCTGGTTCTCGCATCTGACCTTCGCCGATCCGCATCTCACGACGCTCGAAGCACAGGTCCTGGTGCCGTTGCTCGGCGAGCATCCCGTTGAAATGGGGATGAAAGGGCTGGAGGCGGAACTGGAGCGGCGGCTGGGCGCGGATCGCTGCTATCGCCGCATGTTCGCACGCGCGTTTCCGGAGCGGCGAGGCAGGATCGATCTGCCCGCGGTGACGGCGGCGCTAGCCGCTTTCGAGCGGACGATGATTTCCTTCGGCAGTCCGTATGATCGCTTCACGGCGGGCGACCGCGTGGCGCTGACGCCGCTCGCCCGGCAGGGCGCAAGGCTGTTCGAGAAGGCTGGATGCGCGGCCTGCCATTCGGGCCGGCTGCTGACCGACATGGATTATCACAGGCTGGAACCGGCGAAGGCCGGCGACCCCGGCCTGATCGAACGCACGGGCAGGGCGGAGGATGCGGGGCGCTTTCGCACGCCGTCGCTGCGCAATATCGCGCTGACCGGGCCATGGTGGCATGATGGGACAGCGCGGACGCTGGAGGCGGCGGTTCAGCGCCATGGCATTGCGGTGGCGGACAAGGACATGCCTTCGCTCATCGCTTTTCTTGAGAGCCTGACCGACCCGCATTTCATCGCCGATCCGCGCCTGTCCATGCCGGATCGCGCCTGCGGGCGGCGGTTATGAGGATGCCGGACTTGCCTGCGGCAGCGGTTCGGTGCGGAGCAGGGATTGCAGCGGATCTTCCATCTGCGGCGCGACAGCGGCGCTGGCGGCGGCCTGCATGGCGCGATAGGCCGACAGGACAGCCTCTCCCTTTTGGGTGACATGCGCGCCGCGTTCGCGACCGCCCCCCGGCACCGTCTCGACGAGCTTCTCGCGCCAGCAGCGGTTCATCGCATCGACCAGCAGCCACGTACGGCGATAGCTCATGCCCAGCGCCCGCCCCGCCGCCGAGATCGATCCAAGTTCCCGGATCGCGTCGAGGAGATCGGCCTTGCCCGGTCCCATGGCGATCTCATCGCCGCAGAAGAGCTGGATCTTGATCTTGATAGGAGAGCCTTCCATCATAGCTGCCACGATAGCGGATGTTATGGCGCCTGCCCACGCCGTCATCGCCGCCAACCGGAGGGGCATTGGTCGCTTCGTCCGATTTTCTGCCGATGGCCTTGACGGATGCGATCAACCGGGCACCTTGGCCCGATGATCTGTCAACCTGTCCATGCGGTCTATGCCGCGTTTGCAGCCTTTGCTGCGCTCCTTTCGGTTTCCGCTGCCGGGGCGGCAGATCCGGCGCCATTCGACCTGGCTGGCCCCGGACTGTCGGTCAGCGTCACGCGGAGAGGGGAAAGCTTGCCGATCGGGCGGGTTCCGGCCCTTGCCGCAGGCGATGTGCTGGAGATCGAGGCCGATTTGCCCGCCGACCAGTCCGTGCGATATCTGCTTGTTTCGGCTTTTCTTCGCGGCGCGACCAACCCGCCGCCCAAAAAGTGGATCGCCAGCGCGCAAACCTGGAAGCGCAAGGACAAGGACAGGATATTGAAACTGACCGTGCCCGAAGACGCGCGGCAACTCGTCCTGTTCCTGGTGCCGGACACGGGCGGCGATTTCGGCACGATTTCGGATGTCGTGCGCGGCAAACCCGGTGAGTTTGTGCGGGTGACGCAAATCCTCGGCCAGGCCTCGCTCGACCGCGCGCGGCTCAATGCTTTCGTGGCCGGTATTCGGACACAGGAAAACAGCCATCCCGAATATCTGAAGACGGTCGCGCCTGTCCTGTCTTCCAGCCTTGCGGTCAAGCTGAATGCGGATTGCCTGGCGAAACTGGTCGAATCGCAAGCCGCCTGCCTCCTGGAAAATCGCGAAGCGCTCGTCCTGGTGGACGTCCACAGTAATTCGCTCACCGAAACCATCGTCGGGACGCCGGCTGATCTGGCATTTCAGATCAGCGCCACGCGGGAGGCCGGCTATGGATTTTACAGTCCCTATATCGGCGTGGTCCGCGACGTCGCCCGTATCTTCGGCGCATTCAACAATCCGGAATTTACCTACCTTCCTGCGCTCGGTATCCAGAACGGCACGGCCATGTCGCTGCTGCTGAACGCCGCGCCATCCTTCCGAAAGCCTAAATCTGTCCTCGTCGTTGCGATGCCCGCGATTGAAAAGGACGTGCCGCCGCCGCTTCGCGCCGCGAGCGACAGCGCGGTCTGCGCCGCGCGGGCCGGCGCGGTGTTCCGGGTGGAAGGCGCGCCGCTGATCTACGCGACGGACTACGCCCATGACATGACCGTGCGCCTGACGACGAAGGACGGGCGAACAATGGATGCGCCGGTGGCGCCCCGGGCGGACAAGGGCGGCTACGTCCTCGTATCTCCCTTGAGAGCGGCAGATTTTGCTCCCTCCACATCGGGACGCCTTCAAGGGGTCTGGGGCTTCAACCGGTTCGACGGTCCTGAATTTTCTGTCCAGTTCCCGCAGGACGCCGCTTGGCAGGTAGACCATATCGCACCGCGCCTGATCGTCGGCCGCGACAATATGCTGCCGCTCAAGGGGGCAGCGCCCGCCTGCGTGGAAAGCATAACGATGCAATTGCCGGGCAGGCCGAGTCAGCCTGTTAAATGGCAGGTTTCCGGTCCCGACAGCATCGCCATCGATGTACCGCTGACGGATGCGCGGGCTGGCGACGTTCAGTTCGCGGTCAAGCCGTTCGGCGCGTCGCAGGCGACGATGCTCACAATCCGCGCCTATGCCGAGGCAAGCCGGATCGACAATCTGCGGCTTCATGCGGGCGACGATGAAGCCGTGCTGACGGGCCTGCGGCTGGATGAGATTACCGGCCTGATGCTCGATGACCTGGCGTTCCGGCCGGGCGAGCTGTCGCGGGAAGGGGATGTCGATACGTTGCGGTTCCGCGCCGACACGCCGGACAAGGTCCGGTTGTTGGGGCAGGGGCATAATGCAAGGGCGCGGGTCACGCTGAAGGACGGACGCAGCATCGGCTTGCCGGTGACGATCACGGCCCCGCGCCCGGCCGTAACGCTCATAACTAAAAGCATCGATTACAAGGAGCCGTTGCCTGCCCTCGCGATTCATCTCGAAGGGCAGGACATGTTGCCTGACACGGCGCGCATGACGATGTCGGTTCGCGCCGCGGAGGGGATGCGGTTCGGCGCGCAGGACTCCCTTGAAATCGCAACCATTGATGAGGGCGCGCATGTGCGCCTGTCGGCGTCCAATGGATTGCGCCTTGAAAGCCCGCAGATCGCCATCGCCAGTTTCGATCCCGCGGCTCTCGGTTCGTCAGCCTTCGGTCCGTTGCGCTTTCGCAGGGTTCAGGCGGGGGTCGCCGGCGACTGGCAGCCGCTGGCGACTTTGGTTCGATTGCCAGCGGTCCAATCGGTGTCCTGCGACCCCGGCGCCAAGACATGCCGCCTGACGGGCAAGAATCTGTTCCTGATCGATTCCGTGGCTGACGACAGAACATTCGATCGCAGTGTTGCCGTGCCCAGCGGCTTTACCGGCAACGCCATTGATGTGCCTGCGCCGCAAGGAAGGACGCTCTATCTGAAATTGCGCGATGCGCCGGGCGCTGTTCAGGAAGTTGTATTGCCGGCGGCTTGAAGGATGGATTCCATGACGCAACTCGCCTGGCGGGGGACTTTATCGCGCGCGCCACAAATTGGCCGATATGTTAAGGAATGGCGGCGCTGATTGCGTATAGGGGGGAAGATATTCCTTTCAGCAGGCCCTTATTCTTCATGCCGATCCTCTCGCACTCCCCCATCGACCGCCGCAGCCTGATCCGGGGAGCGGCGGGCCTGACCGGCGCGCTGACCCTGGCCCGCGCCTTTCCCGGCTGGGCGCAGAGCGGCACGGCGGGTCTTGCCCCTGCGCGGGATGTGCTGAGCGGCGATCTGATCCAGCTAAGCGTGGGGGAGGGCCATTTTGCAACCGATGGGCGTTCTGCCCATGCGGTGATGGTCAACGGCATGGTGCCCGCGCCGCTCATTCGCCTGAAGGAAGGGCAGAATGTCCGGCTGGCCGTCACCAATGGGCTGAGGGAGGATACATCGATCCACTGGCATGGCCTGATCGTGCCGTTCCAGATGGATGGCGTGCCGGGGGTAAGCTTTCCCGGCATCCGGCCCGGCGAAACCTTCACCTATGAATTTCCCGTCCGTCAGTCGGGCACCTATTGGTATCACAGCCATTCGGGAATGCAGGAGGCGATGGGGCACTATGGACCCATTGTCATCGACCCTGCCGGCTCCGACCCCGTGCAGAGCGAGCGCGAGCATGTGATCGTGCTGTCCGACTGGAGTCCGGTCCATCCGCATGTGCTCTTGAAGCGGCTCAAGCAGATGGGCGGCTATTTCAACATGCAGAGGCAGACCCTGGCCGGGCTGCTCGCGGGGAAGGACCAGAGCGCGAAGGAACGCCGCGAATGGGGCGCGATGCGGATGGACCCCACCGATATTTCAGATGTGACGGGGGCCACTTACAGCTTTCTGGTGAACGGCCATGGCACGGCGGAGAATTGGACGGGGCTGTTCACGCCGGGCGAGCGGGTGCGGCTTCGCATCGTCAACGCGTCGGCGATGACCAATTTCAATGTCCGCCTGCCGGGGCTGGCCATGAGGGTGGTGCAGTGCGACGGGCAGGATGTGCAGCCGGTCGAAACCGACGAGTTCCAGATCGGTATTGCGGAAACCTACGATATCGTCGTGCAGCCGGGCGAAGCGAAGCCCTATGCGCTGGTGGCGGAGGCGATAGACCGATCCGGCCTTGTCCGTGCGACGCTGGCGCCGCGCATCGGCATGGCGGCGGAGATTCCGCCTGTACGGGAACGTCCGCTGCTGGGCATGAGGGACATGGGCATGGACATGCCGGGCAAGAACATGGGCCAGAGCGGCGTGGTCGACGTCCGCCAGACTATTAAGGAAAGCATGTCCGGTCATTCGATGAAAATGCGGGACAAGTCGGTCGCGCCGCAGGTGAAGATGGGACCGGGGGTCGCCACCCTGTCGCCCATGCCCGCCGACAGGATCGCCGACCGCCCGACCGGCCTTGAAGATGTGGAGCATCGGGTGTTGACCTATGCCGATCTCAAGTCCCTGCTGCCCAATAGCGACCGGCGGACACCGACGCGCATGCTCGACATCCATCTGACCGCGAACATGGAACGCTATATGTGGTCGTTCGATGGGGTGAAGCTGTCCGACAGGGCGGAGCCCATCGCGTTCCGTCATATGGAGCGGGTGCGGGTGAACCTCATCAACGACACGATGATGCCGCATCCCATCCATCTGCACGGCCATTTCTTTGAGCTGGTGACGGGGGCGGGCGCGTATAATCCGCGCAAGCATACGGTGAACGTCCTGCCGGGCGGGAAGGTGAGCTTTGACCTTACCGCCGATGCGCTGGGCGATTGGGCCTTCCATTGCCACATGCTGCTGCACATGCATTCAGGGATGATGCGGGTCGTCACGGTACGGCATGAGGGGGACGCGGCATGAAGGGCCTGGCTTCCGTTGCCGCCTTGCTGCTCGCTGCGGCTTCGCCGCCTGCGTTGGCGCAAATGGATCACAGCCAGATGGATCACAGCCAGATGGGTCATGGCCAGATGGAGCAGGCGCAAGGGCAGGATCATTCCGCTCACATGCCTGCCCAAGCAGCCTCGTCCGACAATCCCCATGCCGGCCATGGGCATGCCGCCACCGATGACGGCATCCCGCGAGGCGTTGTCCCCACGCCGCCCGCCGATCATGCGGCGGAGGTCTTCTACGATCGCGCCGTAATGGAGCGCGCGCGTGCGGCGATGCGTAAGGAAAGCGGGGGCATGACCTTCTCCCGGCTCATGCTCGACCGGCTGGAATATCAGGTGCGCAAAGGGGCGAACGGCTATCGCTGGGAGGGGGAAGGCTGGATCGGCGGCGATATCAACCGCTTCGCCTTCAAGACCGAAGGGGAAGGGGAAATCGGCGGCCCGCTGGAGCGTGCGGAAGTGCAGGCGCTCTACAGCCGGGCGATCGATCCCTGGTTCAATCTGGAAGCCGGCGTGCGCCATGACATCCGGCCGGAACCGCAGCGCACCTATGCCGTGCTGGGGATAGAGGGACTTGCTCCCTATTGGTTCGAAATTGGCGCGCAGGCTTTCCTGTCCGACAAGGGCGACGCGCATCTCCGGCTGGCGGGCAGTTACGACCAGCGCATCACGCAGCGCCTGATCCTGCAACCCGCGGCCGAAGTGAATATCGCTGCCCAGGACGTGCCGGAACTGGGCATCGGGTCGGGCCTGTCCGACATCGAACTGGGCCTGCGCCTGCGATACGAATTTGCCCGCGAATTTGCGCCCTATATCGGAGTCAACTGGGAACGCAGGCTGAGCGGCAGCGCAGCCTATGCCCGTGCGGCCGGAGAAAGCGTCTCTTCAACCAGCCTGGTCATGGGCGTGCGTTTCTGGTTCTGATACAGCCGCCGCATGATGACTGCCGCCCCGCTCATCGCGGCCTTGTCGCTGACCGACCAAGGACATGTGGCGGGCGTTCGCTCATGCGGGACGGCTGCGGAGAAGCAGCGCGACGACGGCGGCAAGGAGCATGGCCGCCGCGAGCGCCAATGATATGTGGACGCCGAACAGCGAGCCGATCAGGCCGACCGTGATGCCGGCGAAGGCGCGGCAGCCGAGCGATGCCATGCCGAACACGCCGAGCACCCGGCCGCGGATGTCGGCGGGCGCTTCCACCTGGACCACCGTCTGCGCCATGCTGCTGAAGGATAGCTCGAAAAAGCCCGCGCAGAACAGGAAGATCAGGGCCAGCGAATAGATCGGGGTGAGGGCGAAGCAGGCGAGCGCGCAGCACCAGCCCATCGCCAGCAGCAGGGCGGTGCGCGCGCCGGTCGTGAAGCCGCCCAGGGTTTCGAGCAGGAAGCCGGCGGTCAGCGCTCCGGCGGCATCGGCGGCCAACAGGATGCTGTAAGCGGCTCCCGGATCTCCATGACCCAGATCGATCGCGAAATTGGGCATCTGCGCCTGATAGCTGTTGCCGATGAAGGCCGCGGCCGCGGCGGCAAGGAGCGACATCGAGACGATTTGCGGACGGCTCGCGATTTCGCGCAGCGTGCGCACGATGTCCTGGAAGCCCCGGACAGCGGTGCGCCCGGTCGCTTCCCGGCGATAGTGGAGGAGCCAGAGCCAGAGGATCACCGGCACATAATAGCAGGCATTGAGGAACATGCCCTTGATCGGACCGAGCCAGACCAGCATGGCCCCGCCCACCGCAGGGCCGACCAATATACCGAGATAACGCGCCGTGGCATTGAGGCGCACCGCGCTTTGCAGTTCCTCCGGCTCCACGATCGCATGGAGCAGGAGCTGGCTCGGCGTTTGCCAGAACACGCCCGCGCAGCCATGCAGCACCAGCAGCAGCATCGCATGCCACATCTCAAGCGTGTCGGTTGCGAAGAAATAGCCCCAGCCGAGCGACACGCCGATGAACATGGCCATGCCGATCTGGATGAGACGGCGTGGATCGACCCGGTCCGCAAGCGCGCCCATGGGAAGCGAGAAGAACAGATAGGGCAGCCAGTGCGACAGCACGGCGAACCCGCCCAGCGCGGGCGAGTGGAACTTCTGGAAGATCATCCAGTAGCTGATGACGTGCTCGATATTATCGGCCATCATCGCCAGCAGATAGGTGAAGAAGAACCCTCGGAACCTCGGGTGCCGCATGGCGGCAAAAGAACGGCGCGTGGCTGTGGATGAACTCAAATCTTGCTCGCTCGACCTTAAGTGACTCGACTCTTGGTCACGCCTGCTACCCGGCGCACCGCGCCATCGCAATCGCGGATAGTTAGCTAATGCGCGTAGCCCATCAGGATCAAAGCCGTCATCAGAGCGACCGCAATTGCGGCGGATATCACCCATCCGAGGCGCGGACGCCGCGTACAAGCCAGAAAGACGCTGTAGACACCTACGACGCCGAGGAAGAAAATCAGATTGAGCATTGTCTCGTGACTTCGATTGGAGCGGACGGCGGGTCCGCACATCAGGTGAGCAGTTGGCATCCGGGCGAGGGCATTCAGCAGGCAGGCGCATGAGCCTGCACGCAAGCGCCAACCCGCATAGGCGTATCCCGCTTATCGCCGCGAGAGCGCCTTACCGGCGGCGCGATTGCCAACCATTGCATGGGAAGGCCGACTGGCCTCTTCACGGGCGTTGAGTATCGTCACCATGGCCAGCATGATTCGCCGCGCCGACGATGGAGCGCCAATCCGCGGATCGCACCAGAGGTTGGAATAGAGCGCCGCATAGGCGCCGAAACTGACTGACGGATCTTGGCCCATGGCGTCAAGGCGGCGCTCCAGCGCCGTCACGATTTCCGCCGCTTCATCGAGAGGCAAACCTTCCCCACCCATATCTTTCCAGATGGCCCGCCTCTGCGCCTCAATCATGATCCTGATCGATGGGGATTGAAATTTATCCGATAGCGCCCCCAATAACGAACCTTGCACAGTCCCGCTCCCGCCCAGGCGCAACGCGACCGCGAGCAGTTGATCCTCGGCGAAAGGCGATTCTTCCAGACGTGAGATTTCACTCATTCCATCGTCGGCGAGCGCGCGAATCCAGGCGGACTGGCCCGGCAAGGCCAGTATTGCTTCGGCATCGCGTGCGGCATCGCGGAGCAAGCGCATGAACAGCTCTTGCTGCTGAGCGGGTCGATCCATCGTGATTTCTACCAATTCAGTGTCATCGGGGACAGCGTCATGCCGCTTTAGGCGGCTCGGGAAACTCGGGCGGCTCAGTGCTGTGCGACGGTCGTCGTGGACGGACGAAGGGCAGCGTTCCGGGCCGATCCTTCCGTTCCTGTGCATCTTGTTCCGCGCGGTGAGCGGAATCGTCCTGTCTATCGCTGATCATGTCTGCTCCGGTCGGCCGGCCCATTCGTCCAGCCCTGCTCCATCGGGAAAGCAAGCACCCCGGCCCCGCCCTGCGCGGGTCCGGGGCCGCTAGCCTTCGAGCAGCCGGCCCGCGTGGTGCGCCGAGCACCTCAAGGAAACAGATTCGCACATGACGGCCAAAGCATGGCCCAAAGAAAGTTAAAGTCAACTCAGGGCACGAGCGAGAGGACATGGCGCTCCGCTGAACGGCTGCATCCGCGCAAGTAGCCGAGCGCCACTGGTTGACTATTCCTGCTCATGCGCCGATGAGCCCCATCATGACTTGCCGCAATTCCATCCGCGCCCAGCGCGCCGGCAGACTGATCGCCGGCATCTAGCCCCGGACATCGCCGCTGTAGCATGTCCGGGGCAGCAGGACTTTCAGCAGCGGCAACCGCTCCGATCTGCACTTTTTCAGTTTCTATCTTGCTCCGCTTCAGGCGGTCCGCGGAGCGTGAGCCATGCCATGTCACATCCTCGATGGCGAAATGCCAGGTCCGGCGGTTCATCGGTCGTCCGGAAACCGACGGCGCTTCCAGCCCATATCGTCAGCGTGCCGCGCGCACTGTCGAAACTGGGATATTGTTCGCGCACCGAGGCCATCAGGCTGATTGAGGAAGGGCGCGTTACGGTGGATGGCCGGCAGGTGCGCCACGCATCGCAGCGGGTCGATCTTGCACGGTCCGTGCTGGCGGTCGCGGGACGGGACATTGTGGCCGAGCGCCCCGTCTATCTGATGCTCAACAAACCGCGCGGCGTGGTGACGACCCGGCATGATCCGCAAGCGCGCGGGACCGTCTATGACTGCCTGCCGCGAAATCTGCCCTATCTTTCACCGGTCGGCCGTCTCGACAAGGCGAGCGAAGGCCTGTTGTTCATGACCAACGACACGGCCTGGGCGGAATATCTTCTCAACCCGGCGTCGGGCGTAGCCAAGACCTATCATGTGAAAATCGACCGGGTGGCGGACAGCGCCCTGCTTGCGGCACTGGCCGCGCCGGTAGCGGAGGGCGGCGAACTGTTGAGCGCGATCGCCGTCGAACCGCTTCGCTCATCGGCCCGGTCGAGCTGGATCGAAATCGTGCTGACCGAAGGCCGCAATCGTCAGGTTCGCCGCATGTTGGCGGCGCAGGATGCCGAAGTCCTGCGCCTGGTCCGTGTTGCAATCGGCGGTATCAGGCTCGGCGAACTCGCAAAAGGTGCGATCCGTCCTCTGGAGGCCGAGGAAGTGATGCGCCTGCGTTCCGCTCCGACATCGTGGTCATAGCGGTTGAGGCGCCGACCACGCGCGGATAGTGGAGATTCGCCGCATCCCGGCTTGCCAGATAGACATGGTGGAAGGCATCTACCCTGCCTCCCGAAAGAGGCACTGAATCGCAACGCCAGGTCCATGGCAGGACATCCAACCGTTTCTCGAACGCAGGGGATAGTTCCGATGACCAGAAGGCGGCGATCCCTCCCGGGGTGAGGGCGCGTTCGACGGCCCTGATCCCGCATTCCCGATAGATGTCGCCATTTTCCGTTCGGACGAGATGTTCAGGGCCATTGTCGGTGTCCATGAGCACGACGTCATAAGCCTCGCGCCCATTATCCAGCGTGTGCCTTACATCCTCCACGCGGACCTCGACGCGCGGATCGTCAAGTGGATTGCCCGCGAGATGGCCGAAATAGTGCCTGTTCCAGTGCACGATCTCAGGCACGATTTCCGAAACGACCACTTGGGCGTCGTCATCAAGGAAGTTAAGCACCATCCTCAACGTGTAGCCCAGACCCAGGCCGCCGATCAGAACCTTTCGGGCCGGGCGGCCAAGCAGGCGCAGCGCCTTCTCCGCGAGAAAATCCTCCGATTGATGACAGGAACTGCACATCAGTTCCATGCCGTTATATCGGATTTCATAGAGATCGTTTTTCCTAAGCAATATGATTTCGTCACCGGCGGAAATGCCGGTTCGTGCCACTTCGGTCCAGATGTACATGCCCATCCCTAACGATCGCGGCGCGGCTGGCGGCAACCGGCGCGTTTCAAATTCGCGTTAGATGATTTTCAGGGGTTGCCCGGCCTCAGAGCCGCGGCAACCCATGGGCATCGTCGGCCCTTGTCCCGATGATCAGCGGATAGATTGCCGAAATATTCACGGCCTGCATGGTCATTATCGCAATCGGCATCCAAGGCTGCTGGATAATCATCCATGCTTCGTCTGGACGGGATTGTCCAGTGGAGGGCCACAAGAACATCGGCGGGGCACCAAACTGTCGGTGCAGGCCGACGAGACAATTGCGATATTCCCCGCTAAGGCACATCCATGGCTAACATGATTTCCTGGAATGGCCGACGCGCCGATATCGCTATCGACCTTGGAACCGCCAATACGCGTGTCGCCGCCCGAGGCTCGGGCATGGTGTTCGACGAGCCGTCGCTGTGCTGCTTTTCAAACGGCGGCACACGGCCCAGGCTTGTGGCGGCGGGCGAGGCCGTCCGCGCCATGGTCGACAGGACTCCGGATTCGCTCAAGGTCACGCGCCCGCTCCGTCGAGGCGTTCTCCAGGACATCGACGCCACACGTGAGCTTCTCGCCTATGCCATGTCGTCGTCTCTTGGCCGTCGCCGTCTGAGAGCGCCGCGCGTCGCGATCGGGATTCCCGCCGATGCGACACAGGCTGAACGGAGCGCTTTGCTCACGGCGGCGTCGGACGCAGGGCTGGGACCTGTAAGCCTGATGAGCGAGCCTTTCGCCGCAGCGCTAGGCGCTGGCCTTGCGGTGCACCGCCCGGAAGGTTCGATGATCGTCGAATGCGGCGCTGGAACCACCGAAGTCGCCGTCATTTCGCTCGGCGGGATTTGCCTTACCCGATCGGTCCGCATCGGCGGCGCGGCGCTGGACACAGCGCTCGCCGATCACTTCCATTTCCGCAGAAAGTTCCTGATCGGCGAGATCACGACGGAGCGCTTGAAGTGCGATCTGGTGCGGTTGCTGGGCGCTCCCGACGGCGAGGAGAGCCAGATGATCGAGGCCAAGGGCCGGAGCCTGACGTCGGGCATCCCGGGCGTTCAACAGGTGCTTGTCAGCGAATTGCGGCCGGTCGTGGCCAAACATGTCGCACACATTGTGGAAGTCGTGCGCGACGTTCTCAACCAGACCCCGCCCGAACTCAGCCACGACATTCACGAAAAGGGGCTGACGCTGACCGGAGGCAGCGCCGCGATCCCCTGTATCGGTCAGGCGATCACGGCGGAAACCGGCCTGCGCGTCCATATTCCCGACCACCCGCATCAATGTGTCATGCTGGGCCTTGAGGCGATGCTGGCATCATGAATCTCGCCGTTCAGCCGGGCTTGTCAGAGGGCTGACTGCGGCCCGGCCACGCGGTGCGCGATGTTTTAAATAACCCCCATCGCCTGCATAGCTTCCGCGACCCGCACGAAGCCGGTGATATTTGCCCCCAGGACATAATTGCCCGGCGCGCCATAGGATTCGGCGGTTTCCGCGCAGCTATCGTGGATACGGCGCATGATCATCTCCAGACGCGCTTCGGTTTCCTCGAAAGTCCAACTGTCGCGGGACGCGTTTTGCTGCATTTCCAGAGCCGATGTCGCGACGCCGCCGGCATTGGCCGCCTTTGCAGGACCAAAGAGGATGCCCGCCGCCTGAAAGAGGCGGACGGCCTCCGGCGTGCAGGGCATGTTCGCTCCTTCGCCCACGGCGACGACGCCATTGCGGATCAACGCGGCCGCATCGCTGCCGTTGAGTTCGTTCTGGGTGGCCGAGGGCACGGCCACGTCGCACGGCACTTCCCACATCGAGCCTTGCTCGGAGAAACAGGCGCTGCCGCCCTTGAGGCACGGATAGTCCGAAATCCGCTCGCGACGGCTCAACTTGATCTCCTTGAGCAGTTCGAGATCGATCCCCGCCTCATCGACGATGAAACCGGAGGAATCCGAACAGGCGACCACCTTGCCGCCAAATGCGTTGACCTTCTCGATCGCGTAGATCGCGACATTGCCCGATCCCGACACGACGACCCGCTTGCCCTCCAGGCTTTCGCCCTTGGTCTTCATCATCTGGTCGATGAAATAAACCGCGCCATAGCCGGTGGCTTCCGTTCGGGCGCGGGAACCGCCGTAGATCAGTCCCTTGCCGGTCAGGACGCCCGCCTCATAGCGGTTGGTCAGGCGCTTATACTGGCCGAACAGATAGCCGATCTCGCGCGCGCCCACGCCAATATCGCCGGCGGGCACATCGGTATATTCGCCCAGATGACGGTAGAGTTCCGTCATGAGCGACTGGCAGAAACGCATGATCTCGCCATCGGAGCGGCCGCGCGGATTGAAATCGGACCCGCCCTTGCCGCCGCCGATGGGAAGACCGGTCAGGGCGTTCTTGAAAGTCTGTTCGAAGCCAAGAAACTTGATGATCCCGACATTGACCGACGGATGGAAGCGCAGGCCGCCCTTATATGGACCGAGCGCCGAATTGAACTGGACACGAAAGCCGCGGTTGATCTGGATCTGCCCCTTGTCGTCGACCCAGGGAACGCGGAAGATGATCTGCCTCTCCGGCTCGCAAATCCGTTCGATCAAGGCATTGTCGATATATTCCGGATGCTTGGCGACGACCGCGCCAAGACTTTCCAGCACCTCCTCGACGGCCTGATGAAATTCCGTCTCACCCGCATTTCTTCTCAGGACTTCTTCAAAAATCGGAACAAGTTTCTCGTCGATTCGGGACAAATTGCGGCTCCTTATGCTGTTGAGGGGAGGACGGACGCTGGCGGACGGATGCCGGTGACTATACGGTCCGTTCGGGCTGCGTGACTTTCAGGATGGTCAGCCGCCGTTCGCGGCCTTCGCGATCGGGCCAGCGAATGGAATGACCTTCGCGCAAGCCGATCAGGCCCGCGCCGACCGGCGTCAGAATCGAGATTCGTCCCGCCGATATATCCGCTTCGGCGGGGTAAACGAGCTGCACCGTGCGTTCAGCGCCGCTTGCCTCATCCTTGAACTGGACGGTGGAATACATCGTGACGATGTCGGAAGGCACACGCGCGGCGCTATGGATCGTGGCGCGCGCGATTTCGCGCAGCAGCAGTTCGCTGACCTGCGGCATGGTGTCGGCCACGCCCAACGCGAGATCGGTTAGATTATCGGCCTCGGTGCTGATGAAATGGACGGGAGGCCGTCCCGTATTGGTGCTTCTGGTCATGGTGCTGCTGGCTTTCGAGAGAGAGACTAGCCGCGCGCCTGTATCAGGACGCCCGTCATTCTTTCGATGTGCCCCGAGTTCGGGGCATAGCGCACGGAACCCGGGGCTAGATGCCCGCTAGAAGCTGCCCCCCTTGGTGGCGAAAGCGTGAATAATCAGCCCATAAGTGCATGGTTCATGCCTTGGCATGCGAAGACGTTCGAGTCAAACCTGATGGATGAGGCGGACTCCCAAACATGGTCGTCAGCCTGCCGCACGTACATGCTTCCAGTGCCCGATATCCCGGCAAGCGAGCCAGAAAGGCTTACACGCAATCCGCACCATGAAATGCCGGAACCAAATAGCTGAATAGAATCCGATTGACTTTGCCGGTTTGCGGGCCTGCTATGAAGCTCGCAGAAACTCGCCGGGGCAGTGTCGATCCATGAGCGCGTCGCCAAGAACTCGTTGGATTATCGCATTGGCACTGACCTTCGGGTTGATCGCCGCGATCCTTCTGGCAGGCGGTGTCTGGCTGGTCGTGCTGGGAGGAAGCTGGTTCTACGCGGTCGTCGGGGCGGCGCTGCTCGCGTCCGCCGCACTGCTGTGGAAGCGCAATCCGTTTGTCCTTCCCCTGTTCGCGCTGCTGGTGCTGGCCACCGTCATCTGGGCATGGGCGGAGATCGGTTTCGACTGGTGGCCGCTGGTGCCGCGCGGCGACCTGATCTTCTTGATGGGCGCGGCGTTGCTGCTGCCTGCGACAGTGCGGCGCTTGCGGCCCGGCGAGCGCTGGTGGCGGGCGACATGGCCACTGACCGTCAGTCTCGCAGTCGCGGCCGTTTATGGCGCCATTTCCCTATTCGCCACGACGCATGAATTGAGGGGTGAGATTTCGAGCGCGCCCATCGCCATCGATGCGGATTATGGCGGGGTTCCGGCGGGTGACTGGCCCGCCTATGCCCGCACATGGGGCGGGGAGCGCTGGTCGCCGCTGGGCGACATCACGCCTGCCAATGCCGACAAGCTGGAAGTCGCATGGCAGTTCCGCACTGGCGATCTGAAGCGGCCGACCGATCCGGCCGAGTTCACCTATGAGATGACCCCGATCAAGGTCGGCGGCCTCGTCTATCTTTGCACCCCGCATAATTGGGTGATCGCGCTCGACGCGGAGAGCGGGAAGGAACGCTGGCGGTTCGATCCGAAGATCCGCACCTCGCCGCGCGACATGCAGCATATGACCTGCCGCGGCGTCTCCTATTATGACGCCGCGCAGGCCGGGAAAGCCACCG
This sequence comes from Sphingobium wenxiniae, assembly GCF_007830065.1. Classification (GTDB taxonomy): domain Bacteria; phylum Pseudomonadota; class Alphaproteobacteria; order Sphingomonadales; family Sphingomonadaceae; genus Sphingobium; species Sphingobium wenxiniae. Next base: position 112,290 of record NZ_VLKK01000001.1, on the reverse strand, counting down.
CCGATTGCCCGCAGCGCATCCTGCTGGCGACCAACGATTCGCGCCTGATCGCGCTCGACGCGCATACGGGCAAGCTTTGTCCGGGCTTCGGCGCGGGCGGGACGGTCAGTCTGCTCGCGGGTCTGACCGACTATAATGGTGGCTGGTATCAGGCGACCTCCGCGCCCCTTGTGGCGCATGGCCTCGCGATCCTGGGCGGCGCGGTGTTCGACGATATCTCGACGCATGTGCCGTCGGGCGTGATCCGCGCCTATGACGCGGTGAGCGGCAAGCTGATGTGGAACTTCGATCCGGGCAATCCGGATGACACCACCCCGCTCGCGGAAGGCAAACATTATACGCCCTCCTCGCCCAATAGCTGGAGCACGCCCGCAGCGGATGAAAAGCTGGGCCTTGCCTATTTCCCGATGGGCATGGGCGCGGTCGATCAATGGGGCGGCAAGCGGCCGGAGACGACCGAGCGTTTCGCGACCACGATCCTCGCGCTCGACCTCGCGACCGGTAAGCCGCGCTGGCATTTCCAGACCGTCCATCATGACGTGTGGGACATGGATGTCCCCGCGCAGCCTGTGCTGGTCGACCTCACCCTGCCGGGGCGCGGCCGGGTGCCCGCGCTGATCCAGTCGACCAAGACCGGCAATATCTTCATACTCGACCGGCGGAGCGGCGCGCCGCTCTATCCGGTGACGGAACGCCCGGTGCCCGGCGGTCCTGCACCGGGGGACCGGCTGTCGCCGACCCAGCCCTTCTCCGCCGTTTCGCTGATGCCATGGAAGGCGAAGGAAAGCGAGATGTGGGGCGCGACAATGGTCGACCAGCTCTGGTGCCGCATCCGCTTCCGCTCGCTGCGCTATGACGGGCCGTTCACGCCGCCGTCGTTGAAGGGATCACTGGTGTTTCCCGGCAATTTCGGGGTGATGGACTGGGGTGGCATCTCGGTCGATCCCAGCCGCCAGATATTGTTCGCCCATCCCAATTACATGGCTTTCGTCGACCGGCTGATCCCCAAGGGGGAGGCGGGCGACCTCCGCCGCGCCACCGGGCTTGCCAGCGGGTCGGATCGTGGCGGCGCGAAGGAGAGCGGCTACAGCCCCAATCACGGCGCGCCCTTCGCGGTGGACATGAACCCGTTCCTGTCCTTCACCGGCATTCCCTGCCAGCAGCCGCCATGGGGCTATGTCGCGGGGATCGACCTCACCACCGGCAAGACGGTCTGGCAGCGCAAGAACGGGACGATCCGTGACGAGACGCCCCTGCCGCTTCCCTTCAAGCTTGGCGTGCCCTCGCTGGGCGGGCCGCTGACCACGGGGGGCGGTGTGGCCTTCATGTCCTCGGCGATCGACAATTATGTCCGGGCCTATGATGTGCGCACCGGCGCGGTGCTGTGGCGTGCGCGGCTGCCCGCTGGCGGGCAGGCTTCGCCGATGAGCTACCGCACGCCCGGCGGGCGGCAACTGGTCGTGGTGGTGGCAGGCGGGCATGGATCGCTGGGGACGAAGCCGGGCGATCATGTCATCGCTTATGGACTGCCATCGAAGCGGCCGTGAAGCAGAATGAACCATAATAAGGGCGATCGCGCGGTGGCGGTTGCGACAATGAAGGGGTGAAAATGGCAAGGCATTGGATAATGAGCGATCGCGGGCTGCACATCCTGGGCTGGATCGCATCCGCCACCGCGGTCGCCATGTATATGTCCTATCTCGATCAAATCCGCCTGAACCTGGCGGGCCAGAAGGGTTCGCTGATCCAGCCCGGCGCGACATTCATGAACTGCTCCTTATGGGTGGCCTATGGCTTTCTGCGCGAGAAAAAGGATTGGCCGATCGTGATCGCGAACGGGCCGGGTATCGTCCTGGGGGCAGTCGCCTTCGCCACCGCGCTTTGACCCTTGCCGCAAAGGACCAGGGGAGGCGGGCAATGCGAATCCGGTTGACGATAGCAGTCGCGGCAATCGCGGCGTCGGCGCCCGCCACGGCGCAGGACAATGCGGCCATCCCGCTCGACTATGCGGCGGCGCAACAGCGCCTGCTGGAGCGATCCGATGCTATCGCCGCATCCAGCGCCAATGTCCGCGGCAAGGAGGCCCAGGTCGGCGCGACCCGCTCTCTTGGCCGGCCCGAAGTCGAATTCGAGGCGCAGCTTCTCGATTACCAGAAGACCCTCTACCTGCCGCTGGGATCGCTGGCCCCGGTCGCGCAAGCCTATGGCATAGGCGATCCTCTGCGATTCCAGCGCCAGGAAACGGCCGTCCGCCCGATCGTGACGGCAACGCTGCCGCTCTATGCCGGGGGACAGATCGCGGGAACCAAGGCAGGCGCCCGGGCGCAGCTCGATCAGGCCCGGGCGGAACAGGAAGGCGCGATCAGCAAGCAACTGCTTCAACTGGTGCAGGCCTATTATGGCCAGCAGCTTGCCGAAAGGGCGCTTGACGTGCGGCGCGACGTGCTTGCCGGGCTGGATCGCCATGTCGCTGATGCGATCAAGCTGGAGCATGAACAGTTCATCAGCCGCGCACAGCGCCTTCAGGCACAGGTCGCGCGTGACGACGCTGCCCGCGATTTCGAGAAAGCGATCGCCGAGCTCGAAACCGCCAATGCCGCCCTTGCGGGCCTGCTGCGCGCGCCGCAGGGCGTGCGTCCCACCACGCCGCTCTTCGTCATTTCGCAGCGCCTCGAACCGCTGGAAACATACAAGGCCGAAGCGCTCGACGCGCATCCCGAACTGGGCCGCCTGCGCGCCCTGGAGGCTCAGGCCGAGGCGGGCGTGACGATCGAGAAATCGAAGCAGCGGCCGACCATCTACGGCTTTGGCCAGTATAATTTCGATCGGCGCGATTCCCTGCTCACCGATCCGGACTGGAGCTTCGGCATCGGGCTTCGCTACAAGCTGGCATCGGGTCTGGGACGCACCCAGGCGGTCGAGGCGGCACGCCAGACGGCCTTGCAAGCCAATTCCGGTTTGCAGGAAGCGCGCGCGCAGATCGAGATCGGCGTCACCAAGGCATGGAACGAGGCCGAAGCCGCACGCCGACGCTTCCTGCTGCTTGACAGTTCGATCGAGTCAGCGGGCGAGAATCTGCGGCTCCAGCGATTGTCCTACCGCGAACAGCAGGCGACTTCGCTCGACGTGATCGACGCGGAGCTTGGGTTTGCGCGCGCCCGCATCCAGCGTGCCCAGGCGGCGCACGACTATGTCATCGCGCTCGCGCAGCTTCTCGACCTGAGCGGGCAAGCCGAGCGCCTGCCCGATTATCTGGCCCGAGCCGACAAGGAGGTCCCGTGACCGAAACGAGCGTGGAAACGGCGGTGACCGGCGAACCGGCCCAGACGGACGGCAAGCGCCGGCGGTTGGCGATCATGGTGGCGGCCGGGATCGCGCTGCTGCTGGCGATCGGGCTGTGGCTGGCCTACCGCCCGGCGCCCGACCAGATCCAGGGGATGGTGGATGCGAATGAAGTGCGCATCACCAGCAAGGTTACGGGGCGCATCGCCGCTTTCCACGTCGAGGAGGGACAGGCCGTGCGCGCCGGTCAGCTCCTCTATACCCTGACCAGCCCCGAGGTTGCCGCGAAGTCGCAGCAGGCCGGTGGTGCGCTCGCCTCGGCGGAGGCGCTGGCGGACAAGGCGGACCATGGCGCGCGGCCCGAGGACATTCGCGCCGCAGAGGCGCAGTGGCGGCGGGCCGAAGCCGCCGCCGTCCTGGCAAGGACCACCTACCAGCGCACCGAGCGCCTCTATGAGCAGGGCGTGATCGCGGGACAGAAACGCGATGAGGCGCGCACCAATGCGGTCGCGTCCGAGGAAGCGGCCAAGGCGGCGCGCGCGCAATATGACCAGGCGCTGGCCGGTGCGCGGGGCGAGGACAAGGCGGCGGCGACCGGGCAGGTCCAGCAGGCGAAGGGCGCGGTCGCGGAAGTCCAGGCCGCGGCCGAGGAAACCCGCGTGACCGCGCCCATGGCTGGCGAGATCGGCCGGCGGCTGGCGCAGCCCGGCGAACTGGTGCCGCAGGGCTTTCCCGTCTTCATGCTCACCGATGTCGCGCATCCATGGGTCACGCTCAATGTGCGTGAGAATCAACTGCGTGGGCTGGCACGCGGTGCGGAGATCGGCGGGACGGTCCCGGCCCTGGACGGCCAGCGCGCGCGCTTTCGCGTCACCTATCTCGCCCCGGCGGGTGACTTCGCGACATGGCGGGCCACCCGCCAGTCGAGCGGGTTCGATATCAAGAGCTTCGAGGTCCGCGTGACGCCCATCGTCCCCTTGCGCGGCCTGCGGCCGGGCATGACCGTCCTGTTCGACTGGCCGCAATGATGCCCGGCCCGGGCGGTACGGCGGGAACGGCCTTCCGCGCGGGATGGTGCAGGGAAATCCGCTTTCTCCGGTCGAACTTCTGGGACTTTGCCCTCATCAGCTGGATACCGCTGGCGCTGATGACGCTGGTGGCGGTCCAGATCTCGGCGGGCGTGATGCGCGATCTGCCTATCGCGGTCGTCGACGAGGATGGCGGCGGCGTCGCCCGGGAGCTTGTCCGCCGGCTCGAGGCATCGCCGGGCCTGCATGTCGCGGTCCGGGCGGCGGACATGCGCACGGCGGAAACGGCCGTGCGCTCGAAGGCCGCCTATGCCGTTGTGCTGATCCCTCGCGATACCGAACGCACCGTCCTGCGGGGCCAGACCGCCAGCATCACCGTCTTCTACAATGCGAGCTATTCGACGGCGTCGGGTGCGGCGCTGCGCGAGATCGGCACCGTGGTGCAGGACTATGCGGGCCGGATCGCCAAGGACCGCACAGCCGCGATCCTACCGGGCAAGGTGCGTGCGCCGCCCATCGCCGCGCGGACCACGATCCTGTTCAATCCGCAAGGCAGCTATGAGCTGCAACTGGTGGCGCTGATCCATCCCGCGCTCCTCCATCTCATCTTCATGGTCGCGGTGGCGAGCGCACTCGGCCGTGAACTGCGCGATGGAACCATCGGGCCATGGCTTGCTGGCGCATCCCGGTTCGCGGCCGTGGCGGCCATCGCTGGCAAGGTCAGCGTCTATGTCGTCATCTTCATGGGCTGGGCCTTGCTGGCGACCAGCTATCTCGCCGGACTTCGCGGATGGCCGGTGCTCGGAAGCCCGGTCATGCTGCTTGCGGGCTATGCGGCCATGTATCTCGCCTATGTCGGCGTTACCCTGCTGGTGACCGGCCTCACCCTCTCGATGGGCAAGTCGCTGTCCATCGCGGGGCTTTATGCGGGGGCGTCGTTCGCCTTCGCCGGAGCCATCTTCCCGATCGAGTCCGCCTCGCTCTTCGCACAGGTCTGGAGCGCGATTCTGCCCTATACCGCCTTCGCCAAGCTGCTTGCCGAACAATGGATGATGGGATCGCCAGCCATGGTCTCGCTTCCCCATATCCTGGTCCTGTTGATCTTCCTGTTCGTCGGCTCGGGGATCGGACTGCCGCGCTACATCGCGGCGGCCACGACGCCCGGAGTCTGGGGGCGGCAATGATCGGGCGGGCATTCCTTGCAACCTTCCGGTTGATCCTGACCGACAGCACCGCGCTGATGCTGCTCATCGGATCGGCGATCCTCTATTCCTTCTTCTATCCCAGCGCCTATTCGGGCGAGGTGCCGACCCGCATTGCGATCGCCGTCGTCGACATGGACCATAGCGGCGCAAGCCGGTCGCTGGTGCACAAGCTCTCAGCGCTTCAGCAGGCCGAAGTCGTCGCGCGCACGGTCTCGCAGGACGCCGCGCTGGCTTGGATCGCGGATCGCCGCGCCAGCGCTGTAGTGGTCATCCCCGAAGGGTTCGAGCGGCACATCCTGCGGGGCGAGCAGGGGACAGTCGCGCTCTACGGGAACGGGGCCTATCTGCTGCGCAGCAGCACCGCGCTCGCTGGTGTCGGCGCGGCCCTGGGCGCTGTCGGCCGAGACTCGGCGACCAGCCAGGCCATGGCCCTGGGCGCGCCCGCACCGCCGCCGCTCGCCTTGATCCAGCGGCCGCTGTTCAATACGCGCGAAGGCTATGGCAGCACGGTGTTCCCGGGTGTCACCTTCCTCATCATCCATCAGACGCTGCTCATGGGGCTGGCCCTGCTCGCGGCGACCATGCGCGAGAGGCAGGGCGCGCTGGCCTTCAGTCCCGGCGGCTTGCTCGGCATCGGTCTTGCTTTCTTCGTCGTGGGCTGCGCGAACGTCGCCTATTATACCGGGTTCGTCTTCTGGTTCCAGGATATGCCGCGTGCGAGCGGCAGCATCGGCGCGCTGATGCTTGCCGCTGCACTGTTCGTCGCGGCCACGGTCGCGGCGGCGCTTGCCCTTGCGAGCGTTTTCGACCTGCGCGAGAGGCCGATCCAGCTCTGGATCATCACGTCGGTGCCGATCTACTTCCTCTCCGGCCTGTCCTGGCCGGTGGAAGCGACGCCCGGCTGGCTGGCAATGCTCGCCCGGCTGCTGCCCACGACACCGGGCATCCATCTCATGGTCGGGATCAACCAGATGGGCGCGAGCCTGGCCGAACAGAAGGGCGAGCTGTTCAATCTTTGCGGGCTGCTGCTGCTCTATGGAACGATCGCGTTCGTGCGTTACAGCGCGCCCGCCGCGCCTAGGAGAGCAGGATAGCGCCAGCGACCATCGCCGCTCCGACAAGCAGAGCGCCGGTGATCCAGCGGCTGGCCGATCGTAATGCCGCAATTTGCTCCTGCCGCATGGCATTGTTCGCAGGATCATCTTCGAGGCGACGGATCGCGACCCGCAACAAGCGCGGCGCATCATCGCGGAGCTTGCCGGCTTCCCATGCCAGCGCTCGCAGAATCGGCGCCCAATGGTCGGGAGAAAGGCGAGAGGCAGCGATCCGGATCGAGGCGCGCTGCATGGCCCGCGACAGATCGAAATCTGGCTCGATGCCGGAGAGGACGCCGTCGACCGTGACGAGGGCCTTGAAGATTAGTAGCAGGTCCGGCGGCATCGTCATGCCTTCGTCGCGCATCAGCGACAGGAAGTCGGCGACCATCGCGCTCAGCACGAGGCGTCCGCCACCATACCGCGCGGTCAGCCGCTCGGCGGCGCTTTGGATACGATCGCCCGGAACGCCGCTGCCTCGCGACCAGACGGCGAGGACATCGGCGAGACGCGCCGGATCGCCATTCGAGAGCGCCTGGACGAAGTCGATGAACTCCTCGCGCCGGCGGGGCGACACATGGCCGAGCATACCAAGGTCGAGCAAGGCGATCCGGTTGCCGGGCAGACACAGGAGGTTGCCCGGATGCGGATCGCCATGGAAACGGCCATTGATGAGTACCATGTCCAGCACGACATCGGCGCCCAGGTCGGCGATCGCGGTGGGATCGATGCCGGCGGCGCGGAGCGTTTGCGCGTCGCGCGGCGGCACGCCGTTGACATAATCCATGACCAGAAGGGTTTCGGAGGTCCAGGCCCAATGAATTTCCGGCACGACGACGCGCGGCTCGCGTGCGAAATCAGCGCGAAGCCGTTCGGCATTGCGCCCTTCGCTAGTGAAATCGAGTTCCTCCAGAATCGCCTCGGCAAGCTGCCGCATCATCGCGGCCGGCTCGAAACGCCGCGTCTCCGCGCTGGCGCGCTCGGCAAGTGCCGCGAGCTGCGCGATCAGACGGAGGTCGGCTTCCATCCGCGGACGAATGCCGGGACGTCTGATCTTGAGGACGACCGGCCGGCCATCGGCAAGGGTCGCGCGATGAACCTGCGCCATCGACGCCGCCGCGATAGGCTCCGGATCGAAACTGGCGAATGCGGATTCGGGCGGTTGGCCGAGCGCCTCCTCGACAGCAGGCCGCAAATCCTCGAAGGGCAGGGTAGGCGCCTGGCTGTGCAGCCGTTCGAACTCCGCAATCCATTCAGGCGGCAGCAGGTCGCCGCGTGTCGCGAGGATCTGGCCGAGTTTGACGAAGGTCGGACCGAGCGCCTCGAGCGCGAGCCTCGTCCGATGTGGCAGCCTCTGCGGCGCGCTGCCGACTCCTCCTGCGGCATCGCTGCTTTCGATACCTAGTTTCGCCAGCAGAACGCCCAGGCCGAAGCGTGAAGCGACCTGGATGATCTCATTGAGCCGATTTCGGTCCCGGGCGGCGACGAGGAGAGTCTTGAGCATGGTCGCCACCATAAGGGCGGCTGCCATGTTCAACCATCGAAGATATTCCCAGTCCGCTTCGCGGCGTCAAAGTTTTCGAGCGACGTCAACTCACGCAAGCCCTATCGGCGACGGCAACGGGGACCGGAACACTCTTGCCCGATCCCCCAGAACCCACGCTATTGTGCGAGGCTCGACCGCAGCATCCAAGCATTCTCCTCATGCACGCCGATGCGCGCGACCAGCATGTCATGGCTGAACAGATCGCCCGCTTCGTCCGCCAGTTCCGCGAACTCGCTCATCCGTCGCGCTACCGTCTCATTGTCGCGGGCGAGTTCGGCGATCATCTCGGGCGTGGGTTTGTGCGGAGCCTCGTTCTCGATCACCGTCAGCGCGCGGAAGGTCTCGTTGCCGGTGGGGGCGAGCTTGCCCAGCGCCCGAATCCGTTCGGCGATCGCATCGGCCGCCTGGTGCAGCTCATTATATTGCGCGTCGGTCAATTTGTGCAGGCCAAAGAAGCTAGGCCCTTGGACGTTCCAGTGCACGCCGAGCGTCTTGGCATAGAGCGTGTAGCTGTCAGCCACGGCCTTGGTCAGCGCTTCGGCGACCTTCTCTCGGACCCCGCTGTCGACGCTGGTGTTGAGCGTGCTGCCGTCGCCCTCGAGCTTTGGCGCAGCAGATCTGCGTGCCGATGCCTTGACCGACTTCGCTGCGGCTGGTGCTTTCGATACCGGCGGCTTCCTGGATGCTTGAGGTGCCTTGGCCATCACATTCTCCTTGATCGGATGAAGCTACTTCTGTGTAGCGGACAACACTCGATCAACCAAGTGGATGCGAGACTGCGTAGCATGACTGGCTGGCGCAGATATTTAGGCCGACATTGTAGGTGTCGATGAAGTGGAGGTGGCGGTCAGTTGGGCATGGCTGTCTTAAAGAGAGCGTTTTGACCGTTGCCTCCTTGATCGTGCGGTTTCATGCGCTCGACCGTTAGTTCGGGAGTGTTCCACCTTGGTCAGGCGATGCTCGATGCCATCGCCAGCTTGCGCGCTATCGTCGCGTGGGTTGAACAGGCACCCGGCGCGGCCTGCCGTCTTGAACGAATGGATTGCCGCTGAACGGCAATGGCGTTCCCGCAATTGGTGGAGTCGAGTGTCGCCGCTGCCGTTTGACGGTTATGCCAACATTGTCAATTTTTCGGCCTCATAATCTATTGAAATAAAACGATTTTTTAAATGGTCGGGGAGACAGGATTCGAACCTGCGACCCTCTGCTCCCAAAGCAGATGCGCTACCAGACTGCGCCACTCCCCGATATTTACCGCCTTAGCTCCCAAGGCTGCATTCCGTCAATTGCGCTCTCTTGACCAACTGTATCGCTCGACGGACTGCCTCCGTTGTTCAGATGCTCCCGCATAAATCCAGAATGCATCCTTCCACGCCTGCGCGCGTAATGCACCATCAAATCCCGTGACCAATATTAATCCGGAATCAAAAAGGGCGGCCCGCAAAAACGGCCCGCCCTTCCTGTTTTCGCTCTGGCGAAAATTACATCGCGTTCGCGGTGTTGTTCGCGGCGTTCGCAGCGTTGTCGGCGGCATTCGCAGCGTTGTCGGCAGCGTTCACCGCATTCTCAACAACGTTTTCGACAACAGCATTCGAAGCGTTCGCGGTCTCGTTGGCCGGCCTCTCACCGCAAGCGGCGAGGGCCATCAGGCCGGCCGAAGCGAAAACAACAGCGATCTTCTTCATTGTGTACGGCTCCCATAGCAATATGCCGCGTCAGGCGCGTCACAAATGTGGCCCTACGCGAGCGACCCGCATTAACGTGTGCGTTGCACAAATCAATGCTTTTCTGTGTCGGTGAAGCGCCAGAATCACGCGACGGAGCGTTCTCTACTATAAAAGTTCACAAAAACTTCATTATTTGTGAAGCCTTACCCGCCGGGAAAAGGTCCGCTGGCGAAACGAACGGAAGTTCAAGGGAGCGCAAGGCTGGCGGAGCGATATAGCGCAAGGCAACGGCATTTTTGCACGATCGGAAGGGCGCGGATTTGCCAAGGGGCGTTGCGTTCGCTAACCGCGTGCAGAATTCCTGCAAAGACATCGAAAGAGATTGACCCGATGGCCGTCCAGTACAGCTTCGTCATGAAGGGCCTTACCAAAACCTTCCCCGGCGCGAACAAACCGGTGTTCAACAACATCCACCTGCAATTCCTCCCCGGCACGAAGATCGCGATCATCGGCGTGAACGGCGCGGGCAAATCCACCTTGATGAAGGTGATGGCCGGCATGGATACCGATTTCCAGGGGGAAGCGTGGGCGGCCGAAGGGATCAACGTCGGCTATCTGGCGCAGGAGCCGCAGCTCGACAACAGCAAGAGCGTCATCGAGAACGTCAAGGACGGCGTCCGGGGTGTGGCCGACATGATCGACCGATTCAATGAAATCAGCATGATCATGGGCGATCCTCCCGAGGATGCCGATTTCGATGCGCTCATGACAGAGATGGGCGAGCTTCAGGAAAAGATCGATGCGGTCGACGGCTGGACGCTCGACAATCAGCTCGAAATCGCCATGGAGGCGCTTCGTTGCCCCCCCGGCGACTGGTCGGTCGAAAATCTATCGGGCGGTGAAAAGCGCCGCATCGCGTTGTGCCGCCTGCTGCTGGAAAAGCCCGATATCCTGCTGCTCGACGAGCCTACCAACCATCTGGATGCGGAAAGCGTGCAGTGGCTGGAGCAGCACCTCATCAACTATACCGGCAACGTCATCCTCGTCACCCACGACCGCTACTTCCTCGACAATGTCGTGGGCTGGGTGCTGGAATTGGACCGCGGCCGGGGCATTCCGTTCGAGGGCAATTATTCCAACTGGCTGGAGGCTAAGGCCAAGCGGATGGAGCAGGAGGACCGCGAGGAAGCCGGGCGTCAAAAGGCGATCAAGGAGGAGCTGGAATGGATTCGCCAGTCGCCCAAGGCGCGTCAGACCAAATCGAAAGCGCGTATCCGCGCATTCGACGAACTGGTGGAAAAACAGAATGAACGGGCGCCCGGCAAGGCGCAGATCGTCATCCAGACGCCCGAACGTCTGGGCGGCAAGGTGATCGAGGCGAAGGGGCTGACCAAATCTTATGGCGACAAGCTGTTGTTCGATGATCTGAACTTCATACTGCCGCCCGGCGGCATCGTGGGCGTCATCGGGCCGAACGGCGCGGGCAAGTCCACGCTGTTCCGGCTGATCACGGGCCAGGAACAACCTGATTCGGGCTCCATCGACGTCGGGCCGACCGTGAAACTGGGCTATGTCGACCAGAGCCGCGATGCGCTGAACCCCAATCATAATGTGTGGGAAGAAATTTCCGGCGGCCATGATCTCATGACCATCGGCAAGCATGAAATCCAGACTCGGGCCTATGTCGGCGCTTTCAACTTCAAGGGATCGGACCAGCAGAAGAAGGTCGGCCAGCTTTCCGGTGGTGAGCGCAATCGCGTCCACATGGCCAAGATGTTGAAGGAGGGCGGCAATGTTCTGCTGCTCGACGAACCGACCAACGATCTTGACGTCGAAACGCTGCGCGCGCTGGAGGATGCTCTAGAGAATTTCGCGGGATGCGCCGTGGTCATCAGCCACGACCGCTTCTTCCTCGATCGGCTGGCGACTCATATCCTTGCCTTTGAAGGCGACAGTCATGTCGAATGGTTCGAGGGCAATTTCGAGATGTATGAGGAGGATAAGCGCCGCCGCCTGGGGGATGCGGCCGACCGCCCGACCCGCCTGGCTTACAAGAAATTGACGCGTTGAGGGGGATCGCGGCGGCCTTTGCGTCGCCGCATTGAGAGTGCTTTAGGACATCCACGCCTGAAAACTTCCGGGCCAGCCTTGCGGCTGGTCCTTTCTTTTTAGGGCCAGCGTTTTTCCGTAGTCGCTATTCCGTTGGACGCTTCTCGAAATTCGAAAAGCCTTGTCCTTCGCTGTCCTCCGCCATGATTTGATCCACCTTTGCCGCAGGCGGTCCCTGACGCGCCAGGCGGAGCATGTCGCTCACTGCGTCCGGCGATCCTTCGATGAAGGTTTCGACCGTGCCATCCATCCGGTTGCGGACCCAACCGGTTATTCCCAGACGCCGCGCCGTCGTCACCATCCAGTTGCGATAGAACACGCCCTGGACATGGCCATGAATGACGAGATGGCGCGCGACACTGTTCATCGAATCCGCTTGATCCAGCTTTGGCCGTCGCGTGTTTCGACTTTGAAATTGCCCACCGATTTCACCAAGTCCGTGAGGCGCTTGAAGCCATAGTTGCGGACATCGAAGCTGGACCGGTTTCCTGCAAGCTGTCCCACTTCGCTCAACCGCGCAAATCCCTGTTCATCGCGTTTGACCGCGCCATAGGCGTCTATAAGCAGTTTCAGGACATCTTCCGAAACATGAGAATGGTCGTCCCCTTGGCTCCCAGCCATAGGCGCGCCTTCTTCCGGGAAAGGATTCGGCGGTATTTCCGCATCCTGGCTGCTGCCCAGCGCCTCGACGTCGATGAAGCGTGTGCAGGCGCTCCGGAAAGCCTGCGCCGTTTTTTCAGAGCCAAAGCCGTAGACGGGAATCCCTTCCTGCCGGATGCGCGTGACCAGCGGCGTGAAATCGCTGTCGCTGGACATCAGGCCAAAGCCGGTGACACGGCCGCTCGCCATCAGGTCCATGGCGTCGATGGTCATCTTCATGTCCGTGGCGTTCTTGCCCTTGGTCAAATCGAATTGCTGCTGGGTTTCGATCGCCTGGGCGACGGCATGGGATGCCCATCCTTTGAGCGCCGGCTTGCTCCAATTGCCATAGGCCCGGCGGATGTTGACCGTTCCAAGCTCGGCAAGGACGGTCAGCACCGGGTCGAAATAAGCGGCCGACGCATTGTCCGCATCGATCAGCAGCGCCACATTGCCCGTGCGGACGTCAGACGACATCAACGCGCCTCCAGCGGGGCAGGGCGGAATTCCCCCGTATTTTCGTCGAGAAGGTGCAGTTGGCCGTCGGCAATCGCGAAAAACGATCCGATCAGCTTCAATTCACCGGACCGTTCCTTCGCGCGGACACATGGGAACGTACGAAGATTCGCAAGGCTGACCTTCACGCCTTCCTGCTCCATCGCGCGATGGGCGTCGTGCCCCCGGTCGTCGCCGAAACGCGCAATGACATTGTCCCGCGCTTCATCCAGCATGTCGATCCAGTTGGCGATGAAGCCGCCTTCGCCGGGCGGCGCATCCTTCAATTCCTGGCTGAGCGCTGCCTTGCAGCCGCCGCATTTGCCATGACCCATCACGACGATTTCGCTGACTTTCAACACCTGCACTGCAAATTCCAGCGCGGCGGAAACGCCGTGATGGCCGGGATTGGTTTCGAAAGGAGGAACGAGAGCCGCGACATTGCGGACCACGAAGATTTGACCAGGACTGGTATCGAAAATCTGGGCCGGATCGACTCGGCTGTCCGAACAGGCAATGACCATCACGCTGGGGCTTTGCCCCTCGGCCAGTTCATCCCATCGTTCGCGCTGCTGTGTCCAACCGGTGTTGCGGAAGCGGCGATAGCCGTCGAGCATGTCGGCAAAGTCAGTCATGATTTGGTCTGTGCCGGACAAGTTGAGGGCTGGCAAGTCCGCGCTTGCATCGCTATCTGGAGCGCATGAACGACATGGCTCCCAATCCCTTGCCTGCCCCGTCCGGGCGTGTCCGCAAGCCTGACTGGATTCGCGTGAAGGCGCCGACCAGCCCCGGTTATCAGGAAACCCGCAAGCTGATGCGCGACAAGGGGCTGGCCACCGTTTGCGAAGAGGCCGCCTGCCCCAATATCGGGGAATGCTGGACCAAGAAGCACGCAACCGTCATGATTCTGGGCGATGTGTGCACGCGGGCCTGCGCATTCTGCAACGTGAAGACCGGTATGCCACGCAAGGTCGATCCCAATGAGCCGCAAAATCTAGCCGATGCCTGCGCCGAAATGGGATTGGAGCATATCGTCATCACCTCGGTCGATCGCGATGACTTGCCCGATGGCGGAGCCTCACAATTCGTGAAGGTGATCGAGGCGCTGCGCCGCACGACTCCGGACACGACGATCGAAATCCTGACGCCCGATTTCCGTAACAAGCATGAGCGCGCCGTCGAGATGATCGTCGCGGCCCGACCCGACGTCTATAATCACAATCTGGAAACCGTGCCGCGACTCTATCCGACGATCCGGCCCGGCGCGCGCTATTATGCCTCGCTGCGATTACTGGAATCGGTGAAAAGGCTCGATCCATCCATCTTTACCAAGTCCGGGATCATGCTGGGCCTGGGCGAGGAACGGTTGGAGGTTCATCAGGTGATGGACGACATGCGGTCGGCGGATATCGATTTTCTGACGATGGGACAATATCTCCAGCCGACCCCCAAGCACGCGAAAGTGATGGAGTTCGTGACGCCGGCGGCGTTCAACGCCTATGCCGCGATCGCAAGGGCGAAAGGCTTTTTGCAGGTTGCCTCCAGCCCGCTTACCCGGTCGAGCTATCACGCCGACAAGGATTTCGCGGAAATGAGGGCCGCACGGCAGGCGCAACTGGTGAAGGCGGGCAAGTAAGCCAATGCCCAGGCACAATGAAACGCGGGCGCTTCCCTATACGCGTGAACAGATGTTCGACCTGGTAGCGAACGTGGCGGCCTATCCCGAATTTCTTCCCTGGGTGAGCGCCATACGCGTCCGATCGGACAGCGCCACGGAGATGGTCGCGGATATGATCGTCGGGTTCAAAGGGATCAAAGAAAGCTTCACGTCCCGCGTAGAGAAGCATCGGCCCGATACCGTGCGGGTCGATTATCTGGACGGCCCCTTGAAGCATCTTCACAACCAGTGGCATTTTCGCGACGACGGCAATAACGGCGTGCTGGTCGATTTCGAGGTGGAGTTTGAATTCAAGAACAGACTGTTCGAAATGCTCGCCGGGCAGATGTTCGACAAGGCGCTGCGCAAGATGATCGGTGCTTTCGAGGCGCGGGCGGCGGCGCTTTACGGTTCGGACGAGTCGGGCAGCAGAAGCTCAAGCGCGCACAGCGCCGCCTGAAGGCGGACGCCGCCGCGGCCATTATCTTCGAAATGATGCATGTCGGCTACGATCTTGTCGGGATTGCCGGCGCGTTCGGCACGCGCGAAGACCACCGTGCCGACCGGTTTTTGTTCCGATCCGCCGCCCGGCCCAGCCACTCCGGTAATGGCGACCGCGACCTGCGCGTGGCTTTTGTTCAACGCGCCCTGCGCCATCGCCCATGCCGTTGCGATGGACACAGCTCCAAAGGTATCGAGGACATCGGGAGAAACCTTTAGAAGCTCGGTCTTCATCTCGTTGGAATAAGTGATGAATCCGGCTTCGAAAACATCCGATGATCCCGCGATTTCAGTCAGAGCCGCCGAAACCAGTCCTCCCGTGCAGCTTTCAGCGACGGCAACGGTGCGACCTGCGCGCCGGTTTGCCGCGATGACTCGCTCGGCCAATTCGACCAGTGAGGTGGGGAGGATATGATCGGGCATGGAACTCAGAATAGCGCGGGAAGGGAAAGCGTTGCAACCGCCTGCGCCGCTATGCCTTCGCGCCGGCCGGCAAAGCCGAGCCGTTCGGTGGTTGTGGCTTTCACGCTGACGCGTTCAACGGCGATTCCGGCGATCTCCGCTATCCGATACCGCATGGCTTCCCGATAGGGACCGATTTTCGGCGCTTCGCAAATGAGGGTTAGATCGACATGCTCGATTACGCCGCCACGCGCGGCGGCGCGTTCGCACGCATGGGCGAGGAAGCGGTCGGAGGACGCACCCTTCCATCGGGGATCGGATGGCGGAAAATGGCTGCCGATGTCGCCATCGGCCAAAGCCCCCAATATGGCGTCCACAATGGCATGGAGGGCGACATCCGCGTCGCTGTGCCCAGCGAGGCCGAACGCATGAGGGATGGCTACGCCGCCCAGCCATAACTCTTCTCCGACCATCAGGCGATGCACGTCATAGCCCATGCCCACGCACATCCTGCGTCCGCTTGCGAACAGCGTCTCGGCTTTCTGGAAGTCGTCCGGATAGGTCAATTTAAAGAGCCTCTCATCGCCCCGGACCAGCTTGACGTCATGACCGCGCACCTGGAGCATTTGCGCATCGTCCGTTGCCTCATGCGGGCTGTCCCACAGTTGATGGGCGGACCATATGGCTTCGAACCGAAAGCCTTGGGGCGTCTGCACGCGGCGGAGGCAGGATCGATCGACGGTCGCCCCCGCAACACCACCATCGTCCGTCACCAGCGTGTCGGCGATGGGAAGTACCGGGACGGCGCCCGCAGCCCCTTTCAAGGCCTCGACCAACCGCGCGACAATTCCGGGAGGAAGGAAGGGGCGCGCCGCGTCATGGATCAGCACTTCTCCTGCGCCGCCGATCTGCGCGATATGCTCCAGCCCCGCGCGGACCGATCCCCTGCGATCGGCGCCGCCAGCTATGAAGGCCGCGACGGGACGGTGGATAAGGAGACGGCGGGCTTCCTCCTCCTGTTCGGGACCGACGACCACGAATATCGCATCGATTTCATCGCACATCGCCAATGCGTCGAACGCATGGGCGAGAACGGCCTTTCCCGCCACGATGCGGAATTGCTTGGGAACGTTGCCCCCCGCGCGGCTGCCTTGCCCCGCAGCGACGAGCAGCGCCACCCTGTCCAGCCTTTCCGTTGTCATCGATCCGCGCATAGTCGAGCAGGAGAAGAACGCCTAGCCCCTTGCTTGCCGTGGACGGCATTTTAGGTTAGGGGCTTTGCCTGTTTTTTAGGCAGTAACCCCATGCGCAGACTTTCTCCTATCGCTGTCGGTCCGGTAACGATCGACATGCCCGTTATCCTCGCCCCGATGACGGGGGTTACGGACATGCCCTTTCGCACGCTGGTCCGCCGCTACGGCTCCGGGTTGAACGTGACGGAGATGATCGCATCGGCCGCGATGATCCGCGAAACGCGTCAATCCTTGCAAAAGGCGGCATGGCATCCTCTGGAAGAACCGGTGTCGATGCAGCTTGCCGGCTGCTCGCCCGTCGAAATGGCCGAAGCCGCGAAGCTGAATGCGGATCGAGGCGCAGCGATCATCGATATCAATATGGGCTGTCCGGTGAAGAAAGTCGTGAACGGCGATGCGGGCAGCGCGCTGATGCGCGATCTGCCGCTGGCCGCCGCCCTGATCGAAGCCACGGTGAAGGCCGTCGATGTACCTGTGACAGTCAAGATGCGGATGGGCTGGGATCATGCCAGCCTCAACGCACCGGAACTGGCCCGCATTGCCGAGGATCTGGGCGCGCGCATGATCACCGTTCACGGACGCACCCGCTGCCAGATGTACAAGGGCACGGCGGACTGGAGCTTCGTACACAGGGTGAAGGACGCCGTTTCCTTGCCTGTGATTGTGAACGGCGACATCTGTTCGATCGAGGATGCGGAAACGGCCCTTGAACAAAGCGGCGCCGATGGCGTCATGATCGGGCGAGGAGCGTATGGCCGTCCTTGGCTGATCGGGCAGGTCATGCACTTCTTCACCACTGGACAACGGCGTAGCGACCCCTCGATCTCAGAACAGTATCGGGTTATTACCGAGCATTATGCCGCGATGTTGAACCATTATGAAAAGACTACGGGCGTCAATATGGCCCGAAAGCATATCGGCTGGTATACCAAGGGCCTGCCCGGATCGGCGGAATTCCGCAACGCGGTGAATCAGGAGCCGGACGGCGAGAGGGTATTGGACATGCTTGCCCGCTTTTACGAACCGTTGATGGCCGCCCAGGGGGCTGATGAGGCGCGCAAGGCCGCGTGACCATGGTCATTGCGTCCAGCCCGCCGCAATGGATGCAGCAGGACGGTCCCGCCCTTTCCGAATTGATGACGGCTCTTCCAGTCGCCACCCTGGTCGTGCGTCCGGACAATAGCATCGCCGAGGCCAATATGCGGGCGGAAATCCTGCTTAATATGGGAAGGGCGGCCATCGTCGGCAGCGATATATCGCGCACCGTTCGAATGGGGACGGGGGCGCCCTTCGACATATGGCATGGCAACAAGCCCATCGCGGCCTATGATGTGAAGATTCATGCCGGCCGAACGGCGGAAATGGAGGTCGATCTGCTGATCGCCCCCATCGTCGATCATGAAGGCTGGAGGATCGTTTCCATCCATAGCCAGAGCCAGGCCCGAAAGATCGGCCATTATGCGACATCGGGCGGAGCACGGTCCGCCATGGGCGCGGCCGCCATTCTTGCTCATGAAATCAAGAATCCGCTTTCGGGCATCCGCGGGGCGGCGCAGCTGATCGAATCCGGGAATGAGGGCCGGGATTCGGCGCTCACGCAATTGATCTGCAATGAAGTGGATCGCATCGCCGCCCTGATTGATCGGATGCAGGATTTCACCTCCGACCGCCTTCTGGAATGCCGGCGTGGAAATATCTACCCGCTTCTGGATCGCGCCACGCAGATAGCGCGAGCGGGCTTTGCAGAAAAAATAGAGATTATAAAGCAGTACGATCCTTCTCTGCCTTTCGCCCAGATCAATGACGACGTGCTGGTTCAGATAATGCTGAATCTCCTGAAAAATGCGGCAGAAGCGCTGGAGCATGTCGACCGGCCCTGGATCAGGGTGGAAACCGCGTTCCGCCATGGCGTGTCCGTTGTCGTGGAAGGCGGCAAGGGCAGCGCCGCCCTTCCGATCGAAATATTGGTCGTGGACAATGGCCCGGGTGTCCCCGATCATATCCTGGACCATCTTTTCAATCCGTTCGTCACGAGCAAGCGCGACGGACAGGGCCTGGGTCTGGCGCTGGTCGACAAACTGGTCCGCGACATGAACGGCATCGTTCAATATTCGCGCAACCGTGAGGCTGGCGAATCCACCTTCCGTATCTTGTTGCCGATGGGAACGACGTGATGCGCAGGACGGGATCGATATTGGTGGTTGATGACGATCCGGCGATTTGCGTTGTGGTCGGGGAAGCGCTTCGCAGGCAAGGGCACAAGGTGGAGGCCGTGTCCTCCATTCGCCAGCGAAGCGAAATGCTGGAAAGCTTTGCGCCCGATGTGCTGATTACAGATGTCATGTTGCCCGACGGCGATGGTCTGGAAGACGTCGCCGGAATCCTCGGGCGATGGCCGGAACTGCACGTCATTATCCTTTCAGCGCAGAATACGCTGAACACCGCGATCCGGGCTACGGAAAAGGGCGCGTTCGAGTATTTGCCGAAACCCTTCGATCTGAATGAACTGACACGCGCTGTTTCCGATGCGTTGACGATGAAGGAAGGCGCCGACGCCGAAGAGGTCGGATTACCTCATGACGGGTTGCCTCTGGTGGGTCGGTCGCCTGCCATGCAAGAGGTTTACCGTACCATCGCACGCGTGCTTTCCAACGACCTCAGCATCCTTGTCCTGGGTGAATCGGGGACGGGCAAGGAACTAGTCGCAGAGGCCATACACAGCTTGGGCCAGCGGCGGACGAAACCGTTTGTGGCGATCAATATGGCGGCCATCCCCCGCGAACTGATCGAAGCGGAACTGTTTGGTTATGAAAAAGGCGCTTTCACGGGCGCTCATGCCCGCACTGCCGGCAAATTCGAGCAGGCGCAGGGTGGCACGCTGTTTCTCGATGAAATCGGCGACATGCCGATGGAGGCGCAGACGCGGCTGCTGCGAGTGTTGCAATCGGGCGAGGTCACGACGGTCGGCGGATCGAAACCTGTGCGTGTAAATGTTCGGATCGTTGCGGCGACCAACAAGGATCTACCGCAGTTGATCGAAGAAAACCGTTTCCGTCAGGATCTCTATTATCGGTTGAATGTCGTCCCCATTTCCCTGCCGCCTTTGCGTGAGCGGAGGGAGGACGTCATGATCCTGGCCCGCCATTTCCTTGACCAGGCCGCGCAGGAAGGACTGCCTCGCAAATCGCTGTCCGATGAGGCCGCGCAGCTGTTGATGCTTTACCATTGGCCCGGCAATGTCCGGGAGTTGCAGAACCTCATGCAACGGCTGGCGGTGCTGAGCCGGGAGACGGTGATCGCCGCCGACATATTGAGAAATGCGCTGCCGTTGGCGGCGGTTCCCGCCGATTTCACAGCGCCGAGCGAGCAATTGGCCCAGGCGGTGGGGGAATGGGCGAAGCGCCAATTGGGCATCGGAATTTCCGAACCGAACCGCAATCTTCATAACGATCTGCTCGCCGTGGTGGAGCCTGTTCTTTTCCAGGAGACGCTGGCGCGGGTCGACGGCAATCAACTCCGCGCCGCGGGGCTGCTGGGCATCAATCGCAACACGCTGCGCAAGAAGCTGACGGATTATGGCCTGGACCCGTCCCAGTTGCGCCTGAACGACTGACCGGGGGCAGGACGAACTGACGGCAGCGTTCGACCAGCGGCGGCTGAACGACCGAATCCTGTGTTTGATCGGGCACATTATTGTTGTAACAATGCCACTATGGATAGCGCGACGACCATGCCCTCCGGGGCTGCCAGGATGAAGAAACATCTTCGCCGGTTCGCGCGCAATGGCCGTCTGGCCTCGCTGGTCGAAATCGCGACGATGCTGCTGTTCGTTGCCGTGGCGGGGCTGACCTATCATCTCCTTTCAGGGCCAGGCCAATCCTATACGCTGTTGACGCCTCCCATCGTCGCCCTGCTACTTGTCGCCAACCTCGTGCCGGCGATCGCGCTGCTCGTGCTGCTGGGGCGAAGGGTCGCGAAACGGCGTGCCGCCCAATCGGCGATAGGCAGCGACGGGCAGTTGCATGTCCGGCTGGTCGCCATGTTCTCGATCGTCGCCAGCGTTCCGATGCTGCTGGTCGTGATCTTTGCCTCGCTCCTATTCCAATATGGCGTGCAGTTCTGGTTTTCGGACAGCGCACGCGGAATGCTTCAGAACGCCACGGATCTGGCGCGCGGATATTATGAGCAGAACCTGCGTGAAGTCGGTGATGAAACGGTCACCATGGCCGGGGATCTGCGCGACTATCTCGGCCAGTCCGAGGTTTCCAGTCCTCGCTTTGCCGAAGGTTATATCTATCAGGTCGTCACGCGAAAGCTGAACCGCTCCGCCATCATCGAGGTGGGAAAGGACGGCGTCGCCCGCACCGCGGCCACGGTCGATCCCGATAGCCGTCCCGCGGCCGAGATGCTGTCGCCCGACGTCGTGAAGCGGCTGGCGGCAGGCGAAAATGTGGCCGTGGACGCCAAACCCAATCAGATCGAAGCAGTGACCCTGCTCTATCCCGGCCGGCGCATCTATCTCTATGCGACACGCGATTCCGGTTCTTCGGCATTCAGCAACGTCGAGCGGGCGCAGAAGGTGCTGGCGGACTATGATCTTTTTGCGGCGCAGTCCCGCGCCCTTCAGCTTCGCTTCAACATGGCGCTGTTCGTAGGGTCGCTGCTGCTGGTGGGAGTCGCGGTGTATATCGCATTGGCTGTCGCCGACTGGATGGTCCGGCCCGTTAACGAGCTTGTCACGGCCGCCCGGCGGATCACCGCAGGCGACCTTTCCGCTCGCGTCACGAGTCCGTCCAGCCGGGACGAGATCGGGACGCTTGCATCGGCATTCAACCGCATGACGCAGAGGCTGGAGGCGCAGACGGGGGCGCTGGTCGCCGCAAACAGCCAGCTTGACGAGCGCCGCGCCTTTATCGAAGCCATTCTTTCCGGCGTGAGCGCGGGCGTCCTTTCCGTGGATCGGCAGGGTATCATCCAGTTGCTGAACAGTTCCGCCGGCGCGATCCTGGCACAGGATGACAACGATCCGGTGGGGCGGCCCCTGGTCGAACTGGCCCCGGAACTGGCCGAGATGATCGCGTCCGATGACGATGCCGGAATCGTGCAAGTGCGCGCCAATACGGACATCCGCACCTTGGCGGTGAAGGTATCCGCCGATGCCTCCAGCTACATCCTGACATTCGACGACATCACCCAGCAGCTGTCCGATCAGCGCCGGGCGGCATGGTCGGATGTCGCGCGCCGCATTGCGCATGAAATCAAGAACCCCCTGACCCCGATCCAACTTGCCGCCGAACGTCTCCAGCGCCGCTACGCCGATGAGATAAGCAGCGACAAGGCAACGTTTTCCCGCCTGACCGGAACGATCGTGCGTCAGGTGGGAGACCTCCGCCGCATCGTCGACGAATTTTCGTCCTTCGCGCGGATGCCCAAGCCGGTTTTCCGCAGGGAAGCCATAGGCGATATAGCCCGTCACGCCCTGTTCCTGCACGAGGTCGCGCATCCCGAAATCAGGTTCCGGTTCGAATCGGATGCGGAAGATGTCGAATTGGTATGCGACCGTCGGCAACTGGGACAGGCTTTGACGAATATCGTCAAGAATGCGGTCGAAGCTATTGAACCCAAAGCCTCTGCCGGTGATGGAAAGCTGCGAGGCCATATCGTCATGTTGTTGATACGGGACGGCGATAATCTCGTCGTGGAAGTCCGCGACGACGGCATCGGACTGCCGCCGGAGCGGGACCGGATATTGGAACCCTATATGACCACGCGTTCGAAGGGGACGGGTCTGGGGCTCGCGATCGTCAAGAAGATCGTCGAGGAGCATATGGGCGAAATCCGCTTCGACGACGCGGAAGGAGGAGGGGCGCGAGTCACGCTGCGCTTCCCGATCGCGGCACTGGAAAAACTGGAAGATGGACAGGCGGCAACCCCGCCTAAAGGAAAAGTAACAGCCAATGGCGCTTGATATTCTGATAGTCGACGATGAAGAGGACATTCGCGATCTGGTCGCGGGGGTTCTAGAAGACGAGGGGTTCACGACCCGGACCGCCGCCCATAGCGATGCGGCTATCGAGGCCCTGGATTCCCGGCGTCCTTCGCTCGTCCTGCTCGACGTCTGGCTGCAAGGCTCGCGAATGGACGGTCTTGACCTTCTGGATGAGGTCAAGCGCCGCGATCCTACCATTCCGGTCCTGATGATTTCCGGTCATGGCAATATCGACACGGCCGTCGCCGCGATCCGCAAGGGAGCAACGGATTTCATCGAAAAGCCCTTTGAGGCCGACCGGCTCTTGCACCTGGTATCGCGGGCCACCGAGACGGAACGGCTGCGTCGGGAAAATCAGGTCTTGAAAGCCCGCTTCGGTCAGGACGACGAATTGACCGGAAGCTCGGCCGCCATCAACGCCGTGCGCGCCACGATCAAGAAAGTGGCAGGCACGGGCAGCCGCGTCCTCATTTCCGGTCCGGCGGGCGTGGGCAAGGAAGTCGCTGCCCGCATGTTGCATAACTGGAGCGGGCGGGCCGATGCGCCCTTCATCATCGTGGCGGCCGCCCGCATGGACCCGGATCGCGTCGAGGAGGAACTGTTCGGCGTGGAGGATCCCAGCGGTCTGGTCCGGCCGGGTTATCTGGAACAGGCGCATGGCGGCACGCTCTATCTGGACGAGATCGCCGACATGCCGATCACGACGCAGGGCAAGATCCTGCGCGTTCTTACGGACCAGAGCTTCACGCGTGTCAGCGGGCAACGGCAGGTTAAGGTGGATGTGCGCGTCATATCGTCCACGGCGCGCGACCTTGCGGTTGAAATCGAGGAGCGGCGGTTTCGCGAGGACCTGTTCTACCGTCTGAACGTCGTGCCGCTTACGATTCCGCCCCTGGCGGAGCGTCGGGACGACATCCCGCCTCTGGTCGAACATTATCTCGCCCGGTTCGCCGCTGATCGGCGCGTACCATCGCCCGAGATCGCCAGCGATGCCATGGCCGCCTTGCAGGCGAATGAATGGCCGGGGAATGTCCGTCAATTGCGCAACGTGATCGAGCGCACGATGATTCTGGCGCCCGGCGATCGGATCGGCCGTATCGAACTGGACATGCTCCCAGCCGAGTTGACGAGCAACGGCGGAGAGGAGGGGATCGGACAATCCGCCATCATGGGTGCCCCGTTGCGCGAAGCGCGCGAGAGCTTTGAACGGGAATATCTGCGCATTCAGATCAGGCGCTTTTCGGGCAATATCTCCCGCACAGCAACCTTCATCGGGATGGAGCGCTCCGCTCTGCATCGCAAGCTGAAGCTCTTGGGTATCACGGAAGGCAAGGATAGCTGATCGGATGCCGGGTGGACGACCCTTCGCAATTGCGGTAATGTCCATCCGTTTCCGATTGGCGGAAGCAGGCAAGATATCCTGCCCAGGGATGCGCGTGCGGGTAACGTCCCGCCAATAAAGGACTGGCGAAGACCATGGCCGATAAAGTGAACAATCTACAGGATATTTTCCTGAACAGCCTGCGCAAGAGCAAGACCCCGGTAACCATGTTCCTGGTCAAGGGCGTCAAGCTGCAAGGCATCATCACCTGGTTCGACAATTTTTCCGTGCTGTTGCGTCGCGACGGTCAATCGCAGCTTGTCTACAAACATGCGATTTCGACGATCATGCCCGCGCAATCCATGGACCTGGCCGATATTCGCAAGGCGGGCGAGGGCAATGGCAAACCCCGGCTGCTGCAGGAGATTTTCCTCAACGCGGTGCGGACGTCAGGCAGTCCGGTGACGATGTTCCTTGTAAACGGCGTCATGTTGCAGGGAGAGATCGCAGCTTTCGATCTTTTCTGCATGTTGCTGGAACGCGACGGCATGGTTCAGTTTGTCTACAAGCACGCCATTTCCACGGTGCAACCGCTCCATTCGATCGATCTATCCGGCGAAGGGGAAGACTGATCCCATTGGTCTTCCTCGTTTGTTCATCTCAGGCCTGCGGCGGCTAGGTTCGCATGGCGACCTTCAACCGTGATTCCTCCGATGAGGTGAGCCGCGGCGCCCGGGCGGTCGTGGTGCGGGCGGAGACGCAGGGCGCGGAGCGACGGGACAGCGATGCGCGCCTTGAAGAGGCCAAGGGGCTTGCGCTGGCGATCGGCATCGACGTTTGCGCGGCCCAGGCCTTCCGCGTTCGCGACCGCAAGCCCGCGACATTGTTCGGCAGCGGACAGGTGGAAAGCATCGCGGCGCTGGTGGAGGCGGAAGAGGCCGAACTGGTCATCGTGGACAATGGCCTCAGCCCGGTCCAGCAAAGCAATCTTGAAAAGGCGACCTCCGCAAAGGTGATCGACCGCACCGGCCTGATCCTGGAAATATTCGGCGAACGTGCGGCCACCAATGAAGGGCGCTTGCAGGTCGAACTGGCCCATCTCGACTATCAGGCGGGCCGGCTGGTCCGCAGTTGGACTCACCTTGAACGGCAAAGGGGCGGGTTCGGCTTCCTGGGCGGTCCGGGCGAAACGCAGATCGAGGCCGACAGGCGCATGATCCGTGATCGCATGGCCAAGATCCGCCGCGAACTGGATCAGGTGACGCGCACGCGCGGCCTGCACCGCGCCCGGCGGCAGCGCGCGCCCTGGCCGGTGATCGCACTGGTCGGCTACACCAATGCGGGCAAGTCGACCCTGTTCAACCGCCTTACCGGCGCGGACGTCATGGCTCAGGACCTGCTGTTCGCGACGCTCGATCCGACGATGCGGCAGATCGCGCTGCCGGGACTGGACAAGGCGATCCTGTCCGACACGGTGGGCTTCGTTTCCGATCTTCCCACGCAGCTTATCGCAGCCTTTCGCGCCACGCTGGAGGAGGTGCTGTCGGCGGACATGATCGTGCACGTCCGCGATATCGCGCATCCCGACACGGAAGCGCAGCGGGATGATGTGATCGATGTGCTGCGCGAACTGGGCGTTGCGGGAGATGGCGGCGAAGCCGATAGCGCTTCACCTGCGATCATCGAGGCTTGGAACAAGCTGGACCTGCTGGACCCGGAAGCGGCGGCCTTGACGCACGAAGTCGCGGCGCGGCGGGATGACGTGGTGATCCTGTCTGCTCTGACAGGCGAAGGCATTGACGCGCTTCAACGGACGATCGGCGCGCGGCTGACGGCGGGGGCCATTGTTCATGCGTTGCATGTTTCGCTGGCCGACGGGGCGGCGGTTGCGTGGTTGCATGAGCATGGCGAGGTATTGTCCAGCCGCTCGGAGGCGGGCGAGATGATCGTGGAGGTGCGCCTGTCGGATTCGGCCATGGCGCGTTTCCTCAAGAGACGCGCGGATTAGGACTCCTTGCCCTTGGCGCGTTGCCAGAGGACTTCCTTTGCATCCAGCGGGAGAACGGAAAAGCGCTCTCCGGCCATGTCCTCCATCTGGCGGAAACGGCGTTCGAACTTGCTGTTGGCCGCGCGCAGGGCGACTTCGGGATCGACCTTCATATGGCGGGCGAGATTGACCACGGCGAAGAGAAGGTCGCCGATTTCCTCCTCCTGCTCCTGAGGGGAGGTGGCGGCTTCGACTTCGGCCAGCTCCTCCATGATCTTGGCTCGGACGCCCTGCGTGTCGGGCCAGTCGAAGCCGGTGCGGGCGGCGCGCTTCTGGAGCTTTTCGGCGCGGAGCAGGGCAGGAATGGCAACGGCGACGCCGGCAAGGGCGCTGGGGTCGGAGTCCTTCTCCGCCCGTTCGGCGGCCTTGATCGTTTCCCATTGGGCGTGACCGTCCTCGCGCCGGGCGGTATCGCCAAAGACATGGGGATGGCGGCGGATCATCTTGGCGGTGATGCCGTCGATCACCTCCTGCAAGCGGAAATGGCCCGCCTGTTCGGCCATGCGGCTGTGAAAGACGACCTGTAGCAGAAGGTCGCCCAGTTCATCGCGTAGCCCGGCCATATCATTGCGTTCGATCGCATCGGCGACTTCATAGGCTTCCTCGATGGTGTAGGGGGCGATGCTGGCGAAGTCCTGTTCGATGTCCCAGGGGCAACCGGTTTCGGGATCGCGGAGACGGGCCATCACGGTGGCGAGGGGCATGATGTCGGCGGGGCTGGCTTTGGAGTGGATGGGCATGGGATGGAGAATCCAAGAATGAAATAGCGAAGAGTTGAGATTTAAAAGTGCGGGGCGGCCCGGGGGCAAGGCGATTTTCCTATTTCCTATTTCCGGCGGAGAGGAAAGATCGCGGACAGGACAGTGAGGGCGCTGCCGATCTGGGCGGCGGCCATGTCCTTTTGCGGATCCCATATGTCCCCTTGCTGCCCGTTATAATAGTCCGCCGTCCCGCCTGCCGCGATCAGGGTCAGGAGCCATTCGAAGATTTCATAGAGCGCGCTGCCCAGGCCAATGGCGGCGAAGGCGAAAAGGACGCTCCAGACGCGGGTGAGGCCGCCATGGCGGCGGGCGGTTTCCGCCAGCGGGCCGGTGAGAAGCGCGCCGAAGGCGAAGTGGACGAGGCGGTCATAGCCGTTGCGGCGGAGGCCGAAGACCGTGGAAATATCCCGCCCGGCCAGCATCCGCGCCCAGTCGTCATAGGGGACGTAGGAATAGATGTACCGCGCGCCCAGCGTGTGCAGGAACAGGAACAGGGCGATGCACATCACGGCCCGGTCGGAGAGGGGCCAGCGGCGCAGGAGCCATGGCGCGGCGAGAAGGAGAAGAACGGTGGGACCGTGCTGGAGCGGAGCCAGATCGGGATAGGGCTGCGCGATGTTCGCGAGCGCGACGGCGACGAGCAGAAGCGCGATCATCCAGCGCTGCCGTAGTGGAAGAGCCTTCCAGACGGCAGCGCCGGGGATCATGGCGTTGGGCCTCAGCCCTTCTTGAGGTGGCGCCGGCCCAGCAGTTCGGCGATCTGCACGGCGTTCAGCGCAGCGCCCTTGCGAAGGTTGTCGCTGACGCACCAGAGGGAGAGGCCGTTGTCGACGGTCGAATCCTCGCGCACGCGGCTGACGAAGGTGGCATAGTCGCCCACGCATTCGACGGGGGTGACGTAGCCGCCGTCCTCACGCTTGTCGACGAGCATGATGCCGGGCGCTTCGCGCAGGATGTCCTGGGCTTCCTTGGCGGAAATCTCGTTCTCGAACTCGATGTTGAGCGCTTCGCTATGGCCGACGAAGACGGGCACGCGCACGCAGGTCGCCGTGACCTTGATCCTGGGATCGAGGATCTTCTTGGTTTCCGCGACCATCTTCCATTCTTCCTTGGTCGAGCCGTCGTCCAGGAAGACGTCGATGTGCGGGATCACGTTGAAGGCGATCTGCTTGGTGAACTTCTTCGCCTCCGCCGGATCGCCGACAAAGATGTTGCGCGACTGTTCGAACAGCTCATCCATGCCCGCCTTGCCCGCGCCCGACACCGACTGATAGGTGGCGACGACCACGCGCTTGATCTTCGCGGCGTCATGCAGGGGCTTCAGGGCCACGACCATCTGCGCGGTCGAGCAGTTGGGGTTGGCGATGATGTTCTTCTTCTTGTAGCCGTCGATCGCGTCCGGATTCACTTCGGGCACGATCAGGGGCACGTCCGGGTCCATGCGGTAGAGCGACGAATTGTCGATCACCACGCAGCCCGCCGCCGCCGCCCTGGGGGCATGTTCGGCCGTCGGCCCCGAACCTGCGGCAAACAGGGCGATGTCCCATCCGGTGAAGTCGAAATTTTCGATATTCTTGCATTTGAGCGTCTTGCCGGTGTCACCGAAATCGACATCGGTGCCATGCGACCGGGGCGATGCAACCGCCGCGACCTCGTCAATCGGGAACTCGCGTTCGGCGAGAATGGTCAGCATCTCGCGGCCCACATTACCGGTGGCACCAACGACGACGACCTTATAACCCATGACTAAACACTCCACTCCATGCAAAATTGCGGAGTGGGGGCCATAGCGCTGTGGCGCCATTTGTCCAGCGGGAAGCGGTTTATTGCGGGAAAGTCCCGCTTTCCCCGATGAACTTTGCGCAAAGGGGGGCTTGCATATTTACAGTCGGGCGATAGCGGTTTGCCGCCATTTTCCGCCATTCAGTTCCGTCATCCCAGCGAAAGCCGGGATGACGGAAGAAAGTTCGCTGGCATGATGGAAGAAAGAGGGCCTGCGCAACGTCTGCAAACCACCAGCAAGAGCGGTCATGGCTCGACCGGGCCGGTGCCGTGGCGGTCGAGGAAGTCCTCTATCGTGCGCCAGAGGTGGACGCTGATGCCGGGACCGCCGACGCGATGGGTCTGCCCCGGATAGGCCATCATCTCGAACGGGATGCCCGCGCCCTGCATCTTCGCCATGATCGCGGTGGCGTTGTCGAACACGACATTGTCGTCCGACATGCCGTGGATGAGGAGCAGGGGGTCCTTGATCTTCACGGACTCATCGACCGCATCGGAAGCCGGGTAGGCGCTGGGCTTGTCCTGCGGCTTGCCCAGATAGCGTTCGGTATAATGGGTGTCGTAAAGCTCCCATTTCGTGACCGGCGCGCCCGCGATGGCGGCGGAAAAGACGCCGGGGGCCTTTTCCAGCAGCTTCAACGACATATAGCCGCCATAGGACCAGCCATAGGTGGCGATCCTATGCGGGTCGACATAGGGCTGGCTTTTCAGCCATTCCACGCCCTTGAGCTGATCGTCCACTTCCACGGTGCCCATGGCGCGATGGATGTGATCCTCGAACGCCTTGCCACGGTCGGGCGTGCCGCGATTGTCGATGGCGAAGACGATCCAGCCCTTGCTCACCAGATATTGATAGATGGGCGCCCCCCACTGGTTCGTGACCTGCCGTCCGCCGCCGGGTCCGCCATAATGGAGCATGAAGACGGGGTAACGCTGGCCCGGCTTCAGCGGCGGGGTCATGATGCGGGCGTGGAGCGTCGTGCCGTCGGCGGCTTTCAGGGTGGAGAAGCGCGTCTTCGCATGGGCGGCGAGATAGGGCGCGTAGGGATGATCGCCCCGGACCGCATTCTCCTCCAGCCATTGCAGTTGCCTGCCTTCGGTATCGGCGAGGTAGACCTGTCTGGGCTGGTCGGCGTTGCTGCGGGAGACGACGATGCGGGTCGCCCTGGCGTCCATCACGGCGTCATTCCACCAGCCGTTCCGGGTGAGCTGGCGGAGCGGACCCGCCTTGGCGAGGGGAGCGGCGTAGAGCTGCTGTTCCAGCGGGGTTTCCCGGTTGGCCGTGAAGTAGACGAGGCCCTTCGCCTCATCGACGCCGACGATGTCGCGGACTTCCCAATCGCCGCTGGTGAGGGGCGTCCATCGGCCGCCCCGGACATGGTAGAGATGGCCATGGCCGGTCTTTTCCGACCACCAGAGGAAGCTGCCGTCCTTGAGCGAGGTGAAATTGTTGGAAAGGTTGATCCAGCTTTTCGCGGTTTCGGTAAGGATGATTTTCGCCTTGCCCGTCGCGGGATCGACGGCGAGGAGATCGAGGCGGGTCTGGCCGCGGTTTTCGCGCTGGACGTAGAGGGTCCTGCCGTCCTTCGACCAGTCGACGCGGGCGAGGTAGATGTCGCGGTCCGGGCCGAGATCGACTTTCTTCTGGCCGGTGCCGTCGGGTTTCATGACATAGAGGTCGACAAGGGCGTTGGGGGTGCCTGCCGCCGGGTAGCGCTGCTGGTAGACCTTCGTGCCTTCGCCGCCGATGGCGGTGCGGGTGACGATGCCGACCGGGCCTTCATCGACGCGGGCGACGGCGATGAGGGCATCGTCGGGCGACCACCAATAGCCGGTGCGGCGGTCCATTTCCTCTTGAGCCACAAATTCAGCCACGCCCCAGCTTATCGTGTCGCTCGCGCCCTGGGTCAGTTGGCGGGCCTGGCCGCCGATGGGCTGGACGAAGACATTGCCTTCGCGGACATAGGAGACATAGCCGCCCCTGGGGCTGACGACGCCGTTCAGTTCGCCTTCGGGCGTGTCGGTCAGGCGGGCGACGGTTCCGTCCAGCGCAGCGAGATAGAGGTCGCCGTCCACCGGGACGAGGATATGCTTGCCGTCGGGCGCCCAGTCATAGGTGGCGATGCCCGTGCTGCCCGCGACGGAGCGGTCGCGTTCGCGCTGCATCTTTTCCGCTTCCGAAAGGTCCGCGCCGGTGCCGGTCTTCTTCGAATCGACCAGCATCCGCTGCACGCCGGTGGCGGTGTCGACGGCCCAGAGGTCGAGGCGGTCCTTTTCATCCGCGCGCGGCTGGAGCAGGGTGACGAGCGTGCCGTCGGGCGAGAGCTTCAAGGCGCGGGGCTGGGGGCCGGAAAGATCGGGACTGGCGAAGACGCGCTCCAGCGTCAGCTTTTCCTGCGCTGTCGCGGGGAGGGCGGGAGTGGCCAGCAGGGCCGCCAGGGCGGCGGAGCGGGGAAGTTTGGAGGGCATCGTCGTCCTTTCGCCTCGGCGTTTCGCGGAAACGCCGGATCGGGCCGCAGGATTAGCGTGCCTTGGATGAAAAGATCAATGCCGGGACATATTATTCCAGCCATGGCGCCAAGGCCATGGTGGGCGCGACAGGGATTGAACCTGTGACCCCACCCGTGTGAAGGGTGTGCTCTACCGCTGAGCTACGCGCCCGCTGAGGGAGGAGCGCCATTGGCACCCGGCGCGCGGCCTGTCAAGCAGGGGAGCGGGACGGATGCACAAAATGGTTTATGCGCCGCGCGTCTCCGCGCTATAGTCGGCCCGTTATCGAAAAGGAGTGCTTATCCCATGCGTCAAACCGCCGCCCTTGTGATCGCGGGGCTTCTTCTTTCCACCCTGGCTGCCTGCAATACGGTCAAGGGGGCAGGCCGGGATATCGAATCCGTCGGCAGAGCCGGTGAAAAGGCCATCAACTGACCCGGACGGGGGATGCCGGAGCATCCCTCAAGTCTATTGGAGGACGCGGCCGGCGACGGGCGCGTCCTTGAGCAGGCGGACGCCATCGCACTCCGGCTCCCCGCAGTCGCACGGTTCGACCGTGTAGCGGTTGCCGCACATCACCAGCACATCCTGGTCGAAGGAATAGTTGGAAATTCCCGCGCGCTCGACCTTTTCGCGCGCCCTGGCCTTGAGGGACATGCACGTCCTTTCCCTGTTATTGCGATGCACAATGCCAGAGTCGGGGGGCTTGTTCCAGCGCCGCGCGGGGGATCGTCTCCAAAATGACACAATTGGGCGAGCGCCGGGCAATGCTTGCATGGCCGCGTTCTCCATCCCATATGCCGCGCCATGAACGACCAACGCAGCAACGCCATGCCGGTCTGGCATGGCACCACCATCATGTCGGTACGCAAGAACGGGAAAGTCGTCGTCGCCGGCGACGGGCAGGTTTCCATGGGCCAGACGGTGATGAAGCCCAATGCCCGCAAGGTCCGCCGCCTGCATGACGGGTCGGTGATCGGCGGCTTTGCCGGGGCGACGGCGGATGCCTTCACCCTGTTCGAGCGATTGGAGGGCAAGCTGGAGCGGCATAGCGGCCAGCTCATGCGCGCCGCCGTCGAACTGGCGAAGGATTGGCGGACGGACAAATATCTGCGCAATCTGGAAGCGATGATGATCGTCGCGGACAAGGACGTGACGCTGATCCTGACGGGCAATGGCGATGTGCTGGAGCCGCTGAACGGCGTGGCCGCGATCGGATCGGGGGGGAATTTCGCCCTGGCGGCGGCGCGGGCGCTGGTGGACTATGAAGAGGATGCCGAGGTCATCGCGCGCAAGGCGATGGCGGTGGCGGCGGACATCTGCGTCTACACCAACGATCAACTGACCATCGAGGAACTGGCGAGCGCGGCCTGACGCTTGCCTTCCTGCTTCTTTCCTGCGGATTTCAAGACACGATCATGAACGACAACCTGACCCCCAAAGCCATTGTTTCCGCGCTCGACGCGCATATCATCGGGCAGGCGGACGCCAAGCGCGCGGTCGCGGTGGCGCTGCGCAACCGCTGGCGGCGGCAGCGCCTGTCCGCCGAGCTGCGCGACGAGGTGACGCCCAAGAATATCCTGATGATCGGCCCCACCGGCTGCGGCAAGACGGAGATCAGCCGCCGCCTCGCGAAGCTGGCCGACGCGCCCTTCGTGAAGGTGGAGGCGACCAAGTTCACCGAGGTCGGCTATGTCGGCCGCGACGTGGAGCAGATCGTGCGCGATCTGGTCGAGGAAGCCGTGCGGCTGGAACGCGACCGCAGGCGCGAGGCGGTGCGGGAGGCGGCTTCGGAGGCCGCGATGCAGCGGCTGCTCGATGCCCTCACCGGCAAGGAAGCGAGCGAGGCGACGCGCCTGTCCTTCCGCCAGCGGATCGAAGGCGACCAGATGAACGAGGTGGAGGTCGAGGTGGAAGTCGCCGACAGCCCCTCCATGCCGATGGAAATCCCCGGCATGGGCGGGCAGATCGGCATGATCAACCTGTCCGACATGATGTCCAAGGCGTTCGGCCAGCAGCAGAAGAAGCGGCGCAAGATGCGCGTCGCCGAAGCCTGGGACAAGCTGGTCGAGGAAGAGCAGGACAAGCGGCTGGACCAGGACGATGTGGCGCGCGTCGCCATCGCCAGCGCGGAGCAGAACGGCATCGTCTTCCTGGACGAGATCGACAAGATCGCCGTCAGCGACGTGCGCGGCGGATCGGTGAGCCGCGAGGGCGTGCAGCGCGACCTGCTGCCGCTGATCGAGGGGACCACGGTTTCGACCAAATATGGGCCGCTCAAGACCGATCATATCCTGTTTATCGCGTCAGGGGCGTTTCATGTGGCCAAGCCCAGCGACCTGCTGCCGGAATTGCAGGGCCGCCTGCCGATCCGCGTCGAGTTGCAGGCGTTGACCGAGGATGACTTCGTGGCGATCCTGTCCGACACCAAGGCGAGCCTTGCCACGCAATATCGCGCCTTGCTGGCGACCGAGGGCGTGACCATCGACCTGACGCCGGACGGCATCCGCGCCATCGCGCGCATCGCGGCGGAGGTGAACAGCGAGGTCGAGAATATCGGCGCGCGCAGGCTCCAGACCGTCATGGAGAAGCTGCTGGAAGATGTGAGCTTCGAGGCGGAGGACCGGCGGGGCGAGACGCTGGTCGTCAACCAGGCCTATGTCGAGGGGCAGCTCAGCAGCATCGCGCGGGATACGGACCTGAGCAAATATGTGCTGTAAGGAACCTCACGGCCACGCGGAAGGATGACAATGTGAGCGGACCGCATATCCAAATGCTGGAGATCGAGGGTTTCGACGGCCTGCCCATCGCGGTGCATGTGATGGGCGAGGGGCGGGACGTGGTGCTGATCCACGGCTATTTTTCCAACGCCTATACCAATTGGATACGCTACGGTCATGCGGCGAAGCTGGCGGAGCAAGGCTTTCGCGTCATCATGCCGGACCTGCGGGGCCATGGCGAAAGCGGGAAGCCGCATGACGTCGCCGCCTATCCGCCCGATGCGCTGATGCGGGACGGCTTTGCGCTGGTCGAGCGGATGGGGCTGACGGACTATGATCTGGGGGGCTATTCGCTGGGCGCGCGCACGGCGGTCCGCATGGTCGTGAACGGGGCAGCGCCGCGCCGCCTGATCGTGGCGGGCATGGGCCTGGCAGGGCTGGTCGATACCCATGGCAAGGGCGGCTATTACCGCAATGTGCTGACCAACCCGGGCACGTTCGAGCGGGGCACGTCCGAATGGATGACCGAAGCCTTCCTCAAGACGACCAAGGGCGATCCGGTCGCGCTGCTGCATATATTGGAGACGTTCGTGGACACGGCGCGGGAGGAGGTGGCCGCCATTGCACAGCCCGCCGCCGTCATCTGCGGCAGCGAGGATCAGGATAACGGCATCGCGCGCGACCTGGCCGACGCGCTGGCGGACGGACGCTATATCGAAATCCCCGGCAACCATATGAACGCCGTCACGCGCAAGGAACTGGGGCAGGCCATGGCGGACTTCCTCTCCGCTTGACTGTATCGCTGCCCTAAGTCACTCTGGCCCCATAGAGACATCTGCAAGGGGCTGTTTCCATGAAAATGCTTGCTTCGATGGCCGCGCTCGCGGCCGCACTGGTCGTTTCCCCCGCCATGGCGCAACAGGGAACGGCGCCTTCGGCCGCCGACGCCAACGCCTTCCTCGACAAGGCGGAAAAGGCGATGTTCGACCAGTCGCTGATCCAGAACCGGGCGGATTGGATCAACGCCACCTACATCAATGACGACAGCGACGCGCTGGCCGCCTGGTTCGGGGCCATCCGCACGCGCATGACGGTGGATTACGCACTGGAGGCCGCGAAGTTCGCGGAAGCGAAGGGGCTGAGCGAGGAGACGAAGCGGCGGCTGCTGATGCTGCGGACGGCGCTGACGCTCCCTGCGTCGACCACGCCGGGCGCGGCGGATGAATTGAACGCGCTGTCCACGAAGCTGCAATCGGAATATGGTCGGGGCAAGGGGACGCTGCGCGGCCAGCCGATCAACGGCAGCGATATCGAAGCAGCCATGGGCACCAGCCGCAATCCCGACGAACTCAAGGAAATGTGGGTAAGCTGGCACGACAATGTCGGCGCGCCGATGCGGAAGGATTACAGCAGGCTGGTATCCATCGCCAATGCGGGCGCGAAGGAATTGGGCTTTGCCGATACAGGCGCGATGTGGCGGTCCCGCTATGACATGCCCGCCGACGACTTCGCCACGCTGACCGACCGGATCTGGGCGGAGGTGAAGCCGCTCTATGACGAACTGCATTGCTATACCCGCACCAAGCTCAACGAGAAATATGGCGATGCGGTCCAGCCGGACAAAGGACCGATCCGCGCGGACCTGCTGGGCAATATGTGGGCGCAGGAATGGGGCAATATCTACGATATCGTCGCGCCCCAGGGTGTCGGCGACCTTGGCTATGACATCGGCGACCTGCTGACGGCGAGGGGATATGACCCGGTCAAGATGGTGAAGGCCGGGGAAGGCTTCTACAGTTCGCTGGGCTTCACGCCGCTGCCGCAGACATTCTGGGACCGCTCGCAGATCGTGAAGCCGCGGGATCGCGACGTCGTTTGTCATGCGTCGGCCTGGGACCTCGACAACAAGGACGATATCCGCATCAAGATGTGCACGAAGGTCAACAGCGACGACTTCGTGACCATCCATCATGAGCTGGGCCATAATTATTACCAGCGGGCCTATCAGAACCATCCCTATCTGTATCTGGACGGGGCCAATGACGGATTCCACGAGGCGATCGGGGATTTCGTCGCGCTGTCGATCACGCCCGATTATCTGGTGAAGATCGGGCTGCTGGACCCCGCGAAGGTGCCGGGCGCGGACAAGGATATGGGCCTGCTGCTGCGGCAGGCGATGGACAAGGTGGCGTTCCTGCCCTTTGGCCTGCTGATCGACAAATGGCGCTGGGGCGTGTTCGACGGGTCGATCCCGGAAAGCCGCTATGAACAGGCGTGGGACGGCCTGCGGCGGCAATATCAGGGCATCGTCCCGCCGGTGTCCCGCGATGAAACGAAATTCGATGCCGGGGCCAAATTTCATATCCCCGGAAATACACCCTATACGCGCTATTTCCTGGCGCGGGTGCTGCAATTCCAGTTCTTCGAAGCCGCGTGCAGGCAGGCGGGATGGAAGGGGCCGCTGCACCGCTGTTCCTTCTATGGAAACAAGGCGGTAGGGCGGAAACTTGACGCCATGCTTGAAATGGGCGCGTCAAAGCCGTGGCCCGATGCGTTGCAGGCATTCACCGGCCAGCGCGATATGTCGGGCAAGGCGATGCTCGCCTATTTCGCGCCGTTGCAGAAATGGTTGAAAGATCAGAATAAAGGCAAATCCTGCGGCTGGTAATCGTGAAGTAAAGGCATTAATAGGCCGGTCCCGTGAACTCGGCCGCCATTATCCTTGCCCTGCTTTTCTTCACCAGTGCGATCATGGCGATCGCAATGGGTATCGCATGGGCGCAATTCGGGCGGCGGCGTCATGTGCTGAGCTGGATGATCGCCTATGGCATATCGGTCGTCCAATGGGCGCTGAACGGCGCGGGACTGTTTTTCGGCAGTCCATTCCTGATCGGCATGGCGGCGCTGGCGATCATGACCAGCGCGACCTTCACCCTGATCGGCGTGCGCCAGCGCGCGGGGAGAACGGTTCGCTGGGCCGGGCTGCTCATGGTAGGCATCCCGTGCGCCATTGCGGGCTTCCATGCGGCTCTTACAAAGAATGCGCCGCTTCAGGGCATCGCGATCCCGGGATATGCGGGCATATTGATGCTGAGTTCGGCCCTGTCGCTCTGGCCGCGCGGCCGGCGCTTCAGCGCGCCCGAGCTGGCGTTCTTTTCGCTGTTGCTGCTGTTCGCCGTCTTTGAAGGATGCCTGGTGGTGAGCGCGGCATTGAACTGGGGAGGACCGCGCGAAGGCATGGACAGCTATCGGGCGATCATGGCGCTCGGCCTGCCGTCGATCTATGTGGGCACCTGCGTTTCGGCCGTTCTGGTCGTCGCGGGCGATCTGGCCCATGAATTGCGGCGCAGGATGCAGCGCGACGTCCTGACCGATGCGCTCAACCGGCTGGGCCTGGAAGAAGCGGCCGTCCGCGCCATCGCCAACGCCAAGCGGCATGACCGTCCGCTGGCCCTCGTCATTTGCGATCTGGACGGTTTCAAGGTGCTGAACGACAGTTACGGCCATATCGCGGGCGACGCGGCCTTGCGCGGCTTTGCCCGGCTGGTGACGGCCGCGATCCGGCGGGGCGATATCGTGGGGCGGCTGGGAGGCGATGAATTCGGATTGCTGCTGGTGGACAGCGATTCCGCCGCCGCCGCCGACGTCATGGAGCGTATCCGCGCCGAAATCGGCTGCATGATATTGCCGCAGGCGCCCGGGGCGAAATTGCGCGCCAGCTTCGGGATCGCGGACCTGCATGAGGATGACGAATGCCTGGACGACATGGTCGCGCGGGCCGATAGCGCGCTCTACCGGGCCAAGAAGGACGGCAAGGATCGGATCAGCATCTGGCGCGCCGCCGCTTAGGCCATGGCCCGATCAGCGGAAGGGCGGTTCGTTAAAGGCCCTTAATTTGCGGCTGTGCAGTTTCGGCCCTTCCTGACGCAGCAGTTCGCAGGTTTCCAGACCGACGCGCAGATGCCCTGCAATCGCCTCTTCATAGAAACGGTTGGCCTGGCCGGGCAGTTTCAACTCGCCATGGATAGGCTTGTCGGACACGCATAGCAGCGTCCCGTAAGGCACGCGGAAACGATAGCCCTGCGCCGCGATGGTGGCCGATTCCATGTCTATGCCGACCGCCCGGGAAAGGCTGAAGCGCAGCGCGGAATGGGAATAGCGCAATTCCCAGTTGCGGTCGTCCGTGGTCACGACCGTGCCGGTGCGCAGCCGGCGCTTGAAATCTTCGGGCTTTCCGCTTCCCAGGACGGCTTCGGCGGCTTTCGCCAGCGCGACCTGCACCTCCGCGATGGCGGGCACCGGGATTTCGGGCGGCAGCATGGCGTCCAGCACATGATCGTCGCGGAGATAGGCATGGGCCAGAACATAGTCGCCGATCCGCTGGCTGGGACGCAAACCGCCGCAATGGCCGATCATCAGCCACGCTTCCGGCCGCAGGACCGCGAGATGGTCGCAGATCGTCTTGGCGTTGGATGGGCCGACGCCGATATTGACCAGCGTTATCCCGCTGCGGTCCGGGGCGATCAGGTGGTAAGCGGGCATCTGGTGCCTGCGCCATGCGCTGTCGGCTATCATCCGCGCCGGTTCGGCGGTTTCCGGCGTCACATAAACGCCGCCCGCCCCCGAAAGGGCGGTGAAGCGGCTGCCGGGCCGCTGCATTTCCTCGCACGCCCAGGATACGAATTCGTCCACATAGCGATGATAGTTGGTGAAGAGGATGTAGCGCTGGACATGCTCGGGCGGCGTGCCGGTATAATGTTTGAGGCGGGCAAGGGAGAAATCCGTCCGCAACCCGTCGAACAGGGCCAGCGGACGGTCGCCCTCCGCATCGGGCGCGAAGAGGCCGTCCGCGATCTCGTCGCCTATTTCGGCCAGTTCCGTCGCCGGGAAATGGCGCGCCAGTTCCGTCGGGGGCATGCCGTCCAGAGCGCTGGTGTCAAGACCGTCCAGCACATAGGGGAACGGGATCTGCTGGTCGCTGGCGCCGGTTTCCACCTCCACGCCATAGTCGCGCACCAGCAGGTCGATCTGTTCGGCCAGATAGGCCGCGAACATGGCCGGTCGGGTGACGGTCGTGACGTAACGGCCCGGCTTCGACAAGCGCGCGAAGGACCGCCCCGGCGGCGGCGCATCGGCATCGCCGCGATGGATGATCCGCAGTTCCGGATAGCAGAACCGCGTCGCTCCGCCGTCCCGCGCGGGCGGCGCTCGCCCGTCCAGGGTATAGCGGCGCATGGCTCCGCGCAGATCCTCAACCGATTTCCGGTAGATTTCGTCGAGGCGGGCGACGGCGATGCTGCCAATGCTTTGTGTCATCGACCGTCATCTACCGCAGGGATCAAAGCTGTCCGAGCATATGTTCGGCGGATGAAACCTTGAAATCTCCGGGGGATTCCACATTCAGCTCCTGCACGACGCCATCCTTGACGATCATCGAAAAGCGCTGGCCGCGCGTGCCCATGCCGAATTTGCTGCCGTCCATGACAAGGCCCACCGCCTTCGCGAAATCGCCATTGCCGTCGGCCAGCATCGTGACCTTGCCCTGCGCGCCGGCCGACTTGCCCCATGCGTCCATGACGAAAGCGTCGTTGACGGCGGTGCAGGCGATTTCATCGACGCCTTTCTGCTTCAACGCGTCGGCCTTTTCGATGAAACCGGGGAGATGCTTGGCGGAGCAGGTCGGGGTGAACGCGCCGGGCACGGAAAACAGCGCCACGGTCCTGCCCGCGAAAAAGGTGTCGGAATTGACCTGTTCCGGCCCGTTTTCCGTGATCTTCGCGAATGTCGCGGCGGGAAGGCGATCGCCTTTTGCTATGGTCATGCCGTTTTCTCCTGGCCCGTGAAAAGTGGGAGGTCGGCGCTGGCGCCCTCCATGTCAAGGGCCTCCCTGTCGAGGGGGACCGGCGGCGCGCGTCCTTTCGGGCGCGTCGCCTTTAAGCCGGGACGAAGGGCCTTTGGCGGCGGGGAAACAGTGGGTATAGTCGACTCATGTATGATGTGCGTTTCTATGGCGGGCAATTCCTGCTGGCCCTGCCCGCAATGACGGATAGCCGGTTCGACCATTCCGTCATCGCGCTGTGCGTTCACGATGAGAATGGCGCGCTGGGCATTGCGGTGGAGGAAGAGATGGAAGGGGTCGGCCTGCGCGATCTTCTCGAAAGTTTCGATATAGACGCGTCGGGCGTGCCGGATCGGCGCGTGCTGCGCGGCGGCCCCATCGAACCGCGCCGGGGCTTTGTGCTCCATTCGCTCGATTGGGCGGGGCAGGAAATGATCCAGGTCGGGCGCAAATGGGGCCTGTCCGGCTCGCTCGACATATTGAAGGCCATCGCCGCGGGAACAGGGCCGAGCCGCTATCTGGTGGCGCTGGGCTATGCGGGCTGGACGGCGGGCCAGTTGGAGAAGGAAATGACCGGCGATAGCTGGTTCCTCGCCGATGGCGATCCGGATATCCTGTTCGAAACCCCGGCGGAGAAGCGATGGTCCGCCAGTTTCGCGGCGGCGGGGATCGACGCATCCCATCTGGTGTGCGGCGCGGGGTCTGCCTGAAACGTCCCTACATAAAGAAAACTTTATATCGAGT
This sequence comes from Sphingobium wenxiniae, assembly GCF_007830065.1. Lineage (GTDB taxonomy): Bacteria > Pseudomonadota > Alphaproteobacteria > Sphingomonadales > Sphingomonadaceae > Sphingobium > Sphingobium wenxiniae. The sequence goes on along the minus strand of NZ_VLKK01000001.1, from coordinate 71,719 downwards.
TGCCACGACGCGCGCCGGTTGATAAAGCGGCGGGCATCTTCGGCGTCCGCCGCGCTGGCGGCGTCGGCCAATTCTAGTTCGATGGAGACTTCCCTTGGCAACCGCTCCCGCAGCCCAGGCGCAGGATTATGTGATCCGCGACATCAGCCTTGCCGATTTCGGCCGCAAGGAAATCGAGATCGCCGAAACCGAAATGCCCGGCCTCATGGCCCTGCGCGACGAGTTCGGCGCGGCCAAGCCGCTGAAGGGCGCGCGCATCACCGGGTCGCTGCACATGACGATCCAGACCGCCGTGCTGATCGAGACGCTGGCCGAACTGGGCGCGGAGATCCGCTGGGCATCGTGCAACATCTTTTCCACGCAGGACCATGCCGCCGCCGCCATCGCCGCGCGGGGCGTTCCCGTCTTCGCCGTGAAGGGCGAGACGCTGGAGGAATATTGGGACTATGTGATCCGCATCTTCGATTGGGGCGACACGACCTGCAACATGATCCTGGACGATGGCGGCGACGCCACCATGTTCGCCCTGTGGGGCGCGCGGGTCGAGGCGGGGGAAGAGCTGTTCGCGCCGACCAATGAGGAAGAGGAAATCTTCGTCGCGACGTTGAAGCGCTTCCTGGCGGAACGTCCGGGCTATCTGACGCAGACGGTGAAGGCCATCAAGGGCGTGTCGGAGGAAACCACCACCGGCGTCCACCGCCTTTACGAGCTGGCGAAGAAGGGCAAGCTGCCCTTCCCGGCGATCAACGTGAACGACAGCGTCACCAAGTCGAAATTCGACAATCTTTATGGCTGCAAGGAATCGCTGGTCGACGCGATCCGCCGTGCGACCGACGTGATGCTGGCGGGCAAGGTCGCCTGCGTCGCGGGATTCGGCGACGTCGGCAAGGGTTCGGCCGCATCGCTCCGCAACGGCGGCGCGCGCGTGCTCGTCACCGAAGTCGATCCGATCTGCGCGTTGCAGGCGGCGATGGAAGGCTATGAAGTTGTGACGATGGAGGAAGCGGCGACCCGCGCCGACATCTTCGTGACGGCCACCGGCAATGCCGACGTCATCACCGTCGACCATATGCGGGCGATGAAGAATATGGCGATCGTCTGCAATATCGGCCATTTCGACAGCGAGATACAGATCGCGGGCCTCAACAACATGAAGTGGACCGAGATCAAGCCGCAGGTCGACGAGGTCGAATTCGCCGACGGCAAGAAGATCATCGTGCTGGCCAAGGGCCGGCTGGTGAACCTGGGCTGCGCGACGGGCCATCCCAGCTTCGTCATGTCGTCCAGCTTCACCAATCAGGTGCTGGCGCAGATCGAACTGTGGACCAAGTCGGACGAATATAAGAACGAAGTCTACGTCCTGCCCAAGCATCTGGACGAAAAGGTCGCCGCGCTTCACCTCGAAAAGCTGGGCGTGAAGCTCAGCAAGCTGACGCAGAAGCAGGCCGACTATATCGGCGTCGGCGTCGAAGGGCCGTTCAAGCCCGATCACTACCGCTATTGACCGGGCAGGGGGAGGGCGTTGCCTTCCCCCTCCTTCCATTCTCCCCGCAAAAACTTTCCGCCCTCCGCTTCACCCCGCTCCCGAGTTGGGATAGTCCCGTGACGATCATGAGCAGGGTTTCCCACGTCCATATCAAGGCGAAGACGGCGCGATGACGCCTTTGACCCCGCTTGCGGCCGTCCTGTTGGGCGCCGTCCTCGCGGCCTGGCTGGCCGCGGCGATCTGGGCGCTGAGGAACGGCTATCATATGCGCCGGGAAGGGACGCAGGCGCAGGGGCAGTTCGATCGCCTGTCCGTGCTGCTGGCGTCCGCCCCCGCCGCGCCCGTCATCATCCACGCGGACGGCCATCTGGAAGCGTCCGACCGGCTGGCCAAATGGCTTGGCAAGGATCGTATCCCGGCCTTCCTGTCCGAACTGATTGCGGAAGACGGCGGATTGGAACCGGGCGATGCGGCGGCATTGGGGCGGGAAATCGCCGCGGCGCAGCGCGCGGGGAAAAGTTTCGCGCTTCCGATTCGCGGGGTGGGTTCGACGCGGCTCCTGCTTGTCAGGGGCGCTCCGGCCGGACCGGCGCTGGCGTCCAGCGGCGGGGTCGTCCTGTGGATATTCGACGCGACCGACAGCCAGACCGAGATCGAGACGCTGAAGGATACGGTCGAACAGCTCCGCGACGCCTTGCAGGCGATGGCGGGACTGGTGGAAGCCGCGCCGTTCCCCATGTGGCATCGCACGCCCGACATGCGGTTAAGCCTGGTCAACGCGGCCTATGTCCACGCCGTGGATGCGAGCAGCGCGCGGGACGTCATCGAAAACGGCACGGAACTGGTCGAGACGGCAGGGGGTATCACGCCGCAGGACGCCGCCGCCGAAGCCATGGCGGAAGGCGCGCCGGTCGCCCGCATGATCCCCGCCACCATCGACGGGGAACGCAGGACCATGCGGGTGGTCGACGTGCCGCTGGGCGCGGCGGGCGTCGCCGGCTTCGCCATGGACCAGCATGAACTGGAACAGGCCCGGGTCGAGCACCGGCGGCTGGAGGCGGCGCAACGCGATCTGCTGGACCGCCTGTCGGCAGGGGTCGCGCGGTTCGGGCCGGATCGCGCCCTGCGTTTCTGGAACCAGCCTTTCATCAGCCTGTTCGGTCTCGATCAGGATCGGCTGGGCGACGGTCCGTTGTTCGAACGGGTTCTCGACCAGATGCGCGATGCGCGGCGCGTGCCGGAACACCGGGATTTTCCCGCCTGGCGTTCAGAGCGGCGGGAATGGTTCCTGTCCCCCGATCCGCTGGAGGAAAACTGGCTGCTGGCCGACGGCACGCATTTGCGCGTCTACGCCCAGCCTCTGCCCGATGGCGGGTTGCTGCTGATCTTCGAGGACCGGACGGAACAGGTCCAGTTGTCGAGCGCGCGCGACACGCTGCTGCGGGTGCGGACCGCGACATTCGACAACCTGTTCGAATCGATCGGCGTGTTCTCGTCAGACGGGCGGCTGCGCCTGTGGAACAGCCGGTTCCAGACGACATGGGGATTGCCTGAGGAGATGCTGGCCGCCCATCCGCGCATCGACGAACTGATGCAGGCGGTCCAGTCGCGCCTGGCCAAGCCGCAGCAGGTGAACCTGGTCCGCGAACTGGTGCGGGCCGCCACGGTCGAGCGCAAGCAGCGCATGGGCCATGTGGGTTTCGCCGATGGCCATATATTCGAGTTCGCGGCGATTCCGCTGCCGGACGGCAATGCGCTGTTCACCATGCTGGATGTGACCGACAGCCGCCGGGTGGAGCAGATCCTGCGCGACCGCAACGAGGCGCTGGAGCAGGCGGACAAGGTCAAGACCGCCTTCGTCGCCAATATGAGCTATGAACTGCGCACCCCCCTTACCACCATATCCGGGTTCGCCCAGATGATGAGCGCGGGCTATGCCGGGGACCTTAGCGAAGCGGCGAAGGACTATGTCGACGGCATCCTCCAGAGCACGTCCCGCCTGTCGATGATGATCGACAATGTGCTGGACCTGACCCAGGGGGAAGCGGGAACGCTTTCCATCGAACAGGCGCCGGTGGACCTGACCGCGCTGGCGCGGGAAAGCGCGGAGCGAATCGGGCAGGCGGCAAGGGCCAAGGGGATAGACCTGGCGATTTCCCTCCAGGACACGTTGGGCACGGTGCAGGGCGACGCGCGCCGCATCGGGCAGGCGCTGGACCATCTGCTTGAAAATGCGGTGCTCTATTGCGGCAAGGGCGCGCGGGTCCTGCTGCACGGCGATGGCGGCGCGGACAAGGCGCGGCTGGTGGTGTCGGACAACGGACCCGGCATCGCCCCGAAGCGGCAGGCGACGATCTTCGATCCGGCGGCGCGATCCGAACAGGCGCGCAATGGCGGGAAGGCAGGCATCGGTCTGCCGCTCGCCAGGCAATTGACGGAAGCGCATGGCGGCACGTTCCAGCTTGTTTCCGAACCGGGGCAGGGCACCATGGCGGTCATGGAACTGCCCCGTGGCTGAGGAAGCCGTCACCCTGCCCGATGAGGACGCCATGCTGGAAATGGGCCGCGCCATAGCAGGCCAGGTCCGCATCGGCGACGTCATCGCGCTGGAAGGCGGGCTGGGGGCCGGCAAAACCACATTGGCGCGGGGCATATTGGAAGCGCTGGGACTGGAAGGGGAAGCGCCCAGCCCCAGTTTCGCGCTCGTCCAGCCCTATGACGTTCCCGAAGTGCGGCTGCCCGTCACGCATGTCGATCTCTACCGCATCGACGATCCGGCGGAGGCGGCGGAACTCGGGCTGGACGATTATCTGATGGACAGCCTGCTCATCATCGAATGGCCGGAGCGGCTGGGCGATGCGCTGTGGCCCCATGCCCTGCGGCTGCGTATAGAGGCGCGGGCCGATGGCGGACGGCGCTTGACAGCGGAGCTTCCCGACGATTGGAAAGAGCGATGGCCACAGATATGATCCCGCCCCCCGCCGCGCCCGGCTTCCTGAAGCGCGTGGGATGGGGCGGCGGCGCGATCGTGCCGCTTGCGGGCGACGCGTCCTTCCGGCGCTATTTCCGCGTGGTCGACGGTTCGCGCCGGGCCGTGCTGATGGATGCGCCGCCGCCGCATGAAGACCCGCGCCCCTTCATCGCCCTTGCCGAGCATCTGCTGGGAGAAGGGTTCGCCGCGCCCGCGATCCTTGCGCGCGATCTGGACGAAGGGCTGGTCCTGATCGAGGATTTCGGCGACGTCCGGGTCAAGGAATATGTGGAGGATCATCCCGGCGAGGAACGGGACGTCTATGCGCGCGCCATCGCGCTGCTCGCCGACCTGCACAAGCGGCCCGCCGCGTCCGTGCCGCCCTATGACCGGGCGGTGTATCAGCGGGAAGCGGGGCTGCTGACCGAATGGTATTGCCCGGCGGCGGGGATCGAGGCCGACGCGGCGGGCTATGCCCGCGCATGGGACGCGGTGCTGCCGCTGGTCGAAGGGGCGGCCAGCCCGGTCGTGACGGTCCTGCGGGACTATCATGCGGAAAACATCATGCTGATCGACCGGCCTTCGGCGCGGGGGCTGGGGCTGCTCGATTTCCAGGACGCGCTGGCGGGACATCCGGCCTATGACCTGGTGTCGCTGTTGCAGGACGCGCGGCGGGACGTGCCGCCGGAGCTGGAGGCGGATATGCTGGCGCTCTACCGCGACCTGGCCGCGCCGCCGGAGGATTTCGACGCCGCCTATGCGGTGCTGGGGGCGCAGCGGAACGCGAAGATCATCGGTATCTTCACGCGCCTGTGGAAACGGGACGGCAAGCCGCGCTACCTGTCCTTCCTGCCGCGCATGTGGGGATTGCTGGAGCGCGATCTGGCGCATCCCGCGCTGGCTCCGGTGGCGGAATGGTTCGCGGCCCATATTCCATCGGAAAAGCGCCATGATGCGCTGGCGGAGTTCTCGCCTGCATGATCGACACCGCGATGCTGATGGCGGCGGGGCTGGGCAAGCGGATGCGACCGCTGACCGCGACCCGTCCCAAGCCGCTGGTCAAGGTGGCGGGCAAGCCGCTGATGGACCACGCGCTCGACCGGCTGGAGGCGGGCGGGATCAGGAAGGTCGTGGTCAACGTCCACTATCTCGCCGACACGGTCGAGGCGCATCTGCGGGCGCGCAAGGGCGATGTGGAATATCTGATCTCCGACGAGCGCGGCCGTTTGCTGGAAACGGGCGGGGGATTGATGAAGGCCAAGCCGCTGCTGGGCGACAAGCCGTTCCTGTGCGCGAACAGCGACAATCTGTGGATCGACGGCCCGCAGGAAACGCTGGGCGCCATGCAGGCCATATGGGACCCCGCCCGCATGGATGCGCTGCTGCTGCTGGTGCCGCTCGCGCGGGCCAACTGCCATGGCGGACCGGGCGATTTCCACATGGATGCGACCGGACGGCTGACGCGGCGCAAGCCCGCCCATGTCGCGCCCTTTGTCTTCACCGGCGTGCAGATCATGTCGCCCGCCCTGCTGGCCGATCCGCCGTCCGATGTCTTTTCCACCAATATCTTCTGGAACCGCGCCATGGAGGCCGGGCGGCTCCATGGCGTTTCCCATCAGGGATTGTGGTTCGACGTCGGCACGCCGCGCGCCATCCCGATCGTGGAAGCGATGCTGGGCCATGGTTGAGCGCGGCAGGCCCGCGCTGTTCAACATACCCGCGCATCGTTCCTTTTCCGATGCGCTGGTCGCCGGCCTATTGGCCCGGCATGGCGACGACCCGGTCAAGCTGGCGCAGGGCATGGTCCTGTTGCCCGGCAACAGGGCGATCCGGTCGATCAGCGACGCCTTCGTCAGGAAATCGGGCGGCGGGTTGCTGCTGCCTCGGCTCGTCGCCCTGGGCGATGCGGAACTGGGCGAGCAGGTCGGCGGCGCGCTCGATCCGCTGGGGGAGCAGGACGCCATCCCGCCCGCCGTCGGTCCCATGCAGCGGCAGATGATCCTCGCGCGGCTGGTGCAGGACGTATCGCCCAGGCCGGTGGATGCCGGGCAGGCGCTGCAACTCGCCGGAACGCTGGCTTCGGTTCTGGACCAGATGCAGGTCGAGCGGCTTTCCGTCGCAGCCTTGCGGGACATCCAGCTTTCGGACGCGCTTTCCGCCCATTGGCAAAGATCGCTCGATCTGTTGACCGTCCTCCTCGATCGCTGGCCGCAGGAATTGAAGCGGCTGGGCTGCATCGACCTTGCCGAACGGAGGAACAGGCTGTTCGACCGCGTGGCGGAGCGATGGAAGGAAAGCCCGCCCCGGCATTTCGTCGTCGCGGCGGGCATTTCCACCACGGCCCCCGCCATTGCCGGACTTTTGCGGCGCATCGCCGCCATGCCGCACGGCATGGTCGTTTTCGCGGGTCTCGACCAGAATATGGACGCGGACGCATGGGAGGCCATCGGCCCCTTCGATCCCGATCCGGTCACGGGACGCATCCCGGCGGGGCATGAAACCCATCCGCAATATGGGTTGAAACGGCTGCTCGACCGCATGAGCGCCACGCGGGACGATGTGGCGCAATGGCGTTGGGGGAGCGAGCATGACGCGCGCGCGGTGCGGGGCCGCAACATTTCCAACGCCATGCTGCCGCCCCGCCTGACCACGCGCTGGCGCGACCTGAAGACCGCCGACCGATCCCTGGCGGGCGTGGAGGCGCTGGAAGTCGCGACGCCCGGCGAGGAAGCGCAGGCCATCGCCATCGCCTTGCGCGAGGCACTGGAAACCGCAGGAAAGACCGCCGCGCTGGTGACGCCCGACCGGCAACTGGCCACCCGCGTGTCGGCCCATCTGAAAAGATGGAACATAGAGGCGGACGATTCGGCCGGTCAGCCGCTGTCCCGCTTGCCGCCGGGCACCTTGCTGATCGCGATGGCGCAGGCGGTGGCGGAGCGTTTTGCCCCCGTGACGCTGCTTGCGCTGCTGAAACATCCGCTGGTCATGCGGGGCGAGGATCGCCTGCCCTGGCTTGAACGGGTCCGGGGACTCGATCTGTTGCTGCGAGGCCCCCGGCCGCAAGCGGGCCTGCTGGGCATAGACCTGCTGCTGGCCCCGCGCGAGGGCGAAGACAGGCAGCGGGACCTGCGCGCCCGGATCGGCGCGTGGTGGCCGCAGGCGCGGTCCCTGCTGGCGCCGCTGGAAGCGGCCTTTGCCGGCGCGCCCGATCTGTCCGCGCAGCTTGCCGCCATCCGTGAGCAGGCGGGGCTGCTGTCGCGCGAGGCCGTCTGGGCGGGGCATCAGGGTCGCGCGGCCGCCGAACTGTTCGCGGACATGGAAGACCATGCGGGCGATGGCCCGCGCGAGGCCGATATGCGGTCGCTGCCGATATTGCTGGATCACATGCTGGGCGGCGTGGCCGTGCGCCCGCCCCAGGGGGGGCATCCGCGCATCGCCATATTGGGCCTGATCGAAGCGCGGCTGATGCAGGCCGACATCATGATCCTGGGCGGGCTGAACGAAGGCGTGTGGCCGGGTATGCCCGCGCCGGACCCGTGGCTGGCGCCCAGCATCCGCAAGGATCTGGGACTGCCCGGACTGGAAAGCCGCATCGGATTGGCGGCGCACGATTTCGCGAGCGCGCTGGGCGCTCCGCAGGTCCTCATCACCCGTGCGCGGCGCGGGGCGGGCGGCCCGGCGGTCGCGTCCCGTTTCTGGCTGCGGTTGAAAGCCATGGCCGGGCCGCAATGGAAATCGGCGGACCGCTATGCCGATTTCGCCCGGGATATCGACCGTCCGGCGCTGTTCCGGCCCGCCGCGCGGCCACGGCCCGTCCCGCCCGCATCGGTAAGGCCCAAGCTGGTGCCCGTCACCGATGTCGACCGGCTGAAGGCCGATCCCTATGCCTTCTATGCCCGCCGCATCCTGCGCCTTGCGCGCCTCGATCCGGTGGACGCGGACGCCGGCCCTGCCTGGCGCGGGACGGCGGTGCACGAAATTCTCCAGCGCTGGGCGGAAGCGGCCACGCTCGACCCCGCCGATCTGGAGGATCGGGCAAGGGCGATGTTCGCGCGGCCGGACGTCCACCCCTTGCTGCGCGCGCTGTGGCAACCGCGGCTGATCGAGGCTATCCGCTGGATTGCCGCGGAGGTGACGAAGGACAAGGGGGAAGGCCGCTCCATCCTGGCGGTCGAAAGGGAGGGCCGGACGGAGATCGCAGGCATCACCCTGACCGGAAAGGCCGACCGCATCGACCGGATGACCGATGGAACGCTGGCCATCGTCGATTACAAGACGGGGAAACCGCCCAGCGCGCGGCAGGTCAGGGCAGGATTTGCGCTGCAACTCGGCCTGCTGGGGCTGATCGCGGAGCACGGAGGCTTTCCCGGCATCGAAGGGCGTGCCGTGGCCGGATGCTTCGAATATTGGTCGCTGGCGAAGAAGGGAGACGCCTTCGGCTATCGGGAAAGCCCGGTCGATCCGCTCGGCAAGAGGGACAAGATCGTGACGGCCGACTTCACCGCCTATGTCCATGACCTGTTCGAGCAGGCGGCGGCGGGCTATCTGAACGGAACCATGCCGTTCGAGGCCCAGGTCAATCCGGAAGTGGCCAGTTATGGCGATTATGACCAGCTCATGCGGCTGGAGGAATGGTATGGCCGCGACGATGGCTAGGAAGGCAAGCCCCCTTCAACCGCTGGCGGACAAACAGGCGCTGGCGGCGGCGCCCGACGCGCATGTCTGGCTGTCCGCTTCGGCGGGCACGGGCAAGACCCATGTGCTGACGGCCCGCGTTTTCCGCCTGCTGCTGCAAGGCGTCCGGCCGGAAAACATCCTCTGCCTCACCTTTACCAAGGCAGGCGCGGCGGAAATGGCCGACCGCATCCATGACCGGCTGGCGGCGTGGGTGCAGATGGAGGAGGGCGACCTTTTCAACGATCTGGAAGCCCTGGGCGAAGAGGCCGGTCCCGAAGCGCGCGACCGTGCCCGCCGGCTGTTCGCCGAGGTGCTGGAATCGACGGGCGGCGGCCTGCGCATCCAGACGATCCATGGTTTCTGCCAGCAGTTGCTGACCTCCTTTCCGCTGGAGGCGGGCCTGACGCCCGGTTTCCGGCCGCTCGACCAGCGCGAGCAGTCGGCGCTGGCGCGGCAGGTGCTGGCCGATCTGGCGGTGGAGGCGGATCAGAATGGAGACACCGCGCTGACCGGCGCCTTGCAGGCGCTCAGCCTGCGGCTGGGGGAGGCGGGGGCGGAGCAGTTCCTGCTGCGCGCCGCCGCCCGCCTGGATGCGCTGAACCGTCTGCCCGAGGCCATCGGTCCCTGGCTGAAGGATGAACTCGGGCTGCCCGCAGGGGATGTCGATGCCTGGCTGGCGGGGCAATGCGACGACGCCGTCTTCGATATGCGGACGCTGGCGGCCATTGCCCAGTCGAATGCGGACTGGGGTTCGGGGCGCGCGCTGGAACGCTGCGAGCGGATCGCGCGGTGGCGCGCGCTCACGCCCGACGGGCGGGCCGCCGCCTTGCGCGATCTTCATGCCGCATGGGCGAAGGCGGATGGCGGCTTTGTTTCCGCCAAAGGCTGGGTTCCCCCCGCCGACGGTTATCTGGAGATGGCGGCGCGCATGCACGAACGCTGCGCGGACCTGCTGGGCGTCAAGCTGCTGGCGGACTATGCGGACCTGCTCGCCAGGGCGCTGCACGCGGGCCGGGCCTATGCCCGCGCCTATGCCGGGGCGAAGGCGGTCGCGGGGGCAGTGGATTTCGACGATCTGATCGCCCGCACCGCCGCGCTCCTGCAACAGGACGGGATCGCGGACTGGATACGATACAAGCTGGACCAGCGCGTCGATCATGTGCTGGTCGATGAAGCGCAGGACACCAATGTCAGCCAATGGCAGATCATAGGCGCGCTGACCGCCGAATTTTTCGCGGGCGAGGGCGCGAAGGGGGACAAGGTCCGGACCATCTTCACGGTCGGCGATTTCAAGCAGGCGATCTTCGGCTTCCAGGGCACCAGCCCCCTTGCCTTCGCCGCCGCCCAAAGGGCCTTTCAGGGGCAGGCCGACAATGTGGCGCACCCTTTCCATGCGCTGTCGCTCGACCGCAGCTTTCGTTCGACGCCCGCCATATTGGATGTGGTGGACCGCACGATCGCGACCCTGCGCGCGCAGCGGCTGGGGCTGGAGGATCAGGATGTGCGCCATGTCAGCGCCAATCCCTTCCCCGGCGAAGTCCTGTTGTGGAAGCCGATCGTCGCGGGCCTGAACGAGGATGCGGAAGGGGAGGAGGACTGGGCGGCCGATCAGGAGCGCGCGCTTGCCGCCCGGATCGCGCGGCAGATCCGGCAATGGCTGGACGACGGATTGATGCTGGAAAGCAAGGGCAGGCCCGTGCGGCCCGGCGACATCATGATCCTGGTCCGCCGCCGCAGCGAACTGGCCCGCCTGATCGTCGCGCGCCTCTATGAGGAACAGGTCGCGGTCGCCGGGATAGACCGGCTGCGCCTCAATGCGCCGCTTGCCGTCCGCGATCTGCTGGCGGCGCTGCGCTTCGCGGTGCAGCCGGAGGACGAGCTGAACCTGGCGGCGCTGCTCGTGTCCCCGCTGATCGGCTGGAGCCAGGACGAGCTGATGACGCGGCTGATCGGGCGCGACCGCGCGGGCGGGTTATGGCGGCATCTGACCGGCAGCCTGGACGACGATCTGGTCCGGCCGCTGCGCGATCTGCTGGCCGGGGCGGACTTCACGACGCCCTACCGCTATCTGGAGGCGATCCTTTCCGGCCCGATGGATGGGCGGCGGCGCCTGATCGAGCGGCTCGGCCCGGAAGCCGCCGACCCGATCGAGGAACTGCTGAACGCCGCGCTGGCGTTCGAGACGGACGATTATCCTTCGCTCCAGCGCTTCATCGACTGGTTCGACCGCGGCGAGGTGGAAATCGTCCGCGATGCCGCCGCGCAGGGGGATGCGCTGCGGTTGCTGACCGTGCACGGCGCAAAGGGATTGCAGGCGCCCATCGTCATCCTGGCGGACGCCTGCCTCGACCCCGATGCCGGGCATCGGGCCGATACGCTGGAATGGAACGGATTGCCCATCCTGCCGCCCCGGAAAGAGGAAAGGAAGGGACCGGTCGGCCATGTTGCCGAAGCCGCCGCCGCCGCCGACCGGGAAGAACATTGGCGGCTGCTCTACGTCGCCTTGACCCGCGCGGAAGAAAGGCTGGTGGTGGCCGGGTCGCTGGGACCGCGCGCAAAGGGCGAGGTCAAGCCGGAAAGCTGGTTCGGCGCGGTGGAGAACGCCCTGATCTCGCTGGAGGCCGAATGGCAGGCCGATCCGCTGTGGGGCGCGCGGCGAAGCTGGCGCGGCGCGCAGATATTGCCGCCCCGGCCGTTGCAGGCCGCGCATCCGGAGGAAAAAGCCTCTCAGGATCGTCCCGACTGGCTGGATCGTCCCGCGCCGGTCGAAGCGCGCCCGCCTCGTCCGCTCGCGCCTTCGGCCTCGGTGGAGGACGACGTGCCCTATCCCCCGCCCGGTCCGGCGATGCGATCGGCCGCGGAAAGGGGGCGCTGGCTGCACGCCCTGTTCGAACGGCTCCCCGATATCGCCCCCGAACGCCGCCGCGAAAGCGCGGAACGCTGGCTGGAACAGCAGGGCGCGGCGGATATGGCGCTGCGGCGGGAGGTCGTGGACCATGCACTCGCCGTTATCGAGGCGCCGGGCTTTTCGACGCTTTTCGGGCCGGGTTCGCTGGCGGAGGCGCCCATCGCGGCCGTCGTCGGGGAAACGGTCATCGCGGGCACGGTGGACCGGCTGTGCGTCGGCGAGGACCTGATCCAACTGGTCGATTTCAAGACCGGCCGGATCGCGCCGCTGTCGATAGAAGAAGTGCCGGCGGCCCATATCCGGCAAATGGCCGCCTATGTCTCCGCGCTGCGGGTGATCTTTCCGCAACGGACGATTGAAGCCGGGCTGCTCTATACCAGCGCGCCGCGCCTCATCTCCCTTCCGCCGGAGGTGCTGGAAGCGAACAAGCCGGGCTTTGCCACGGCACAGGACAATTTATAGCGCGCACCCGTTGAGCCGATGGCGTCCCCACCCTAGATTGCCGGTGAATATAAGGAGAATCCCAAGATGGCCACCAAGGCGATAACCGACACCAGCTTCCAGAACGACGTATTGTCCTCCGACAAGCCGGTCCTTGTCGACTTCTGGGCGGAATGGTGCGGCCCGTGCAAGATGATCGGACCGGCTCTGGAGGAGATTTCCGAGGAACTGGCCGACAAGGTGACGATCGCGAAGATCAACATCGACGAGAATCCCGACGCGCCGGGCCGCTATGGCGTGCGCGGCATCCCGACCATGATCCTGTTCAAAAATGGCGAAGCGGCCGCGACCAAGGTAGGCGCGGCCCCGAAAAGCGCGCTCAAGGGCTGGATCGAAAGCGTTCTGTAGCTGTCCTCGCTGACGGCCTGCGCTCCCGTGGAAGCGCAGGCCGTCAGCTAAAGAGCAGGTCCGCCGCCTTGTCCCACAGCCGGGGCGACGACGCGCCGAGCAGCCCGCGCCGCTTGTCGCCCACGCGATAGGGCGATCCGTCATGGCGCTGGCAAAGCCCGCCGGCCTCGTTCAGGAACAGCGTCCCCGCCGCATGGTCCCAGGGGAGCGTCCGCGAAAATAGCGACAGATCGTTCTCGCCCAGCGCAAGCCGGGGATATTGCTCCGCCGCGCAGCGCGGAATGTCGACCAGCGTGAATCGGCCGGCGGAACGGTTCTGGATGCCGGCCCTTTCCTGCGGCGTCATGAAGTAGACCGCGAGCGCCGCGATGGGCATGGCCGCGCCGCTTTCCCGCGCGTGGATACGCTCCCCATTCACATAGCTGCCCGCGCCCAATACCGCATGGCAGAGCCGCCCGGTCAGCGGGTCCAATATCCATCCCGCCAGGGCGGCCCCGCCGTCGGCCAGTGCGACCATGATGCCGAAGGGCGGCTTTCCCGCGGCGAAATTGCCGGTGCCGTCGATGGGGTCGACGATCCAGTTCAGCCCATCGCCCGCGCGTTCCAATATGGCGGGGTCGGCGGCGCAGGCCTCCTCCCCGATGATGGCGGCTTCGGGGAGGATTGCGGCCAGCCCTTCGGCCAGGCGGATCTCGCTTTCCTTGTCGGCGATGGTGACGAAGTCGTCCGCCGCCTTCTCGCTGATATCCTCCGCCGCAAGGTTGCGGTAGCGCGGCATGACGATGTCGCGCGCCACTTCCCGCATGAGCGCGGCGACAGGCTCATGCAGTTCCATCGCCATCAGCTGCGATAGTCCGCGTTGATGGAGATATATCCATGCGTCAGGTCGCAGGTCCACACCGTCGCCCGCCCGTTGCCGAGGCCCAGGTCTACGCCGATCCGGATGTCCTGGCCTTTGAGGTGTGCGGCAACGGGCGCTTCGTCATAGCCCTCGACCGCGAGTCCGCCGGTGGCGACCTGCGTCGCGCCGAAGCGGATGGAAAGCCTGTCGCGGTCGGCAGGCTCCCCGGCCTTGCCCACGGCCATGACCACCCGGCCCCAATTCGCGTCCTCACCCGCTATGGCGGTCTTGACGAGGGGGGAGTTGGCGATGGACAGGGCGATCCGATGGGCGCTGGCGTCGCTTTCCGCGCCTTCGACCGTAATCTCGATGAATTTGGAGGCGCCTTCGCCGTCGCGCACGACCAGATGGGCAAGCTGGCGGCAGAGGTCGGTGAGCGCGGCCTGAAACGCATCCGCTCCCGCATCGTCCATGGAGGCGAGGGGGACATTCCCGGCCTTGCCGGTGGCGAAGGCGAGGACCGTGTCGCTGGTGGAGGTGTCGCTGTCCACGGTGATGCAGGAGAAGGTCTGCCGGTTGGCGGCGGACAGCATCTGCTGGAGCAGCGCAGGCTCTACCGCCGCGTTGGTGAAGACATAGCCCAGCATCGTCGCCATGTCGGGCGCGATCATGCCCGATCCCTTGACGATGCCCACCAGCTCCACGCGCCGGCCGCTGACCATGGCGGAGACATGCGCGCCCTTGGGATAGGTGTCCGTCGTGCCGATGGTGAGCGCCGCGTCTTCCCAGCCGCACGCCGGGGCGGCAAAGGCCGACTCAAGGCCCGCCTCCGCCTTGTCGATCGGCAGGGGGACGCCGATGACGCCGGTGGAGGAAATGAAGATATCCGACGGATTGCAGGCCAGATGGTTGGCGACCCTGGCGGCGATGGCCTCCACGGCGGCGCGGCCGCGATGGCCGGTGAAGGCGTTGGCGTTGCCCGCATTCACCACCAGCGCCCGCGCGGAGCCGAGCGGAATGGCATCGCGGCACCATTCGACTTCGGGCGAGGGGCATTTGCTCTGCGTCGTGACGCCCGCAACGGCCGTCCCTTCCGCCAGCTCGACATAGGTGAGGTCGCAACGGTCCCAATTCTTGTAGCGCGCGCAGGCCACACGCACGGTCACGCCGGGGATCGGCGGCAGGTCGGGAAAGGCGGACGGGGCAAGGGGAGAACGCTCGGTCATGCTCCGTCGCTTAACGCAATCTGCATTGCCGTCAACGCATGATGCGCCTTCCCGGCCTCAACGGCGAAAGGCGGACGAACAGACGTCCCACGCCGTCCGGCAGGACGATACCCCGGTATCGCCGGCTCGCGGCATATCGCAGCAGTCCGGCGTCGGGGGCGAGGGGGAGCTTGCGCGTTCCCCCCTCATATCCCGCCAATATGGCGGCGGGGGGATCGCGGTCGAGATCGGCCAGGGTGGCGGGGGTGACGACGTGCATCCTGCGCGCCTGAGCGGAGGTGATCATCGATCCGCTGCGATAGACGAAAGGTCCGGTGGCGAAACGCGGATCGACCTGCAATCCGCTGTCGACCGCGAGATGAGGCGACAGCGTGACGATCCCGTCGTCGCGCGCGAGGGCGCGCACCGTGGTCCCTATCCACACAGCCTGCGATCCGGCCTCAAGGACGGGCGATCCGGTTCGCGCCATGACGGCGATGTGGCCGCTGGCCTTGAGCAGTCCGGGGACCGCCGCCAGGCACAGCAGGCCGAGCAGCATTTCCCGCGCCGCGAAAGGCCACCGCCGTGCATCGTCCAGCAGATAGCCCATGCCCAGCGCCAGCGGCGGGATCAGCGGCATCAGATACTGCACCTGCAAGGGCGTGGGCAGGGCCGCGCCAAGCAGACCGCCGCCGATCATCCATCGGCAAAGCGTCCGGCCCGCCGACGCCGTCCTGTTGCGGTCGAAAATCCAGCGGCTCCCGATCAGCAGCAGGGCGATGAGCGCCGGTCCCTTCCAAAGGAATTTCAGCAGATCGGCGAGCTTTTCCAGGAAGAGCAGTTCATGCTCCGCGCCATTGGCCGCATACCAGCTATGCGGCGCGGTCGCCCCGAACGTCAGCACGCCATAGGTGAAAGGCTCCGGCGCGACGAGATAGAGGAGGAGCATGGGCGACAGGCCCGCCAGCCCGCCAAGGGACAGCCATGCCGCCGCCTTCCATCCGGCGCGCCCACCCGGATGGAGCGCGAACAGGCCGCTCGCCAGGGCAAGGGGCGCGAAATTGAGCTTGGTGGCGGTCGCAAGGCCCAGGAGCAGCCCGCCCAGCAGCCAATGTTCCGCCCGCCGGCTCCGCAGCGCCGAAAGCAGCATCAGCATCGCCAGCGAGGCCAGCAGCGTCGCCAGCATGTCGTTGCGGACCACGCTGCCCGTGAATTGGAAGGCGGCGGTCGAACCGGCAAGCAGGGTGGCGATGGCGGCGCTGTCGCGGGAAATGCCCGCGATCCGCTGCGCCTTCCATAGCGTGAGCAGGACACCGAACGCGGTGGCGGCGGTCGCCAGGCGCATCGCCAGAACCATATCGCGTGGGAACAGCCCGGCCAGCGGCGCGAGGAACCAGCTGTGCAAAGGTGGCTGGAGATAGAGGAAGTCGCGGAAAACGAGCATGTGGGAGCTGAAATAAGCGCCCGCTATATATTGGCTTTCGTCATGGTCGAAGGGGGTGGCAAGCGCCGTCAGAACGCACCACAGGAGCAGGGGAACGCAAAGCGCAAGGGCAATAGCCACGGGCGCGGCGCGGCCGCGCGGCGGCGCCAGAACGATTTTGCGATACATCACCCCTCACTCTCGCGAAACGCCGTTATTGGCATCGACGGACTTGGCAATAGAAAAGCGCCGGTTTGTGACGTTCCGTCGATGCGTGACGCCGCGCGGAGCTGAAAACCGCATCCGCCGGTTCCGATACCTTCGGGCGATGCAGTCTGATTGACTAAAGCCCATGCCGTGCCTAAATCGCGGCGCATATCTGCATGTGTCCTTCCTTGCGGGACGCACGCGCCCTCTTTTTGTCAGGATTCTGCATGTTCGGCGCACTCGCCAAGTCCATCTTCGGATCGTCCAACGACCGCTATGTGAAGTCGCTGGGCAGGATCGTGGATCAGATCGCGGCCTTCGAGCCCACGATCTCGGCGATGACGGATGAGGAGCTGGCCGCCCAGACGGTGAAGTTCCGCGAGCAGCTCGCGCAGGGCACGGCGCTGGACGACCTGCTGCCCGAAGCCTTCGCCACGGTGCGCGAAGCGGCGAAACGGACGCTGGGCCAGCGCCATTATGACGTGCAGATGATCGGCGGCATCGTCCTTCACCGCGGCGAGATCGCCGAAATGCGGACGGGCGAGGGCAAGACGCTGGTGGCCACGTTGGCGACCTATCTCAACGCCCTGGAAGGGAAGGGCGTGCATGTCGTCACCGTCAACGACTATCTGGCGTCGCGCGACTGCGACTGGATGGGGCAGGTCTATCGCTTCCTGGGGCTGACCACCGGCGTCATCGTCCCCAACCTTAGCGAGGATCAGCGGCGCGCGGCCTATAATGCCGACATCACCTATGCCACGAACAATGAGCTGGGCTTCGACTATCTGCGCGACAATATGAAATATGACCGCGCCTCGATGGTCCAGAGGCCGTTCAATTTCGCCATCGTGGACGAGGTGGACTCGATCCTGATCGACGAGGCGCGCACGCCGCTCATCATATCCGGCCCGACCGACGACAAGTCGGAGCTATACATCTCCGTCGACGCCATCGTGAAGCAGATCGACGAGGGCGATTATGAAAAGGACGAGAAGCAGCGCACCGTCACGCTGACCGAGGACGGCACGGAAAAGATCGAGCGGATGCTGGAAAATGCCGGGCTGTTGCAGGGCGCGAACCTCTATGATTTCGAGAATACCGCCGTCGTCCATCATGTGAACCAGGCGCTGCGCGCGAATGTGATGTTCCGCCGGGACATCGATTATATCGTCAAGGACGGCAAGGTCGTCATCATCGACGAGTTCACCGGCCGCATGATGGACGGCCGCCGCTGGTCCGACGGCCTGCATCAGGCGGTCGAGGCGAAGGAAGGCGTCCAGATCGAGCCGGAGAACCAGACGCTCGCCTCCATCACCTTCCAGAATTATTTCCGCATGTATCCCAAGCTTGCCGGCATGACCGGCACGGCCGCCACCGAAGCGACCGAATTCTACGAAATCTACAAGATGAACGTCGTCACCATCCCGACCAACCGCCCTGTGCAGCGCGTGGACGAGGAAGATACGTTCTACAAGAATCTGGAAGACAAGTTCCGGGGCATTGCAAAGACGATCAAGGACCATGCCGAGCGGGGACAGCCGGTGCTGGTCGGCACCGTCTCCATCGAAAAGTCCGAAATGCTGTCCGAATTCCTCAATCAGGAAGGCGTGAAGCACGCCGTCCTCAACGCCCGCTTCCACGAGCAGGAAGCGCATATCGTCGCGCAGGCGGGCCGCAAGGGCGCCGTCACCATCGCGACCAACATGGCGGGACGCGGCACCGACATCAAACTGGGCGGCAACCTGGAAATGCGGGTCGAGGATGAATTGCGCGATATGCCCGAAGGGCCGGAGCGCGACGCCGCCATCGCCCGCATCGATGCCGAAATCGAAGCGGAGAAGGCCGAAGTGCTCGCGGCTGGCGGCCTGTTCGTGCTGGCGACGGAACGCCACGAAAGCCGCCGCATCGACAACCAGCTACGCGGCCGTTCGGGCCGTCAGGGCGATCCGGGCCTGTCGCGCTTCTATCTCAGCCTCGACGACGATCTGATGCGGATATTCGGGCCGGACACGATGTTCGCCAAGATGATCCGGTCGAACCTGGAGGATGGGGAGGCCCTGCCGCCGTCCAAATGGCTCAGCAAGGCGATCGAGACGGCGCAGAGGAAGGTCGAGGCGCGCAACTACGACATCCGCAAGCAGGTCGTCGAATATGACGACGTGATGAACGACCAGCGCAAGGTCATCTACGAACAGCGCTCCGACATCATGGACGCCGATACGGTCGACGATGTCGTCATCGACATGCGGCATGAAACGGTGAACGATCTCGTCGGCGCGTCCTGCCCTCCGGGAACCTATCCTGAACAATGGGACATGGAGCGGCTGAAGGCGCGGACCGCTGAAATCCTGGGTGTGGAGCCGGATTTCGACGCATGGCTCAGCGAGGACGCGGTCGACCCGGAAATGATCGAGGAGCGGCTCGTCGCCCTGGCGGACGAAGCGGTCGCCGAGAAGATCAAGGATATAGAAACCGCCGACTGGCACATGATCGAAAAGAGCATCCTGCTCCAGAGCCTGGATCATCACTGGAAGGAGCATCTGGCCACATTGGATGCGCTTCGCCAGGTCGTGCATCTGCGCGCCTATGCCCAGAAAACGCCGATCAACGAATATAAGCAGGAAGCCTTCGCGCTTTTCGAACGCATGTTGGGCAATATCCGCGAGGACGTGACCGGCTCCATCGCGCGCGTCCAGTTTCGTCTGGATCAGGCCCCGCTGCCGGAGTTCGACCTTCCCGTGCTGCCCGATTTCATCACGACGCATATCGACCCCTTTTCCGGCGAGGACAACAGCGCGGACATCGACGCAGGGCAGGACGGCGGCATAACGACGACCATTCCCCGCCCGCCGATCGGCAATGCCGCGTCCGACGAGTTCTCCCATCTGAACACCAGCCGGAATGCGCCATGCCCCTGCGGCTCCGGGCAGAAATACAAGCACTGCCATGGGGCGCTGAACTGACGCGAGGCGCTCCCGGTTGCGGCGATCAACCGGGGTCATTTCTCCACGAGGCTTTCAGGCCCGCCCCGATGAGCGTCATGACGGAAATGCGCTTGCTCATGCCCCCCGTCGCGGCTCCTGTCCAAAAGTTCATCTTCCGGTCACGCTGCCGACGGGACGGACCCGGCATAAGGATCAGGCGATCCACGTTGGACCGCCTGCTTGATAGGAGTTGAATTATGAAAACGCGCCTGATCCTGACCAGCCTGGCATCGCTGGCCGTCCTCGCAACCCCGCTCGCCGCATCGGCCGCTACCGCTTCGCCCAAGCCGGTGCATCATCTGGCCAAGCACAAGGTTGCCAAGAAGGTCACGACGACGACCACCGCCACGACCGCAACGAAGGCGGCCACCAAGTAAGCCCCGTCGACAGGGAGCCGGGGCAGGGTTTGTCCCCTGTTGACCCGGCCCGGCTCCCGTCACCCGAAGCGATATCACATATCCCCTATCTGCCGCCTCAACAGCATCTCCACGGCAAACCGGTCGTTGCGACGCGCGAATCGCACATCTCCTCCGTGCATCCGGGCGACCGCCGCAACGAGGGACAGGCCGAGGCCGGCCCCCGCGATACCCCTTGCCGGGTCCAGGCGTCCGAAGCGGCGCAATGCCTCGGCTTCTCGTTCGGGCGCTATGCCCGTCCCTTCATCGGCCAGGCCGACAAGGACGACATCCCCTTCCTCCGCGAGATAGAGCGTCATCGTCCCCGCGCCATATTTGAGCGCATTGTCGATCAGGTTGGCCAGTGCCTGGCCCAATAGCTCGCGATGGACCGGCAGAGTTATGGGCACGTCGATGGATACGGCCAGGGCGCGCCCCTGTTCCTCGCTCAGCGGTTCGTACAGTTCCCTCATATCGATCAGCATGGCTCCCAGATCGGTCGCGACGAAACGGTCGTGCCCGATCCCCGCTTCCATCCGGCTGACCTCCAGCGCGGTTGCCAGCATCGCCAGCAATTGGTCCGCATCCCGGCTGATTCCGTCGATCGCCTCGCGCAGGACAATCGGGTTGTCCGACTGCATCGCCCGATCGATCCGAACCCGCAATCGGGTCAGCGGGGATCGCAGGTCGTGAGCTATGCTGTCCGTGACGGTGCGCAATTCGGCCAACAGCGCGCCAATCCGGTCGAGCATGGTGTTGATCGTGCGACCCAATGTGTCGAAACTGTCGCCCGATCCGTCGAGCGGCACGCGCCGGTCGATTTCACCTGCTCCTACTCGTGCCGCGGTGGCCGCGATATGCACGATCCGCCGATCGATGATGTGGACCACGAGCCAGGCGGCCACGACAGCAAGCGGCAGCGCCATCAGCAATGCGGTCACCAGCGCGCCCTCCACGGTCCGGCGGATCTGGTCGCTGTCGTCGGTGCTTTCCCCCACCAGCAGACGACGGCCATCCCGCAACCGCGCAGCGGCGATCGTGTAGGGCGCGGGGTCGGCGTCGCCAATACGATAGAGCTTCGCCTTGATCCCCGCCGTATCGGGGGGAATAACCGGAGGCCAGCCGGAAAGATTGCCTGCGATCCGGCTGCCATCGGCCCTGGCGAGCAGCAGGATGGCGTCGCTTTCGTCCTGCGTATGCGCGATGACGGCGCTGGCCAGCGCCCGATCACCTTCTTCCCGTCCAATTTCCAGCAACGTATCGCGGGTATCGCGCGCAATGGCATTGTCAGCGGCGTCCAGACTGGCGTGGACCAGTTGCGTCACCGACAGCAATAGCGCCGCGCCAAAGACCAGCTCCAGCAGCAGGATCAAGCCGATGAAGCGCGCGTGGGACGAGCGCAGCCAGCGCAGGGAGGACGCTGCGATCATGCTGCCCGCCTCATTCGCCCAACCGATAGCCCGCGCCACGCACGGTATGGATCAGGGGGCGGTCGCCGTCCGCATCGACCTTGCGTCGCAAGCGGCTGATATGAACGTCGATGACATTTGTGCCGGGGTCGAAATGATAATCCCACACGCCTTCCAGCAGCATCGTCCGGGTAACAACCTGGTCCGTATGCCGCAGCAGATATTCCAGCAATCGAAACTCGCGCGGTTGCAGGTCGATGGCGCGTTCGCCGCGCTTCACCTCGCGTTTGAGAAGGTCCATGCGCAGAGTGGCGCAGGTGAGGATCGTTTCCACATGCGTGCCGCTCCCCCGCCGCCGCATCAGGAGTTCGAGGCGCGCGAGCAATTCGGCGAAGGCGAAGGGCTTCACCAGATAGTCATCCGACCCTGCGGTCAATCCCGTCACCCGATCATCGACCGATCCCAGCGCAGACAACAGGATCGCCGGCGTTTCGATCCCCGCCGCCCGCAGCGCACCCAGCACCGCCAGCCCGTCCATGCCCGGCAGCATCCGGTCAAGGACGATCGCGTCATAGCCGCCATCGGTCGCCATAAAGAGTCCGTCGCGGCCATTGGCCGCATGGTCGCCGACATGGCCATGCTCGGCCAATCCCTTCAGGATGAAGTCAGCGGTCGTCCGGTCATCCTCGACCAGCAAAATCTTGCGACCCATGGGAGCGATCCTTCTAACCGACGCCGGTCTTGCCGCACTGCCAGATTATCGCCCGATAGGAAATGCCATGACGATCGAGTGTAAGGGCGATGGCGCAGCGCCCCGGCGCACGAACGAGTTTGCGCACGGCCGCCAGCCCCGTCACCGGCCGACCGGCAATGCTGGTCAATCGGTCTCCGACCGCGAGGCCATCGCGATCCGCGATACCTCCGCTGCGCAGGCTGGTGACGACGACGCGGTGCCGGTCGTCTTCGCCCAGCGTCAGGCCCATGCGGTTGCTGATGGCGACGGGGGCCGATGGTGCGCGCGCCAGTTGTGCCGCCAAGAAAAGGGGCGGAAGGGATGCCAATAGCATCGCAGTCGCGTAGAAAGGGCGCGCCGACCGGATCATGCCATTCTTCCTAGGCAAGGCGTCATGTCGCCGCACTGTCCGGCACATGACATAAAGTTCATGCAAACGTCACCGACCCGATGGATGCGCGCGCGTAGAAGGACGGCGATGGCAGGCCGGAGGTCCGATCGATGACGCGCGGGGATAAGCGATGGATGACGGCGGCGGGCGGGCTGCTGGCGGCGCTCCTGCTGGGGTTCGCCTGGCTCGGCTATCTGGGCTGCGACCCCTTTACGCCGATCCGCCCCGCCCATTACCGGCCGCAACCCGGCGCACCGGTCGCGATCCTGTGGTCGGGCGACATGGGGTTCCGCGTTGGCATGGGTCCGCGCGTCGCTGCAAGACTGGTCCGCGACGGCGTGCCAGTGATCGGCGTCAATTCGCTCAGCTATTTCCGCACGACCCGCACCCCATCCGACGCCACGGCGCTGTTGAAGGCAGCGATCGGACGGGCGCGCAGGATCAATCCACAGGCGCGGCTGCTGCTCGTCGGCCAATCCTATGGCGCGGACATGCTGCATGTCGCGCTGAGCGCCCTTCCACCCTCCGACCGTTCGGCCATCGCGCTGGTGGCGTTGGTGGTGCCTGGCGCAACGGTTGAATATCGGGCGTCACCGTCGGAAATCTTCACATTCGCCATGGCGGAAGCCGATGCGCTCCCCACCGCACGTCAACTCACCTGGACGCCGCTGCTGTGCATCCATGGCCGTGAAGAGGCGTCAAGCCTGTGTCCATTGCTGCATCAACGCAATGCGCAATCGGTCGGGCTGCCTGGCGGCCATCCGCTGCATGGCGATGTCGATGCCGTCTATGGCACGTTGCGCGCGGCGATGATGCGCGCTCACCTCATGGCAAGGCCGTGACGATGCGTAGCTTCGCCCTTTTGCCGATCGGCGCCAGCGCGCTGCTGCTGCTGCTGCTTCCCGGCACCGCCCTTGCCGCTGGCGCGGTCGAAGGGAATTGGGTCAACCCGCATGGCAGCGTGGTCGTCACGACGGGCGCCTGCCATAATGCGCTGTGCGGCTGGGTCCGCTGGGCTGACGCCACCGCGACCGCCGACGCCGCCGACGCGGGTGTCGCCCATCTGGCTGGCACCGAATTGCTACGGGATTATCACGCCCGCGGGCCGGGGCGTTGGGCCGGATATGTCTATGTGCCCGACAGGGGCCGCAGCTTTTACTCAACGATCGAGCAACTGGACGCCAATCGATTGAAGATATCCGGTTGCCTGCTGCGCGGCTGGCTGTGCAAAAGCCAGATATGGACTCGGCAACAGGGGTAAGGGCAGCATGACCGAGGGCATGACGGCAGCCCGCCTGCTCCAGCGGCATCGCACGATCCTGTCGGTCGGCGGCGTTCTGTTGCTGGCCGCGCTGGGCTTCGCGGCGCTCGATCACCTGTTGCAGGAGGTTCATTTGCATCAGGTTCGGCTCGCCTGGCATGCGCTGCCGATCACCAAGCTGCTGGCGGCGGCGGGGCTGACGGCGATAAGCTATCTGACGCTGACGCTATATGATGTGCTGGCGTTGCGGGCGATCGGCCGGCCGCTCCCCTATCGCACTGCCGCCCTTGCGTCTTTCACAAGCTATACGCTCAGCCATAATCTCGGCATTTCGCTGCTGACGGGAGGTTCGGCGCGCTATCGCATCTACAGTGCGGCCGGTCTCACCCTCAGCGATATCGCGCGGGTGGTGGCGATGGCGAGCGCGACCTTCTGGAGCGGCGTATTCGTGCTGGCGGGCGCCATGCTGGTGTGGCTTCCGCAGATGATGGCGAGCGGCGCGCCGGCGGGATCGGCGGAGATGCTGCGAGGGCTGGGCATGGTCCTGCTGCTGGCGATGGCGGGCCTGGTCGCCTGGGCGGGGCCGCGCGGTCGCACCATCAGGCTGCGCGGCTGGAGCGCGCCGGTTCCCCCAGCGACGGGCATCCTGGCGCAGATCGGCATTGGCATCGTCGATCTTGCCGCCGCCAGCGCCGCGCTGTTCATCCTTGTCCCCGGCGTCGGCGTCGCCCAATGGCCCACCTTCTTCATCGGCTATACGCTGGCGATCATCGCCGCCCTCGTCACCCATGTCCCCGGCGGCATCGGCATATTCGAGGCGGTGATGCTGGCCGCGCTGCCCGGCACGGATCGCCCGGGACTGATTGCCGCGCTGCTCGCCTACCGCCTGATCTATTATATCGCGCCGCTGCTCGTCGCCATCGCGATAGTCCTGGTCCAGGAAGGCAGGCGATGGCACAGGCCCATCGCGCGCACGCTGATCGGCATGCGAGCCGTCGCATCCGGCCTCGCGCCGACCATGATGGGTGCGCTGGTCTTTCTGGGCGGCGTCGTGTTGCTGGTGTCGGGATCGTTGCCGATCATGCCGGGCCGGGCCGCGATCCTCTCCACCCTGCTCCCTCTGCCGCTTACTGAAATATCGCATCTGGCGGGGAGCCTGGTCGGCGCCGCGCTGCTGATCCTGTCGGCCGGTCTCTATAGACGGCTCGATGGGGCCTTCTGGCTGACGCGGCTGCTGTTGATCGCGGGCGCGGCCTTTTCGCTGCTCAAGGGACTGGATTATGAGGAAGCGGCGGTCATGATCCTGATTGCAGGCGCACTGCAATGGACCCGTCCGGCTTTTTACCGTCGAACGCATCTGTTGGCGGAAGCCTTTTCGCCGGTTTGGCTGGCGACCGTCGCGGTGATGGTCGGCCTGTCGATCTGGATCGGTCTTTTCGCCTACAAGCATGTGGATTACCATAACGAGCTGTGGTGGCAATTTGCCGAGCGCGGCGATGCGTCACGCTTTTTGCGGGCAAGCTTTGCCGTGGCGATCCTGCTGACATGCGTCGCCTTCCTGCGGCTTTTCCGGCCTGCCAAACCGGCCCGGCAGGACGCGAATGCCGCCGTCGCGCCGAGCGAACAGGCCATGGCGCTAGCCCAGCGCGCCGACGCCAACCTTGCCTTTACCGGCGACAAGCGCTTCCTGTTGTCGGCCACTGGCCGGACGTTCCTGATGTATCAGATACGCGGCCATAGCTGGATCGTCATGGGCGATCCCGTGGGCGCGGAAGCGGAATGGAGCGATCTGCTCTGGACGCTGCGCGAGCGGGCCGATGCCGCGCAGGGCCGCCTGCTGCTTTATCAGATCAGTCCCGCCGCCTTGCCGCTGGCGATCGAACTGGGGTTGCAGATCAGCAAATATGGCGAAGAGGCGCATGTTCCCCTCGACGCCTTCACCCTTGAGGGGCCGGACGCCAAGCCGCTGCGCTATGCCGAACGGCGCGCGATGCGCGAAGGGGCGACCTTCGACATCGTAGCCGCCGCCGACCTGCCTGCGATCATGGACGAACTGGCCGAGATTTCCGCGCACTGGCTGGCGATCAAGCGCCATCGTGAAAAAGGGTTCAGTGTCGGACGCTTCGATCCAGCCTATATGGCGCATTTCGATTGCGCGGTCATACGCTGGCAGGGAAAGATCATTGCCTTCGCCAATATCTGGAAGACGCAGGATCGATCCGAACTGTCGGTAGACCTGATGCGCCACCGCGAGGACATGCCCTATGGCACGATGGATTTCCTGTTCATCCGTCTGATGCAATGGGGGCAGGCGCACGGCTATGCCTGGTTCAACCTGGGCATGGCGCCCCTTTCGGGGCTGGACGCGCGACGGCTGGCACCGTTCTGGTCGCGGCTGGGCGCGATGCTCTACCAGCATGGCAATGCGCTTTACGGCTTTGAAGGACTGCGCGCCTACAAAGAGAAGTTCTCGCCCGAATGGGAAGCGCGTTTCGTCGCAGGACCACAGGGGCTGACCTTCGCCCGCACCCTGATCGACCTGCAAGCACTGATCGGCAGTGGCGGAGGCGGCCAAGATGACGAACCTGCCATCCGCCCGTAAAAGCCGCGACGGCCGCGCCGACACATGATGCCTGCAATATTTCTAAAAATTCTATAATGATATCAAGGAGTAATGGCGGACAGGGTGGGATTCGAACCCACGGTGAGCGTAAACCCACGGCGGTTTTCAAGACCGCTGCCTTAAACCACTCGGCCACCTGTCCGTCGCCTGCTTCCTAGCGAACGCGCCGGGATTGCCAAGCGCAAAAAGGTCATAGCGTCGCTTCATCGCTATCGAACAAGAAGGGGATTCACGTCGCGCTTCCCATGTGCCAGAAAAGGGAGAGGGAGATTCTGATGCGTTCGTCCATCCTTTCGCTGTTCCTTGGCCTGGCTGCCCTGTCCGTTGGTCCCGCCATACCGCCTGCTTCCGCGCAAAATCAGGATGATGCGTCATTTCGCGCCTATCTGGAAAGTCTGCGTCCCAAGGCGCGCGCGATGGGCATTCGCGACGGGACGTTGTCCGGCGTGTTTTCGGCGCTTACGCCCAATCCACGGGTCATACAGCTGGACCAGAGCCAGCCCGGCGGCGGGGCCTATTCGCCCATTCCGGCCTTCGAACCCTATCGCGTGAAGCATGTCGACGCGGCGCGCATCGGACGGGGGCGCACCGCCTATCTGGCCAACCGCAGCCGCCTTGCGCGCATCGAGGCCGAAACCGGCGTGCCGGAGGAGATCATGGTCGCGATCTATGGGCATGAAACCAATTACGGTTCCTATACCGGCGATTTCGACCTGATCCGTTCACTCGCGACGCTGTCATGGGAGGGGAGGCGCCGCACCTTGTTCGAGCCGGAATTGCTGGCGACATTGAAGATGCTGGACAATGGCGTGCCGCGCAGCCGGCTGGTGGGAAGCTGGGCCGGCGCCACCGGCTATCCTCAATTCCTGCCGTCGGTTTATCTTCGGCTGGCGAAGGACGGCGACGGCGACGGCAAGGCGGATATCTGGAGCAGCGAAGCCGACACGCTTGCTTCCATCGCCAATTATTTCGTTCATGCCGGTTGGCGGCGGGGCCAGCCCTGGGGCGTGGCGGTTTCCGTCCCCGCCAATTTCAGCCGCGCGTCGGTTTCGGCGCGAACGGCCCCGGCACGCTGCCCGCGCGTGTTCAACAGGCATAGCCGCTGGCTCAGCATGGCGGAATGGCGGCGGCTGGGCCTGGTCCCTTCAAGGGGAGGATGGCCGGCCGACAATGTGATGGCCACGCTGCTGGAGCCGGACGGGCCGGGCAAGACGGCCTATCTGCTGACCAGCAACTATCGGGCGATTCTCGACTATAACTGCTCGAATTTCTATGCCTTGTCCGTGGGCCTGCTGGCCGATGCCGTCCGGCAATGATCTCATCCCCGCGAGGGCTTTGAGAAAGCGCAAATCGTGGCTAATGATGCCTTTCCGTTTCCAGGCCCGTTACCTCGAATCCCTATAAGCGAAGGCAGCTTCATGAACAAATCCGTTGCAGCGATCCTCTTTGTCGGTTTGCTCGCTTCGCCGCTGACCGCGGCCGCGCCTCCCTATACCAGCGAGGCGCCGATCGCTTATCTCAAGGATCTGTCCTCGGGCGCGGTTCTGTATGACAAGGGCGGGGAAACGCGGATTCCGCCGGCTTCCATGGCCAAGATGATGACGGCCCATGTCGCCTTCCGCATGATCCAGAAAGGCGAATTGAAGCTCGACACCAAGTTCACGGTGCGCCCGGAAACATGGCAGAGATGGCATGGTCCCCAGGCCGGGTCCACGATGTTCCTGTCCGTTGGCGAGCAGGTGTCGGTCGAAAACCTGCTGCATGGCATCGTGACGCTTTCGGGCAATGATGCGTGCGTCGTGCTGGCCGAAGGCATTGCGGGGACGGAGCAGGCTTTCGTCGCACTGATGAATCAGGAAGGCGAACGGCTGGGCCTCAAGAACAGTCATTTCGGCACCAGCAACGGCTGGCCCGACGAAGGCGTCACCTATGTCACCGCCGAAGATCTGGCGAGGCTGGCCCAGGCGACGATCGAGGAAACGCCCGATCTCTACAAGAAATTCTATGCCACCAAGTCGTTCACCTGGGGCAAGACCATGGGCGGACAGGATATCGAGCAGGCGAACCGCAACCCGATATTGGGGAAGATCGCGGGCGCGGACGGATTGAAGACCGGGCATACGCAGGAGGCCGGGTTCGGCTTTACCGGGTCGGCCGAGCAGGATGGCCGTCGTCTGGTGATGGTCGTCGCCGGATTGCCGACCTTCAACGGCCGAATCGCCGAATCCGTCCGCTTCATGGATTGGGGTTTCAAGGCGTGGAAGGTCCAGCCGCTTTTCCGCAAGGGGCAGACCGTTGAAACCGCCGAAGTCCAGTTGGGGAGCGCCACCAGCGTGCCCCTGGTGGCGCCGCAGAATCTGGCCGTGACCCTGCCCCGCACCGCGTCGACGAATATCAGCGTGAAGGTGGCCTATACCGGCCCGATCAAGGCGCCGATCAGGAAGGGCGACAAGGTTGCCGAACTCATTGTTTCAACGCCTGACACGCCGCCGCAGATCATGCCGCTCGTCGCCGGCGAGGATGTGGGCGAGGCGGGGGTTTTCGGACGGCTCTGGAACGGCCTGAAATCGTTGTTCGGGTGAGACCCGCGCGCTTCATTTCGCTCGAAGGCGGGGAGGGCGTAGGCAAATCGACCCAGTTGCGCGCGCTGGGGGCGGTTCTCCGCGCGCGCGGAATGGAAGTTGTGGAAACGCGCGAGCCGGGCGGCAGCCCGGGCGCCGAAGCCATTCGCCACATGCTGCTGACAGGCGCGGCGGATCGCTGGTCGGCGCGCGCGGAAGCATTGCTCTTTGCCGCCGCGCGCGCTGATCATGTGGAAAAGACCATTCGTCCCGCCTTGCAGCGCGGAGCCTGGGTGCTGTCCGACCGCTTTCTCGACAGCAGCCGCGCCTATCAAGGCATGGGTGAGCTGACCGACGAGGACATATTGACGCTCCATCGCATCGGCAGCGCGGGTTTCTTGCCCGACCGGACGTTCATCCTGATGTTGCCGGAGGGGGAGGCCGAAAGCCGCGCCTACAGCCGGGACGGCGACGGCAGCGACCGCATAGGAGGCCGCGACAGCGCATTTCACCGGCGGGTCTCACAATCCTTCGCCCGCTTCGCCGCGATAGAAGCCGACCGCGTCCGTCCGATCGACGCGTCGGGCGAAGCCGCAGCCGTGACGGCGCGTCTGCTTCGGGAACTGGAGGACCTGCTGCCGTGACATTTCCTCTGGGTCATGATGCGCAGGCCCGAATGTTGCTGGCCGCGGCCGAGAGCGGCCGGATGCATCATGGCTGGATTCTCGCGGGACCGGCCGGCATCGGCAAGGCGAGCTTCGCCCGCGCCCTGGCGATGCGGCTGCTTGCGGACGCCGCCGGTCCTCCCATCGCCGGGGAAGGCCATGATGTGCCCCAGGGGCATCCCGTCCGGGCCTTGATGGAGGCGAATGCGCACCCCGATTATGCCGAACTGGCCCTGCTCGAAAAGGATGGCGTGCTGGCCCGCAATATCGGCGTGGACCAGATACGGGGCCTTCAGCGCCTCATTCAATCGGCGCCCTCGCTGTCGGCTCGCCGCATCGTCGTCATCGACAGCGCCGACGACCTGGAACGAAGCGCGGCCAACGCGCTGCTCAAGAATCTGGAGGAACCGCCGGCGGACATGCTCTTCCTGCTGGTATCCCATGCGCCGGGCCGGTTGTTGCCGACCATTCGATCCCGTTGCCGCACCTTGCGTTTCGGACCCTTGCAGGACGATGCCATGCGGTCTGCCCTTTCGATGACGGAACCCGCGCCGAAGGACGGGGAGATCGAAACGCTGCTGTCCGTCGGCGAAGGTTCGCCGGGCAAGGCGCTGCGCTATGCCGGTCTCAATCTTGCGGAGATAGAGGGGATATTGCAATCGATCGCCACGCAAGGCGACCCGGACAACCGGTGGCGGCTGACGCTGGCGAAGATGCTGTCGGGAAAGCCCGCCCGTCCCCGCTATGAGGCTTTTCTCGAGCGGGCGCCCGCCTTCATCGCGCAAACGGCGCGATTGCGGGAGGGCGCGGCGCTGGGCGCGGCGCTGGGCCATTGGGAAGCGGCGCGGCAACTGGCGGGCGGCGCGGTCATACTTTCGCTGGAGCCGGGGGCGGTCGTTTTCGAAATCGCTGGCCATGTCGCGGCCCTCGCTCCACAAGGCAACTGACGCATCGAGCGGAAAAGCGGACTTTCCGCGACGCGCAACACTCGCTAGGGAAGGCGCATGTCGCAGCCCTACACCATCACGACCGCCATCAGCTATCCCAACGGCCGCCCCCATATCGGCCACGCCTATGAGGTGATCGCCACCGACGCGATCGCCCGTTTCCAGCGCATGATGGGCCGCGATGTCTTCTTCCAGACCGGCACGGACGAGCATGGCCTGAAAATGGCCCAGACCGCGCGTGACCGCGGCATCGAGCCGAAAAATCTGGCGGAAGAAATGTCTGGATATTTCAAGGAGATGAACAACAAGCTGAATATCAGCTATGATCGGTTCATTCGCACCAGCGAGCCGGATCACCACCGCGCGAGCCAAGCCATGTGGCAGGCCATGCAGGCGAATGGCGACCTGTATCTGGGCCGCTATGAGGGATGGTATTCGGTCCGCGACGAGGCCTTTTATGACGAGAAGGAACTGAGCGAAGGGGAGGGCGGACAGAAGCTCTCGCCCCAGGGCACACCCGTCGAGTGGACGGTGGAGGAAAGCTGGTTCTTCCGGCTCTCCGCCTATCAGCAGAAGCTGCTCGACCTTTATAACGGCCAGCCCGATTTCATTCAGCCCGACAGCCGCCGCAATGAGATCATGCGCTTCGTCGAAGGCGGCCTGTCCGATCTCAGCGTTTCCCGCACGAGCTTTGACTGGGGCGTGAAGGTGCCGGGCAGCGACGGCCATGTCATGTATGTCTGGGTCGATGCGCTCACCAATTATCTCACCGGCTGCGGCTATCCGGACGATGCCGGACGCATGGCCCGATACTGGTCCGAAGGCGGCGATATCACGCATATCATCGGCAAGGATATCGTGCGTTTTCATACCGTTTACTGGCCGGCTTTCCTGATGAGCGCGAATCTGCCGCTGCCCAGGCATGTCTTCGGCCATGGCTTCCTCCTGAACCGGGGGGAGAAGATGTCGAAGTCGCTGGGCAATGTCGCCGATCCGATGGAACTGGCGGAGCGCTTCGGCGTCGATCAACTTCGCTATTTCCTGCTTTCCGAAGTGACGTTCGGCAATGACGGCAGCTATAGCGCGGAAGCCATTGTCGCCCGCTCCAACAGCGATCTGGCCAACAGTTTCGGCAATCTCGCCCAGCGCACCTTGAGCTTCATCGTAAAGAATCTCGATGGGCGCTTGCCCGCGCCCGCGCCGCAGGACGTGGACAGGGACCTTCTGAAGGCCGTCGCCGACGCGACGGGCAATTTTCAGAAGGCCATGGCGGACCTGGCGCCCTCCGTTGCGATCGAGGGCTGGATGCGCGGGGTTTTCGCCTGCAACGCCTATATCGACGCCCAGGCCCCATGGGCGTTGCGCAAGACCGATCCGGCCCGGATGGAAGCGGTCCTTGCCACCTTGTATGAAGCGATCGCCAGCCTGGCCATCATGATCCACCCCGTCATCCCAGCCAGCGCCGCCGCTCTGCTGGATCAGATGGGGATAAGCGACGACGCACGGGATTATGCCGCCATCGTTGCGGACCGTTATGCGGATCTGCGCGCCTCGGGCTTTACCCTCAGCCCTCCCAAGCCGCTCTTTCCCCGATTGGAACTGACGGAAACGGACGCCTGACACCATGCTGATCGACAGCCATTGTCATTTGAATTACAAAGGATTGGTCGAAGATCAGCAGAATGTGCTTGAACGCGCGCGCGGCGCGGGCGTCGACCTGATGCTCAACATCGCCACGCGCGAAAGCGAGTGGGACGATGTGCTGGGCACGGCGCTGCGCGAGCCGGATGTCTGGGCAACCGTAGGCATTCATCCGCATGAAGCGGACGAGCATCCCCATGTCGACACCGCCAAGCTGATCGAGCGGGCGGCGCATCCCCGCGTGATCGGCATAGGCGAAACCGGCCTGGATTATTATTACGACCATAGCGACCGGGACCGGCAGCAAAGCAGTTTTCGCGCGCATATCGCCGCCGCGCGGGAAACCGGCCTGCCGCTGATCGTGCATACGCGGGAGGCGGAGGACGATACGCTGGCGATCCTGCGCGAGGAGATGGGGAAGGGGGCATATGGCGGCGTCATCCATTGCTTCACCGCCAGCGGGGCCTTTGCCGATGCGGCGTTGGAACTTGGCCTCTACATCAGCATTTCGGGTATTGTGACCTTCAAGAACGCCAGGGACCTTCAGGAAACGGCGGCGCGCCTGCCGCTGGATCGCCTTCTGGTGGAAACGGATTCCCCCTTTCTCGCGCCCGTGCCCCATCGCGGCAAATCCTGCGAGCCTGCCTATGTCGCCGACACCGCCCGTTTCCTGGCCCATCTGAGGAATGAGAGCATCGAGGAACTGGCAAAAGCCACTTCGGCGAATTTCCATACGCTTTTCAGCAAGATCGGCAGAAGCCCGGCCTCATGAGCTTGAGGCTCGTCATATTGGGCTGCGGCACGTCGTCGGGAGTTCCCCGGATCGGCAATGACTGGGGAACCTGCGATCCTCACGAGCCGCGAAACCGCAGGACGCGCGTGTCCATTCTTGTCGAGAGTCCGACGACGCGCCTTCTGGTCGATACCTCGCCGGATATGCGCGCGCAGTTGCTGGCGGCGGATGCGGCCAATCTGGATGCGGTGCTGTGGACGCACGATCATGCCGATCATTGTCACGGACTGGACGATCTGCGGCAGGTCTATCACTATCGGGGGACGCCCGTGCCCGCTTATGCCCGCGCCGAAACGCTTGGCGCGCTGCGCCAGCGTTTCGGCTATGCCTTTGAGGGGCGCGGGGGCTATCCGCCCATCGTCGAAGACCACGCGCTTCCCGACCGCCTCACCATCGGCGATATCGATATTCATTGCGTGGACCAGCCGCATGGGGACATTCTGTCCACAGGCTTCCGCTTCACCCATGGCGGACGCACGATAGGCTATGCCACGGATTTCCACGAATTGACGCCGGCCATGCTGACCCTGTTCGACCGGCTGGACATATGGGTCGTGGACGCGTTGAGGGCAAAACCGCATCCGACCCACGCGCACCTTGCCCTGGCGCTGGAGGGAATCGCCGCCGCGCGCCCGAACCGGGCCATTTTGACGCATATGGACAACAGCATGGATTATGCGACCTTGCGCCGCACGCTGCCCGAAGGCGTCGAACCGGGCTATGACGGCATGGTCGTGGAATTGAGCGACGGGGAGGGGGCTTCCTGATGGATGTGGGAACGGATCAGGCGATGTCGGGCATCTGGTATCTGCTCGCAATTGTCCTCGTCGGTTCCGCGCTGCTGACGCGCCGTATGCCGCTGGGCGGTATGATGCGGATGGCGCTTTTGTGGGTGGCGATTTTCGCCATTCTGCTCATGCTGTTCAATCTGGCGCAAAAATCGGGGATTTTCATGGAGAGTGCCCACACGCCATCCACGGCAAAGGAGGATGACGACCATCCCGTCGCGCCTCAAACCCGGATCGATGGCGACCGCATCCGTATAGCGGTATCTTCCGACGGGCATTATTGGGTGGACGGCGCCGTCAACGGCACGCCGACCCGCTTCCTGATCGATAGCGGCGCAAGCGTCACCGCCCTGTCGGAACAGGCGGCGCGAGCGGCCGCGCTCAACATCGATCCAGCGCAATCTTCCGTCACCATGATGACCGCCAACGGCCATGTGAAGGCGCAAAGGGCGCGGATCGCGACCCTGACGATCGGACCTGTTCGGACGAGCGACCTGGATATCGTCGTGTCGCCGGCCTTTGGCGACGTGAACGTCATCGGCATGAACATGCTGTCCCGCCTTAAAAGCTGGGGCGTGGAAAATGGCGAGATGGTTTTGACGCCATGACGGCAGCGCCGGACCAGCGGCAAAGGTTGAAGGCGATTATCGGCGGTTCGACGGGCAATCTGGTCGAATGGTATGACTGGTATGCCTATTCGGCCTTCACCCTCTATTTCGCGCCGCATTTTTTTCCCAGCGAGGACCGGACCGCACAGTTGCTGAGCGCCGCCGGAATCTTCGCCGTCGGTTTCCTGATGCGCCCCATCGGCGCCTGGCTGATGGGCATCTACGCGGATCGGCACGGCCGCAAGAGCGGTCTTACCCTGTCCGTATCGCTCATGTGCGTGGGATCGCTGCTGATCGCGGTGACGCCGGGCTACGAGAAGATCGGCGTAGGTGCGCCGCTCCTGCTCGTCCTCGCCCGCCTGCTGCAAGGATTGTCCATCGGCGGGGAATATGGCGCCAGCGCCACCTATCTGTCCGAGATGGCGGGAAGACACCACAGAGGTTTTTTCTCCAGCTTCCAATATGTGACGCTGATCGCGGGCCAACTCGTCGCGATATGCGTGCTGCTGATATTGCAGCAGATGCTGACGGAGGCTCAATTGGACGCATGGGGCTGGCGCATACCCTTCGCCATCGGCGGAGCGTTGGCCGTCATCGTCTTCTGGCTGAGACGCGGCCTGACGGAAACACAAAGCTATGTCGTCGCGCGGGCGGAAGGCGGGCCGCGATCCGGCCTGGTCGAATTGCTGCTGCGGCACCCTGGCGAAACCGTGACTGTCATGTTCCTGACTGCGGGAGGGACCATCGCCTTCTACGCCTATTCCATCTACATGCAGAAATTCCTGGTCAATACGAGCGGCATGAGCCGGGAAACCGCGTCCCAGATCAATGCGGCCACCCTGTTCCTCTTCATGCTGATTCAGCCGCTGGCCGGCGCGCTATCGGACAGGATCGGCAGAAAGCCTCTCATGGTCGGCTTCGGCGTGTTGGGCGTCCTTTGCACCTATCCGATCTTCGCCACGCTGAGCCGGACGACCGATCCGTGGGTCGCAGGCGCGCTGGTGATGGCGGGGCTTGTCATCGTCAGCGGCTACACGTCGATCAACGCCGTTGTGAAAGCCGAACTTTTCCCGGCGCATATCCGCGCGCTGGGGGTCGCTCTGCCTTATGCGCTGGCCAATACGCTGTTTGGCGGCACCGCGGAATTCGTTGCGCTCTGGTTCAAGCGCAACGACATGGAAAGCGCATTCTACATCTATGTGACCGTGATGATCGCCATTTCGCTGACGGTCTATATCCGGATGCGGGATACAGCGAAGCACAGCCGCATTCTGGAAGACTGAGCGTAGACCGAAATTCGCGCGCTTCGATCATTAGTGATTTAACATAATATATATTATCGAACTATAAGGATCAGAGAGGCGCTCCATCCTTCTCCAAGGCAAAGCGCCGTTTCGATGATGCCCGGACCCGCGCCGCCATCAGGCGCGGCCGTACAGCCTGGCCAGTTCGATGATCTCGCGGGCTGTCTTGACGTGCGCGATGTCGATATGCTCGCCGTCGTAGATGACCGATGCGCGCCCATTGGCCATGGCTTCATCCAGAGCGTCGATCATGCCCTTGTAGAACGCGACCTCGTCCTCGGTCGGGCTGTAGACGTCGTTGATGATCTCGACATTGGTCGGGTGCAAGGCCAGTTCTCCGTTCATGCCGAGCTGACGGTCGGCTTGCGAAGAAGCCTTCAGCCCTTCCAGATCCTTTACCTGCTGCCACACGCCGCCGATGGCCAGCTTGCCCGCGGCTCTGGCGGCCATGACGACGCGCGACTTGAGGTAGAGCGTTTCGCGGCCTTCGGGCGACCACACAAAGCCAAGCGCGCGGGCGACGTCGGCATTCTTGGCGGTGGAGCCGACGATGGCGGAAACGCGCGGATGCTGGGCGATTTCATAGGCCAGTTGCATCGAACGCGCGCTTTCCAACAGCGGGATAACATGGATCGAGCCATTGGGCAGGCCGTTGCGCATTTCGGCTTCGGCCAGCATCTGAGACGCGACATGAACATCTTCCGGGCCGCAGGGCTTGGAGATAAAGATGCCCTCCAGACCCGGCTGGACAACGGCAAGGATGTCTTCGAAATCATAAAGGTGGGGCGTGCGGTTGATGCGGACCCAGACCCGCTGGCCCTGCTCCACCACCCATTTCAGCCTGCCCGCGACGATGCCGCGCGCTTCGATCTTCTGGGCGTGTGGAACGCTGTCCTCAAGGTCGAGGATCAGCGCGTCGGCGCCGGAGTTGATGGACCTTTCGATCCAGCTTTCCTTGTTGCCGGGGACGAACAGAAATGATCTGACTGGAATCATGGCATCCTCATCTAAAGGGGCAGGTTAGCAGTTGGCGCTTTCGCGCCTAGCCTGATTTTCCCGGCTATGCGCAGAGTCAGGAAGCCGTGGCGGGCTTCTGTAGGAAATGATCCCCTGCCCTTTGCCAGCCTTGCGACGATCCGCCGTATGCGGGACAGATAAACAGATAAAGAGCCGCATTTTTCTACCGTAAAACTCTGGATATTCCCGCGCCGCGCCGCAATGATGGAATATGGCCGGTGCGATCAACCCTCAAAGCTTCAGCGATTCCCTCGTCATTCTCGGCGCCGCCGGTCTGGTCATCCCCGGATTTGCCCGTTTCCGCGTCAGCCCGGTGATCGGCTTCATCCTGGTCGGCCTCGCGGTCGGTCCGGCCGGCCTCGGATCGCTGGTGGGCGAATATCCCTGGCTCTATCATGTCACCATATCCAACCAGCAGGCGATAGAGCCCTTTGCCGAACTTGGCGTCATATTATTGCTGTTTTCCATAGGGTTGGAACTGAGTTTCCGTCGCCTGTGGACGATGCGAACGCAGGTGTTCGGCGTCGGCGCGGCGGAACTGATCGGCAGCGGCCTGCTGATCGCGGCGGGCCTCTATATCCTGGGCCAGCCCACGGCGGGCGCCATCGGCCTGGGCCTCGCGCTCGCCCTGTCCTCGACCGCCGTGGTGCTCCCCATGGTCGGCACCCAGAGTGCGGTGGGGCGCGCGGCCTTTTCCATGCTGCTGTTCGAGGACCTGGCGCTCGTCCCCATCATCTTCATGCTGGGCGCACTTGCCCCCTCCGTCGCCGCCAGCCCGGACGGGGCTTGGGGCGAGCTGGCAAGCACGCTGCTCAAGGGCGGCGTCACCATCGCCGTCATGCTGGTGCTGGGGCGCGTTTTCCTGCCCCATATCTTCAGCCAGGCCGCCCGCACCAAGAGCCCGGAGGTCTTCCTTGCCGCCAGCCTTCTGGTGGTGATCGTCTCCAGCCTCGCCACATCCATCGCGGGACTGTCGCCCATCGTCGGCGCGCTGCTGGCGGGCCTGCTGATCGCCGAAACCGAATATCATGGCGAGGTCGAGGTGATGACCGCGCCCTTCAAGGGGCTGGCGCTGGGCGTTTTCCTCATCACCGTGGGCATGAGCCTCGATGTCCGCGTCATCCTCGCCAACTGGCAGAGCCTGGTGCTGGCGGTCGTCGGCGTCATCCTCGCCAAGACGCTGGTGACGGCGGCGCTCCTCTATTTCTCCGGCGCGCGCAAAGGCGTGGCGCTGGAGGTCGGCGTGCTGATGTCCAGCCCGTCGGAAACCACCCTGATCGTGCTGTCGGCGGCGGCGGCGGCCAAGCTGATCCTGCCGTCCACCGCCGCCTTCTGGCAGATTGTGACCGCCATCGGCCTCACCATCACGCCCCTGCTCGCCCGCATCGGCCACGACATCGCCCGTCGCCTCGAAATGGCGCTGGGCGAGGAAGCGGTGGAAGTGAAAGAGGAACTGATAGAGGCGGCGGCCGTCGTCATCGGTTTCGGGCGCGTCGGCCGCATGGTCTGCGACCTGCTCAAGATGCACAAGCAACGCTTCATCGTGGTGGAATCCGATCCGGATGTGGTGGCCGAAGCCCGTCGTAGCGGCTATCCGATCCTTTTTGGCGACGTGTCCCGAGCGGAGATGCTCGACCGGCTGCGGCTGGGCCATGCCCGCGCGCTGATCCTGACGATGGACGATCCGGTGCTTTCGGTCCGCGTGACCAAGCGGGTGCGCGGCTGGGTGCCCGACCTTCCCATCATCGCCCGCGCCCGCGATACCGAACATGCGGCCCAGCTTTACCGGGCGGGCGCGAGCGACGCCGTGCCCGAAACGCTGGAAAGCTCGCTGCAACTGGCGGAAACCGCGCTGGTCGACCTGGGCGTCGCGATGGGTCCGGTGATCGCCTCCGTCCACCAGATGCGCGAAGATCTGCGCATCGGGATCAAAGACGCCGCCCAGCTCGAAAACGCCCCGAAACTGCGCCGGCTGCGCGCCGATGAGGTGCCTTGACCGGTATGCACTGTGTCGCCTGCCCGGTGACGGGAGGCGACGCGGATGTCAGGCCGGAACCTTCGCCAGCGCGCCCTTCACGGCTTCGATGGCGTCTTGCGCCTTGTCGCCGTCCGGACCGCCGCCCTGCGCCATGTCGGGGCGCCCGCCGCCGCCCTTCCCGCCCAGAGCCTCGACGCCCG
Organism: Sphingobium wenxiniae; assembly: GCF_007830065.1. Lineage (GTDB taxonomy): Bacteria > Pseudomonadota > Alphaproteobacteria > Sphingomonadales > Sphingomonadaceae > Sphingobium > Sphingobium wenxiniae. Next base: position 32,854 of record NZ_VLKK01000001.1, on the reverse strand, counting down.
CGCGGACCAGATCGACCGCGCTGATGCTCCCGATGAGATCGTCGGTCACGCCCACGGCGATGCTCGCGCGGCCGTCGGTGACGGCCAGCACGGCGGAAACGCCGCTGCCCAGCGTCGCCTTGTTCTGATCGACAATGCCGCGCAATTCTTTGGGGTCCAGCCCCTCGATCACCTGCCCCAGGAAGCTGACATGGCCCACCTGCTCCGGCCCCGCGGCCTGCGCTGATCCGCCACCGCCAAGGGCAAGCGCCTTCTTCGCGTCGGCCAGCTCGCGTTCCAGCTTGCGGCTCTGTTCGACCAGGGCGGCGATGCGGGCCGGCACCTCCTCCGGCGTGGTCTTGAGCGCCGCCGCGGACTGCCGCAGCCGATCCTCCCGGTCGGACAGCCACAGGCGCGCGGCCTCGCCCGTCAGCGCCTCGATCCGGCGAACGCCCGATGAAACCGCGCTTTCCGAAACGATCTTGAACAGCGCGATGTCGCCCGTCGCCCGGACATGGGTGCCGCCGCACAGTTCCACGGAGTAGCCATGCTCATCGCCCTTGCCCATGGAAAGGACGCGGACCTCATCGCCATATTTCTCGCCGAACAGCGCCAGCGCGCCCGCCGCCACGGCATCGTCCGGCGTCATGAGGCGCGTGGTGACGGCTTCATTATGGCGGATCTGCTCGTTGACATCGGCTTCGACGGCCGCGATCTGCCCGTGCGTCAGCGCTTCGGGATGCGAGAAGTCGAACCGCAGGCGATCCGGCGCGACAAGGCTGCCCTTCTGCGTCACATGCGCGCCCAACCGCTTGCGAAGCGCCGCATGAAGCAGGTGGGTCGCGCTGTGATTGGCGCGCAGCCGGTCGCGGCGGTCCCCATCGACGCTCAGATGCACGGTGTCGCCGACCTTGATGCTGCCCGCGCTGATCTTCGCCCTGTGCGCGTTCAGGCGGCCCAGCGGCTTGGCGGTATCGGACACCTCGGCAACCAGCCCGGCCTGCGAGGAGATGGCGCCCGCGTCGCCCATCTGCCCGCCGCTTTCGCCGTAGAAAGGCGTCTGGTTGGTGATGACGGTGACTTCATCGCCCGCCGCAGCGGAGTCGACCCGCGCGCCGTCCTTGACCAGCGCCAGCACTTCGCCTTCGCCCTCTGTCGAGTTGTAGCCGATAAATTCGGTGCTTCCCGTGCTTTCCGCGATGTCGAACCAGATTTCGTCCGACGCCTTTTCGCCCGAACCCTTCCAGGCGGCGCGGGCGGCGGCTTTCTGCTCGGCCATCGCCTTGTCGAAGCCGTCCCGGTCCACGCCCAACCCGCGCGAACGCAGCGCGTCCTCGGTGAGGTCATAAGGGAAGCCATAGGTGTCGTAGAGCTTGAACGCCGTCTCGCCCGGCAACGTCCCGCTCTCGCCAAGACCGGCGGTAGCTTCGTCGAGCAGTTTCAGGCCGTTTTCCAGCGTCTTGCGGAAACGCGTTTCCTCCCGCAGCAGCGTTTCCTCGATCAGCGGCTGCGCGCGCACCAGTTCGGGATAGGCCCCGCCCATTTCGGACACGAGGCCGCCGACGAGGCGATACATCAGCGGCTCCTTCGCGCCGATGATATGGGCGTGGCGCATCGCGCGGCGCATGATCCGGCGCAGGACATAGCCCCGGCCCTCATTGGCGGGCAGCACCCCGTCCGCGATCAGGAAGCTGGTCGAGCGGAGGTGGTCCGCGATGACGCGATGGCTCGCCTTATACTCGCCGTCGGTCGCGGTGCGGGTCAGCGCGCCCGATTCCGCGATCAGCGCCTTGAAGGTGTCGGTGTCGTAATTGTCGTGCACCCCCTGCATGACGGCGGCGATGCGCTCCAGCCCCATGCCGGTGTCGATGCTGGGCCTAGGCAGATTGCCGACGATCTCGTTCGCTTCCTGCTCGAACTGCATGAAGACGAGGTTCCATATCTCGACGAAACGATCGCCATCCTCTTCCGGCGATCCGGGAGGGCCGCCCCAGATATGCTCGCCATGGTCGTAGAAAATCTCCGAGCAGGGACCGCACGGGCCGCTGTCGCCCATGGCCCAGAAGTTGTCCTTCGTCGGGATGCGGATGATCCTGTGATCGGGCAGGCCCGCGATCTTCTTCCACAGGTCGAACGCCTCGTCATCGGTGTGATAGACCGTCGCGGTCAGCTTTGCCGCCGCAAGCCCCCACTCCTTCGTCAACAGCGTCCAGGCATGGAGAATCGCCTGTTCCTTGAAATAGTCGCCGAAGCTGAAATTCCCCAGCATCTCGAAAAAGGTATGATGCCGCGCGGTGTAGCCGACATTGTCGAGGTCGTTATGCTTGCCGCCGGCGCGCACCGACTTCTGGCTGGAGGTCGCCCGCGTATAAGGCCGGGTTTCAAGGCCCGTGAAGACATTCTTGAACGGCACCATGCCCGCATTGACGAACATGAGCGTTGGGTCGTTATGCGGCACCAGTGGCGCCGACGGGACGATGGTGTGGCCGTTCGCTCCGAAATATTCGAGGAAGGATCGGCGAATGTCGTTGGTGGAGGTCATGGAGGCGATTTAGTGGGAAGCGCCCCGGCGCACAAGCGGGGCTTTTCATCGCATCGTCGATTGGATCGTCTGGCGGGACGGGCGGCGTTGGCGCCGCCGCCCCTCCCCTCCTTCAACCCGCCGCCTTCACGCGCGCGCGATACTGGTGCAGCAGCGGTTCAGTGTAGCCGTTGGGCTGCGCCACTCCTTCAAAAACCAGCGCGCGGGCGGCCCGATAGGCGAGGCTTTCGTCCTCATGGCCGCTCATCGGCTTATAGAGGGGATCGCCCGCATTCTGCGCGTCGACCTTTGCCGCCATGCGTTTGAAGGCGGCGTCGATCTGGCCTGCCGTGCAGACGCCGTGCAGCAGCCAGTTGGCCATATGCTGCGAGGAAATGCGAAGCGTCGCGCGATCCTCCATCAGGCCGACGTCATGGATATCGGGCACCTTCGAGCAGCCGACGCCCTGATCCACCCAGCGCACGACATAGCCCAATATGCCTTGCGCGTTATTGTCCAGTTCCTCGGCGATTTCCTCGGCCGACCAGTTGCGGCCGGAGGCGGCGGGAACGGTCAGCAGCTTTTCGAGCGGCGCTATGGGTTCGGCGCGCCGTTCGGCCTGACGGGCGAAGACATCGACCTGATGATAGTGCGTCGCGTGGAGCGTCGCGGCGGTCGGCGACGGCACCCAGGCGGTGTTCGCGCCGCTCCTGGGATGGCCGATCTTCTGTTCCAGCATATCGGCCATGCGGTCGGGCGCGGCCCACATGCCCTTGCCGATCTGCGCGCGCCCCGAAAGGCCGCAGGCGAGGCCGATCTGGACATTCCGGTCTTCATAGGCCGCGATCCAGTCGCTCGCCTTCATCTCGCCCTTGCGGATCATGGGACCGGCGCGCATCGCCGTGTGCATCTCATCCCCCGTGCGGTCGAGGAAGCCGGTGTTGATGAAGATGATCCGGCCCTTCACCGCCTCGATGCAGGCGGCAAGATTGGCGGAGGTGCGGCGCTCCTCGTCCATGACGCCGACTTTCAGCGTATGGCGGGCGAGGCCCAGCATGTCCTCGATGGCGTCGAACAAGCGGTTGGTGAAACCCACTTCCTCCGGCCCGTGCATCTTGGGCTTGACGATATAGACGCTGCCTGAGCGGCTGTTGGCGAAGCCGCCCTTGCGCTGGAGGTCGTGCATCGCGATCAGGCTGGTGACGATGCCGTCGAGAATGCCTTCGGGCGCTTCGCGGCCGTCGGGCAGGAGAATGGCGGGCGTCGTCATCAGATGGCCGACATTGCGGACCAGAAGCAGGCTACGGCCGGGCAAGGTGAAGCTGCCGCCGTCGGGCGCGGTATAGCTGCGGTCGGCGTTGAGGGCGCGGGTCATCATCGCGCCATTCTTTTCGAAGGTGTCGGTGAGGTCGCCTTGCATCAGGCCCAGCCAGTTGGCATAGGCGGCGACCTTGTCCTCCGCATCGACGGCGGCGACGGAGTCCTCAAGGTCGCAGATGGTGGTCAGCGCGGATTCGAGGATCACATCGGCAATGCCCGCCGGATCGTCCTTGCCGATGGGATGATCGCGGTCGAACACGACTTCGATGTGAAGTCCGTTGTGGCGGAACAGGCGCCCCTTCCCGTTCTTGCCGCGATACTGGGTCGGATCGGCAAGGGAAATGCCTTCCGCATCGGTGAGACCCGCCCAACTGCCGCCGGCGAGCGGGACAGCCTGATCGAGAAACGCCTTTGCCCAGGCGATGACCTGCGCGCCGCGCCCGGCGTCATAGCCCTTCCCCGCCGGAGCGCCAGGGATGGCATCCGTGCCATAGAGCGCGTCATAAAGGCTGCCCCAGCGCGCATTGGCGGCGTTGAGGAGGAAACGGGCGTTGAGGATCGGCACGACAAGCTGCGGTCCGGCAAGGCGGGCGACTTCATCGTCGACATTGTCGCTGGTGACGGTGAAGGGCGCGGATTCGGGGACGAGATAGCCGATTTCCTGGAGGAAAGCGCGCAAGTCCGCCGCGTTGCCGGGTTGGCCCGCGCGGTCGCTGTAGAAGGCGTCGATCCGACTCTGGAGATTATCGCGCTTGGCGAGCAGGGCCGCGTTTTTCGGGGCGAATCGGGCGAAGATCGCCGCCGCGCCGGACCAGAAGGCCGGCGCGTCGATGCCGGTGCCGGGAAGGACGCGCTCTTCGATGAAGGCGGCGAGGGGCCGGGCGACCTGAAGGCCGGCTTTGTCGATCATGTTCGTCATGCGATGCTCCTTTGCCATAGAGCATAGACGGTCCGCATTATGTGCAGTAGGGGATATTATATAAATTCAGAATTTCCTGTGGTGAAATTATGATGGACCCGGATTACGATCTCTTCGCCGCCATAGTGGAGGAAGGCGGACTGGCCGCAGCAGGGCGGCGGCTCCGCATTTCGCCCGCCATGGTGTCGAAGCGGCTGGTGCGGCTGGAAGAGAGGCTTGGCACGCGGCTCATCCATCGCACCACGCGGCGGCTGGCGCTGACTGCGGCGGGCGAGCGGCTGCATGACGATCTGCGCGAGATCATGACGGCGCTGGAGGCGGCGGAACGGCGCGTGTCGGGCGCTTGCGAGGAGGCTTCGGGAACGATCCGGATCACCGCGCCCACCTCCTTCGGGCGGATGCATGTCGCGCCCTGGCTGGGGCGGTTCATGGATGAGCATCCGCGCGTCGCCCTGCATATCGACCTGTCGGACGACTATGCCGACCTGCTGGCGAGCCGCGCCGACCTTGCCATCCGCATCACCGTCGATCCGGGGCCTGGCCTTGCGGCGCGGCGGCTGGCGACCAACCGGCGGATAGTGTGCGCCGCGCCCGCCTATCTGGAGCGGTTCGGTGTTCCGCGGGATATCGCCGATCTCAGGAAGCATCGGCTGCTGGCGGCGGAAGGGCAGTTGCCATGGCGGCTGATCGGCCCCGACGGCCCGGTGGCCGTGGACGGGGTGAGCCATGTCGGCACCAACAGCAGCGAAGTCGTGCGCGAACTGGCCATGGCGGGCGCGGGGGTGGCGCTGCGTTCGCTCTGGGACATAAGCGAGGCGTTGGCCCTGGGTCAGGTGCGGCAGATCCTTCCCCGGTTCGAAGGGTCGGCGGATGTAGGGCTGTTCGCGGTCCACCTGCCCCAGCCCCATCCGCCGCTGGCATTGAGCGCCTTTATCGACTTTCTGGCGGGATTATATCAGCCGGCGCCGCCCTGGGAGCGGACGGCCATTGCCCCGGCGGCGCAGGACTTCTAAGGCTCCCCCCATGGACGACAATACCCGCCGCGCCGCGCTCGACTATCACCGCTATCCGCAACCCGGAAAGCTCCGCATCGAACCGACTAAGCGCATGGTCAACCAGCGCGACCTGGCGCTGGCCTACTCGCCGGGCGTCGCGGCCCCCTGCATGGAGATCGCGGCGGACCCGGACAAGGCGTTGGATTATACCGCGCGCGGCAATCTGGTCGCCGTGATCTCCAATGGGACGGCGGTGCTGGGGCTGGGCGCCATCGGCGCGCTGGCGTCCAAGCCGGTGATGGAGGGCAAGGCGGTTCTCTTCAAGAAATTCGCCGATATCGATGTGTTCGACATCGAAGTCGATACGACCGACGCGGACAAGTTCGTCGAAGCCGTGGCGTTGCTGGAACCGACTTTCGGCGGCATCAATCTGGAGGATATCAAGGCCCCCGAATGCTTTGCCATCGAGGCGCGATTGAAGGAACGGATGAACATTCCGGTCTTTCACGACGACCAGCATGGCACCGCCATCGTCGTGGCGGCGGCGGTTCGCAATGCGCTGGTCTTGCAGGGCAAGACGCTGGCGGAAGCGCGGCTGGTGACGTCGGGCGCGGGCGCGGCGGCGCTGGCCTGCGTCGACCTGCTGGTGTCCATGGGCCTGCCGGTCGACAATGTGACGATGACCGACAAGGACGGCGTGATCCATTCGGGGCGCGAGGGCATGTTGCCCAACATGGCCCGCTATGCCCGCGTGACCAATGCGCGGACCTTGCCGGACGTGCTGCCGGGGGCGAACATCTTCCTGGGGCTTTCCGCGCCGGGGGTGTTGAAGCCGGAATGGCTGCCCCTGCTGGCGGACAATCCGCTGATCTTCGCGCTCGCCAACCCGGAACCGGAAATCCTGCCCGACGTGGCGCGCGCGGCGCGGCCGGACGCCATCGTCGCGACGGGGCGCTCGGACTTTCCCAATCAGGTCAATAATGTCCTGTGCTTCCCCTACATCTTCCGGGGCGCGCTGGATGCCGGGGCGACGCAAATCAACGAGGCGATGAAGGCGGCGGCGGCGGAAGCCATCGCCGCCCTCGCCCGCCTGCCCGCGCATGACGATGTGGCGCAAGCCTATGGCGGGCGGAAGCTGGCGTTCGGGCCGGACTATATCATCCCCACGCCTTTCGACCCGCGCCTGATCGCGGAGATCGCGCCCGCCGTCGCCAAGGCGGCCATGGACAGCGGCGTGGCGAAGCGGACGCTGGACCTGGACGAATATCGCCGCGCACTGACGCGGCAGAACACGCGGTCGGGGCAACTCATGCTGCCGGTGTTCGAGGCGGCGCGGGGCACGCACCGCCGCATCGTCTATGGCGAGGGCGAGGATACGCGCGTGCTGCGCGCCATTCAGGACGCGCTGGACGAAGGCATTGCGCGCCCCGTGATTATCGCGCGGCGGCGGGTGTTGGAGCAGAAGCTGCCCGAACTGGGGCTGCGCTTTGAACTGGACCGGGATGTCGAGGTGATCGACCCCGAAACCGATCATGGCGTCATGCAGCAACTGGTCGAAGGCTATAGCGCGGTCGCGGCGCGCAAGGGCGTGCCCACGGCCGAGATATTGCGCCATGTCTATCGGCGGCCCACGGTGACCGCCGCCATGCTGCTGCGCCTGGGCAAGGTCGACGCAGCGCTGGTCGGGGGCAATTCGGAATATTGGGGACAGGTCGAACATGTACTGCGGATCATCGATCGGGTGCCGGGTCATACGCGTGCTTATGCGCTGTCCGGCCTGATCCTGGACGCGGGCGCGCTGTTCATCACGGACAGCCATATGGTGCCCGATCCGACGCCGGAGCAGGTCGCGGAAATGACCCTGCTGGCGGCAACGGAATTGCGCTATTTCGGGTTGAAGCCGCGCGCGGCTTTGCTGTCGCACTCCAATTTCGGGGCTTCGCACAGCCCCAGCGCGCGCAAGATGCGCGCGGCGCTAAAGCTGGTGCGCGAAGCCGCGCCCGATCTGGAAGTGGACGGCGAAATGCACGCAGACGCGGCGCTCAGCCAGCCGCTGCGGGAGCGGCTGGTCCCCGATTCGCGCTTCGAAGGGTCGGCGAACCTGCTGGTCATGCCCAATCTGGATTCGGCAAACATCACGCTGACGGCGCTGGCGGCTTCGTCCAGTTCGCCCACGGTGGGGCCGATGCTGATGGGCCTTTCGCAGCCGATCCATGTGCTGACGCCGGGCGTCACCTCACGCGGCATATTGAACCTGACGGCGATCGCGGCGGCGGAAGTGGCGCGGGAAGGCTGACCTTAACCTTTTTCCATCACACTCCCGGCGTGGCAAAGGCAATGAAGTGGAGTGGGTGAACGGGTCATGGCGGGTTTCCTGACAGGACTGCCGAAGGGCATCGGGCCGAAATTGGCGATCATAGTGGGACTGGGCGCCGTCGGCCTGCTCGCGGCGGGAAAGATCGACCGCCCTGCCGCTACCGAAGAGAAAACGGTCGAATCCGCGCCGCAGGAAAGCGGCACGACCCCCGTTGCCGCCGCTCCGGTCCAGCTCGCCGAACGATCCCGTTCCCAACCGGTGGAAGTCGATCCCCATGCCCTTGTGGTGAAGCGCGTGCTCAGCATCGACGGGCCGTTCCGGCATGGCGACTATGTCTGGGACGAAACCGGCGCGCCTGCCATCGGGCCGATCATCATCACCATCGACCTCAAGGCGCAGACATTGTCCGTCTTTCGCGGAGGCTATGAAATCGGGGCCGCCGTCATCCTGTATGGCGCGGATGACAAGCCCAGCCCGCTCGGCGCGTTTCCGATCACGGAAAAGGATGCCGATCATGTATCGAACCTCTATGACGCGCCGATGCCCTATATGCTTCGGCTCACCAATGACGGTGTGGCCATCCACGGCAGTGATGTGAAATGGGGCAATGCGACCCATGGCTGCATCGGCATCCCTACGCCCTTTGCAAAGAAGCTGTTCGGGGTTGCGAAGCTGGGCGACCTGGCGATCATCACAAACGGGCGGATGTTGGACACCAGCCACGCCGATCCGGGCTGATCGCGTTCAATCCGGCCCGCAGAGCGGTTCTCCCGCGCGGTCTCGGGCGGCAAGCGCGGGTCCGGCCTGCCCGGCTATGCGCGGGAAGCTGACTCCCTCCAGCGAGCCGCGTCCGTCGCAAAGGTCAGCGCATTTCATATCCACCACGCCCGGCAAGGCGACCTGATCCCCATCATATTGCGCGACGATGATGCATTGATCGGCCGCGTCGAAGCGGAGGATCAGCTTGTCGCCCGCCCGGCGGGCGCTGCCCTGTCCATGGCAATGCTGTTCAGCACCGAAAATCGCCTCCAGCCCGAAACGGAGCGTTCCGTCACGGACAGGAGCGATGCAGAGAAGATCGCGGCCGGCTTCATGGCTTCGCTGGAACAGGCCGACGGGCGAAATCTTGCCGGCATCGGCGATGACGCCGGATGCGATCGCGGCCCGTTCCAGGCCGGAGGCGGAGGGGACGTTCGTGCGGTCCTCCGCCTGATCCGGGCCGCCCGTCCTTTGACAGGCCGCCAGCAGGAGAAGCAGGATTAGGCTAGTCCGCCGCATCGACCTCGCTAAGCCCCTCCGCGCCTATCCGGCGGAAAAAGCAGGAACGCGCGCCCGTATGGCAGGTGGGGCCAGCGGGATCGGCCTTTATCCACACCGCATCCTGATCACAATCGATGCGAAGATCGCGAACCGCCAGCATGTTGCCGGACGTTTCACCCTTCTTCCACAGGGACCCGCGGCTGCGCGACCAGAAATGGGCAAGGCCGGTTTCGATGGTGAGCGCCAGCGCCTGCGCGTTCATGTGCGCGACCATCAGCACATCGCCGCTGCCGGCATCCGTCACGACAGCCGTGATAAGGCCATTGTCGTCATATCGGGGATTGAGGGTAAGCCCCCTGTCGCGCGCGTCTTCCATGGCTTGCGCTATAAAAGGCGAAGCGACGAATGCGAAGCCCCTTATCGCGGGATGTCCGGGAGAAAATGGGGCGACCGATGGGATCCGAACCCACGACCTCTGGTACCACAAACCAGCGCTCTAACCAACTGAGCTACGATCGCCACAGCGCCTTTCGGCATCGGGAGAAGCGGCACATATGCGGCCCATTCCCCCTCGTCAAGCATACAAATCCGTCCGGATGCAGATAAGGCGATTATGCGGTTCGCGAACGCGCGTTCGTTGCGGTTTTGGGAGGGGAGCGGCCCTTGCGCGGGCCATCCCCGCTGCGACCCGGCCTCGCCTGCGGCTTGGCAAGTCACGCTCCCCTCCCTTTGCGGGAGGGCGGCATGACGTCCGTTAGCCGGTTTCCGTGCTGAATGGCGGAACATGGCCGAAAACGACCATCGCAGGACGACTCTCCAAAAAGAAAAAGGGAGGCAGGCTTCGTGCCCCCTCCCCGTTCCTTTCGGCAACAGCCCGCATCCGGAAAACCGATGTGGACTCCACTCTCCTGAAATGCTTCCGACCGCGATGCCGGCAATTTGTCGGATTTGGGCGTTTCCCGATGGATACGCCCGGCCCGTCAGTTGACCGCGTCTTTCAGGCCCTTGCCTGCCTTGAACTTCGGCTGGGCAGATGCCTTGATGGTCATCGTTTCGCCAGTGCGCGGATTGCGGCCGGTCGAAGCCTTGCGCTGCGAAACGGAAAAAGTGCCAAAACCGACCAGACGTATTTCGTCGCCCTTTTTCAGTGCGCCCGTGATAGCATCGAATACGCCCTCGACAGCCTTGCTGGCGTCGTTCTTGCTAAGACCGCTGCTTTCGGCAACCGCACTGATAAGATCCTGCTTGTTCATGCCTTGGGAACCCCCTTGTAGCTGTTTGGTGACTTAGGAATCGCGGCGTAGGCGCGGCAATAAGGCCCAGCTTTCAGCGCCTGTCAAAGGGAAAGCGACAAATTCCCCCGGTTCTCTGCATTTTTGCCCGTTCAGAAGCAAAATGCAAGGAAATCAGCGATCCCAGGTCGCGCCTTCCCCGTCAATGCCGAAGCGTGGCCTCTCCATCCCGGCCCGATGTCACGGGCGGTTGAGCGGCAAGGTCGTCCTCCTCCGTCCAGGTGATCGCCTCAGGGAGCGAAACCAGCGCGCGGGCCAGCACTTCGTCGACATGACTTACCGGCACGATTTCAAGCCCTTCGCGGATATTGGCCGGGATTTCCGTCAAATCCTTCTCATTCTCCTGCGGAATGAGCACGGTCTTGATGCCGCCGCGCAGCGCGGCCAGCAGCTTTTCCTTAAGCCCGCCGATCGGCAGCACCCGGCCGCGCAGCGTGACTTCGCCCGTCATCGCCACATCCTTGTGCACCGGGATGCCCGTCAGCGTGCTGACGATCGTCGTCACCATGCCGATGCCCGCCGAAGGGCCATCCTTCGGCACAGCCCCTTCGGGCAGGTGGATATGGATGTCCTTGCGGTTGAAGATGCTGGGCTTGATGCCATAGCCGGGCGCGCGCGCCTTCACATAGGAAAAGGCCGCCTGAACCGATTCGTTCATGACATCGCCGAGCTTGCCCGTGGTCCGGATCGCGCCCTTGCCGGACACGGTCACGGCCTCGATGGTCAGCAACTCGCCGCCCACTTCCGTCCACGCAAGGCCGGTGACGGCGCCGATCTGGTGCTCTTCCTCGCCCACGCCATGACGGAATTTGCGAACGCCCGCATAATCCGCCAGATTTTCGGAGGTTATGACGATCTTGTCATAAGCGCCCTCCAATATCTTCCGCAGCGCCTTGCGGGCGAGACGGGCGATTTCACGCTCCAGCGTGCGGACGCCGGCCTCGCGGGTATAGTAGCGGATCAGGTCGCGAACCGCATCTTCGGTGACTTCGAACTCACCGTCCTTGAGGCCGTGCGCGTCGATCTGCTTGGGCAGCAGGTGACGCTGGGCGATCTCCACCTTTTCATCCTCGGTATAGCCCTCCAGCCGGATGATTTCCATGCGGTCGAGCAAAGGCTGAGGCAAATTCAAGGAGTTGGCGGTCGTCACGAACATCACGTCTGAAAGATCGACGTCGATCTCCAGATAATGATCCTGGAACTTGCTGTTCTGTTCCGGGTCCAGCACTTCCAGCAGGGCGGATGCCGGATCGCCCCGGAAATCCTGCCCCAGCTTGTCGATCTCGTCGAGCAGGAACAGCGGGTTCATCGTGCCCGCCTTCTTGAGGTTGGTCACCACCTTGCCCGGCAGCGAGCCGATATAGGTGCGACGGTGGCCGCGAATTTCGGCCTCGTCCCGCACGCCGCCTAGCGACTGGCGCACGAACTCGCGGCCCGTCGCCTTGGCGATGGAACGGCCGAGCGATGTCTTGCCCACGCCCGGCGGGCCGACGAGGCACAGGATCGGGCCTTTGAGCTTGTTGGTGCGCGCCTGCACGGCGAGATATTCGATGATCCGGTCCTTGACCTTCTCCAGCGCGAAATGATCCTCATCCAGGATCGCCTGCGCGCGCTTAAGGTCGGTCTTGACCTTGCCCTTCTTGCCCCAGGGCAAGCCCAGCAGCACATCCAGATAGTTGCGGACGACCGTGGCCTCCGCCGACATGGGCTGCATCGCCTTGAGCTTCTTCAACTCGGCACTGGCCTTGGTCCGGGCTTCCTTGCTGAGCTTGGTCTTGGCGATCCTTTCCGCCAGTTCGGCAAGTTCGTCGCCTTCCTCGCCCTCGCCATTGCCCAGTTCGCGCTGGATCGCCTTCAACTGTTCATTGAGATAATATTCGCGCTGGGTCTTTTCCATCTGCCGCTTCACGCGGCCGCGAATCTTCTTTTCGACCTGAAGCACGCCCAACTCGCCTTCCATGAAGGCGAACACCATTTCGAGGCGCTTGACCGGATCGGCCTCGACCAGCAGCGTCTGCTTGTCGGACACCTTGACGTTGATATTGGCGGCGACGGCATCGGCCAGACGGCCCGCATCCTCGATCTCGCGAAGCTGGACGGGGGTTTCGGCCGGCAGCTTCTTGTTGAGCTTGGCATAATTTTCGAACTGTTCGGCGACCGAGCGCATCAGGGCGGCGGCCTCCGGACCTTCGGCGGCCGCTTCCTCCACCGGCGAAACCTCCGCCGTCAGATAGCCGTCCACCGATTCCATCGATTGAAGCTGGGCGCGATGCCTGCCTTCCACCAGCACGCGGACGGTGCCGTCGGGAAGCTTCAAAAGCTGGAGCACCACGGCGATGACGCCCGTGTCGTAAAGGGCGTCCCGGCCCGGATCATCCTCCGCCGGGTCGAGCTGGGAAACGAGGAATATCTCCTTGTCGCCCTCCATCGCCGCTTCGAGCGCAGCCACGCTCTTGTCGCGGCCGACGAACAGCGGAACGATCATCTGCGGGAAGACAACGATGTCGCGCAGGGGCAGAAGCGGATAGTTCGTAGTCATTCATTCTCCTGGACCTGCTTTCCAGGTCCATATGCAATCCATCGCCTTTATGGGGACGACCATCGCAGCAATCAATCGCCCCTAAAGGGAGACAAGGTAAAGCCGGAACCGGATGCAGGCCATTCCGCCCGTCAGAACGGCAGTTTGAAGCCGGGGGGCAGCGAAAGGCCGCTGGTCATCTTCGCCATTTCGGCGGAACTGACTTCATCCGCCTTCTTGCGCGCATCGTTGAAGGCGGCGGTCACCAGATCTTCGAGCATCTGCTTTTCAGACGGCGCAAGCAGGCTTTCGTCGATCGAAACGCCGACGATACGGCCCTTGGCCGATGCACGCACCTTGACGAGGTCGCCGCCTGCCGCGCCCTCCACCTCGATCTTGTCGAGATTGTCCTGCGCGCGCTGCAATTCCTCCTGCACGCGGTTGGCCATGCCCAATATTTCGTTGAGATCCTTCATGCCTCATGCACTCCATTGTTCGAGCTTGCCGTCCAGCTCGGCGTCGGGGAAAGCCTCCAACGCGGCTTTGACGACCGGGGTTTCCAGAATGACGGCGCGTTCTTCCGCCGCCTTGCGCTGTTCTTGTTCCAGCAAGGTCGGCGCGGCCGGGCCATCGCTTTGCGCGACGCGCCATGGCGCGCCCGTGATTTCGCGCAAAGCGGGCGTCAGGCGGGCGGCGAAGTCGGATGCGAGGGCGGGCGTGGCCCTGTAGTCCAGCTCCGGCGGCGCATAGCGGACGAGGCCGACGCAGTCGTGCAGCTCCTGCGCCAACTGCCCCTTGCCATGCTGCCAGAAGGCTTCGATCAGATCCTGGAAGCTAGCGGGCAGCTTTGCCGCCGGGCTGGATGAGGATTCGGCGGAGGCGGCAGGCGCGTTGGCCGCGATCGGTCCGCCTTCGCGCAGCATCCGGGCGATGTCGCCGGGGTCGGGCATGGCCGCGGCGTGCATCACGCGCAGCAACGCCATTTCGCAGCTTTCGATGGGGAGAACGGCGCTCGCCACCTCGTCATGGCCCTTGAGCAGAAGCTGCCACAGGCGATGGAGCGGCGCGAAACCAAGCTGCGAGGCCCAGTCGGCGATGGCTTCCCGTTCCTCGGCGGACTGGCCGGGGCTGGCGATATCGCGCCCCGCCTTGACCAGCGTGACGGCGTGGACCAGTTCCAGCAGCCCGCGCATCAGCGAAAGGGGTTCCACGCCCAGCGCATATTGATCGCGCACGGCGGCGAGCAGCGGCGCGGTTCCGCCCTCCAGCAGCAGGGCGAGCAGGCGGCGCACCGATCCACGGTCGGAAAGGCCCAGCATCTCGCGCACCTGCGCGGCGGTGACGAGCGGCGCGGAGTCCGCCGGTTGATCCGGCCCCATTTCGGCATGGGCGATCGCCTGATCGAGGATCGAGAGGCCGTCACGCGCGGAACCTTCCGCGGCCTGCGCGATCAGGGCAAGCGCATCGGGTTCGGCGGCGACCCCCTCCGCCTCGACCACATGGGCGAAATGGCTGGCGAGCAGTTCGGCGGGGATGCGGCGCAGGTCGAACCGCTGGCAGCGGGACAGGACCGTCACCGGCACCTTGTTCACTTCGGTCGTGGCGAAGAGGAATTTCACATGCGCCGGGGGTTCCTCCAGCGTCTTCAAGAGCGCGTTGAACGCGTTCTTCGAAAGCATGTGCACTTCGTCGATGATATAGACCTTGTAGCGCGCGGAGACGGCGGCATAGCGCACCGCCTCGATGATCTCGCGCACATCGTCGACGCCCGTATGGCTGGCGGCGTCCATTTCGATGACGTCGATATGTCGCCCCTCGGCAATCGCCTTGCATGGCTCGCACACGCCGCAAGGGTCGATGGTGGGGCCGCCCTGCCCATCAGGACCGACGCAGTTCAGCGCCTTGGCGATGAGGCGCGCGGTTGATGTCTTGCCCACGCCGCGCACGCCGGTCATCAGGAAAGCGTGGGCCAGCCGCCCCCGCTTGATGGCGTTGCCCAGCGTCTGGACCATGGCGTCCTGCCCGATCAGTTCGCGGAAGGTGCGCGGCCGGTATTTGCGCGCCAGGACGCGATAGGGCTGAGGGGAATCGGACATGGGGCGCAATCTAGCGGCTTGGAACGATGCTGTCGAAGCCGCAAAAGCCTCTCGAAATTATGATCGCGTGGCCGCCCCGTCGGGGATCAGATCGTCCATGACCGTGAAGGCGGGTGGGAGCCGGAACGACCCGTGACGAAATCGTTGTGGCTGCTTCCGTCAGGACCTGACCAGGTTGGCGACGATCACGTCCGCCCGACTCCCGGCGCGGCATATGGCGAAGTGCGCCGGCGATGGCAAGGGGGCGCGCAAGGAAGGCGGCGGTCATTCCGGCCCCTCGCGCTTGGCCTGCGCCACGAAATCCAGTGCTGACGCTGCCGTTTCGGCAATGGCGGCATCAGCCTTCGCCTCATCCACGGCCGGCCGGTCGAGATAGATCGCCAGCAGATATTCCGCGCCCGAAGGCGATTTGACCAGCGCCACGTCATTATAGGCCGTGCCGCAGCTTCCGGTCTTGCCGCCCGATGTCCAGCCTTCCGGCAGGCCCGCCTTGATCCGCCGATCGCCGGTCTTGCTCCGGCTGAGCCATGTCCGCAGCTTTTCGGCGCTTTGCGGTTTCATGTCCTTGAAGATCAGGCGCGCCATCAGAGCCGCCATCGCCGCCGGACTGGTGGTGTCGCGGGGATCGCCCGGTTCATTCTCGTTGAGGTCCGGTTCCTTGCGGTCGAGGCGGGACACAGTGTCGCCATAAGCGCGGAAGAAGGCCGTCAGCCCCTCCGGTCCGCCGACCATGGGAAGGAGCAGATTGGCCGCGCTGTTGTCGCTGACCTCCACGGCCGCCGCCGCCAGCTCCTCCATCGACAGGCGGCCGCGCTTCAGGTTCTGCTTCACGACCGGCGCATAGGGAAGAACATCGTCCTTGGTGAAGGATACCTGCCCTTCCAGCCCGAACTTGCCGCCTTCGGCGCCCAGCAGGATCGCGGCGGCCAGAGGCGCCTTGAAGGTCGAGCACATCGCGAAGCGCTCGTCGCGGTTGAAGCCAAGGATCAGCGCGCCCGAACTGTCCACCAGCGCGACCCCGAGGCGGCCGCCGGTTTCCTCCTCGATCATCTTGGGATTGCGGACGGTTTTCAGTGCGGATTGCGGGATCACGTAACGCGGCGCGGGCGGCATCAGCGACGGGCGCTCGCTCTCCTGCGCGAGGGAGGGAGCAGCGGCGAACAGCGCGCAGGCGGTCAATAGCGCAAGGCGCATCGGATGCTTCATGACGATCCTCACATGCCCTGCATGTTGCAGGCTTCGGACGGAATATGGACGGTCAGGCTTTCCAGCGCCGCGTCCAGCACAATCTGGCACGAAAGGCGGCTGGTGCGCGTCGCGGCGGCGGCTAGGTCGAGCATGTCCTCCTCCTCCTCCGTCGCATGGGCCAGGCTGGGAAAATCGGCGGCGTCGACGATCACATGGCAGGTGGAGCAGGCCATCTGCCCTTCACAGGTGCCTTCCAGCGGCTGCCCGGCCGCCTGCGCGACATCCAGAAGAACCGCACCGGGCGGAGCGTCCACCTCCTGCCTGCTTTCGCCGTCCGCGCTGATGAAGACTACCCTGGTCATTGGTGCGACGCTCCCTTATCGCGGCGTGCCTTGCATGGCCGCCGCCTTATTGATCGCCTGTGCAGCATCCTCCAGTTCGGCCGGTGTCGTATAACGGCCAAAGCCGATCCGCACCGATCCCCGCGCCTGCCCGTCCGAAAGGCCGAGCGCGCGCAGCACATGGCTAGGCCGACCCGACCCGCTCGCGCAAGCGCTGCCAAGCGAAAAAGCGACATTGCGGCAATCGGACAACAGGCGCGCGCCGTCCAATCCGTCGCGGCGCAGGTTGAGATTGCCGCGATAGCGCCGGTCGGCGTCGCCGTTCAGGGTCCAGTCGAGGAACAGGCCGCGCGCCAGTTCCCAGAGGGATTCGACATGGGCCTGATCGCTGCCGGCGCGTTCCCGCATCAACCGGGCGGCCATGCCCAGACCGGCGCACAATGCGGGCGAAAGCGTGCCGGATCGCAAACCGCCCTCCTGTCCCCCGCCGTGGAGGAGCGGGCAAAGCGTCACCCCGTCCCTGATCCAGAGCGCGCCGACGCCCTTGGGACCGTGGATCTTGTGCCCGCTGATCGCGATCATGTCGCAGGAGGGCGGGATCGGCACGCGGCCATAGCCTTGCACGGCGTCGCAGAGGAACGAGGCTCCGGCGGCGTGGGCAAGGGCGGCAAGCGCCTCGACCGGCTGGATGACGCCGATTTCGTTGTTGACCAGCATGGCGGCGACCAGCGCGACGCCGGGTGTGATCGCCTGCCGCGCGGCGTCCATGTCCACCAGGCCATCTGGACCGACCGGCAGGACCGCCATGTCGCGCCCCTTCCGTCCCAGCGCCTCCACCGTGTCCAGCACGGCGGCATGTTCCGTCGCGATGGTGACGATGCGGCCGTCTCCCACGCCCTGAATGGCGATGTTGAGCGCTTCGGTCGCGCCGGAGGTGAAGAGAAGGCGGCCATCGTCGGGCAGCAACCGCATGACCTGTTCGCGGGCCGCTTCCACCTGCGCGGCGGCGGCGCGGCCGGGGCGATGGGCACTGTGGGGATTGGCGAACTGATCGCGAAGCAGCGGCGCCATGACGTCGAAGACTTCGGGCGCGAGCGGCGTCGTAGCCTGATAATCGAGATAGATGGTCATGGCCGCGCACGCTCCGCCATGGCGGTCCATTGGGCGAGGAAGCGGTCTATGTCCGCCTCCCCGGTCGCGGGGCCGAAGCTGACGCGAACCACCTCGCCCGCCGCCCTTTCGTCATAGTTCATGGCGCGCAGGACATGACTGGTCTTGAGCGACCCCGACGAGCAGGCGCTGCCCGCCGACACCGAAATGCCCGCAAGGTCGAACTGGATAAGCTGGGCGCGGGCGGACAGGCCCGGCATCCGATAGCTGGCGATGGAGGCGATGCGCGGCGCGTCTCGGGCGATGACCTGTCCGCCGGCGGCCTCTATCGCGGCATCCAGCCGGGCGCGCAGACGCGCCGCGACCGCGAGCCAGTCGGCGCGCGCCTCCAGCGCGGCAGCCATGGAGAGGATGCCGGGGAGATTTTCCGTCCCGGCCCTGTAGCCCTGCTCCTGCCCGCCGCTCGGCTCCAGCAGCGCCAGATCGCGGATCAGCAGCGCGCCCACGCCCGGGGGGCCGCCGAATTTATGCGCGCTGATCGCGATCATGTCCGCATCCGGAAGCGGGAGCTTGCCCGCACTCTGGGCGCAATCGGCAAAGAGCAGCAGATTGCCGCGCTCGATCCGGTCGAGCGGCTGGATCACGCCGGTTTCGTTGTTGACATGCTGGATGGCGAGCATGAGTTGCGGGATGGGATCGATCCGAACGGCGGCTAGATTAATGAGGCCGTCGGCATCCACCGCCAGCCGCCCCGCCTGCGGGGTCACGCGCAGCACCGAATCATGCTCGACTGGGGACGTGGCGATGCGACCTGCCTTTGCGCGGGTCAGCCCGATGGCGATCGCCTCGCTCGCGCCGGAGGTGAAGAGGACATGCCCGGCCCAGCCCAGCGCCGCCGCGATCCGCCGCCGCGCATCCTCCAGCGCGGCGCGGGCGGCGCGGCCGTCGCCATGCGGGCTGGAAGGATTGGCCCAGCGTTCCAGCCCCGCGATCATCGCGGCCTTCGCCTGCCCCAGCATCGGGGTGGTTGCGGCATGGTCCAGATAGAGACGGTCGGCGGCCAAGGAAAACACTCATCGATTGCGGAAATGGTCGCGCCCTCTATATAGGCTGTCCGCGGCGCAGCGCCAGCAAAGGCTTGTCCGCGCCCCAAGCATCCATCAGCCGCTTGCCGGCCAAAACGATAACAGGTGCCATGCCCGACGTAATCTTTCCTGGACCCGAGGGTCGCCTCGAGGGCCGCTTCAGCCCCCCGCCCCGCCCGCGCGCGCCCGTCGCGATGATCCTGCACCCCCACCCGCAGGGCGGCGGCACGATGAACGACCGCATCACGCAGGCGCTCTACAAGACGTTCGTGAAGCGCGGTTTCGCGACGCTGCGCTTCAACTTCCGGGGCGTGGGCCGCAGCCAGGGCACGTTCGACAACGGCATCGGCGAGCTGTCCGACGCCGCCGCCGCGCTCGATTGGGTGCAGAGTTTCCATCCCGAAGCGCAGACCACCTGGATCGCAGGCTTTTCCTTCGGTGCATGGATCGGGATGCAATTGCTGATGCGCCGCCCGGAGATTCGCGGCTTCATCTCCGTCGCGCCGCCCGCCAACATGTATGATTTCTCCTTCCTTGCTCCCTGCCCGTCGTCCGGCATCATCGTGCAGGGCACGGCGGACGAGGTCGTGACCGCCAGCGCGGTGCAGAAACTGGTGGACAAGCTGCGGACCCAGAAGGGCATCACCATCCATCACGATGAAATCCGCGGCGCGAACCACTTTTTCGAACATGAACTGGATCAGCTCATGAAGTCGGTCGACAATTATCTGGACATGCGCCTATCGCCGGATTCCCCGATCCGCTGAGCGGTACGGAACCGGGCAAAGGCGGGGCCGGTCGAGAGGCCGCCCCTTTGAACATCCGACAGCCCATGGTCTTGCGACGGCTGTTTTCGATCATTTTCCGCCATTCAATATCCGTCATCCCAGCGAAAGCTGGGATCTCGTTAGGCCTGGTTATGCCCTAAGAAGAGATGCCAGCTTTCGCTGGCATGACGGAAGGGGGTCAATAACAGACGTCGCGCCAATTCAGGGCGTGGAATTTTCCAGACCGGGCAGATCCGGCCCCGGAATGGCGGATATCGCGACATTGGCGAACATGACAAGGCCCGCGACGATCATCAGCACGCCGCGTTTGCGATCGTCCTTCTTCACGATGGCGTAGATGCCGCCGCCGGTCAGGGCCATGCCCGCCAGCATCAGGATGGATAAGATCGCGCCTGCCATGAACGGGGCCATAAGGGCGGCGGTGGACTGTGGCAATCCGTTGCCGCTCCGCCTAAGAGGCGCGGGAAACGAATCACCTTCGCGGTGAAGGGATATTCATATGAAAATCGCCATTGCTTCCGATCATGCCGCCGTGGACCTGAAGGCGGAGCTTGCCGACTGGCTGCGCGCCGAAGGGCACGCGGTCGACGACCTTGGCCCCGCGACAGCGGACCGGGTGGATTATCCCGATTATGGCTACAAGCTGGCGAAGGCGGTGGCGTCGGGCGCCGTTGAACGCGGCGTCGCGCTTTGCGGATCGGGGATCGGCATTTCCATCGCGGTCAACCGCAACCCGGCCTGCCGCTGCGCGCTGGCCGGCGAGCCGCTGTCGGCGGCGCTCTCGCGCGAACATAACGACGCCAACGTGCTCGCCATGGGCGCGCGCCTGATTGGCGTCGATATGGCGAAAGCCTGCATCACCGCTTTCCTTTCCACCGAATTCGGCGGCGGCCGCCATGGTCCCCGAGTCGACAAACTGTCCAAGCCCGCGCTGTAAGGAGCACGCCCATGAGCACAGCAACCACTTTGGCCCAGCCCGCCCTGTCGGACATCCGTTCGGAAGGCTATTTCACGCGCGGCCTGGCCGATGCCGATCCGGCGGTCTTCGCCGGCGTCACTCATGAACTGAAGCGCGAGCAGAACCAGATCGAACTGATCGCTTCGGAAAATATCGTCAGCAAGGCGGTGCTGGAGGCGCAAGGGTCCGTCTTCACCAACAAATATGCGGAAGGCTATCCGGGCAAACGCTATTATCAGGGCTGTGCGCCCTCGGATGAGGTGGAGCAACTCGCCATCGATCGGGCGAAACAGCTTTTCAATTGCGGCTTCGTGAATGTGCAGCCCCATTCGGGCGCGCAGGCGAACGGCGCGGTGATGCTGGCGTTGACCAGGCCGGGCGACACGATCATGGGCCTGTCGCTGGACGCTGGCGGCCACCTGACGCATGGCGCGAAGCCCGCCCTGTCGGGCAAGTGGTACAACGCCGTGCAATATGGCGTGCGCGAAGACACGCACCTCATCGACTATGACGTCTTGGAGCGACAAGCGGTCGAGGCCAAGCCGACGCTCATCATCGCGGGGGGCAGCGCCTATCCGCGCCATATCGACTTCGCCCGGTTCCGGGCCATTGCGGACAAGGTCGGCGCGCTGTTCATGGTGGACATGGCGCACTTTGCGGGCCTCGTCGCGGGGGGCGCACATCCGACGCCCTTCGGCCATGCCCATGTCGTGACCACGACCACGCACAAAACGCTGCGCGGCCCGCGCGGCGGCATGATCCTGACCGATGACGAAGCCATCGCAAAGAAGATCAACTCGGCGGTGTTCCCCGGCCTCCAGGGTGGGCCGCTGATGCATGTCATCGCGGCGAAGGCGGTCGCTTTCGGCGAAGCATTGCAGCCGGAGTTCAAGACCTATGCCCAGGCCATCGTGACCAACGCGAAGGCGCTCGCCGGCAAGCTGGAGCAGCGCGGCCTTGCCGTCGTGTCGGGCGGCACGGACACGCATCTGGCGCTCATCGACCTGCGGCCCTACGGCATTTCGGGCAAGGATGCGGACGAGGCGCTGGAGCGCAGCTTCATCACCTGCAACAAGAACGGCGTGCCGGGCGATCCGCTGCCGCCTACCAAAACCAGCGGCATCCGCGTGGGTTCGCCCGCGGGCACAACGCGCGGCTTTGGCGTGGCGGAGTTCGAGGCCATCGGCGACATGATCGCCGACGTGCTGGAAGGCCTGCGCGACAAGGGCGAGCATGGCGATGCGGCGGTCGAAGCCCATGTGCGCGAGCGCGTGTCGGCTCTCTGCGCCCGTTTCCCGATCTACGAAGGGTAAGCGGCATTGCGTTGCCCTTTCTGCTCGCATGAAGACAGTCAGGTAAAGGACAGCCGCCCGACGGAGGATGGCAACGCCATTCGCCGTCGGCGGCAGTGCGAAGCCTGCGGCGCGCGCTTCACGACCTTCGAGAGGATTCAACTCCGCGATATCTGGGTGATGAAGAGCGAAGGCCGCAAGGAGGCGTTCGACCGCGACAAGCTCGCGCGCTCCATCGACATTGCCTGCCGGAAGCGGCCCATCGATCCCAGCCGTCTGGAAAAGCTGATTTCCGGCATCCAGCGGCAGCTCGAAACCAGCGGCGACAGCGAAGTGCCTGCCCGTTCCATCGGCGAGATGGTGATGCAGGGGCTGAAACGGCTCGATAGCGTCGCCTATATCCGCTTCGCCAGCGTCTACAAGGACTTCACCGACGCACGCGATTTCGAGGATTTCGCCAGCACGGTGAAGGAGGTCGGGAGTGAGTGAGGGCAATCCCCTGCACCACTTCCGTTCGTGCTGAGCAGCCATTGAGCGAAGTCGAAATGGCGTATCGAAGGATCGTGCAGCATCAGGCAGCCGAGATTGCAGGTTATACCCAGAAGCGGCGTCCCATAACCCTGATATGGCAGCAAGATTTCCACACGCGCGAAGAAGCGCTTGTCGCCGAACAGGGCTTCGGCAAGCTCAGCCCTTACTCAGGACGAACGGAGATATGGAGACATTGCCCCCCGTCATAGTGCTCGTCCGGCCGCAACTGGGCGAGAATATCGGCAAGGCGGCGCGCGCCATGCTGAACTTCGGCCTGACGGAGATGCGGCTGGTATCTCCGCGTGACGGCTGGCCCAATCCCGATGCCGGGCCATCGGCGGCGGGCGCGGACATCGTGCTCGACAAGGCCGTCGTTTTCGAAAGCCTGGCCGACGCCGTATCCGATTGCGCGCATGTCTATGCGACCACGGTGCGGAAACGCGGCGTCACAAAGCCTGTCGTCACGCCGGAGGAAGCCGCGCGCGAAATTCATGGCGCGCAGGGTCGCTGCGCCTATGTCTTCGGGCCGGAGCGCTCCGGGCTTGAAACGGAGGATGTGGCGCTGGCCCGGAAGATCCTGACCGTGCCGATCAACCCGGAATTCGGGTCGCTTAATCTGGCGCAGGCAGTGATCCTGTGCGCCTATGAATGGTCGAAGCAGGCGGCGCTGGAGCAGCCGACCGTGACCGAGCTTGGCGAACCGGCTCCGCAAGCGGAGCTTGAGGGGATGATCTCCCAATTCGAGACGCTGCTCGACAATGCGGGCTATTTCTTTCCGCCTGACCGCGCGCCCGCGACCAGGCGGACCCTGCGGAACCTGCTGACCAAGCCGGGCTGGAACCATCTGGAGGTGCGCACCCTGCGCGGCGTGCTATCCGCGCTGAGCAATCCGCGGGCTCGTTAGCCTTTCAGGCGATCGAACTCGTCCATCTCATAGGCGATGGAGACTTCGACCAATTGATCCCACAACCCGGCGATCGCGTCGCCGGGCGCGCCCAGTCTTTCCGCTTCTGCGCGGGCGTTGGCGATGACCAGCGCCTTGCGTTCCTCATCGCGGACGTGCCCGCGTTCCGGCTTGATCCGGGCGGCGGCGCGCATATGGGCGAAGCGCTGGGCGAGCAGCGCCACGATCTGGCGGTCGATCTCATCCACGCCCGCGCGGACCTGCGCCATCGTCGTATAGCTATCGGGGTTCATGGGCAGGCTGACTAGGCCCAGAGCAGCGCCCTGTCGAGGGTTGACATCATCCGCCCCCTTCTTCATACGCGCGCCTTCGCGATTGGCCCCGCATCCCGGTGAAGCGGCGGCCCTGCCCCTTTTTTTGAGGCAAGCAGGCGACGACCGGGAAGACCGTTGTTAGCGATTGTAAGGAATTATCTATGACGAAGCGCACCAGCGCCAAGTACAAGCTCGACCGCCGCATGGGCGAGAACATCTGGGGCCGCCCGAAAAGCCCGGTCAACAAGCGTGAATATGGCCCCGGCCAGCACGGCCAGCGCCGCAAGGGCAAGATGTCCGACTATGGCATCCAGCTCCGCGCCAAGCAGAAGCTGAAGGGCTATTACGGCGACATCACCGAAAAGCAGTTCAAGAAGAACTATATCGAAGCCGCGCGCATGAAGGGCGACACCGGCCAGAACCTGATCGGCCTGCTGGAGCGCCGTCTGGACGCGGTCGTCTATCGCGCCAAGTTCGCGCCGACCATCTTCTCGGCCCGCCAGATCGTTTCGCATGGCCACATCTATGTGAACGGCGTGAAGTGCAACATCGCGTCGCGTCTGGTGAAGCCGGGCGACGAAATCACCCTGGGCAAAAAGGCGCAGGAAATGGCGCTGGTCCTGGAAGCGCAGAGCCTGCCCGAGCGTGACATCCCCGATTATGTCGCGCCCGATGGCGCGGCCAAGGTCAGCTATGTCCGCGTTCCGACGCTGGACGAAGTGCCTTATCCGGTGAAGATGGAACCCAATCTGGTCGTCGAATTCTATTCGCGCTGACCGTTTCCGGCAGTACGGATTTCGGGAGGGGCGGCCTTTTGGCCGCCCTTTCTTTTTGGCGATTATGGGGCTTATGACCATTGCACGCCATTCGGCGCGGATCTGCAAGCCCTCATGGTCGTCTTCTTTTCCGCGCAACAATCTTGCGCAGCCTTGCATGGGCTGGCATCACGGCAGGCATCGCCATTTCGAGGGTCCCTGTCATGCATAGCTCGATCGCGGTTCTTGCCGCCGCCCTTGCCCTTTCGGCCTGCGCTTCCGATGGAGCCGGTCCGCCGGCCTCCGCCAGTGCTCTAACGCCACCGCCCGCCAGGAAGGTCGAACCGTCTGTCGACACCATGAAAAGGCTGGTGAAGCTATTGTCCTCCGACGCCTTCGAAGGCCGCGCACCGGGGACGGTCGGCGAGGAAAAGACGCTCGCCCTGCTGTCCGGCGAATTCGCCCAACTCGGCTTGAAACCCGGCAATAACGGCAGTTGGTTTCAGGACGTGCCTCTGGTCGAGATCACGACGAAGAATGTATCGCCCCTGACTTTCTCCGGCGGGAAGGCGAAGGTGCAAGCCGCCTATGGGCCGGAGATGGTCGCCGCCACCTATCGCACGACCCAGCCCCATGTCGCGGTGAAGGACAGCCCGGTCGTATTCGTCGGCTATGGCATCAATGCGCCGGAAAAGGGCTGGAACGACTATGCCAGGCTGGATGTGAAGGGCAAGACCGTCATCATCCTGGTCAACGATCCCGACTATGAAGCCGCCGGGCTGGAGGGACCGTTCAACGGGCGGGCGATGACCTATTATGGCCGCTGGACCTACAAGTTCGAGGAGGCCGCGCGTCAGGGCGCGGAGGCCGCGATCATCGTGCATGACACAGTGCCCGCCGCCTATGGCTGGAATGTCGTGCAGTCGAGCTGGACGGGCGCGCAGCAGGTCGCGGACAATGCGAACGGCAATGCCGACCAGTCCGCCGCGATCGGCTGGATTCAGAAGGACAAGGCCGCCGCCTTGATGGCGAGCGCCGGCCTCAATCTCGATACGTTGATGGCGCAGGCGAAGAAGCCGGGGTTCAAGGCGGTGCCCTTGAAAGGCGTCAAAGCCTCCCTCTCCTTCGACAACGACCTGCGCAAGCATATGTCGAAGAATGTCGTCGCCCTGCTGCCGGGAACGGCGCGGCCCGACGAATATGTGCTCTACAGCGCGCATTGGGATCATCTGGGCCGCTGTCAGGCCGCGCCGGATGGCGACGATATCTGCAACGGCGCGGTCGACAATGCGACCGGCACGGCGGCGCTGGTCGCCCTGGCGGAGGCCAATGTGAAGGCCGGGCCGACGGAGCGCAGCCAGGTGTTCCTGGCCGTGACCGCAGAGGAATCGGGGCTGCTGGGATCGGCCTATTATGGCGATCATCCCGTTTTCCCGCTCGGCCGGACGGTCGGCGGCGTCAATATGGACGCGCTCAGCATGGCGGGACCGGCGAAGAATGTCGTGGTGATCGGCAAGGGCAAGTCCGACCTCGACGCCTATCTGAACCGCGCGCTGGCGGCTCAAGGCCGGACCGCCACCGTCGAACCGACGCCGGAAAAGGGCTTTTATTACCGCTCCGACCATTTCAGCTTCGCCAAGCATGGCGTGCCGATGCTCTATTTCGAGGGCGGCGAGGATCTGGTGAAGGGCGGGACGCCGGCGGGCATGGCCGCGGCGGAGGATTATACCGAGCATCGCTATCACGGACCCAAGGACGAATATGATCCCAATTGGGACTGGACAGGCTTGGAGGCCGACGTGCAGCTTTACTTCGATGTCGGGCGGGCGCTCGCCAGTACGGCGGACTGGCCGAACTGGGTGGCGGGCGACGAGTTCCGCGCCATCCGCGACAAGAGCCGTGCCGGGCAATAAGCACCAAGGAGGGAGGGCAGGCCGCGCGGCGAAATGCCCCTCCCCCTTTTCCGCCGCTGCTGCTAAGGGGCCGCGACACTTCCCCTGAAAGGATCGCGATGACCTTCCGAATGCCCGCCGAATGGGCGCCGCATGACTGGGTGTGGATCGGTTTTCCGACCAATCCCGCCGAATGGCCCGGCGCTTTCGACGAAGCGCGGCAGCAGATCGCGGACTTCGCCACCGCCGTTCATGCGGATGGACGCGGCGAGGAAGTCCGTCTGGTCGTCGCCAATGAGGCGGATGCGGAAATAGCGCGCAAGCTGGCCCATACGGGCGTCGCCATCGTCGTGCAAACGCTGGGCGACGTATGGCTGCGCGATACCGCGCCGATTGCCGTGTGCGATGGACAGGCGCGCGCTCTGGTCGACTTCGGCTTCAACGGCTGGGGCGGCAAATATGAAATGGCGGGCGACGAGGATATCGGCGCGCGGCTGGCCGCCATGACCGGCCTGCCCACCGATACCCAGCATTGGGTGCTGGAAGGCGGGGCGATCGATACGGACGGCACGGGCCTGTTCGTCACGACCGAGCAATGCCTGCTCAACCCCAATCGCAACCCCGACCTCGACCGGGGAAAGATCGAGACGCTGCTGGCGGGGAGCCTTGGTCTTTCGGATATGCTGTGGCTGGGCGACGGGCTGCTGGGCGATCATACGGATGGGCATGTCGACAACCTCGCCCGCTTCGTCGCGCCCGGCATATTGGCCCTGCCCGAAGCGGCGGGCGAGGACGACCCCAACGCCGCCATCTATGCCGACGCGCGGGCGCGGGCCAGGGCGCATGGAGTGGATATCGTCTCCATCCCCTCCCCCGGCCTGGTGATGGTGGACGGTCAGCCGATCCCGGCGAGCTACATGAATTTCTATATCGGCAACGCCGCCGTCATCGTGCCGGTCTATGGCTGCCCCAATGACAAGGCGGCGCTGGAGGCGTTGAAGCCGTTCTTCCCCGGACGCGACATAGTGGGACTGCCCGGCAACGCCATCCTGTCCGGCGGCGGCGGCTTCCATTGCACCAGCCAGCAGATGCCATCGCGTTGAACCTGTCCTCCCATTTTCCATATTGATCGGAAAGAACGGAGTTTTCCGAATGTCTCAAGTCACCGTAGCCGCGCTTCAGCTCGCTTTTTCGGAGGACAGGACCGGCAATATCGACATGGTGGCCGCCCATGTCGTCAAGGCCGCGGCGCGGGGCGCCCGGATCGTCCTGCCGCCAGAATTGTTCGAAGGCCCCTATTTCTGCAAGACGCAGGAAGAGGCGCTGTTCGCTGGCGCGCAGCCCATGGACACCCATCCCGCCGTCCAGGAAATGCGTAAGGTGGCGAAGGCGGAAGGCGTCTATATCCCCACCAGTTTCTTTGAGCGCGATGGGCAGCATTATTATAATTCGCTCGCCATGATCGACGATCAGGGCGAGATCATGGGGCTTTATCGCAAGAGCCACATTCCCGACGGCCCCGGATATCAGGAGAAATATTATTTCCGGCCCGGCAATAGCGGTTTCAAGGTGTGGGAAACGCGGCACGGCACGATCGGCGTCGGCATCTGCTGGGACCAGTGGTATCCCGAAACCGCCCGCGCCATGGCGCTGATGGGCGCGGAGATGCTGTTCTACCCGACGGCCATCGGATCGGAGCCTTATGACGCCGACCTGGACACCAGCCGCATGTGGCGGCGGGCGATGATCGGTCATGCCGTCAGCAACTGCATGCCGGTGATCGCCGCCAACCGGATCGGCGAAGAGGACGGGCAGTCCTTCTACGGTCATAGCTTCATCACCGACGAATGGGGCGATTTCGTCGCGGAGGCCGACGCGAAGGACAACGGCGCGCTGGTGGCGACGCTTGACCTGGAACGGGCACGGAAGCACCGGGCCGGCATGGGCTTTTTCCGCGACCGCCGGCCCGAGCTTTACACGCGCATTACGCAGGATATCTGAAGGCCGGCGATGGGCCGCAGCCGTTCAGCCGCAGGCGAGTTCCACCGCCCGCGCGAACACGGCTTCGAACATTCCGGCGGTGAGCCGTCCCGTATTCTGATTATATCGAGAGCAATGATAGCTATCGATCAGAATGCGGCCATCAGGCATTTTATGCTCCGCCAGATGCCCGAAACGCGCCTTGGGCAACTTGCCTCCCAGGACCTTGACCGCCGACTGGTGGGCGATCTGACCCAGCGCGATGAAAGTCCGCGCTTTTGACAATGCCGCCACAGCCTGCGCCAGGAAGGGCCGGCAGTTGCGGGCCTCGTCGGGCGACGGCTTGTTCTGAGGCGGCAGGCATTTGACCGAATTGAGGATGATGATATCGCGCAAGGCCAGACCGTCATCCGGCCGCGCCATATAGCTGCCCTCCGCCAAGCCGAATTTCGCCAGCGTCGCGAACAGGAGGTCGCCCGCATAGTCGCCCGTGAAGGGCCGCCCCGTGCGGTTGGCTCCATGCTTGCCGGGCGCCAGGCCGATAATCGCGATTCGCGCATCGGGATCGCCGAAGGCGGGGACCGGCGCGTTCCACCAATCGGGATGTTCCGCACGGCAGGCGTCACGCAAATCCACGAGCCGGGGACAGCGCGGGCAATCATGAGGCGGCTCGGTTTGGGGCAAGGGACTTTCCAGCATCTCGCGAAGCAGATAGGCGTTCCGGGATGCCGGGCACAAGCCATCTTCATTCCTATGCGCTTTCGCTGGGTTCCAATCGTCCCTTGTCCGCCGATCGCCCTCCGGCGCGCCTGCTGCGGGAGGTAACGGAGCGGCTCGCCGAAATCGGGCGGACACGATGTGCCTCACCCCTTTTCACGACGCCTCCGCTGGGGCCGTCGCGCCGCCTTTTCACCAATGGCGCCCTGTTGCTGGAAACCGCCTTGCCCCCCGAAGAGCTGCTGCGGGAATTGCAGAAGATCGAACGCATCATGGGCCGCCGCCGGTTTCGCCGGTGGGGGGCGAGAACCATGGATATCGATATAATCCTATGGTCGGGCGGACGTTGGGAAAGTCCGCGTCTTTCCATCCCCCATCGCGCTTTCCGGACGCGAGACTTCGTCTTGAAGCCTCTCCTGGGCATCGTTCCGAAATGGCGCGATCCCCGGTCCGGCTTGACTGTGCGGCATCTCCACGGACGCCTCATGAAAGCAAGGACAAAAGATGCCGCGAGAGGTTGACCATCCGCATCAGCCTCACTAGTGCGGGCCAACCTCATTCGGGGCCCTTAGCTCAGTCGGTAGAGCAACTGACTTTTAATCAGTAGGTCGCTGGTTCGAACCCAGCAGGGCTCACCATTTTATTCACTAAAAACAAGAGCTTAATCCGATTCAATCGGCGTTCGTTCACGTACGCCTGGGATTGGTACCGGATAAGCACCGCAATAACGACTTGCCGCGCGGGAGTGGTCGATTCAGGCTATGCAATGCCCGTGGCTTCCACAGGGATAAGTAATCGGCATCTCTCACGCTATTACCTAGCCGAAAGCCTTTGAGACGCGCGGAACAGCAATGTGTCGACACCCCCGCGACGTGTGTGCCTTGCGGCCCGAACGAGGCCTCCAACGCATCCCAGGGATGCAAAAAACCAAGTGCGTTGTCATCAGACGAACTGATGCTGGCGGGAATGCCGACCTACGGAGCTAACCCCAGGCATAGACAGGGC
The DNA here is from genome assembly GCF_007830065.1 of Sphingobium wenxiniae. GTDB lineage: Bacteria > Pseudomonadota > Alphaproteobacteria > Sphingomonadales > Sphingomonadaceae > Sphingobium > Sphingobium wenxiniae. Next base: position 2,777 of record NZ_VLKK01000001.1, on the reverse strand, counting down.
GCAACTCCTTTTTCGCAAGGAGGTGATAGACGCTAAGGCCACTCCAGTCGACGAAGCCCGTCCATCTACCAAGTTCCTGTGTGGCATTCTTACCGAACAACTCAGCGCCAAAAATCAGGTTTAGAACATCGCGCTTTTTAGGTGCAGAGAGATCCGGAGACGATATCCATTCATTCAGAAGGAGATACTCCTCGGTGTCCCTCATGAAATCCACAGAAGAAGCAGTGATTCGGGCTTCGACCAGATCGTTGATCGCTGCCAGTTCCGAACTGAAGCGAGATACGTCCCGAAGGTAGCAAAACTTGAGCGTTATGAACGCAAAATAAGAGATGCGCTCGTTATCATAGAATGCACGCAGAACCTCTTGCACCTCGCTGGAGCGCATGAATTCTGGACCGACGAACAATGCACCGACAATAAGCAGATTGAAGACCTCCACCGAATCTCGGCGCCCAAACCTTTCTCCTTCCCGTGATCGCGTGGCGCGAAGGATGGCAAGACACTGGTCCATAATTACATGTGCAATGAGATCCTGCTGCTCCTCAGAAAACAGCGACATATTCTCGCGCAGCGATAAGCAGAGCTGTGCGATCGAATATGTCGAGCGTACCCGCGTATCGATCGCGCAGATGTAGAACATCTGTTCCACAATCGTGACAACAACATCGCCGATCAGCGCCTGCATGCCTTCAGGTAGTTCCCCCTTCATTGAACTCATCGCTACGCGGCTCAACCGTTTCAACCGCGACATTACCCAGCCGCTAATGTTTGCAAAGGCGATCTCATGCTTGGAAACCACCAATCGGATTTCGCCCATCAAGGCCTTCAAGTGCCTATGATGTCTGCGAGCGTCTTTCGGGTCTGCCGACTTGCGCAGATCATGCAAGGCTGACCGGACGTTGCGCAGCAGGCTTCCGACTTCCTGCCTAGCCAAAGAGAGCTTTGAAACGAACGGGCGAGTGAATGTTTCGACCTTCTTCTCGTTCACATAAAGTTTGTAGAACTCAAGTTGGGCGCGAATCTCGTTTTCGACCTTATCAAGAGTTTCAGTCGCATTCGAGAATACAAAAAAATCGTCCACATACCGTCGAATTTCATAGTCTTTATTAAATACCAATCCATCAACCGCAAGTTTATCTATAACTTTTTGATCCACGCGTTGCAGTATAATCTCTGCAAACACCCGTGAAAATTCTGGACCAACAACTATTCCATTCGTTTCATTGTAATTTGCGCGCTGCATAAGCTTATCAAACTGCGCTTCAAATGAGTACGCAGATTTAAATTCTTTTGCGAGCAGCTTGTCTTTAACAGCCCAGTTAACCGTATGAGAGTAAATATTATAGAAGCATTTTGAAATATCGAGCGTGCGGTATCGCAGGTAGCGTCCTTCCAACCTGATGAACTCGCGCGATCCGATGAACTTACCCAACAGATTGTATTTCCCGTACGCGAAATAAGACGGGAGGTGAGAAACGTCCGGCTGCTCCTCATCTACGAGAATTTGCGCGACACCAAGACGGAGTCGTCCTTCCACATCAACGGTCTGACTAGAGACATACGGGGAAGCAAGGTTAACCGGTCGCCTAAGTGAAATTCGTCCATCGGCGCAGTGGCTCAAGAGGCTGGAGTTATGTGCCTCGTAAAACGCCGCCATCTCTTCCTGTATGCGTGGATGAACTATACTGAGGGTCGTAGTCCGATTATCGTCCTTGGCAATCTCGTAGTTGTAGGGAATGGTGTAGTCTTTGCGACCCGAACGCATCTTTTCCCACAACCTCGCGACCTGGGAAGGCATTGTCGCGGACAAAGCCGAGTGCAGCTTATCGTTGGAGAATATGACAGGGACCTCGTACGGCAGCGTGTCTGTCAGCAGACTTCGTGCCAGAAGTGATCGTGAAGCGTCAGACATTGCGCCAAATCGCCTTTAGTTTTGAGAATCGCGAGAAAGGCACACGCACCATTCTGCGCCCCGCAAAGCCGCGCTCGAACGATAGACTGTCGATCACCCGTCGCTGTACCGGTGCCAGGCGAAGCTCGAGCGTGGTCTTAAATTTACTACCCCTTGACTTCATATGACCATGCAAGAAATTATCGATTTCACGCAGGCTCGCAGGTGCCGATGGATAGTGCTTTCCATCGATATATTCACCGCAGCGCCAATAATTGTAATAAATTCCCGCGTAGATGTATCTCGATCGTCGTATTGCATTTATGCCGCGTCGATTGATTCGATAGTTGCTTGTTAGAACACGAAGTCGATCCACTAGCATCGCTCCGTCACCGTCCTTCATGAAAGTCTTAAGGGACAAATAGATGCGCGTTTTCATAAGGCGCGTCTTCCGCTCGGCTATTGCTAGCCAGACCTTTCGCGGTTTCTCGCGGTTAACCCGCTGTTCTGCAGTAAACTTATAGCCGAGAAAATCGAAGCTAGCCTCTCTTATTCACGACGCTCGGTTTCGGGTCCGCTCTGGGCATTTGCTGCGGCTGGCTGTATTGCGCGGACGACCGGCATCGCTGGCGTTTGTTTCACCGCATTCGGATTGATGGGCTTTTCGGGTTGAAGGGCTGGGCTCGGAGTTCTGCGGCGCTGCCGCATGGGCTACGTCGGCGCAGGCTTCAGCCGGAGAACGAGGGCGCGGAACAGGTCGGCATCCGGACAGGCGGAAGCGAAGGCAATGCGGATGCGGCTAGCACTTTCTACGACGCGCGCAGCGACCTTGAGCAGCCGCAGGCGCAAGGTGGTAAACTCCGCGCTTGCCAGAGCAGCGGTCCTG